>PXRT01000017.1:295200-299781 GCA_003020925.1 Halobacteriales archaeon QS_6_64_34 | reverse complement strand
CATCTGGGAGCGATACCAGAGGAATCCATGTCCCACCGACGGCTCGTGGACGCTCATCGTCAGGCCGGTGGTCGTGTACCCGCTCATACTCTCGAAGAACGCATGTAATGGATTCCGGAAATTGAGAAGACTCGATTGATAGCTCGCACCTGCCGGCACGAACGACTCGAGCACGGCTGGTGGCGTGATGTACGCCGCGATAATGAACGGAAGGGCACCGAACGCTGCCGTGATGAACCACCCGAGTGCGGCGACAATCATTGCGTGATGCCGTTTTGGTTCTGGGGCATCCTCACACAACGTGTACGCGGCGCCGCCAGCAAGCGTTGTAACCCCTGCCGCAATGAGGAACGACAGCGCACTGTACCACTCCTGATAGACCACGGAGACAAGCAGCGGTACCGACATCAGTCCGCCGATGAGTACCTGAAGCGCGCCGATGTCTCTCGCAACTGTTCTCGAGGCTGTCACAGCGCCAAGCCGACCGGTGAGTGAAGTAGACATGTTAGTAACCCCTCGTTCAGTCCTCGGTCACATCATCTTATCTTCGTAGTGTCCGAAGATGTCCGTGAGTGCCGGCTCCGCTCCCCGTGCCGAATAAACAGTTAACAGATCGTTTGCCTTGATCCGGGTATTTCCCCGGGGCGTCAGTGGCTTGTCCTGGTTCTCCCGCTCGATGGCAACGATCAAGACCTCGTCCGGTAAGAGGTTCGCGTCGCCAGCTTCTGTGAGTGTCTTTCCCGCGACAGGTGCGTCTTCGGTAACTCTAATTTCAAAGACTTCTGCTTTCTTACCGACCTGCATGTAGTCGACGATAGCCGGCCTCGCGACTGCCCGATACAGGTACTCCGCGATGAGTTGTTGCGGGTTTTCGATCGTGTTCACGCCAATCTGGTGGAAGAGGTTCATGTGTTCTGCGCTATGGACGACTGACGTAATTGCCGGAATCTCAAGCTCTTTGGCGAGCAGACAGACCATGACGTTGGTCGCGTCCTGATCAGTCGTCGAGATGATCGCGTCAGCACGTTCCACACCGGCGTCCTCTAGTGTCTCCTTCGTAGTTGCATCCGCGTTCAGCACCATACAGTCATACTCACTGGCGATTTCGTCGGCTTTCTCCGTGTCCCGCTCAATAACGACAACTTCGTTGCCTGACCGAGTCGAAATGTCGATCAGTGGCGATCCGATGTCACCTGCTCCAACAATGATGATGTACATGTGTAGTATTGATTATCCTTTCGTGGACGTTCCGCGTGGCTGGAGTCGGGTCGCACTCACGCTTCGCTCACCCCTCGGTCCGGCAGTACTGTCGTGGGCTGTACCCACAATTGACGATGCGATATCGGTTCCGTAGCGGAGGCCCGTTTCGAGGACAATCCCGGAGCCGTCGAACTCTTCGGCAACGATTTCGAAGAGGAAGAACGGCTCAGTCATCTGAATCGCCTCCGGTCCTCATAGACTTTCCCGAGATAGTGCCATCTGTACCGACCCCCTCGTCGTCGATATGCGGTTCCCATTTGACCCTGTAGGCGAACGGGCCGCGTGCCTCGTCCGTTCCATCCGACCGTTCCCTGAGTTCGCGCTCACTGCTGTCTTCAAGTGCAGCGATACGTTCCGCAGGGACATCTTCGGGATGACCGGTTCCTGATAGAGTCATGGGTTGGATGGCGATTTTGCCGTTTCCAGTCCAGCCAGGTGCATTTCAGTGCCTGCAGAACAGGCTTTAGAACACTGGAGTTGGTGTTATGAAGCCTAACCATCATACCCTAAATTTCTACCTGGCAATAAATATTCCCATCTAATTTTTCTGTAGTGGATTATTAGGGCAATATATTTTTGTATGGCAAAATAATATCATCAGTCCGGAATTACTGAACAGTAGATGGGCCCACCAATCGGCTCCGACGAGTCAGATATCCCCACCAAAACACTGCACGGGCGAGCCACAAGAACATCGCTAATCTAACCGTCGAATCATCCGTCGATTTGTTCCGACAACGGGCCTTATGCTGGTGGCTGCTTCTACAGACCACTGCAGAACAACAGGGAAGACCCTATATCAACCCAAATCTTAGTTCCTGTATGGCTTACCGTGTTGATGAGATCGATAAACGTATCCTCTACTATTTAGCGGAAGATGCCCGGAACACGTCAACATCAGACATTGCGGAGGAAATGGACGTAACCCCAGCAACGATTCGGAATCGGATTGAACAGCTCAAAGAGGAAGATATTCTTCGGGGGTACCGTGCTGATATCGATTATAAATCTATCGAGGGGTACGTCACGTACCAGTTTAGATGTACGGCCTCTATTCCGGACCGCAAACGACTGGCTCAGTCTGCTCTGGAAATCCCTGGAGTGCTCACAGTTCAAGAGTTGATGGCCGGCTCTTCGAACTTGGTGATTACCGTTGTCGGAGCGGACACTGACGACATCACCCAAACTGCGCATAAACTCTCCAATCTCGGGTTAGAAATTGACGAGGAAAATGTGGTTGAAGACGAATATCACACTCCATACAGTCTCTTCGGTCCTGATGACGTACCGAAAGGGCCGTCATTGACGGATTTTATGAGTCTCGCTGGAGACGCGGAAGTCGTCGAGTTTACCGTCTCAGAGGAGGCCAGGGTCGCAAATAAAACTATCGAGCAGGCTGTCGAAGAAGGGCTGCTGGCCGACGAAATGCTTGTAGTTGGCATTGAACGAAACGGGGAAGTACTCACCCCGAAAGGAAGAACGGTCATCCAACCGGGAGATGTTATTGCCTTGTTCTCGAAAACCCCGTTAAAAAAAGATTCTTTGGAAGAGTTTGGAACAGAGTAATACGGGGAGTCCGTCTCTGTCGAACGGGTCACGCGACGGCTGTCGTGGGACAAACCGTTATACGCCCGTCTCCGCTGACTTCAATCTCCAGGTTCTCGAACCGAAACGAGACGCGTATGTCGCGCTCGCCGGTCTCGATGGTGCCATCGAACATCGCGTCTAACGCGTCTGGGTCGATGAAATCGTACAGCGGGTCCACGCCAGTCGGCTCGGCTCCCTTTACCGCCGCGATGGCTCGAACCACCTCGTGAGACGGGGCTTCGTCCGCGTCGAAGCTGCACTCGAACTCCGATTGACCCGCTGTCTCCGAGTTCCGAATCCAGATTTCACCACCGGTGTCTACGGTCACGTGGTGCTCGTGGTACACGAAACTGAGCCGAATGGGACGCCGCTGTCGTCGGATGAGCGCGTCGAAAACGATTGGGTCCACGACGGATTCGATTGATTCTATTTCGTCCGGATCCGTGTCGGTCGCTTCCGAGAGCGAGGACACGACTGCAGCGCTCCCCGGTTCGGATGTCGGGTCGAACGTGGCATGGTACTGCTCCGATAACGCGTCCCCGATTTTCCTGTTCCCAGTCATATATACACAAACACAGGGCTACGGTATATGGGTTTTTTATCTGTAATATGACCTATAGACAGGTTCGTAGAATACACCGTCGTTTTGGTATATCCCACACTCGACACCGGACAGATGTCGAGAACTACAGCAAAGATATTGCTAAATCAGCATCGATGGTGAGCTATTCGTTCTCATTGTTATCTCCCTGCCGGTCCATGTCATTTCTCTCTCTGTCCATGTCATCGACCGCTTCCGAGAAGTAAAAGTGATTGAACGGTTGTATCTCCTGCCGTTTCATTATCTCCGAACTCTCGACCTCGACGCCGAGGTCGTGGATTGCGTCGGTAATACGGACGATGTCGCTCGTATCACGGCCCACTACTTCGGTCTGGATGTTCCGCTTACCGGTAATCATCTCCCGGATGTCTACCACACCCTGTATATCCAGTAGCTTGTTCACGATATCGCTTCGCTGTTTCGGCGGCGCAGTGATCATGAACATCACACGAAGCGGGAGATTGGCCGCCTCGTAATCGATTTTGGGATGGTACCCCTCGATGATGCCGTCGCCTTCGAGACGGTCGAGGCGGTTACGGATGGTACTGGCGGAGACGCCCGTCTTGTCGGCGATGTCCTCCGACGTGGTGTTCCGAGCGTCCTTCTGGAGCATGTAGAGGATACCGCGGTCGACGTTGTCCAGGTCGCGTGCCATGGGTGGAGTACGTGTAATTGGTACAAATTTTCGGTGAAACGCGTACTCGTCACTCCTGTCGTGAATCCAGTCCCGCTGTCCGTTCGTCATAAGCCGCACGGACCTGGTCGAGTCCGTCCGCCGCCGTCCGGAGCGCCGATTGGATGGTTTCGATTCGGGACTCGTATCGGATTGTCCGGGTTTCGGAATCGTATTCGACCCAGCCAGCGGCCGCCAGTTTCGGAAGGTGGTTGTGATGGAGTTCGATTCTCATTGCCTCGGAGTCGGCCGTATCGTCGTGAGGTGTTGCGTTCCCCCCTATCTCCGAACTGCGTATGCTATCGGCGAGCACGGGGAGCCGGACGGGGTTGTCGTGGTTCGGGAGTTCGAGGAGAACCCGGTGTCGAAGCGGATGGTTCAGGAGGCCGTACGCGTCGACCGATCTGGTGTCCTCTCCGCTGATTGATCCGGTCATAGCAGTTTCTGATGTGTTCTTCCG
>PXRT01000017.1:293997-295046 GCA_003020925.1 Halobacteriales archaeon QS_6_64_34 | reverse complement strand
AGAGCTTCGCTCTCGCGGGCAATCGGACGCTTCGCGTCCGATGACAGCCGGGGCTTTCTGGCTCTCTTCCGCGTTTTCTACTAAACTAAACACTACCCGAGGAGTTTACTCTCTGCAGGTTTCGAGTTGCCACGTGAATATCGCTCTGAGTACGACGACCAGACTGTTCCGGTGACCGGTCCCCCAGATTGCGACTTCCTCGGTGTCCTTGGTTTCTACCTCTTCAACACGCACGCTGACGAGGGCAGTTTGCTTGTCGGTGATGAGCAGCGTTCCCGCGGGTGTGTCGGCCCACTCCCGCAGCGTCTCGAACAGTGTTGCGGACGGGACGGCGTCCTGGATGCGACCTTGAACGTCGTCGGAGATGCCACCGATGTAGATGTCCAGGCCCCGGTCGTCTGCGTTTCGGAGCGTGTCGAGGTTGTCTTCGGTGAGGTACTCATCGACCGTGAGGTAGATGAGTTCGTCGTCGGCCTCGTCGATGAACTCCTGGACGCGTTGGTTTACGGCATCGTGACCGGCAACAGTCCAGGTGCCGAACTGCTCCGTCGCGGGTTCCGTGGTGTCCAGTCGTCCGAGTTTCTCGGCAACCCCTTCGATGGTGTTCTTCCGGGAGAGGTCGAGTTTGCTAACGATGGCGTCACGTGAGATGACGGTGTATCGTTGTGGGGTCGCGTGCTGTACGTCGACGAGCCCCATGTTCTGGAGTGTTTCCGCGGCGTCGTAGACGCGTGTGCGTGGGACGCCGTCGGCGTCCGCGATGTCTTTGGCGGTTCCCGTTCCGATTCGAACGAGCGTAACGAGTGTTCGGGCTTCGTACTCGGTCAGCCCCAACTCGATGAGGTCATCGGACAGTGCCACCGCGAGTTGTTCGTCGGTTTTCCCGTTCATGAGTCGACGAACGGTTCGCGGCTACTTGAGTTCACGCCCGGGTTTCCATACTCGGAATAGGCAGTGTTTAGTTAATCGACAGCGATGGCAAACAGCCAGAAAGCCCCGGCTGGCTCCAGTCGGGGGCCTCGCTGCGGTCCTCACTACGTTGCGGTCCT
>PXRT01000017.1:270721-293850 GCA_003020925.1 Halobacteriales archaeon QS_6_64_34 | reverse complement strand
TCGCCGCGTGGCTCGGGAGAGTAAAGCTCTCCCGGTGACGCAAGCACGCTACGCGAGCGCAGCGAGTCGCGGGAGCTGAGAACGCGGGGGCTTTCTGGCACTCTGAGACCGTTTCTGCTAAAGTAAACACGACCGCTGTTCGGAGTGTCGTTCTCTCATCGGTCAACTATCTCCAATCCGACGCGGCGGGTGGGGGCTGGACTGACCAGGGCCTATGTCTACCGCGACCCTGACTATATCTGCTCAGAGACGCGTTTTACCGTCAAAAATGGCGGCCTCGGCACTCACGCCTCACAATCTATCCATAGTGAATGTGTTTAGCGCATCTATAGAGTTCGCTCGTTCCGTCACTGCTCGTCCAGTATCCGGATTCCGCGCTCTACGACTGCCTCGGTCACGAAGAGACTCGTCTCATGCTGGAGTGCCCGCATACGCGATGCCGATTCATCCCTGTCGAGTAGTCCGCGGCCGTAACTGAGCGCAATGATGCCGATAGAGCCGTGTACTTCGACATCCGCGTCCGATGCTGCCTCTCGGGCGGCGAGGTCGTCGGTTAGGAGGACGATTCCCCGCTCGTCTGCAATCGCAAGCGCAGCGCGTTCTCCGGCATCCAATTCTTCAGCTCCGATTCGACTTTCGTCGGCTTCGACAAGTTCGTACGAGAGGTCGGCCAATCTGTCTGGAACACCACCGGTCTCGACCTCCCTGTAAACTGTCTCTGGAACGAGGAGCGTGTCAAACGTCGAGAGCAGTTCGAGCGAATCGATTTCGGCGAGATGAATGAGTGGTCCTGCGTCCGAGACAGCCGCAAGCGTCACGCGTTCAGGCCCCAGTCCACGTCTTCCTCGACTACCTCACGCTCTCGGTCCGCTCGTTCGACTTTGGTTCGACCGACCCGCTCGACCGCTTCTTCGCGGTCGAGTTTTCCGTCGAGGTACTGTGCCAGTACTAGGTCCTCCCACAGGTCTTCGAGCCCGCGTTCGAGTGCCCGTTCGAACACTTCGGACTCTGGAAGGCCGCGAGCCTCGGCGATTTCTCGAACCCGGTCGGAAATTTCGGCGGCCATACAGCGTGATTACTCGGCAACGTTCATAAATCCGTGTCTGCTCGCTCAATGGGAATCTGACTGGGGCCTATGTCTACCGTGGCCACAACTAGATACCCTCAGAGACGCCTTCTACCCTCAAAAATGGCGGCCTCGGCACTCACGACCCACAATCTATCCACGTCTCAGTACGTCTCGACATCGACCCCGAGCGCTGTGAAATCCCCGACATTGTCGGTGAGGACAGGTTCGTCGTAGACGTCAGAGACTGCCGCGACCATCGGATCGACTTTGTCGATGCCGCTTTCGCCGTCGGCTTCCTGGTCGGCCCGCGCGAGCAGCTGTCCGGCGCGATGAGCTATCGTCTCGTTCTGTTCGACGACCGGATACATCCGGAGCGCGTTCCTGACGTTCCTCCGTTCGTCTTCATCGCCAAACTCGGCACCGTACGAAAGCTCCATGACGACCGGTGAAGGAACCCGCTGAACGGTCTTTGTCTCGGAGAGTTCAATACCTTTCTCGAAGGCCCCCTCGCGACCGTCGAAGAGATCGATTAGGAACGACGTATCGAGAATCACTCGAACCGCTCCCGGAGTTCGTGTTTCTCTCCGGTATCCGTCTCGCGCTTATTTTCGAGACGGTCTCGCATGGCTGTCGCCGTGTCAGACGAGAGTATCCCGGCGACGTCCTCGGGATGCGGTCCCCCAATGAGCCGACGAAGCGTCTCTTCCATCGTCTCGTTTTCGCGCTTGTGAGCCGTCACGAACTCGTGGAACTCCTCGGAGATACGAACCGATTTACTCATATACCGTATACTCGGATATACACGTTCATCAACCTTCGGCTGCTGTTCGGAGTGTCGTTCTCTCATCGGTCAACTACCTCCAATCCGACGCGGCGGGTGGGGGCTGGACTGACCAGGGCCTATGTCTACCGCGACCCTGACTATATCTGCTCAGAGACGCGTTCTACCGTCAAAAATAGCGGCCTCGGCACTCACGACTCACAATCTATCCATAGTAAATGTGTTTAGCGCGGCTATAGAATCCGCTCGTTTCATTGCTGCTTCTCCAGGCTCCGGGTGCTGCCTCCTCCATCTCGTTGCCTGCCGTACTGTCGAATGATCAGCAGTAATGAATACTGCGGTCGTCTACGGAACGCGTTTCGAGGTGTGCGTCGACCGCTTTCACGACGTCTCCAATGTCACGCCCGGCCTGTTGAATGTAGACGATTCCGGCGTGCTCGAAGCCGGATCCTTCGACGAGTGAGAGGAAGTCGTCGTCGAACGTCACCAGAATCCAGTCGTTCTCGACTGCGTACGAGAGGTGTTCCCGGTCGGGATCGCCCAATCGCTCTTCGTCACGAGCGGTGAGGACGGCCCAGCCGCGACGGCGGAGTCCGTCCGCGACCGGGATCCAGATACTCTCGTCACAGTACAGCGGCCTCATACCGTGGCAGGCTCGGCGGGTCGGAAGTCGTCGATGTTGTCGTAGTAGTACGCGAGCGCACGATGGATGTCACCGAGCGAGAGATCCGGGTACAGCTGGGTGATCTCGTCAGGTTCGTACCCGCTGTGCTCGTACGCCACTGCGATGTCTTTTACCCGGATGCCGGTCCCCTCGATGGTCGGGGCACCGTCGCTGTGCTCGGGGTCCCGAACGATGTTCATAGACGTTCGTTCGTGCTCTATCGGTAATAAAATCGTGGTCGGTTAGGACCTGACCGGGGCTTCTGTCTATTGTGGCCACGAACAGATGGTCCTAGAGACGCCGTCTACCGTCAAAAATAGCGGCCTCGGCACTCATAGGGTTCGTCACCGCCGGGGAGTCACCCCGGCTCGGAACACCGGTTCGTCATCGGCCGGGCGCACCTACCCGCCCCGGTCGGTTGTCCCTTTCGGGTGGGAATTGGAACAAGGGCTAAAGGGAGTCATCGCCACTCTCGGGTATGAACAGGCGACGATATCTGACACTCGCCAGCGCGGGTGTCGTCGGCGCGCTCGCGGGCTGTGGTGGCAGCGGAGGGACCACCACCGAGCGAAGCGGCCAGTCCATCGACGACCACCCGGCCACAGCGGGGCTCGAAGACCAGCCGCGACAGGGCGACCTTGGCGGCGACGTCGTGCTGGCCTTCGAGGACCCCTCGTGTACGCAGTGTCGGCGGTTCCACGAGAACGCGGTGCCCGAAATCGAGGCGAACATCGTCGATGCGGGCGAGGGCGCCTACGTCGTCCGGACGTACCCGATTATCTACCCCTGGGGGGAGCCGGCGACACAGGCCCTGGAGTCGGCCTTCGCCCGCAGCGAGGGCGCGTTCTGGGCGCTGTTCGACCACTACTTCGCGGCCCAGAACCAGTTCGACACCGACAACGTGCTGGACCGCACGGAGCAGTTCCTCTCGGCGTCTCGACCTCGCTGCTCTTTCTCCCGCTCGATGGCCTGGAGTTCGCACTCGGCGCGGTCGTGGTGTTGACGCTCTCGATTTACTGGCTTGCCGACGGCATGCGCGGCGGCGAGATAAACGGCTGTCCGGTCGACATCTAGACCGCACTCCTCGCGGGGGCCGACCCACGACAGCAATGTTGTGCTGTGGGGACTCAGCGCTGGCCGACGCCCGCTCGCTCGTGGGTCTCCACGCGGTGGGCGAAGCGGCGAATCGCCGCCGTGTACGCCTCCGGCCGGCCGAGACTACAGGTGTGCCCGGTGTCGTCGAGAACCTCGGCGACGGCGTGTTTCGCGGCGGCCGCGTGGTCGCCGGCCCCCAGGCGACTCACGAGGTCCCCCTGGCCGTTCAGTACCAGCGCCGGTCCCTCGTACTCGCCGAAGGCGGCCCGGAAGTCCTGGCCAGCAAGCTCGGACCCGGCGACGCCGAACTGCCGTGGCGCAAAGCCCGCGTCGATAATCTCCCGTTTTTGTTCGGCGGTGATGTCGCGCCGGTCGACCCACCACGCCGCGAACGCTTCCAGCTTGGACTCGATGCGGTCGCTCCGGGTCGCCAGCCGTGTGACCCCGGCGACGGCGCGGGTGAGCGGCGCCAGGACGCCGACCGGGTTCGCGCTGCTGCCCGAGAGCACCAGCCCGTCGACGTCCTCGGGGCTGTCGTAGGCGTAGGCCGTCGCCACGTACCCCCCAAGCGAGAGCCCGACCAGCACCGCCGGTCCCGTCTCCTCGAACAGCCGGCCCAACACCGAGACCGATTCTCCCAGGTCGAAGTCGGTCGCCGTCCGGTTGCCGTGTCCCGGCAGGTCGACTGTGACGACCCGGAACTCATCGGCCAGTGCGTCCCGCTGGGGTGCCCACATCCGCCGCTGGAGCACTGCCCCGTGGATGAACACGAGCGTGGTCCCGTCGGTCGGTCCGGTCGCGTCGACGCCCCTGATATCAGGGGCGCCGTCGAGTGATGTCATCGGCCCTGCTCCGTCGGGGTCGCGTCGGTGAGCGAGCGGGAAATCATTCGGTGGCCGTCGGCACCGAGCGGGCATTAGTATATGGCTGTTTCTCCGGGCGATGCCGAGAACGGCGTCCACGGCGGCCGACACGCGCCGCGCTCGCTGTGCTGGTCGCGCGGAGTCGACACGACAAGCCCGGATTACTTCCCCCACGGAATAGTAGCCAGACCGTTGATTGTAACGCTACTGGGCGACGTGGCCATTACAAATAAACTATATCGGAGCGTAGTGACTGACGATTCACGATGGACTTACAGCTGTTCGATAACTCGGAGGTCGGTGCCCGACGGAGCGTCCTCTTTGCTATCACCGTCGCGACCGGCGTGTTGTGTATCGCTTCGGCGACTTCGGTCGTCGTCAGCGGCGCGAACCCGCTGGTCGCGATGCTGCTTGGCGTGCTCGGGATAGGCGTGCTCGTCTTCGGGGGGTATCTCCAGCAGGGCCACCTCGACGAACTGGTCGACGACGAGGAGTTGCTCTGGCAATAAGAGTAAGCACAGCGACGTCGTAAGCCGGGGCCAGCCCTCGCCAGCGCCGTTACTCCCCGATGCGCTCGCGAGCGGCCGCGACGACCAGTGGCAGCGTGATGGTGGCGTCGGCGTAGACGGAGACGTTGCGGGCGTCTTTCTCCAGTTTCCCCCACGAGCGGGCCTCGTCCAGCGTTGCACCCGAGAGCCCGCCGGTGTTTGACGGGTCGAGAGTCAGCTGGACGGCGTAGTCGTAGGCGTCGGGCGAGACGAGCATCGTCTGGAGGACGTAGTTCTTCGGAACGCCGCCACCGACCACGAGCGCGCCGGCGCTGTCGGCCTCGTAGGCAATATCGGTGATGTCGGTCATGTCCGCGAGCGCGTCGACGGTGAACTCGCTCGTCTGGGAGTACATCCAGGCCTGCAGGCCAAGCACGGAATCCTGGAAGGCCGGGCAGTACACCGGGACGTCGTTCTCGTAGGCGGCGGCCAGCACCCCGGCGTCTTCGGCGACGTCGTTTGCCTCGTTGACCTCGCTGTTGGCCCGGCCGAGTTCCTCGGTCATGCGCTGGATGGAGATCGCGCCCTCGGCCTCCAGCTCGCCAAAGACCGCCTCGCGGAGATGGCTCTCGAACAGCGCGAAGTGTTCCTGTGGGAGATAGACGTTGTAGATGCGGTCGACGCCCTCGTCGCGCAGATTCTCGTCGTGTTCGCGCTCGGTGTGGCCCGCCGCCGTCACCTCGCCGTGGTGGTGTTTGCCGCCGATGGCCTCGATGGTGTCGTGGGTGCAGTTGGCGCCCGTCGTCACCAGCACGTCGATGTGGCCGTCCCGGATGAGTTCGGAGACGATAGCGCGCATCCCCGTCGGGACCATCGCACCGGCCAGGCCGACGAACGTCGTCACGTCGTCGTCTAACATCTCGGCGTAGATGTCGACGGCCTCGTGGAGGTCGGCGGCGCCGATGCCGACTTGCCCGTAGCTTTCGGCCAGTTCGCCGACAGTCATCCCGGCACGCGCTTCCGCGTGGCCGATAGGGTCGTGACAGAACGTCTCTCGGTCCTCGTTATCGCTCATTGTCCCCAGTGGTGGGCCGGCGGGCTTGAACGGCGTGGTTTCTGTCGACCCGAGCGGCCGTCGCCGGAACCGTAACCGGCGTCGCCGCCCTCGCGCTCGCCGTGGCGGGACTCCGTCAAAGCGCACGTCGACGCCCCGCTGGCGGCGGACCTCCCGGCAGTAGTCCCGGGACCAGGCGACGACCTCATCGTCGGTCTCGACTGCCGCGTAGTCGACCCCGCACATCACAGCCCGGTGGGACAGTCGATGGAGGTCGTCTCAAGGCCCCAGTCTTCGAGCACCGACCCCAGCGCCTCGACCCCGAACGTCTCGGTGGCGTAGTGGCCCGCCAGCACCACGTTGATGCCGGCCTCGCGGGCCTCGTGGTAGACCTGCTGTTTCCCCTCACCGGTGACGAGGACATCCGCGCCGGCGTCGGCGGCCTCGCCGAGCCAGTCGACCCCGCTGCCGGTGACGATGGCGACGTCCTCGACGGTCTCCGGGCCGAACTCGAGCGCCTGGACCGCCCGACCGCCGGTGTCGAGGTCGGCCTCGAGCCGGTCGACGAGGTCGGGAAGGGGCGTCGCCTCGGCCAGGCGGCCCCGCTGGCCGACGTACTCCCCGCCCATCCGGCCGAAGGGGGCGCGGTTCACGAGGTCGAGCAGGTCCGCCAGCCCGGCGGCGTTGCCCAGTTGCTGGTGGCCGTCCAGGGGCAGGTGTGTGACGTACAGCGCGAGGTCGTTCTCGACCAGCGGTGCGATGCGGCGGTAGTTCGAGTCAGTCACGCGCTCGATTGACCCCCAGACGATGCCGTGGTGCGTGACCAGGAGGTCCGCGCCGGCCGCACTCGCCCGCTCGATGGTCTCGACGGCGGCGTCGACGGCGACCGCGACGGTCTCGACCTCGCGGTCTGTGGGCCCCACCTGGAGCCCGTTCGGGCTGGCGTCGACGTCGGCGTACGCCCCGGTGTCGAGTTCCTCGTCGAGTCGGCTTGCGATGTCCCCTGCGTGCATTGACGGCCCTTCGTCGTCGGGGATGGTATGTTTTCGGCCCGGGGTGGGAGAGACTTACACGCCGGAGCTGTCCGGACGGTCGCCCAGCGCAGGGGGTAGCAGCAGTCTTTTTTTCACCACCGACAGTTGTTCCGGACATGAGCCAGCACGAAGCAGTCTGTGAGCAGCACAAGGCAGTTAACGGTCGGCACTACCTCTCCTTTGCCGTCGACGGCCCCGGGGACGCGCCCGACGAGTTCGAGTACGAGGACGGCTGGGCGGTCGACTGGGACGCTGTCGAGTCGGCGTCGAACGACTGAGCTGGGACGGCCCGTTCGGGGACCACCGCCTCGGCGCCGACGGTCACGCGCCGACGGGTTGCCGTCCCGGGTCACCCGCCGCTGTGGTTCGGTTGTATGCGTAGATGCCGACGCCCTTGTTGTGGTACACCTCCGTGAACTGGTCGCTCGCCAGCAGCGACTCGTGGAGCGCCGGGGGGATGGTCGTCCCGCTGCGGCCGGACATGAACCCGCCGTAAGGGACATAGAGGTAATCGACCTCCGAGGCAAACTCGTGGTCGACGAGCGTCGCGTTCACACACGAGGCGTTCCAGCAGTTTGTGAGCTGGTTCTGGGCCGACTCGTGTCTGTCGAAGGTGTCCCCGCCGGACCACTCGGTCCCGTACTTCACGATGACCGACGTGCGGTTGGCCAGATACGGGACCCACTCGCTCGACCCGCCGACCACGGCAATCCGGGCGTCGGCGGCGGTCTCGCTCTCTATCCACTCCATCGCCGACCGGTCCTCGGCGTCGACGTACACCGGCAGCGGGCTGTAGGGACTCGTCCCCGACGCGGCGGCCACGTTCTGGCCCACGAACGGGCCGACGAGGACGAGGAAGAAGGCAATAGCGACCACCTGTCGCCCGGACGGGTCCGGCAGGTCGACACCGGACGGGCGCAAACGGGCAAAGCGGTCCGTCTCGATGTCCGGGCGGTCGATGTCCAGGTCGGTCAGCAGCGACAGCGCGAGCATGAATCCCACCGCGCCCAGCGGCGCGACGAACAGGATTCCGAGCCGGCCGTGGGGCGGCACCAGGAGGACGACCGGCGCGGCCAGCCAGGCCGGCTGTTCCCACTCCCCGCGTGCGACCAGTACGGCGGCGCCGACGAGCGCGAAGACGGCCGGCCAGTTCAGCACGTGGCTGCTCCCCCAGAACCAGCCGACGAACTCCCCCAGGTCAGAGAGGCTGCTGTTGACGGAGCCGTGCGAGCCCGCACCGGCGAAGAAGGTGCCCGGCCCGTGATTCGAGACGACGGTGAGCCACCACGGGCTGGCGATGACGAGCCCGCCAATAGCGATGCCCGCGCCGGCCGCGAGCCCGCGTGGCGAGCGGTCCCAGACGAGCCAGGCGGCGGCGACACCCGCTCCCGCCGCCACAGCGTGGACGGGATGGGTCATCACGACGAGCGCCCAGCCGGCGAGTGCGACGGCGAGCGCCCGCCGGCCCCCGTCGGCGGCGTAGTACTGGTAGGCTCCAAACATCGCGACCAGCATGAACAGAAAGCCAAGCCCGCGAACGAAGCCACTCGCACCGACGAGATAGGTGTTCAGCGAGACGTGCGTGCCGGTGATGGTGCCGGCGACGAGCCCCGTCTCGGGGCTGTCAGTGAGGACCACCGTGAGGTGATAGATGAGCGCGACGATGCACAGGAGAACAATCGGTGCGCCAAAGCGCAGCAGCTGCACGCCGTCGACACCCAGCTTCAGGAAGACGGCCATGACGTAGAACCCAAGCGGCGGGTAGGCGAAGGGGACGCCCTCGGTCGTAAAGCCGTGAATCGTCGTCGGCAGCGTGCCGGACTCGGCGACCGTCGTCGCCATCTCCAGAAAGAGCCCACCCAGCAGTGCCGGGAACGGATGTGAACGCAGGTAGGCGACCTGGACGACCGCCGAGAGACAGAGCGCAAGCAGTAGAAACCCCCTGTACCGGTTCACTCGCATATACTTTCGGCAGTGTGAGCGCGCTCATAATGTTGTTGGTCCAAGCCCGAGCGGAGCGAATGTAAGGGGATTCGGTGTCCGCACGCGTGGCCGCTCCCGTCGTTGGTCGGTCGAAAAATGGGCCGGCGCGAATTCGAATCGCGGTTACGGCCACCCGAAGGCCGAAGGATACCAGGCTACCCCACCGGCCCGTGCGATAGCATACGGGAGGAGTGTCGGGGCCGATTTAACGGTTGCGAAACCCTAGGCACTTAGACAGCGGTTGCAGAGTCGTCCGTATGGACAGACAACACGAGTTCGTCCCGCCGGAGACGTTCGCGACCTGCCTCAATCACGCCCCCCAGCCGTGTGTGGACCTCGTCGTCAAGTACGACGGCGGGGTACTGCTGACCCGACGGCGGAAGGAACCGGCGAAAGGCGAGTGGTTCTGGCCAGGGAGTCGACTGTACAAGGGCGAACAACTCGACGACGCGGCCCGCCGCGTCGCCAAGGAAGAACTGGGACTGGAGACGGCCCGTATCGAGCGCCTGGGTGTCAGCGAGCACTTCTGGGAGGCCTCCGCCGTCGACGGGGTCGAGACGCGCCACACCGTCCCGGTCATCTACCGTCTCACGCCAGCGGCGGGGGCCACAATCACTCTCAACGAACAGCACGACGAGTATCGTGTCGTGACGGCACCCCCGGCGGATGCCAACGAGTACGTCACCGAGTACTTCGAGCGGTTCGACCTCGTGTAGGCAGCGGGACAGCTATCACGGAAGATATTTACGACCGGAAAGTTACTCACAGGCTGAGTAACTAATGACGACACTGGTAACCGGGGCAGACGGCTACATCGGCTGGCCCACGGCGCTTCGTATCGCGTCGCGAACGGACGACCGAGTGGTTCTGGTAGACAACTTCGGCCGCCGCGAGTGGGTCGAAGATATCGGTTCGACCAGCGCCGTCCCCGTCGTATCCATCGACGAGCGCCTCGACGCCGCCCGGGAGACGCTCGGCATCCGGAACATGTCTTTCGTCGAGGGCGACCTCGTCGAGCGGGCCTTCGTCGACGAACTGCTGCAGGTCCACGAACCGGACGCCGTCGTCCACGCGGCCGCCCAGCCCGCCGCGCCCTACTCCCAGATTAACGGCGAGCGCGCGAACTTCACGCAGTACAACAACCTCCAGTCCACGCGGAACCTCCTGTGGGGCTTAGAGGAAAACGACCTCACGGACACGCACTTCATCGAGACGACGACGACGGGCGTCTACGGCGCGCCGGAGTTCCCCATCCCGGAGGGCGGCGCGACGATGGAGAACGATGGCGAGCGCGACGAGGTGCCGTTCCCGGCGATGGCCGGCTCCTGGTACCACCTCACCAAGTCCCACGACGCGGCCAACATGCGCCTGGCTCACAAGCAGTTCGACATCCCCGTCTCCGACGTGCGCACGGCCATCACCTACGGCACCGAAACCGAGGAGACCCGGGAGGACGACCGGCTCAAGACCCGCTTTGACTTCGACTACTACTTCGGGACGGTCACGCACCGCTTCTGTGCGCAGGCCGTCGCGGGCTATCCCGTCACGGTCTATGGCAAGGGTGAGCAACGCAAACCGTTCGTCGCCCTGGAGGACGCCGTCGAGGGGCTGGCCCAGCTCGCACTCGGTGACCCCGACGACCGACCCGAGGGGCTGACGGTGTACAACCAGGTCACCCGCGCCATCAGCATCGTCGAAATCGCCGAGACCATCGCCGAGGTGGGCGGGGAGTTCGACCTCGACGTCGCCGTCGAGCACTTCCAGAACCCGCGCGACGAGGACGAGACCCACAAGATGGAAATCGAGTACGACCGCTACGAGGCCCTCATCGGCGAGCAAGACCAGACCTTCGAGGAGGGCGTCTCGGACATCTTCGAGACGCTGACCCAGTACGCTGACACTATCGAGGCCCACGAGGACCGCTTCCTGCCGGGCGTACTCGTCGACGAATGACGACCGACGTGCTGGTGACGGGCGGCTGTGGCTACATCGGGAGCGACCTGATTCCGCGACTGGCCGACGACGACGAAGTCGGCGAGGTGGTCGTACTGGACAGCCTCGCCTCGGGCTCGCCGCGAGCGCTCATGGGCGCGGTCAATGGCAAACTGGAGTTCCGCCGCGGCGACGTCCGCGAGTACGGCGACGTCGAAAGCGCCATGCGCGGGGTCGACACCGTCGTCCACCTCGCCGCGATAACGGGCGCGGATAGCACCCACGACCGCCGCGAGGAGACCGTCGCGGTCAACTACGACGGCACCGAGAACGTCCTGACCGCCGCCGGGAAACTGGGCGTCGACAACGTCGTCTTCGCCTCCTCGTGTAACGTCTACGGCCGCGCGACCAGTACCGACATCGACGAGACGGTCGACCCCGACCCCATCAACCCCTACGCCGAGACGAAACTCGATTCGGAGACGCTCCTCCGGGAGTACTGCGAGGAGTTCGGGATGGACGGCACCGCGTTGCGGATGGCGACGAACTTCGGGTACTCGCCGGGCATCCGGTTCAACCTCGTCGTGAACTACTTCGTCTTCCGGGCCCTTACCGGGCGCACCCTCACCGTCTACGGCGACGGGTCGAACTGGCGGCCCTTCATCCACGTCAGCGACGCCGCCCGGGCGTACAAACACGCCGCCCTCGAACCCGGCGCCTGGGAGGAGCGACTCTACAACGTCGGGCACAACGACGCCAACTATCGGATATCGGAGATAGCGGATATCGTCGACGACGAGGTCGGTGCGGTCGACATCACCTACCTGGAGGACGAACACCCCGGCCCCTCGTATCACGTCAACTTCGACCGGCTGGCAGCGACGGGCTTTGCGCCCGAAACCACCCTCCGAGAGGGGGTCCGCGATATCGCACGGACGTTCACTCATGGCTGAGACACACATCGCTATCACGGGCGCGGCCGGCTACATCGGCAGCCGCGTCCTCGTCGAACTCGAGGCACAGCACCCCGACTGGGAGATAACCGCCGTCGACAACTACTACCTCGGCGACGTCCGGGGCGTCGGCGATGTCGACGTCGAACACGTCGACATCCGGAACCGCGAGCGCCTCGAAGCGGCCCTGGCGGGCGCCGACGTCGTGATGCATCTCGCGGCGATTTCGGGCGTCGACGACTGCGAGACAAATCAGGACCTCGCCTACGAGTGTAACGTCCAGGGGACCGAAAACGTCGCGTGGTTCTGCCGGAAGACCGGCGCGGCCATGATATTCCCCTTCTCGATGGCCGTCCTGGGCGACCCCGAACAGTTCCCCATCACGGTCGACCATCCACGGGACCCGATGAACTGGTATGGCCGGACGAAACTACTGAGCGAGCGGGCCATCGAGGACTTCGCCGATGGCGCCTTCCCGGCCCACCAGTTCATGATTTCCAACCTCTACGGCGGCCACGAAATCGACGGCCGGGAGATATCCAAGGGGACCGTCATCAACTTCTTTCTCTCGCGGGCGAAAGCGGGCGAGACGCTGACGGTGTACGAACCGGGCACCCAGTGTCGCAACTTCGTCCACGTCAAGGACGTGGCCCGGGCCTACCTGCGCAGCGCCGAGCGGCTGGTCGAGCAACTCGAAGCGGGCGAGACCGGCGTCGAGAAGTACGAAGTCGCCAGCGACGAGGACCCCGGCGTCGAGACCGTCGCCGAACTCGTCCAGTCGGTCGCGGCCGAACACGGCCACGAGGTCGACGTCGAACTCGTCGAGAACCCCCGGGCCGGCGAGGAGACGCTCGTCTCGGAGTTCCCCGTCGACACGACCGCCACACGGAAGCGGCTCGGCTGGGAGACGAGATACGACGTCGAGTCCGTCGTCCGGGAGAGCTTCGAGTCGGGTAACTGAAGACGCAGGACGATTCAGGTGGCCATGGAGCGATGAACACGTGGAAGCGGCTCCTCCTGGCGGCGCTGTTGCTGTCGGCGCTTGGTGGCCTGTTCGTCCACGAGGACGCGACGAGCGACGCCCGATTTCCCTATCCGGAACCCCACGAGTTGGCGGCCGACTACGACAGCCACGTCGGCGAGACGGCCCTAATATTCGGAACCGTGGCCGCCGTCGACGGGAGCGAGTTGGTCATAGAGTCCGAGTCGGAGGGCGTCACTGTCACTCTCCGCGTCACCGGCGCGTCGGCCGCTGTGGAATCGGGCGGCGTCGTGCAGGTGTACGGCGAACTGCGGCCCGAACGGGCGATTCTGGCCAAGAGTATCGTCGTCGTCAACGACAGCGGCGGTGCGGAGTGGTACAAGTACGGCGTGTCCGTGGTCGGCGCGCTCGGATTCCTCGTCGTCTTCCGCCGACAGTGGCGCCTCGACCGCGAAACCTGGACCCTGGAGGCCCGAAATGGCTGACCTGCTGACCCACCTCCTGGTGGCGTTTGCGCTCGGTACTATCGCCTCCTGGCGCGTCGACTGGCTCACCCACCGGTGGGTCGTCGTCGGGGTGGGCGGCGCGGCGATTCCCGACCTGGTGAAGGTCGATATCGTGCTCGACGCCGACGCCGTGTCCGCCGCGCTCGGCGTGCCGTTCTCCTTTGAGCCGCTGTCGACGCTGGGGGGCGTACTCATCGTCGCCGGCCTCATCACGCTGGCCTTCGAGCGCGACCACTGGCGGCGGGTGCACGGGCTCGCGGTGACCGGCGGCGTCCTCTCACTCGTCGCCGCACTGTCGTTTGCGACCGTCGTTGTCGCGGCCGACCGGCACCTCGTCGCCGACGAGTAGCTCACCAGGTCAGCCCTTCGTAGGTGATTCCCTCGCGGCGCTGTACGATTCGCCGCCCGTCGACCACGACGGGGTCGGCCATCGCTTCGAACTCGCTATCCAGCGCAGCGAACTCGTCCCAGTCGGTGACGACGACGGCACCCGAAGCGCCCTCCAGTGCCGCTGCAGCAGACTCGGCGTACTCGATATCCGGATATTTCTCGCGCATGTTCTCCGTCGCGACCGGGTCGTAGGCGACGATTTCGGCCCCGCGCTCGCGGAGGTCGTCGATGACCGGGACAGCGCGAGTGTTCCGGATGTCGTCGGTGCCGGGTTTGAACGCCAGCCCGAGGACGGCGATTCGCTTGCCCGCCACGTCGACGTGGTCGGAAAGCAGGGCCAGCAGGCGCTCAGGCTGGGCGTCGTTGAGTTCGACCGCAGCCGACAGCACCGCCGGGTCGTAGCCTTCCTCGCGAGCAGCGGCGATGATTGCGTCGGTGTCTTTCGGGAAGCAGTTGTGGACGACTAGCCCATCTGTCGTGACGAACGTGTGGTTGTCCGCGACTTCGAGCGAGTACACATCGGTCGACGCATCTTCGACGGTTGTATTCCGGACCGCAACCGTCGTGTGGGTGCCACCATCAGCGTGCCCAGTAGATTTGATATTCCGGTCGTATGCGTCAAGTCGCCGCTGAATTCTCTGTTGTTCCGCAGGCAGGAACATCTCTTTGAGCATCGCAATCTGTCGTTTCGAACTCACACGCAGGAAGTGAGCCGGCTTCGTGGATTTTGCTGACTGTGATGTCTTGTAACTGGGGACGATACCCAGACTGTGGAGGAGAAACTGCATCCCCTGGATGAGTTCTTCGCTGACAGAGCCGTAGTCGTACACGACAGCGTTCGAGTGGTTCGTATATTCGATATGACCATCTCCCCGGAACAACCCTGAGAGGAGTGCTTTCCGGCTCTCAGTAGTCTCTTGATGCGCAAAATCCGGTACCGCTGCCGTGTACGAGCCGGTTCCACAGCCGAGCCACTCTAGCAGATAGGCGAAGACACGGCTCGAAACTTCTATTTGGGTCGCAGTCTCCTGAGTTTCGGTCCGGTATCGTATGCCAAGGCGCTCGTAAAACGATTCGACGTCCGAGACGTATGCCTCCTCGTCGGACGGATGGAAACTCAAGAAGACGCGCTTTCGAACGTTTGAACCACGTGCGGAGTCGTCTGCGTCGATGTGACCTTCGCTCAGGTAGTAGCCGATAAACCGCCAAAACGCCTCGTCCGCTTCGAGAATCGCCGGTATATACGTCTGTCCGCCGCCGACCGTCGTGTATAGCGACAGTTCCGCACGTTCTATCGGCAACTCGTCTTCATACTCGAGGAACACATCCAGCGGGAGGTAGTTGCTCCGAACAAGGTCGTGGAGTTTGGAGTAGTTGAACTGTCGGTTGTAGTCGGCCAAGACGTTGCGGAACTCGTCGTCGATTGCCTCCAGTTCGAACGAGGGTTTCAGATAGACGTTCTGATTATCGAACCGCTCAGAGGAAGCAACGAGTTCGAGTACATCAATAGCCCCAACCGGGTCCTCAGGGAGAGTGGTCTGTACGGGTATCTGGTCACCGGGCGATAGTTCGCCGGCCTCGCAGATATCGGTTTTTCCCCTATCGACAGTCACCATCGGATGATCTTCAGTGACGGTGACCTCCTTATTCATCTTCGTCTGCACCGTGTGGAGTTCACCTTCATACGACCGGCGTGTCGCCGCATGGACTGATTTGAACTCGAACGTGCCGTCCGTATCAGAGCTGAGCACGGCCACATCATCGACAACGCCATCGGAGACGTACTGGTCGAAGAATTCGGTGAGTGTGAGTAGTTTCGCTCCATCTGCATCTTTTGCCATCACCCGCTGGTCGCCAGTGAGACAGCTACCCCCCCACCCCACGCCGCTCCGCAGGAACCGCTCGCCGATGCGGTCGTCAAGCCCGATGGCCTCGGCGACCTCGTAGGCGTCGACGCCGAACTCCTTGCAGACGTTGCCGATGTCGTTGATGAGCGAGACTTTGCTCGCGAGGAAGGTGTTGTTGGCGTACTTTATCATCTCGGCCTCGGGGATGCCGGTCTCGACGACGGGCACGTCGCCGTCGGCGGCCTCCCTGAGGGGTGCATACAGCTGGTTGAGGGTGTCGAAGGCCCGCTCGTCGTCGGCGCCAAAGACCAGTTTGTCGGGGTTCAGAAAGTCCGCGACGGCCGTGCCCTCGCGCTGGAACTCGGGGTTCGAGGCGACCAGAAAGTCCTCGCCCCGTTCCAGCCCGGCCTCGGCGATTCGGGGCGCGAGTCGCTCCTCGGTCGTCCGGGGGATGACCGTGGATTTCGTCACGACGAGGTGGGGGGCGTCCCCGTCGCCGCCCTCGGCCAGTGCCTCGCCGACGCTCGTAGCGCCGGCCTCCATGTACCCGAGGTCGATGCTGCCGTCGTCGTTCGAGGGCGTCGGCAGCGCGAGCATCGTGAGGTCGGTGGTCCGGACAGTGTCGTACTCCGTCGTCGCGCGCAGCCGTTCCCCGCCGTGTTCGGCGACCAGTTCGTCCAGGCCCGGTTCGTGAATCGGCGACTCGCCGTCGTTGATAGCGTCGACGATTGTCTCGTCGATATCTATCGTCGTGACCTCGTGGCCCAGGTCGGCCAGACACGCCGCGACTGTGGTGCCGACGTAGCCGCTGCCGACGATACTGACGTTCATCGACCCGTGTTTGACAGTCATGGGTGATGAGAATTCGGGTCCTTCGGCGGGAGGTGTGACGGACGGGGTGGGTCGCGAAATAGCACGGTTCGTGGCCGCTACGGGCCGATAATCGGCCTATAACAAGGCCCAGCTGTCCCCCAGGCGGGACCAGCCGAATGCACACCGAACGGATACTCTCGGCCGGGATGGCAATCGTCGTTATCGCCGCCATCGGGCTCTCGGCGTCGACGCTCGGGGCGTCGATGTCGACGGACCCGGCCGACGCGGTCGACGTCCAGTGGGACAGGTTACCGCTGGGCGACGACGGCCAGGGTGAGGTAGAGGCGGCCGCACAGAACGTCGACGAGACGTACCAGGAAAGCACCAGCGGGAGCGGTGACAGCCAGAACAGCGGCAGCGGCTCGTCCGCACAACAGGCCGGCGAGGAACCGGGCAACGGGGTGCCCGAACAGGCCGGCAGTGGGGAGTCGCGGGCCGAGAGCGCCGACCGGCAGGGCGCCGAGCAGTCCGGGTCGGACGCCCCGAGCGAGAGCGGCCCCGTCCCCACCGGCTGGCCGTGGTGGGTCGCCCTCCTCGTTGCGGTCGTAGCCGCCGCCTACCGCTACCGGGACCGGCTCCGACGGGCGCTCGGTCGCGGCGACGGTGGCCCGGCAGCCGAGCCGCTTGAACCGGCCCCGGGAAACGAGGTCGAGCGGGCGTGGGTCGAACTGATAGAGCGGGCCGGTATCGACCGACCCCGCACGCGGACGCCCCGCGACTGTGCCCGCCACGCGGTCGAGCGGGGCTTCGACCCGGGCGCTGTCGAGCGGCTCCGGCGGACCTTCGAGGACGTCCAGTACGGGACGACACCGCCCTCCGACGAGCAGGTCCGCCTCGCTCGCGAGACGCTCGCCCGCCTCGAGGGAGAGCGCGCGTGAACGCGACCGCCCGTCGCCTCGGTCAGCTCGCGCTCGCGGTCGCCAGCGTCGTCGCCGTCGGGCTGGCGCTGGTCCCCGGCGTCGTGGCGCTGTTGCCCGTCGAGGCGGTCGTCGCCTGGCTCGGCAACGACTACTTCCTGCTTGGCGCCTTCGGCGGCGTCGCACTGGCCGTCCTCGGCTGGGCGGTCGCCCGGCGCGCGACGGGTCGGGTCGAGCAGGCGGCCCCGCCGGACCCGGAGACGGTGCCGAACGCCCCGCGACCGGGCGAGCGAGTCGACGACCTGCTCGCCCGGTGGCCGTGGCGGCTGGACCGAAGCGACCGCGAGTACCTTCGCGGGCGACTCCGGACCGCCGCCGTCTACAGCGAACTCGGGACCGGGCGGAGCAGAACCGCCGCCAGAGAGCGCGTCGAGTCGGGGGCCTGGACCGACGACCCGGTCGCGGCCCGCTATCTGTCCGAGTCGGCCGGGCCGACGGTGACCCAACGCCTGCGACCAATGCTGCGGGGCGACTCCTGGACCCAGTACGGGGCCCGTCGGGCCGCCCGGGCGCTGGTCGAGGGCGGTGGTGGCCGGTGACGGTCCGGGCGACCGGGCGCTGGCGCGGTATCGTCGCCGTGGCGCTGCTGTTCGTGGCCGTCGGCGTCCTGACCGACCGGCCCGCGACGCTGCTTGCCGGCGTCGTGGGCGCGGGCCTTGCGGCCTATCCGAAACTGTCCCGCCCGCCGACGGTCGACCTCGAACTGGAGCGACACCTCGGCGACGCCCGACCGGCCTGCGGCGAGCCGGTGACGGTCACGACCAGGGTGACGAACACCGGCAGCCACACACTCGCCGATTGTCGAGTCATCGACGGCGTCCCGGCGATGCTCTCGGTCGCCGGGGGGAGCCCCCGGCACGCCGCCGTGCTCCGGCCGGGCGAGACGACCGAGTTCAGCTACGCCGTCGAGAGCGAGCCCGGCCGCCACCAGTTCGACCCGGCGACGGTCATCGCCCGCGACATCACGGGCGCTCACGAAGTCGAGACGACGGTCGCCGCCGGCACCGAGATACAGGTCGAAGACGCCGTCCCCGAACTCCCCATCCGGCCACAGCCCGACGGCTACGCGGGCCGGCTGGTCACCGACGAGGGCGGCAGCGGCATCGAGTTCCACTCGGTCCGGGAGTACCGCCCCGGCGACCCGATAGGCCGCATCGATTCGAAACGGTGGGCCAGAACCGGCGAGTTGACCACCGTCGAGTTCCGCGAGGAGCGGCCCGCGTCCGTGCTCCTGCTGGTCGACGCCCGCCCGGCGGCCTACCGGGCCGAGGCCGACGGCCGGCCCAACGCGGTCGCCCACTGTCTGGCGGGCGTCGAGCAGCTGGTCTCGGCGCTGTCGGACACCCGTGACGCCGTCGGGCTTGCTGCCTTCGGCCGTGAGCTGTGTTTCCGCGCCCCCGGCGTCGGGACCGACCACGAGACGGCGCTGTGGCAGCTGCTGGCCACTCATCCGGCCTTCGACGCGACGCCGCCGGGTCAGGTACGGGCACGCGGCGGCGCCGAGGGGATAGGAAGTGACGACGAACTCGACCGGCAGGCGACGCTGCTCCGGAAACAGCTCGGAACCGACACGCAGGTCGTCGTCCTCTCGCCCCTGTCGGACGAGCACATTGTCGAGACCGTCCGGACCCTCGCCGCGTCGGGCCACACCACGACAGTCATCAGCCCGGACGTGACGGCCGAGGGGAGTCTGGGACAGCGGCTGGCCCGCCGGGAACGGCGTCACCGACTGCGGGCACTCCGGGGGGCAGACGTCCCGGTCGTCGACTGGGACCCGGAGACGCCGCTGGGGACGGTGCTGCTCGCCGAGGAGAAACGGCGGTGGTCCGCGTGAGCGGTGTCAGCCACCGTCCGACGCCGCTCGCCACCGCCCTCGCGCTCCTGCTTGCCGCCGTCTCGACGGCGATACTCTCGCCGACAGTCGCCCAGCGCGTCGCCATCGTCGCCGCCGTCGTGGGCGCCGGTCTCCTCGTCGTCGGCGGTCGCGAGTTCGCGACAGCTCTCCCCCTCGGGTGGCTCCCGACGGCGCTTGGCGCGGCGCTCGTCCTGGGGTCGATACTCCGTGGCGAGACCCTCGCCGACCCGCGCCACAGCATCGAACTGGTGCCGGGGCTGGTCGGTATCGCGCTCCTGGGACTCGGGCTCCGACCGCTCCGGGGGCGGTTTGCCCGCCGGTTCGTCTCGGCCGGACTGGCAGCGATGGTCGTCGGCGTGGGGCTGGTCGGTATCTTCGAGGGCGCCGGGCCGCTGCGCCTGCTGGGCGCGACGGCCGCCGCCATCGCCGCCTGGGACGTCGCGGAACACGGCATCAGCCTCGGCGAACAGCTTCGTACCGACGCCGAGACACGCTCCGTAGAGCTGCTCCACACCGGCGCCACGTCGGCCTACGGCGCCGTCACTGTGGTTGTGGCGCTTATCATCTACGACTACGGGGCGACCCTGTCACTGGGCGCGCTCGTGCTCCTGCTCGGCGCTGCGGTCACTCTGCTGGCGCTCTTGTATAGGTGACCGTCGGCACCGGCACGTCCTCGAGCAAGTCCCCGACGACTGTCACTTTCGACACGTCCTCGACGCGGGCATCTGGCGTCAGGACGAGCCGGTGGGCCAGCACGACCGGCGCGATTTCGGCGACGTGGTCGGGCGTGACGTAGTCGCGGCCACAGACGACCGCAAGCGCCCTGACCGCCTCGAACAGCCGCTGGGTCCCCCGGGGGGAGACACCGGTTTCGACGCGGCCGTCCCCGCGAGTCGCTCTGGCCAGGTCGACTACGTAATCCCGGACCTCGTCGGCGACGTGGACCCGTTCGGGCACCTGTCGGAGCCCCGCTGGGTCGACGCCGGGACTGGGCCGCACGTCCGGGGTCCGGTCGGTGCGGGCGGCCCGGCGGTCGACGAGTTCGCGCTCGCCGGCCTCGTCGGGATACCCCAGGCTCGTCTTCACGATGAAGCGGTCGACCTGTGCTTCGGGCAGCGGGAAGGTGCCGTCCTGCTCGATTGGGTTCTGGGTCGCGATGACGAAAAAGGGGTCGGGGAGGTCGTGGGTCCGCCCCTCGATGGTGACCTGGCCCTCGGCCATCGCCTCCAGTAGCGCGGCCTGGGTCTTGGGTGAGGCCCGGTTTATCTCGTCGGCCAGGACGACGTTACCGAAGATTGGGCCGGGCCGGAACTGGAAATCGCCGGACTGCTCGTCGAAGACGTAGCTACCGGTCACGTCAGCTGGCAGGAGGTCCGGCGTGAACTGGATGCGTGTAAAGGAGAGTCCGAGCGCGCCGGCCAGCGAGCGAGCGGTCAGCGTCTTGCCAGTGCCGGGGACGTCCTCGAGCAGGACGTGGCCCCGGGCCAGAAAGCCCGAGAGGAGGGTCTCAAGCGTTTCGCGCTCGACGATGACGGCCCGAGAGACGGTGTCGATGACGGTGTCGCAGTGGTCAGCGGGGGTGTCCGTGCTCATCGGGCGACGGTGGGTGGCTTCGGCGGTTTGTTATCACCGGCTTACCGTCGGCTGGTTCGGCTGGTTTGCCGCCGCCGGCTTCGCCGTCCTCGCCGGTATCGGGGCCGTGAACTAAATCGTCACCACGGCGGGTCACGGGACTCGTCACACTCGCCCTTTAGCTGTAAGATGGCGACGTACTGGTCGCTGGCGAGTTCCTGCTCGTCGCCGTACTGGTCGCTGTGGGGGTAGACGCCCAGCGGCCATAGCTCCCGTAACGACCCCGGCTCCGGACGGTGGGGGACGAAGTTCGGCGGTCGCTCGCCGAACTCCGCGACGACCTCGTAGTTGTACTCGCCGTCCATTAGCGCCCGGATGTACTCCTGGCGGGGGCCCGGATAGAAGTCGACCTCGGAACTCCGCTGGGACTGGGGGATGTCCTGCAGGTACAACAGTTCCTTCTCCCCCACCTGAATGTAGTCCGGACAGGGTTCCGTCTCGGCATTGTTTTCCGGCGGGATGATGAGGTCCATCCCGTGTGGGATGGCGTTCTCGAAGAAGGCATGGAAGTACACCTCCATCGTGGCGTCCTCCTCGGCGTTCTCGTTGAGCCACTCGGTCGCCTCGTCCCGCGGCATCGAGGCGAACTGCCCGACGCCGACGCCCGCGTAGACGGCCGAGGTCACGACGACGAACGCCAGTGCCACGTGGCCGACCCGCTGGCGGTGGTCACGCAGCCGGTCGAGCGAGTCGGCGAGCAACAGCGCCGCGAGCGGGAAGGTCGGCAGGATGTGGTGGACGCGCCAGTCGTGCCACTGCGCGTAAAACAGGATGAAGACGGCGAGCGAACCGACCAGCAACACCCGCTCGTCGAAGCCGGGGACCCGCTCTCCGAGCGCGCCCCGGCCCGGCGCGTGGCGGGCGAGATAGGCGACGCTGGCGACCAGCCCACCGATGGCACCGACCAGGAGCGGCCAGCCGAAGGCGCTCCCGTAGGTCCGCAGGAACCACCACCACGTCGGCGCCGTCGGCCCGACGTGGCGGTTCGTCCGACCGAACCGGCCGAACCAGCGGTGTCCCACCGCCTCGAAGTCCCCGACCAGCGCCGTCGGATGACCGACCACTATCATGAGCGCACCCAGTGTGGCCCCAGCGACGAGCAGTCGGGGCTGCCACAGCACCCGCCGGGGCGAGCCGTCCTCAACGCGGGCCCGCAACAGGAAGGCGAGAGCGATAATCGGCACGACGAGCCCGAGCGTGAGCTTGAACGCTATGGCGAGGCCGCCGGCTACGCACCCGGCGTAGAACTGGCGTCGCTCGCCGGTCCGGACGTAGCCGACGAGGAAGTACAGCGCCGCGACGAAACACATCGTCGCGGGGATGTCCTCGCCGCCCTCCTTGGCCATCTTGAGGAAGCCAAACGTCAGCGTTAACAGGAGGGCGGCGAGCCGGCCCGTGGCACGGTCCGCGAGTCGAGTACCCAGCCGGTAGAGGAGATACACTGTGACGACGGCGAAGACGACGTTCGTCAGCCGGACGAACGCGATGGACCAGGTCCATATCCAGCGGGGCGTCTCCGCCCAGACCGGGTAGTGGGCGTAGACGTAGGCCGGGTCCCGCATCGCCGCGATGGCGTCGCCCTGTCCGGTGGCGAGCGCGACCAGGACGACCGGCAACACCGCCAGCGCGTACACCCACAGCGTCGCGCCGAAGGGCGCCCGGCTCCAGGACACCCCTTCGCGGACGCCGTGGAGGCTGGGGTCGTTGACGATTTCGGCGTAGGCGACCAGCGCGTCCAGTACCCGGTCGTGTTCGTCCCACGTCGCGAAATTCGGGATGCGGTGCCAGAAGCCAAAGCCGGCGAGCACCAGCGCCCCTATCAGGAGATACTTGAGATACGGGTCCGCCCGGAGGTCCCGGGATAGCTGGCGCTTTGCGCGACCGAGCCATCCAAATCGGGGGACCATCGGAATTTGATTGGAGAAGGGTGTATAAAAAGACACGTATCTGAGTTGCCCAGCGCGGTCCTAAGGACCGGCCACGGCGTCGCCGCGCTCGGGGGCGCGCTCGCTTTCGGCGTCAGCGTCGTCTTCCTCGTCGGGGGCCTGGGGCTGGTGACGTTCGCCCACATCACACAGGCCGCAGGCGCCAGGGTGAACGGGGACTGAGACGGAGTCAGCTACCAACGGCTGAAGCCGTTGGCTTGTCGGTGGACTCCCGCACTTCGCGCTCCCACACGAAAGCCCCACGCTCCTTCCTTTCTAAGAAGGG
>PXRT01000017.1:257590-270704 GCA_003020925.1 Halobacteriales archaeon QS_6_64_34 | reverse complement strand
GATGGACGTGTGTTACCGTTCTTCCCGAAGTCAAATCAAGCTTACGCGCTTCCTCCCACCGCTAAAGCGGGTGGGCTTCCGCGCTGTTACCGCTGTGATGTGATGTATTCCGACCCCGGGCCGACGCTACGTGCTTGCGGACGGTTGCGCGGACGAACACGTTTCTCCTCCTTTACCTTTCATGCCTTTTTCGAACGTTGATGGGGAATAATTTTCCGTGTCCTCCGAGAAATGTTTAGACGCAGCGATGGCAATCAATCCATGGAATACGAACGATTCGTCAGTATCGAACCGTCCAATACGAGCGTTCCTGCACCGACTCGGTAAACCGGTCCGCGACTTCCTTCTCTACAGTTCGGCGTACCTCGCGTTCATCGCGGTGGCCGAAGTGCTCATCGTCACGAAACTGCTCGCCCTGCCGCTGAGCCCGGCGCCGGTGGTGGCCGGGCTCCTGACGTTTGCGGTGTATGGCAACGACAGGGTAGCCGACGTCGAAACCGACGAGCAGACGACGCCGGCACGGACCGCCTTCGTCAAGCGGTATCACCGACCGCTCTACACCCTTTCGGCGGTCGCTTACGGTCTCGCAGTCGCACTGGCCGTCCTCGGCGGTCCGGTCGCTTTCGCGTTGGCGTTGGTCCCGGGCGCCGTCTGGGTCGCATACGCGCAGGACTGGCTTCCTTTCTCCGGTAGCATCAAGCGACTCAAACAGGTGTTCATCCTCAACTCCGTCCTCGTCGCCGGGGCGTGGGCGCTCGTCATCGTCTTCCTGCCGCTGGCGTTCGTCGGCGGGGCGCTAACCCCGAGGGCCGGTATCATCTTCCTGTTCTTTTTTCTGAGTTCATTTGTACGGGCGGAGATTCCGAACGTCCGCGACCAGTCAGGAGATCGGGAGATAGGTGTCAAGACGCTTCCAGTCGTCTTGGGTATCAGAGGTACGCGATATGCCCTTTATGGGGTGACGAGTCTCGCTGGCGCACTGCTCATCACCGCGCTGGTCGACAATTTTCTCACGCTATCCAAGGCTGTCTGGCTTCTGATCAGCCTTACCTATCTATCCTGCATCATCGCCGGTCTCGGCCGTATCGGTAGCGACGGGAGGCTCACCATCGCTGGTGAGTGTAGTCGATTGCCACTGCTCGTGCTCATGTTGCCTCCGTTGTTCTAACATTCAGTCAGATACTGGGGTCCGGTGCCGATAAAGACTCAAATAACCTCAGAACTGTACGTTCATACAGTACAATTCGACAAAATAGATTTTCCCTTAATTACCCTATCTTATTTGTAGCGTTAGCCACCACTCACTATAAGTTGTGGTACCATTGATGCTGATGAAGCTGGCACTTATCGGTTCGATTGCTGGCGGCGTCACAGCCGGGTTACTCGCCTGGCGGGAGCGTCCGGAGCCGGGTGCGGTCCCACTTGTCAGCCTCATGGCAGGCCAGTGCTGGTGGTCGGCAATGCTCATATTCCGGATGGAAGCCACCACTCTCGGGACGAAAGTGTTCTTCGCCAACCTCACTTGGCCAGGAGTAACGATTATCCCAGTTGCCTGGCTCCTCTTTGCGTTCGAATACGGCGGCTACGATGAGTACACCACGCGGAGACACGTATTCGTGATTTCTGTCATTCCCGCTATCACCGTCTTTCTCGGACTCACTGACCCGTACCACCAGCTCCTGTATCTCGACGCCCAGCTAGTCGAGCAAAACGGGGTGCTAACGCTCGCGCGGACGCCCGGCCCCTGGTTCTGGGTCATCGCGGTTTACACCTACGTGCTCGGCTTTCTCGGCCTGTTGCCGCTGCTGGAATTCGTGACGAGCCAGGTACGTACGTTTCGCGGCCAGAGCCTCGCGCTCCTTGTCGGTCTGCTGGCACCGTGGGTGACCAACCTGCTCTTTCTGTTCGACCGCCTGCCGACCGCCGGTATCGACCCGACGCCAGTCGCCTTCACCGTCTCCGGCGTCGCCTATCTCTACGCACTCACGCGGTTCGAACTGTTCGGCGCGAGCCCGACGCCCATCCGACACGCTCGGCGGTCGCTGTACAAGCAGATGCACCAGGGTGCGCTCGTGCTGGACACCCGCGGCACCATCGTGGACATGAACGACCGGGCCGCGAGCGTCCTCAAGACTACGCCCGAAGACGCGCTCGGGAAGAACCTCGAAACCGTCAGTCCCGACCTGGCGACCACCGGCGAGACGACGGGCCCGAAGAAGGGCGTGTTCACCCCACCGGGAACCCGGGAGTCCTACGACGTCTCCGAGAACCTCGTCACCGATATCCACGACCGGACCATCGGCCACGTCGTCACGCTCCACGACATCAGCGACCTCTTCCGGATGCAACAGCGCCTCGAAGTCCTCCATCGCGTCTTCCGGCACAACATCAGAACGAACATCCAGGTCATCCTCGGCCAGGCCGGCTATCTGGCGACACACAACAGCCAACAGAAAGCACAGACGCTCAAGGAAAACGCAATCGAGATAGCGGAGACCGGCGAGAAGGTCCGGGAGATAATCGACGTCTTCGAGCAGGGCCGGAAAGACCGGGAGAACCTCCGCCTCCACGACATCCTGCGGGAGTGTGTCGACGCGACCGCACAAAGCTACCCCGAGGTCGACTTCGACTGCGACCCCGGTCCCGAGGCTATCCTGGTCGATAGCCTGTTCGATATCGTCTGTACGAACGTCATCGAGAACGCCGCCCAGCACAACACCAGCGCCGAGCCGTGGGTTCGCGTCAGCGTCGAGACAGGCGTGGAAACCGCCACGGTACACGTCGAGGACAACGGACCGGGTGTCGACGCCAACGAACTCACGCTGGTCGAAGACGGCACCGAAACGCCGCTGAAACACGGCAGCGGCTTCGGACTGGCCCTGACCGCCTGGGGGGCCGACATCGCGGGCGGCGCTGTCGAGTTTGAGTCGTCTGGCTCCGGGACGCAAGTGACGCTGGAGATGCCGGTTTCGGGGCGAAAGTGAGCGTTCGATGCCTCCGAGGCAACTGTGACATCCGGACCGCCCCAGGCGACCACCTTCGCCTCTCGATGGGTTTATTCACCGACCGAAACTGGGGTCACACATGAGCGACGACCGGGGGGCCGCCGGACTGCTCGACGACCGGCCCGAACTCGAGGCCCCACTCAGGGCCGCGCTGGCGGTCGACGGCGACCACGACGGCTGGACGTTCGACGACATCGACGTCGATTCGGGCGCCTTCGGTGAACTGGTCGCACACGGTATCGTCGAGAAACAGGGCGAGCAGTACGCCCTTGCCGACCCGGCCGCCGTCCGTCGGGCGCTGGACGGCGACGACGGCGGCGCCGAGAGAGCAGCCATAGAGCGGGATATCGACCTCGACTGGCTTGCCGTGCCCGACGTGGATGGGCGAGCCGTCGGGTTGCTCGCGGCGGCGCTGTCCGTGCTGGTGCTCACTCGAACCTACGTCGTCGGCAGCGTCTATCGCGGCGGCGACATCGTCCTTTCGAGCAACGACCCCTACTACTACCGGTATCTGGTCGAGCAGGTGTCCGCCGAAACCAGTGGGAGCGCCGACTTCGGCGCGCTCTCGGTCCTGCCCGATGCCGTAACGACGGGCGAACCGCTGCTGGTTGCGACGCTGTGGTGGGTCACAGAAGTGCTGGGCGGGACCACCGAAACCATCGGCCACGTCCTCGCGTGGTACCCCGTCGTCTCGGCGGTCGTCTCCGGCGTGTTCGTCTACCTGCTGGCCGTTCGGCTGACGAGTGACCGCCGCGTCGGCCTGGCGGCGGTGCTCTTTCTCTCGCTCATCCCCGGCCACGCGCTCCGGACGAGCCTGGGCTTTGCCGACCACCACGCCTTCGACTACCCGTGGCTCGGACTGACCGCCCTGGCACTCGTAGTGGTAGTGACGACGGCACGGGACAGGGAGTCGCTGCGCGCAGCCGTGCCGTGGGTCGCCGGCGCCCTCGCCGGGGTCGGTATCGCCGGGCAGGTACTCGCCTGGGAGGCCGGCCCACTCCTTATCGTGCCGGTCGCCATTGCGGTCACGGCCAAGACGGTACTAGATGTCGATGCCGGTCGGGAGCCGCTGGTCGCGAACGCGCCGGTCGTCGGCGGAGTCGGCCTCGCGGCAGCGCTGGTCTGGACAGTCCACACGAACTGGGCATGGCAGACGGAACTCGTCGCGAGCACGCCGCTGCTGCTGTTCGTCGGCGTCTGTGGCGTCGTCGCGACGGCAGCGGTGGCGTCCCGGGTCGGCGCGACGGCGGGACAGCTCGCGGCGGTCGACACCGTCGCCGTCGTCGTCGGCCTGTTCGCGGTCCGGGAGCGGTCCCCCGAGCGCTGGGCCGAGGCGTTCAGACGGACTGACCTGCTGTTCCGGAGCGACGCCATCGCGGAAACGGTCGGCCTGTTCAACCCAGGGACGCTCGGTTTCCTGCTCCTGTTTGGCTTCGCGCTGGTGATGGCGCTACCGGTCATGGTGTTGGGCGTGCAACTCGCCGCCCGTGACCGCCCCGACTGGCTCGTCGTGACCGCCTACGCCTGGTACTTCCTCGGGCTCGCAGCGATTCAGGTCCGCTTCGTCGGCGAACTCGCGAGTTTCGTCGCGGTGTTTGCCGGCTACGCGTTCGTCTGGCTCGCCGCTAAAGTCGAACTCGCCCGGCCGGTGACGGGCGAGCGCACCGATGTCATTACCGATACACTCGTGCCCGAGCCACGAACTGTCGGCCTGCTCTGTGTCCTCTTCCTGCTGTTTGGGAGCCTGGGGCTCGTGCAGGTACCGGTCAAGACTGGGCAGGTCACGACGACCGACGGCGCGTATCTGACCGCCACGGCCATCGAGAGCGACGCGGCCGACCACGGGCTCGAGTATCCCGAGAACTACGTCCTCAGCCGGTGGGGGAAGAGCCGTATGTACAACTACTTCGTCAGCGGTGAGTCCCAAAGTTACGGCTACGCACGGCAGCACTACGAGCCGTTTATCTCGAGCCCGAACGAGTCCGAGTGGTACGACCGGCTGCGTGGGAGGGTTGGCTACGTCGTCACGGTGGACAGTTCCGGGTCCGACCCGGAGACGATGCAGACGCGCCTCCACGACAGTTACGGGAGCCGAACCGACTCCGCAGCGGGACTGGGCCACTACCAGGCCGTCTACGCGACCGAGAGCGGGGGGTACAAGGCGTTCGCGCTGGTCCCCGGGGCCACGCTCACCGGCACGGCCAGCCCGAACGCGACGGTGACCGCGACGGCAACAGTTGCAGTTCAAAACGGCGAGTTCGAGTACGTCCGACAGACGCGGGCGAACGCCGACGGCCGCTACCGGCTCCGCGTCGCCAATCCCGGCGAGTACACTGTCGAGAGTCCCAACTCGACCGCGACAGTGACAGTCACCGAGAGCGCCGTCCGGAACGGCACGCGTCTCGCCGTCGAGCGGTGACGCGGCCCGAGATGTAAAACAGAAGGCTCATTTCCCGCTCGCACCGATGGAAGAGTATGTGGCCCTGGGGACACGCGGCTGTCGGCTACCTCCTCTGGTCGCTCTGGGTTCGCTGGCGGGACGGCCGGGCGCCGACGGCCGGCGTCGTGCTCCCACTGGCCCTCGGCACACAGTTTCCCGACCTCGTCGACAAGCCCCTGGCCTGGACGTTCAGTGTCCTGCCTTCGGGGCGAGCGGGCGCACACTCGCTGCTGGTCGCCGTCCCGCTCCTTGCCGTCCTCTGGTGGCGCTTCGACGGCCCGACGGAGCGTCGAGCCTGGGTCGGCTTCGCTATTGGCTATCTCGCCCATCTCGCGACCGACGGGCTCTACCCGCTGCTCGACGGTGAGTTCGCGGACCTCTCCTATCTGCTCTGGCCGGCTCTGGAGCTGCCGGCCTACGAGGAGTCGACCGGCATCATCGGTCACTTCCTCGCGGCGGATATCACGCTGGCGCTGCTCGCCGAACTCCTCTTGTTTGCCGCTGTGACGCTGCTGTGGGCCGTCGATGGCGCACCCGGACTCCGAGCAATCGGTCGATGGTGCAAGCGACGCGCCGACGGGGCGTCGACGGCACTGTCGAGTCGGTGAATGCGACAAGAGTTTTACATGGAGGAAAACGACGTGAGAGTATGCAAGCTGTCGTACTTGCCGCCGGCGAAGGGACCCGACTCCGGCCGCTCACCGAGGACAAGCCAAAGGGAATGGTCGAGGTCGCCGGGAAACCCATTCTGACGCACTGTTTCGAGCAGCTCATCGAGCTGGGCGCCGAGGAGCTGCTGGTCGTCGTCGGCTACAAGAAACAGGTCATCATCAACCACTACGAGGACGAGTTCGAGGGGGTCCCCATCACCTACACCCACCAGCGCGAACAGCTCGGGCTGGCCCACGCCCTGCTGACCGTCGAGGACGACGTCGAGGACGACTTCATGTTGATGCTCGGGGACAACATCTTCCAGGCCAACCTGCAGGACGTCATCAACCGCCAGCGCGAAGAGCGGGCCGACGCCGCCTTTCTCGTCGAGGAGGTACCCTGGGAGGAGGCCTCCCGATACGGTGTCTGTGACACAAACAAGTACGGCGAGATAACGGAGGTCATCGAGAAACCCGAGGACCCGCCGTCGAACCTGGTGATGACCGGGTTCTATACCGTTACACCCGCTATCTTCCACGCCTGTCACCTCGTCCAGCCATCCAACCGGGGCGAGTACGAGATAAGCGACGCCATCGACCTCCTGTTGCACTCGGGCCGGACCATCGACGCCATCCGGATGAACGGCTGGCGCAACGACATCGGCTATCCGGAGGACCGCGACGAAGCAGAGGAGCGCCTCCAGGGCGATGTCGACCCCGACCTGGCGGCCGAGAACCTCGCGGCGAGCGAGTGAGCGAACGGTTGACTGATGGAAGTCGAGAGAGCGGTCATCCGGGAGCGGTGTACGGACGCCGTCTTCGAGCGAGGCGAGCAGTATCTGAGCGAGGGGCGAGTCGGCCGTCTCGCCCGTTTCGGTGAGCGCGTCACTGCCGAAGTGCAGAGCGCAAAATCCGACGACGTAACGGTCGATTTCGGCCCGGAGCCGTTCGAGAGTGCGTGTACGTGTCCGTACGACGGCTCCGGCGTCTGCAAACACGTCGTGGCGGTCCTGCTCGCCGTCAGCGAGGACCCGCCCGAGGACGAACGGCCACAAATCGAGGCGCTGCTCGATGACCGCTCCGGAGACTCGCTCCGGTCGTTCCTACTCGAGGAATTCACGGACGACCCGGAGATGCGCGACCGGTTTCGGGCGCGTTTCGAAGCGGAGAGCCACTCGGTGTCGGCGTACCGCGACGACATCGACACCCTGTTCGAGGAAGCGACCGGCGAGTCGTCCGTCGTCACCGAGGCCATCGATTTCTCCCGCTGGTTCGACCGGGCCGAGCGCTACCGGTCGTACGGCCGGGACCGGGAGGCTGCGACGGTGTATCGCGCCGTCACCGAGAGTATCGAGGAGAACCTAGACCGCATCGAAGGCGCCTACGGCCACTACGAGCGAACGTTCCAGCGCGCGCTGGACGGGTACGTCGACTGTCTCCAGACCGCTGCGTTGAGTGACAGCGAGTTTCAGGCGGCCGTGTCAGTACTCTCCGAACGGGCCGAGGCGGCCGTCGGCCCGTACAGCCAGCGGTATCGTGGCGCGGTTGCGACGCTCACTGACGACCAGTAAATCAGTCCAGTGCCAGACGCAGTTTGCTAGTGATTATTGTAGATTATTTCCGGATAGCGTTCGAGATAGACGGGACCGCTCACGCGCCGGATGTGGCCGGGCTGACCGACGACGGATACGAACTCCATATGGGCTGTGCGACAGCTTCGTGTGTGATGTGAGCGAATAACACACCCGACATTTTTTATACACTGGCCGACGCCGTTGAGATAATGGATATCCTCGTCACCGGCGGCGCGGGCTTCATCGGCGGCCACCTCGCCGAGCGGTTCGCCCGCGACGGGCATTCGGTCGTCATCCTGGATAACTTCGACCCCTTCTACGACCTCGACATCAAAGAACACAACGTCGAAACCGGCCGCGAGGCCGCCCAGTCGGGCGGTGGCAGCTACGAACTCGTCGAGAGCGACGTTCGTGACGCCGAGTCGGTGAAAGAACTCGTTGCGGGCGTGGACTACGTCTACCACCAGGCCGCCCAAGCGGGCGTGCGTCCCAGCGTCGAAAACCCACGCAAGTACGACGAGGTCAACGTCGACGGGACGTTGAATCTACTCGATGCCTGCCGTGAGACGGGTATCGAGCGATTCGTCATGGCCTCGTCGTCTTCTGTGTACGGGAAACCGCAGTATCTCCCCTACGACGAACAGCACCCGACGACGCCCGTGAGTCCCTACGGGGCGTCGAAGCTCTCGGCCGAGCGCTACGCGTGTTCCTACGGCGAGGTGTACGACTTCCCGGTGGTCGCGCTGCGGTACTTCACGGTGTACGGGCCCCGAATGCGCCCGAATATGGCCATCTCGAACTTCGTCTCTCGGTGTATGAACGGCGAGCCGCCCGTGATATACGGCGATGGGACCCAGACGCGAGACTTCACCTTTATCGAGGATGTGATAGAGGCCAATGTAACGTTGCTGGAGGAGGATGCAGCGGATGGACAGGCCGTGAACATCGGCTCGACGGAAAACATCGAGATTAAAACGCTGGCCGAGGAGATTCGCGACCAGCTGGCGCCCGAGCTAGAGCTGGAATATGCAGAACGATACGACGCCGACTCGGAGCACACGCACGCGGCGACAGAGCGGGCCGGGGAACTGCTCGGCTACGAGGCGACGCATACGATTCGGGAGGGGGTTGCGGAATTTATCGAGTGGTACGAGGCGAATCGGGAGTGGTACGAGCCGCTGGTTCGGCGGTCGTGATACTACCAGCTGTCACAAACTGACGGAATTGGCCACTGCACGAACGTACTGCCGGCAGTATGGCCTATCCGTCAGCGAAGGATACATCGTCAGGCACCAGCGAAAACCCAAGCGTTCGGAAGTCACTGTCGAAGGCGAAGATGTGCTCGATATCGCGCTCAGCGGCGAGGACGGTGGTCGTGTGGTCCACGACGGATATCTGCTGGGCATCGTAGTCGATGAACTGCGCTGTCGCAGCCTCAAACGTCGACTTACCGACCGGGATGATATTTACGCTCTCGGCGTTCCGGATTACAGTGAGCGCTCTGGCGGCCGCGTCGTGCCCGATTTTGTACATGTCTGTCATCTGCATCGGCCCGAGCGTAGAACCCACCGGTGTCGACGAATATCGGTGTCGCGCCTGCGCTGCTCATGTAGATTCCTCACCGTACAATATCTCGTCGACGTTCTCTGAAACGGTAGACTCGCCTGACGTGCCCGGGTCGAACTCCCAGAAGGAATCGTCCGAGTTGATACCACGTGTGTGCTCTCGTTCGTTGACGACCCACCATACGACTCTGCCGGCGGTCTTTCGACTGGCGACTCGGCCGTGCTCTTCGAGGGTCCGTAGTTTCCGACGCGCGGTTTCCCGGGAGCAATCAACTGTTTCAGCGACATCGCCGGAGGTAACTACAGGTCCGTCTACCGCCTCGAAAACGCTACGCACGTCATCGAGCGAGATTCTCTCGGTGTATCGACCGGTCTCTTCGCGTTTGTCGTTACTCATAGTGGAACGGAACGCCCCCAGATCAATATCCCTTGTGACGTTCCCAATATGGGAAGGCCACACAGCGGACTCGCTCGTTACTGACGAGGATTTCCCGACTGCGAGTCACGAGACACTGCACGAGTACGGGAGGCACTCAATGAATGGCGGACGATACATCGAGACATTCGCGTGCTCCGACAGGCGGTCCAGCGCGCGGAGACACGCCCCGAGGACGGGGCACAGGCGTGACCGAAGGTGACGGCCCCAGTGGACCGCTCGACACAGCGACGCTCGAAGCGGTTGCTTGACGTGCTGGCACACACTCGCTCGTCGACGGCTGGAAGTACCAGCCCGACTCGCTCTCGCCACGCTACCTCGAACTCCGGCTCGACGCCGAGTAATATCCGGCCGCAGTGAGCGCGGCTCTGGTCGATATCCGCTGGTTCGAGGGCAGCGACTACACGCTTCACTATCTCAGCGTGCTCTTTTTCGTGTTGGAGTGTGTCGAGACACGAGTCATGACGTGTCACGAGAAGTGAGACTCGTAGCCGTGGAACGTGCGGGTTATAACGTCTTCCAGTCAACGACCCGGAGGTCGCTGATACGGTCGAAGTGATCGACGTTTGTGGTCAAGACCGGAAGATCCCGCGTTCGGGCAGTCGCGGCGATATACACGTCATGGAGGTCATCGAGGGGGCGACCGGCTCGTCTCAGCGTCGCGATGATCGTCGCGGCCGTCGTTGCGACCGGTCGCGATATCGGGAGAACATCGAACCGCGAGAGGAGGCGGTCGAGGTCGTTGATCGCCTGCTGATATCTGTCCGTCCCCCGTTCGTACTGGATGTCCACGCCGAGTCGGAGTTCAGTTATAGTTACGATACTGATTGCGTGTCGGCCCGCTTCGTCGAGGGCCGCTACCTTTTCATCGACCCCGCCCCGATCGATGTCGACGAGAACGGACGTGTCACAGAGTTTCATCAGTCATTCGATTCATCGTTCCCTCGCTCAACTGTTCGATCTCGTCGGCGACATCATCGGGCGTTTTGGCGTCGAAGATTCCCTGGCCGGTGACATCCGCGATCTCGCCGCCGCCGTCGAGCTTTTCGGCGATCACCTCGCTGAAGCTCCGGTCCCCCTTCTCGCGTTTCAGCCGACGGTACACATCGTCACTGATGGCGATATTTTTGCTCATACGCTATGTATGGGTACCCATACACAAAACGGTAGCGGCGCGGTCGATTCCTCGGTCCGCGAATTCGTCTCCGAGGCGGTCCAAGCGGCCGTCGCTAACACGGAGTGTTGACGAGTTCACCGAGTCCTACGAACGGAATCGGGACTGGTATGAGTCCTTTGTGTCGGCGTCGGAAGCGGATGCGAGAGAGTACGTTTCGTCTGTCTCTCTCACGATCAGCAGCTCGGGAGCCACAAGACCGAGAGTGAGAGAATACAATCGCGGACAACCGGTGTAGTATCCCCTTATCAGTCGAGCGGAAGACAGACGAAACGTACTCTCTCCGAGTCCTCGAAACAGGCATGATACGAAGACACAAATCAGATCTCGCGTGTATCGATATGTTCAGCTCCAGCGTCGAGGTAGTCCTCGATGTCCGGTAGCATGTTCTCGATAGCCTTTGAACGGAGGGTCGTGCCGACCCGCATGATAAGCATGTGCCCGAACTATTCGAAGAGCCACTTACTACACATTTGCGATTCCTTGTATAAATCCATGATTGACAACCACTCTTTTTCAGCCATTGAGAGGCGAATATGGCATTCTGTGACCCCCTCACCAGACCAGTAGAGGGATGCGACACTACCCCTTTCCCAAATATAGATATCACCTGATAGAAGAGACGAGACGCTGATTGTGAGCAGGCATACCACGACACAGGCAGTGACTTTGCGCCCCGAGACTGCCCCTACTAATTTGTCTGGTGCGTTGGCGATTAAACTCCCCACTGCAATCCCTGCGAGCATAGCAGCCGGAATCATATCCGGCCGTCCGATTTGGCCAGTATAAATGGCCGCAATACTGAACCACCCGAATAACACCAGCACAGTAGCGCGTCCAGGTGAAAAGTCGCGGAACGTGGATTTAGTAAACGTGAGTGCCCCCAAACCGATAATTGGCAGCAATAGCCATCCGCGCTCAAACCACGACAACGGTGGAAGACCAGCCCCACCTCCATTCGTGAGCAATGGAGCGACCACCGTTTGGGAGATGAGTTGAGAGGCTCCGCCGAATACTATCCACGGCAGTATTGAGAGGAGTCCAAGCATAACAGTCACGCCAGTCATTACTGCGAGACGACGAGGTGGAGTGTCACAGTTGGTGACGCTCACTCCGGCGGCGGCGAACACCGCCAGAAGGAAGCCGATGCCGAACTGCCAGTAAACCGTTGCTACCGTTGCGAGTCCGGCTCCAAGCACATAGCTATCTCGGAGGACTGCCCAGAGTGCGGCTAATCCAAACAGGGCCACAAAATATTTTGTGTATGGTCCGCCGACGAATAGCCGGAGTAATGGTGGATACGCCAGAGGAGCAACACCAGACACTGCGGCAGCGAGCTTATCATCTGTGAACTGAAAAACGATGTCAGCAACTAATCCAGCGTTCACAACGACCATGACTGCCATCAGTAAAATCATGCTGGCATAGGTGAGGTATCGGTCACCACCAGTTAGGATATGAATAATCCCGGTCGTTAAGTAGATTCCAGGTGGTTTCACATCCTAGAGGTAGAGATACGGCAGTCGGCCGTTCGTAAGTTCGATTCCTCCGAGAAGAAAGATAGCAGGGTCTGCACCAAGTGTTTGGCTTCCTTGCCCTAATGTCGTCCCCAGAATGGTAGCCATAACAAGACTAGCTATAGAAAGAGGTGGCTCTGGTGAATCGCTGGACGGCGTCGGCTTCGACCGTTAGAACTAGGAGTATGAAGCGGGAAATCGCCGATGATCCATGTCGAAGATCTCCCGCTTCACACAGAAAGCGGTTCAGTTAGCTAAAAATGCTGTCGGTGACCGAGGCGAAGTCGCCGCCCCCGAAGGGGGTGGCGGCTTCGCCGATTACGCCGTCGTATCGCTCCATTGTCTTCGAGTTTACCTCGACAAATCATACCGAGAAGCGTTGGATCTGCTGAGCGAGATGCCACAAATACTCGCCGAGATCGGCCTCGAACCGGCCGATCTCCCGCATCACTCGACGTTGGTTAAGTGGTTTGAGAGAATCAAGACAGCACTCTGGCGAGTGCTCCTGCGCCTCTCAGCGCAGGAGCACGACCCATTCCGGTCACGCTGCGATCGACGCGACGTTTTTCGACCGCGAAAACGCTAGCAAACACTACTGCCGCCGAACGAATTACCGCGTTCAAACACTCAAAACAACCGCGCTCGTCGACACAGAAAGCCAAGCGATTCTGGATGTTCACTGCACGACCGAGAAACGCCACGACACACAGCTCGGCTGGCAGGTCGCCCTCCGCAACGCGGGCGACCTCGCCA
>PXRT01000017.1:141497-257413 GCA_003020925.1 Halobacteriales archaeon QS_6_64_34 | reverse complement strand
AAATCGAAATGCTGTCGAACGTGTCTTCCGAGAAGTAAAACGACGAACTTCTTCGTTTTCAAACTGTTTTAGCAACGCTGAAGCAGAAACAGCCGACGAGTGGCTCAGATCATTCAGCTTCGCATGGAACCAGCTTATCTAAACACGATGGTGTCGGGCTGGTGAGGAATTATATGATCGACGTGGCGGATTGGAATATGCTCAACTCGAATATTCGCTGGAATGGGAATTTCTTCAATTCGGTGCTATCTCGCGGTTTGAATTCGTTCGGAATATTCAATCTAATCTCTCGCGAATGACTCGTATATAACACCCCGGACTCGACTCGGTAAAAATCGAATCGTCACGCGTGTTACTAGGTTGAATAAGAAGAAGTGGAGAGGAAGAAACCCTCTCCTATAGAACTCGATTTGCGTTCGAATTTCCTCACGTGCGTATTCCAATCCCCCTCGACGTCTATACATCCCCTCACCGCCTCGGGCTTTCACTAAGACATCCGGAATATTTGCGAACGTGGCATCGTTCAGTAACATTCGAACCCAGAGATCATAGTCTTCCATCCGGTCTACCGCCCTGTAGTTTCCGGCATCTAGTACGGATCCCTTATCGAACATAACCGTCGCGTGGTTCATCGGACTCCGAGATCGCGCCATTTTCTCGATGCTGTCGTGATCTGTCGGCACTTCCCGCCTCGCTATAGGTTCGTCGAGATCCGAATCAAATTCCTCAATATATCCTCCAACGATGTCGACATCCGGATTTTCGCGGAGGAAAGTAGCCTGGTATTCAAATCGAGATGGAACCGAAATGTCGTCGGCGTCCATCCGCGCCACGATGTCGTTTGAGCTGGCAACCACCCCTGTCCTGAGAGCGTTTCCTAGGCCCTGATTCTCTTCGATTCGGTGCGTCCGGATTGACGTCGGAAATTCCTCTGCTTTCTTTGCGATAACCGACTTCAGGTCATCAGTCAAGTGACCGTCTTTGATGATAAGCACTTCTTCAGGCAGGAGTGTCTGGTCCGCGAGGCTATCGATAGCCGCTGCCAGTTCGGAAGCTGTGTCGCTACGGTACGTGGATAATATCACCGATATGTTTGGAAAGTCGCTCTGAGCGTCGTTTTGGTGCGCGTCGTTCATCGGTTTCTCCGTGGTAGAACTATTGCAGAAAAACTTTGCATCCTGTAATCAGGAACACACCGGAGACAATGTTGCATCAATTTATGATGGTATCCCTGATTTTGACGAACCGGTCCATCCCGATCAGACCTTTGACTGTTTTCAGTACTCGCCAACGTGCCCGAATTGTACTCGTTTTGATGAAGTCCTGATGGAGTATGGCTTCCAACTCGTCGGCGTCCGTCGAGTTCCAAACGTTCCATCGCCCGAGCATCAGTACTTCCCAACCGAGTTCGTCGGCCGGATCGATCTCCGGATCAGATATGAAGACGTACTCGTATCCAGCGTCTCGAGCAGCTTGCAAAACAGCCTCGTCGTACCGCCCGCCGGGAATAGAAAGTGACACGCAGTCTCTACCGGTGATTTCCTCAAGTTCCGACTTCGATTCTTTTAGCTCTCTCTCCCGGACAGACGGATCGCACGAGAGCAGGTCCAAGTGTGATACAGTGTGACTCATAATGTGGTGTCCTCGCCGTGCGAGTTCAGCGACTTGTTCTCGATCGAGAAATCCATCTTCACCAATTCGATCCGTGATCACGCTCATGTGGCCATGCATCCCGTACTTCTCCAGAAGTGGCGCAGCGTACTCAAAAAGACTGTCGCCCCCGTCGTCGAAGGTCAAATAGATTCCAGAGTCCGCCCTGTGTGGTCGGCATTCGTCGATCGTCCGAACGGGCGCGCTCTGCTTCACTATTCGCTTCAGGTGGCTTTCAAACAGTGTGGGCGAGAGCTTGTACCGCCAGACGGACGATCCGTTCAATCCCGAGGTACTGCTCTTATCGTCGGGGACGATATCGTGGTACAGAAGACAAATGGTCCGCTGCGCCGTTTCTTTCCGTTTCCGTTCTCTCCGAACGAGGCGGAGCTGATCGGTAAGCTTCGGCTGCCCCCAGACTTCGCTCTCTCGCCCCGATATATCGAGTGGGCCCCGGTCACCCTGGTGTGCGCCCTCAAGGCCGGATCTGATTTCGTCGAGATTATCCGCGATCATCTTCAGCTGCAGGTAGATGTGATCCTCCAACGGATCAAACTCGGCTCCCCCCTGCGCGTAGATGGGCCCCGTGTCGACGCCGCTATCGATTTTCAGGAGCGTGTACCCGACGTTCTCGTGATCGTCTTCGGCTATCGCCCAGAAGCAACCGTGTGCATTCCTATACTCTGGACAGACTCCGGGATGAATGGCGAACGTCCCCGTGGATGGGATCGAGAATACCGCCTCGTCCAGAAGCAACTTTACGCGGGCGATTGCGATATCGGGCTCCCGCTCTCGTAAAAACCGTCTCGTCGGCTCGCTGTTCGGCGTTTCGACGCGCTGCGTGGGCGGATCGACCGATCCGTCGTACTCACTTCCTTTTTTGTCCACGAGCCTACGGATTTTCGCTCTCCGATCCGTTTTCCGCACTGTATCGTAGAGTCTAAACGCTATGGCATCAGCGGTACCGGTGAGCCCGTTGCGGTGATATTCGGCACGTAACCGATCGAGTTTGCGATCGAATTTGTTTTCCACGACGACTACCCCAACGACGTCACTGAACGAGTCTAACCACGGAAGAAGTAGATCACGCTCAAAAGAGGACCCCTCGTGATACATCAAAACCGATTGCATCGGTTCAGTTCTTTGTCGGTGTCTGCATTAAACAGTATCGGCATATCGTTACCGGCACGTGCATCGGTTTTCTCTGTAACTGTCTCAGATCGGGGAACCAGCGATTTTATTAGCTGCGTCCCCCACGACCCAATCAATACTATATAGAATCCATCTATGATAGAAATCCTGTATTTAGTTTCAACTCTCGAACGGAGTGGGCCAACCAACCAACTCCAAAATATCGTTTCCAATCTCGATCCGGATAAGTTCTCTGCGCGTGTACTCACGCTTTCGCCGGAGCTGTCAGACTCGGCGTTTGAGGAGTTCGAAGAGATGAACGTCAGCCTCCAGTCAGTCGGTGCGACGCGTGTTCGAGGAATATGGGAAGTCCCTCGGTACTTGCGGAAGTCAGTGGCCCGGAATCCCCCGGATGTGATTCATTCACAGGGTGTCCGGCCGGACATCTTTTCGTCGTATTGTCTGACAGACCAGAAGAGGATTTCGACGCTCCGCAACTACCCATACTACGACTATCCGAAGGCGTTCGGGAAGGTCAAGGGGGGTTTCATCGCGCACGCGCAACTCCGGTCGCTCCACCGGCTAGAGTACCCCGTCGCCTGTTCCGATACTGTTCGTGAACTTACCGGAAGGCACAATCTGTCCCTCGATGTCATCCGGAACGGGGTCGATACGGAGCGGTTCTGCCCGGTCTCGGAGGAAGAGAAGCGACAACGTCGACGGAACCTCCAACTACCAGGTGAAGACCGCATATTCGTCTCTGTCGGCGCACTATCGACTCGCAAGGATCCGACGACGGTCGCGAGGGGTTTCCTTGAGAGTGACGTGAGCGAGAGCGGGACGCTCGTGTTCCTCGGTGATGGTGACAAGCGAGGCGCACTTGAGTCGATCGCTGCCGGTGACGATACGATACGGCTGGAAGGACACGTCGACAACGTTGCCGAATACCTCCAAGCCGCGGACTATTTCGTCTCAGGGTCTACTGCGGAAGGCCTGCCGAACACCGTTATGGAGGCGATCGCCTCCGGGCTCCCTGTGTGTCTCTCCACGATCGGACCACACGAAGAGATACTCGACCTCGGTGACGACATCGGGACCGAGTTCGAGTGCCGGGATGCCGAGGGGCTCTCCGCTGCACTTGACAGGCTCATATCGATCAATCGGGAACCGTTGTCGGAAACCGCTCGGGCCGTAGCCGAGGAACACCTGAGTGCTGAACGGACATCTCAACGGTACCAGAACCTGTATCAGAGAGCGGCCGAGAAGTGAGCGTGCCCTGCACGCTGTTCAGCCGGATCCCACGTCCGGACCACTTCCGATGATCACCGGATGTATCCGAGATCCCGGAGGTTGTTCCTCACGTCGTCGTGGGTAATCCCCGAGAGGTTGTCTTCCGCAGGCGGCTCTGGTTCGATTCGTTTTTCACCGCTCTCGTGGACGAGCCACGGCACTTCGACGAGTTTCGGAACGTACATTCGCTTGGGATGAGAGTATTCCTGATATGGGACCGGAAACGTCCGTTCTCCCAGTAGTTCGCCGTGATCCGCCGTCACGACCGTCTTCCCGGACAAGGCATCGAGCAGTTCCGAGACCTCCCGCAAGACGATTCTAAGATTTTCTCTGTAAGCCCGTTGGAGTTGCTCGTCCGTGATGTCCACACTTCCAGAGCGCAGATCCGCGAACAACCGCTTGCGCTGTGTATCGATACTCGGGAAATGCTCTTTGGCGGTTTCCCCGATGTAGGGAAAGTGCGGGAGCATGTAATGGACCATGATGCGTTTATTCGGATAGGAATCGATCGCCTCCTTGGCTTTCTCTGTTATCTCTTCGGTTTTTTCGGGATACTCGGAATCGATCAAAGAATAGTGGTGAACCTCAGCGTTGATCGATCGACACCTCCTCGCGTACCACGAGTTGCCGGATATGTAGACGAGATCATGGAGCGTCTTGCCGGTGAAATTTCCGACTACGAACTCCTCTGACATCGATCCTCGTGAAGTCCGTTTCTTGAGCGTGCCCGGTAGCGAATTCTCTTCCTCAAAGACATCGTATCGACAGGAGTCCAGAATGATCATATTATCCCACTTCTCGTCGAACACGTTGATCCCTTCAGGATTGTAATCTCTATATCCCATGCGCGAGAAATACATCTTGTTCATCTCCCGCATACAAAGGTGATAGAAGGGGTTCGGACTCTGTATTGCATCCCGCAAATGAGATATACCGTACATGATAAAGTAGAGTATCTGCTACCGGTATATTGCTCTTGTGGTCGTACTCAGTCGACGAGGACCGTTTAGAGGCCGTCGTCGCCCGCAAGTAGGGAGACGTAGCTCTCCATCGCTGATTCGATCGAGAAATCCTGTGCCCTGCTCCGTAGCTGATTTGAACTGATCGGATTCTCGAGTGTCCGTCCGATGGCGTCGGCTAGCTCCGTATGGCTACCGACGGGTACGAGCGGTCCATATTTACCGTTCTCAAGGACCTCTGCTGGGCCAGAGGGACAATCAGTCGAGACGACTGGAGTGCCGCATCCCATCGCTTCGATGAGCACGAGCGATAGCCCCTCCCAGCGAGAAGAAAGCGCAAAGATGTCGGAATGGTGCATATAGCGATGGATGCTGTCGACGAATCCCGGCATCGAAACCTTGTCCGATACGCCGAGTTCGTCTGCGATTTCGTGGTACTCGTGGGTGCACTCTCCCTCCCCTGCGAGGACCAGTCGCGCTTCCCGAGTGGTCGATAGCTCGGCAAAGGCTCTGATCAGCGTCTCGAAGTCTTTCTGCTCGACGTGTCTTCCGGCACTCAAAATGACGTCAACGTCGTCGTCTCCGTACCACGGATGATCGGGTATCTTGTACTCTCGCTCGATGAACGAGTCTTCTATGACTGGGTTGAAGATAGTATGAACGTTCGCTCCATCCGCCTTTGACCAGCTTGTAACGTCCCTTGAGACGCCACATGAAACGCCCACGATGTAATCCGCGAGTGGATACACGAACCGGGCCAGCAACCGGATGATTGTCGGCTTGAGCGATTCTTTCATCGATTGGGTATTGTGCTCCGTAGCGATCGTAAGGGATGGGCTACCGCCGAGTTGATTCGCAAGGAGAGCCATCGTATTTGCGCTGGTCATGAAGGAGATAATCGCCCGCGGCCGCGTCCTCCTAAGATACCTCGCAAGCGAGGGGACGCACCACCGCATCCGATCGACGTCGAGTTCGACTACATCCACTTGTTTGGGCACCTCGTCCAATAGCTCTCCCCGTTTCCTGACGAGAACAATATCTACGTCGTATCCGAAGTCGATAAATCCCTTCGAGAGATTAACTACGACCCGTTCTGCACCTCCGATGCTGAGATCTCCGATGAAGAGCGTTAGTCGGTCGGTCATCGCCATTCAGACGACGTATCCGAGATCTCGAAGTTGCTCGTTCACTGCCTCGGATTCTACGTATTGTTCTCTGGATTCTTCCTTGATGATTTCCTTCCGCTCGCCCGTTTCGATGACGTTCCACGGCACCTTGACCAGCGTGTCGTTATATATACCCTTTGGATGTCCGTAATCTCTGGTCGGGACGATCTCATGGCGGTCACCGAGCATCTCTCCGTGATCTGCCGTCACCACTGTTTTCCCAGTCAGTTCGGGGTGGAGGTCCTCCACTGTCTCGAGAACTCTCTTTAAGTTCTCGTCGTACGCCTTCCACAGTTGCTGTCTGTTGACATTCGGACCCGCTTCGCGAAAGACCTCCATTAGCGAGTTCGATTGATGCGAGAGATGTTTCTGTCCAGTCGGCCCAATAAACGGGTGATGCGGTTGTAAGTAGTGGACGATGATTCGTTTATTCGGGTACTCGTGCTGGATGCGCTTAGCGTGATGAGTCACGGATTCCGGGGTTACGACTTTCAGTCCCTTGTCTACCCAGGTCACATCGTGGTCTCCGTTCTGTAGGTCCACAAAGTGATGTATCTCCGCGTCTATCTCGTCTTGCAGTTTCAAGAACCACGTGTTGGCACCGACATACACTGTGTCGCCCAAACCCCGGCCGGCGAAGTTCTTCTCGGTGAACTCCGGCGTAGCCGATCCAAGTGAATATCGATGCTCCAGTTCGCCCGGAAGGTCGGCGTGCTCAGCGAACGAGTCGTAGCGACACGCGTCGAGGATAATCAAGTTGTCCCAGTCTTCGTCGAGAAAATTGACGGCTCCCGGGTGGGATTTAATACCTCTGTACGAGTAATAGAGTTTATTCAACTGGCGTCCAATCAAGAGAGGATTTCGAATCCCCCTGCGGATTTGATCCATCGAATACATCTATCTCTTTTTGAGTGATTTTATTTCATCTCCAATCTATATACCTGCAGTAATCTATCAAATATATTTTGTTTCACCATCGCGAACGACGGCTGACAGTAGGCACGTGTCTCCGTTCATCACGCCATCATTAATATTCTCCGACTTTGACGGTGGGTATAGAATGGATATCCAGCGAATATCAATCTATACGCCGCTATTGACTGGCCGTGGCTCTTCACGGACGGTTTTACAGCTCGCCAGAGGGTTCATCCACCGCGAATTCAATGTCAATCTCGTTCTAGCAAACGCCGAGGGTGAGCTCAAAGGCGAAATTCCCAGCGAGGCACGAGTCATCGATTTCGACATCAACACACAGTATCCGATAACGCTTACTGCACTCCCGAAGATGGTGGAGTACCTCAGATCCGACTCACCCCCTGTGTTAATCTCAACGACGGGTGGTGCGAACGTCGTTCCGCTCGTCGCTGACCGTTTAGTCGGCGCAGACACCCAGATCATAGCGAAGGGCGGCGTCGAGAGCAAGAGAGAGCGGATCAAGAACGGCGATTGGCGTGGTCTCTTCATGTCTACTCTGGTCGGCTGGACGTACCGATGGGCGGACAAGGTCGTGATAGGTGAGCGGAACTCGGCGGACAAGTTTCTACAGACGGCCCCGGACATCAGGGACAGGTTACACATCATACACCAGCCCGTTATTACGGACGAGATTCTATTCAAATCTCATAAACCGATAGAACACCAATGGTTCGATTCCGATGAGGTTCCCGTCGTTCTCGCGGTGCAACGTTTAGAGGATCCGAAGGATACAGAGACTCTCATCAGAGCTTTCAGTCGTCTACGAAACCAACGCGATGCGCGACTTGTGATTCTCGGAGAGGGCAATAAACGCCCAGCACTCGAATCACTGACAACAGAGCTGGAACTAGAGGACTCTGTCTCTATGCCGGGTTTCGTCAACAACCCCTACAAATATATGAGAAATGCGGACCTCTTCGTCCTCTCTTCGAAAAAGGAAACATTGCCTAATGCGCTGATAGAGGCGATGGCCTGTGGATGCCCGGTAGTCGCTACGGACTCACCGCCGGGTGGCGTGTCGGAGATACTTGAGGGCGGGAAGTGGGGAGAACTGGTCCCCGTTAGCTCACCAGACGCGATGGCTGCGGCGATGCAGAGGGAACTCTGCAATCAAGTAGAAGAGATAGAAGACCGGGCCAACCACTACTCTCTAGATCGGACAATTGACCTGTACTTGGAAGCCATAGATGATGTCAATGGTATTTGACCCTCGCGACAGCACTGGTACGGCTTTACCGGGACTTGAACGACGAAGCGTGTGGCCTATTAGCGACTATGAGAAGGTTGCAGTACACTTGTGGAAAAAGTGATTCGATGAACGCATTCAGCAACAATATGACCGGGATTCTAGAGAAGTATTCTGACAGGTCTCTCTGGTACAGAGCGGCCGAGAAGTATCTATTGAGGAAGCGATACTACAAGGATGGGAATCAGAATCCGCGCGGAGTTAATGTAATGGAGAGCGATTGGGACACTCTAATCGTTCTCGACGCCTGTCGATACGATTCATTTAATAAATACAAACCGGATTACTGGCCGTCTGCGCTCCCCGTTCGGTCGCGAGCAGCGAATACGAGCACGTTCTATCTCCGGAACTTCGATGGCGATCACTCCGATACCGTTGTTGTCACGGCGAATCCACGAACGACGCAGCTTCGCGGTGGCGCGTTCCACGATATCATCCCCGTCTTCGAAGACGATTGGGACGAGGACCGTGGAACAGTCATGCCAGATGTCATGGCTGAGAGAACTATTGAAGCGCACGAGATGTATCCGGACAAGCGCATCTTGGCTCACTGGATTCAGCCTCACTACCCGTTTGTCGGTACGTCCAGCTTCGAGACACACGCATTCGACGACGATGCTGTCTTCCTCAAGATACAACGTGGCAATGTTGACCCGGACGAAGCCCGCCATGCGTACGAAGAGTGTTTACAGACGACGCTCCCGTATGTCGAAGACGTGGTAGAGGCAGTCAGCGGAAAGATCGTTGTTTCCGCCGACCATGGGAACGCATTCGGTGAGAGTCCTCCGGGATGGCCGCTACCCGTATACGGTCATCCTCAGGGGGTCCTGATGAACGAACTAGTCACAGTCCCTTGGATGGAGGTCGTCAACGGCGAACGGCGAACGATAACCAGCGGTCAGCGAACGCGGACTGAAGCGTCAACAGACGTCGAAGAGCGGCTTCAGGATCTCGGGTACCGAACGTGAACGGAGCGACATTTACGAGTCCCGAATACGGTAAATAGCCGCAATCGCGAGAGCCCAAACTATCCAGTGAATTTGAAACACTAAGACATCATTCGGTCCGAGTCCAGCAAGTACGAACGAGAGTAATGCCCCGAGTAATCCAAGAGTGACGTTATCTCCGTTTCTGATGAACTGGAACAAAAGTTTATCGAGAGTGCGGCCGTAAGCAAGGAGAAACAACCCGGTCCCTATCCACCCGTACTCACCTAAGAGAGTCGCGAACCAACTATGAGTGTTGATCCGAGCAGCAGGTGGGATGTTCGACAGTGATAATTCAACCGGGAAATTACCGACCCCGACACCGATACCTGTCCGGAATAAGAATATCACACTTGCTCTGTGAGATTGCCATCTGAACCAGAATGATCGGTTTCCATACGGCTCGAATATGTTAGGGACGAGAGAAAACACGGCGATTATAGCGAGAGAACACATCAATAAGATGGACGTAAATATCGGCCACTCCGTCCCATCGTTGAAAAAGTCAGATATTGTGTCTTTTCCAGCGTATAGAAACAACAGAAGCGTTGTGACTATTAGTACTGAGAGCAATGCTGCACGGGAACCGTTCAGGAATATAACGGTGACACATCCGACATACCCTAATATCCCAAGCAGAGTTGAACAGGACTGCTTTACAGGGAGTGCCGGTATCAGAAACAGGAACGCAACGATCGCTAAGAAGAAGCTAAAGTCGTTCACATTTGGATACCATGCCGTACTCATATGGAATGTATCTGATCCGTATCCGTTGCTCACCGGAAGATGAGCACCTGTGACGATCTCAAAAGCCGCTACGATAAGCCCGATAATCGATACAATTTGGATTATTCTAAGATACCAATTGAGTGTACGGTAGTGCGCAATGCTCCAGTACAGGTGCATCGCTACACCAATCGAGGTTACAATAATCACCATCTTTTTCACCGCGATAGTGGTGTCTGTGGCCCAAAAGAAACTACAGACCACGTAGAGGGCAAATAGAAGTAGACCGTACAGTGGATAGGGTAAGTCAAGAGCAAACTCCCGCCTGGTCACCATGAGATACAGCAGTAGCCCAGTGTGAGGGATTATATATATCACATAAGCAAAAATATTGAAACCACCTATCTCTAACCCGGGAACAACAAAAGCCAAAGTAGCGATGGTTAATAATACAGTATTGGATAATAAAAACGCTCTTGAATTTCGAGAGTTGAGTAGTACTGCGTCCATTGTTACTCAAATCTAATATAGTGGTACATCAATCATCCTGGCTTTCCTGGGACTGGATTGAGTACAGTTCGGCGTACTGGCCGCCGCTTTCCAAAAGTCGTTCATGGTTACCGGTTTCGATTATCTCTCCATCGTCCACAGTATAGATGTGATCCGCATTCTTGACAGTCGAGAGTCGATGTGCAATTCCGACTATCGAGTACTCTTGCTCCATCTCCTCAATAGATCTCTGGACCTGTTGTTCCAAATTCGAATCAAGATCGCTCGTCGCCTCGTCCAAGATTAACAGATCAGCGTCTTTCAACAATGCCCGGGCCAAGGCGACTCGCTGCTGCTGTCCGCCTGATAATCGAACTCCGTCGTCCCCGAGCTGGGTTTCATATCCTTTCGGCAGATCATCGAGGAATTCATCGATACACGCGGTTCTAGCGATCTCTTCCAGTTTCTTTTGTGATACATCTCGGTTTCCGATGGTGAGATTGTACCGGAGTGTGTCGTTGAATATGAAGGGATCCTGTCGAACTACGGTAATCCGTGATCGCCACTCGTCAATGTCCATTTCGTGAGTGGATTTTCCATTTACACGTATCTCTCCGGAATTAGGTTCGTACAGTCGCGCCAGTAGCGACACGATAGTCGATTTTCCAGCACCAGATTGGCCAACGAACCCAATAAACTCGCCTCGTTCGAACTGAAACGAAACGCCTGACAGAGCTTCGTCTTCCTGTCCCTCATAGGAGAAGTAAACATCATCGAACTTTACAGTTCGTATTTTCTCCGGGACTGGTTTGCTGTCATCAGTCGGTTCCCGGTTCTGTTCGAGTTCGTCGATGAACTGCTGCGTCCGCACGAGATGAGGAAGGTTGTTCTCTATTTTATATAGCTGCGAGTTTAGATTGCTTGCCTTCGGTCCGAGGCGGAATATTGCGAACAGGAAGATACCGAGCGAGCTGAGCGTGAGTTTAGTATACACGATTGCAAGATAAATAAGGACAAACACCGAAATTGCAGTCAATAGATTGTAGAAACTCTTGATTGCCTGTTCATTCCGGCGTAGCTTTATACTCGCGTTCGCAAACTTATCGACAGCAGCGAGAAACTCCTCGAAGAGTTCCCTCTTCAGCCCAAATAGCTTCGTATCGCGGATGCCCTGCGTTCCGGCCTGAGCGGTCTGCTGAACGCGTTCGTTGGCATCTGCAACTTCGTCTCCAAGTTTGTAACCAGGTTCCACGACATGGCGGAACAACATCGAGAACCCGCCGAGAAAGATAATTACCAAGACAGTAAGCCGCGGTGCCAAGATGAACGCGACCGCGAGGTACAGAAACGCCATAAATCCCTGTTCGAGGAAGTTGATCACGAACCGAATCGTTCGACCCGCGTACTCGGCCTGCGTAACTATGGCGTTCAGGATGTCGTCAGAACCCTCTTGATCGAAATACTCTACCCGGGTATCGAGCGCATTATCGAACGACTGTCGCTGTATCTCTCTCGTGTAATCGACTACCAGCGCCTCGCGCAACCAGCGTACGACAAATGTCGATGTCCAACGCACAGCGAGGATCAGACTGACGCCAGCCACGACAGAGCCCAATGTGAGTGGTACCCCAAGTATATCATACGCAGCTCTGAACACGCGCATGACGCCGTCAGCGTTCGTCCCGGATCCACCGGACTCCTGAACGAACTCGATAATCGGCATGATAAAACTGATTCCGATACCCTCCAATAGAGCAGCAAGGACGCCGCCGAGAATGATGCCGACGGTAAGTACGGGCCGATAGTTTGCGACGCGCAGTAAGGCCCGTACTTGTTCATGTCGGCTGATTTCCTCCGAGTCAGCAGCCATAGATACGGTAGAATATCTACAGCATCCATATAAGAAGCGTGGTTCGTTAGTCCTCGTCGGTGTAGCAGAACACCACGTCGGCCCGGTCGAACGTCCACCGGCCGACGGTCCGCAGATAGATATCGAACAGCCACTCGGGCGCGTTCTGGCTGTACAGTCCGTGGTTGGTGATCGCCAGCGGCGTCTCGCCGAACCGCCGCTTCAGCGCGGCCAGATTCGTCGAGGCATAGAGATGTGAACGGGCATGAATCACGTCAAACTCGTCGGCGTCGTGCAGAAACCGGGCAACGCCGATAGAGAGGTCGTTCCCAAATACGGATGCAGTCACGGGTCGTCGAATCACGGTGTACCCGTCGCGCTTCTCGTGCCGTGGAAGGTCGGGATCGTCAGAAATCGTCAGGACGGTCACGTCGTGTCCCAGGTCGGCCTGGTCGCGTGACATCGCATGGACGTGGTATGTCCCGCCGCCGGGGACCTCCGGATAGAGCTTTTGAGCGACACAAAGGATACGCATACGGGGCGGTCCGGCGGCACCGACAGGTACGTACCGGTAAGTCCGCAGCCGTGCTGCTCGTGTGCTCGTGTCGCCCGGGAGTGTAGCGCGCTCGCACGCCGTCCGCCGGGAGTCATACTGTCGGCTGTGACATTACGAACGAATCCGCCACCTCGGAGTGGCGAATATCTCCACGTGCGTACAGCCGACAGTATCAGCCGTGTCACCATCTATACCCTGGCAGATGAAAGGGCAAGTGCCGTCGCGGGAACTTGAACCCCGCAAGTACCGCAACAAGGTGAGGAGCGCAGGGGCGGTCCCAGGACCGCAAGGCACGAGGGCTTTCGGTGTTGTACTGTTGCCACACAGTACTTTGCTGTCTCCCACTCTCTCGCAGCGTTTTTATACCATACTCACAACCTACTACGTAATGCAGTCCGGGTGGCGATACCGACTCGTTGCTGTCTGCGGTGCGACACTGTGGATCGCCGGTGCAGTGTTCGTCGCTAATACGCCGCTCGCTCAGACGCTCGTCACGGCAATCCCACCGCTGAACAGCCTCAAGCCGGCGACACTCTCGAACGGCGACCTTCTCGACCAGATCACGGTAACAGTCGTCGTCACACTCGCAGTGCTGTGGCCACTGTTCAAACCCCGACCGCGACGCATTCTCGATACGATAGCCCTGACCCACGAACGGGTGTTCGTCACAGCGGCAGTGCTCGCCACAATCGGCTACTTCGATTGGTCCTCGCGACTGCCACGGACGACACTCATCGTGACCATCCTCTTTCTCGGACTCGTCCTCCCGGTGTGGTTCGTCGCCATCCGTCGGCGTCCGAGCGTCTCGGAGCGGGCCATCATCGTCGGCGACGAAACCGGGATCATGCGCCGGCTGTTCGAGAGCGCCACGGTGCCGATCCTTGGGATCGTGGCGCCGTCGAGCGTCCGTGTGACGGACCGACAACAGCGACTTGCCGACGGCGGTGTGACCATCGAGAGCGCGGCGGACCTCCCGCGCTTGGGCGGCCTCTCGCGACTGGATGAAGTGCTCGTCGAACACGATATCGACACCGTGCTCCTCGCCTTCGAGCACCCGGACCGCGAGGAGTTCTTCGGCGCGCTTGCGACCTGTTTCGAACACGGCGTCCAGGCGAAGGTTCACCGGGACCACGCCGATAACGTGCTGGTCGACGACGCGACCGGTGGCGAACTCGTCGACACCAACCTCGAACCGTGGGACTGGCAGGACTACGTAGTCAAGCGTGTTTTCGATGTTGCATTTGCTGGTTTCGCACTCCTCTGTCTGTCGCCGGTAATACTCGCTATCGCAGTAGCGGTCAAACTCGACTCCCCAGGGCCAATACTTTATAGACAGACCCGAACCGCCGCGTTCGGCGAGACGTTCAACATCTACAAGTTCAGGAGTATGGTCGCAAACGCTGAGTCCAAGACCGGTGCAAAGCTCAGCGAGGAGGACGCAGGCGAGACGGACCCGAGAGTAACTCGGGTTGGACAGATACTCAGACGGACACATCTCGACGAGATACCGCAGCTCTGGTCCATCCTCGTCGGCGACATGAGTGTCGTCGGTCCGCGGCCCGAGCGGCCGGAACTTGACATGGACATCGAACGGAACGTCGAGGAATGGCGCAGCCGCTGGTTCGTGAAACCAGGGTTGACTGGCATGGCCCAGATTAACGGTGTAACGGGCCATCAACCGGCGGAGAAGATACGCTACGACATCCAGTATATCCGCCAGCAATCGTTTAGTTTCGACCTGAAAATCGTCGTTCGACAGCTCTACAGTGTCGTCGTCGATGTCGGCGCCCTCGTCTCGGAACGAATCAGGGGACGATAACAAAAATCACATATCACGAGCGATAGACAGCCATCCATGGACTCACTGAAGTCGAGCGATGGACTCATCGACGACGAAGGAAACCTCCTCGGTGTCATTAACGTCGTCGATGCGCTCGTCCTCCTGCTCGTGCTGGCGGTTCTCGTCGCCGGCGTCGGGCTCGTTTTCGGTGGCGGCGACGGTGACACTCGCGAAACAGGTACAACGTTCGTCACAATTGACCTCGGCACCCAGCCCGACTACATCGTCGCGGCGCTCGAGGAGGGTGACAGCTACGCGCCCACCGAAGCGTCGAACTTGACCATCACCGACATCTACCTGGCTCCACAGAGCGACCAGACACGCGTCGTCGCCCGTGCCAGGCTTGAGGGACAAATGCGCAACGACACCCTCGACTACGCGAACGCACCGCCGCGTCTAGGCCGTGTTCTGGAGATTAACACTGACAGGTACAACGTCACCGGGCAGATAAGCGCGGTCGGCAACGGGTCAAGCCTCAACACTGCCACGACGACCGTCGTGCTCCGGGATAACGTCTCGGCGGCGGACGCGAGCGCAATCACTCCCGACGACGAAATCACGGTCGCCGGCCGCACCATTGCGACTGTCGAAGCGGTTGCCGTCTACCCGACGACGGACACCAGCCGGGGTCAGATTCTGATCGAGGCGAACCTATCGACACACACACAGCAAGGCGTCAGCCGCTTTGGCGGGACACCGCTCCGGCCCGGCCAGCAGGTGCGATTATCCACGTCGGACTACACCATCAACGGAAGCATCGAGCGCGTCGGCAGCGGGCTCGAGAGCGAGTCGCTGACCAACCGGACGGTCACACTGGAGACGACGAGCGTCCGGCCCGGGATTGCGACAGCTATCCAGCCCGGACAGACCGAGCAGGCCGGCGGACAGACGACGGCCTACGTGACCGGCGTGACCACCGAACCGACCCCTATTATCTCGACGGCCCAGAACGGCTCGGTCGTCGTTAGTGACCATCCGACGCTGCGAGACGTGACACTGACGACCGAACTCCGGGTCAGAGAAACTGGGGATGGCGTCGTTTTCAGAGGGGAGCGGCTCCAGTACGGCTCGACGGTCGTCCTCGACCTCGGCCCGGTCACCGTCCAGGCTGAAGTCGTCAACATCGGGCAGTAACCGATGTGGGACCAGTCACGGACCGCGAGTGTGCTCCGAGCGGTCGAGAAGGGAGTGACACGCGCGAGCAGGGGGTCAGCGGTCATCGCCGCCGCCGAGTCGCTCGTGAGCAGCGCGGAGTCCGTCGTTCGTCACTCCGTTTGCTACCGGTGGCTGACCGCAGACCCCGACCCGTCGGTCGTCGTCATCGACCTGCGGACGACACGCACTGTGGGACCGTTCGTCCGACTGCTGGAGCGGGTAGTCGAACCGGTCGAGCGAGCCTGGACGGATTCACGGCTGGCATCGCTTTCGGCCGCCGTCGGCGCGGTACTCTCACACTCACGGACGGGACAGCTGCTGGCTGCATTGCTGGAACCACCGGAACCACCCGAACGCGAGAACGACGAAAAGACCGAATAGCTGCTCGCAGCTTCGCCGTGACACGATTTCACTCGTCTCGAGAATCGCTGACACGTCGAATCCGCCGGTACTGCTCCGGGGAGATATTCGCGTTTCGGGCCGATTCGAGCTGCGAGTTGACGAGCCCGTTGAGCTGCGGTCCCCACGTCTCCGGCGGATTTGTATCGATGTACTCGGCCCATCGTTTGATCTGTTCGAGGCGTTGCTCTCGATTTCGAGTTCGTTTTTCGGCGAGCGACTCACGCTCGCTGGAGTCGACCATAGGCGTCTGTCACCTCGAGTTCACTAACCCAGTGTTCGAGTTCGGGCCGGCTAAGCGTTTCGCCGAACAGCACGTACAGGTGGGCCGCATCCTCGACAGCCAGTTCGTCCAGCTCGTTTGACTCCCGCCGAACCTCCAGTACTCCGTCTCGAAAGTCGATACCACTCATACTGGTATCGACGACTCACGTAGATAAAACAGCGTGGGTCCGAAAGAGCCGGAAATACGCACGGGCAGCGATTGACCGCGTCTTCGTTCACTCCCGCGTTCGCCTCGCTGCTGTTCCATGGCTCCCTGCGGTCACCGTTCCGCTTCGAGGTGATTCGCTTCGCTCATACCTCGCTTACTCCACCGTCACGCTCTTGGCCAGATTCCGTGGCTTGTCGATGTTGCGACCCAGCTTCGCCGCCGTGTGATAGGACAGCAACTGCAGATGGGCGTTCGCGAGCACCGCCGCAGCCCGCTCGTGGGTCTCGGGAATCTCGAGGACGTGGTCGGCATACCGATGCACGTCGGTCTGGCCGTCGGTAATCGCCACCACTGGCGCGTCGCGGGCCTCGACTTCCTTGACGTTGCCCACCGTCTTGCGGGCCTTCTCGTCGTCGCCGATGACCACGGCAAACACCGGCGTCTCCGAGGTCACCAAGGCGAGCGGGCCGTGTTTGAGCTCGCCGGCAGCGAAGCCCTCGGCGTGTTTGTAGGTAATCTCTTTCATCTTCAGGGCGCCCTCCAGCGCGACCGGGAACTGCAGGCCCCGGCCGATAAAGAAGTACGCGCCGGCATCCTGGTACATCTGGGCGACCTCCTCGGCGCGGGACTCGTCGAGGACGCGCTGGAGGTCGCCGGGCAGTTCCCGCAGGGCGTTGATGACCTCGCGGGCCTCGTCGGAGTTGGTCATTCCCAGCACGAGCAGGTTCAGCGCGGCCAGCTGCGAGGAGAAGGTCTTGCTGGCGGCGACGCCGATTTCGGGGCCGGCGCGGATGTAGAAGGCGTGGTCACACTCCCGTGCTGCGGTCGACCCGACCGTGTTGGTGACCACCAGGGTTCGGGCGCCGCGTTTCTCGGCCGCCCTGAGCGCGGAGAGGGTGTCGGCCGTCTCCCCGCTCTGGGTGACGCCGACGACTAAGGCGTCGCCGATTGGCGGCACCGAGGTCGCGTACTCGCTGGCGAGAAACGCCTGAGCCGGGATGCCGGCCTCGCGGAACAGCTGGGCGCCATACAAGGCGGCGTGATAGGAGGTCCCGCAGGCGACGAACTGGACGCCGGTCGGCGAGAGGTCCCCGAGGTCGTCGAGGTCGACGGTGCCGGCCATCTCGTCGACGCGCTCGCGCAGGCACTGTCGCAGCGCACGGGGCTGTTCGTGAATCTCCTTCATCATGTAGTGGTCGTACCCGCTCTTGCCGGTCTCTTCGGGGTCCCACTCGATGGTATCGACGTCCTTCTGGACGGCGGTACCGTCGGAATCGGTGACTTCCCAGCCGCTCGCATCGAGGCGGGCGAACTCGCCGTCGGCGAGATAGACGACCTGGTCGGTGAAATCGCGGAAGGCCGGGACGTCGCTTGCGAGGTAGGTCGTGCCCTCGCCCAGGCCCAACACGAGCGGGGAGTCGTGGCGCGCGGCGAAGATGGTCTCGGTGCCGGCGACGATGGCCGCGATGGCGTAGCTCCCCTCGAGCTGGTCGATGGCCTCGCGGAACGCCGCCTCAGGGTCGGCCCCGGCCGCCAGGGCGTCCTCGATGAGGTGGGGGACGACCTCGGTGTCCGTATCCGAGGTGAACGTGTGACCGGCGGCGACCAGCTCGTCGCGAAGGCGCTGGTAGTTCTCGATGATGCCGTTGTGGACGACGGCGACGTCCCCCCCGCAGTCCTGGTGTGGGTGGGAGTTCGCGTCGGTGGGCGGCCCGTGGGTGCTCCAGCGGGTGTGCCCGATGCCGACCTCCCCCGACAGCGACGTCTTCGAGAGAGCGTCCCGGAGGTCGTCTATCTTGCCCGACTGCTTGCACAGCGACAGCCGCTCGCCGGACATCGCGACGCCGGCCGAGTCGTACCCTCGGTACTCCAGCTTCGAGAGGCCATGAACCAGCGTATCGAGGGTCTCGTCGCCGCGACCGACACAGCCGATAATCCCACACATCAGCGGGTCACCTCCGCGCCCTCCGCGACGTTGCCACGGACGGTCACGCCCACGCCGAGGCGGGCGTTCGGACCGACCAGCGACCCCGGCGTGAAGCTGACGTTCCCCCTGGCTCGGGCCCGGTCGGCGATGACCGCGCCAAGGCGCTGCTCCTCGAAGATTCGCGTTCCGACCTGGACGTCGGCCGGACCGGACGGGACGACCGTGCTCGCGCCCAGATGGACGTCCTGGCCGGTCACGGTGTCTACGAGCGTCGAGCCGGGGTCGATGCGCGTGTCAGCGTCGATGACGCTGTCCTGGACGACGGCGTTTGACCTGACGGTGACGTTGCTACCGAGGGCCGTGTTCGGGCCGATGACGGCGTCGGGACCGACCTCGCAGTCCTGGCCGACGACGACCGGTCCCTGCAGGACCGCCTCGCGGTGGACGCGGGCCGAATCGGCAATCCAGACCCCGTCGCTGCGGGCCGCCTCGACGACCCGGCCACGGGAGAGCACCTCGCGGGCGACGGTCAGCAGGTCCCACGGATAGGTCGCGTCGACCCACATCCCGTCGACCTCGGTGCCGCGAACCCGGTCGTGGTCGATGAGACGCTCCAGGGTGTCGGTCAGCGCCAGTTCCCCCTCCTTTCGGGGCGTCTCCTCGATTTCGACGAAGATGTCCGAACTGAAGGCGTAGACGCCGGCGTTGATGAGCCGGTAGCCACCGTCGCGGGGTTTCTCGACGAGGTTCTCGATGTGGTCGCCGTGCATCTCGACGGCTCCGTAGCGGCTCGTCTCCGTGCGCTCGACGACCGCCAGCGACGGGTCGCCCGTCTCGGCGAAGGTATCGGCGACGGCCGACACCGTTTCGGCGTCGATAAGCCGGTCGCCGTTGAGCACGAGCACCGCGTCGTCGACGGCCTCGCGGGCCTGCAAGAGCGCGTGGCCGCTGCCCAGCTGCTTGTGCTGTGTGACGTAGGTTATCGGTACGTCCCGATAGGTCGGGCCGAAGTGGTTCTGTACGCGGTCGCGCTTGTAGCCGACGACCGCGACCAGTTCCTCGATGCCCGCCTCGACCAGGGCGTCGAAGACGTGTTCGAGAATCGGGCGGTTCCCCGCCGGCAACATCGGCTTCGGTCGATTACGGGTGAGCGGTCGCAGTCGGGTCCCCTCGCCGGCGGCGAGGACGACCGCCGTATCGATGTCCATATGCGTATCAGTGCGAGCAGGGATTTGAATATGGCGCCCCTAATGACGTAATATTTGCGTGAGCAGCGGTCTGGAACTTTGTCGAGATTGCTGCCACGGGTCGGCCTCGCTACTGCGCTGCGGTTCCGTTCGGTCACCGCGTCGCTTCGAGGCCTCCCGTCGGTCGGCCTCGCTACTGCTCTCCCATCCTATCACCCGCAACCCGGCGCCCCTTCGTCGTCAGCGCGACCTCGGTCCGCTCGTGTAATACGCTGATGACGTCGAGTTCGATGAGCCGGTCGAAGATTTCCTCGGTCTTCTCGACGTCGATGCCGACGAAGTTCGGGATGTCAAACGGCGAGACACCCGAGTGCAGCGCCATGATGACCCGTTTCTCCGTCGAGGAGAGGTCGAGGTCGGCCCGGTTCTGTTCGGCGCTGTCTTCGAGCATCGTCCGGAGGACGGTGGCGTGGAACTCCTCGCCGGCGAGGTGGGTCTCGACGCTGATGTCGTCCTGACTGTGTTCGACCTGGATGACGGTCCGCTCCTCGCCCGACACCTGCTTGTCCTCGACGGTCAGGTCGCCGATGTCGGCCCGGTCGATGTCGACGGCCTGCCCGTCTGCCATGGCGAGGCGCACGGACTCGTCGGAGACCTTCAGGCGGCCTTTCGTCCACTCGTTGCTCTTGACGACGCCGCCCTGCACTGCGGGGTGCTGGACGAGGATGACCGCGCCGTCGAGACTCGCCCGGTAAAAATCCGTCTCGAAGGCCTCGTGGTCCGACGCCGACACTAGGAGGACATCCCCGCCGACGTGGAGCGCGACGTACTCTGAGACGCCGGCGCTCTGTTGGTTCACGTCGAATCGGTCGGCGATGCGGTCGATGTCGGTCAGGGCGACCTGTTGCTTGCCGTCAGCGACGAGTGCGATGCGTTCGGTGGTGAGGATGATGCGACAGTTCTGCCACTCGGCGTCGTTGTGCCGCCGGCCCTGCGAGACCGCCTGCAGGTACTGGCCCTGCATGTCGGCGATTTTCTTCTCTGTGTCGCTCATACCGCTCCTGTGGCGTCGTTGTCGAGGCCGGCGCAAATAGGTTCCGCCGCGAGTGTCGATACTGAGAACAGGGCGAACGGGTGCTCCCATCCAAGTGTGACAATCGGTGCGACGGTCCGGACACCGCAGGACGATATCGGAGTTCCTAAGAGGGACCTACCGGGGGCGACCGACCCTGCCGTTTATGAACAACGCCCGTAATTGTTCGTGATAGACCATGTCAGATGACGAGGTCCAACTTGAAGCACGACTCGAAGAGCAGGACGTCTTCGAGCCACCGGAGTCGTTTGTCGAGCAGGCTAACGTCACTGACCCTGCCATCTACGAGGAGTTCGAGGAGGCCGGCCCCGAGGCCTGGGAGCGGGCGGCCGACCTGCTCGACTGGGAGGCCGAGTGGAATCAGGTCCTGGACGACAGCGACGCCCCGTTCTACAAGTGGTTCACAGACGGGTCGCTGAACGCCTCGACCAACTGCCTTGACCGACATCTCGACGACCGGGGCGAGGAGGCCGCAATCGAGTGGATCGGCGAACTCGGCGAGAAGCGGACGTACAGCTACAGTGACCTCCACCAGGAGGTCAACGAGTTCGCCGCCGCCTTGCGCGACCTGGGCGTTGAGGAGGACGACGTGGTCACGATGTACATGCCGATGATTCCGGAGCTACCGGTCGCCATGCTGGCGTGTGCCCGCATCGGCGCGCCCCACTCGGTCGTCTTCGCGGGCTTCTCCGCGGACGCCCTGGCGACCCGGATGGAGTCAGCCGACTCGGAGTTCCTCGTGACGTGTGACGGTTACTACCGACGCGGGGACCCGCTGCCCCACAAGGAGAAGGCAAACGAGGGGCTCTCGAACGTCGGTCACGACGTCGAGACCGTCGTCGTCGACCGGTTAGACGACGACTACGACCACCCGATGAAAGGCGGCGAACACGACTACGACGAACTCGTCGGCGAGCACGCCGGCGAGACCGTCGAGCCGGTCAGCCGGGACGCCGAGGACATGCTCTTTCTCATGTACACCTCGGGGACCACCGGCCGGCCAAAGGGGGTCAAACACACCACCGGCGGCTACCTCTCGTATGCCGCCTGGACCGGCCACGCCGTCCTCGACGTCAAGCCCGAGGACACCTACTGGTGTTCGGCCGACATCGGCTGGATTACCGGCCACTCCTACATCGTCTACGGGCCGCTGGCGCTGGGCACGACGACTGTGATGTACGAGGGGACGCCGGACTACCCCGAGAAAGACCGACTCTGGGAAATCGTCGACGAGTACGACGTGACCCAGCTGTACACCGCCCCCACGGCCATCCGCGCGTTCATGAAGTGGGGCCAGGAGTACCCCGACAAGCACGACCTCTCCAGTCTGCGCCTGCTGGGTACCGTCGGCGAGCCCATCAACCCTCGCGCTTGGAAATGGTACTACAAGCACATCGGCACGGAGTCCTGCCCGGTGGTCGACACCTGGTGGCAGACCGAAACCGGCGGGATGATGCTGACGACGCTGCCCGCCATCGGCGACATGAAACCCGGGACGGCCGGGCCGCCGCTGCCGGGTATCAGCGCCGACGTGGTCGACGTAAGCGGTGCCCCCGTCGGGGCCGGCAAAGCCGGCTATCTCGTCGTCAACCAGCCCTGGCCCGGCATGCTCCGGACCCTCTATGAGAACGACGAGCGCTTCATCGAGGAGTACTGGCGCGAGTACTCGAACCCCGACCGCGACGAGTGGGTGTACTTCCCCGAGGACGGGGCGAAAATCGACGAGGACGGTTACATCACCGTGCTGGGCCGGGTCGACGACGTGCTCAACGTCTCGGGCCACCGCCTGGGGACGATGGAGATAGAGAGCGCCATCGTCGGCGTCGAAGGGGTCGCCGAGGCGGCCGTCGTCGGCGGCGACCACGAAATCAAAGGCGAGGCCGTCTACGCCTACGTCATCACCGAGGACGGCTCCGAGGAGAACGAAGACCTCCGACAGGCCATCATCGAGGGCGTCGAGGACGCCATCGGCCCTATTGCCCGGCCCGAGGCGGTCATCTTCACGCCCGAACTCCCCAAGACCCGCTCGGGGAAGATAATGCGACGGCTGCTGGAGGAAATCGCCAACGGCGAGGAGTTGGGCAACACCAGCACGCTGCGCAACCCCGACGTGGTCACTGACATCCAGTCGAAGATGACCGACGACTGAGACTGTTCGGCGCCACTGGGTCACGGCCTCCTCGTCGGTCGCCCACGACATCTACGCCGAACTCATCAACCCCGACGCGACCCAGCGCCAACAGGTGCTCATCGGTCGGGCGACCATCATCGGCATCGGCGCGCTCGTCACGGTGACTGCGTTCAACCCGCCGGCCCTCATCGGCGACCTCGCCGCCCAGTACGGGGCCCGCCTGCACGCACTGTACGTCGTCGACATCGACGCCGTGAACTTCGGGCTGGGCACCGAGCAGGTCGACCGCATCAAACAGGGTAACTTCGGCGAGATGACCGAACTCAAGGAGGAGGCCGACGACGCTACCGGCGCCGTCGTCGCCTACTTCGGCTTCTTCCGGTCGCTGGAGGCGGTGCGGGCGGAGTCGTAGCGGTCGGTCCACGGGCCGACTCACCTCACGAGGAGAGCCAGGCGTACGTCTGGACGGCGCCAAACAGTACCGCAAGCACCGCGTTCTCGACGACCAGCCAGACGTGGTCGACCAGCATCGCCCGGGCACTCACGGCGAGCACCCCGAACACCGTCGCTAACAGCAGGTTGTACTTCGCGAATGCGACCCAACAGTCCTGGTCGAGTTCGATGACCCCATCGCTACCCATACGCGGTGTTGGCTCCCGATGGGGACAAAAGGCGTGGTAGCGGTAGGCCGGGGCGGGCCGTTCGGTCAGGCCGCGATTCGCGTCGCTCGGCGTCTCGCTACTCCACGGCTCCCTACGGTCACCGTTCCGTTTCGAGGTGGCTCACTCCGTTCGCCACCTCGCTCTGCTCGCGGGTCGCTACGCTCCCCGCTGCGCATTTCGGCGGAACCTCGCAGTGCTCGGTTCCGCCCTATTCCCCACTCATCGCTTCACTCGCCATATTCCGCCCCTGGGCGTTGAGACTGACCTCCGTCCGCTCACGGACCTTATCCACGGCGCCCACGTCCAGTAGCTTCTGGTAAATCTCCTCGACATCGTCGGGCGTCGTCCCGACGAATTCGGCCATCTCGAACGGTGAGACGCCCGAATAGAGCGCCATCAACACCTGGCTCTCGATCTCCGAGAGCTCGTAGTCGTCCTCTCGCTCCTCGAGAACGGCACCAAAGAGCGCTTCCAGGGCGTCGGTGTGGTGTGGCATGCCCGAGAAGTGGGTCTCGACGCTGTGGCCTTCCTCGTCGGTGTGTTCGACTTCGACGACGGCGCGCTGGTCGCCGAGCACGGTGCTCTCGCCCGTCTCGATGGTCCCCACGTCGTCGATATCGAAGACGGTCGAGCCCCCGCCCGGGAACTGCAGGCGGACCTCGTCGTCGTCGAGCCGGAAGCGGGCCTTGCTCCACTCGGCGTCCTCCTGGATGACACCGCCGACGACGGCGGGGTGGCGCGCGAGGATGACCTGTCCCTGCAGCGTCGCGCGGTGGTACTCGAACTCGAACTCGGAGACGTTGCTCGCGTCCACCAGCAGGACGTTGTCGCCGACAGCGAGGACCGTCGCGCCCGGCGGCACGTCCTCGGGGACGGCGCTCTCGGGCTCGTCGGGCAGCGAGATGTTCGAGTGCGGGATGGGCGTCTTGTCGTCGTTCGTCGCGAGCACTATCCGCTTGTTGGTGACGATGAGGCGGCAGGACTGCCAACTGGGGTCGGTGACTGGCTCGCCGCCGCGGACGACGTACTGGAAGTCGCCGGACGTGTCCAGTACCTTGTGTTCGTCACCGCTCATAGCCACAGTCGTCGGAGAGTTGTCGCCGAATCGTATATAAGTTCCACCACCGCTGGGCGGGATAGCCGGCCGACGGTCGGCTCAGAGCAAGTCGACGACGGCGTGGAGGCTCCCGACGTCGTAGGTCGCCGGGGTGTCGAGAACGGTGTCGGCGTTGTGGTCCCGGCGCAGGAAGGCCACGTCGACGCCTGCCCGGTCGGCCGCCACGACGTCCGACTCGCTATCGCCGACGTACAGTGGGTTCGCACAGCCGATATCGGCCATCGCGGTCTCCAGATACGTCGGCTCGGGCTTCTTCTCGGCCAGGCTCTGGACCGTCGGCGCGCGCGCGACTACCGTCCCGAACCGGTCGGCAAGACCGTATGTGTCGAGGGCGGCCTCGACGATGCGTTGCTGATTGTTGCTGACGACGCCCGCCGGGACGGCCACGCTTTCGAGTGCCGAGATGTCGTCGTAGGGCGCTTTTCGGCCGGCGCCGAGTTCCGCACGCAGGAGCGCCGCAATGCGGTCTTCGCGGCACTGCCAGAGCCGCTCGGGCGTGACCGCGTGGCGGTCCGCGAGCGAACCGAGCTCCTCGGCCGTGACGCGGATGCTGAGCGTCTCGGCATCTGCTTCGGATGGCGTGTCGACCCCCGCGTCCCGGAGCGCTCCCAGCGTGGCCTCTCGGAGAGGCGCCCGGTCGGTGAGCGTCAGCAAGACGCCGTCGTGGTCGAGTAACAGTCCGTCGTAGTCGGCCATAGCGGCGGATAGAACTGGGCACACCTGAGGGTGTCGCCTGGCCGGTCAGAACGCAACGAGCAGTCCGCCGACGACGCCGAGCCCGCCAAACACCGTACAGACCGTCCAGAACGGGACGGTGCGGACCAACCGGACCAGCGCGCCGACGGTCAGATAGCCGACGACAGCGCTGACCGAAAGCGCGACCACTGCACTCAGCGGGTCGATAGCGGGAACGCCGTCGTCGGCGAGGACGAGTGCGTTAGCCCCTAGCGCGGCCGGAATCGACAGCAGAAAGGAGAGTCGCAGGGAGGACTCGCCCTCGTGGCCGCGCAACAGGAGCGCGCTGACCGTGGTGCCCGACCGCGAGACGCCCGGGAGGATGGCGATACCCTGCAGCGCACCGACGAAGAGCGCATCGACCCAGTTCGGCCGGGAGCGCTCGCCCAGCGATAGGGCGACGGCAAAGCGCTGGAGCAGTCCAGTCAGGACGAGTAGTCCGCCGACCAGCGCGAGGAACAGGCCCCCTTCGAGCCCCGAGACGGCGGCGTCGAGCAGGAGATACGCCGGCAGTCCCGTGAGGCCGGTGGCGAGGGTCGCTATCGCCAGAAAGGAGAGGGCCGCCGTGTCGTCGGCGAAGGGCCGTCGGGAGAGTTCGCGGACGGAGCCCAGGATGTCGGCGACGTCGGTTCGGTAGTACGCGATGGCGGCGACGGCGGTCCCGGCGTGGAGAAAGAGCGCCAGCCGCGTCGCGTCGTCGGGCGCGATGCCCGCAAGCACCGTCGAGGCGAGCGCGACCCCGCCCTCGCTGGAGACGGGAATCCACTCCAGTACCCCCTGCAGAATGCCAAGCAGGATAGCGACGAGTACGGGGTTCATACCAACTGGACGGACACGCACGAGTAAAGGCGATTCGGTCCGGAGACGGAACGGCTCACGAGGCCACAGCGGAGCCGGGCGACGTGGGAGCTTTCTGTCTGTCAGTCGTATCGAGGAGAACGGAGACACGTTACACCTAGGTCGAAACGCAGTTACCGGCCCGCCACGACGAACGGATAATGACCGTACTCGAGGACGCCGAGGCCGCGCTGGCGACGGGGCCGCTCTGTGATTCCTGTCTCGGCCGGCTGTTCGCCGAGCGGAGTTTCGGACTGGCCAACGCCGAGCGAGGCCACGCGCTGCGGGTCTCGCTGGCGCTCGAAGCCGACGAGCCCTACGAACCGGACGAGGACTGCTGGGTCTGTGAACTGGAGAGCGAGCGGGTCGAGTGGTGGGCCGAGCAGGCCGCCACCGCCGTCCGGGGCTACGGCTTCGAGACGTATCAGGTCGGGACGAAGGTGCCGCCGCTGTTCGAGGAGAACGACGCGCTGCTCCGGGAGGACGTGGGCCTGGAACCCGACGCCGGCGAGGCACTGAAGACCGAACTCAATCGGGAGGTCGGCAAGCGAATCGGTGACCTGACTGGCGCGGAGGTGGAGTTTGGCCGCCCCGACGTGCAGTTCACGCTGGACCTGGCGACCGACGAAATCGACGTCAACGTCAACTCGGCGTTCGTCTACGGCCGCTACCGCAAGCTAGAGCGGGACATTCCCCAGACGAAGTGGCCCTGCAACGACTGCAACGGCACCGGCCGCTGGCAGGGCCAGCCCTGCGAGGGGTGTGACGGCTCGGGCTACCGCTACGACGAGAGCGTCGAACAGCTCTCGGCGCCCGTCGTGGTCGAGGCGATGGACGGCGAGGCCGGCACCTTCCACGGCGCCGGGCGCGAGGACGTCGACGCGCTGATGCTCGAATCCGGCCGCCCGTTCGTCATCGAGGTCGATGAGCCCCGCCAGCGGGCTATCGACGTCGAGCAACTCGAAGCGGACATCAACGACTTCGCCGACGGCAAGGTCGAGGTCGATGGGCTCCGGCTGGCGACCCACGAGATGGTCGAGCGCGTCAAGGAACTCGACGCCTCGAAGACCTACCGGATGGACGTCGAGTTCGCCGAGCCGGTCAGCGACGAGGACCTGCAGGCCGCCCTCGCCGAACTCGAAGGGACCACGGTTCACCAGGAGACGCCCCAGCGGGTGTCTCACCGCAGAGCGGACCTCACGCGGACGCGGAACGTCTACGAGGCCAGCGGCGACCTCGTGGACGCGACCCACGCCGAGGTCCGCATCCACGGCGCCGGCGGCCTCTACGTGAAGGAGCTGATTTCCAGTGACGAGGGTCGCACCGAACCGAGCCTCAGCGGACTCCTTGGCGTCGACGCTGTGGTGACCGCCTTGGACGTCGTGGATGTGCAGGGCGAGGACGAGCCCTTTGTGAAAGACGAGTTCTTCCGGGAGCAAATCGGAGCGACAGAAGACACGTACCGGTGAGTCGATGGGGACCACAACCCCTTTGCTCGCGCCCGCGAACCCACCAGCCATGCGACTGGGCGTCGACGAGGCCGGCAAAGGGCCCGTGCTGGGGTCGATGTTCGCCGCCGCAGTACGAGCCGACCCGGCCGACCTGCCCGACGGCGTGGGCGATTCGAAGGGTATCGCCCCGGCGAAACGGGAGCAACTGGACGAGCGGATTCGCTCGGTCGCCGACGCCGTCGCCGTCGCGGAGATTTCCGTCTCGCACATTGACGACCCCGAAGCCGACATGAACACCCTGACCGTCGCCGCCCACGCCGAGGCGCTGTCGGGGGTCGCCCGCGACGGCCTCGCCGGAACCGTCGACGCCGGCGACACCGACGCCGACCGCTTTGGCCGCCGGGTCGCCGACCGTGTCGACGCGGCGGTCGACATCACCGCTGAACACGGCGCCGACGAGACCGACCCGCTGGTCGGCGCGGCCTCCATCGTCGCGAAGGTGGCCCGGGACAGCCACGTCGGGACCCTCGCCGACACCTATGGTGACGTCGGGTCGGGCTACCCAAGCGACCCGACAACACGGGAATTTCTGGCCGACTACGTCGCGGACCACGGCGAGCTACCCGACTGTGCCCGCGCCTCGTGGTCGACCTGCGAGGACGTGCTCGCCGCCGCCAAGCAGTCGTCACTCGGGGAGTTTTGAGCGGCATCGACAGAGAGAGCTTCCATCCCGAAATAGGCCGTTGACAAATCCGAGCGGGTGGGACTGAAAGGGGCGGCCCGCTCGGCGAAGGCCGGCGACGCAAGGACCGCAGGAGCGACCGAAGGGAGTGACGAGGACCGCAGCGAGTCGCCCGAGTCGAGCGGGCCGGGGCTTTCTGACTGTCAGTGGTCAGTTGGATAGCCCAAAAAAGGGAGTGAAAAGCAGCGTTTACTCGTCCAGTACGAGGTTCCGGAGGATGTCACCGTAGGCCGGGCGGGTTATCAGCACACCGATGAGGACGCCGACGATAGTGATGATGGCAAAGCCCGACAGGTCACCCAGCGGGAACCCGACCAGGGGAATCATCGCGACGATAGTCGTCGCGGCGGCGGCGCCGATGACCCAAAACGCCTTGCGGAAGCGGCTCTGGAACACGCGGGCCGTCCCGACCTCCCCCTGCTGGAGTATCTCGTCACCGATGATGATGAGGTCGTCCACCCCCGTTCCGATGACGGCGATGAACCCGGCCAGATGCGAGAGGTTCAGCGGATACTGGGCCATCGCGACGAAGCCAAGGAGGATGTACACCTCCGAAAGCGCGGTGACAACCATCGGCAGGGCGACCTCGCGCCGCCGGTAGCGGGCGTACACCACGAGGCTGACTGCGAGTACCGCGAGCAGCCCCGTGATGAGAGAGTTGGTCCGGAACTGGTCGGCCAGGGCCGGCGACAGCGAGTTCTGGTTGCCGTTCTCGAAGTTCAGGTCCGCCGGAAGCCGGCCGGCCTGCAGTGAGAGCTGGAGGTCGCGGGCCTCCTGCATCGACGTGGTCGTCATGACGAACTGCGGGTCGGTGGCGAAGCTCCCCTCGGCGAAGGACTGCCCGAGGCTCGGCTCGACGCCGCCGACAAAGACGGGCTGGCCGTTGAGCGTCGTCACCAGACAGGTCGCGTTGATGGTCTCGACGGAGTCGTGGTCGCTCGCGCCGGCACCACAGGAGGCGCCGTTGCCAAAGCCGGCCCCAGCCATGTCGTCCTGGAATCGCTCGGCCGCCCCGTCTCTGACGACGACGGGAACCTGCGGTTGTCCGTCGACGCGCTGTGCGTTGCCGATGTTACGGAAGTCGTCCTGGCCGAGGACCTGCTCGCGGGTCCAGTTCCCCGTCGACTGGTTCTGGTAGACGGCGTAGACGCGGACGGTCCCCCGTTCGTTGAGAATCTCGATGAGGTCCTCGGCGTCGCGTCCGGGGGCGGTGATGCTGATGAAGTTCCGACCGCCGGGCGAGTTGACGTCCTGAACCCGGCCGCCACTGAGCGCCGAGGTGGATATCTTGTCCTGGATGACGGTGACCATCCGCTGGCGGGTCTCCGGCGTCACGCCCTCCCGGATGGTCGAGGGCTGGTACCCCGCTTCCTGCAGTGCGGTCCGGAACTCGGCTTCGGTGACGTTCTCGTCGAACACCTCGACGGTACCGTTCTGGCCTCGCTGTTGGGCCGCGCGGACCTCGACGTCGAGCGGGTCGACGCCGAGCCGGTCGGCGATGGCCTGCTGGGCGTCGGCCTCACCGGTTACGGAGACGTTGACGCCCTCGGCGGTCATCCCGACGACGGGCGCCTGAATACGGGCGCCCCCGGAGAGGTCGATGCCGTACTGGAGGTTGGTGAGCTGTTCGCCGCCGGCGCTCTCGTTGGCCGCCGTTCCCGGTGGCGCCCCGGGGACGAATAACGCGACGGTGCTTGCAAGCAGGAGGACGACGAGGACGACGATGCGCCAGTTATCTCGCAGCGCGCTCATCGAGAGACCCCCTCGTACTTGTACCAGCGAAGCAGCGTGACGTTGAGCATGTAGGTGTTCATGAGGTCAGCCGTCAGCCCCAGCACCAGTACGATACCGATGGAGGCCATCAACTCGATACCAAAGAGCGTCGCCGCGATGGCCATCACCGTCATCGCGGCGATGGAGGTCACCGTCATCGTCACACCGGTCCGCATCGCCCGGTAGGTGGACTCGTAGAACCCGCCGGAACGCCGGAGGACGTGGTTGTTCAACAGGATGTCCGAGTCCACCGAATACCCGATGAGCATCAGGAGGGCCGCGACGGTCCCCAGCGAGAGCTTGATGCCGACGAGATTCATGATGGCGACGGGAATAACGATGTCCGAAAACGCCGAGATGACGATGGCGATACTCGGGACGAAGGTCCGAAAGAGCGCGAAGGCGAGCAGGCTCATCCCGAGGAAGGCGACGCCGACGGCGATGACGGTCAGGCGCTGGTTGTCCTGGCCAAAGACCGGCGAGGTGCTCCCGCTCTGGAGGACGGTGAGCCCATCGGCTTCCTCTGCCTGGGTCGTTATTGTATCTATCTCGGCGGAGTCGTCGAACGTGATGATGTACTGGTCCTGCCCGGAGACCTGCTGGACCGAGACCACGGAGTCACCGAAGATGTCGGTGGCTCGTTGTTGGGAAATCGGCTCGGACGATTGCACTGTGAGTTCTGCGCCCCCTGTGAAGTCGTTCCCCAGCGCGACCGGCGACCCCGTCATGACGAACGTGACCGCGAGCACTCCCAGCGCGACCACAAGCACCGCGAGCGGGACCGCGATGAGCTGGCGATTGGAGTACTGCGTGTAGTCGACTTCCGGGACCTCGAACGCGACCATGGCCGCAGGTGTGGCACGCCCCCGAATAAGCCTTCCCGTTTTCCGGTCCTCGGGCCACAGAGTCCGGGAAGCAGGTCGGCGCGCTGTACGGGGCGGTTGACCCGCCGGAAGATTTCGACGTCACCGAGAAACGTGCCGACAGCGCGACTATACCGGAGACGGAGTCAGATTGACAGCCCGCTCGGTTCTCCGACTCATACTGCCGGCGGGTTCCCCGCTGTGAGTCAGGTCGGCTCAGTTCGGGCTCGCTGGACGTCCTCGACGAACGCCAGGAAGTTGTCGAACAGCTGTTTGACCTCGCAGGCCGCATCGTAGTTCTCCGCGTCGATGCCCGCCATGACCCGCTCGATGCGCTGGTCGGAGAGCTGGTCCTTGTCGCTCGTGACCTCCCTGGCGGTCTCCATGTCGTATTCCGGATGGAACTGCACGGCGAAGACACGCCCCATGCGGAAGCCGTGGATGCCGTAGTCGTTCTTGGCGAAGACGGTCGCGCCCGGCGGCGCTTCGACCACGTGGTCGGTGTGACTCGTGAAGACGGTCATCCGGTCGCCGATACCGTCAAGCAGCCTGTTGTCCCCGTCCTGCTCGACAGTGCGATAGCCGATTTCGTACTCCTCCATCCCCTTGACGCGGCCGCCCATGACGTCGGCCAGCAGCTGGTGGCCATAGCAGACCCCAAGCGCCGGCAGCCCCGCCTCGATGGCCCCACCGACCCACGTTTTCAGCTGGCCTATCCACTCCCGATCCCAGTAGACCGACGCCCAGGAACCGGTGACGACGAACCCGTCGAAGCGAAAGTCCGCCGGTAGTTCACCCGAGGGACAATGAAACACGTCCAGGTCAGCGTCGAGTTCCCGCCTGAAGTTCTCCCGCGTGTCCGTAGCCCGCTGGGCCGCGTTCAGGAGGGCGAGATGCATGTTCTAGGGCTTCGGCCGTCGATCTAAATACTGTACAGTAAGCGCAATATTTGCCGGACAGATACCGGTCCGTTCCGGTCGGTCGTACCGATGTTCCGGTGGGTTGCCGGGACAGGTTTGGTAACGCCCGACATGGCGTCCAACTGACCGTATCATACGGTTTATTGTAGTGATTTACCGGTAGTCGCCGACCCCGGGGCCGGCGATATCCGGAAATAATCTACAATAATCCGTATCAGTCCGGCAGATACCGAACGCTGACGACCCCCTCGGCCGTGCGAATCTCGACGCGGTCGACGCCCAGCCGTCCCGCGCGGGCGACCGTCTCCTCGTCGGCCGCAACCGCCTCGGCCGTCGCCGCCGCCTCGCCGTCGGGCACAGTCAGGACGTGCACCTCGCCGGTCCCCGCGCGCTCCCGCGTGGTGAGTTCGCCGACGGGTTGGTCGACGGCGAGGTCTTTCGCCTGCGCTGTCGGCTCCAGGTCGACCACCGCGACGGGAATCTCCCGTTCGGCCGCGAGGTCGGTCACCGTGTAGGTCACCTCCATCGGCGGCTCCGCCTCGAGCGTGGCCTCGATGACCGTCCCCGATTCGAGGCCGGGATTGTCCGACAGCGTCAGTACCTGGGAGTCGGCCACGTCCCGGACCGTGACGGACGCCTCGTCGGCGTGCGTGACGAGGAAGGTCCCCTCTTTCTGAGTCATGGGTCCGGGTAGGTCAGGGGTGGGTTTCGGGGTTTCGACTGGCAATGGGTCTCACTTCAGAACCCGATGGACGACGTACATCAGCCCGACAGCCACGAGCGGCGGGACCGGACCGGCGAACTGGGGTACCCCGTAGAGCGCCAGCACCAGACCGCTGTCCGTCGACTCCTGCAGGGCCGGTGGCACGGAGATAATCAGCCCGACGTACAGCGAGGCGACGAAAGCGAGCGCCGAGAGAGCCAGTCCACGGTCGTAGGCGACCGAGGAAGCCGTGCGGCGGTGGCGCCGCGCGACCAGCAGGACGGGCGCAAGCAGGGGTGCGACGACGAGCAGGCCGACAAAGAGGAAGAAGGTCCGCGAGAAGGTGAACGTCCCGCCGCGAGCCCCTGAACTCCCCGCGAGGACGCCGATGAGACCGAACGTGAAGATGAGCGCGATAGCGACCGTTAGCAGGACCGCAACCACGACGTAGCCTTTGAACAGCAGCGACTCGCTGGAACGGACGGCGTAGGGAAAGGCGCCGGGCAGCCCGTCGTAGCTCCGTTCGCCCTCTGTCGGCTGTGCGTCTGTCATCGTCCGACCTAGAGCGACGAGCGGGTTAAGCGCCCCGTTGTCGGGCGAGTGGCGACTCCCCCCAAATATGTACTCGGGCTTCGACAGGCCGAATATGTATCTGGATATCGGTGCGGCACTCGGTGACGTCGCTGAGCCGGGCGTCGACGAGGACGACCTCGAAGAACTGGACGAACAGGTCGCGGCGGCCCACGAGACCATCGCAGCGGGCCGTAAGAACGACGACTTCGGCTACGCGGCCCTGAATCTCCCGGAGAAGACAGAGCCCGCGACAATCCGCGAGGCCGTCGAGCCGGTGACTGACGCCGAGTACGTCATCACAGTCGGTATCGGCGGCTCCGCGCTGGGCGCAAAGACCGTGACGGCGGCACTGGCCGACGAGCCCGACCGGCACATCATCCTCGACAACGTCGACCCCGAACACATCAGACGGACGCTCGGGGGGCTCCCGCTGGAAGAGACGGCGATAAACGTCGTCTCCAAATCCGGCACCACGGCCGAGACGCTGGCGAACTTCCTCGTCGTCCGTGAGAGCTACGAGGACAGGGGCGTCGACTGGACGGAGCTGACGGTCGTCACGACCGGCGAGTCCGGCCCGCTGGCACAGCTGGTCACGGAACACGACCTGCCCCGGCTTCCGGTCCCCGACGGGGTCCCCGGTCGCTTCGCCGCGCTGTCGTCGGTGGGACTGGTCCCGCCGGCCATCCTCGGCGTCGACATCGAGGGGCTACTCGACGGGGCCACAGCGGCCGCCGACGGGCTCGGCCCTTCGCTCTTTGACTCGCCGGGCTACGCCTACGGCGCGGTCTGTTATGCACTCGAAGAGGAGGGGGCGGCCGTCAACGCAGTCATGCCATACGCCGAGCGCCTGGAGTATTTCGCCGAGTGGTTCGCCCAGCTGTGGGCCGAGAGCCTCGGCAAGGAGGGTCGGGGCCAGACCCCTGCGCGGGCCCTGGGCGCGACCGACCAGCACTCACAGCTCCAGCTCTACCGGGCCGGGCCACGGGACAAGATGGTCACCGTCGTCCGTCCACAGGAGCGCGAAACCGTCGCCATCCCCGAGTCCGACCACGACTCGCTGTCGTACTTTGCCGGCGCGGACCTGGGACAGCTGCTGGACGCCGAGTACGACGCCACCGTCGCCAGCCTCGCCGAGGCCGGCCGGCCGGCCGTCGAGCTAGAGCTAGAGCGGCTGGACGCCGAGGCGCTGGGCGAGCTGCTGTACTCGATGGAGGCAGCCACGATACTGGTCGGTGAACTGGCCGACATCGAGACGTTCACCCAGCCCGCCGTCGAGTGGGGCAAACGAGCCGCACGCGGCCTGCTGTCGGGCGAGGAGACCGAGGAGACCAAAACCGTCGCCGAGCGGCCCAGCTACCGCATCGACTAGCGACGACCGGATGAGACCGTCGCCAACTGCGGGCACAGGTCGACACATCCACTCCCAATCGGTGGGGTCTTCAATCCCGCTCACGTACGTCTGCCAACCGCAATGGCACTCTCACCGCCGTACGTCGCCGTCGCCGACGGCCGCACGATAACGGAGAACGTCGTTCGGGCACTGGCCGTCGTCGCCGGCGCGTTCCTCTTTGCGGGCGTCTTCTCCGCGCTTGGCGCGGCGCTGCTGGGCGTCAACGTCGACAACGGCCTCGACGCGAGTTCCACGCCGGCGGCGCTGTACGCGGCCGTCAACGCTATTTCCTTCGTCGGCTTTATCCTCTCGGGCGTCGCGTATCTCCGGCTCAGGGACGACCGGTCGCTCGTCCATCTCCGCCGGCCCCGCCCGTCGGACCTGGGCTGGGCCGTGGTCGGTCTGGTCGGTATCCTGCTCGGCTCGCTGGTGATGGGCGCCGTCGTCGACGTGCTCTCGGCCCTCGCCGAGACGCTGTTCGGCGTGACCGTCGAGAGCGGCCAGAACAGCATCATCACACAGGGCCGGGAGAACCCCGTCCTCTTCCTATATATGGTTCCGGTCGCGCTCTTTTTCGTCGGGCCGGCCGAGGAACTGGTTTTCCGTGGCGTCGTCCAGGGGCTGTTGCGCCGCGCGTTCGGGGTGGTCCCGGGCGTGGCGTTTGCGAGCCTGCTCTTTGGCCTGGGCCACTATCTGGCTATCAGTTCCGGTAGCGCCTGGACGTACATCCTCACCGCCGGCGCGCTCGGGCTGGTGCTTGGCGCGGTGTATGAGTACACCGAAAGTATCGCTGTCCCCGCGCTGGCCCACGGGCTCTGGAACGCCGGGCTGTTCGTGGTGAACTACTACGTCGCGACGACCGCTCTCACAATGCCGGGCGGGTAGCCCGGCCGGACCACACAGCGGCCGTGTGACGGTTGTCTGACGGGTGTTTATGCTGTCAGCAACACATTGCCATGTTCATGGCAACCCGGTTTACGGTCGTATGTGAGGACGACCAGGCCCGGGCTATTCAGATGCTGGCCCGCCGCTACGGCATCGCCGAGGAGGACGTCCTCAGACAGCTCATCGAACTCGGGCTGGACGACATCGAAGAACGGACCGTCTAGGCGGGATTCTTCCGGGAGAGGGAGCTGCCACACACCGGACAACGGTCGTGGTTCTCGTCGAAATCGCGGCCACAGCCGGCACACTGGAAGCGCCAGTCGCGCTGCTCGCTGATGCCCTCGCGGGCGATAACCTCGACGCGGACGTCCAGCTTCTCAGCGACGTTTTGCATCGCGTAGTCGTCCGTGACGAGCGAGCTGTCGAGTTCGAAGGCGGCGGCGACCAGCCGGACGTCGGTCTCGGAGAGTTCGGCGAGGTCGCCGGTCTCGCGGGCGGCCCGCTCGATGCGCTCGACGGTGTTGTCCTCGGGAATGTGCAGGTACATTCCGGAGCCCTCCAGGGCGTCGAATCGGTAGGCGGCCTCGCCCTCTAGCTCCTCTTTGACGAGTGGTATCGTCGCTATCCGCTCGTCAGTGTGATACTCGTTGATAAACGCGGACGAATCGAGGACGTACATCTACCGTTTGATAATCATGTGGTCTTTGACGGCCTTGACCCTGCCGACGGGGACGAGCAGCCGGCCCTGGTCGCTGTACTCGAAGTCCGTGTTCCGGAGCGATTCGGCGGGGTCGATGACGAGGTTGTTGAGCGACCCGGAAGAGAGGTTCATCGTGATGTTGTACAGACTGCCCAGCTCCTTACCGTCGGTACCCATGACGTCTTTTCCCGAGAGGTTCTCGGCGAGTATTTCGGTCATACCTCCCTTTCCGAGCGAGATTACATAAACGCCACGGGCCGTCAGACAGACGCAGTACGCCTATTAGCTCGGGGTTCACAGAACGTGGCATGGAGGAAAGTCGACGGCAGTTCGTGGCGGCACTGACAGCGGGTGTCACCGGCGCCCTGGCCGGCTGTGGTGGAAGCGACAGCGGGGCGCCGACGGAAGACGGGACCGAGACGCCGACAGCCGGCGAGTCACCGACACCGACCGAGACGTCGGGGGCCACGGAGGTATCGCAGGTAGTCGCCGTCGGGGCTGACGGGTTCAATTTCTCGCCGGCCAACTTCGAGGTCGCGGCCGGCAACACCGTCCGCTGGGAGTGGGAGAGCGGCGGCCACAACGTCAAGGCCGACACCGTCCCCGGCGGGAGCGACTGGAGCGGGACGGAAGGCAGTGACCTGTTCAGTAGCGGCCACACCTACAGCTACACCTTCGAGACACCGGGCGAGTACAGCTACTACTGCCAGCCACACCGAGGGTCCGGGATGACGGGCTCGTTTACCGTCACGCAGTAGCCGGACCGCCGGGTTGGCCGACGGCGAGCGGCCCCGGTCGCGGAACCCATGACGACGAACTTAACTGCTGTGGCCGATACCTTCCGGTAGCTTCTGAGGCCATCTATGTCTGACCAGGACGCCACCACAGAGACGGAGCACACCCTACGGACACCCATCGTCGCCGTACTCGGCCACGTCGACCACGGGAAGACGAGCCTGCTGGACCGCATCCGTGGCTCGGCCGTGACAGCCGGTGAATCCGGCGCCATCACCCAGCACATCGGGGCCACGGCGGTCCCGCTTGAAATCATCTCGGACATCGCCGGGGAACTTGTCGACCCCACCGATTTCGACCTGCCCGGTCTGCTGTTCATCGACACGCCCGGCCACCACTCCTTCTCGACGCTGCGCTCCCGTGGCGGCGCGCTGGCCGACATCGCCATCCTCGTCGTCGACGTCAACGACGGCTTCCAGCCCCAGACGCTTGAGGCCATCGACATCCTCAAACGGACACAGACGCCCTTCATCGTCGCCGCGAACAAGATAGACACCGTGCCGGGCTGGAACCCAAACGAGAACCAGCCCGTCCAGCAAACCATGGACGCCCAGCCCGAGCGGGTCACGTCGGACCTAAACGAGAAGCTCTACGAACTCATCGGCGAACTCTCCGATAACGGCTTCTCGGCCGATATGTACTGGCGCGTCCAGAATTTCCAGGCCAACATCGGCGTCGTCCCCGTCTCCGCCGAGACCGGCGAGGGCATCCCGGACCTGCTGACCGTGATGATGGGCCTCTCCCAGCGGTACATGAAAGCGGAGATGGAAATCGACGCCAGCGGCCCCGGCGTCGGCACCGTCCTCGAAGTGAAAGACACCCAGGGCTTCGGGACGACGCTGGACGCCATCATCTACGACGGCACTATCAGGTCGGACGACACCATCGTCGTCGGCGGACTGCAGGGCCCCATCGTCACGGACGTGCGCGCCCTCTTGCGCCCGCGCCCGCTCGAGGAGATACGCACCGAACAGCAGTTCGAGCAGGTCGACGCCGTGGCGGCCGCCGACGGGGTAAAAATCGCCGCGCCGGACTTGGACGACGCCATCGCCGGCGCGCCGATTCGCGTGCTCCGGGACCGCGACCGCGCCGAAGTCATCGCCGAAGTCGAAGAGGAACTCTCCGAAATCGAGGTCACGACACAGGAGGAGGGCGTCGTCGTCAAGGCCGACACCCTGGGCTCGCTGGAGGCGATTTCGAGCACGCTCGAAGCGGAGGAGATTCCCATCATGCGCGCCGAGGTCGGCGCCGTTGCCCCCCGGGACATCCGCGTCGCCGAGACGGCCAACGAGCCGACCCACCGCGCCATCCTCGCCTTTGCCGTCGACGTGCTCGAGGACGCCCGAGACCTGGCCGAACAGGAGGGCGTCGAGCTGTTCGAGGACGACGTCATCTACCAGCTCGTCGAGGGGTACGACGACCACGTCACCGAAATCCAGGAGTCCCAGCAGGAGCAGATTCTCGAGAACATCACCCGGCCGGCGAAGTTCCGCGTGCTGCCGGACCACACCTTCCGGCAGAACGACCCGGCCGTCGTCGGTATCGAGGTGCTCTCGGGCGAACTGCGGCGCAACGTCAACGTCGTCAAGTGGGACGGCAACGAGCCGACCCGCGTCGGCCGCCTGAAATCGCTCCAGGACGCCGGCGAGGACGTCGACTCGGCCCGCACGGGCGAACAGCTCGCGGCCTCAATCGACGGGCCGACGGTCGGGCGCCAGATTGAGGAAGGCGACGACCTCTGGGTCGAGATTCCCGAGAAACACGCCAAGATACTCGAACAGGAACTGCGCGAGGGAATATCGGCCGACGAGCGCGAGGCGCTGTCGATGTATTTAGAGAACCACCGGAATCGGGACCCGTTCTGGGGGAAGTAGCGAGGCCGACCGAAGGGAGGCCTCGGGGCGAAGCGGCGACCGCAGGGAGCCACAGCGCAGTAGCGGTATCCTTTTGCTCGGCCGGCAGAAATGCCCGGTGATGCTCTCCCGCGAGAACCGGATTCTCCTCGGCTGTGGCGCCCTCGCCGTGGTGTTGAGCTACACCGCCGCCTGGCTCGATGCCCCCGGAGCGCTTGTGCTGGCGATACTGCTCGGCGTCGGCGTCGCCCTCCCGTTTTTCCTCAACGAGCGCCCCGATATCCCCGGATTCCTCATCGGCGACACCGCCGAACGCGAGTAATAATATTTAATTAGGAGGCGTGTTTTCACACAGACACGATGCCCGACGCGCTCTCGCCGGCCGACCTCGTCCTCGCGAGTATCGCTGTAGCGATGTCGCTGGCTGTGTTTGGCGCCGTCGTGACCTCGCTCAGCGTCGCCGCCGCCATGGCCGCGGGCTCGATACCCGCGACCGGCTCTATCGGCTACGCGCTGTTCTACAACCCGCCGACGGACAGGTGAGCGTCGGGGTCACTCCCCGCCACTGTCTTCTAAGCCTTCGATGACTCGGAGTATCGTAGCCCCGCCATCGACCGCTTGCGGGTAGATGCCGAGGGTAACGGTGAAATCACCCTCGTGTTTGAATTTGGCCGCGTAATACCCGATAGCGTGGTCTGCGTTATTCGTTGTGACGGACAGCTATCGCCAGGGCACCGACAATCGCCAACAGCGCACCGAGAGCGCCGAATCCGGGCCCGTTCCCGCCGGAAGTGGTCTCAGCGTCGGCCGTAGTGTTGCTTCCGGTCATCGTTTGCCCGTCGTTGTCCGTCGACTCGTCGCCGTCTTCGCTATTATCCGTCGCGGTGTCGTCCGACTGCATGCTGATGTCCCGCGAGGAGAAGTGATTGAGCGCGACGAACACGTCTGCGCTCGCCTCGGCCTCTGAGCGCTGGCTAACGAGGAAGCGGGAGTTCTCACCGCCGTTCGTCGCACTTTCGAGTTCGCTGTACGACGACGCCTCGACGGCCGCCTCACCATCGACTGTTACTCGCAAGTCCTCGGTCGCACTGATAGCCTGTTCGGAGACTGAAGTGATGACCACTCGACCGTCTTCCTGTGTCCGCGTGGCGGTCATGTTCACCGTCCCCTCGGCACTCTCGGTAACTTCGACGCTGGTGTCCTGACTGTAGTTCGCGACATCGGCCGCCAGTTCGCTGCCGTCCTCGCCGGTTTCCATGACGGTCACTTCGGCGGCGGCTGTCCCGTTGGCGATGAGTTGCTCTGTCTGACGGTCGTCGTCATCGCGCCCGTCAGGGTAAGAGCGGAAGACGAGCGAGCTGTCTTCGGTCAGGTTCGCGCTGAGGTTGCCCCGCTCGTTCACCGTAACCGCACCGTCACCGGCGACGATGAACGTTCCCTCGGTGCCGTCGTCGGTGGTGACGACAACGCGGTCGTCGCTCTCGCGTTCGGCCTCCGTCTCACTTGAGATGTTGACCATGACGTACTGGTCGTTGTTACCGGAGCTGACGACGAGAATACCCCTTTCGTTGTCGTGGGTCGCTATCGTCGCGTCACTGTCGGTGGTCACCGTCGCGCCGAGGTCGGTCCGTGTGTCTAACGAGACTGCGGCGGCGTTCACACTGGTAACCCCTGAGAGCCCCCCGTCAAGCGTGGTGTCTCCCTGGCTCTTGGCGGTGCCCTGTGATTGGACCGACATCGAGTCGATGACGGTATCGTTGTTAACCGAGTAGTCCACGACGGCGTCCGCCGTCGTCTCGAAAGCGACGTGCGTTCCTGTATACGCCGAACCCTGTTGTGCTGTCGGCGCTTGCGTCGACTGCTGTGTCGGTGTGGCCGCTGCGGCTGGGACCGCGCTGCCCGCGACGACGAGCAACGTGGTCAGTACAATGGCTTTCGATTTCATACCCCCGACGATTTCTCGTTTTCTCGTAAATCACTTGTGATTCTAGGTCGGCAATAAAGTACATATATCGCCACACTGCGTGACTATTTCAGGCGTTGCGTCGGCAGAAATCGGTTGCTCTCGCTACTCGCAGGCTCGTTTACTGCGCTGTCGGCGACTGGTCCTCGCCCATGACCTGCTTGACCTGCAAGGCCGCCGAGGCGGCGATACCCTGAGCGAGGTCATTGCGCTCCTCGGCCGAGATGGTCGCGCTCTCCGGGTCCTCCGGTGTGTAGTCGGCGCTGACGACGGAGCCGACCGGCGGCTGGACGGCGATTGTCGCGCGCGGTCCCGCCTTGCTGTCACTGACTTCAGACCCCACCACGAACTCCCCGGGGAGTAGCTCCCGCGTTCGAGCGGCGACGCTCGCGAGGTCGCGACGCAGCGTCTGTCGCTGCTCGCGCGTGAGCGTCACTTTCTCCGTCCCGCCACCGAGCGGCGAATTTCCGTACATGTAGGTTCCTGCTGCCGTAGGTAGGTGACCGATAAAAATCCAGTGGCTTCGCGTGAATGTTGCCGTCGAACCGGTCACTTCGGGGACACCCCAATGGCGACCCGGACAGTTTACACGACCGGGTGACTCTCGCCGTAGGTAGCGAGGACGACCGCGCTCGCGTGAGTCGATTCGGGCGCGACCGACTCGACGTGGACGTCCTCCGAGACGAACGCCCAGTCCCGGAGTTCCCGTCCGGTCGCCAGCCCCGCTCGAATCTCCGTCCGTACCGCGTCGGGGTCGGTGCCGTCGACCTCGTAGAAGATACCGGGCCCGCTCTCGCTGCGTGCCCAGCCGATGCCCGCAGCGGCCCGCTCGCCGGGCGCAGCGGTCGTGGCCGACTGGACCACCTCCAGGGCCTCGCCGGGCGGGCCGAGCGCCGGCGCCGTCCCCGCAAGTTCGATATCCGGACCGGCGGGGATGACAGACGACAGCGTCACCAGATTGTAGTTGTGGACGCCGGCCTCGGCCAAAGCCGCGTCGTAGGACGACAGCGCAGTCGGGCCGGTAGCAGTCCCCCACACGACCCGGATAGTGCTCATATGAGAGCCTGGACGACGCGGCCGCTAAGGGGTTTCGTTTCGGCTATCGCGAGCGAGTGGTAACGGGTCGAACTGACGAGCAGTAGCGGTGGGGTGGCCGGGCGCGGTTTCCGGGCCGTCAGCCCGCAACCAGTGCAAAAAGTGGGTGCCGTTAGGCGAAAGCAACCGGCCGACTGCCCGTCTTCTCGTCCTGGTCGATTTTCTCCAGGGCGTCATAAAAGTCGGACTGCTCGACGGTCGTGCGGTCGTCGCGGATGGTGAACATCCCGGCCTCCGTGGTGAGCGAGGCCAGTTCGGCGCCCGAGAGGCCCTCGGTCCGGGCGGCAAAGGCCCCGAGGTCCACGTCGTCGCCGAGGTTCATCTCCGTCGTGTGAATCTCCAGGATGCGCTCGCGGCCCTCGGCGTCGGGGTTGGGCACTTCGATGAGGCGGTCGAAGCGGCCCGGGCGCAGGATGGCGCGGTCGAGCATGTCGAAGCGGTTGGTGGCGGCGATAATCCGGATTTCGCCGCGGTCGTCGAAGCCGTCCATCTCCGAGAGCAGTTGCATCATCGTCCGCTGGACCTCCGCGTCGCCGGAGGTCTTCGATTCGGTGCGCTTGGCGGCGATGGCGTCGATTTCGTCGATGAAGATGATGGCGGGTTGGCGCTCGGAGGCGAGTTCGAAGAGGTCACGGACCAGACGGGCGCCCTCGCCGATGAATTTGCGGACTAACTCCGAGCCGGCCATCTTGATGAAGGTGGCGTCGGTCTCGTTGGCGACGGCCTTTGCCAGCATCGTCTTGCCGGTGCCCGGCGGGCCGTGCAACAGGACGCCGCTGGGCGGTTCGATACCCACGTCTTTGAACTGCTGGGCGTTGAGTAGTGGCTCCTCGACGGCCTCCCGGACCTCGATAAGCTGCTCTTCCAGGCCGCCGATGTCCTCGTAAGTGACGGCGGGCGAGGAGTCGACCTGCATCGCCTGGGCGCGCGAATCAGTCTCGGCTTCCAGAATCTGCTTGACGCTGAAGGAGTCGTTGATAGCGACGCGGTCCCCGGCTTCGAGCGTGTCCCGAATCGACGGCGAGACCTCGGTCAGGACCTCCTGGTTGTTGCCGTGCTGTTTGACGACGACGCCGTCGTCGGTCAGCTCCTCGGCCGTCGCGATGTACAGCGAGGAGGTCTTCAGCGTCTCGTTTTCGCGTTCGAGCTGGTCGACGTCGTCGGAGAGGTCGGCCTGGCGCTCCTGGGCGCTGCCGAGCTGGTCGGTGAGCTGTTCGTTGACACGGACTATCTCTTCGAAGTGGTCCCGAAGCGCCTCGAGACGCTCTTTCGGCGTCATCTCCGGGTCGAGGTCGAGGCGTGGTCGTTCCGGAAGCGAGGGACTGCGCGACATTTGACTGCCCGGTACTACCGGTTGGGACTAAAAGTGCCTTTGGGTCACATATCCGGTTCGAGGCCGCCAATAGAGAGGGGCCAGCCAAAACTGCCAGCGTCTCAAGGGGTCACTGCAGGCTGGCGAACTCGTCGAGATACTCGCCGTAGGTGTCCAGTGCCGACTCGACGGGGTCGGGCGAGGCCATGTCGACGCCGGCACCCCGAAGCAACTTGAGGGGGTACTCGCGCGAACCGCTCGAGAGGAAGTCGATATAGCGCTGTGTGGCGGGCTCGCCCTCCTCGAGAATGCGGTCGACGAGGGCGACGGCGGCCGAAATCCCCGTCGCGTACTGGTAGACGTAGAACGCGCGATAGAAGTGCGGGATGCGCATCCACTCGCGGGCGATGCGGTCGTCGAGTTCGGCCGGCGCGTAGTAGTCGCCCTTGAGTTCGGCGTAGAGGTCGTCCAGCCGGTCGGGAGTCAGGGGCTCGCCGGCCTCGGTCATCTCGTGGGTCCGGTGTTCGAACTCCGCGAACATCGTCTGGCGGTACAGCGTCGAGCGGAACCGCTCGAGATACTCGTTGAGGACGTGCCGGCGGAGTCGCTCGTCCTCGACAGTCTCCAGCAGGTGATGGGTGAGGAGGGTCTCGTTGACCGTCGAAGCGACTTCGGCGACGAAGATTTCGTAGCCCGAGTAGACGTAGGGCTGGGACGCGCTGGTGTACTCCGAATGCATCGAGTGGCCCAGTTCGTGGGCCAGCGTGTACATCGACTCCACGTCGTCCTGGTAGTTCATGAGGATGAACGGCTGGGAGTCGTAGGTGCCGCCCGAATAGGCGCCCGACTGCTTGTGTTTGGTCTCGTAGACATCGACCCACCGCGAGTCGAGCCCCTCGGCCAGCCGCGACTGGTAGTCATCGCCAAGCGGCGCGACGGCCTCGGTGACGTACTCACAGGCCTGCTCGTAGCTGACCTCCGGTGACTCCTCCTGGACGAGTGGGACATAAAGGTCCCACATTCGCAGGTCGTCACCGTCGATGGTATCGGCCTTCAGTTCGGCGTGGCGGTGGAGTTTCCCGAGGTTGTCGTGGACGGTGTCGACGAGCGTGTCGTACACTTCGACGGGGACGTTGGGGCCGTTCAGCGCGGCCTCGCGCGCGGTGTCGTAGTTCTTTGCTTGAGCCAGTTTCACGTCGGTCTTCACCGAGTTCTTGTAGGCCGTCCCGACGGCGTTCCGGACTCCCTCCCACTCGTCGTAAAAGGCCTCGTACACCCGCTGGCGAAAGTCGCGGTCGGGGTTTTTCTGCAGCGTGGTGAAGTTGTTGAGCGTAATGGGCTGTTCGTCCCCATCGCCTTCTCGCGGCTCATCGCCGCTCGGACTGTTTGAGGCGCTTCGCGCCTCGCTTCCCTCGACGGTCGGGAACTCCATGTCGGCGTTGGCGAGCATGTTGTACACCTCGCCGGCGGCGCCGGTGACCTCCCCCAGTTCCGCGAGCAGGTTCTCGACCTCGGTCGAACGCGTGTGGGGTTTCATCCGCAACACGTCGTCGAAGTAGTGCTCGTACTCGGCCAGGGCGGGCTCCTCGTCAACGAGGTCGTCGATGTCGGCCTCGGTCAGTTCCTGCAGTTCGGGTTCGAGGAACGAGGCTGCCGAACTCGCGTCCGACGACAGCGATTGTGAGCGAGCCGTCAGGGCCTGATAGGTGTCGTCGGTCGTGTCCTCGTCCCGGCGCATCCGTGCGTAGGAGGCGACGTTCGAGACCGTCCGCATCAGCTGTTCGTAGGTCTCTAAGGTCGCCAGGAGCGTGGCCCCATCGTCCGTACAGCGGCCCTCGTAGGCCTCCAGGTCCTCGATTAGTCCTTCGGCGTCCTCGTAGGCCGCTTCCCACGCCTCGTCGTCGGCATAGAGGGATTCGAGGGCCCACTTGTACTCCTCGTCGATGTCGTCGCGTGCGGGTACCGAACTCATGGCTCGCCGTAGGGAAGGCGCCGAAGTAAGCCTTTCCGGGCTAGCAAAGCCAGGATAGTAGACGGACCTCCCACGAGCGAATTCGTGGGCTCTCCTTGCATCGCTGTCGAAAGCTACCAGCGGTTTACTCTAGCCCCGACACCACACACTCTGCAACCCGCGCCGCAGTTTGCCGTTCGACCCGCAGGTCTCCAAACACCGAGTGGGTGCTGTCCCTGGCGTCTTCGTCGACCTCGAACTCGACGCCGGGATAGTCGACGCCGGTCAGCACCAAGGGATAGGCGGGCGCGGGGGCGACCCCTTCGGGACCGAGCAGGGGCTCAGCAGCGACGACGCGGTCGACCTTTGACAGCGTGGCATCACCCCGGAGAACCTCATCGAGCAGGCCGACGACTCGGCGGACCAGCTGCCGGGCGAAGCCGCCGGCACGAAGCCGGACGACAAGCAGGTCGCCGTCCCGCTGGAGGTCGCCCGAAATCTCCCGGACCGTCCCGTCGTCGTCGGGCGTGAGGTTATGATAGTCCTGGCGGCCACAGAGAGCCGCGAGCGTCTCGCTTGCCAGGTCGTCCTCAGCGCCGGGGGCGTACAGGAAGTAGGTGTAGCGCCGTTCGGTGGCGTCGTGGGTCGCATGGAAGTCGTCGGGCACGTCGGCACCCGCCCAGACGCGGACGTCGGCGGGGAGTTCGCTGTTGAACGCCGCCGGTGTGAGCCAGTCGGGGGCGTCGAAGGCAATCGTCTGGGCGACAGCGGAGACGCCGGCGTCGGTGCGACCCGCTGCGGCGTAGCCCGCTGGCGGCCCCCCAGCATCCCCGCCGACGCCCAGGCGGGCCAGGCCGGAAAGCAGTGCCCCCTCGACGGTCGCCACGTTGGGCTGGCGCTGGAAGCCGCTGTAGGGCCGGCCGTCGTAGGCGACGCGGTAGGCGCGCATGGGACGGTATGGGAGTGGCGTGTACTTGTGCGCCCGGATTGTGCCCCGCTCGACCCGTATCCGCAGTTGGGCGAAAGCCCGCCCGGTTCCCGGGGACCGAGGACAGTAACGGGATTTACCACAGTCGGGGCCGTAGCTGCGGGCAGAATGGCAACATCCGCCGAGGACGGCCATCAGTTCCCGCGCCCGCCACAGGAGTTCACCGACCGCGAGGGCCGGACCGTGCACATGGAGGCCTACGACGGCGAGGTCGAGCCGCTGGTGTCGATGTACACCGACTTCGACGCCGACTCCCGGGCCCAGGGCGTCCCGCCGCGAAAGGAGTCCGCCATCCGCGAGTGGGCCGAGGTGCTGCTCGAAGAGGGACACAACGTCGTCGTGTGGGACGAGGACCGGGCTGTGGGCCACGGCGTCCTCGTTCCTGTCGAGGCGGGCAGCGCGGAACTGGCCATCTTCGTCCACCCGGAGTACCAATCAGCGGGTATCGGAACGCAGCTCATCGAGGTGCTGCTGGGCCACGGACAGGCGGAGGGCGTCGACCACGTCTGGCTGGCGGTCTCACAGCGCAACCACGTCGCGATGCGCGTCTACCGCTCGGTGGGCTTCGAGACCCGCCTGCACGAACACGCCGAAATCGAGATGGAACGCGATTTATGAGAAATCCGCGAACGTCGGCCGGTCGTACTCGCCCGGGAACGCGTCGACGGGAACGCTCACCTGCTCGCCGGCGTCCATCTCTTTCAGCGTAATCTCGTCGTCTTCGAGGTCGCGCTCGCCGACGATGACGACCGTCTCGGCGTTGACATTGTCGGCATAGCCCATCTGTGCGCCAAACGAGCGGTCGGCGATATCGGTCTCGACGACGTGGCCCTTCCCGCGCAGGTCGCGGGCGATGCGGGCGGCCGTCGACCGCGTGTCACCGACCTGGAGGACGTAGTAATCCGTCTCGAGGGCTTCCTCGGGCCAGACGCCGGCCCGCTCACAGAGCAACTGCAGCGTGGCGTGGCCCGGCGCGAAGCCGACTGCGGGCGTCGGCTGGCCGCCAAAGCCCTCGATGAGGTCGTCGTAGCGCCCGCCGCCGAAGACCGACCGGGAGACCTCGCCCGTCGCGTCGAAACACTCGAAGACGACGCCCGTGTAGTAATCCAGCCCGCGAGCGGTCGACAGCGAGAGGGTGAGCTGGTCCCGAACACCGAAGTCGGCGGCGGCGGCGAGGACTTTGCGGAGGTTCTCGGTGGCGTCGGCTACCGCCTCGGAGCGGTCGGCCAGCGCGCCGAGGTCGTCCTCGCCGGATTCGAGCAGGTCGTCGAACGCCTCGGCGTCGTCATAAGAGAGGCCGGCCTCGTACAGCAGGTCGAGATACTCGTCGCGCTCGACCTTCGCGCGTTTGTCGACGGCGCGGATGGCGTCGCGGGTGTCGACGTCGGCGTCGAACGATTCCAGCAGCCCCGAGAGGATATCCCGGTGGGAGACCCGAATCTCGAAATCGTCGTCGTCCAGCCCGAGGTCGGCGAGCATGTCGACGGCGACGGCCAGAATCTCGGCGTCGGCGTCGGGCGCACTCGAGCCGAAGATGTCGACGTTGGTCTGGTAGAACTCCCGGAACCGGCCCTGTTGAACCTGCTCGTAGCGCCAGAACGGCCGCGTCGACACCCATTTGATTGGCTTCTGGAGTTCCTGTTGCTTGGCGACGACCATCCGGGCGACCGTCGGCGTGAGCTCGGGGGTCAGCGCCACGTTGCGGCCGCCCTTGTCCTCGAAGCTATACAGTTCCTCGACGATTTCCTCGCCGCTCTTGTCCGTGTACATCTCTGTGGGCTCTACCGCCGGTGTGCCTATCTCCCGGAAACCATACCGCCGAGCGGTGTCCTCGATGGTGTCCATCGCCCAGCGGCGGGACCCCATCTCCTCGGGGTAGAAATCTCGAAAGCCCTTGGCGGAGTCATACATGTCCCCGGCTACAGCGAGGGCGCGCTTGAAACTGTTCGTTCACGCCTCGTGTCGGTCCCGCCGTCCGCGAACCCGGGATTGGGTGTGGTCGGGAAAGACCTCGGCGACAGCCTCGTCGCCGTGGGCCTCTCGCAGGAGCGTGCGCAGTTCGACCTCGTAGTCGGCTTTCGGAACCTCGGCGCTCGGTCCCGTTTCGACGACGAGGGTGTCGGCGACCATATCGTCGATGGCGCCCCGGCCGATGCCCGAAAGCGGGGCGAGATAGTCCACGTCGAAGCGGTCCTCGACACGCTGGGCGAGCGGCCGGTCGACGGTCGGCACCCGGTCGTCGCGGCGGGTGCCGTCGGCGACGGCGTCCAGGTCGTCGGTCCACTCGGCCGCCGCCACACGCTCGAGGGCGTGTTCGTGTACCTGCTGGATACCGTTGCGGGGGTAGCCGTCGTCGTACATCCGGGAAACGGCGTCGCGGGCAACCTCGGGGTCTACGTCGACCGTCTCGTGGGGAAAGCCGAGCGCAGCGGCGGCTTCGCGGGCGGGCTCGGGGTCGACGACGCCGAAGCTGGCGGTGACGAGTACCACGTCGTAGAAATCCTCGAGGAGAAGCGCCGCCAGTGTGGAGTCTTTCCCGGCGCTGTACAGCAGGCCCGCGCGCATCTACCGGCGCTTGATGTCGAAGCTCTTCGAGTCCGGCGTCAGCTCCGAGAGGAGCTGTTTCATCTGCTCCTCGTCGATGGTGTCGCCGACGCGGCCGCTGCGGGCCAGCGCGACGATTTGCTGTTCGACCTGCTCGCCCACCTCGGGTTTTGACATCTTGACCGTGTTGAGCCGCTTGCGGGCGCCGTCGGTCAGGTGCTGGCGGAGGATGGCCTTCTTCTGGGCCTCGGCCTGCTGCTGGGCGGCCTGCTGGGCCTCGGCGTCGCCCTCGCCCTGTTGCTCCTTGAGCTGTTCCATCTTCTGCTTGCGGAGCTCTTCGAGTTCCTCCTCGCTGGGGTCACCACTCATGTCACTAGCTACCGGGTTCGACCGGAAAACGATTTCGGAGCCGCAGTCAGGCGTAGCGTTCGAGTTCGGGACGGTCGAGGTCCTCGAGGACCTCGCCGGCGGTGTCGTCGAGCAGGCTGCGCCCCTCGCCGGTGACGCGTCGGCCGTCGGCCTCGCTGGTCTCGACGTAGCCCGCGTCTTCGAGCTGCTGGAGGGCGGTGCGGATAATCGAACCGGAGCCCTCGGCCTTCTGCTTGGGGCGGACGCGGTAGCGGGTGGTGCCCTGTTTGGACTTGCCGTACTCGGTCTTGAGGTCGTTGACGCCCATCGGGCCGTCGACGGCGACCTTCCGGAGCAGGCTGGCGGCGCGTCGCTCCCAGAAGTCCGGCTGCTCTGGCGGGAGTTCGCGGTCGACGCCGGTCTTGGCGACGGCGAGCCACTCCGGGGCTTCGATGTCGTCTTCGTCCTCGAACGTCTCGGTGAGGGCCTCGATGAGGTCCTCTGCGGGCACGTCGTAGAGTGTCGTCATTGGCCCTTGCTTCCCGTTGGCGTCATTTAAGCGCATCGTTGTCCGGGTCCGGACGTGAACGGTCGACACGTCCGGGACGGTTCGACGCGTCACACTCGTTACTCCTTTGCCTTCGCTGTCGCGCGGTCGGCCCCGAGCGCGCTCGCGACGCCGGCGCCTAAGAGCAGCGGGAACAGATACGTCGCGCTGCGGTGGACAAGCACCGCCGAGGCCGCCACGGCCGCCGGTACGACGGTCGTCGAGACCAGCAGCGTCACCAGCACCGCCTCGATGGCCCCCGAACCGCCGGGAAGCGGCGCCAGACTCGCGATGGAGGCGACCGGGACGACCAGCATGGCGACGGAGACGGGGACAGTGTGTCCCACGGCGTACAGCGAGAGCCACAGGGAGCCGACCAGACAGGCCCACCCCAGCCCGGAGAAACCAAGCGTCTGCAGTAGGGTTTTCCTGTCGGTCGCGATGCGGTCGATGGCCACAAAGAAGCTCTCGATACGGGCTGCGATGCTCTTGGCCGTCGGCGGCGACCACTTCGGAACGACACGGCCCACCCAGCGGATGACGGGGGTGAGCAGCCGGACGACGGCCGCCTCCAGTTCGTAGCGGTAGCGCCAGCCCAGATACGCCGCGACCGGCAGCCCGACCGCAAGCGCCGCGACGGCGACGGCGGCGAAGACGAGATTTCGACCCAGCTGGACGGCCCCCGCCGTGACGAACGTGAACCCGGCGATGGCGAAGGCGACCGAGGGGACGAAGTGGGCCGTGTCGACGCTCGCGATGGCGGCCAGCCCGGTCTCGTACTCGGTGTCGGCCGCCGAGGCGATGATGAGGGCGCTGAGGGGCTCGCCGCCGGCCTGGCCGAAGGGAGTGACGTTGTTCGAGAAGACGGCGCCGGCGTAGACGAACACCGCCAGGTAAGGCCGGACCGGGCTCCCCAGCGCCCGCAGCACGGTCCACAGCGCCAACCCCCACGTGGTGAGCCAGACGAGCGCGACGACGGCGACGAGGACGAGCGCGAGGGGGTCCGCAGACAGCAGCGCGTCGACGGTCCGGCCGACCCCGACGACCCACACCAGGACGCCAAGCACTGCGAGCGCGCCGACGAACCCCGCTATCGTCGCCGCGCGATTGCCGTCCATACCCTGTCGGTGGGGCGTCCGAGGTTTGAACGTACCGACCACCGGGAACCGCGTCTACCGACTGACCCGGCGCTGTCGCGGTCGCCGCTGAATCGAACACGGGAGCCGAACATCCACGGTCGTTTTTACCGACGGCTGCTAGAACCGCGTATGGACGAACAGACCGCCCTGGGGCTCATCGGCGACCGGGTCACGGCCGCCGGCGACGACTGTGCGGTCCTCGACGGGCAGGTCATCACGACCGATATGCTCCACGAGCGGACGGACTTTCCGGCGGGGACGACCCGCTACACGGCCGGCTGGCGGGCTGTCGGCGCGTCGCTGTCGGACGTGGCCGCGATGGGTGCCGAGGCCACGGCGGCGGTCGCGGTGTATGCGGCCCCCGAGTTCGACGACACCGAACTCGGGGACTTCCTCGACGGCGCGACAGCGGTCTGTGAAGCGGTCGGCGCGGAGTACGTCGGCGGCGACCTCGACGGACACGACGAGTTCACCGTCGCCACGACGGCGCTGGGCGAGACGGACGCCCCAGTCCGGCGCACCGGTGCGGAACCCGGGGATGCCCTCTGTGTCACCGGGACACTCGGTCGGACAGCGGCGGCGATTCGCCTCTTCGACCGGGGCGACCTCGAACGGGCCAACGAGCTGTTTCGGTTCGAACCGCGCGTGGCCGCTGGCCGGGCGCTGGCGCCCTCCGCCTCGGCAATGCTTGATTCCAGCGACGGGCTGGCGCGGTCGGTCCACCAGCTCACCGAGGCCAGCGATTGTGGCGCGGCTCTGGCCGGGTCGCTACCACTCGACGAGCGGGTCGATGCAGTGGCCGAGGACGCCGCCGACCGGCGCGAGCTGGGCGTCTTCTTCGGCGAGGACTTCGAGCTGGTGTGTGCGATACCCGAGCCCGACCTGGCGGCGGCACAGGACGCGACACCCTGTCCGCTCCACCGGGTCGGCACCGTCACCGAGTCGGGCGTCACGCTCGGCGGCGAGTTGCTGCCCGACCGGGGCTACTCGCACTGACGAGGCTCACCCGTCGCTGGCGAGTGTCAGCGCCACCAGCTCGACGGCTCTGGCTGCGGCGCCTTCCCGTTCCTCGTGAGTCAACCCCGCTGGCGTATCGTCCGCCGACGGGCCGGCGTTAGAGAGCATGTGTTATCAGGTGAGAGGACGCAGCTACCTATAAACGGCCGATATTTCAGTTCTATTTACATTATTCGCACGAATTCATCGCCGCTGGGCGTCACCCCCGAAATCGACCGTTGCGTAAAACGTGCTGATAGCGACCGTTAGGTAGCGACTATCTCGAAGGGGATGGGCGTGAAACAGGCCAGCCCGAGCCCGAAGGTGACAAGCCCCAGTGTCGCGCGGCGCTGGTCCAGCGCCTCGTCGACGGTCGGCCGCGCGGGACCGGCGTAGGCCATCCCCGCCGCGAGCAGGCCCCAGAACACCCATAGCGTCCAGACGCCAAAGCCGACAGGCGGCGCGTCCTGGGTGAAATAGAGGAAGCCCGCCAGCGCGAACAGCCCGCCGGGGACGGCGGCGGCGACGGTCTCCTGGCGCTGGCCGACGATAGCGCGGACGATGTGGCCCCCGTCCAGCTGGCCGACGGGTAGGAGGTTCAGGAAGGTGAAGAACATCCCCGCCCAGCCGGCGAAGACGACGGGGTGGACCGCCTCCGTGGGCCCGACCGAGGTGCCGACGCCCAGTGCCGTGACGAGCGCCTCGATAGCCTGCATCAGCAGCGGGTCCTGGAAGTTGATAGCGTATTCCGCCCCGCCCTCGCGGACGCGCCGGGGGACCTGTATCGGGTCGAGCGTGAAACCGACGACGGTGACGACGACCGTCGCGACGAGCCCCGCGAGCGGCCCGGCGACGCCGATGTCGAACAGCGCTTTTCGGGACGGAATGTGCCCACGGATGTTGATGACGGCACCCATCGTCCCGAGCAGGGAGGGAAACGGGATGAAGTACGGAAGGGTGACGTCGACACCATGGTGCCGGGCGGCGGCGTAGTGGCCCAGCTCGTGGATGCCCAGCACGCCGAGCATCGCGGCGACGAAGGGCCAGGCCTCGAAGATTCGCAGGGGCTGGTCGGTGACCGGGATGTAGTACCAACTGCTCGCGCCCACGAACAGCGTCGAGGCGATGGTCGCTACGAGCAGCCCGACGTTGAGCCACGGAATCCCGCCACTCTCCTGGGGTTCGGCCACCAGCGCGTACTGCTGTGTCTCCCGGGTTTCGAACCCGTCACCGGCCGGCCCAACTGGCGCAGTCGGTGCCGGTTGTACGGGGGACGGCGGCGCTGGCTGGCGTTCGAGCGACAGCGAGTAGCCCGACTGGGCGAACTGCGGTCGGAGCGTCTCGACGACGGCGTCGGGGCGGACCAGGGGTTCGCCGAAGTACCGGACAGTGCCGTCGCGCTTGTCGACGGCCGCCACGTGAAAGACACCGGCGAGTTCGCCGGGGGACGGCGCGTCGTCGCCGTTGCCACTCATCGGCTACCGGTAGACGGCGAGGACATTAATAGTCGGTGCTCCGGACCGCGATGGAGAGGGACCAGGGGCTGTGACAGATACTACGCGGGTTCGATACGCCAGGTGGTCGCGCTCGTGTAGGACCACTTCTCGACGTTGATTTCGGTCGCGCTGTCTTTGAGTTTGACCATCAGCGCGCCGATTTCCTTCGGGGAGAGCCCGACCTCGTCCGCGATGAACTTGCTCTTGAAGTACATCTCGCCGTCGGCCGCCTTCTCGGCCAGGAACGACTTGAGTCGCTGTTCTTTCGAGGGCTCTTCCTCACCGGAGGACTGCGTAGTTGCGCTCATCTGTGACACGTCGTTTTTCCAGTGGGCTGGGAACAGTATATAAAGGAAGGAAGGTTCGCGTCGCTTTGGCGGCTTTCAGGCTAAATCACCCTAAATAGTACCTTTTACAACGCTTTCTAAAGCCCAGAGATATTTTATACGCCGTTCTAAGCCGCTCATTTGGGTATCGAAAACGGTGTGTATTCGGGCTCGTAAAACGGCGGAGGTTCCCGGTTTCCTCCCCATTTAGCGGCATATACTGCAACTTAATCGTCAGACACACGTCAGCCATAGCACGCTGTGTAGTGTCCGGGCTTGATAACGCTTAAGCGCCTTTCGCGGTTACGCCGGGCCAATGAAAGTCGTCGTCAACGTCGGCGGGAGCGTTCTCGCCCCCGACCTCGAACCGGACCGGGTCGCCGACTACGCGGCCGCCATCCAGTCGCTCGACGAGGCCGGCCACACGATGGGGGCTGTCGTCGGTGGCGGCCCCACGGCCCGCGAGTACATCGGGACCGCCCGCGAACTGGGCGCAAACGAGATAGAGCTCGACCAGCTCGGCATCGCCGTCACCCGGCTGAACGGCCGGCTGCTCATCGCCGCCCTCGACGACCGCGCCGCGCCGACACCGGCCGAGAGCTACGAGAGCGGGCGCGAGGCCATCCGTCGCGGGGACATCCCCGTCCTGGGCGGTATCGTCGCGGCCCAGACCACCGACGCCGTCGCCGCCGCCTTCGCCGAGTACATCAACGCGGACCTGCTGGTGTATGCGACTTCCGTCAATGGGGTGTACAGCACCGACCCGGAGAGCGACACCGAAGCGACCCGCTTCGACCAGCTGACCGCCGGCGAACTGGTCGACATCATCGCCGACATGGAGATGAACGCCGGCTCCAGCGCGCCGGTCGACCTGCTCGCGGCCAAGGTGATAGAGCGCTCGGGCATCCGGACCATCGTGCTGGACGGCACCGACCCACAGCGCGTCGTCGACGCCGTACAGAACGACGGGTTCGACGGCACCGAAATTCTGGAGGCGTAGATGGCCGAAGACCCCTACGAGGTCGGGCGCGGCAGCGAGCGGGCGTTCTGGGCCGACTCGGTCGCCGACGCCATCGAGGCCCGCGACCCCGAGGAGCCAATCGTCATCAAGGGCGGCGTCTCACCCTCCGGTGTGCCCCACATCGGCCACTTCAACGAGATTATGCGGGGCTACTACGTCGCCCAGTCCCTTCGTGACCGAGGGCACGAGGTCCGGCAGGTCTTTACCGCCGACGACAGGGACCGTCTGCGGGCGGTGCCCCGACAGCTCGCCGACCTGGACTGGAACATCGTCGGCCTGGGCGAGGTCGACGCGGGCGCGCTCGGGCGCAACCTCGGGAAGCCCTACACCGACATCCCGGACCCATTCGACTGTGACTGTGGCTCGTATGGCGCTCACTTCACCAACCTGTTAAAAAAGAGCGCCGAGTTAGTGGGCGTGGACGTCGACTTCGTCTCGAACACCGAACTGTACGCCGAAGGCGAGTTCGAGGCCGTTACACGGCGAGTACTCGAGCGGGCCGACCGCGCCCGGGAGGTCCTCGCGGCGTACCAGAACAAGGTCGACGACGACTACGTCCCTTTCCTGCCCCAATGTGAGGCGTGCGGGAAACTCACCGAGGGCATCACCGAGGTCGACCTCGACGCGGGCGAAGTCCACTACGTCTGTGCGGACGTCGAAGCCGGCGACCGGACAATCGGGGGGTGTGGCCACGAGGGCGTCGCCACGCTCCGCGAGGGAAAACTCCCCTGGCGATTCGAGTGGCCCGGCCAGTGGGAGATTCTGGGTATCGACTTCGAGCCGTTCGGGAAGGACCACGCCGAGGGGTCCTGGCCCTCGGGCGAGGACATCGCAGAGAACGTGCTGGATATCGAACCGCCGGTCCCGATGGTCTATGAGTGGTTCACGCTGGAGGGCGAGCCCCTCTCGTCCTCGTCGGGCAACGTCGTCACCGTCGAGGAAGTGCGTTCGATTCTCGAACCCGAAGTGCTCCGGTATTTCTTCGTCAAGAACCCCCGTAAGCAGCGGGACTTCTCCATCGAGAGCGTCGACCGACTGGTCGACGAGTTCGACCGGTTCGAAGCGGTGTACTTCGGCGACATCGAGCCCCGCGACGAGGCCGAGGCGGAACTCGCCGAGCGGGCCTACCCGATGGTCGTCGACGAACCCAGCGAGGAGCGAGTGCGCATCCCCTACACCTTCGCCGCCGTCCTTGGGATGACCGAGGACCCCGCCCTCCGCGAGCAAATCGCCCGCAAGGAAGGGCACATCCCGGAAGACGCCCCCGAGTGGGCCGTAGCGGACGCACTGGCCCGCGTCGAACGCGCCCAGCGCTGGGCCCGCCACACCGGCAACGAGTTCGACTACGAACTCAAGCGCGCCGAGATGCCAGACGTCGATTTCGACGCCGGGATGGGGGCGGCCCTCGACGACCTCGCGGACTTTGTCGCGGCCGGCCACGACGGCGAAGAAATCCAGAGCGAGATTTACGAGACGGCAAAGCGACACGACATCGAAGTCAGCGACTTCTTCGCCGCCGGCTACCGCCTGCTGTTCGACGACACCGAGGGGCCACAGCTCGGGACCTTCATGGGGAAACTCGACCGGGAGTTCGTCGTCGAGCGACTCCGACGCGAAGCGTGAGCAGCGGGACCCCGCGAGCGACGGTGTCGGTGACCGCAGCACGGCCAAACCAAACCCTCTTGCTTTGCTGGCCCAACCGTCAATTAGATGGTGGGCACGCTGACGTGGGTACTCGTTGGACTCGCCACGTACACGCTGGCGGCGATGGTGCTCAAGTCCCGTAATATAATACCCGAGTACGTGAACCTCAGTGGCCCGCTCGCGACGATTCACACCCAACGGGGCAAGCAGATACTGACGCGGCTCGCCCGGCCGAAACGGTTCTGGCGGGCCTGGGGGAACCTGGGGGTCGGCGCCGCCCTGGTGGTGATGGTCGGCGAGGCGCTGCTGGTCGCCTTCAGCGCCTACCAGGCGGTCGTCGACCCACAGCCGTCGGCGCTGAACGAGCCCCGAAACGCCCTGGCGATTCCGGGCGTCAACGACTTCCTCCCGCTGTCGGTCGCGCCCGAAATCGTGTTCGGGCTGGTGCTGGCGCTGGTCGTCCACGAGGGCGGTCACGGGCTGTTCTGTCGGGTCGAGGACATCAGCATCGAGTCGATGGGACTGGCGCTGCTTGCGGTCGTCCCCATCGGCGCCTTCGTCGAACCCGACGAGTCCGAACTCCTGCAGTCAAATCGCGGCGCACAGGTTCGGATGTACGCGGCCGGCGTGACCAACAACTTCGCGCTGTCGTTTCTCGCGCTCTTGTTCCTGTTCGGGCCGATAGCGGGCTCTATCGCCGTCGTCGACGGCTACCACGTCGGCAACACCGTCGAGGAGACCCCGGCGGCGGCGGCGGGCATCGAATCGGGTGACGTGATAACGGGCATCAACGGTCAGGAGGTGACCAGTCCCGACGACCTAGAATCGGCGCTCGCGGCGACCAACGAGACGCGCGTGACAGTCGAGTTCCGGGAGAAGGAGTCGGTGACGGTCAGGCGCTCGGCGGTCGTCAGCAGCGCCGTCGAGAGCGCGCCCCTCGAGAGCGGCGAGACCATCGTCAGCGTCAACGGGACGAACGTCTCGACGACCGAGCAGTTCGTCGACGCCTCGCGGGCGACCCCCGTCGCCGAGATTCGGACCGAAGCGGGCCACACCGTGACGATGCCGACCGGGAGCTACGCGCTGGTCGGCGCCGACGGGGCCTTTGCCGACGCCGGTGGGCCCGCCGGGGCCGGCGTCATCATCACGCGGATAGACGGCGAGCGAACCGTGAACACGGCCGAACTCCGTGACGTGCTCGACAACCGCTCGGCCGGCGAGGAAATGACGGTCACCGCCTACGTCGACGGCGACCGCCGCACCTACAACGTCACCGCTGGCGACGACGGCGACGGCAACGCCTTGCTCGGCATCTCCCCCGAGCGGGGGGTGTCGGGTATCGAGGTCAACGACTTCGGCCTCGACCGGTACCCGGCAGCGGCGTTCCTGAACGGCATCGGCGGCGACGGGGCCGAGTCAGCCGACACCGGCTTCTTCCGCCAGATTTATTTCGCCTTCGTCCTCCCGGTCATCGGCGAGGCACCCGGCGGTGGCATCGGGTACAACTTCCCCGGCTTCACCGGCTTCTGGGTCGACTTCTACACGGTCGAAGGGCCACTTGGCCTGCTGGGGGAGTCGGCCGTCTTCCTGCTGGCGAACGTCCTGTTCTGGACCGGGTGGATTAACGTCGTCATCGGCCAGTTCAACCTCATCCCGACCTTCCCGCTGGACGGCGGGCACATCCTGCGGGCGTCGACGGAGTCGGTCGTCTCCCGGCTGCCCGTCCCCGGCCGGCGGAGCCTCACGACGGCCGTGACGCTTGCGGTGACCCTGTCGATGATAGCCGGCCTGTTCGTGATGCTGTTTGGCCCGCGCTTTTTCGCCTAGGCCCGGCGTTTCGTTACCCATTTACTCCCCGCCGGCCGAGGTGGCGTATGTTCAGACAGCTCCGTTCGGAGGCCGAAGACACACTCCGTGATGCGTTGACGGCCCTGGACCTCCCGACCGACGACCTCGGTATCGAGGAGCCCCCGGAGGACGTCGACGCCGTCGTGGCCTCCAGCGCCGCGTTCCGCCTGGCCGGCGAGGTCGGCGCGCCGCCGCCGAAGGTAGCCGCCGACATCGCCGACGCCGTCGACGCCAGTTCGCTCGACTACGTCGGCGCCGTGACCACGCAGGGCCCCTACGTGAACTTCCTGCCCGGCGACGCCTACTTCGCCGAGACGCTGGCGGCGGCGACGGGGGAAGAGTACGGCCGCCTGCCCGACCGCGAGACCAGCGTCGTCATCGAGCACACCTCCGCGAACCCGACCGGCCCGGTCCACGTCGGCCGGGCGCGCAATCCCATCATCGGCGACGCCGTCGCCCGCGTACTGGACTACGCCGGCTACGACGTCGACCGCCACTACTACGTCAACGACGCCGGCCGCCAGATAGCCGTCTTCACCTGGGCCTACGAGACCTTCGACGAGTCCGACCTCCCCGAGCCCGAACGCGAGTCCCCGGAATACGAGATGGTCCGGTACTACCGCAACGGGAACTCGTTTCTCGAAGACGGACCGGCGGACGCCGTCGAGGCCGCCGAAGCGGAAATCCAGGCCATCCTCCGGGGCCTGGAAGACGGCGACGACGGGACCTACGAACGTGTCGCCGAGGTCGTGGATACGGTCCTCGGTGGGATGCAGATCACCCTCGAACGGCTCCCCGCCGAGTTCGACGAGTTCGTCAAGGAGACCCGGTTCATGCACAATGGCGACACCGACGCCCTCGTCTCCCGGCTCAAGGAGCTGGACTGCGCCGTCTACGACGAGGACGCCTGGCAGCTCGACCTGCCCGACTTCGAGAAGAACCTCGTCTTCCTGCGCTCCGATGGCACCTCGCTGTACACCACGCGTGACCTGGCCCACCACGAGTGGAAGTTCGACACCTACGACCGCGCCGTCACCGTTCTGGGCGAGGACCACCACCTGCAGGCCGACCAACTCGCCGCCGCGCTGGACCTGCTTGGCAACGACACCGACCAGCTCCGGCAGGTGTTTTACTCCTGGGTCAACCTCCCCGAGGGCGGGATGAGCACCCGCGAAGGGACCGGTATCGACCTGGACGACCTGCTGGACGAGGCCATCGCCCGCGCCCGCGAGGAGGTCGAGTCCCGGCTGGACGACCGCACCCGAGGGGAGTTAGACGAGGCCGACATCGAACGCATCGCCCACCAGGTCGGCGTCGGCGCCGTCCGCTACGACATCGTCTCGAAACAGCCCACCAAGGGCATCACCTTCGAGTGGGAGCGCGCGCTCGATTTCGAGGCCCAGTCCGCCCCCTACGTCCAGTACGTCCACGCGCGCTGCTGTGGGATTACCGAAGACGCCGGCGAGATACCCGACGAGCCCGATTTCGACCGGCTGGACGAACCCGAAGAGCGGGACCTCCTCCGCGCCCTCGCGCGGTTCCCGGCCGTCATCGAGGAAGCCGCCGACGACCTCCAGCCCCACACGGTCGCCACCTACACCCGAACCGTCGCGGAGACGTTCAACGCCTTCTATCGGGAGTGTCCCGTACTCGACGCGGACCCCGAGACGCGAGCCGCGCGGCTCGCACTCGTCGCCGGCACCCGACACACCGTGGCCAACGCGCTGGACGCTATCGGCGTCGAAGCCCCGACCTCGATGTAGCGTCTGCGTTCTTCTGGTTGCAACAGCGGTAGTGTTTAGTTTAGTAGAAAACGCGGAAGAGAGCCAGAAAGCCCCGGCTGGCTGAACTCGGGGGACTCGCTGCGCTCCTCACTACGTTGCGGTGCTTACGTCGTCCGCCGTCGTTCGTACGAGGCGAAGCAAGCACTGCAACGAACGGAGTGAGTGAAGCGCGCAGCGAGTCGCAGTAGTCGAGCGGTCGGGGGCTTTCTGGCTGGTGACAGTCCGAATCGCCTAACTAAACACCACCGCAACATGGTGGGGGGCCGTCGTGAGCATTCTCGGCGGCGTCTTCGTCGTGGCCCTCCCGAGCGCGACCCAGGGACTGTTGCTCGCGTTCCTGGCCGGCGGTATGTTTTGCTGTGGCTCTAGCGGTCAGTTGAACAGGCCGAAGACGCCGCCGGAACTCTCTTCCTCGTCTGCGTCGTCGGCGACCACTTCCTCGTCGTCGAGGAACCACGCGTCGTCGACGATAGTGTCGAGGTCGGTCTCGGCGGTGACCTCCTCGAAGAGCACGCGCTCTAAGGCATCGGTCAGGCGGAGGTACGCGTCCGCAGCGGGGCTGTCGGGCTCGTTACGGACCAAGGGCTCTTCGTGGGTCGCCTGCGGGTCGTCGGGGATGACTGCGAGCAGCGGGAAATCGAAGCGCTCGTTGATTTCGGCGACGTCGGTGTGCCGTGTCACCCGTGTTATGAGCCCGCCGATGAGGTTACCGTCGATGCGCTCGGCCAGCTGGGCGGTCTTGACGGTGTCGCCGACGGCGACCTCGTCGGGGGTCGTCACGAGGACGATACCGTCCGCGAGTCCCAGGGGTACGGCTACCTCGTGGCTCAGACCCGCGCCGGTGTCGATGATGACGACATCGTAGGCGGCCCGGAGCGTCTTGATGACTTTTCGGAGCTTCGCCGGGTCGGCGTCGGCAAAGGCATCCAGTGACTGTTCGCCGGCGATGACCGTCAGACCACCGGGGGCGTCGGTCAGTGCCTCGCTGACGGCTGCGTCACCGGCCAGAATCTCGTGGACGCTCTTTTCGGGCTCGACCGCCAGCATCGAGCCCAGGTTGGCCATCCCGAGGTCGGCGTCGACGACGGCGACGTCGTAGCCCAGTTCCTGCAGTCCCGCGCCGACGTTGACAGCAGTCGTGGTCTTGCCGACACCGCCTTTCCCGCCCGCGATGGTACAAACATACCCCGCCATAATCTGTTGTCTGTGTTCTATAGGGGCAGTCATATAAACCCGGCTGTCCGTGAATCATCATGACAATCGAACGATGTCTGAGCCGACTCGAGGCCTCCCTGCGGTCGGCCTCGCTCGGGCTCTCGCTGTCAACAGGTTCTTACGCGGCCTCACCGAAATCAACGTAATGAGTGAGCAGGACGGACAGGAGCAATCTGACAAACAGAAATACGAGTTCAAGAAGGTCATCGAGGAACTCAAGGGGTACGAGGGGTCCGGGACCCAGCTGGTCTCTATCTACGTTCCCGAGGACAAGCTCTTAAGCGACGTCGTCGCTCACGTCACCCAGGAGCACTCCGAGGCCTCGAACATCAAATCGAAGGCCACTCGGACAGCCGTTCAGGACGCGCTGACCTCGCTCAAGGACCGTCTACGGTACTACGACCACCACCCACCGGAGAACGGGATGGTCCTGTTCTCGGGCGCCATCGACAGCGGTGGCGGCCGGACCAACATGGTGACCAAAGTGCTGGAGTCGCCCCCGGACCCCATCGAGTCCTTTCGCTATCACTGCGACTCGGCCTTTCTCACCGAGCCACTGGAGAACATGCTGGCCGACAAGGGCCTCTTTGGCCTCGTCGTGCTCGACCGGCGGGAGGCCAACGTCGGCTGGCTCAAGGGCAAACGGGTCGAACCGGTCAAATCCGCCTCCTCGCTGGTGCCGGGCAAGCAGCGCAAAGGTGGCCAGTCCGCCCAGCGATTCGCCCGCCTGCGACTGGAGGCCATCGACAACTTCTATCAGGAAGTCGCGGGGATGGCAAACGACCTGATGGTCCCGGACCGCCACGAGATAGACGGCGTCCTCGTGGGCGGCCCCTCACCGACGAAAGACGAGTTCCTCGACGGCGACTACCTCCACCACGAGCTACAGGATATGGTCCTGGGGAAGTTCGACATCGCTTACACCGACGAGTCCGGGCTCTACGACCTCGTCGACGCCGCCGAGGACATCCTGGAGGAACACGAGATGCTCCAGGACAAGCAGGTCATGGAGGAGTTCTTCAAGCAGCTCCACGACGGGGACAAGGCCACCTACGGCTTCGACCAGACCCGTCAGAACCTCAACATGGGCGCCGTCGAGGAGCTGCTCATCTCCGAGGACCTCCGGAAAGACGTCATCGCCTACACCTGCGAGAACGGCCACGACGAGTACGACCTTCTCACCAGCTCGAAGCCGACGCCGGACCACGACTGTACGCGCTGTAACGCGACGGTCGATGCCGAAGACGGCAAACGGGAGGACGCCATTGACCACCTGATGGAGCTGGCCGACCAGCGCGGGACGGAGACGGTCTTCGTCTCGACGGACTTCGAGAAAGGCGAGCAGCTCCAGACGGCCTTTGGCGGTGTCGCCGGACTGTTGCGTTACTCGACCGGTGTCTGATAGCCTCGACCGACCACACGGTCAGACGGAGCTGGTCGCTCTACACATTGTCGAAAGTGGGGAAGGGGGTGGGGAAGTGTCGTGGACAGAGTGTCGGCCCACACGCGGACACACGCTCTCGTCTGCCGCATCGTATGACAGTAGCGGCATGTATAAATTCATGGTACCTAACTGGTTAGAAGGCACTCACAACAGTTGTTCGAGCTGGTGGCGACGGGCGGCGAGGTCGACGTGGGCGTCGTCGCCGTAGCTGTCGGCCAGCCGGTCCACGACCAGCAGCGGGTCCGTTCCGGCCCGCTCGGCCCGTTCGAGCAGCGCCGTAATCTCCGCCCGGTGCAGCGCCAGCGAGTCGAGCAGGCCCACGAGCAACACCAGCGGGACGGCCGCCTCGGCGTTCGACGGAAAGGCGTCGTCCAGCGCCGCCAGGTCCGGGACGCCGTCGACCGCGTCGTCGGTCGGCTCCATCGCCAGACAGTCGCGACAGACCGTCACGGTCGGCGCGTCGCCGGGCAGATACTCGCGGAGTTCCGCCGGGACCGACACGGCGACTGTGTCACCACCACAGGACTGACAGGACATACGGAGAGAACGCACCGCCGGTACGATAGTGGTACCGGACGCCGGGCGTTGCGAGCCCCTGGCAAGACCGGCCGGAACCCCGTTTTAGTCGTCCGCTTTGAGCCGCTCTGCTTTCGCTTCCTCGTCCTCTTCGGCCGCGAGGGCGTCTTCTTCCGCTTCTTTTTTCGCTTTGATTTTCTTCATGCGGAAGATTTCCTCTCGCTCCTGCTCCTCGAGTTTCTGCTCGATGTACTCCTTGTTGTCGTTGAGGTCGGGCAGGAGCTTGAACTCCAGGGCGTTGACGCGCCGCTTTGTCGTCTCTATCTCCTCAAGCATCTTCTTCATCGCCGTCTCGACCTCGGCGGCGAGGATGATGTTCTCGATGAGTTCCTCGTAGGCGTCGGCGGCCTCGTCGATACGGGCGGACGTGCCCATCACGCCGTAGCCACGCTCGTCGAGGGACTTCTTGACGCCCGTCGAGTCGATTTGCGGGACGACGACGCCCATGATATTCTTCGACTGGGTGGTCAGTTCGGGGTGTTCCTTGAGTGCGGCGGCGGCGCCCCGGACCGCCACGTCGCCCTCCATCGCGCGTGCCATGTTGATGGCGTCTTGGGCGCGGTCGTAGGAGACTTCGAGGTCCTCACGGACGTCCTGTGCCTGGTCGAGGATATCCATGAACTCCATGATGAGGCCGTCACGCTTCTTCTCTAGCGTATCGTGTCCGCGCTCGGAGAGTTCGATGCGGTCCTCTATCTGCATCAAGTTCTTCCGGGTCGGTTTGACGTCCTTCGCCATTACAGTGTCCTATCGGTCGTAGCCAGTTAACCGTTTTCAGTCGTCCTGAGCCGAGGCTATCGGTTTCGGGGTCGAAAAAAATCGAACGGTCGCGTTAGTCGTCTGCCGGGGTCGCACCCGACGCCTGGGGCTCCGTTGCGCCGTCGAGGACGCTGTGGCTTCGCAGGAGGATGAACCCGAAGCCGACCTTCGCGGTCAGGTCGATGACCATGAAGCCGGCCGTCTCGGCGAAGATGCCGACGAGGCCGAGCCCCTCGGTACCGATGAGCCACCAGACGGGGTAGACCAGCCAGACGACGGTCACGAGGTTCCGCAAGGTGGTGAACGTACTCTGTGTGTCGCTCGGGAGGTCGGTGACCCGGCCCGACAGCGAGCTGAACAGGAAGTACAGCAACACCAGCAGGAACGCTGTGCTGATTCCCCACCAGACCAGTCGCTCCGCGCCCGCCGCCAGCACGCCGCTACCGGCCGACAGCGTGGCGAGCAGCCCGGTGCCGATCATCAGCACGTCGAGGCTCACCAGCGACGCGATGGTGTTGCGGTCCGCCCCCGCGAGCAACGCGAGGTCGAACAGCAACAGCGGCGTGGTAAAGAGCCAGTCCGTGTACCGGGCCCAGTAGATGGGCCGTTGCTCGCCGCCGAACTCGATGATGGTCAGGCCAAAGCCCAGGGCCATCATCAAGTAGTTCACGAACGCGATTGCTGTTATCAGTATTGTGGCGATGTAGAACTTCTGGCGACGGTCGTCCGTCTCGCCCCAGCCTCGGCCGATGAAGTAAAGCATGCCGAGGAACATGCCTGCTGTACCGAGCCATAGCCATATCTGTTCGCTTCCTGGTTGTGGCATAGTGCATCTGTCATTTGGGTTCGACAAGTAAAGTTTAGCACACCCAATCAGTTGGGTACAGAGCGGCGAGCGTTGCGTGGAGCCGGTCGAAAAGCGGTCGGTTCGGCCCGCTCAGTCCGCGGCGACTTCTTCGGCCGGCTCGTCCTCGCGGTAGTGCTCCTCGATGAGTGCCTCGTCGATGCGGTTCAGCGCATCTTTCGGGAGCATCGAGAGCAGGTTCCAGCCGAGTTCGAGGGTCTCGTCGATGTCGCGGTTCGTGTCGTACCCCTGGTCGATGAACTCCTCCTCGAAGCGGTCCGCGAAGTCCAGATACTTGTTGTCGAGGTCCGACAGCGCCTCGCGACCGACGATGTTCACGAGGTCCCGGAGGTCCTCACCCTCCGCGTAGGCGGCGAATATCTGGTCTTTCACGTCGGCGTGGTCGGCACGGGTGAGCCCTTCACCGATACCGTCGTCCATCAGCCGCGACAGGCTGGGCAGGACGTTAATCGGCGGCTGGACGCCCTGGCTGTTGAGGTCGCGGTCGATGTATATCTGGCCCTCGGTGATGTACCCCGTCAGGTCCGGAATCGGGTGGGTGTCGTCGTCACCCGGCATCGTGAGGATGGGAATCTGCGTGACAGAGCCGTCACGACCCTCGATACGGCCGGCCCGCTCGTACAGCTGGGCCAGGTCCGTGTACATGTAGCCGGGGTAGCCACGGCGGCCCGGGACCTCCTCGCGCGCGGCGCCGATTTCACGCAGCGCCTCGCAGTAGTTGGTCATGTCCGTCAGGATGACCAGGACGTGATAATCCTTCTCGAAGGCGAGATACTCCGCAGTAGTCAGGGCGAGTCGCGGCGTAATCGTCCGCTCGACGGCGGGGTCGTCCGCGAGGTTCATGAAGACGACCGAGCGTTCCAGCGCGCCGGTGCGCTCGAAGTCGTCCATGAACTCGTTTGCCTCCTCGGCCGTAATCCCCATCGCGCCGAAGATGACGGCGAACTCGGAGCCGTCCTCGCCGCCCGCTTCCTCTTCCGGAACCGAGGCCTGTCGCGCAATCTGGAGCGCGAGGTCGTTGTGGGGCAGCCCCGACGCCGAAAAGATGGGCAGCTTCTGGCCCCGAACCAGCGTGTTCATGCCGTCGATGGCCGACACGCCGGTCTGGATGAACTCCTCGGGGTACTCCCGGGAGTAGGGGTTGATGGCCGCGCCGACGATGTCCTGGCGCTCGTCGGGGACGATTTCGGGCCCGCCGTCGATTGGCTGGCCGGTCCCGTCCATGACCCGTCCCAGCAGGTCCTCGGTGACGGGCATCTTCATCGTCTCGCCGAGGAAGCGAACCGACGCACTGCGGTCGATTCCCTCGGTCCCCTCGAACACCTGGATGGCGACGTGGTCGCTCGCCGATTCGAGCACCTGGCCACGGCGCATCTCGCCGTCGCCGATATCGATTTCGACGATTTCGTCGTAGCCGACCGGCTCGTCGGTCTCGACAAAGACCAGCGGGCCGCTGATTTCGGTGATTGTCTGGTATTCTTTCATTAGTATAGCTCCCGGAGCTCCGAACTGATGTCGTCCTCGAGTTCGTCGATGTACTCGTCCCAGTCCTCCTGGACGCCGATGCGGTTCAGACGGGGCGCGCTCTCGATGTCGGTGAGTTCCTCGACGGGCACACCGGCCTCGAGCGCATCGACGGCCTCGTCGTTGTACGTCTTGATGGCGTCCATGATGCGGTACGTCTTCTCGGGTTCGCAGTAGGTGTCGGTCGGGTGGAACGCGTTCTGCTGGAGCCACGCCTCACGCAGGTAGCGGGCGATTTCCAGTGTCAGTTGCTGGTCTTCCGGTAAAGCGTCCTTCCCGACGAGCTGGACGATTTCCTGTAGTTCGGTCTCCTCGTCCAGCGTGTCGATGGCCCACTGTCGCGTCTCGGGCCAGTCCTCGCGGACGTTGTCGACGAACCACTGGTCTAGCTGGTCACGATAGAGCGAATAGGACTCGTTCCAGTTGATAGACGGGAAGTGCCGACGCTCGGCGAGGTCGGCGTCCAGCGCCCAAAACGTCTTGACGATACGCAGCGTGTTCTGGGTCACCGGCTCCGAGAAGTCCCCGCCCGGCGGCGAGACGGCCCCGATGACCGAGATGGACCCCTCGGTCCCGTTGATGTTCGCGAAGTAACCGGCCCGCTCGTAGAACGCCGACAGGCGCGCAGAGAGGTACGCGGGGTACCCCTCCTCGCCGGGCATCTCCTCGAGTCGCGAGGAAATCTCCCGCATGGCTTCGGCCCACCGGGAGGTGGAGTCGGCCATCAGCGCGACGTCATAGCCCATGTCGCGGAAGTACTCCGCGATGGTGATTCCCGTGTAGACACAGGACTCACGCGCTGCGACGGGCATGTTCGACGTGTTCGCGATGAGGCAGGTCCGGTCCATCAGGGCGTTGCCCGTGATTGGGTCCTCTAGCTCGGGGAAGTCCTCGATGACCTCGGTCATCTCGTTGCCACGCTCGCCACAGCCGACGTAGACGACGATATCCGCGTCGGCCCACTTGGCGAGTTGGTGCTGGGTAACGGTCTTCCCGGAGCCAAAGGGGCCGGGAATCGCCGCGGTCCCGCCCTTCGCGATGGGGAACAGGCCGTCCAGTACGCGCTGGCCCGAGATAAGCGGTTCCGTCGGGGTCTCCTTGTCGACGGAGGGCCGTTGCTGGCGCACCGGCCACTCCTGGCGCATCCGAATCTCCTCGCCGGAGTCGAGTTCGACGACCGCCTCCTCGACGGTGAAGCTCCCCGACTCGATGGTCGAGACTTCGCCACCCTCGGAGCCGGGCGGGACCATCACCTTGTGGTCGATGCTGGGCGTCTCGGGGACGGTGCCGACGATGTCGCCGGGCTCGACCGTATCGCCCGTTTCGACGTCCGGCTGGAACTCCCAGGTCTTCTCTAAGTCGATACCCGGCGCGTCGACACCGCGGTCGAGATACGCCGAGCCCATCTTCTCCTCTAAGACGTCGAGCGGGCGCTGGACGCCGTCGTAGATGGCGTCGAGCATCCCCGGCCCGAGGTCCACCGACAGGGGGGCGCCGGTCCCTTCGACCGGTTCGCCCGGGGAGACCCCGGAGGTCTCCTCGTACACCTGGATAGTGGTGATGTTACCTTCAATCTCGATGACCTCGCCCATCAGCCCTTCCGAACCGACGTAGACGACGTCGTTCATCCGGGCGTCGAGGTCCCGAGCCGTTACGACCGGTCCCGAGACGCTTTCGATAGTGCCGTCCTCACGGACGTCGGATTCTGTTGCTTGACTCATAGTTTACTCCTCGTCCATCAGGTCGATACCGATGGCTCGTTTTATCTGTTCACGCAGCCCGCCGCTGCCGGCGCCCTCGCCGCCCAGCGTCACCAGCACGGGTTCGACGCTCGTCTCCGCGCTCTCGCGGACGCCCCGAGAGAGATGGTCCATGTCGTCGTCGTGCATCACGACGATGCCGACGTCGTCGTCTTCGAGCATCTCCGTGACGGCGTCGTCCAACTGCTCGTCTTTCCGTTCTGTGGGGATGTCCGCGAACTTGCGAACGCCCGCCAGCCGAAAGCCCGTCGTGAACTCCGGGCTCCCGACCACAGCTATCTCCTGGCTCATAGTATCACCAGCTCCTGTTCGATTTCGTCGGGGCCCAGCCCCGCCTCGCGACCGCGAGCGATGGCCCGGATGTTGTCGACCTCCTGCTCCTTTGCGAGCACGAACGACAACACCGGACACACCGACAGCGGGTAGCGGGTCGACAGCTTGTCGGCATACTCGAGCAACGCCGTGTCCAGCGCCCGCTCGAACTCGACTAGGTTCTGGGCGTCCTCCAGTGCGGACAGCGCCGCGTCGAGGTCGTCGCCGTACCGGCTGTCACGCACCGCGGCGACGAGCCCGTCGAAGTTGGCGGTGAGCTGTCCGAGCGACTGCTCGTCGAACAGTTTCCCGCCCCGAATGTAGTACTCCGTCGGGTCCGTTTCGGCCCCGCTGCGGGCCAGCCGCAGGGCGTTCCGGAGGTTCCGGAAGTCGACTTCGGCCTGCAGGAACTGGACGTACAGCCCCGTCGGGCTGTCCCGTTCCGGGTTGCTGGGCAGGCCATCGAGCAGTGTCTCGTAGAAGGCACGGTCGATGGCGTTCTCCAGTGGCACCAGTACCTCCTCGGCCTCGTACACCTCGTAGGCCTCGGCCAGCGACTCCCCGAAGATGGTGTCGTCGAGTGACTCGACGACTTCCTCGATGGAGCCGGCCGTCACCAGGGTGTCGATGCGCTTCTCGCCGAACTCCCCGGCGCGGATGAGGTCGTCCTCGATTTCGCTCGACTCGGCACCGGAGTAGATGCCGCGAATGACCGTCTTGCTGTTCCACGCGTCGAACTTCCGCAGGTAGCGGGCGATGTAGCTGTACAGCGCGCCCTCGGCCCAGCGCAACAGGTCGTCGAAGTGTTTCGCGAGGTTGCGGTTCAGCGCGTACTCGATGAGGTCCGAACCGCTGTATCGGGCCCCGAGGGCGTTCATCTCGGTCTCGTATTCGGTCTCCTCCATGAAGCGAGCGATTTCGCTCGTCCCCATGCGGACCAGTTTCCGGTAGTCGTCGGTGTCAAACAGCGAGGCACGGCGGGAGCGAACACGAGCGATGACGTACTCGTAGTTGCTGCTCCGCCCGCCGCCGGCTGTGCCGTACGGACTCATTGGTCGTCGAAGAGACGGTCGCTGATTGCTTTCAGGTTCTCCTCCCAGACTGACTCCAGTACGGAGTCGAACGTGTTGTTCACGCGGACGCGGGAGGCCTCGCTCTCGACTACCACGCCGCCGAGACACTCCCGCTCACCGGCAAACGTTGCGTCGTCGTATTCGGTGAGGATATCCTCGATGAGCGACTGGTCCCCGGCGCGACCGTAGATACGGAGCTCGTTGTCGCCGAACTCCTCGGCGGCGGCCGCGAGTAGCTCGCGGGTCAGCTCCTCGCGACGGTCGCCCTCGAGGTCGGCGATAGCCGCCTCGACGTCGTCGCGGACGTCTTCGAGGACATCACGTCGGGCGCCCAGTCGGGCCTGCTTTGCCTCGAGCTTCGCCGAGGAGAGGCGCTGTTCGCGCTCCTGGGCGATTTCGCGCTCGACCTCGGCCTCGCGCTCCTCGCGGATTTCCGCTGCGTCGGCCTCGGCCTCGGCGATAATCCCGTCGGCGTGCTCCTCGCCGTCGGCCCGAATCTTCTCTGCACGCGCGCGGGCCTCGTCTCGGATATCCTCTACGACTGTTTCAAGGCTCATTGTTGAAAAGGGGAGTGTTTATACGACGAAGACGACGACCAGCGCGAGAATGACGAGCGTTTCCGGCAGGACTGTCAGGATAAGCCCACGGCCGAACATACTGTCGTCCTCCGCGACGGCACCGACCGCAGCGGCACCGATACCTCGCTCGGCGTAGCCCGAGCCGAGGGCAGCGAGACCGACGGCGAGTGCGGCGGCGGCACTCGGTGGGATGGCTGGAGCGACGTTCTGCAGTGCAGCGTTAACAACGGGTGCGATAGTTTCGATCATATTGTTGAAGTCCTCTGTGAGTTGCTCGTGTCCGAACAGGCGTATGTGACGCCACGGAGTTCATAAAGGTTCTCAAAACCGTTCGTCAGGAGGCTGTTCTGGCGGTTTAGGCCACCCTGCAGTCACGGCTGTCAGCGGATACCAGCCGTCGACGCCCGGCGTCGAATCCGGGCGGAAGCTTCGGCGGGTGGTCAGTCGTCGGTCGTGTAGGTCCGTTCGTAGCCGAAGGGGTTGTACTTCTTGCCGCCGCCCTCGAAGAACTTCCCGAAGAACTCGACGTACTCGAGACGCACGGCCTGCAGACCGGCGCTCGTGACACCGAGGATGAGCACCAGCGCGTGGCCCAGCACCAGCACGAGCAGGCCGCCGACGACGCCGGCGACGCCCGAATGCATCAGTCCGGGGAACATCACGCCGGTGACTTCGTGGCCGTGGTAGGTGCCCTGTTCGAGCATGTGTGCCGGGGCGTGGTTGATACCGAAGTGCCACTCCTCGCCCTTGCCCGTCTCGACGATGTAGACGCCAAAGAACAGCAGGTTGACCACGAACGCCATGCCGGCCTTCGCAAGCAGGACGGCCGCCAGTCGGGTGTAGGACAGCCCATTGACGAACACTTGCAGGAAGACGGCCTCGACGAACTCCGCGAAGTCGGCCGTCGCGATGAGCACGAGGCCCACGACGAAGACGGCAAGCGCGACCATCCCGACCGTGGCGGAGAAGCCGGTGAAGCCGAGGTGGAAGGGGTGGCCGTTGAACACCGCTTCGCTCCCGATGATGAACGCGGGCTTGCTCCCGGCCGGGAAGTCGCTGAATATCCAGGTCCAGAAGCCAAACAGCATCAGGAGCCAGGAGCCACTCTCAGTGATGGCGTCCCAGAGCCCGTGCTCGAGGTTCTTGAAGAAGCCAAGCGTCCACCCGACCGCGAGGTGGGCCATCCCGGCCAGCACGCTGACGAGCAGCCAGCCAAGCGCGTACTCGCCGTACACCGGCTGGAGCCCCTTGTGGATGGGCGGGCTGCCGCCCCAGACGATATCCCCGAGTTGGTGGAGCCCGAAGAACTCGCCGTACAGCACGCCGAACAGCATCGTGAAGCCGCCGGCCCACATCGCGACGCCGCCGAGGCTCTTCAGCACGTCGCCGTCCGCCTTCGAGTAGAGGCCGTAGCCGAGCACGAAGTAGATGAGACCGTACCCCAGGTCCCCTATCATGAACCCGTAGAAGACGGGGAAGGTGAGGAAAAACAGGACCGTCGGGTCGAACTCACCGTACTTCGGGCGGTTGACGACCTCGACGAGCGCCTCGAACGGTTTGGCCGCACCGGGGTTGTCCTGGATGACCGGCGGGCTGGAGTCGCCCATCGTGACGAGGCCGCTGGCGGACGTGGGGTGGCCGCCGTCAGCCACGGCCTTCTCGGGCCGGTCGTCGGTGTCGTCTGCCGCCGGGCCGTCCGCCGCGTCGGACTCGCCGCCGCCCTCGACCTCCTCGTGGGAGTGGACGTGGCCGTCGTCGTCGTACTCGGCGATTTCGAGTTTCTCGATGTCGATTGCCTCGCCGACCTCGGCTCTGACCTGCTGTTCGAACAGCTCGTACTCCGCGTCGGGAATCCACCCCTCGGCGATGAAGGCGTTCTCCGTCGTCGCGAAGGTCAGGGGCGCCTCGGATTTCTGGACCTCGATGGACAGTTTCTCCTCGGCGGCCAGCAGGAAGCCGGCGTAGTCCAGGCGGAGTTCGTCGAGTTCCCCCGCTACCGTGTCGAGCTTCGATTCGAGCTGCTGTTTGCGGTGGTGCAGCTCCTCCAGATACTCCGTCGGGTCGCCCTCGCCGTCGGGCACGACCAGTGCGGAGAACGTCGCTCCGACCAGTGCGTCCTGGAGTTCCTCGTCGTCGGCGCGGGCGAAGACCGCGACCACGTCGTCCCCGTCGAACAGCTCGTAGGCATCGATATCGCTGTTCTCGAGGGCGGCGTCGATTTCGTCGGCGTCGCCCTCGCCGACGGACACGGCCAGCGTGTCGTAGCCACGGAGCAGGTCCAGGTCGATACCCAGCGTGACGAAGGGCTCCATGGTGCTTATTTTGTCTTCGACCTCGCGGAGGTCGTCCCGGAGCCCGTCACGGCGGTCGTCGAGTTCGGTGACCGTCGTCCGGACCGCCTCTAAGTCCTCCTCGAGGGCCTCGTCGGTGACGAGCCGCGTCGGGCCCGCGTCCTCGGCCTCGACGTCGAGGATGGATTCGAGCGCGCGGACGGTGACCAGCTGGTCGGAGGCCTCGTCGGCCCCCTCGACCGGGTCGCCCGGCTCGAACCCGTCCCACGAGCCGTCGTACTCGGTGACGTGGAGCATATCCAGATCGTGGACCGCCTCGACGACGGGCTCCATGACGCGTTTCGACCCCGTCACCGAGACGCGACACATCTTCTCAGGTCTGAGCATGTACCGCCTCCTCGAAGAGGTCCGTCACGTATTCGACCACCTCGTCCTCTCGGCCGGCGGCCTGCTGTTCGAGCTGCTGGCGGGCGTTCTCGCCCTGCTCGATGAGTTCCTCGCGCTCGGCCGCAATCTCCTCGAGCGCGTCTTCGAGGCGCTGCTGGGCCGCCGATTCGGCCTCCTTGCGGGCCTGTTCGCGAATCTCGTCGGCCTCCTGGCGGGCCGCCGCGATGGTCTCCTCGCGGTCTTCCTCGGCCTCGGCGACGATATCGTCGGCCTCCTGCTCGGCCTCCTTTATCCGGTCTAGAACTTCTGGCCGTGGCATTCTCTAATCGTCCGACCCTTGCGCCAGCGGCTATTTGGTAGTTGCGAAGTTTCCGTGGTATCGTAACACTGGTGGCTGTACGTTCGTAAAGATATTCGCCACCGCGAATTCCTTCAGTTTGTTACAGCCACCGGTATAAGTCACGTACTGGGGAGTGGGCCCACCGGGGCTTTCTGGCTCCCTTCCGCGTTTTCTACTAAACTAAACACTACTCCGCCGGGAAACCGGGGAATTATCACCGCCAAGGCCTAACGGAGCGATAATGGGAGTCCTCGAGAACAAAGCCCGGGCCAGGACGTTCTATAAGTATCTCTCGAAGGTGTACGACCAGATTAACCCGTTCGTCTGGAACGAGGCGATGCGCGACGAGGCTATCGCCATGCTCGACCTCGACCCCGACGACCGCGTGCTCGACGTGGGCTGTGGCACCGGCTTCGCCACCGAAGGCCTGCTCGAAGAAGTCGACACCGTCTACGGGTTAGACCAGAGCCCCCACCAGCTCTCGAAGGCGTTTCAGAAGTTCGGCAAGTTCGGTCGTGTCCGCTATCACATGGGCGACGCCGAGCGACTGCCGTTCAAGGACGACAGCTTCGACGCCGTCTGGTCCTCGGGTTCTATCGAGTACTGGCCAAACCCCGTCGACGCCCTCGAAGAGGCCCGCCGCATCACGAAACCCGGCGGCAGGGTGCTCATCGTCGGCCCGGACTACCCCAAATCCAGCGTCTTCCAGAAGGTGGCCGACGCCATCATGCTGTTCTACGACGAGGAAGAGGCCGACCGGATGTTCCGGAACGCCGGCTTCGAGGAGTTCGAACACCACATCCAGCAGTCGATGCCCGGGAGTCCGCGAGCGATTACGACCGTCGCCGAAGTGCCGGAGTAAACGCTGACGTCGAGAACGCCGAGGGCGACGGCACCGGTAGCTAAAGTGAGACCGCCGGACGTACGTTCGTGACAACATCTTCGGTGGCGGTTTCCGTCAGTTCGGTGCAGCCGGCAGTGCGAGTTTGACTTCCTCCCCGCCCTGAAGGGCGAGGCTTCTGCTAGCTATCCGTCAGAAGGCTTTACCCACGGCACCGCGTAGGTCGGCCCAACAATGGTACTCGACAATCTCGGAAGCTCTCTCCGAGGCACGCTGGACAACCTCAGGGGGAAGTCACGCATCTCCGAGGCGGACATCGAGGACATCGTCAAGGAGATTCAGCGGTCGCTGTTGCAGGCCGACGTCGACGTGGCGCTGGTCCAGGAGCTATCGGACAACATCGAGACCCGCGCCCTCGAAGAGGAGCCCCCGGCGGGGACGACACCCCGGGACTGGGTGCTCCGAATCGTCTACGAGGAACTCGTAGAGCTGGTGGGCGAATCGACTGACATCCCTCTTGAGGACCAGACCATCATGCTCGCCGGCTTGTACGGGTCGGGGAAGACCACGACGGCCGCCAAGATGGCCTGGTGGTTCTCGACGAAGGGACTCAGGCCGGCCATCATCCAGACCGACACCGACCGCCCGGGCGCCTACGACCAGGCAAAGGAGATGGCCGAACGCGCCGAGGTCGATTTCTACGGTGACCCGGACGCCGAGGACCCGGTCGAAATCGCCCGCGAAGGCCTCGAAGCGACGGAAGAAGCCGACGTCCGAATCGTGGACACGGCCGGTCGGGACGGCCTGAACGATGCGCTCATCGAGCAGATAGAGCGCATCGAGGCCGAGGTCGAGCCCGACCGCGACCTGCTGGTACTCGACGCGGCGATGGGTCAGAGCGCCAAGAGCCAGGCCGCGGACTTCCAGACGGCCATCGGTATCGACGGCGTGGTCATCACCAAACTCGACGGGACCGCCAAAGGTGGGGGCGCACTCGCCGCCGTCGACGAGACCGACTCGACGATTGCGTTCCTGGGCTCCGGGGAGACCGTCAAGGACATCGAGCGCTTCGAGCCCTCGGGCTTCATCTCCCGGCTGCTCGGCATGGGCGACCTGAAACAGCTCACCGAGCGCGTCGAGCGGGCGATGCAGGAAACTGGCGACGAAGAGGACTGGGACCCCGAGCAGATGCTTGAGGGCACGTTCACCCTCAAGGACATGCGCAAGCAGATGGAGACGATGAACAATATGGGGCCCCTGGACCAGGTGATGGACATGATTCCCGGGATGGGCGGCGGGCTCATGGACCAGCTGCCCGACGACGCGATGGACGTCACCCAGGAGCGAATGCGCGATTTCGACGTCATCATGGACTCGATGACCGAAGCGGAATTAGAGAACCCGCGCATCATCGGCCAGTCCCGCACCCAGCGTATCTGTCACGGCTCGGGCAAGCCCGAGGAGCGAGTCCGGGAACTGCTCGAACAGCACAAGCAGATGTCACAGATGCTCAAGCAGTTCCAGGGGATGGGCGACGGCGACATGGAGCGCATGATGAAACAGATGCAGCAGGGCGACGGCGACATGGGCGGCATGGGCGGGATGGGACCGTTCTGAAGCGTGGCTACTGGTTTTCCCGTCGAACTGCGCCGCGCTCGTCAGTAGGACCCGTGGCTCGTCCATTAACTACGTCTTGTGGTGAGCGGGTGTCGACACTTCGGTCGGGTTCTTTTTGCGACTGGATACACTTGCGTGTCCTAATGACCGTCCGCGAGGTGGCCCGGCAGGCCTACCGGGAGTCACTCCCCGTGCTGGCCCTCAGTGCGGTCGGGGGCCTCTTTGCGGGCGTCGTGCTGGGCGGAATGGACGCCGAACTGGAGCAGGTCGCGGGCCTGCTGGTACTGGTGCCGGCGCTGTTGGCGACGCGGGGGAACGTCTATGGCTCGCTGGGGGCGCGGCTGGGGTCGGCGCTGCACCAGGGGCTGGTCGACCCGACGTTCTCGACGGACGACGAGCGGGTGAACGCGGCCGTCGCGGCGGCGCTGGCAAACGGCGTCCTCATCAGCGGTATCGCTGCCGTCCTGACGGTCGCGCTGCTGTCGGCGCTGGAGCGGCCCTCGGCCTCGCTTGCCACACTCGTGGCCATCGCCCTGCTCGCGGGGTTCATCTCGGGGGTGTTGCTGACCGTCGCGGTCGTCTCGGTCGTCTTCGTGGGCTACCGCCGGGGGCTGAACCCCGACACCCTGGCGGGGCCGGTGGTAACGACGACGGGCGACGTGGTCGGCGTCGCGACGCTGCTGGTAGCGACCCGCATCGTCCTCGCGCTGGGAGGTGGGTAGCGTGGGCGTCTCGGAGTGGACGGTCCGTGGTATCGTCCGCCGGATGCTGCCGGTGCTGGTCGTGCTCACGGCCATCGAACTGGGCAGCGGCATCGTGCTGAACACGTTCGAGGCGACGCTGCTTCGCTACCCGACGCTGCTGGTGCTCGTCCCCGTGACCATCGGGATGGCCGGTAACCTCGGGAGCATCCTCGCGGCGCGGTTCTCGACGGCGCTGCATCTGGGCCTGCTCTCCTTCGATGTCGACGACGACCGACTGGTTGGCAACGCCATCGCCACGATGGCGCTGGCCGTCACCGTCTTCCCGCTCATGGGCGCGGGCGCGTGGTTGTTACAGAAGGTGGTCGGCGGGACTCGGCTCACGCTGCCGACGGTGGTCGGGGTCGCACTCCTGAGCGGCACCGTACTGGCGGCGCTTGCGGTCGCGGTCACGACGATAACGACCTACGCCGCCTACCGGTTCGAACTCAACCCCGACGACGTGGTCATCCCGGTCGTCACCAACGTCTGTGACGTACTGGGGGTACTGGTGCTGTTTGGCGCCGTCCGGATACTAGTGTAGCCGGCGCGGGCCCCAAGTTCAGTCCTCGCGGTCTTTCGCGATGGCTTCTTTCGGTGCCCCGCAGTTGGGACAGTTCTCCGGGAACCCGTCGTCGAGTTCGCCCATCTCGCCGCACTCGGTGCATCGCCACATGATATACCCCTCGCCGAACTCCTGGCCGGGGTCCTGGTCGTCACTGCGCGCCGCGTCGCCGTGTTCGACGGTTACCGAGGCGACCGTCTCGACCGTGAATCCCTCCCGGGTCGCCTCGCCGACGACGCCGACGAGGGTGCCCTCGTCGTTGAATATCTCCTCGTTTCGCTGGACCGAAACGTCGTTCGAAGCTGTCATCTGGTTGTCTTCCATCGGCTAGTGTGGCTGACCCGTCGTTGCGACGCTGGCGCTTGCATTTGCAGCCCCGTCAAATCCGGTCGCCTCGACTCGCGGATGTCTTCGTCCGGGTCCTGCACATCGCCGTCAACACGGGGCTGAAAGTCGGGTGGATTGCGGTGGCGCTGGTCGTCCTGCTCGTCTAGCCGAACCGGTACCCGTTCCCCGGGCCCAGTCCATCCACTGGTGGACCTCCTTTGTCCCGTCGGGTGTGATAACATAGCCCGCTATCCGCTCTCGGAAATCGGGTCCGAGATGACCACGGCATCCCCCTCGACGACACACTCGCCATCGGAATCGTCGACCGCCGTCGACAGACGGAATCGGTTTTCTTCGAGCTGTTCGACCACCTCGCAGTGGGCGGTGACGCGGTCGCCGATGTCGACCGGCCCCCGGTAGGCGAGTTCCTGTGAGAGGTAGATTGTCAGCCCCGGCAGCCGGGCCAGCGCGGCGCTGATGATACCCGAGACCAGTGTCCCGTGAACGATGGGGCGGCCAAAGCGGCTGTCGCGGGCGAACGTCTCGTCCAGATGCAGTCGGTTCGTGTCGCCGCTTATCTCCGCGAACCGCTCGACGTCGTTCTCCGAGAGGGTCTTCGAGAAGCGGACGTGGTCGCCGACGTCGATGCCATCGGCGACGCCGTAGCTGTCGAACTCCCAGTCGTCGTCCTCGTACAGCGTATCGGGGCGGGTAAACCGCCGTCGCTCGGGGGTGGACTCGCCGGACGGCTCCGGCCGGGTGATATGTGGGACGTAGCGAGAGATGTCCGTCGTCGTCACGATACCCGCGAGTTCGCCGTCCTCGACGACGGGCAGTTTCTTGATGCCGTGGGTCCGCAGGCGGTCGACGGCGACACCCAGGTCGGCGTCGGACCCGACGGTCACAAGCGGCGTCGCCATTACGTCCTCGACGGTCAGCTTTCGCGTGTCGCCCTCCGCTGCGGTGACGGCGACGATGTCGCTCTCGGTGATGATACCGACCGACTCCCCATCGCGTTCGACGACGAGCGAGCCGATACCCTCGTCGCGGAGCCGCGTCGCCGCCTCGACGATTGGGCTGCCGGGCGTGATGGTGCTTGCGGGTGTCCGCATGACCTCACTGACGTGCAGAGAGAGCATCGACTGGGACTGGTCGGGCCAGTGGCATAACTCTCCGCCCGAAGGGTTGTGTGGGTGGCCACCCTCCACCCGACGATGACAGGGCGCCGGGTCGGACTCGTGGTTCTAGTGGTCGTGCTGGCGGGCTGTGGCGGCCTCCTGCCGGGTTCCGACCCCGGTATCCCATCGGCGCCGGGGACGGCCGGGTCGCTCCCGGCGGAGACGACCCAGGTGAGCGTCACCGCCGTCGTCGACGGCGACACCGTCCGCATCGAGTACCGCAACGGCACCCGCGACACCGTCCGGCTGGTCGGCGTCGACACCCCCGAGGTCCGGGGCGACAACGACCCGGCGGAGTTCGAGGGCGTCCCCGACACCGCCGCCGGCGCGGACTGTCTCCACAGCGCCGGGACGAACGCCTCGAACTTCGCGAAGGACCGACTGCTCGGTCGGAGCGTCGGAATCGCCACGGACCCGAACCTCGACCGCCGTGGGTTCTACGACCGGCTGCTGGCCTACGTGGTCGTCGACGACCGCCTGTTCAACTACCAGCTCGTCGCCACCGGCCGTGCCAGGGTCTACGACAGCGAGTTCTCGCGTGGCGACAGCTTCAGTGCCGCCGAGACGAGCGCCCGCGAGGCCAGGCGCGGCCTCTGGCGCTGTGTCGACCCGAGGGCGGCCGACTGGCAGACCGCAACCGCCACGGCGTCGGGGCTCGCGCTCGTCGAGAGACACGAGGACGCCACAGGTAACGACAACGAGAACCTGAACGACGAGTATCTCGTCTTCGCGAACCGGGGCGAGGAAGCCGTCTCGCTCGATGGGTGGACAGTCACCGACGCCACAGGAAAGTCCTACACGTTCCGGAACTACACGCTCGGGCCCGGCGAGCGTGTGACCCTCTACACCGGCAGCGGGAGCGACAACGCAACCGCCCGATATTGGGGCGCAAGCGGCGCGGTCTGGAACAACGGCGGCGACACCGTCACCGTCCGGACGAGCGGGGGCGACGTGGCGCTCCAGCGGGCCTACTGATACTGGTGGCTGTACGTCCGTAACGACGTTTGCCACCTCGGGGTAGCGGATTACTTCAGTTCGGTACGGCCACCAGTATGGGCCGTTCGCCCCGTGGGGACCATCGACACCGGACTCCGTGCGACGCCGCTGACGAGCGCGACGACGACCGCGTCATCGAGGACGCCGACCAGCATCCGAAGGCCGGCGTCTACCTCACAGAGTAGGTCAGAGGAGCGCGTCGATGGTCGCCCAGAGGTCCGGCCCGTCTGTTCGGTATTCGATTGGGACAAAGCCTGCGGCTCGTGCGCCCTCGACGTCGTCGCTGTCCCCGACCATCACGTACGCGTCGGCCGGCAATCGTTCGCGAAGCCGGTCGAAGGGGGCCGCGTCGGGCGTGTGTGCCCCGGCGTCGTACGAAGCGACGACGGCATCGAAGGACTCGCCCAGCCCGTGGGACTCGAGCTTGCCGACCTGCCACTCGCGGGGGCCGTTCGTGATGACCGCGAGGGCGTTCTCCTCGGCCAGTCCGGCCAGGCTCTCGCGGGCGGCTTCGGGGACCGTGGTGGCGGCGTAGGTCTCCTCGCGCAGCGTAGCGACCAGGTCGTCGGGGGCTGCGCCCGAACCCGTCGCGTCGGTGACCGCCGCCATCGACTGCCGGTAGGGGCCGGGTTCCAGGCCCTCGAAGGCCCGCCGGAACGAGTCCCGCGCGGTCGCCAGCAGTTCGTCCGTGGGCTCGATGTCGTGGGCGGCGAAGACGTCCCACAAAATCTCGGCGTCCGAACGGGTGCGCTGGACCAGCACGCCGTCCAGTGCGAAACAGAGCGCGTCGGTCATTCGGTGTCGACGGGTGTGCCGTCCTCGGTCGGGGGCGCCACGGAGTCGATGTAGCTCTCGGCGTCGGGCGCTCGCACGGTCACGTCGACGTGGATGTCGCCCAGTTCGGCGGGCTCGCCGACGGCGAAGTTCACCCGCCCCTCGAAGGCCGCCTGCTTCTTCAGGTCGAACCCGAAGCTGTCGCCGGCCAGACTGTCGAAAAACACCGACCGCGCCGTGTCCAGAATCTCCGCCCGATGTAGCTCCTCGGAGAAGCCGTCCATCGTGTGGACCTCGGCGACGAGTTCGCCATCGCGGTGGTCGGGGTCAGCCTCGGGGAAGAGGTTCCGGATGGCGTCGGCGACCCGCGCGGTCACCTCGGTGTCGTTGACCGGCGCCGTAATCCCGACGTCGACGCTGTAGACGCTGCTCACGACTCTGCCTCCATGCCTTCTTCGAGCAGCGTCCGAATCCGTCGCTGGAACGCCGCCAGCGAGTCGGTGTTCTCGACGGTCACGTCGGCCATCGCCATCGCCTCGCCCATCCCGAAGCCCAGTTCCCGCTCGTCGCGGTCTTCGAGGGCTTCGCCGCCCGCCTCGGCGCTCGCGTCACGGCCCCGCAGGTCCAGCCGCTCGGCCCGAACGTCGAATGGCGCGGTTATCTCGACCAGCACGAACGCCTCGCCGAAGGCCTCGCGAAAGGACTCGACCTCTACGTCCGAGCGGATACCGTCGACGAGGACGGTGTCGTGGCCCGCCCGCTCGTCCTCGATGAGTGGCAGGGACCGCTTTGCGATGGCCCCCGGCCCGTTCTCCTCGCGCAGCGCCTTCGCCACGGTCCCGTGGTCGGTCGCCGGGTCCAGCCCCCGCTCGCGACACTCCGCGCGGATGACGTCGCCCATCGTCACGACCGGGACGCCCATCTCGCTTGCGACCTCGGCCGCCTCGCTCTTGCCGCTGCCCGGAAGTCCGACGACACCGATGACTGTCATTGCCTCTGTGTTGTCGATAGCCGGCTAAAGACCTGCTGTTCTCGCTGTGGTGGCTCTCGTTACAGCTAGTGGCAAGACCAGCCAGAAAGCCCCCGACCGCTCGGGTCGCGCGCCTCGCTGTCGTTCGAGAGAGCGTCGCTCTCTCGTGATGACGAAAGACGGCTTTACCGTCTTTCGAACCACGCTCCTCACTGCGTTGCGGTGCTTGCGTCGTCGTGCGTCCCTGAGCGGTCGGCCCCTTTCAGTCCCACCCGTAGCCGGCTAGCCAAACAGTGCTGGGTGGGACTGAAAGGGGCGGTGGGCTGAACGATGGCGGACGACGTAAGGACCACAGCGAACGAAGTGAGCGAGGACCGCAGCGAGTCCCCCGAGTTCAGCCCACCGGGGCTTTCTGGCTCTCAGTACTCTCAGCTGCAGAGATTCGGGCACCACAAACAGTTCCAAAACCCGTCTCTCCGGCTCATCGCTCACGCACGACCACGAACTCGGCGAGTTCCCGGAGATACTCGGTGGACTGGGACTCGACGATATCGACGGTGTCTAAGGCGTCGAGGGCGGCGTCGGACTCGGCGCGGGCCTTGGCGTTTGCCTCCTCGGTCGTGAGGTCGGTCACCTCGGTGAAGGAGGGTCGTTCCATCTCGGCGTCGTGGCCCGTCGGCTTGCCAAGCGTCTCCGCGTCGGAGATATCGTCTAAGACGTCATCGCGCATCTGGAAGGCCACCCCGACCCGCTGGGCGTACTCACCCATCGCCTCGACGGTGTAGCCGTCGGCCTCGGCGGCGATAGCGCCGAGTTCCGCGGCCGCCCGAAACAGCGCGCCGGTCTTGCGGCGGGCCAGTTCCATATACTCGGCCTCGTTTGTGGGCTGGGCGACCAGCTCCATGGCCTCGCCCTCGCCGAGTTCGACCATCGCCTCGGAGACGGTCTGCATGGCCCGTTCGTCCGCCGAAAAGAGGGCGAAGGCCTCTCCCAACAGCCCGTCGGAGGCGATGATGGCCGGGCCGTGGCCGTACTCCGCCCACGCGGCCGGGGTCCCCCGGCGGACCGCCGACTCGTCGATGATGTCGTCGATGACCAGCGAGGCGTTGTGGACCAGCTCGATGCCGACGGCGAAGTCCACGGCGTCGGCCGGGTCCCCACCCAGGGCCTCACACACAAGCACCGTGACCGTCGGCCGGACTCGCTTCCCGCCCGAGAGCACGACGTGGCCGACCTGGTCCGCGAGTTCGTCGGGTGCGACCTCGTCGATAACGGCCTGTAACCGCGCCTCGACGCGGTCACGACGCGCCTCGAGATACTCCATTAGGGACGGCTTGGAACCACGGGAAAAAGTACCTGACGACCCAGTGTTCGGGCGGCGTTACGGAGAGAAACCGAAAGCGGCGGTGTGGTTAGTCGTCGTTGTCCTGGACGGGCTGGCTCGGACCGCCGGAGAAGACGAACTCGTGTTCGGCGGCGGTCTCGAAGCGGTCGAGGATACCCCCGAGGGGCTTCGCGTAGCGCTTGAGCCGGTCGGCACGTTCGGAGACCTCGTCCAGCTCGTCAGCCTGCTGTTTGGAGGTCTCGGCGGCGCTTTCGGCCTCGGTCCGGATAGACCGGGTCTGTCCGGTCGCTTCCTCGAGCACCGTGGCGACGTTCTCGAACTGGGTTAGCTCGTCGTTGATGTCGACGTGTGGGTTGCCTTTCAGCGAGTGGAGCCGCTCGATGACCACGTCGAGGTCGTCGGCCAGCTCCGTGAGTCGCGTCTCCTGGTCGGTGGCGTCGATGTTGATGTTCTCGACGGAGGCCGTGACCCGCTCTGCGGACTGGCGGACGTTCTCCGTGTTGGTCAGCACAATCTCACTGGATTCTGCGACCTCTTCGCTGAACGTCTTGAGCTGCCCGGTGGTCTTTTCCAGCTCGCCGAGCATGTCGTTGAACTCCTCGGCGATGCGGTCCATCGCCTCGTTCTCGTTGTCGGTCTCCATGCGCTGGGTCAGGTCACCGTTGGCACACCGCTGCATGACCTCGCTGTAGTCCTCCGCTTTCTCCTGGAGGTAGTCGGTCATGGCGAGTGCTTCCTGCCGGGAGACTTCCGCTTCCTTCCGGGCGGACTCGGCCTCCTGGATACGGTCACGCAGTGCATCACGCATGTTGCCGAACGAGGCGGTCAGCTGACCGAACTCGTCGCGACGGGTGACCTCGAGGTCCACGTCGAGGTTGCCCGCCTCCAGCCGGTCGGCTTTCTCGGTCAGCCGGTTCAGCGCGCCGGTGGCGCCGCGACCGAAGACGACGCCGATGACACCGATACCGAGAAACGCCGTCAGCGAGAGGATGAGCAGGTTCGTCGTGATAGTGCTCCGGAGCGCGTAGGCCGTCGAGAGCGGGACGTGGGTCGCGACGACCCAGTCGTCACCCTCGACGGGGGCAAAGCCGATGGCGAAGTTGCCGTGGTCCGGGACCGTCGTCCCGTTGATATCGCTGCCCTGGACGAAGTCGCTCTGGCCGTCCAGACCGTCCTGCAGGATGCTCAGCTGGTCGGGGGTCTCCGAATAGACGGAGAGCGACCCGTCGTTACGGTCCAGGCGCTCCGTGTCCTGGGTCCCCGCAACGATGCGACCCTCGCTGTCGATGACCTGGGAGTAGACGTCCTGGGACGGAGCCGGGAGGTCCCCGGCCAGTGCGTCCATGTCAGTCTGGACCACGAGGTAGAGGTTATCACCGGAGGCCGTCTGTATCGGGGTCACGAACGACACGAGCGAGCGGGTCAGTGCCTCCTCCGCACGGGAGATGAACACGCCGTCGTCGTTGTAGCTCAGCGACCCCACGCGAGTCTGCCAGGGCGCCTCGCGCGTGTTGAGGTTCTGTCCGACCTCGGATTCTTCCGTGCTAGCGGTGATGTTCGAGTTGTCCCCGAAGTCGACGATGTGAACGTTGTGAACGTCGTCCGGGAGCTGTTCGCTCTCGTTCTGGAGGAACTCCTGGCGTTCTCCCTGTGTGCCGCTACGAACGTCCGAGAACTGCGCGAGCCGTCTGGTCGTGTCGCTCCGTGACTCACGCCACTCTTCAATCTGGGCCGCGCTCTGGTTTGCGACACCGGTGTACTCCGTCTCGGTCGCACTGGTCAGCTGATTGTTCGTCTGGTTGTACGTGTTCGCGCTCACGCCGACGATGACGACCGATATCAACAGCAGCGCGACGAGGAACTTCGCGAGGAAGCTCCGCCCGAGAAAGCCAGGCAGGATGCTGCTCGCTTCCTCGACGCTCCGTGTCTGTTGTGTATCTTCTCCGCTCATGTTCTTCTGTTAGTTCCCATTGGTTCCATACTGCTGACCGTAGTCCCTATCCAAGAACCTGTCGTCTGCGACGTACCGCTCTGGAATCGAGGACTCGCTGAGCAGTTCCTCGTTTTCGATAGTGGTTGCCGCTTCGTCGAGTGCGGCCTGGGCGGTCCGCTGGCCGCTGACGACGCTGCTCATCGCTCCGGCGGCCCGGCGCATGATGTTCATGTTCTGTGGCGTATCGACCGGAACCGGCGGGTACTCGTCGGGGCTGTCGGGCTTGCCACCAGGGACGGCATCCATCCCCTGGTTGAACGCCTCGATGTACCCCTCGCCGGGGACCGGCGGCGCGTTGCCCTGCTCTATCTGGTTCTGGATGTAGTTGAACCGGGCGTATCCCGCGCGGGGGCCGTCGCCCTGCCACTGTCGCGTCGAGAGCAGGAGGTTCGCCATCCGGGAGTTGGCCCATTGGATATAGAGCCACGCGGCTTCGGGGTTGTCCGAAGTCGCAGTGATACCGGTCGCCCAGACCCAGGTGTCGACGACCGGGTCGCGGCCGTCCTCCGTCGGGAGCGGCGGGAGCCACTTCGTCTCCCGCATGATTTGGGTGTCGACGATACCGGAGGTCTGTGGCGTCGAGTACATTATCCCGACGTCGCCGTTGCTGTAGGCGTCGTTGTTGGAGTACCAGTCGTAGGTTCCGGGAGCACTCGGGCCGTACTGGTTGAGCATCCGGCCGAACCGCCGGAGCGACTGGACACCGCGCTCGTCGTTGAGCGTCGCCGTCCGGTTCTCGCGGTCTATCCACTCCCCGCCGTAGGTCTTGAACATCGTCGCCCAGTTGGCCGCCGACAGCGTGGCCGAACTGGTCCGTGAGACGATACCCTGGCGGCTGACCTGGTCGGACTCGGCTATCGACCGAGCACAGTACTCCAGTTCCGCGAAGTTCGTCGGTTCCGCGAGCCCGAGCGTCTCGAAGGTCGGCTTGTGGATGGCCGTCCCACCGTAGAACTCGATGCCGTTCGGCATGGCCGTCAGCTCGACCGTGCCGTCCGCGTTGGGGTAGGACATGAGCTCGATGGTCTGTCGCCTGAAGTCCCCCATCTTGAGCCACTGCTTGTCGGTCAAGCTGGCGTTGTTGATGAGCGGAATGAGGTCCCGAACCCAGGACTCCCCGTCGTCACCGAAGTGATAGCCACCCGAGGGCCACAACCCGTTCATGATGCCGTCGTAGGGGTTGTCGTCGCTGGCGAGTGCGCTCTCGGTCTCGGACCAGAACTTGTCCTCGGAGACGATTTCGTAGTTGACGGTGATGCCGGTCAGGTCCTCGAAGTAGTCCTTGACCGCCGTCCCGTCCTCGCTCGTCGTCGAGAACGTCGTCGAGTACGGGTGCAGTCCCATCCCGAACGTCAGCTCGATGTCGTCGCCGGAGAACTGCTCCCAGTCGATGTTCGCTTGCCGTGCGTGTTCGTTGAGCTTCTCGCCCCACTCCTTGATGCCCTGTTGCTTGGGCGGGACGTCAGTCGGTCCGTACTCGGTCTCCGAGCCGGAGAAAACGCCCCCGCAGCCAGCGAGCCCTACCGTTCCGGAAACGGCCAGTGATTTGAGTGCGCTCCGTCGTGATATGCGGTCAGTAATCCGGTCTGTCATTGTGATCTGTCGTGTGCCGAGAGGTCCCACGCCGGTCGCGGCAGCGACCGGTCCATACACACCCCTCTTGCTGACACGTACATCATTAATCACCCATCATAAGTTTACCGGAAACGGGAGTCTAGACCGTAAAGAAGACCCTATGAAGTGTCTATCACACGATAGAATACGCCTAATTTACCTCGGTACTGTGACCCCGGTAGCCAGGGACTACACCAAAGTAAGCATTCCGGTCGACTCACTCAGCAAACACGGCCGTCAGCGCTGGGACGACATCGAAGAGGTCCCCGACGACGCCGTAGTCGGCCACGTCGAAAATCGGTGCCGACGGGTCGCTGTTGATTGCTATGACAGTGGCGCTCTCGTCTACTCCACCCCGGTGTTGTGTGGCCCCGGAGATACCGACGGCGAGGTAGACATCGGGCGCGACGGTCACGCCGGACCAGCCCACCAGCCGGTCGGCCGGGAGCCACCCCCGCTTGACCGGCGGGGCCGATGCCGCGACCGCGCCTCCGATAGCGTCCGCGAGGTCAAACACCACGTCGAGATTCGCTTCGGTGCCGATACCGCGTCCGACCGCCACGACCACGTCGGCCTCTGTGAGGGCCGGGTCGATGTCCCGCTCGGAGCCAGTCACCGTCGCCCGAACGGCCGCGTCGTCGATATCGGCCGGGAACGACCGCACGTCGGCCTCGCCGGTCACCGCTGCCGGGCGCCACTCACCGGGCCGGAGCGTCACGACGGCCCCGTCGCCATCGACGGCGAGTGTCACCACCCCGCCGAACTCGCGGGTGACGGTCGGGCCATCGCCGGCGGTCAGCCCGACGGCGTCGGTCACGACCGGCCAGTCGAGTCGGGCCGCAAGCGCCGGCGCGTAGTCCAGCCCTGTCACCGAGCCCGGGACGAGGACGACCCGCGCGTCGATAGCCGACACCAGTTGCCCCAGTGCCTGCGTGTACACGTCGTGGTTGAATTTCGCTCCCTCGGCAGCCGTATGCACCACGTCGACGCCCTCGCAGGCGAGGTCCGCAGCGAGGCGCTCGGCGTCACCGCCCACGATAGCGGTGTGGAGAGCGTCGTTCGCCGCGTCGGCTAGCTCCCGGCCGGCCGTCTGTGCCTCCCGGCTCACCTCGCGCAGCCGCCCCTGGCGGTGCTCGGCGACCGTGAGGACGGTCACGGGTCCACCCCGTATGCCTGGAGGACGCGCGCTATGGCGGCCGCTCCGTCTTCGGGCGAACCCTCGAACAGTGTGACGTCGCGGTCCCGGTCGGCGGTGGCGACCCGCCTCAGCGAGGGCTCGAAATCGGCAGGGTCGAGTCCCAGGTCGGCGAGGGATAGAACGGCAATCTCGGCCCGCTGTGCGGCCCGGACCGCCCCGAGGCCCGCGTGCCGGGGCTCGTTGCAGCCGGCTCCGACGGTCAGGACGGCCGGGAGGGCGACGTCGAGCAGGTCCGTGCGTCCGGCGTCGCGGTCACATCGGACCGAGACGACGCCGGCGTCGCTGTCGAGCGAGATGTCGGTGACGACCGTAGCCCAGCCGTACTCCAGGCGGGCCGCGAGCGTCACACCCGTTGCGCCGAACCCCTCGGGACCGGACTGGGCCCCCGTCAGGACGAGCGCCGGGCCCACGTCTCCGGCTATCGCGGCCAGCAGCCGCGCCGTCAGGCGGGGGTCGAACAGGTCGGCCTCGTCGAGGGCATCGTCCCAGACCCGTATCGCGCGGTCGGCTCCCTTCGAAAGCGCCGCCCGGACGACCGGCTCGGCCGCCGGCGAGCCGACGGTGACAGTGACGACCTCGATGCCGTCGTGGCGCTCCCGGAGCCGTACCGCTGCTTCGAGGGCGTGGGCGTCCCACTGGCCGAGCGCGTACTCGCCGGCGCCGTCCGGGCCGGTGTCCCCACCCGCATCCGGCGCCACTGTGACAAGGACTTGCACACGGAGAGATGGGACGGAAGCGAGAAAACGCTACCGCCGGAGTGTCGCCGCCCCATACGGATATCGTCGGCCCCAGCCGACCAATCACCACGGGAGTCCGCCTCAGTCCTCAATCTCGGTGACGTCCTCGTCGGGGAACGAGATGAGGTTCTCGCGGCCGATTCGTAGCTTGTCGATGCGGTCGTCCTCGTCCATCGCGGAGAGGAGCTGTGACACCTTGGCGTTCGACCAGCCGGTCTCCTTGACGATGCGGGCCTGCTTCATCCGGCCGCCGTTCCGGGTGAGGAGCCGTTCGACCCGCTCCTCGTCGCTCAGCAGCTCGGCGTCGATTTCGTCGGTCGACTCGGTGCTGTCGGTGGTCGGCCCGGGCGCCGACGGACCGTCCCCATCGTCGTCGCCGTCGGTGCTGCTCGCGCCCACGGCCGGGAACTCGTCTCTGTCGTTCAGATAGAGCAACGCGGCCACCAGCCCGATGACCAGCAGGATGGTCATCCCGGTCCACAGCGGGAGGTCACCGCCGGAAATCGGGTCCGTCTGCGTGCCGTTTCGCTGGTCGTTCTCGTAGACGATATCCAGGTCGCCGCGCCGGAACGTGGTGGTCGAGCCCCCGTCGATTCGGAGGTTCCCGTTCTGGATATAGGAGTTCTGGGGCGAGTTCGTCAGGTCGTAGCCCGGCGGTGGGGAGATGACCAGCGATTGGCCCGTCTCGAGGCTGGTGAGCCACATCCCGTCCGGCGTGTGAAACGAGTCCACGAGCGACAGTCGGTCGCCCCCGCCAGCGGCGAAGTTCGTCCAGTTAAACGAGAGGACGAGTCGCCCCTCGCCGTCGTTTACGATGTACTCGCGGTTGATGTCGGTGAGTTCCATCTCCCGACCGGTCGCAGCCGAGGCTGCGTCGCTCGCTGTCCGGTACTCGGCGAGCACGTTCTCGTCGCTGTTGCCTTCGACGAACGTCTCACCGAGCTGTTCGAAGGCCCGGGTGTCGCTCGTGTCGGTCAGATTGAACCGCTCCGTTATCCGCCAGCGCGTGTCACCGTCAGGGTGTAACTGTACGTGCAGCGTCGTGTTCTCCGACGCCAAGTCTTGGCTCTGTGCCGACGGCGCGGCCGACCCGTCGGGGGCGGCGGCAAGCGGTGTGGCCCCAGAGGCCGCTGGGAACGCAAGCAGGAGGAGGGCGAGGAGGACAGCGGATACCCGCAGGGCCATGTCACCCAAACAATCTGGAGGCCGTCGGCAAAACCCTTTCTATCGAAGAATAAAACGTCAGCACTGGCGCTAAAACGTCTCCGCGCTTCTCCGCCGGCTATTACGGATTCCGTAATGGGGGAACTTTTTGTACGCTGGCGGTATACCTTCGCTAATGCGACCGCTTCCCGCCCTCCTCGTCGCGCTGGTGTTCGTCACCGCGACGACGCTCCCGGTCGCTGGCACGCTTGCGACGTCAGCACAGCCCCAGACGACCGCGACACCGGTTGCGAGTATCGACACCGTCGACAACACGACGAACCAGCTCGCCATCCCGTCCGGCGACGTCCGGCGAACGAGCTACAACGACACCGGCATCGACGTCGGCAGCGCCACCGGGACCTGGTCGACACAGCTCCAGCACCGACACGACGCCCTCGCCTTCGAGGAGCGGTTCCGGCGAGCCGACAGCTCCGAGGCGCGGGCACGGCTCGTCACGGACCGCCTGTCCGCAATCGAGACCAAAGAGCGAGCGCTCGACGAGCGCCAGAAGCGGGCGACAGCCCGCTACGCACGCGGCGAGATATCGGCGTCTGCGTTCCTCAGGACTCGTCTCGGCGTCAACGCCGAGGCGAGCGAGCTACTGGAGACGATTGAGCGGATTCAGTCCGTCCCCAACACCGCACCGGGCTACTCGCTGAACGATTCAATGACCGCCCGGCTGCGTTCCGTCGAAGGGGAGCTGCGGACCCTCACCGGGCCCGTCGGCGGCCGGCTCCAGTCGGGTGCCACAGACCGCACTATCTACATCGAAGCCACCGACGACAGCTACATGCTCGCAACCGTAATAGACGACGGGTACGTCCGGGAGACACGCCTCGGCGGCGCGCGTGACGCCAGTGCTCCCGACCGGTTCCTCGCGACAGCGACCAACGACGGCGACCCGGAGACCGACCGGCTGGACATCGCGGACGAGCGCGCGGCCGACCTCTATCCGTGGCTCTACGAGCGACAGAAGCCGAGTCTCACCTTCTATGGCGATTCGGGCATCTACGAACTGACGGCTGACCACCCCCACGGTGAACTGACGGCGTATCTCGACGGCGGCACCACGGACATCTTCTACGAAGAGCAGTTCCGTGACCTCTCGGACGTTCGGACCACGACGACCGAACGCACCGTCAACGGTAGCTTCGCGGTGACGGTCCATCGGTCCAGTACGACCGGGCCGCTGCTCGTCACCGCCGCGAACAGCGAGACCGGCGCCACCATCGACGGGGCGGTGAGAATCAACGGCCAGCCCGTCGGGACGACCGGGAACGACGGCGTGCTCTGGACTGTCGAGCCACGGGGCACCTACACCGTGACCGTCGAGACGGACGCCCGCACCACCAGCGTCACCGTCCCGGCGAACTGATACTGTCGGGCCCACCGCGAGTTTACTCAGTTTGGTACAGCCGGCAGTCCGAGCGAGGACAGTATAATCAACCTGTCCGCTGGGTCCGATGTGGCCGTCATCGAACAGCTCGGGTGACTACCACCGGGGCTTTTTACGCGCTGCTGGCGCTCGTTCGGGTATGCCCTACCACCGCATCGACCCCGAGGAGCTGCCCGAGACCGAGGACTACCCGTGTGACCGGCGGGGCATCTCCGACGCGGCGGAGCTGCTGGCCCTGCATGCGGCCACCTACGAGATGGCGCCGGGCGAGCAACTGCCGCGCTCGTATCACTACCACAAGCAACGCGAGGAGCTGTTTTACGTCGTCTCGGGGCCGGTCCACGTCGAGACGCCGGAGGGGGAGTTCGTCATCGAGCGCGGCGAGGTGTTCGTCGCCGAGCCCGAGAGCCCCCACCGGGCCTTCGTCCCCGATGGGGCCGACCAGTCGGCCCGCGTGCTCGGCGTCGGCGCGCCCAAATCCGACCCCGGCCAGCCGTACGAGCCAGACGCGTAACACGTTTGACTACCCTTTTCCGGCCAGGCCGTCGACTGTATCCCATGACACGGAAAGAGGAGGTCAAAGCGGCACTCATCGACAGCGGCGTCACGGCCGTCCTGCGGGACGTTCCGGAAGACCAGATGGTCGACGTGGCCCGCGCGGTCCACGACGGCGGGGTGTGCGCCCTGGAACTGACAGCCGACGCCACGCGGTGTTCGGAGCAGGTCGCGGCCGTCGACCGCGCGCTCGACGACACCGACGCCATCGTCGGCGTCGGAACAGTGATGGACCCTGCGGCCGCCCGCAACGCCATCGAGGCCGGCGCGGAGTTCATCCTCAGCCCCCACCTTGACAAGGAGGTCGTCGAGGTGTGCAACCGGGCTGGCGTGCTCTGTATCCCCGGTATCATGACGCCGACGGAGGCCGCTGACGCGATGGCGGCCGGCGCGGACATGCTGAAGATGTTCCCCGCCTCGACCCTCGGTCCGGGCCACATCGGCGCGATTCAGGGACCGCTGGGCGACGTGCCCATCATGCCGACCGGCGGCGTCGACCAGGAAAACGTTGCCGACTATTTCGAGGGAGGGGCCGTCGCCGTCGGTGTCGGCTCGGCACTGGTCGACTACCAGGCTATCAGGGACGGGGACATGGACGCCGTCCGCGAGAGCGCGGCGGCGTTTGTCGAAGCAGTGGAGGAGGCGAGGCGCTGAGCGTAGCGACCCGCGAGAGACGAACGGCGAAGCCGTGAGTAGCGAGGGACTGAACGGAGTCAGCTACCAACGGCTGAAGCCGTTGGCTTGTCGGTGGACTCCCGCACTTCGCGGGGAGTCGGAGCGGCGCGTTCCACGTCCCCGACTTCGGGGCTGGCTGACGGACAGCCCGTCCATCCGAGGACTTCTGCCCCTGATGGACGTGTGTTACCCTTCTTCCCGAAGTCAAATCAAGCTTACGCGCTTCCTCCCACCGCTAAAGCGGGTGGGCTTCCGCGCTGTTACCGCTGTGAGGTCCCTCGGAGGTTACATCCCGCCGGTCGGGGTTGCCGTTCCACCATCCGAGGTGCCGGTCGCCGTCCCGCCGGTCATGCCGTCGGGTTCGGCGTCTATCGCGGTGACGAGTCGGGGGGCGGGCTGGTCACCGGAGGGCTCGAGATAGCCGGTCGGGAAGACGGTCTGGGTGGCCCCGTCGGTCAGGTCGACGCTGAACGTCGCGACCGGGTCCGCGTCGTTCGAATCGCTGTCCGGCCGGAGCTCGACGGAGCCGACGTCGGCGGGGACGGTGACGTAGTCGCCGGCCTCGCCGAACGCGATGCCGTCGGCGGTGACCGTCTCGCCCGAGGTCACGTCGACAACGGGGGCGTCGGGAATCGTGTGGACGACCCGGACGCGGGCGTTGCCGGCCTCGGCTGTCATCTCGTCGTCAGGTAGCAGTGTCACCGTAATGGGCTGGTCCTCGCCGGCCACTTCGCCGATGGCGGCCGCCGTCTGTGGGCCGCTCTCCAGCGTGACGGCCTCGTCGAACACCGCTTCCGACCCGCCGGTCGGCGTGACAGTGACCTGGTGTTCGCCGGTCGGCAGCGACATGTACTCACTCACTGTCTCGAAAGGCACGTCCGTTAGAACGGTCGTCCCGTCGACGGCGACGTCGACGTTCGGCGCGTCGAGCACGAGGTGTGCGACCCGGAGCATCGCGTCGCCATCCCCGGACATCCCGGAGCCAGTCTCTGTCTCTTGTGGTGTCTCCGTCTCCATGGGCGTCATCTCGTCGACGTCGGTACCTCCCTCCGTCGGCGTCCCGCTCTCTCCGTTATCACCACAGCCGGCGAGAGCGACCAGCGCGCCACCGGCGGCTGTCAGTACACCGCGTCGAGTCGTGCTGTTCCATTGCATCGATAGGCCCGTCAGCACCGGTCCGTATGGTAAGTGACAGTGTACGGGCGGCCGACCGAGCTGTAGTACGACGTTTCCTCAGTGAAAGCCGGCGCGAACACAGACAGAAGACGGGACAGGCGGGTAAGACGGGCGTAGAATCGCCGGTGCGTTACGTCTCGAAGAGGCTGTCGACGATTTCCTCGGGGTCGAACGGTTCGAGGTCGTCGTAGTCCTGGCCGGTCCCCAGAAAGAGAATTGGCTTGCCGGTGACGTGGGCTACCGAGATGGCCGCCCCGCCCTGGGGGTCGGCGTCGGCTTTCGTGAGTATCGCGCCGTCTATCTCGGCGGCGTCGTCGAACTCCCGGGCGCGGTTGACCGCGTCCTGACCCGCGACGGCCTCGTCGACGAACAGCGTCATGTCCGGGTCGATGTTGCGGTCGATTTTGGCGAGCTGGGCCATCAGGTCGTCGGAGGTGTGGAGCCGCCCGGCCGTATCGCCAAGCACCACGTCGACGTCGTTTGCCTTCGCGTACTCGACGGCGTCGTAGACGACGGCCGTCGGGTCCGAGCCCTGCTCGTGGGTGATTATCCTCTTACCGAGGTTCTCGGCGTGTTTCTCTAACTGCTCGTTGGCACCGGCCCGGTAGGTGTCCCCGTTTGCCAGCACCGTCGAGAGGCCACGGTCCTCGAAATACTGGGCGAGTTTGGCGATGGTCGTCGTCTTCCCGACGCCGTTGACGCCGGTGAAGATGATGACGACGGGCTTGTCGGCGTCCTGAACGCGCTCGTCGAAGTCGAACTGGCCGACGCTGATGACGTCGTACAGCGCCTCGCGCAGCGCGTCCCGGACGAGGTTGCCCGTACTGGAGAGGCGTCGCCGCGTCTCCCCGGTGAGGTTCGCCTCGACGCCCGACAGAATCTCGTTTGCGACGCTCATCTCGACGTCCGAGGACAGCAAGGCGAGTTCGAGGTCGTCCAGATGTCCCTGGAGGTCCTCCTCCTCGATGACCGTCTTCCCGGCGGCCATAATCTTGGCCTTCTCGGTGAAGTCGCGGCCGTCGTCTTCAGTTTCGTCGGGCGCCAGGTCCGGAACCCCATCGTCGTCCGTAGACGCTGTGTCGGTATCGTCGGTGGTAGGCCCCCCGACTAACGGTGACGCCGCTCTGTCGGCCGACCCCTCCGCCCCAGATGCTTCGTCGTCAGCGGTGTCCGAACTCGCCGAGTCGGTCGCTGTTTCGGATTCCGACGTGACTTCTTCGGCCGTTTGCGCATCGACCCCCTCTTGTTCTCGGACGTCTGCTTCGATGTCCGCGTCGCCTACTTCCTCGCCGTCTTCGTGGCCATCATCTTCGACAGCCGCCTCGTCGACGTCGTCTTCGACAGCCGCCTCGTCGACGTCGTCCTCGACGTCACTGGTGAAGCCGCTGAGCTTGTCCTTCAATCCGTCGAACATGGGGACCCTACTCGTCGCTTTGCTGCTCTTCTTGCTGTTGCATCATCTGCTGCATCTGCTGTTGTTGCATCTGCTGGGCCTGCTGTTCGAGTTCGTCCATCTCGCTTTCGACCTCGGCCTTGTCGTCGCTGAGTCCGTCGATGTGGTCGTCGAGGGTCTCCTTCTTTGTTTCCAGTGTGTCGACGGCGCCGTTCTGGTCGCGCTCGGCGGCGTAGCCGCCACCCAGGGAGACGACGATTTCGTCGATGTCGTCGACCGTCGCGCGGACGTAGGCGTCGCCGCCGACGGGGACCTGCACCGTCGAGCCCGACTCCAGCACGTCGATGGCCTCGATGGCGTCGTCGATGTCGGCTTTCTTCCCCTGGAGGCGCTCGACCTCGTCGTCGATGGCCTGCATCTCCTCTTCGAGCTGTTCGATTTCCTGCTGGAGCTGCTGCATCCCGCCGCCACCGCCGCCCATCATGCTGCCACCTCGTCGATGGAAATCTGTGTGCGCTTGAGGTTGTGCTGGGAGCCGAAGTTGCTGTAGACGCGCTCGGTGGCGACGTCCTCGTTCGGCGCCTCGACCTCCTTCTCGAACTGCTGGGGCCCGTCTCGGGCCGGGAAACTACCGCGAACAGTGTACGTGCTCATATCCTCCGGTGCGGGCAGGACAGGGAAGTATCTTCCCCTTCGGTGTTTTTCACCCACGCTCCGGGAATCCGTGACGGCGGCGGGACTCGAGGGCAACGCCGTCGCTCGGGCACGCCTGGGCCCGGTTCGATGACACTCGCCGGGGGCTAACTCTCGGGCGCGTAAATCATATCGCCGCTACACAGCGGACAGGAGGTTCTGAGCACCTCCGTCGCGTACTCACAGCGCCGACAGGTCAGTGGCTTCGGTTCCGCCATCGATGATTCTTTGCCTGACATATTTTGCTCTTCGTCGTCTGTCATGTTAAATGTTGACATTTTGCGAACACGGCGGTGAAAACAGCACCGGACGGGCGGGACGAGCAGTGCTCAGTCGATGTAGTCAAGCGTCGCGTCGATGCGGCCCAGTTCCGGGCCGGAGGTGTCGGTGCCACAGACGTAGCCGGCGTCGTTGGCGACCAGTCCGGAGCCCACCAGCGGACCGCCGTAGTTGACGGTCCCGATGTCGGCGGGGACCTCGAGCAAGTCCTCGAGGGCGTCGAGTTCGCCGTCGGTCGCTTTCGGGTGACAGAGGACGCCGCTGTCGGTGGCGACGGCGGCCGTACCGACGGTGTTGACGCCGGCGATGACGCCGCGTTCGACGGGGACGTCCAGCCCATCGCGGACCGCCTGGACGGCCTCGCGGGAGAGGTCGGGATGGACGTAGGCGCCCGAGTCGTTACAGCAGACGACGTTGCCGGCGGCGTTGATGCGACCGGGCAACTCGGTGACGGGTACGTCGACGACGTCCCGGATGCGGTCGATTTCCCGCTCGCGCACGCGAGAGGAGACGAGTAGACCGTTCTCGTTGCCGGTCGCCAGCGCGCCGACGGTCCCGGAGCGGCCCACCGTCGTCGGGATGGCTGGCACCCCGAGTTCCTCGCTGATGTCCTCGGCCAGCGATTCGTCTACGTCGGGGCGAACCAGCACACAGTCGTCGGTCGCACGGGCGAAGACACCGACGTACGACGACCCGGCAAATGCCGCGCGGAGCAAGGGTTATTCCGCTGTCTCTGCCTCGACGACGGCCTCGCCCTCTTCCTCGAAGCGGGCGGCGCGTACGCGAAGCGTGCTCGGCGGGCTCGAGCGGCCACGGGCCCACGTCGTCTCGTTGATGGAAGGGTCGATGCGGACGGCAGCTTCCTCGACCGAGAAGTGCTTTGCGAGATGCTCGCGGATGAGGGTCATCGCCTTGTCGGCTTTCTTGTGGTTCGCCTCGGCCTTCGCGTCACGGAGCGGAACCGTGACGACGCGCTCCTCGAAGTCACCGGCGCTCATTATTCGTCAGTGTCGCCCCGGCGCCAGTGGCGCCGTTTGGGGTTGCGCTGGACTTCGCGGTCGGTCTTGAGCATGACCCAAGACGGGACGCGGCTGTTCTGGTTGTCGAGTTTGGCCAGACGCTTCTTCTTGGCCTTTGACTTCTTGCTCATGATGTCGAACCTTCTGTGTCACGGCTTAAATTCCTTCCTTTTCCGGTCCCCTCCCCTGGCCGGCGGGCGGTTGCTTTCGTTATCAGGGATTGTAAGCGGGCGGGTAGAACTAAGTAGGAAATCCGGAGATACTCAGCCGTGAACCGTCGAACCGTCCTTCAAACAGTGGGCACGGGGCTGGCAGTCGCCGGCTCGGGCTGTCTCGGCGGTGGTGGCGAGGTCATCGTGAGCATCCAGCAGGACGTCTCCGTCGAGCCGGGCAACGCCTGGATGGAAAGAGAGATTCCGGACCTCTCGGACTCCGGTGGCGCCATCGAGTACATCGTCCGGGCCGAGGAAGCCTTCGACATCTACTTCTTTGCCGACGAGAGCGACTTCCAGAAGTACAACGCCTACATCTCGGGCGACGACCCCAACGCGACGCCACCGGGCAACAGCGAGTTCAGCCAGGCGGCAGTGCCAGCGGCGGGGGAGGACCTCTACGAGGCGACGACCGACGACGGGGGCGGTCGACAGTCCGTCGACGCGGCGGGCCCGTACTACTTCGTCGTCGACCACTCCAGCTACCGGATGGAGAACCGCGTCGAGGAGTCCGACGACCCGCTGCAGGTCTTCGTGGACCTGAAGGTCATCCGCAACCGCTCACTCATATGAACGCGAGCGGGACCATCGCCACCACGCCGGCCCTACCGTACTCACGGATATAACAATTGTCACGAATTTGATTTTTTGGTCGGCATAGAGCCGATTCGGTCTTTCGGTGATTGGCTCCAGTGGTCAAAGTGACACCGACGCGACAGTGGTGTAGTCCGGGCCGTCGTCGCGCAGAACGCTCTCCGTGAGACGGACCGCCTCGACCCGAAGCCGTCCCACGCCCGGGTCCTCGCTCTCGACGATGTCCTGTACCCGCTCTTTCCCGCCGGCGTGGTCCATCCGGGCGATGGTCGCGTGTGGGGTGAAGTCGTGACTCTCGGCGTCGAACCCCATCGCCGTCGTCCGGTCCTCGATAGCCTCGTGTAGCGCCGTCAGTTCGCGGTCGCCCTCCCGGACCCCGACCCAGACGACGCTGATGTAGGACAGTGACGGGAAGACGCCCAGGCCACCGAACTCGACCTCGAAGGGGTCGACGCCGCTCTCGGCGACGGCGGTCTCCAGTTCGGCCACGATGTCGTCGACTGCAGTGTCGCCCAGAAATTTCAGCGTAACGTGAGCCTGCTCGGGGTCCGTGAGTCGGAGGCCCGCCGTGTCCGCGAACCGCTCCTGGACCGCCGCGATGTCCTCGGCCAGCCCGTCGAGGTCGACACTGACGAACAGTCGTTTGCCCATGCCGTAGCTGCCGCCGGGAGCCACTTGGAACTGACTGGCCCGTGACGTAGCCCTTAACCCGCCTGGCCGTCAATCCAGGGTAATGACAGACCGCGAGCGCGAGGACCACGAGTTCTCCGAGGGCCAGGGGTTCGACGACCCCTACGAGGGGTTCGACCTCGAGCCACCCGAGTTCGAAGTCGACCCCGACAAGGTCGACCCCGTCGACTCACGGGTGCTGACGGACATGCTCGACCGGCGCAACGTCAGCGCCGACGCCGTCGACCCGGAGCAACTGCTCGACGTCGGCCTGGAGTACGTGCATATCAACCGCCACGAACAGGCCGCCGAGACGTTCGAGCGGGTCGCCAAGTACACGGAGGACACGCGGCTCGAACAGGAGGCCTGGACGAACAAGGGCGCGGCCCACGCACAACTCGAGGAGTGGGACGCCGCCATCGGCGCCTACAAGGAGGCGCTGACGTTCGACGAGGAGAGCGGGGCACAGCGCGCCTCGGACAGTTCGAGCGGTGCAACCGCGAGAAGCGACCACGCCGCCACCGCCGAGACGAACCTCGCCTACGCACTGTGGGAGTCGGGTCACAGTGAGCAGGCCCTGGAACACGCCGAGCGGGCCGTCGAAATCGACCCGCGCTTTGGCGAGGCGTGGTACAATCGCGGCTTCTTCCTGCTCGAGCGCGGGCTCGCCGAGGACGCCGTCGACGCCTTCGACAACGCCATCCGGCTGAGCTTCCGGAACGCCGACGTGCTAGAGGAGAAGGCCCGAGCGCTCGAAGCGCTGGGCGAGTACGACCGCGCCGAGGAGCTGGCCGAGGAGGTCGAGGAGATGCGCGACGAGGCCGAACAGCAGCTGCTCGAATGATACTCAACGAGCGCCAGACCGACGAGGGGTTGCTCGTCTCCGTCTGTGACGCCGACGTCATGGGCGAAACGTTCGAGGACGGACCCGTCTCGCTGACTGTCACCGAGGAGTTCTACGGCGGCGACGACGCCTCCGAGTCGGAGGTCGTCGACAGCCTCGCCCGCTGTAGCGTCGCCAACATCGTCGGCACCGAAAGCGTCGACGTGGCCGTCGAACACGGCTTCGTCGACGAGGAGAACGTCCTTGACGTGGACGGGACCCGCCACGCGCAGTTACTCTGGCTGTAGCTCGCTACCGCAACGCCAGCTGTTTGAGCTTCCAGCCGCCCTCGAATACGTGGATGTCCGGGACCCGCCGAATGTGTCAACGGGCAGTGGAATTCGACGGGCCGAGCGAGTATCTATTGCGATATTCGACCGCCAGGGGTCGGCAGTGTTTCGGTCCAGACGAACCGTGGTTTTGGTGAACCAAAAGAAAGTTCACTGCCCAACCCCTTTTGCTAGCCAATGGGACAAACCGACATCGAACCACTCGACGTGGCGGCTATCCGGGAGGAGTACCCAATCCTCCGGCGGGAGTTCGGCGGCGAGCAACTCGTCTATCTCGACAACGCCGCAACGACACAGACCCCCGACCGGGTCGTCGACACCATCGCACATTACTACCGCCACACCAACGCCAACGTTCACCGTGGGCTCCACCAGTTGAGCCAGGAGGCCTCCATCGCCTACGAGGAGGCCCACGACCGCGTCGCGGAGTTCATCGGCGCCTCGGGCGGGCGCGAGGAAATCGTCTTCACCAAAAACACCACCGAGAGCGAGAACCTCGTCGCCTACGCCTGGGGCCTGAACGAACTCGGCCCCGGCGACGAGGTCGTCCTCACCGAGATGGAACACCACGCCTCGCTCGTGACGTGGCAGCAAATCTGTAAGAAGACCGGCGCCACCTGCCGCTACATCGAAGTCGAGGAGGACGGGACCCTGGACATGGACCACGCCCGGGAACTCATCGGCGACGACACCGCGATGGTCAACGTCGTCCACGTCTCGAACACCCTTGGTACTGTCAACCCCGTCTCGGAACTGGCCGACATCGCCCACGACCACGGCGCCTACATCTTCGTCGACGGCGCCCAGTCGGTGCCCAACCGCCCCGTGGACGTGGAGGCCATCGACGCCGACTTCCTCGCGTTCTCGGGCCACAAGATGGCCGGGCCGACCGGCATCGGCGTCCTCTATGGCAAGAAGCACATCTTAGAGGAGATGGAGCCGTATCTCTACGGCGGGATGATGATAAACAAGGTCACCTTCGAGGACTCGACGTGGCACGACCTCCCCTGGAAGTTCGAGGCCGGCACGCCCGTCATCTGCCAGGGCATCGCGCTCGCCGAGGCCTGTGATTACCTCGACGACATCGGGATGGAGGCGATTCGGCGCCACGAGAACGAACTCGCCCAGTACACCATCGAACAGCTGGACGGCGAGGGCGACATCGACATCCTCGGCCCGCCCGCCGGCGTCGAACGGGGCGGCCTCGTCTCGTTCAATCTGAACTCCGTCCACGCCCACGACCTCTCCTCTATCCTCAACGACTCCGCCGTGGCGATTCGGGCCGGCGACCACTGCACCCAGCCGCTCCACGACAAGCTCGGCGTTCCGGCCTCGGCGCGAGCGTCCTTCTACGTCTACAATTCGAGGGAAGAGGTCGACAAACTCATCGAGGCTATCGACGACGCCAGACAGTTGTTCGCGTAAACTACCCCGCCCTACTCGCTCCCTCGGGCCTTGCGGCCCTCGGTCACTCCTTGAGGGCGGGGCTTTCCCGCAACGACATTGTGCCCCGCGACCCCATGCATGGACGCGGCCCGGCTTCCTCTTGCCGTCCACGACGCGGCCGGCGGGTCGGAGCAGTGCTGCGACCCGCCTACCGGAGCCGTGCCGTGGATTGTCCCGCCGGTTTAATTCCCGGTGTTCTCGCGCTCTATCCCCAAGCGGGGAACGGGAGTCAAACCCGTTCGCGGTCGTCGTTCCCGAGTGCGGGGCGCGACGGTACCGCGGTCGCGCCACAGATGCCGGTTTACTCGCGGCATCTACCGACCCCGACTTGTGCAAGGACGGCAGTATCAAAGACATGGGGCGTAGAGGGCCTAAGTCTTGCGGTTTACCCTGTTTCACAACGCGCTTCCTCTCCGCCCTACCGCTCGCTTCGCTCGCGCTTGAGGACGGAGGCTCCGCGCTACCGCTTGCTGAGGGCCGGAAGCGCCCGCTGTGGCGCGACCCGGGGAAGGGCAGGCCTGCCGTGGCGAGCATACGGCGAGCGAAGTGAGCCGTTTCACCGAATCCTCACTTCGTTCGGATTCGGCCTTTTTGACCCACGTTTTTCGAGGCGTGGTGCGCGAGCGAAGTGAGCGCACTCAACGAAGAAAAAGGTGGAGAAGCAAGCCTTTTGCACGCGAGCGCCCTATCAGGGAGTAACAATGGGTATCGGAGGCTCTGATATGTACCGACAGCAGATTCTCGACCACTACAAGAACCCCCGTAATACGGGGGAACTCGAGAATCCGACGTTCACCCACGTTGGAGAGAACCCGATGTGCGGCGACGAAATCCGGATGGACGTGGTGTTGAGCGAGGACGAAGAGACCATCGAACGGGTCGCATTCCGCGGGGACGGCTGTGCCATCTCCCAGGCGTCGGCGTCGATGCTCTCGGAGCGACTCCACGGGATGGCCGTCGACGAACTCCGCGAACTGGACCGCGACGATATCGTCGACATGCTCGGCGTCGATATCTCCCCGATGCGAATCAAATGCGCCGTGCTGGCCGAGAAGGTCGCCCAGGACGGCGCCGATATCTACTTCGACGAGCTGGATATCGACCGGACGACGACCGAAGACTGAGGACGGGTCACACAGGCAGTGTTTAAGTAAGCGGTTCAGACTGTCACCAGCCAGAAAGCCCCCGACCGCTCGACTACTGCGACTCGCTGCGCGCTTCACTCACTCTGTTCGTTGCAGTCTGGCTTCGGGAAGGCGGGCGACGTAAGCACCGCAGGCCGAAGGCCGAGGAGCACAGCGAGCCCCCCGACCGAAGCCAGCCGGGGCTTTCTGGCTCTCTGAGTCCGTTCCTGCTAACGTAAACACTACCGTCACACACCCCCGAAGCTTTTTCTCCCGCGCCTGTCGTTGCTCCCGGCATGCCCGATAACGAGTGGGACCCCGATGACTACGACGAGGGCCACGGCTTCGTCGCCGAGTACGGGAAAGACGTCGTGCGGTTACTGGACCCCCAGCCCGGCAAGCGAATCCTCGACGTGGGCTGTGGCACGGGGACGCTGACGGCGACCATCGCCGACAGCGGCGCCGACGTGGTCGGCATCGACGCCGCCGCGTCGATGGTCGAACAGGCCCGCGAGCGCTATCCCGGCCTCTCTTTCGAGGTGGCCGACGCCCGCAAGTACGACCCCAGTGAATTCGACGCCGTCTTCTCGAACGCCGCCTTGCACTGGATTCCCAGCGACGACCACGACGCCGCCCTATCGATGGTCGCGTCGGCGCTGGCTGACGAGGGCCGGTTCGTCGCGGAGTTCGGCGGCCGGGGCAACGTCTCGCAGGTCGAGACCGCCGTCCGGACCGAGCTGTCTGAGCGTGGCTACGACACCGACCACTCGTGGTACTTTCCGAGCATCGGCGAGTACGCGCCTCGGCTGGAATCGCATGGTCTCGAAGTCACCAGTGCGTGGCTGTTCGACCGACCGACGGAACTGGACGGCGGCGAGGCCGGACTCCGGGAGTGGATAGGGATGTTCGGCGACGAACTGTTCGCACCGGTCTCGGAGACGGACCGCGAGGCCATCCTTGCGGCCGTCGAGGAGCGGCTGCGTCCGGCCCTGTTCGACCCCGAGACCGGGACGTGGACGGTCGACTACCGCCGGCTCCGGTTCGTGGCCCGACGACAGTGAGTAGGGACTCCTCGCACGCTCAGGCCAGGAAGACGTGGCGCGGTCGGTCCGCCAGCACGTCCCGTCCCCAGGAGACGGTCTCGGAGAACTCCTCCGAGCGGAAAAAGGCCATCGCGTCGTCTTTGCTGTCCCACTGGCTGGCGATGAACATGTCGTTTGCGTCGTCCCGATTCGCCAGCAGCGCGGTCTCGCGGTGGCCGTCCATCTCCTCGAGCAGGCCGCCGACGGTGTCGAACTTGGCGACGAAGTCCTCCCGATAGTCGGGCTTGACGGTGTAGAACATCCCCATCGTCCCGAAGCCGTCGCTCTCGCCCTGCCGGCGGACGACGCCGGGTATGTCGGTGAGGTAGGTGCTGGCGGTGCCGGCGGCGTCCTCGGTGTCCCACAGCGAGGCGACGGCGGTGGTGTCCGAGTCGAGGTCCTGATAAATCGTCGTCCGCACGTGCGTGTCGTAGCGGTCGAAGGCACCCCGGAGGTCACCGACTTCGTCGGCCAGCGTCTCCGGGTCGGCCTCGGAGTAGACCACGAGCGCGTAGACGTCCTCGCCGTGGGGCTGGCCGGCATAGACGCCTTCAGCGTCGAGTTCCTCGCGGATGGACTGGGAGGAGGCAGCGGTCCGGTCGGCGTCCGCGTCGGCGCTATCATCGTCGTCCTCGTCGGGTTCCCCGAGTTGGCCGCCGACGCGCTCCTCGATGCCCGGCAAATCGCCGAGGAAGCCGGCGGCGGTCTCGGCGGCCTCCTTGGCGGTCCAGATACTGACGACGTAGCTCTGCCCGCTCTGGGCCCGCACCGACGTCGTCACGTGGCGGTCGTAGTGGTCGAAGCTCTCGGCGAGTTCCCCGACCTCGTCGACGAGGTCCTCGGCGTCGGTCGCCGAGTGATAGACGAGCGCGTAGTCACCGGCGTCGTAGGCCTCGCCCTCGTGGAGGCCCAGGCGGCCCAGGCGGCCCACGGCGTCGTCGACCGCCTCGAAGTCACCCGAGACGTCGGGGCGGCCGCCGTCATGGCTCTCGGCACCATCGCTGTCCGCGTCGCTCGCATCGCTCGTCGGGTGGTCTGCGTCCGCCGTCGCCTCGCCGTGGGGATGGTCGCCCTCGCCGGGGCTGCCCGGATGGGCGTTCCCGTGGCCGTCGGCGTCGGCCGCCGGCCCCGAATCGGCGGCGTGGGCGTCGGTCGCCGTCGCGTGGGCTGGGTCGTCGCCGGCCGCCGGCGGTGCGTTCGCCGCGTCGGTCGGGACCCGGTGGCCGGCCATGACAGCCGGCAAGTCATCGGGTTCGAACCGGCGCCCGACGTAGAACGGACCGAACTCGGCGAACTTCGCGGTCGAGGGGTCAAAGCGCATCTCCGTCAGGAGTTCCTTGACGTGAGTCATATCGTCACTCCACAGCGTAATGCCCCACTCCCAGTCGTCGAAGCCGATTGAGCCACATATCATCTGGTTCACCTTCCCGCCGTACTCCCGGCCGATGTCGCCGTGGCGCTCGATGTGGGCGGCCCGCTCCTCGAAGGACGTGTCGTACCAATTCTGGTCGGGCTCGCGGCGCTTGCTCATCGGGTAGAAACAGACGAACTCCTCGTCGGGCACGTCGGGGTGGAGCCGGGACTGGATGTACTGTGCCAGACCCGAATCGTCGGCGACTTCGCCGTCGAAGTACTCCCGGGCTTTCTCCGTGTAGCCCGATGCCTCGGTGACCGAGACGTAGGAGTAGGCTCGTTCGGTAAAGGCCGCGAACTCGGTCTGCTCGAAGTGGCGCTCGGCGGCGTCGAGGTCGGCCATCGTCGGCCGCAGATGCAGTATCATGAGGTCTGCTTTGTGGCCCATGACAGTGTAGACGGCCGTCTGGCCGGCCTCCGCGTCGGCCAGCGATTCGTACCCCTCAAGGAAGTCGATGCCCTCGGCGAGGGCTCGGTCACGCGCCCGCTCGGGGGCGTCGCGCCAGGCGTCCCAGTCGACGCGGCGACAGTCGTGGAGCACGTACCAGCCTTCCTCGGTCTGGGGCGGCGTCCGTTGGTCCATACCGGCGCTTGCGGGGCGAGCGTAAGGAATCTTACCATGTCGGCGCCGACTGGAGTCGCCCCAGCTTTCCACCAGTTACCCATCAGGGCTATCCAAATAGCTTTATTATCCAGACGTGTCACGGCTGAAACGTAGGCCCTATGAATAACCCAATTGACACGTATGTGGCGACTGCCCTCCAGTCGTACACAGTCCTCGCGATAGTCGCCCTCCTCATCGGTGCCGCCGTAGCACCGTACGCGGTGGCAGTCGCGGAAAGCAACCAGAACCACGTGGTCGTGGTGAACGTCGACGAACCGATAACTGGCTCGTCCGCCCAGGAGACCGTCCAGGAACTCCGACAGCTCCGGCAGAACGACTCGGTCAAAGCGGTCGTGCTCAGCATCAACAGCCCCGGTGGCGGGGCAGCGGCCAGTGAATCGATGTATCTGGCCGTCAAGCGGCTCTCCGAAGAGAAGCCGGTGTACACGAGCGTCGGGTCGACGGCCGCCTCCGGCGCCTACTACACCGCTATCCCGAGCGACCGCATCTACGTCACGCCGGGCAGCCTCGTCGGCAGCGTCGGGGTCCGCGCAAGCGTCCCATCGAGCAGCGGGCTGCCGCCGGGTGTAACGACCGGGCCGGACAAGGCCGGCGCGATGACACAGGACGAGTGGTACGCCACAATCGAGTCGATGCAGCGCTCCTTCGTCGGCTCGGTGATGCAGGAACGCGGCGAGAACCTGACCGTCTCCCGTGAGACCGTCTCGGAGGCGACCGTCTACGTCGGCGGTCGCGCGGTCAACACCGGCTACGCGGACGAAATCGGGTCGACCGAGGACGCCATCGCGGCGGCCGCAGCCGACGCTGGCGTCTCGAACTACCAGGTGAGCTACCGCGACCCCGCAGAGCCACGGACACTGAGTCTGCTGGCCTCGGGCGGGTCCGACGCGACGAACAGCACCGTGACCGTCGAACAGTCGCCGATGGCGGACGACGGCGTCCAACGCATCAGATTCCTCATGTTGTTTGGCACGCTCGAAAACGAGCGAATCGTCTACAACAGCACCGACCAGGGAGGTGTTCGCGATGAGTGACGTCGAGAAGCGGCTCGGCGTCTTCGTCGGCGCCTTCGTGCTGGCACTCGTCGTCGGGTCGGTCGCACTCGGTGCGGTCGGGGGCAGCTCTGCCCCGGCGGTCGACGATTCGAACGCCTCGGCGTTCAACACCGGTGATGCGGTCGCAGAGGTCCCCGAGGAGAGCGGTGAGATATCGATGTCCGAAGACGCCGAGGGGACGGTCGTCGTCATCGACACCACCTATAGTTCCGGTGTCACCCCCGAGACGGTGGCACCCATGGCCAACACGCTGACCGAAAACGGCGCGACGGTCCGGTACAGCTCCGGCGGGTCGGGCTTTGGCCTCAACAGCACGCTGAGTGATGCCGACGCCTACATCCTCATCGGCGCCAGCGCGCCCATCTCCGATGCGGACGCCGCTGGACTGCAGGCCTTTACCGACGCGGGCGGTCGCGTCGTGCTGATGAACGAGCCCCAGCAGCAGGCCCCCGCAAGCCCGTTTGGCGGCCCCAGCAGGAGCTTCGGCCCACCGAAACCCCTGTTGCCCCTGACCAGCCAGTACGGGCTCTCGTACGACAACGGCTACCTGTACAACGTGGCGGACAACGACAACAACTACCGGACCATCTACGGGACGCCGGCCGGTAACTCGGCGCTTACCGACGGCGTCGACCGCGTCGTACTCCACGAATCGGTCGGTGTCAGCGGCGGCCAACCGGTGGTCACCGCCTCCGAGGGAACGACCCAGTCGACGACCCGTCAGTCTGACACCTACACCGTCCTCACACGCAGCGACAACCTCGTCGCGGTCGGCGATTCGAGCATCGTCGACGAGGAGTGGGTCTACCGGGCCGACAACGAAGCGCTGGTCGGGAACCTGCTCGACTTCCTGGTCGCCGGCGAGAAGTCGCCCGAGGACGCCCCCGATGGCGGCGGCTTCGGCGGTGGTGGCTTCGGTCGCGACGAGCCCACGCCGTCGACGGCGACGCCTATCGCACCGTAACGGACGACCGCCTCGATTTTTCAGCGGTCGACGCCGAAGATGTGGTGCAGTTCGCTCTCGAGCCGGTCGACGTACTCCTCCATGACGACCGAGAGCTTCTCGTCGTCGACGACAACAGCCGTGAGCCGCTCGGAGGGGCTCTCGGGGAGTTCGACGTAGAACCCCCGGTCCTCGTCGTAGAACGGCTCGGACTCGTTCAACACCTGCTGGTCGATGGCGTGGACCAGTTCCGAGTCGTACCGGTCGTTCATCACCTCGAAGGCCTGCTGGTAGGCCTTCTGGAGCTGTGGGAAGTAGTTCACGTACTTGTCCTCGAACTGTTCGGGGTCGAACTCACTCATTGGCCGGAGGAACGAAAGCCCGGGATAAAGATGATACGGAGTCGGTGGGCTAGCGTGGGCGGATGGTCCGTGCGTGTGGCAGGTAGACGACGAGGTAGCCGACGAAGACGACGCTAAAGAGGCCGCTGAGAACGAGGTAGACGCGCACGTCCAGTGTCGCGAGAATCGCGAGTATCTGCTGGATGGTCGCTCGCGGGTCGGCGAACCCGAACGCCTCGGTGTAGGCGACCAACCCACCGACGACGACCAGCAGAGCGTCGAACAGTACGCGTCGGTCCATTCGTCCCAGTATCGTATTTGAGAACCTAAAGCTCTTCTTGCCGGCTCGACAGTAGTGTTTAGTTTAGTAGAAAACGCGGAAGAGAGCCAGAAAGCCCCCGACCGCTCGACTACTGCGACTCGCTGCGCGCTTCACTCACTCCGTTCGTTGNNGCGACGTAAGCACCACAGGCCGAAGGCCGAGGAGCGCAGCGAGCCCCCCGACCGAAGCCAGCCGGGGCTTTCTGGCTGGTGACAGTCTAAATCGCCTAATTAAACACCACCGGCTCAAATAGACTTATCCCAGCTGTTCGGCGACGATATCGTCGGCCGCGTCGATGAAGGCCGTTTCCTCGCCCGCCGGGACCGTCGCACCGGCGGCGATGTCGTGGCCGCCGCCGTCGCCCCCGACCGAGCGGGCCGCCTCGCTCATCACGACAGAGAGGTCGACGCCCCGGCCAACGAGCGGGCCGGTCGCCCGCGCCGAGACCTTGGTCTCGCCGTCGGCGTCGGCGAAGGCGATGATTGGCTTGTCGGCGTCGACGCCGTCGGTTCCCAGGGCCATCCCGGCGACGATGCCGACGATGGTTTCGCGGATGGCGTCGCCGGCGTCGAAGTACTGGACGTGTTCGGCGTGGGTGATACCCCGCTCTTTGACGAGGTCCAGCCCCTGCGAGAGGTTCCGGCGGTGGTTCGCGAGCAGTTTTCGGGCCTGTTCGAGGGGGGCTTTGCGGTCGCCCAGACAGACCGCCAGGCCCACGTCGGCCCGCTCGTAGCGGGCGGTGGCGTTCAGCAACGTCGAGAACTCGCTCGCGTCCCGGAGTTCGGTCCCGGTGGGCTCGGCGGTCAGCGTGTAGGTGGTGCCGACGAGGGACTCTATCTTCCCGGCTGGCACGCCGCGCTTGACCGCGCGCTGGACCAGCGCGCTGGCGACGGTCTGGCACTCGTCGCCGGTGAGGTCCGCCCAGGTGCGCCACTCGCCCTCCCGTTTCAGGTCGAGGCCCAGTTCCTCCAGAAAGCGGGTCGCGCCGGCCTGGTCGTTCGAGATGCCCGGAATCGGGACCTCCGTGGCGTACTCCAGGAGCTTCGGGAGCGGGCGGGTCTGTTTGCCGTACAGCGAGAGGTCCGTTCCCTCGCGGAGTACGTCGGCCGTGACACCCTCCTCGACGATACCGCTGTTGGCCCCGACGAGTTCGCCGCCGACGGCCTGCATGTCACCGACGGCGCCGACGACTGCGAGCGCTGCGAGGTCGCGATTGTCCCCGTCCTCGGGTTCGAGCGCCCGGGCCAGCGCGTAGGCCGCCCCCGCGCCCGACAGCTCCGAGGCCCCGTCGATACCCACGAGCAGCGGGTTACAGTGGTAATCGAAGTCGGCGTAACCGTCGGTATCGTAGACGGCATCGGGGTGACAGTCCTCGGGGTCGGCGGGCTGGTGGTGGTCGGCGACGACGGCCTCGAAGTCACCCGCCGCGACGTGCTTGGAGATGACGTCCAACTGGCCGGAGCCGAAGTCCGTAAAGAGGACCGTCTCCTGGTTTCTCGCAGCGATACTGTCGATTTCGTCGGCGTCCAGTTGCTTCTTGAACACCGTCTCGACGGGGATTCCCGCCCGCGCCAGCGCCGAGGCGGCGACTGCGGCGCTCGTCAGGCCGTCGGCGTCGATGTGGGAAGCCAGCAAGACGCGGTCGGCCGACCGGAGCCGGTCGGCTGACGCCGTCGCGCGGTCGGCCAGGGCGGGGACGGGGACACTCATCGTGGCGAGGTAGGTGCGCCCCCGGATAAAAAGCTTCAGGAGCGTCAGCTCACGTCGCGTCGCTCGGTGATGGTGACGGACTGACTTGCGGTCTCGACCGTCGAGCGTATGGTCACCCAGCCGCCGGCGTCCCGGATTGCGAGGGCGTCTTCGAGCGGGAGTTCTACCCGCTGTGTCGTCCGATAGGTCTCACCGGCCCCAATAGTGCCTACTCGCTCGGTCGCCTGCCAGCGAACCTCGCCACGGGTGTCGTTGCCGGCATAGAGGCGCGTAGTGATACTGCTGTCGCGTGCGGGCGCTGACTGCTCGTTCGTCACCGTCGAGGTCACGTTGCGACACAGCATCCCGCAGGTCTCGATGTCGCGGGTTTCGAGGGTAAAGGGCTGGCTGCCGGACGCCGGCGTCGCCTCGGTGGCCGCGTCACTCGGAGTCGGCACGGCCGGCGAGTCGGTCGCGACATCCGTCCCACCGGTCCGGAAGAGCCCAACGACGCCGGTCAACATGACGCCGGCCGTCACGAGCAGGAGGAGACCGACTGCGACGAGGAGCCCGGCGACCGGCCGGTCGTCGGCCATCAGCGCCGTGGCCCCCTGGCGGTGTCGACTGTCGCCACCTGTGTCCCGACAGCCGATGTCGAGGTCCCGGGCGATACAACGTCGACGGCCACTCGGCGTCGCTCCATCGGTATCGAACAGTACTGCTGCCTGTCATATCAACGATTGGGGATTGGCAATGGGATGGTAAGCAAATCGCTACGACTGGCTAATTGACCGATATAAACCCGCATAGACGAGATGAGCTGACCCACTCGTCAGTCGAGTCCTCGCCGATGGCATTATCCTGTTGTCACTCCAACATCGGTGTATGAACGAGCGGGCGAGGAGCGGGCGACCGGCCGGCGGACTGAGACGGCCGGCTGCCGGCCGACACTACTCGTGATGTGTCGGTGCGGCCGCCTCGACGACCTCACAGGTTAGCGTCTCGAAGTCGGCCCGTTCGGGCACGATGTCGACGGGAATCCCGGCCGCTTCGGCTGTTTCCTTCGTAGGATTTCCGATGGTCCCGACCGTCGCCCCTTTCAGTCCTTCGAGGGCAGCACCATGGACGCCGCGTTCCTCGGCCGCGTCGAGGAAATGCTCGACGGTGAGCGAGGAGGTAAACAGCGCGGCGTCGAGGTCGCCGTCGGCTGCGAGTTGTGCCGACTCGCCGGCCTCGGGCGGCCGGACCAGCCGGTAGAGGACGGTCTCGTGGACGTACGCGCCGACGGCTTCGAGCCCGTCGGTGAGCACCGGGGAGCCGTGGTCCGAACGGGCGACCTCAACGCGGGCGCCGGCCACCTCGTCGGCCAGCGCCTCGACCAGCCCCGTCGAGGAGAACTCCTCGGGTACCACGTCGACGGTGTAACCGGCCTCACGCAGGGCCGTGGCGGTCGACTCGCCGATAGCACAGACCGTCGCCCCGCCGGGATTCCAGCCGGCCTCGGCGGCCAGTTCGACGCCGGTCTTGCTAGTCAGAATCGTGTACGCAGAATCGTCACGGGGCGCCCCGTCGGTGGGTTCGACGGCGAGCATCGGGTCAGGGACCGGGTCGGCGCCGAGCGATTCCAGCAGTTCGACGGCTTCGGACAGGCGCTCGTCGTCGGGTCGGAACGCTGCGACCCGGAGCCGTGGCGCCTCGCGCATCAGGCCCCCTCCAGGAACTCGACCACCCGTTCGCGCTCGCCCGCGACCTCGCCGATGACCGTGATGGCGGGCGGTTCGATACCCTCGCTGTCGCGTACGTCGACGATGGTGTCCAGCGTGCCCGTGGCGACGCGCTGGTCGGGCCAGGTCGCCCGCTCGACGAGCGCCACGGGCGTTTCGGGGTCCAGCCCGTATTTCAGTAACTCGTCGGTGTAGCCGGGTAGCTTGCCGACGCCCATCAACACGACGATGGTCCCGCCGGTGTTTGCCAGGGCCTCCCAGTCGACCGCCGACTCGTCTTTCGTTGGGTCCTCGTGGCCCGTGACGAACGAAACCGAAGAGACGTAGTCGCGGTGGGTAACGGGGATGCCGGCCGCCTCCGCCCCGGCGATGGCGCTCGTGATGCCGGGGACGATTTCAAAGGGGATGCCGTTTTCCGCGAGGTGGACCATCTCCTCGCCGCCCCGGCCGAAGACGGTCGGGTCGCCGCCCTTGAGCCGGACGACGACGTTTCCCTGCTGGGCGGTCTCGACGAGTCTGGTGTTCGTATACTCCTGGGGCGTCCACTCGCCGCCCGCTCGCTTGCCCACGTCCTCGCGTTTCTCCTCGGGAATCAGCCCCAGGATTTCGGGGCCCGGAAGCTTGTCGTGGAGCACTACGTCTGCCTCCCCGAGGAGCCGCTTTGCCTTTACCGTCAGCAGGTCCGGGTCGCCGGGACCGGAGCCGACGAGATACACCTTTCCGACCGTCGATTCTCTCTTTCCTTCGTGTGTGTCTTCGCTCATTCGTCTTCCTCCCGGGCGGTCGCGGCGTCGTCGTCGGCCCGCTCGCTATCCCGTCGGGCGGCCTCGATGAGGTCGTCGGCCCCCCGGTGGGCGAGTTCGGCTGCGAGGTCACGGGCAGCGTCGATGTGCCGTTCGACCGGGAGGTCACGGGTGACCTGAACAGTCTCCGTGCCATCCTGTGAGAGTACCCTGACGCTGGTGTGGACGACGCCGCCGGAGAGACGCGCGTAGATGCCGATAGGGGCGACACAGCCGCCGCCGAGTTCGGCCAGAATCGTCCGCTCGACGGTGGTCTCGACGCGGGTCTTTGCGTGGTCGAGGCGGTCGCGGATGTCGGCGGCGAGGTCGCCGTCGACCGCTGTCACCGCCAGGGCGCCCTGGCCCGGGGCCGGGACGAACGTGTTGGGGTCGAGTTCGACCGTCCCGACGTGGTGGGTCAGCCCGGCGCGGTCCAGGCCAGCTTTGGCCAGGACGATGGCGTCGTACTCGGTGTCGGGCTCGCGCTCGAGGGCCCGTCGCTCCAGTTCGACGAGCCCGTTGAACCACGCCTCGACGTCCTGCTCGTAGGGGAACTCGTAGTCGCTGTCTGCCTCGCCCCCGTACTCTCTTCGCTCTTGCTCGGCCTCGTGGCGTTCCTGATGTTCGGCCTGCAGCGAGGGCGCGAGCAGCTTCTCGATGCGGGTGTCGACGTTACCCCGCAAGGGCTCGACCGTGAGGTCGGGCCGTTCGGCCAGCAGCTGGGCCTTTCGGCGCAGGCTCGAGGTGCCGACCACAGCGCCCTCGTGCAGGTCCGTGAGGCCGACGCCGTCGGGCGTCACCAGCACGTCCTCGGCGGCCCCGCGCTCGGGAACGCCGGCGACGACCAGTTCGTCGGGCCGTTCGGTCGGCATGTCCTTCATCGAGTGGACGGCGGCGTCGAGTTCGCCGGCAAGGACCCTCTCGTCCAGGCTGTGGACGAACGCGCCGGTCTTGCCCAGCCGGTGGATAAGCTCGTCTGTGAGCTGGTCACCGGTCGTCTCGACCTCGCTCAGTTCGACCGTGAACCGTCGGCTCGCGAGCGAATCGCGGACCGTAGCGGCTTGGCGAAGGGCGAGGTCAGAGCCGCGTGTCGCAAGTCGCAGCGTCGAAGTACTCATACCCTCCCTTGGACGGGCCCGTGTGAAAAACACATCACTTCAGACGGAGTATTGTAACTGTGTGCTGGTGGTCGCCGAATCGGGCCGGTAAGTGACTACAGCACTCCGTCTCGGACAGTGCTCACCAGGGCTCGTCTTTCAGCCCCAGCGCGTACGCCCCCATGTTCGTCATCACGTGCAGGAGCGGCGTGAGGACGAGCACGGCGAACAACACCGGCGTGGTAAAGGTTGCCTCGGTCCAGGCGGGTGCCAGTATCCGGACACACGCCAGCGCGCCGATAACGAAATCGAGCTGGTCCAGCCCGGGGAACGCGGCGCCCCGTTCCCGTCCGGCCCGGCGCTTGAGGAAGGAAGCCCCGATATCGCCGAGCATCGCGCCGAAGGCCAGTCCGAGCCCGGCGAGCACCGGAAACGTCGGCAGCGAGCGGCCGAGCAGTTCGCTCAGCGTCGGTGCAATCCCCGACAGCAGGAGGGCGAGCCCGAGCCCGGCTGCCGTGCCGACGACGGTGCCCCGCTGGGTCTTCCCGTCGCCGAGGACGCGGCGACCACCGAGTTCCCGTCCGCCGTCTATCGGTTTCCCGTCGCCGGCCAGCACAGCGGCGTTGTTGGGTACGTACGCGGGCAACATCGCCCACACCGCCGTCACGACGACCCCGACTACGTCCATGTGGCTCCCGTTACGTGGCCGCCTCTTAACCGATTTGGCTTCGGTCGGGGAACCCGGACGGACGACAACACTCCTGTGCGCTGGGCGGCAAATATTACCTGTGTTGCCACCAGTCGCAAACCGCTTCGTGGCCGCCTCGGTGCTGGAACGTGGATGCCGGCGTTGTTCACCCAGATGTCGAGTGTCGCAAACCGCTTCGTGGCCGCCTCGGTGCTGGAACACGCCCGGCGGGAGAACGACAACGGCGTCGGCGTCATCTGTAACCTGCTGGGCGAACACTACCACGACCTCGCCGGGGCCTGTGAAGTCCGGCAGTACGCCCCCTACGGCACCGCCTGGCCCGCCTATTTCTGGCGACGGCTGCTCGAACGCAGGGAGAACGCGCTGGTTGCACTGCCCATCGCGGGCGCGTAGTACTCGGCTGTAAGTACGTAGAGATATTCAACACTCTGGGATGCCGAATTCGCCCGTACTGTTACAGCCGACAGGAGAGCAAAGCGCTGATAATCCGTCGCGCGTAGGTGGGGATATGGCCTCAGGTTCGTCGTGGAAGCGGGATTTCGCCAGTGGCCTCATCATCCTGTTGCCGATACTCGTCACGACGTACGTCATCGTCTATCTCTACAGCATTCTCGCCTCGGCGTCGGGCATCGTCCCCGCCATCAGCCCGGAGTTACTGGTGGCCCTTGGGGTCCCCCCGAACGCGGTCACCACGCGCACCGTCGAGTTCGCTCGGGTCTTCATCGCGATGGTTCTCTTTGTTCTCATCGTCTTCTCCGTGGGCTATCTGATGCGGACGGCGTTTGGCGACTTCGTGGAACAGACACTCGACGACGCGATGAATCAGGTGCCGGGGTTGCGGGTGGTGTACAACGCCTCGAAGATGGCGGTCGAGACGGCCGTCGGGGGGACGGACGAACTCCAGACGCCGGTGAAACTCGAAGTGTGGGACGGGCTGCGGATGACGGCGTTCAAAACCGGCCAGACGACCGAGGACGGCCGCGACGTGCTCTTCTTGCCGACGGCACCGAACATCACTACTGGCTACGTCATCGAGGTCGAGTCCGACGCCTACGAGGAGACCGACGAGCGCGTCGAGGACGCCCTGACGCGCATCCTCTCGGCGGGCTTTGGCGATACGAACGAGCGCGCACAGACGGTTCCGATTCCGAGCGAGGACGACTAGATATAGCGGAACCACTCCTCGCGGTCGCCCGACTCCACCAGTTCGAAGAAGGCCGTCTGGATGTCGTCGGTGACCGGGCCCTTCGTGCCGGCGCCGATTTCGTTGTCGTCGACGCTCCGGATGGGCGTGACCTCCGCCGCAGTACCCGTAAAGAACAGCTCGTCGGCGGTGTACAGTTCGCCCCGCGAGATGGTCGCGTCGTCGTGGACCACGTACCCCATGTCCTCGGCCAGCGCGATGGCCGTCTGGCGGGTGATGCCGTCGAGGATGGACTCGGCGAGACCGGTCGTGTATATCTCGCCGTCCCGGACGAGGAAGATGTTCTCGCCGGGCCCTTCCGCGACGTTGCCCTCCTTGTTGAGAACGATGGCCTCCTCGTAGCCGTTGGCCTTTGCCTCCTGGGAGGCGAGCACGCTGTTGACGTACGTGCCGGTGGTCTTGGCGTTGGTCGGAATCTGACTGGAGGCGTACTTGCGCCAGGAGGAGACGGCCACGTCGACGCCTTCCTCCAGGGCCTCGTCGCCCAGATAGGCGCCCCAGGGCCACACCGCGAGCGCGACCTGGACCGGCGACTTGCCCGGGTTCAGCCCCAGCGGGCCGTAGCCGTAGAACGCGATGGGGCGGATATAACAGGAGTCCAGCCCCTCGCGGCGGATGAGCTCCGCCGTGGCCTCGGTGAGTTCCTGTTTCTCGAAGGGGATGTCGATGTCGTAGACGTTGCCTGAGTCGTAGAACCGGTCGAGATGGTCCTCCCAGCGGAAGATAGCGGGACCCTGGTCGGTCCCGTAGCAGCGGACCCCCTCGAAGACGCCGGTGCCGTAGTGTAACGCGTGGGTGAGGACGTGAATCTGTGCGTCCTCGAACTCGACGAACTCCCCGTCGAGCCATATCTCGTCGACCCCCTCGAACATCTCCGGGCGGTCGCTCATGCTTGTGCCCCCCACGTCCCTCGGTGACTACCGGTTCCGGCGAGCGGCTCGTCGCGTGTCATACCTACCTCATTGAAGTCCTCCGTTAAGAGTGTTGACGGTCCGTATCCGGTGGTGTTTAGGTAGGCGATTCAGACTGTCACCAGCCAGAAAGCCCCCGACCGCTCGACTACTGCGACTCGCTGCGCGCTTCACTCACTCCGTTCGTTGCAGTGCTTGCTT
>PXRT01000017.1:91219-141483 GCA_003020925.1 Halobacteriales archaeon QS_6_64_34 | reverse complement strand
AGCACCGCAGGCCGACGGCCGAGGAGCGCAGCGAGCCCCCCGACCGAAGCCAGCCGGGGCTTTCTGGCTCTCTTCCGCGTTTTCTACTAAACTAAACACGACTCCGTATCCCGAGGTCACATATCGTCCAGGAGGTCCCCCTCGAACTCGGCCAGCGCGTCCCAGCCGTAGTTGCCGGTGACCCTGACGGTCCCGCCGTCGCGGGTGAGAGAGCGGTCTGTGGCCGCCGAGCCGACCGACTCGGTCGCCGCCTCCACGTCGAGGGAATCGTCGTCCTCGGGGAACCGCATAAACCCGCTGGCGGGCTGGGGCGGGTCGCCGTTCGCGAGGTCGATTTGGAACACGGCGCCGGTCGCCACACCGAACCCCTCGGTCGGGATAGAGACCGGGCTCGACGGCGTGGTCTCTCCCGCCAGCGTCTCGAGGGCGGCGTCGGGGGCGTAGCTGAAGGCGACGGCCCCGGTGGCGTCGGCCTCGGTCAGCAGCGACGCGAACGCGTCGTCTGCCTCGTGTTTGGGCTGGCGGGCACCGGCCCGAGCGTCGACGATGTCGCGGATGCGCTCGGGCGAGTCGGTCTCGACTCGCGGCGGCGTAAACACCACCGCGTCGGTCGTGAGCCCGGCGCGAGTGCCGTCCGGCATGTCGATGACCGCGCGGTCCTCGGCCTCGAACTCGACGGTGCCGGGCCCGTCTTCGGCGTCCGCAATCGCCCCCGAGAGGTCGACCGGCAGTTCGAGCACCCCGACGGTGCCGACCGCGAGCGCCCGCTGTATCCCGGCGGTGTCGAGGCGGCGGGTCTCGAAGCCGAAGTCGGTCCCGGCATAGACGCTCAACTCCAGCAGCGACCCGACGTAGGCGGCCGTCATGGAACTGTACCGGAGCGGGTCCCGAACCTCCTCGGGCGGGCTCCCGACCCGGTGGCCCGAGTCGACCTGGAGGTCGAACATCGTGCCCAGCACGACGTCTTCGGTCTCGGGCACGAGGTCGGCATACGGCGGCAGCTCCCCCGTCCGTTCGGGCCCCACCGGCGTCCCCGTGGCCGTCGGCGTCTGCTTCTGGTCGCCTGTAGAACAGCCGGCTAGTCCGCCGACGGTCGCGAGACCGAGCGTCTGTAACAGCTGTCGTCGCGAGGGACGCACACACATAGAACGTGATTCGCGGACGACCGGCAAGTAAGTATCCATCGGAGCGGGGTTTTCTCCACCGGGCGTTCCAGTACATTGAAGTCTAGTCGTGAGTAGTAGCCGGCGTGAAACAGCTAGCGAGACGAGACGCCCTCCAGGCCGTCGTCGGACTCGCGTCGGCGGCGGCAGTCGGAACGGCGGCGGGCCGGCCCGGGTCGGCCGCCGGGACGACGGGCTCCGAACGCTGACGACGGCCGCCCTGCAACAGCACGCACAGTACACGGCGGGCGAGGACGCTGGCCGTCCCCGAGACGTCGACGAACTGCTTTCGGACCTCGAGGCCGACTTGGGGAGAGACCCCGAAACGGTCCACCGGGCGACCATCTTCGGTGACGTCGGTAGCGAGGAGCTGTTCAGCGGCTACGCCGGCGTCGTGTTCGCGGCGGAGCTGCGCGCCGAGGACGGCCCGTGGGTCGGTGCGCTCGGTTCGGACCGCGTCGTCGTCGGGACCGAAGCGGCCGTCGCCGATGTCGTCGACGTGGCGAACGGCGAGACGCCGGCCATCGGCGAGCCGGTCAGGGGCGCCTACGAGGACAGCTCCGAGGCCCCCGTCCGCTTTGCCAGCCGGCTCCCGGACCCCACCGACAACGAGGGGGTTCCGGCGAGACTCGACCGTAGCGGCCGGGGGTCGGTCGACCTCACCCCGCTCGACCACGCCGCCACGCTCGCCGGCGCCATCTATCGGGACGGCGACGTTCGCGGACTGGAAACGACGCTGGACGCGGCCGACGACGCCGCTGCGAGCGACGTCGCAAGCGTCGTCCGGGAGCTGCGCGAGTACACCCAGTCGGAGCTACGGGACGACGCAGTCGCCGACATCGTCGGCGATATCACGGTCGAACGCGACGGCGCGACGGTGACGACCTCGGTGTCGCGAACCGTCAGCGAACTGGCGTCACTGGTCGAGCGGAAGTAGCAGCTCCGGAACTCAACTCAGCGCGGCGACGATAGCCCGCCCCTCGACGTAGTGGAGGCCTTCCTCGGCCGCGTAGGCCCGCGCGTCGGCGGGCGAGCACGCACCACCGGTCTCGCCGTCGAGCATCTCACAGACGACGACGGCGGGGGGCTGGTCGGCGGCCGCCGCCAGCGCGATGCCCAGCTCGGTGTGGCCCTCGCGGTCCGCGAGCAGGTTCGGCGCGGCCCGCAGCAGATGGACGTGACCCGGCGAGCGGAACTCCTCAGCGAATCTATCGGGGTCGGGGTCAGCCGCGAGCGCGGCCAGTGCCGTGATGGTCAGCGAGCGGTCGTCGTCGGTGATGCCGGTAAACGTATCACGGTGATTGACCGTCAGCGAAAACGAGGAGTGCTCGTCGTAGGCGAGTTCGTGGTCGGCGCTCGTCGGATGGTCGAGCACGTCCTGCATGAACGGGAGTTTGAGCGCCTCGGCCACGGCGTCGGAGAGGGCGACACAGACCAGCCCGCCGGCGTCGTTGCGCAGCCGGGCGACGGCCTCGGGCGTGACCGACCCCGCCGGGTAGACGATGTCCGTCTCGCCCTCGCGGTCGGCGGCGTCGTGAATCAGGACCGGCTCCCCGCGAGCGAAGGCGTCGACAGCGGCCTGGGCGGCCGCCGCGCTGTCGCCGTCGGCGGACTCACTCCGAGACATGCACGGTCACCTCGTCGCCGTCTTCGAGTTCGAGGACGTCACGCAGCTTCTCGGGCGCGATGACTTCGAGTTTCTCCTCGCCGTGGTGGGTGCGTTCCGGCGCGATGACGTGGGCCGGCTCGTACTCGCCGTCGCCGCTCTCGTCCCACCCTTCGATGGTGATGGGTTCGAGCGCGCCCAGTCGGGCGCGCTTGCGGACGCTGTCCTCGGTCAGTTCGAGGTTGAGCGTCCCCGCGAAGGGCTCGTACTCCAGGCGCTCGATGAACTGTTTCATGTAGCCCGGCAGCGTGATGTAGTGGCGCCCCTCGCCCATCCCGGAGGTGACCAGCCCCTGCAGGTGGACGCTGGCGTCCGATTCGAAGATGCGTCGGTAGTCGGCGTACTCGGACTGCAGGCGGCGCTCGCCCGCGCTCGTGATGTGGACCTCCTGGCCGTCGCCCAGTTTGTCGCGGTCGAGGAAGCCGGCGTCCTCCAGCCGCTGGAGGCGCCGGGAGGCCGTCTGGTTCGAGGCGTCCAGTCGCCCCGCCAGGTCCGCACAGGAGACCTTCGTCGGCTCGTCCAGCGCGCCATCGAGCGCGAGGAGCTTCAGCGTCGCCAGCTCGTCGCGCCCGACGGCCTGTCCCGATGATTCAGCCATGACTTTCGATACGAACTATATCCGGATAAGCATATCGAACGTGGAACTCGTCCCAGAATTGGAACGTCGTCGTCAGCGCCGCGCGTCGTAGAGGAGGTCACCGATTACCTCCCCGACCAGCCCCGGGAGACGGTCGCCTTGGCGAGTGAAGACGGGGAGACAGTTGACGATCCGGATGCTCCCTTCAGCGACGCCAACGGCTTATTATCCTTCCCAACAACGACAACGACGAGGAGTGGAACTCCGGATCGATTGAATACGATAACTTCGACTGAAGTAGCGAACAAAGATAAACGAGATATCAATGGGCCACACGCGGCGGCAGATTATCGCCACTATTGCAGGGACTTCAGCCGTCATCAGCGGCTGCAGCGATGATGGGGAGCCCACGCCCATCGCCACACGCATCGACGAGAGCGCCCGTCGCTGGCGGACCGGAACCGGTGGTGCTGTGGCATCGTCACCCGCACGACTCGATGACCGGCTCTACATCGCGAGCGACGACGGGACGCTGTACAGCTTGCACGCCGACAGCGGTGCCATCGACTGGGAATTTGAGATCGGCGATAAACTCCCGTTTAATCCGGTTGTATACGACGAAACAATATACGTCGGGAGCTGGGATTCCAACCTGTACGCCGTCGAAACTGACGGGACCGAACGGTGGCGCTTCGAGACCGGTGACAAACTCGGCAGGGGTGCAACTGTCGCCGACGGGACTATCTACTTCGGGAGTGAGGATGGCCACGTCTATGCGGTCGACGCCGCGTCCGGCGAGGAGCGGTGGCGGTATCAGACCGACGCAGGTGTCGTCGCGACCCCAGTAGCCGCCGATGGGACGGTATACGTCGGCTCCCGGGACCAAACGTTCTATGCTATCGACGGGAGCGTCGGTTCCCGGAAGTGGACAGTCGCCACCGGCGCAAGTATCATCGGCGGAGCACGCGTCGGTGGCGACCACGTTTACTTCGGGAGTTCCCTCGAGAGCCCGTTCTACGCGCTCTATCGAAACGATGGGACAGAAGCGTGGACGATCACGAACGACACCGGGTTTTCCATGCGGCCGACACTCGTCGACGGGACGCTGTACTACGGCGACAACGAGTCGAGAATCCAGGCGGTCGACGCGACCACCGGCACCGTCCACTGGCGGACTGATCTCGGGCATGGCAGCATGCTGTCTGCCCCGGCGGTCGAGAACGGGCTGGTGTACTTCGGAAACGCGGGCTTCAGGGACCCAAGCGCGATGAATGCAGTAGACAGGAAAACCGGGAAGGTGCGCTGGCGGTACATCCGCGACGACTACGTCCACTCGAATCCGCTCGTGTACAACGGGACCGTGTACTTCGGCTGTTCCGACAACTATGTGTATGCGATTACGGCGACGCCTCAAGAGAGTCCGTCATAAGACAGGGATCCAACTCGCAGTCGGACTGTCGGCTCGCAGCTCTCAGACAGCGAGCGTTTGCTTAAATTTCCTGCAGAACGAACGTCTCGCCGTCGATCGTGTTCTCGATTCGGTCGTCCAGAACCTGATACGTGAACGGGACTGAGGTACCGTCCGTAAACACGAGCGAGCCCTCCTCGTATCCCTCTCTCTGCTCGTCGACGACCCGCTCGTCTAGCCGGCCGAAATTCCGGTGGAGTTGTCGAAACTTCTGGCTGCGCTTTGTCGCACCGCTCACGGGTTCTGAATCGGTGATTCGGATGTCGTCTATCAGCACCATTCCGTCATTATTTCCGCCTTCTCCGTCCGTTCCCGAGGCTTGACCCTCCGGTTCGTATCCTTCCAGGAACCACGCAGCCAGTCGGCGACCTGGGTGGCCTTAGTACTCCGCTAGCGGGTCGTCGGCCCAGAACTCGCTGTCTTTCTGCAACTTCGGCACCCACGTATCGCTCTCCCGGGCGAGCATCGCAACGCGAGAGGGCTCGACGTCCTTCATCGTGTCGTGGTCGGGGAGGAACGACTGCATCTCCTCGGCGAACGCGACAATCTCCTCGTGGCTGGGCATCGACTCCCGGTCGAGTCGGCCCCGGGAGTGGCCCACGTGCATGTACGCCTTCAGCTCCACGAAGTCGGCGTCGGCTCGGTCACACATCGCCGCGTACCACTCGGGATGGTGCATATTGTGGTCCCGGACGAGCGTCGACCGGATGACGGTTCGGGTGTCATCTTTCCCGGCCAGGACGTCCAGCGTGTCGATGAGGTTGTGCCAGGCGTCGTCCTCAACGGCCTTCACCGTCGAATCGAAGGTCTTGCGGTCGGGCGCGTCGACGGAGACGTACAGCTGTGTAGGGTCACACCGGGCTAGCATCTCCGGGTGGGTGCCGTTCGAGACGAGGAACGTGGTGATGTCGCGGTCGTGGAACTCCTCGATGAGTTCCGGCAGATAGGGGTAGAGCGTGGGCTCGCCGTCCAGCGAGATGGCGACGTGACGGGGCTCCATCGCCTGGTCGAACACCTCGCGTGGGACCTCGTCGTTGCCGCCAAAGCCCGACAGCAGTTTGCGCTGCAACTCGACGGAGGCGTCGACGACGGCGGCGGGGTCGTCCCACGCCACATCGCCCAGTTCGTAGGCGTGGCCGGCGTGGTCCCGCCAGCAGAAGACACAGCGCTCGTTGCACTTCACGACCGGCGTCATCTGGATACAGCGGTGCGATTCGATGCCGTAGAAGGCGTACTTGTAACATTTCCCCTCCCCGCGCAGGGCGTTGGCCGTCCACCCACAGGTCTGGGCCGCCGTGTGGTTCTGGCTGTGGTAATCGGGGTCAGAGACCTGTTTGGGTCCGCCCGAGTCGCTGTCGCTCATTGGCGGGTGTGGCGGCCGGAGGTACAACAGGCTTTGGTCGAGAACTGCGTGCGTCGCGCCGAAACCCCGCCGGCTACCGGCAGCGAGAGCACGACGATTATGTTTAGAAAAATATATTTCTTCGAACAATGTAGATATATAATACTTTAGTGCTGGGTCGAAATCAGTCGGAGACTAATCGACCTGTCGTTCTAAAACAGGTGATAGAGCGGCCCAGGAGGATTAAAATAGTGTATCAGCAATAAGCTACACGACGAACCGAGCGGCCCACAGGAGCGCTTCGAGTAGACGAACCCAAAGCAAATCAAAAACCTTCTAAACGGATTTGTATCTGCCAATTTGAATTAGCACCGTCGCGATTCGCTACACGCGCCAATTCGGAACTACCAGAAAAATATATATTCTTAAAAATTTATTACTATCGCTCAATCCCTCAGCGTGACGGAGCACGACGATATCGAGCGACGGCAGGCGTTCCCGTCGCGCCGCTCCCTGAAACACACTAACTGTGTTTCAAAATTTGATGCCGGCAGTACGTTTATGCGGTCAACGACTCTGTTGTGAGTATGTCGACCGAATCGTCGTTGCGGCGCTCGCTGCTGGGGATTCCCGGCAACGAGCGGGGACTCGTCAGCGGGGCGCTGGACAGCGAGGCCGACGAGATATTTCTGGACCTCGAAGATTCGCTGGGGCCGGGCGAGAAGGGGGCCGCGCGGTCGGCGCTCATCGACATCGTCGCCGACCACGACTGGGTCGACCGGGGGCTGAGCTACCGTATCAACGGTACCGACACGCGCTGGTGGTACGACGACGTCGTCGAGGTGGTCAAGGCGGCCGGCGGAGCCATCGACACGCTCATTATCCCGAAGGTCCGGGACCCCGCAGACGTCAAGGCTGTCGAGAAACTGCTCGCGAGCGTGGAGATGAACACCGGACTACCGGCCGGCGCGGTCGGGCTGAGCGCCCAGATAGAGACCGCCGAGGGGATGAACGCCGTCACCGACATCGCCCACGCCAGCGACCGCCTCACGGCTATCATCTTCGGGCCGGCCGACTACGCGGCCTCCATCGGCGCGGCCCACGGCGCGACCGACTACCCGGGCCACTACTGGCACTACCCGCTGTCGCGGCTCTCGCACGCGGCGGCCAGCGCGGGGCTGCTCGCCATCGGCGGCCCCTACACCGATGGGGACCACACGGGATTCGAGCAGGCCTGCCGTTACGAGCGGGCGCTGGGCTACGACGGCAAGGTGGTCATCCACCCCGAGCAGGTCGCTACCGCCAACGAGGCGTTCGCGCCCGACATCGCGGAGGCCCAGCGGGCGAAGGAAATCGTCGAACAGTACGAGTCGGCCGACGCCGACGCCGTTGTGGCTATCGACGGCAACGTCATCGACCGGGAGATGTATCGGATGGCCGCCCGAATACTCGCGAAAGCCGAGGAGGCCGACCTCGTCTGATACCAGCCGTTCTATTCTCACAAACATTGTGCCGTTGGGTAGCCGGGCCAAACGGGAACGTCCCATCGATTCCCGGGTCGGCGCCGGCGGAGACTTGCCGGAGTAGTGTTCTATTTTATAGAACGACTGTCGTGACCGTCACGCCTAACACGGTACAGTGACAGTCGTTACCATGGAATACGAGGCCAATCGGCGGGTGGAGGCAAGCGCCCGGACGTTTGCGATACTAGAACGACTGTGCGAGGTCGACAGCGCCGGCGTCTCCGCGCTGGCTGCGGACTTGGAGATGAGCAAGGGCATCGTCCACAACCACCTGAGCACGCTCCGGGAACTGGGCTATGTCAGAAAACTCGGCGACGACTACCAGCTCACCCCGCGGCTGCTCGGTCAGGGGCTCCGTGCCCGTTCGAACGCCCGGCTCCACCGTTACGCGGCGGACCTCTGTTCGGAGGTCGCCGCCCACCTGACTACCGGCGTCGTCCTCTGTCAGCACGCCGCCGACGACTGCACCGTCGTTGACGCCGCCGGCCTCCCGTCAGGTGCGGACCTCGGCGTCGGCACGACGCTCCCGCTCACCGAATCGCTGGTCGGTCTCGTGACTCTCATCGCCGGCAGCGCCGACGAGCCGCCGGCCGACGCCGGGACGGCCTATGACTCCGCCGGGATTCGGGCCAACCTCGACGCCGACGGCTACGCGACCGGGCCGCTGTCTCCCGACCACGGCGGCTGCGTGGCCGCCCCGATTCTGGACGCCGACGGCGACTGCCACGGCAGCGTCGGCGTCGTGCTCCCGGCCGGCGAACAGGCCCGCCAGCGCGTGACCGAGGCGACGGCCTCGCTCCGGGACCGCATCGAGGCCCGCTTTGACTCCGGGTGGGCCGACGAGCGGTCGTTCGCCACCGAGAAACACTCCTGGGTCGGGTAGCTCGCAATTCTCGGACCCACCGGCCGTTATATGAGCCCGTCCCACGTCTCTCCGGTGAATGTACGAGACCACCGAGTCCGGGCGGCCGTCCACGCGCGCGACGAACGCCATGGTCGCGACGCCCCACACCCTCGCCAGCAGCACAGGCCTCGATATCCTCCGGGCCGGCGGCAGCGCCGTCGACGCCGCCATCGGTATCAACGCCGTCCTCGCCGTCGCCTACCCCCATATGGCCGGGGTCGGCGGTGACGGCTTCTGGCTCATCGCCCCGCCCGACGGCGACGTCCGGGGTATCAACGCCAGTGGCCCCGCAGCGGCTGACGCCGATAAGACGTTCTATGCTGCCGAACAGGGGATTCCCGAGCGCGGTCCCGGCGCGGCGCTCACCGTCCCCGGCGCCGTCGACAGCTGGCGACTGGCGCACGAGACCCACGGCGAACTGCCGTGGGAGCGCCTGTTCGAGGACGCCGTCGGGCTGGCCGAAGACGGCGTCCCGGTGACGGCGAACCTCGCCCGCTGGATACGCCGGGACCGGGACGAACTCGCGGCCGACGACCGGGCGGCGGCGACGTTCCTCCCCGACGGCGACCCGCTGGCAGCCGGCGACCGGCTCGAACAGCCCGCCCTCGCCGCGTCGCTGTCGACTATCGCCGACGAAGGGGCCCGCGAGGGGTTCTACGAGGGCGGCATCGCCGAGGCGTTCTGTTCGGCACTCGGTGATGACTCCCCGCTGGCGCCCGGCGACTTCGCCGCCTACCGCGCCGAGTGGGTCGAGCCGCTGTCCGTCGACTATCGGGGCTACACCGCTTACGGGCTCCCGCCGAACACACAGGGGCTGACGGCGCTGCAACTGCTCGGCCTGCTGGACGGCTTCGACGTGTCGGCGTGGGGTGACGGGACGCCGGCCTACTACCACCACATGGCCGAGGCGACGAAAGTCGCCTTCGCCGACCGGGACGCGTGGGTGACCGACCCCGACTCGCTGGATATCCCCACCGACGACCTGCTCGACCCCGACTACCTCTCGGAGCGGCGGGACCTGATTTCGGCGGCGCGGGCCGCCGACGGGTACGACTCCGGCATCGCGTCGCCGACCTCATCGAACGGGGGTTCGCCGAGCGGGGACACCTGCTACTTTACCGTCGTCGACGAGTCGGGGCTGGCGGTGTCGGCCATCCAGTCGATATACTTCGACTTCGGGGCCGGCGTCGTCGCCGGCGACACCGGCATCGTCCCGCAGAACCGTGGCGCGTACTTCTCGCTCGACCCCGACAGCGTCACCGCGCTCGAACCGGGCAAGCGCCCCTTCCACACGCTGATTCCGGCCATGCTCACCAGGGACGACGAGCCGTGGCTCTGCTACGGGACGATGGGCGGGGAGGGCCAGCCCCAGACACAGGCCGCGCTCGTCACCAGACTAATCGATTTCGGCTACGACGTCCAGCGGGCCATCGAGGCCCCGCGGTGGCTCTACGGCCGGACGTGGGGCGCGGAGTCACGGTCACTATCACTGGAGAACCGTATACCCGATGGCGTCATCACGGCACTGGAAGACCGCGGCCACACTGTCTCGGTGGCCCGAGGGTACGACGAGACGATGGGCCACGCCCAGGCGATTCGTATCCACGAGGACGGAACCTTGGAGGGTGGAGCCGACCCTCGTGGCGACGGCTCCGCGAGTGGGTACTGACGTAGATACGCGTCGGCTCGCCGGAGGGGAGCATACGGGAAGTCGGCGTGTCGATGAACGTCCGGCGACACAGACTGTTACTAGTCGTCGCCCCAGCGCCGGAGCACGAGCGAGAAGCCGGCCCCGAGCGCGGGGAAGGCGGCCAGCGCAAGGAAGGTGCCCTCGGCGGCGACCACCGACAGCAGGTAGCCGGCGACGGCCGCGCCGGCGGCGCCAACGCCGAAGGAGATGAGGTAGGTGTAGCCATAGGAGAGCCCCCGGTCGTCTGGGGGGCTGTACTCGGCGATGGTCGCCTGATACAGCGGCTGGAGGGCAAAGAGCAGGAAGCCGAGCAGGGCACTGACGACCAGCAGCGGCGGCAGTCCCAGCCGCGCCGTCGGGACGAACGCGACGGCTACCACGACCAGACTCCCGAAGACGACTGCCAGCCCCATCGTCGGTTCGATGCGGTCCGACACCTTCCCGCCGACGTACTGGCCGCCGATGCCGATGGTCAGCAGGCCGACGTACAGGTAGGAGGCGAGGTCGAACTCAGAGGCGAGGGGACTGCCCGGCTCGAACAGCGTCACGTATTCCGAGATGGGCGGGAGGAAGTTCCCGAGGACGTCCGGCAGGAAGGTGAGCGTCCCGCGATAAAAGAGCCCGTTCATCATCAGGATACACATCGCCAGCACGAAGCCGACAGTGAACAGCGCCTTGCTGTCGGCGACGAACTTCGACAGCGACATCGGCTCCGCCTGCCCGCCGTCGACGCTGACGGCGGCCGTCTCGTCGAACTCCGCGGTCAGGGCGTAGCCGATAGCGACGACGGCGGGGACGACGAGCAGGCGCGTGACGATGCGCCAGTCGAAGGTCAGGAGCAGGAGCGCGGTCACCAGCGGGCCGAGCGCGATACCGGCGTTGCCGGCCATCCCGTGGTAGGCGAAGGCGGTGCCGCGGTCCTCGACGCTGGTCGAGATGAGCGAGAGCCCCGAGGGATGGTAGACGCTGGCGGCGACGCCCCACAGCCCCAGCGCGACGGCGATGGTGACGAGGCCGGTGGCGAAACTCAACAGGAGGAAGGCCCCGCCCATACCCGCGAGACACGCGAGGATGAGCGTCCGGGAGCCAAAGCGGTCGGCCAACACGCCGCCGGGCAGGGCGCCGATGCCAAAGAGCGCGTAGCCAGCACCGACCACCAGCCCGAGCGTCGCCGTCGTGACGGGAAACTCCAGCAGCCAGATGACGACGAGGATGGGGATGGAGAGTTCGAACGTGTGGACGATGGCGTGAGAGAGACCCGTGAATAGGACTACCGACCGGGCGTTCTCGTTCATGAAGGTACTCCCACCTCGCGTGCCACAGGGCTTAATCTTTTCTGAGCCAGTGTGTGCGTCCGTGTCTGGATGTTTGCTTTCGACATATCGTGCAACCGAATATCGCGGTTCGTGCCTACAGTTCCGTCGTCGCGATGGCCTCGATTTCGACGTCGACGCCGCCCCAGAGGCCGGTGACGCCGACGGTGGTTCGCGCGGGTGGGTCCTCGAAGTGCTCGCCGTAGGCCTCGTTGAACCGCTCCCAGTTCTGGATGTCGACGAGGTAGACGTTCGCCTTGAGGATGTGCTCCATCGAGAGCCCCTCCGACTCCAGGACGGCTTCGATGTTGCACAGACACTGGTCGGTCTGTTCCTCGATGGGGGCGTCGGTGAGCACCTCGCCGTCTTTCGTCTCCGGTACTTGTCCGGCAGTGAACACGAGGTCGCCGTTACTGGTCCCGAGGTTGAACTTGCCCACCTGTCCGGCGCCAGCCGCTGTACTGAGTATCTCTTTCATACGTCGACCCATGCTTTCGGCAGTGAGTACACACGGTTTGGGTATCGGTCAATAATTGCAGTGTGCCGACTGCCATTGCGGTAATATCCCTAAAAGTTGTACCATGACAACGGAATCGGGATAGGAATTTGATATTCGTACACCCAAACGGCTAAATACTCGGAATGAGCCTGTCTTTGACGTTGTATGAGCCACAAACGCGGCAGTATCGCGGGTAGTCGCATCACTATCGACCACTCGATTGGAGGGCCACGATGACCCGGAGTTTCGTCCGTCGCCTGCGGTTGCTGTTCTCGGACCCGGACGAGGCGTTGCAGGACCACGAACTCGGCCACGTCCCACAGGACGAGCGCAAGCCGGTCTGGAGCCTCATCCCGGTGTGGTTGGGCTTTCTTTCGGCACCCGACATCATCCTCGCGGCGACGACGGTGGCGCTGGTCTCTTCTTTCGAGGTGTACATCGCCGGGCTGTTCGTCGGCCTCCTGTTGGTCTCGGGGGTGGCGACCATCATGGGTATCGTCGGCCAGCGGACCGGCCTGTCGACGTACATGCTGTACAGACGCTTTTTCGGGCACTACGGGGCGAAACTCCCGGTCAGCATCCTCCTGATAACCCGCGTGGGCTGGAACGCCGTCGAGACCATCGTCGCCGCCAAGGCGATGTTGCTGGTCTGGTCGTTCATCGGGATGGAGCCGAACATCCTCGCGACGATTCTGGCCGTGGTCCTCGCGTTTACGGCCTTCTTCGGCTACGACGGACTGGACTTCGTCAGCCGCTTTACCATCCCGGCGCTCGTGTTCACCTTTGGCGCTGCGGGGTACGTCATCGTCACGAACGGCGGTCTCAGCGAGATTATGGCCTTTACCCCATCGGCCAGCGAGCGGATGCCGTTTACGGCTATCGTCTCGCTGGTCTTTGCCATCTGGGTGTCGGGCACGTCGCTGTCGGCCGATATCGTCCGCTACGCCAGGAGCGACCGTGACGTGGTCGTCGCCAACTACGGCTCTATCGTCCCGAGCCAACTGTTCATGTTCGTGCTCGCTGGGGCCGTGGGACTGGTCACCGGCTACGCCAACCCCGCGCTGGGTATCGCGGAACTGCTCGGGAGCGTCGGCGCCTTCGCGCTGTTCCTCGCGGCGTGGACTACCGTCGACAACCAGTACTACTCCGCCGGCCTCGCGGCCTCGGAGCTGACGAACCGTCACAAAGCGCCGCTATTGGTGGGTATCGTCGCGGTGACGGCGCTGCTCAGTTTCGCCGACCTGACCTCGGTCATCACCGAATGGCTGGTGCTCATCGGCGTTGCCGTCCCGCCGCTGGTCGGCGTCGTCTTCGCCGACTACTTTCTGCTCGGGACGCGGTTCCCCGAAATCGAGGAGCGCGGGATACAGGACGTGGAAAACGCCGTCAACCCCGCGGCCATCATCGCGTGGGTCGCCGGCGCTGGCGTCGCCCAGTACACGCCGCTCGTGTACATGCCGCCGCTGCTCGGCCTGCTGTCGGCCAGCGCGGTGTACATCGCCATCCGGAAGCTCTCGGAGGCCCTTGACCTGTCGCTGTACCGCGCACCCGACGGCAGTTCGACGGAGCCGGTGGCGCCCGCCGACGACTGATACGGATTATTGTAGCGATGTACCGGTATTCGCCGACCCCGGGGTCGGCGATATCCGGAAATAATCTATCATAAACCGTATGATACCGTCGCGTATTTCTCCGTATCTGTCCCGTTTTTGCCCGCAGATATTCCCCGAACAGGTATCTATATATGAGAAAAGCGAACATTCATAGAACGAACATGAGCGAACACGACGCAATCGCACAGCCGGGTGAGAACGAGCGACCACACATCGGTCCGGGGTCACGATGAGCTACAGCGAGTCGGCCATCGAGCGCCTGCGCGACCGATTCGGTCCCAGTGAGTCGGCAACGCTTCCGGTCCTGCTGTCTATCCTCATCGTCCTGGGCGTCTGGCAACTGGCCGCCGGACTGGTCCAGCCGACCAGTTTCCCGAACGCGGTAGAACTCGCCGCGGCGTTCGGCCGGGCCTTCGGGCCGGAGGCACGGTTCTCCCCGTGGGAGCAGTACCCCATCACCATCATGCGAGTACTCCTGGCGGCGACGCTGTGTATGGTTATCGGCACCGTACTGGGTATCGTGATGGGGACGAGCGACCGCGCCGAGGAGTATCTCATCGTCTACGTGCTGGCGACGTTCGCGTTCCCGTCGGTCATCTGGGCCTTCTTCGCGGTCCTGTGGTTCGGGCTCTCGACGTGGTTTACCACCGTCTTCCCCGTGTTCATGGTCGTCATGCCATACGTCGCCATCAATGTCTACGAGGGCATCACCGACCTCGAGGCGGAACTACCGGAGATGGCCCACTCCTTCGACGCCAGCGAGGGGATGATCTGGAAGGACATCTACATCCCGCATCTGTACCCTGTCATCTTCGCCAACGCGCGACTGACGCTGACCCTGGCCTGGAAGATAACCCTCGTCGGGGAGATATTTGGCACCACCGAGGGCGTCGGCCGGGTCATCAACAGCTTCTTCCGGGCAAACCAGAACGACATGATTCTCGCGTGGGTCGTCCCGATGATGGTGCTCGTCTTTCTGGCCGAACGCGTTCTCAGTGCTGTCGAGCGCCGGGCGTTCTCGTGGCGTACCGAGACCGACCGGACCATGACGGCGTAGCCCACCGCCTTTAGGCCATATAAGGAATCCTGTGCGGTAATACTACTTTACAGGTTGTGACTAATTTTGCCACACAAACTTGCAATATCTTTATATATTTGCGCCATAGAAGCACAAATGCGATGAAAAGCTACGACTTTAGTAGACGTTCGTTCGTGAAAGCGACCGCGGGGCTCGGGGCCGCGTCGACCGGGTTCGTCTCGGGCTGTCTCAGTCAGGACGATGGTGGCAGCGCCGGGAGCATCGACTTCGATACCATCGAGGGGAACCTCAATATCATGCTGTTCCGTTCGGGCATCGACCAGGGCTTCTGGGAGGAAGCGGGCGTGAGCCTGAACCTCGAACCGGTGCCGTTCGGCCGATACACCACCTCGATGACCGAGGGCGGTAACGATGTCGGCATCATGGGGTACCCCATCTTCTCGCAGTACAATGACGGCGACTTCGACTTCGTCCACTTCGGGCCGTGTATCACCCAGATAAACTCGATTCTGGTGCCCGCCGACTCCGACCTCGAATCCGTCGAGGACTTGCAAGGGGCGACCTTGGGTCACCCCGGGTGGGAGACGGCGACGGCGACGCTGATGCGGGGACTCATCTCCGACCAGTTCGGCTTCGACATCCGCGAGGAGACCGAGGGCGTTCAGTCACAGCCCTCGACGCTGTGGTCGCTGATGGTCGAACAGGGCGACATCGACGCGATGGTCCAGTTCACCGGTCAGACCGTCCGCGGACTGGCCAGCCCCGACGAGGTGCGGCCGCTGTACAACGCATGGGAGGGGTGGGAAGAACAGACCGGCTACCCGCCGCTTATTACGCCCTTTACCACGACCCGCTCGTTCCTTGAGGAGAACCCCGAGCAGGTGCTGGCGGTGCTGGAAGGGTGGGGGTCGGCACAGGAATACTTCCAGAACAACACCGAGTCCGTGGTCAACGAGTACGGCGAACTGGCCGGCCTCAGCGACCAGGCCAACCGCGACACCATCATCGAACTGGCGCAGAACGGCTCGATGACCCAGCCGATCGAGGACTACAACTCGGACCTCATCGACTCCCAGTGGCAACTCTTAGAGGTGCTGAGCGACCTCGAACTCATTCCGGCGGTGCCACCTCGGGAGGACCACGTCATCTCCATCTCGGACCTGCGCTCGATGGCCGGGTCGACGCCGACCGAGCAATAGACAATCGACCACGTATCGCCGAGAAACGGTACGCGCAAACACCTAATACAGTATTAGGTTGACGAACCACTAAAAGGCGCAGTTTTAAATAGACATGTGTGAATTAGTCCGACAAGATGAAGACCAGTAAAAGCAGTAGCGGTGCGGAGACTACGACGACCGGCAGTGAGCCCGACGACCGGCCGGAAATCGGGTTCTCGGGGCTACGCAAGACTTTCGAGAACGGCGACGAGGAGCTGACGGTTTTCTCGGACCTCTCTTTCAGTATCACGGAGGGGTCGTTCACCTCTATCATGGGGCCCTCCGGCTGTGGGAAATCAACGCTGTTGAACGTCATCGCGGGGCTGTTGGAACCGGATGAGGGGACCATCCACTTGGACGGCGTGGAGGTAGCGCCCGGCAACTTCTTTTACGCCTACGTCTTTCAGGAACCCCGGCTGCTGGACTGGCGCACCGTCGGGGGGAACATCGCCTTCGCGCTCCAAGGGAAGGGCATCCCAGAGGAGGAACACGACGAGCGCATCGACCGGTATCTGGAGATGGTCGGGCTGGCCGACGAGGCCGACAGCTACCCCCAGCAACTCTCCGGCGGGATGCGCCAGCGGGTGGGCATCGCCCGAGCGCTGGCCATCGACCCCGATATCCTCCTGATGGACGAGCCGTTCAGTAGCTTAGACGAGTTCACCGCGAAGGAACTCCGCCAAGACCTGCTGGACATCTGGAAGAAGACGGGCAAGACCATCGTCTTCGTCACGCACAACGCCAGCGAGGCGGTCTTCCTTTCGGACACCGTGCTGGTACTCGACGGGGAGGGGGAACTGTTCGACCACGTCTCCGTCGACGCCTCCCGCCCGCGGGAGGTCGGCGACCAGCGACTCGTCGAGACCGAATCGAATCTGATGAACCGCTTCTTTACGCATCTCGACGAATGAACCGGACCTACCGCTTTGGCGTCTCCGTCGCCCTCCTGCTTGCGGGGTGGGTCGGGCTATCGCTGTTCGTCCCCGACCTGTTTCCGGCCCCGTGGGTCGTCGCCGCGCTCATCGTCGACCTCACACTGTACGGTGACGTGGGCGGCCGCTCGGCGCTGTACCACCTCGGTATCACCTTCGGCCGAGTATTGTTGGCGACCGGTATCGCGCTCCTGCTGGCTGTCGGCATCGGTATCACCATGCGGGTCAACGACAACGTCGCTACGGTGTTCGAGACGTGGCTCCCCATCTGGATGACGCCGCCGGACGTAGTGGTCATTCTCATCGTGATGGTGCTGATGGGGTTCAACACCACCGCCATTGTGATGTCGGTGGCTTTCGTCTGCACACCGTTCGCGCTCGTCTCCATCTGGGAAGGGATGCAGGACCTCGACCCGAACCTCTTCGAGATGGCGACCACCTTCGACGCCGACCGGCGGCAGATGTGGCGCGCGGTCTACCTCCCGCATCTCATGTCCTACGTCTTCGCCTCCCTACGCAACCTCTTCGGGATGACGTGGAAGGTGGCGGTCATCGGCGAGGTGTTCGGCATCACGAACGGCGTCGGCGCTCGCATCCGCTACTGGTTCCTCCAGAGCAACGTCGAGGAGGTCGTCGCCTACGCCGCGATGTTCACTGTCGTCGTCCTCGTCATCGAGTACGCCATCCTGAAACCCCTCGAACAGCGGGCTTTCGCGTGGCGGGCTTAAGCCACGCACTCCTATCAATATGTCCGACGACATCACCGAACTGACCATCGCACAGACCCACGACCGCTTCGAACGTGGCACCCTGACCTGCGAGGAACTGGTCGAGGGGTACGTCGAACGCATCGCGGCCTACGACGACGCCGGGCCGGAACTCGGCGCCGTTATCACCGTCAACGACGGGGCCCTCGAACGGGCCCGTGAACTCGACGCAGCGTTCGCCGCCGACGGGCCGGTCGGTCCGCTCCACGGTGTTCCCGTCCTGATAAAGGACCAGGTCCAGACTGCCGACACCGTCACCAGTTACGGCTCCGAAGCATTCACCGAGTTCGTCCCGGAGACGGACGCCGAAATCGTCACGAAACTGCGTGAGGCGGGCGCCATCGTTCTCGCGAAGACGAACATGCCCGACTGGGGGTCGGGGTTCGTCGGCTACTCCTCGGCGGCCGGCCAGACGAAAAACCCCTACTCGCTGGACCGGGATTCGGGTGGCTCCAGTGCCGGGACGGGAGCGGGGCTGGCGGCCAACCTCGGACTGGTCGGAATCGGTTCCGATACCGGCGGTTCCGTCCGCGTGCCGGCCGCCTACTGTAACCTCTATGGCCTCCGCGTGACGACCGGGCTAATAAGTCGGGACGGGGTGTCAGCGATGGTCAGTCGACAGGACACGACGGGACCGATGGCTCGCACACTCGAAGACATGGTCCGGCTACTGGACGTCCTCGAAGGGTACGACCCCGCCGACGATGTGACCGACACGACCGTCCACAGCCGAAACCACACGCCGTACCTCGACCACCTCGATACCGGCGGACTCGCGGGGCGACGCATCGGCGTCCTGCGGGACGCCTTCGGCTCACCGGACAACCCTGCGGCGGCCCCGGTTACGCCCGTCGTCGAGGCGGCCATCGAGCGGATGTCTGCAGCTGGGGCCGACATCATCGACCCTGTGGCAATCGAGGACCTCGACGCGCACATCGACGGCACCTCCCTGTACGCCTACCAGGCGAAACACGACATTACGAGCTACCTCGAAGACCTGCCGGGTGCACCCGTCGGCTCGGTCGCCGAACTGTTCGAGAACGACCAGTTCCACGACGCCCTGGAACTGTTCTATAAAATAGCCGGCGGTCCGGACGACCCCGACGACCACCCCGACTACTGGGAGCGGGTCGCGGCACAGGAGTCGTTTCGCCGGGCCATCGAGCGCACCCACGCCGAACACGGCCTCGACGCCATCGTCTTCCCCGATGTGCAAGTGGTCCCGCCGGAGTACACCGATTACTACACCAGCGACGTGACCCGCGAGGAGTTCAATACCAACACGTTCATCGCCTCCCAATCTGGCTGTCCGGCCGTCTCGATGCCCGCCGGATTCACCGACGGGGGGCTGCCGGTCGGCCTCGAACTGATGGGAGTCCCACACAGCGAGGCCCGTCTTGTGGAACTGGCCGCAGGTTACGACGACGTGACCGACGCGCGACGGTCCCCGGACGCCGCGCCGCCGCTGAAATGAGCGGTGTGTCGCTTGAGCCACTGGATTGTAAATACTATCAGTATACGTCAATACCTGTATTTCTTATAGTTACCAGCCGGGAGAAGGTCAGCGACTGCGCGGCTGTCGGGACAAACCGGTATCAAGACGCCTGAGAAGCGGAACGATTGGAATATTAGTTCGCCAATCGACTGCTACCCTGAGACGGTATTCTGGCTCGGGCTATCGCATCAGAGCGACTCAAATGCCACTCGAACGACTTTTAGACGAAAAATGCAAACGCACGATATAACTATTCTAGATATTTCATTTCACGAAAAACATATTATTTCTGTTAATAATAAAATCGGTAGACAGGGACGGCTGACACCACCGGACGCCCTGTGCCGACTGCCATGTGACCGTCACCAGTCCAAAGGTCTAAGCCTCCCCGGGCCCGACCTATAGCCACTATGAGTACCGAGACCGGAGCCGACGACGAGAACGAGCTACGCGAGCGAATCACGAACTTTCTGCGCCGGAACTTCCCGCAGATTCAGATGCACGGCGGCAGCGCGGCAATCGAGAATATCGACCGCGAGGAGGGCAGCGTCACCATCCGGCTCGGTGGGGCGTGTTCGGGCTGTGGCATCTCCCCGATGACCATCCAGGCCATCAAGACCCGCATGACCAAGGAGATTCCAGAAATCAACGAGGTCGTCGCCCGCACCGGACAGGAACAGGGCGAGGGGATGGCCGGCGGCGCCGACGGCGGCATGACGCCCTCTTTCGGCGGCGACTCCCGTGGCGGCGACGTCGGCGGCGACGACGAGGGTCCCGAAGCGCCGTTTTAGAGTCGGGCTGTCGCCATCCGGGGACCGGCTGCTCGGCTCGGACCCCGAGAGACGGGGCGGCCGAACCGAAAGCACACCGTATTAACCCGCTGGCGAGTTTTGCGACTGTATGACCGATACGGACGGGAACAACGTCCTCTTTGTCGTCCTGGACACGGTCCGGAAGGACCGCCTGACCGTCTACGACGACGAGCGTGAGACGACGCCCAACCTCGCCGACTTTGCCGACGAGGCGACCGTCTTCGACGGCGCCGTCGCGCCGGCCCCGTGGACCCTGCCGGTCCACGCCTCGATGTTTACCGGCCGCTTTCCCAGCGAGCACGAGGCCACCCAGGAAGACCCCTATCTGGAGGGGGCTACCACGCTCGCGGAGTCGCTGTCGGCGGCGGGGTACGACACGGCCTGTTACTCCTCGAACGCCTGGATTACCAGCTACACGAACCTGACGGCGGGATTCGACGACCACGACAACTTCTTCCAGATTATGCCTAGCGAACTCCTGTCGAGGCCGCTGGCGACCCTCTGGAAGACGATGAACGACAACGACACCCTGCGGAGCGTCGCCGACCGGATGGTCCAGGTCGGCAACAAGATACACGAACACCTCGCGGAAGGCGGGGGCGGCGACACGAAGACGCCCAAGGTCATCGACAAGACAATCGAGTTCGTCGACGGGAGCGACGACTTCTTCGCCTTCATCAACCTGATGGACGCCCATCTCCCGTACCACCCGCCCGAGGCGTACGCCGAGCAGTTCGCGCCCGGCGTCGACCCAACCGAGGTGTGCCAGAACTCCAAGGAGTTCAACTGCGGCGCCCGCGATATCGACGACGACGAGTGGGACGATATCAGAGGGCTCTACGACGCCGAACTGGCCCACATCGACGACCAGCTCGACCGGCTGTTTACCCACCTGAAAGAGACGGGCCAGTGGGAAGACACCACCGTGGTGGTGTGTGCGGACCACGGCGAGCTGTTCGGCGAGCACGGCCTCTACGGCCACGAGTTCGGCATCTACGACCCGCTCGTGAACGTTCCGCTGATGGTCAAACACCCCGACCTCGAGGCGGGTCGGGACGACGAGACGGTCGTCGAACTGGTCGACCTCTATCACACGGTCCTGGACGCCGCCGGGGCCGAGGGACGGGGCGTCTCTCTGCAGTCGGCCCGCTCGCTCCTGTCGGCCGACTACCGCGACTTCGCCGAGGAGCTCGGCGGCGTCCCCCGTGGCGAGGTCGGGTTCGTCGAGTACCACCAGCCCGTGGTGGAACTCCGGCAACTGGAGGGGAAAGCGAGCAGTGCGGGTATCGAACTCGACGAACAGTCCCGGTTCTACTCCCGGATGGGCGCCGCCCGCGCCACCGACGAGACGTACATCCACTGTACGCGCGTTCCGGACGAGGCCTACCACGTGGGCCGAGACCCCGGCGAGACCGAGAACCTGGTGGGGAGCGACGACGAACCCGACCACCTGAAAGCAGCCCTCTTTGACTTCGTCGAGGCCGTCGACGCGACCTGGCCCAGCGAGGCCGACGGGGCCGACGGGGACGTGCTTTCGGGAATGGACGAGGAGACGAAGGACCGACTGCAGGACCTGGGTTATCTCGAGTAGCGTGCGTTCGGACAGCGACGGCCCCGAGTTATCCTCTACCGCGTGGCGAGCTACGTGTTCGCGCTCCTGCTGGGTGGCGGAGCGGCGCTGTCCGTGCTCAAGCGGAACTAGCCGCTATCGACGCGACCCCGCTCCCACGTCCGCACCAGCCGCGTCAGCGTCTCGTTGACGGGGACCGGTGTCTCGGCCACCCGAACGACGTAGCCGTTGATAGCGTCTATTTCGGTTCGTCGGCCGGCCTCGACGTCCTGGCGCATCGACGAGCGGTTCGCGGCGGTGTCCCGGACGACCTGCCGGGTCAGGGAAACAGCCCGCTCGTCGGCCAGGTCGACGCCCCGCTCGCGGGCGACGCGAGCCGTCTCTCGGGCGGCGTCAGCGGCGAGTTCGGCGCCCGGGCCCTCCGCCAGGGCGCCGTTTTCCACGCGAGCGAGTGCCGTCGCCGCGTTGACGGCGGCGTTGACCGCCAACTTCGCCCAGAGCCGTCGAGGCATATCCGCGGCGACGGTGGTCTCGACGCCGGCGTCGACGAACGCGGCACCGACCCGCTGTGCCGGCTCGGACGCCCCGCCCTCGCGAGCGCCCAGAACGACCTCGCCGCGGCCGGTAAACGCGACCGTACCCGGTCCCGCCAGGCGCGCGCCGTAGGAACAGGTGCCCGCGAGTACCGGGCAGTCGAGCGCGTCGACGAGGGTGTCCTCGTTGCCCATCCCGTTCTGGACCGAGAGGCAGGCCCCGAGGTCGCAGTCGGCCAGCTGGGCAGCGACGGCGGCGGTGTCGTGGCTCTTGACCGCGACGACGGCCAGGTCGGCGGCGTCCGGGACCGTCGTGCGGGCCGACGGCGAGACGCGGAACCCCTCGACGCCAGTCACTGAGAGCCCGTCGCTGGCCACCCGCGCCATGTGGGGGTCCCGGCCCACGAGGGTCACGTCGTGCTCGCGGGCCAACAGTCCGCCGAGCAGGCTACCGAGACTGCCCGCGCCGACGACGGCGATGTGCATACGCGGGTTGTGGCGACGACTGTACAAAAGCGTTCGAGCGATGAGAGACCAGAACCGACAACATGACGCGCGTGGAACGACCGGTATGGACCCCGAATCGGTGGCGTGGCCGTCGACGGAACCCGGCTACCGGCTCCGCCCGCCAGCGACCGACGAGGACGCCGTCCTGGACGCCCTCGCTGCCGTCCTCGACGCGTCGTCGCGTCGCGCCGAGCGGGTGTCTGTTCGCCTCGCTATCGGTCGCCGGGTCGACGTGCTGGGGCCAGAGCGGGAGGCCCTGGAGGCGCTGTCGGGCCACAACGACGTGACCGTCGCCGACGACCACACCGTCGGTACAGTCTCGCTCACAGCGGAGACGTTCGCCGACCTCGCCGAGCTATTTGCCGACATAGAGCGTGCCGTCGTCTGGGACCCCGACGGCGTCGCCATCGCCGACCTACGGGACGGTCAGATGCGGTTCGCGCTGCCGGCCAAAGCGGTCGAGCAGGTGCGTGACGGACTCGACGCGGCCGTCGCCGACCGCATCGAGCGGGTCGAGTAGCCGCCGTTCTGGCGGTCATCCCGCCCGACTCGCGGTCGGCCACGCCCCGAATCCAGACGGGCCGGTTTCGGATTGCGATTGGCAGGCCGGTTGCCGCCGAACGCGGGCCCGAAGCATTACACTCACGGCTCCATATCGGGGTCGAACCGGCGGCGCTCTCGGAGACCTCATAGTGATTATTGTAGATTATTTCCGGGTAGCACCGACCCCGGGGTCGGCGCGTACCGGTAAATCGCTACACGAATCACTATCAATGGTCCAGCCGTGTGTCGCTATTATCGAGGAACAGGTCGCTATCGTGGAGTCGTCCATGTCCATCGACACGTACAAGCAGTACGCCGACGCCTTCGCCGACCGAATCCGGCAGTGGCGCAAGGAGTGGAAACAGGATACGATTCTCTACAAGGTAGAAGACCGCGTGTTCATCTACCCCCAGAAGGACTACATCGACCACGACGAAACGATGGACGAAATCATCCGCGTCCTTTGAGCTACCCACCCGTAATGGGTGGGTTTTCGCCTCGCACTTTCTATAACTCCTCTCTCTCGCCCAGTATCAAGCTGCCGTCCTCTCGCTCGCCCAGTATCTCCCGCCTGTAGGCGTCGACCGTGGTCTCTGGGGTGGTCTCTGAGGTGAGCACGGGCTCGGTCTCTCCGTCGACGCGACGATAGAGCGTGGCGTCGCCGACCGGGCCGACGAAAAAGCCCAGGACCGCGAGGCGGTCGCGGAGCGCGATTCCGGTGTCGTTCCCGGCGTGGCCGTCGTACTCGGAGCACTCCGACGCGACCCGCTGGAGCGTGGTATGCAACGCGAGGCTGAGGCTCTGTCGGCGAACCTCAACCTCCGTTGCGTTCGATTCTGCTGCCGATTTCTGTATCGAGTCGTAAGGGTCACTCATAGTAGTTACAGGCCCTCTCGGGCCGAAACGGCAGGGGCCCACCGGAGCGTCACGCCAGCGTCGGGTGCCGGCTCGAAGGTGCGGTGCAGGGCCCGCATCTTGCTCTGGCGGGTACTGTCGTTCGATTCGCCGCGGTGCCAGATTTCCTCGGTGATGTCGTTGTAGGCGTCCCACTTCGACACCGAGTCCATCTCGGCCTGGACGTACTGTTTCTGGGACTCCTCGCCGAACACCTCCCCGCTCTCCTCGGCTTTCTCGGCCTTCCCATCCAGCGAGTCGGTGAGGTCCTGCATCCAGCCCGGCAGGTCGCTATCTGCCAGTTGGCCGGTGTTGAGCAGCGAAATCACGTCTTCGGCGGTGAGCCGCTCGCTCACCCACTTCTCGTACGTCTCGTGAACGTCGTCCACCAGCGTCAGCGTGCCCTTGATGATTGCACGCAGCGCCTCCTTGTCGATGTCGAGGCCCTTGGTGTGCGAGTGGCTGGTCTGGTTGACCACCGCCCGCTGGTTCTCGACGTTGAGCGCGCGCTGCTCAGCCCGCGTTTTCGTCCCGATGAACACCATGTTAGCACAGGCGTGACGGAACCTAAACACTACCGAAATCGGTCGAAGAACCATGATATATAACTTGACTTTTAAACGATGCCACCGCTCGTTGACAGAACGGTCCATCGGGGACAGCAGGCCCCACTCGGAAGCGGTCGCTGCTCGCGGACGGAACCGCTCGTATACGAACTAGTCCTCGGTCCAGTAGTAGATATCCTCCTTCGGCGCGCCACAGTCGGGACAGGAATCGGGGATATCATCGCCTATCTCGCCCATGGCGCCACACTCCCAACAACGCCACATCAGTTCGGCTTCGCCGGCGGCACCCGTCGTCCGGTGGTCGTCGGTCAACGACTGGATGCCGTCCTCGACCGTGACGTAGAAGCCGTGCTGGTCGAAGCCGCGGATGGTCCCGAGTTCCTCGCCATCCTCGTCGTACACTGTCTGTCCGAACGCGAGGTCCTCCTCGTCGGCGCTGGCAAACATGTCAGCCATACATATGTAGACGGACTAACGTATGATAAAGACTAGCATGAGAAGAGACTGGTGTGGACGGGGGCGAAATCCGAGCTGTCGTCCGGGACCTCCTCTGTGTCCGAGATAGCGCTCCCGGAGAGCCCGACCTCGAGGAAATCGGCGAGTGGCGGGCCGACGTTGTCGGGCTCGACGAGGAAGGCGTCGTGGCCGTAATCGGAGTCGACGACGTGGTGTGCGACCGGCGTGTCGCCCGCCCGCAGGGCGTCGGCCAGCGCTTCCGACTGTTCGCTGGTGAAGTGCCAGTCGCCGGTGAAAGACATCACCAGCGCCGAGCCGTCGAAGGCCGCGAGCGCGTCGGCGTCGGATTCGAAGCCGCTGGCGAGGTCGTAGTTGTCCATCGCCCGCGTGAGATAGAGGTAGCTGTTGGCGTCGAATCGCTCGACGAACTTCGAGGCGTTGTAGTCGAGATACGATTCCACGTCCCGGTACGGGAAAAAGCGGCCGGCGGGGTCCGTCGGGAAGGCCCGTTCGGCCTCCCGGGTCGCCGCACGGCGGCCAAAGCGCCGGTCCATGCTGGCCTTCGAGAAGTACATCACGTGACCGATTTGCCGAGCCAGCGCCAGCCCCTGGTCCGGGTGGGACCCACCGTCGGACACGTCCGACGAGGTTCCGCTCTCGTCGCTCGCGGAACCGCCGTAGTAGTACCCGCCCTGCCAGTTCTCGTCGGTGGTGATAGCCCGGCGAGCGATGCTATCGAGTGCGAGACACTGGGGGTCCAGCCGACCCGCAGCGGCGATGGGGATGATTTTCTCGACGTGGTCGGGGTGCCGTTTGGCCCACTCGAGGACGTTCATCCCGCCGACGCTGCCGCCGACGACGGCATGCAGCGCCGGGACGCCGAGTTCGTCGAGCACCCGGCGCTGGGCCTCGGTCCAGTCGGCGACCGTAACGGGGGGAAAGTCGGGGCCGTAGGGCTCGCCCGTCTCCGGGTTCTCGCTTGCGGGGCCACTGGAGCCATAACAGTCCCACCAGGCGTAGGCCTGGTCGCCCTCCTCGAAGCGGCCCCGCGAGGCGACGTGGGCGCTGCCGGTCAGGGCGTGACAGACCAGCACGGCGTTGTCGCCCGTGAAGTCGCCGTAGGTCTCGTAGGCCAGTTCGAGGTCGTCGATGGTCTCGCCACACTGGAACTCGAACTCGCCGACAGAGACGGTACTGGAGTCCATCTCAGCTCACCCGCGAGATGGCGTCGTCGATGTCGGCGAGGATGTCCTCGGGGTCCTCGATGCCGACGCTCATGCGGACGAGGTCGGGGCTAACGCCGCTTTCCCGCTGTTCTTCCTCCGAGAGCTGTGCGTGGGTGGTGCTCGCGGGGTGGATGACCAGCGTCTTCGCGTCGCCGATGTTGGCGAGGAACTGCGCCAGTTCCGTCTCCTCACAGAACCCCTTGCTGGCTTCGAAGCCGCCGTCGAGGCCGAACGTGACGACACCGCCAAAGCCCCCCTCGAGATACTCGTTTGCGAGGTCGTGCGTCTCGTGACTGTCGAGGCCGGGGTAGGTCACCCACGACACGTCGGGATGGTCATCGAGATGTTCGGCCACCGTCAGCGCGTTCGAGCAGTGCCGTTCCATCCGAAGCGAGAGGGTCTCGGTGCCCTGCAGCGTGGCCCAGGCGTCGAACGGTTTCTGTCCGTCACCGAGTGCCCGCAGGCCCCGCTGTCGAGCGGCCATGGCGAAGGCGCGGTCGCCAAAGCGCTCGCTGAACTCGACGCCGAAGGCGGGGTTCTCCCCGCCGAGTTCTGGGTATTTCCTGGGATGGTCGCCCCAGGGGAACGAGCCGCCGTCGGCGAGCACGCCGCCAACCGTGGTCCCGGAGCCGTGAATCCACTTCGTCGTGGATTCCCAGACGATGTCGGCACCGTATTCGAGGGGGCGACAGAGCGCCGGCGTCCCGAAGGTGTTGTCGACGAAAAAGGGGACGCCGTTCTCGTGGGCGACATCGGCGATATCTTCGAGCGGCGGGACCACGAGCGAGGGGTTCCCGATGGTCTCGCAGTGGACGTAGGCCGTCTCGTCGTCGATGGCTTCGGCGTAGGCCTCGGGGTCTAACGTGTCGACGAAACGGGTCTCGATGCCGCGCCGGCTGGCGGTGTTGGCGAGGTAGGAGTGGGTGCCGCCGTAGATAGACGAGGCCGTGACCACGTTGTCGCCCGCGCTCGCGAGGACGGTCGTCGCGGCGTCCAGGGCGGCCATCCCGGAGCCGGTCGCGACGGCGTCGGCGGCGCCCTCGAGGGAGGCCAGGCGCGTTTCGAGCATCCGCACGGTCGGGTTGTCGAAGCGGGAGTAGACGTTGCCGTCGTCCTCCAGCGCGTAGCGGTCGGCGGCGGTTTCGGCATCCTCGAAAACGTACGAAGAAGTCTGGTAGATTGGCGGGGCTCGGGCCCCTGTGGCCGGGTCCGGCTCCTCCTGGCCGGCGTGGACACAGCGCGTCCCGAATCCGTAGTGGTCGGTCATGTGTGCTGTGCATATATCTCCATGCTTCTATAACCACCAGTTACGGCAAAACTCTCCCGATGTGCCGTGCTAGCACGAATATACAGCTCCGGATAGTCGGATGGGTGCAGCCGCGAACGAGCAGCGAACGACGACAATCGAACCGCAAACAGCCAGAAAGCCCCGGCGTGCTACCCTCGGGGGACTCGCTGCGCGCCTCGGTCGCTTTGCTCCCTGCGGTGCTTACGTCGTCCGCCGTCGGGTAGCACGCCGCCCCTTTCAGTCCCGCCCATGCTGGCTGGTCAATCAGTGCCGTGTGGGACTGAAAGGGGCCGACCGGTCGGGGAAGCACGACGACGCAAGCACGTGAACGGAGTGAGCGCGCGCAGCGAGGCGCGCGACCCGAGCGGTCGGGGGCTTTCTGGCTCTTATACCAGCGGTTGTGGCGCTAGATACAGATGACTCACTCACCGCTCGCTTCGCTCGCGGTTCGTTCGTCATACCGCAGAGAGACGCGCGAGAGCGCGTCTCGAACGGCAATCGACACTGGCAGAAACTGCGAGCGAAGCGAGCAGTTTGCAGTGTGTATCACAAACGGTCAGGCGACGAATACGGTGACGAGTCGAAGCCGACGTTCTTTATGCGCCGGAAAAAAGGCAGACCGTTCCATACCGACCATATGTTTCTTCCTAGCTCGTTCATCGACTCAGTGAGTAAATTTGACGTAGGCTCGTACGAGGACTGGTCGGAACACAGTGACCATATGCCGCTCATCGCTGAGTTTTCTGTAGAATAAATGAGTGCTGTCGGGACAGTACACGCAAGCTTTCTGGCTGTGTGCGGTCTCTGTAGTAGGAAATTCTACGGAAAGCCCCGGCAGTCGAAACGATATCATTGACTGTTTTTGCTCCTAGGCTCGGTGGATACAAACCGGCGGCCCCACAATGCCCGGCAATGACCGGGTCCGAGGAGACGGTGCGGTGCTGGCTGGTCGAACGGTCGAGTTTCGGCGACGAGCGGATGGTGACGCTCGTCTACGCGCCCCCGGAGGGCGACCGCCATCTCACACAACAGCTCTCGCCGAATCTGCTGCGACGGAAACGGGTGACCGCCGCGATGGACATCGAGCCCGAGCGACTGGCCCCGGTCGAAGACGGCGAAACCCGCAAGCGGTACGCGGCCGAGGCGAGCCGGCTTGCCGAGACGCACGACCCTGACGAGGAAGTGTGAGGGCGAAAAACGTGGGCGAAAAAACCCAATCGCACCCGCCTGACAATATGAAAGACTATCCCACGACCACCTTTTTGACCGTCGGACCCGTTCGCGTCCGCTCACGTATCCGACGGCGAAAAACGTGGGCGAAAAAACCCAATCGCACCCGCCTGACAATATGAAAGACTATACCCGAGGCTGGACCAACCGACCCATATGACCGCCATCGAATTGTACGGCCTCCGCAAGGAGTACCAGGACGTCGTCGCCCTGGACGGTGTCGACCTCACCGTCGAGGACGGTGAAGTCTTTGGCTTTCTGGGCCCGAACGGGGCCGGGAAGTCGACCACCATCAACATCCTGCTCGACTTCGTCCGCCCGACAGCTGGAACGGCCGAGGTGCTCGGCTACGACGCCCAGGAGGACCCCACGGCCATCCGGGAACGAATCGGCGTCCTCCCCGAAGGCTACGACATCTACGAGCGCCTGAGCGCCCGCGAACACCTGGAGTTCGTCATCGAGTCCAAGGACGCCGACGACGACCCCATGGAGTTGCTCGAACGGGTCGGCCTCGCGGACGCCATCGACCGGCGGGCCGGCGGCTACTCCAAGGGGATGAAACAGCGCCTGGTCCTGGCGATGGCGCTGGTCGACGACCCCGACCTCCTCATCCTCGACGAGCCCACGACCGGGCTCGACCCGAACGGCGCCCGCGAGATGCGCGACCTCATCCGCGAGGAGAGCGACCGTGGCGCGACCGTCTTCTTTTCCTCGCATATCCTGAGCCAGGTCGAGGCCGTCTGTGACACGGTCGGCATCCTCCAGAAGGGCCAACTTATCGCCAAGGACACCGTCGAGGGGCTCCGCAGCGCCGTCCGCGGCGGGATGACGCTGTGGGTCACGCTCGCCGACCCCGCCGGTGACGTAAGCACCGTCGAGGACACTGTCGAGGGCATCGAGGGCGCTCAGATTACCGAAACCGACGGCTCACAGGTCGCAATCGGCTGTAAGAGCACACAGAAGATGGACATCCTCAACGCATTGAACGACGCAGGCGTCGACGTGGCGAACTTCGAGACCGAGGACCAGTCCCTCGAAGAGCTGTTCACAGCGTACACCGAACAGGAGGTCGACACATGAGCGACAGCGACGCGGGCAGCCCCGCCGAAGCACAGCTCCAGCGGCTTGACGGCGCCTTACACGACCAGTTCACCTGGTACCCCGTCGCCAAGAAGGACTTCAAGGACGCGCTCCGGTCGCGGGGGCTCTGGGCACTGGCAGCGATATTTACCGTCATCTTCATCTCGCCGATAGCCATTCGACTCTACGGCCAGGGAATCGGGCCGTCACCGCCTGATGGCGGGCTTGACACCCGGTTCGTTATCGAGGGGATATATCTCAACCTCGTGACGGTCGTCCTGCCGATTGTGACTATCTTCGTCGGCGTCGCGGCAATCACGAAAGAGAAGACCAGCGGGTCGCTGAAGCTACTGCTGTCGCTTCCCTTCTCGCGTCGGTCGGTCATCGTCGGGAAGGTACTCGGCCGGTGTGCGGTCGTCGCCGTCCCCTTCCTCATCGCCGCCGCTATTACGGCCGTCTTCATGGCGGCCTCGGACCTCAGCCTCAATATCGAGATGTACACGCTGTTCGTGCTGTTCTCGCTGCTTTTCGTGGTGGTGATGGTCGCCATCGCGGTCAGCATCTCCGGGGCGGTCTCGACGACGCTCCGGTCGGTCATCGTGAACGCGATTTTCTATATCTACGTCACCTTCGGCTGGAACTCGATTGCCAACGGAGTCGGCAAGTTCCTCTACAACGACGTCGGCGTCTCCCGGTCCCTGCGGTGGAACACCGTGTTGTTCCTCAAGATGGCGTCCCCGACGCAGGCCTACAAGACGCTGGTAAGCAGCATGCTGGCGAGCTTCTCCGACAACGTCCAGCCGGGCCTCCAGCAGTTTTCGGAGCGGTGGAATCTCTCCCTGAGTCAGCTGGGGCCCCAGCAGTACTCCCGCTACACCCTCTTCAACACCCAGGGCTCGCTCTTCTCGCCCGGGCTGCCGGCCGGGGACAAGCGCGTGCTCTGTGAGAGCGTCGCGGGCGGCGCTTACCAGAACATCACGCTCACGGCCAACAATCAGACGAACTCCGTGACCGTCACGTCGGCAGAGGGGACACAGACGTTCCAGAACGTGGGGAACATCACCGCCAACCAGACGCAGGTGTCTCAGTTCTGTACCGGCGGGGGCAGCGAAATCCCGTTCTACTTCTCCGACCCTGCGGTCGTGGTGTTCATGCTCGGCTGGGTCGCGCTTGCCGCCGGCCTGAGCTACTACACCTTCGACCTGGTCGACCTGTAACCTTACAGCGCGCCTCTCGATTCTAGCAGGTCGACGAATTCGTCTTCCGTGAGCGTCTCGACGTCGTTTGCCGCAGCGTCGTCGCGCTTTCGCTGGCCGGCGTTCTCGCCGACGACCAGATAGTCCGTGTTACCCGAAACGCTTGACGTCGCCGACCCACCGGCCCGCTCGACGAGGTCCTGAACGTTCCCGCGAGTGTAGTCCTCGAGCGAGCCGGTAAAGACGAAGGTCAGCCCGGCCAGCGCCCCGCCCTCGGACTGGTCGGCCTCCTGTGGGTCGACGTGGTCGAGCAGGCGGTCGAGGACCTCGCGGTTACCCTCACCCCGGAAGAAATCGACGATGCTGCGGGCGACGACGGGGCCGACGTCGGGGACGGCCTCGAACGCCTCGGCGCGGGCGTCCGCGCCATCGTCTTCGCCGACGACCTCGCCCAGTGTCACCTGTCCCTCGTCGGGCTCGTCGCCGCCCTCGGCGGCCTCGCAAATCGCCTCGAAGCTGCCGAACTCCCGGGCGAGGGTGCGCGCGGTGACGCCGCCGACCTGCGGGATGCCAAGCGCCGTGAGGAAGTCATCGAGTTCGGGCTCGCGGACGGCGTCGAGTTCGGCCACGAGGTTCTCGGCGCTCCTCTCGCCCCACCCCTCCAGTTCTGCGAGTTCCTCGACCGACAGCTCGTAGAGGTCCGCCGCGTCGTCGACGAGACCGGCCTCGAGCAGCTGCTCGACGGCCTTCTCGCCCAGGCCCTCGATGTCCAGCCCGTCGCGGCTGGCGTAGTGTTCGACGGAGCGTTCCCGCTGGGCGGGACAGGTGAGCCCGCCGGTACAGAAGGCCATCGGCCCGTCGCGTTCGACCCCGCTGTCACAGACCGGACAGTCGTCGGGGAACTCGAAGTGGCCGTCACCGTTCCCGTCGACGACCTCGACCACGTCCGGAATCACGTCGCCGGCCCGCTTGATTCGAACGCGGTCGCCGATACCGACGCCGAGCTCCTCGATGAGCGAGGGGTTGTGCAGCGACGCGCGGGTGACGGTGACGCCGCCGACCTCGACGGGGTCCATCAGTGCGACGGGTGTGAGCCGGCCGGTCCGTCCGACCTGGACGACGATGTCCCGCACCGTGGTCTCCTCTTTCCGGGCGGGGAACTTGTAGGCGAAGGCCCAGCGCGGGGCGTGGCTGGTCGCCCCCAGGAGGTCACAGGCCTCGCCGTCGTCGACTTTCAGGACGACGCCGTCTATCTCGTAGTCCAGGTCGTCACGGGCGTCGAGCTGTGCGTCGCGGTAGTCGATGGCCGCCTCGATGTCGTCGACGACCCGTGTGCGGTTACAGACCCGCAGCCCCCACTCGGGCAGGCGCTCGTGGACCGCGCTATGGCTCGCGAACTCGACGCTTGAATCGAGCACGCCGAAAAAGAAGACGGCGAGCGGTCGCCGGGCGGTGACAGTGGGGTCCAGCTGTCGGAGCGTCCCGGCGGCGGCGTTACGGGGGTTCGCAAAGGGGTCCTCGCCCGATTCGACCCGCTCGCGGTTGTAGGCGGTAAAGGCCTCGCGTGGCATGTACACCTCGCCTCGCACGGCGAGGGAGTCGGGGAAGTCCCCGCGCAGGCGCTGGGGGACGCTGGCGATGGTGCGGACGTTCTCGGTGACGTCCTCGCCGACCTCGCCGTCGCCACGGGTCGCCGCCCGGACGAACTCGCCGCCCTCGTAGACGACCTCGACCGAGAGCCCGTCGAACTTGGGCTCACAGAAGTAGGAGACGTCGCCGTCGTACTCGCTCTCGGCGAGCCCTCGCCGGACCCGCTCGTCGAACTCGCGGACCTCCGCTACCTCACCGCCCTGGTCGATGGAGCCCATCGGCGCGACGTGTTCGACCTCGCCGAGTTCGTCCAGGGGCTCGCCGCCGACCCGCCCAGTCGGGCTTCCCTCGGTATCGAGGTCGAAGGCGTCTTCGAGGTCCTGCAGGCGCGAGAACAGCGCATCGTAGGCCCGGTCACCGATAGCGGGGTCGGCCTCGACGTAGTAGCGGTAGTCGTGGTAGCGAATCGCCTCGCGGAGCGTCTCGGCCTGCTCGCGGGCCCCGTCCTCGTCCAGTTCCTCGACCGGCGAAAACTCCGTCTCGGGGTCGGAGACGTAGGGGTTGCCCGATGGCTGCGGCGTGTCGGCTGTCATTGGCGACAGTGGTGAACCCGACCACTTTGCACGTTCGGTACGCGACTGAGAAAGAGTTGTACAGTGTAACACGGGAGTACGGACTGTCAGAGGTGAGCCTGATATATCGTGCACGTTCCGGCACAGTGTGTCAGGAAACCGTCGGTTACGCCGTCGGCCTCGACCGAACCGTCCGGCCCAGTTCGACCGACGCCGGACAGTCGATTGGTCTCCTCCGTCCGTTGGCGATCACACTGCCCTGTGGCCTACAGGTCGGCGACGTCCTCGATGGCGTCGGTGAGTTCTTTGATACTCTCGACGGTGTGTTCGCCCATGTGACCGATGCGGAACGTCTTCTCGCCCAGTTGCGAGCCGTAGCCGTTCGAGAACACCATGTCGTACTCTTCTGTGACCTGTTCGATGGTCTCGGCGACGTCGATGCCCTGCGTGTTCTCGACACAGGTCACCGTCTGGGAGCGGTACCCCTCCTCGGCGAACAGGTCGAAGTGCTCCTCGGCCCAGTCGTGGACGTACGCCGTCATCTCCTCGTGGCGCTCGTCGCGGCCCTCGTGGCCCTCTTCGAGCATGTACTTCATCTGCTTGCGGTAGGCCAGCATGATAGGGATAGCAGGGGTAGAGTGGGTCTGGCCCTTCCGGTCGTAGTAGTCCAGACAGCGCTGGAAGCCGCCGTACCACGAGGCCTCGTCCTTCTCGAGTTCGCGGTCGTAGGCCTCGTCGCTGACGACACAGATTGCCAGGCCGGGCGGCATGGCGAAGGCCTTCTGGGTCGAGGCGAAAATGACGTCGATGCCGTGCTCGTCGATGTCGAGATAGTCGCCGCCGAGACAGGACACCGCGTCGACGACGAAGTAGGTGTCGGGGTACTCGTCGACGACGTCGCCGATTTCCTCGACGGGATTGCGGACGCCCGTGGAGCTCTCGTTCATCACGCAGGCGACCACGTCGTAGTGTTTGTCGCTCGTCTCGAGTTCCTCGCGGATGTCCTCGGGCTTGACCGCGTCGCCCCAGTCGTATTCGAGGCGGTCCACGTCCTTGCCGAGGCGCTCGGCCACGTTGGCGTGGCGCTCGCTGAAGCTCCCGCAGGTCGGGACGAGGATGTTCTCGTCGACGAGATTGAGCGTCGAGGCCTCCCAGAACTCGGTGCCCGACGCGGTGAGGATAACCACCTCGTTGTCGGTGCCGAGGAACTCTTTGGTGTCTTCGACGATGGTCGTATAGAGGTCGGTCATCCGGTCCATCCGATGGCCGAACATCGGCTGGGCCATCTCGTCGATGACGTCCTCGCGCACCTCGGTCGGGCCAGGGATGTACAGCGTCTTGTCCGTATAGTCGCCCGTGTATTCCTGTTTCTTTGTCACTGAAGCCACCTTGTTGGCGGCGGTTCCGCGCGGGAGGGCATGGTAGTTTTGATACGGCGCCGGTGGTCAGCCACTCTTGGTCAGGGACGCCGCGACCGCAGCGACGACGAGGGCATAGGCAAGCGGGGCCAGCAGCGAGCCAACGGAGAGGGCGCTAGGGCCGGACATAAACAGCGCGAGCGTCCAGAGTGCGAGCGGGGCCACAGCGAGGGCAGCGCCCCCACGGGCGGCCGCCCCGGCCAGCGACGACTGGCCGGCAGCGTACATGCCCGCCGCGACGGCGGCGACGACGTAAAACACCAGCATGCCGGGCGGGGAGACAAAGGGCAGTGTGACCAGCCCGAAGACGGCGACGAGAAGGCCGACCGTCGAGGCGTCGCTGCTTCCGTCGTCTACCGCGCTTTCGTGGTCGGCTTTCCCGCCGGCCCTGTCCTGGACGGGCCGCCCGCTGTCGGCGTCTATCGGGTTCCGGAAATCCTCGCCACAGTGCATACACCACGTCGCCGTCGAGCTGACCTTCCCGGAACACTCCGGACAGCGGGGGTCAGAGCGCATACGGCATAGTTCGGCAGGGCGGTGTGTTAGCCGTTTGGGTCGCGTCGATATTCAAACCTGATACTGTGGCGGGCACATTCAAATCGTGTTGGCGATATCGCCACAGTATGGACTGGGTCGAGCGGGCCGACGGGCTCCTGTACGACGGCGAGTCGATACGGGAGCGGGTCCCCGTCGGCGCCGGCGGCGTGGTCGTGACGAGCCACCGGCTGCTGGCCTTTACCCCCGACCGGGCGGGGCCGAACTTCAGTCAGGTCGACCGGCCCAACGTCGACGGTGTCGAGACCCGCACCGTCGGGGAGGGCCAGTTCCTCGAGTGGGCGGTGAAAGCAGTCGTGGTCGGCGTCGCCCTCCTCGTCGCCGGATTCACCGTCAGTCTCGACGGGATGGTCGAGGGTATCGCACTGGAGAGTGGCGGGGCGGCAAGCGCCGTCGGCATCGGCGGCATGCTGGGACCGCTCGGGACGATGCTCGACTTGCTCGCCCAGCTCGACGACCTCATGCGGATATTCGGCGCACTGGCGCTTGCCTTCGGCGCCGTCGTCCTCGCGGTGTATCGCTGGAGCCGGGAACGATTGCTCGTCGTCTCGGTAGCGGGCGGGGACGACATTGAACTGGCGGCGCCGGACGACGAGGGTATCGTGGACCGGCTGCGAGTGGCCCTGGGGTCGGCCCCGCCCTCGCCCGACGCGTCGCCGGACGACGCCGTGGCGTGACGTTCAACATCGCCGAGTGCCTACCGCCGGCAGATGGACACAGAGGGCGTGCGCCGGCGGGCGGCCGACTTGCCCGACGAGCCGGGCATCTACCAGTTCGAGGACGACGACGGGCGAGTCCTCTACGTCGGCAAGGCCGTCTCGCTGCGCGAGCGGGTGCGCTCATATGCCGACCCCAGGAGCCGCCGCATCGAGAAGATGGTCGGGCGGGCGGGGAGCCTGGACTTTGCGGTCACCGACACGGAGACCCAGGCGCTGTTGCTCGAGGCCAACCTCATCAAGCGCCACCGGCCGCCCTACAACGTCCGGCTGAAAGACGACAAGTCCTACCCGCTGGTCCAGCTCACCGACCACACCGTCCCGCGCATCGAGGTGACCCGCGACCCGGACGAAGGGGCGACGGTGTACGGTCCCTTCACCGACAAGGGACGGGTCGAGACGGTCCTAAAGGCCCTGCGTGAGACCTACGGGCTGCGGGGCTGTTCGGACCACAAGTACAGCGACCGCGACCGGCCCTGTCTCGACTACGAGATGGGCATCTGTACCGCGCCCTGCACCGGCGAAATAGGCGAGGCCGAGTACGCCGACGACGTCGAGAGCGCGAGACGCTTCTTCGAGGGAGAGGTCGGCGTGCTCTCGGACCCGCTCCGGCGGGCGATGGAGCAGGCCTCGCAGAACCAGGAGTTCGAGCGGGCGGCGAACTTGCGGGACAAACTCGGCGCCGTCGAGGCGCTCCACGGCGAGCGCGACACCGCCGTCAGCGGCGCCGAAAGCGGAACCGCGACCGACGTGCTAGGCGCCGTCGTCGAGGGCGACCGGGCCGTCGTCGCCCGGCTCCACGCGGAGGGCGGGAAGCTCGTCGAACGGGACCGCTACACGCTGTCCGCCCCTGACGGCGAGGGGCCGGCCGGCGTCTACCGGGCGTTCATCCCGCAGTACTACGCCGAGCGCGAGCTGCCGAGCCGGATTCTCTGTGCCGAGGACCCCGCCGACCCCGAAATCGAGCAGTGGCTGGAGGCGGAGGGCGTCACGCTTGCGGTCCCGGGCGCCGGCCGCGAGGCCACGCTGGTCGAACTGGCGCTGAAGAACGCCCGCCAGCGCGGTGGCCAGGACGACAGCGTCGGCGCGCTGGCCGACGCGCTGGGCATCGACCGACCCGAGCGCATCGAGGGGTTCGACGTGAGCCACGCGCAGGGCAAAAGCGCCGTCGGCTCGAACGTCCTCGCTGTCGACGGCGACCCGGACACGAGCGGCTACCGGCGCAAGAAGCTCACCGAGCGCAACGACGACTACGCCAACATGCGCGAACTCGTCCGCTGGCGGGCCGAACGCGCACTCGAGGGCCGGGACGACCGCCCGGACCCCGACCTGCTACTCATCGACGGCGGCGACGGCCAGCTCGGGGCAGCCCGAGACGCCCTGGCCGAGACCGGCTGGGACGTGCCCGCTATCGCGCTCGCGAAAGACGAGGAGCTGGTGATTACGCCCGAACGGGTGTACGACTGGGCCGACGACGCGTCCCACCTGCATCTCCTCCAGCGGGTCCGCGACGAGGCCCACCGCTTTGCGGTGCAGTACCACCAGACCTTGCGCGACGAGGTGTCGACGCCGCTGGAGGAGCTACCGGGTATCGGGCCGGCGACGCGGAAAGCGCTCCTGCGGCGCTTCGGGAGCGTCGAGCGCATCCGTGCGGCCGACCGCGAGGCGCTGACCGAGGTCGAGGGCGTCGGGAGCGCCACCGCCGAGACGATTCAGACGCGACTCTAACAGTTTTATGCAGATTTTGGGTGTCTGAGTGCGCTGAGACGGTCTTTCGTCGCCAGTTTCCCAGTTCCGGTGGGGGACCGGGCCAGTTGCGATACATCTCTATGCGCTATATGAAATGCGTTCGCGGTCGCCTTGCCAGGCGCTTTGCACCCATCGCCGTTGTAAACGACTATCAGGACGAACTCCCGCCGGGCTGGGTGTAGTCGTCAGGACTGCTCTAACTCCTCGGCTTCCTCTAGGGCCGCGATGAGCGAGTTATCTACGAGGGCAACAATCGCTCGGCGCAGTCGCTCGGTCACCGCCTGGTCCGAGATGCCGAACTCCTCGGCTAAGTCCTGCGTGGACAGCTGGCGCGGCAGCGAGTAGTACCCCCCTTCGACCGCCCGGACCAGGGTGTCCCGCTGGCGCTGTGTCAGCCCGTAGAAGGGGCCGCTCTCCGGTCGCGCCGGATTGTAGATGCGACCGACGTCGAGCGCGATACCTTCGTCCGAACAGTGCGCTTTGAACTCGCTCAGGGAGTTATGAGACAGAAAGCGGAGTTCGAACTTCCAGATATCGGTGCCGCCGGTGGCACCCAGCAGCTGGGCGTTTTGCTCCCGGATACACTGGAATAGTGCGTCCTCGGAGATGTCCCAGTTGAGGGCATAGAGGGTCCGGTCCTCGTGGGAACTCACCTCCGTGATGTCCGTCACCGACGCGTGGTCCTGGACGGCGTCTTTGAACGCTTGATTCTCGTCCTCACCGTGGATAGTAAAGAAGGGGACGGCCTGCTCGCCAAGCGGCACCAGATTCTCCAGCACGATGCTACGCCCGGCCGTGACGTCGAGAATCCGGCCCAGCTTGAACGCATCGGCCGAGATACGCAAATGCGCGATAACGCTCATGCGTCGTAGTTTACCCGTTATTGGTAAATAATGGGGGGGGATGGCACACCAATACAGAGATGTGGCCTGGTACACCATGGTTGCCTGCAGACATTTGAACGCGGGAGCCGTTGACAGGAGTAGACGACGCCCTTTACCGAGTACACCACGGCGTGGGGTCCCTGTATCGACCGGAGCCACGGGAGGGCGTGGACTGGAAAACACTGCCGAGGACACAGCGAGCCGGAAGAGTCAACGCAGAATCGAGTGGAAATCGGATTCGGTATCGCGTCATATGGTTTATCGCTGTCCGGGCTGCTGTAGCCGCCAGGCTGCCCAATCAGCCGCGAAACGTCCTCAGTCATCCGAAATCGACAATTTGACCACGGATGCCACGGCGTCCGGGTTCTCGCGGGGCGCCCAGTGAGCGCAGTCCCGTAAAACCGTTAGCTCCGCGTCGGGGACCTGCTGGGGTCACCTCGTCCCGAAACCGTCGGAACGCCACGCCGGCCGTGGGCCGCTGTATCCCGGTAGTTCGTATCGACGGCCGCTTCGGGGAGGCTGTCGAGGTTCGTAAACACTACCGCCGAGACTCATATGGGTTGCCGGCTCTGGCGGACGGCAGCGATGGCGAATTTGTTCGGCAACTGGACCCGTATGACAGCATGAGCGCGCCGTTGAAGAACTCCGCCCCCAGTCCGAACGAGTCGATGAGACCCCGACCAGCGTCACCGGCCCGAGGTCAAGCGCATGCGTCGTCGCTAGCATTTCGACGCTCAGGGCGTCGAACACGCTGTCCCAGGATGAATCTGTGTAGCGGCAAAACTCCGGTATAAACTGTATTTCGCTATATTAAATCGGTACTGGCGGGCCAGCAGTGCCAGCACAGGACCACCCAAACACTCGACCGTCGTCGGTTCGGGGCAGCGACAGTGCTGGTCGGCCGTCCGCTGTTACCTTCAGGACGCGGCTCGCGGGTTCGCTTGTGCCGACAAGTGGGCCCTGCCGGGGATACTCCAGAACGTGCTAGGGCGTCAGCTAGTCGAATTTAGGTTTGAGAGCCCCCAGACCACCGGTTCGGAAATCGTTCCTACGGAGCGGCGGCTGCTGTGTCTCCCGCTTCGGAGTCGAATGGAAGGTTGATGACGAGTTCGTCGAACCAGACGACCGGGCGCTTGCTCTGGCCGTTCTCCTCGAAGAGGATGATTCCCAGCTGCGCAAGCCGATTGAGTTCCTCGTGAACATTCTTTATGTCCCGGTCAACAGTCCGAGCGGTCTCGTTGATGCTGGATGGCTCTTCCTGGCGGATAGCCGCGATGAGTTCGAGGACACGAGGGGTCAGCGTCGCCATGAGATCATCGTAGCTCGTAAACGAGAGCGTCGGTGCGGAATCCACCGAATCGCTCTGTTCCAGCGATACAATGCCGTCCGTAACGTCGTCTTGGAACTCGTCGGACGACTTCACAGTCACGACGAGTATCGAGGCAGCTCGGAGCTGTTCGCGTTCCATCGGATGCAGCGGCGGCGTGGAGTCGTTCATTAGTATCACCGTGTAGATGGGTTCACGTGACTTCGAGTTCCGGTTTCGGAATTTCGCTCCAGAACCGGTCCCGGAGTTCGACCATTCCGGGGAACTCGATTGTCTCTGGTTCGTGGCCGGGTGCGATGTGGAGTTCGTGGATGGGCCCTGCCGGATTTGAACCAGCGCTCAATCGGTTATGAGCCGACCGCTTTAACCAGACTAAGCTAAGGGCCCTCAGGATGGAGTTCTTGGCTCCGCATCTTTAGCCTGTCGGGTCGGGGTCGCCACAGGGACTGTGACTCGCGCGTTCTTCGACAACGTGGTTCGGGGCCGACGCTCCCTACGAGAGAACGACCTGAAAGGTACGCCATCATCAGACTTCGTCTGCTGGGCCGTAACTTCCGGAGAAGACGCCACCGCCAGGGCTCGAACGAGCCGAGACGGTCGGCCTCCCTGCTCGCGGTTACACCGCTCGCTTTCGAGGCGCTTCGCGCTTCGCACCGCTCGGCCGCTGCGACTCGTCGGCTCGACCCCTGGCTATATTCGTCTTCTCCGGTCACAGATGCTCGGAGCCAAAGCTCCTCGCGGATGAACGACCGGAGAAGACGCCACCGCCAGGGCTCGAACCTGGGACAACCTGGGTAACAACCAGGTGCTCTACCAACTGAGCTACGGCGGCTCGCACCCGACTGTAACCCGAGTTGGTAATTAGGGCTTTCGCTTCCGGTCGTCATCGACACGCTTTCACGCACTCTCGGAGAAGCCAGGGGCAATGAGTGAGGAGTTCGACGCCGTCGTCTCGCGGGTCCGCGAGCGGGTCTCACCGGACGACGGAGAGCGCAAGCGGTTACAGCGGGCCGCAGCGACGGTGATGGAGCGGGCTCGGGAGGCGGTTGCGGACCTCCCGGTCGAGGCCGAGGTGTTGCAGGTCGGCTCCACCGCACGGGGGACCTGGACGGCGGGGGACCGCGACGTGGACGTCTTCGTCGCGTTCTCGCCCGAGCTGGAGCGGTCGGAGCTGGAGGAGTACGGGCTGGCGGTGGGCCACGCCGTCCTCCCCGAGGGTCACGAGGAGTACGCCGAACACCCCTACGTCGTGGGCGAGGTGGACGATTACGCCGTCGACCTCGTCCCGTGTTACGCCGTCGCGGACGCGACGGCCATCCAGTCGGCCGTCGACCGGACGCCGTTTCACACGCGGTATCTGGCGGACCGGCTGGACGACGAACTCGCGGGGGCGGTCCGGGTCACCAAACAGTTCCTGAAGGGAATCGGGGTCTACGGCAGCGACCTCCGGACGCGCGGGTTTTCGGGGTATCTGACGGAGTTGCTGGTCGTCGAGTATGGGGGTTTCCAGGCGTTCGTCGAGGCGGTACCAGACTGGCAGCCGCCAGTGCGGTTCGACCCCGAGACCCACGGAACCACCGAGTTCGACGACCCGCTCGTCGTGGTGGACCCGACGGACCCGGAGCGCAACGTCGCGGCGGTGTGTTCGGCCGCAAACATCGCCCGTCTGCAACACTACGCGCGGGAGCTCTTGACCGACCCGCGCGAGTCGCTGTTCGAGCCAGGCGAGCCGGGGGGGTACGAGGCCGAACAGGTCGTTGCGGCCGTCGAGCGCCGTGGGACGACACCCGTCGCGGTCCGATTTGCCAGGCCGGACGTCGTCGACGACCAGCTCTGGCCCCAGCTCCGAAAGTCGCTGTCGGGGCTGACCGATGCACTCGACCGGCGGGGCTTCGACGTGTTCCGGTCGACGGCGCTGGCGAGTGACGGAGAAACGGACAGCGAGAGTGAGACTGACGGCGAGGACGCCGGGACGGCCGTCCTGCTGGTCGAACTGAGCATCGCCAAGCGGCCGGCTATCGAGCGCCACGAGGGGCCGCCGGTCCACGTGTGCGAGCACGCAACCGGGTTCTACGACGCCTACGCCGACGACCCGGACGTGGCGGGCCCATACATCGAGGGTGACCGCTACGTGGTCGAGCGAACCCGCGAGTTCCGGACGGCCGAGGCGTTCGTCGACAGCGACGCGCTGCTGGACGTGCGTCTCGGGCCACACGTCGAATCGGCGCTCGAAAACGGGTATACGGTGCTCGCGGGGGACGATATCGCGACACTGGCAGACGAGTTCGGCGGCGACCTGGCGGCCTACTTCGAGCCCAGGCCCTGAGCTTCGACCTCGTCGAGCACCTCGCGGACGTCCTCACTGACCTCGTCGTCCGGCGCAATCGGCTGGTAGCCGTCGAAGACCTCGTGGACCATCTTGATGGAATCCGAGAGGGTGTCCAGTCCGTAGCCACCCTCCAGGAGGAAGCCCAGGCCGGCCTCACAGTCCGCCGCGAGGTCGACCATCCGCTCGGTCATCACGCCGTACCCCTCCGTGGTCACCTGCATCCGGGAAATGGGGTCGTGTTCGTGGGCGTCGAAGCCGGCACTCACCAGCAGGAGGTCGGGGTCGTAGTCGGCTATTTCCGGGGCGATGACCTCGTCGATGGCCGCCAGGTAGTCGGCGGTGTCGGCGCCGGGCTGGTAGACGACGTTGACGTTTGCACCCTCGCCGTCGCCGACGCCGGTCTCCTCGATTTTGCCGGTTCCGGGGAACAGGCCGTCCTCGTGGATGGAGGCGTAGAACACGTCATCGCGGTCGTAGAAGATGTCCTGCGTGCCGTTGCCGTGGTGGACGTCCCAGTCGAAGATGGCGACGCTGTCGGCGCCGTCATCGAGCGCGGCCTGTGCGGCCACGCCCGCGTTGTTGATGAAACAAAAGCCCATGGCGTCGTCGCCGACGGCGTGGTGGCCCGGCGGCCGGCCGAGCGCGAACGGCGTGTTTCGGCCCCGGATGTCCGTCCCGGCGCTCTCGGCGGCCCAGACGGCCAGCCCAGCCGACGCGAGCGCGGCGTCCCACGTCGCCTCGACGGCGACCGTGTCGGCGTCCCAGTGGCCGCCGCCGTCTTCGCAGTACTCGCGGAACTCCTCGATGTAGTCGGCGTCGTGGACATCCCGGACGACGTCGAGGTCGGCGTCGTCGGCGTCGACGTACTCGACCCCGTGGCACTCCTTGAGGGCGCGTCGGACTGCCCGGAGACGGTCGGGGCTCTCGGGGTGGCGCTCGCCGGTGTCGTGGTCGAGACAGACCTCGCGGTAGCCGAAGTTCATTCAGTAGTACTTGGCGAGTTCGAAGTACGTCTCGACGTCTGCTGCCTTCACCGTCCGCCGGTCGGCGTGGCGGGCCAGGTCGGCGGCGGCGGCAGCGACGTCGTCTGCGAACGATTCGAGGATGGCGGCAAGCGCCACCCGGGCGTCCATCGCGACCCGGTAGTCGTCGTCGATGTCGAGGCGGGCGATGCGGTCGACCGGGGCGACGGGCAGTTCGAGGCCGTCCTTGTCGGGGACGCCCTCGACGCCGAAATCGGATGGCATCAGCGTTTTGCGGCCGTCTCTGGTCGCTTCCTCGGCGGCCGTCGTGGCGAGTGTCGCCCCCCGTTCCTGGATTCGGCGTGCCAGTTCCTCTGCCGCGCCGGCACTCACCCGCAACCCGCCCGCGTTCCGTCGGATGACTGCATCGACGGGCGCGAACGGAAGCTCGACGCTCATACCCACAATCGGGAGTGTTGCGGTCTTAAGGGTTTCCGTAGCGGCGTTTCCGGTCAGAACACGTCGTCGGCGTCCAGTCGGCCGTCCTCGAGGGCCCCGCGAACGGTGACTTCCTGGCCGAGCTGGACGCGTTCGCCCGTCTCGACGCTCATCGTCTGCTCGCCGTCGTCGAGCACGACGGGGTCACCGGTCTGGACGACCGTGCCGGTGAATTCGACCTGTTCGGCGGTCTGTGCGCCGCCGCTTGCGGTGTCCGTCGCCGTGGTCCCGTCGGCACCGTCGGCCGCTGTCGCCGACGCCCCGCTGTCGGCGCCGTCGCCAAAGGAGGAGAGTCCGGCGTGCTGGTCGTCGTCCGCTTCCTCGGGCGTCGGTGTGACCCCCGCTCCGTCGTCCAACACGACGATAGTCGCGTTCCAGCTCGCGGAGGCTTCGAGGTCGTCCTGCCAGCCGTCCTGTATCTCCACGTCGGCGGCCAGCACCTCGTCGCCGGGCTGGATGTCCTTGTCGGCTTTGTCCCCCCACAGCGCCACGCGGATGTCGCCGGTGGCGTCCTGCATTCGGACGTTCCGGACCTGGCCCTCGCTGCCGTCGTCGCGGTCGAACGTGCGGACGGGGTCGGCCGAGCGGACGACGCCGGCGATGTCGACGGTCTGCTCCAGTTCGACGCTCTCGATGGGGTCGGCGTCGGGCTGGAAGTCGACGGCCTCGTCTATCTCGTCGATGGCGCCGTCGTCGCCCACGTGTAGCTCCAGGGCGCCGTCGCGTTCGCGGACGTAGCCGTCCACGACTTCGACGGCGGTGCCGGGCTCGATTTCGGTCGCCCGCTCGGCCCGGTCGTCCCACATCGTCACGCGCACGCGGCCGGTCTCATCGCCCAGGGTGAGGTTCGATACCTGCCCCTCGCTGCCGTCGTCGCGGTCGAACGTGCGGACGCTGTCGGTGTCGAGTACCAGCCCACGCAGGGTGACGTCGGACTGGCCCATCGTCAGCGAGTCGACGGTCGAGCCATCACCGGGTTCGACATCGATAGTGGCGTCGTCCTGTTCGGCCTTGTCGACCGAGACTTCGAGGCCGTTGTAGCCGTCCTTCGGGCGTCCCTTCACGCGGAGCACGTCGCCCACGGAGAGCATCCCGTCGTCGATGTCGACGGCCTGGCCGTCCCAGAACGCCAGCCGCACGCTCGCGGTCTCGTCGGCGGCCTCGACGTTGATGACGCGGCCGTCCTCGTCTTCGCCCTCCCGTTCGAACGTCTTCAGGCCGCCGATGGCCATCACCTTCGCGATGAACTTCACCTCGTCCATCCCCGGTTCGATGTCCGCGATGGTCTCGACTTCGCCCTCGTTCAGTTCGTGGGCCAGCAACATCGCTGCGGTCTCCTCGTCGGCGAGGCCACCCATCTGTTCGACCTTCTCCTCGACAGCTTCGCGGAACTCCTCCTCCGAGACGTCGGTTTCGAGGTCCGCGTAGATATCGCCTATCGAGCCCATCTATCTATGGGAGCCATGTCTGGGTCGCGCTTAAGCGTTGTCGTTGCCCCGGCGACACGCTACCGTCTGTCTGTCTCGAACTCGCCATACGCCGGGGTGGCCCCGGTATCGGATATAAACCTCCGGCCGCTATGGCGAGGTTGTCACGACCGTCTCCGGACCGTCGCCGCGGTCGTGCGTGACGACGACGGTCCCCGGCGGCCCGTTCTCGAACTCGACCGTCGCCGTGTACGCTATTTCGACGACTGCCTGCGTGCACGAGTCGCCGGCGTCCTCGCGTTCGGTCGTCTCGACGGCGACGGTCAGCTCGTCGGCGTTGTAGTTGACGCTGGCGAGTTCAGCGGTCTGACAGCCGTCCTGTCCCCAAATCGTTCCCTCGACGACGATATCGGTGCCGTCGGCGGTGACCGTCGCGCTGTCGGTCTGCGTGCCGCTCTGTATCGAGTCGACCCGGAAGTCGGAGCCGGTCAGCGTCGGGTTCGGGGCCGGTGTCGGCGAGGGAGTCCCACTGGCGGTGTCGGTTCCAGTATCACTCGGGGTGTCGTCGCCGCCGCCGTCGAGACAGCCCGTGAGTGCGACGATACTGGCCGTGCTGACTGTCCCGAGGAGGGTTCGTCGGTCCATGTCCTGGATATATCGCGTAAAAGAAAGGCGCTTTCGGTGGGTGAAAGACGGCTTTGAGCGTGGTGTGACCACCCCCCGCGTGGGGGTCGAACCGTCACCCTTTTCATACCGACCACCCTCCCTCAATACGAGTCCGGGTAGGGTAGTGGACTATCCTCTTGGCTTGCGGAGCCAGGGACCGGAGTTCAAATCTCCGTCCGGACGTTTTCTATGCCACAACACGACGAGCGTAGCGAGGAGTGTGTAGCATATGAAAACGACCGAGGAGATTTGAGCACGATAGACGCAGCGCGACCAGCGGGAGCGACCGTCTATCGGCAGTTCAAATCTCGCTGGACGTTCACTTTGTTCACGTACGGACGTGCTCCACGCTCGCTTCGCTCGCGTGGAACTCCGTCCGGACGTTTTCTATGCCACAACACGACGAGCGTAGCGAGGAGTGTGTACTTACCAGTACGGGATATTTTCACCCATATATTAGGTATTCCGACGTAATATCAACCAAAATTATTTATCGATTCGTTCTCATTATACGCCTATGAGAAAACTAACAGTTGTGGTGGTAGCGGCGATGATACTGCTCGCCGGCTGTAGCGGCGGAGGCGGCGGCACGGCGTCCCCGACAGAGGAGGGAACGGACGCGCCGGCGACTGGAACGTCGACGGAGGGCACTCCGGCCGGTGACTTGATAGAGGGGACGCCGATGGAGCCGACGACGGATGACGACTCATCGAGCGAGCCCACGCCGCTGTCGGCGGCAAGCAGTGATGACTCGCTCGCGGAAGCCACGGAAATCGACGGGACGTGGTACAACGGCACCGAACAGACCAGAGGGGTAACCAGAAACGACACGTCGAACAACCGGGAACTCGTCAAATACACTGACGAGTCGGGGACGACGTCGGCGATGTACACCACCGAGGACTACGTCGCCGTCCGGAACGGCACGACCGGGGATGTCGAGTACGGTGGGCCGGATAGCTTCATCGGCTCCGGTCTCAGATTCGGGGCTGGGTTCACGGCCATCGCGCCCCTCTTCTACGTCGGTGTCGTCGAGTGGGAGCAGAGCGGTACGACCACGGTCGACGGAGAGCAGGCAGTCGTCTACGAGAGCAGTTCGCTCAACGAGACCACGTTGAGCAACAACCAGAATCTCGACCTCGGGTTCGAGCAGAGCGAAGTGCAGTCAGTCGACGGCGAAATAGTCATCCGTTCGGACGGGCGGATTGACTCGGTAACCATCGAGATAGAGGCCGCGGGCGGCACCTACGGCGGTGAGACGTCGATTGAATACGACGATATCACGGTTCCCCAGCCCGACTGGGTCGACGAATCAGAGGCGCCGTAGCTGCGGGAGCGACGATATCGAAGAACAGTTTTACACACATCCACACCCGTCGACGGTCGTCGGGTGGAAAAATTACTCGACGACGGTCATGCCGGGGGAGTCGGCCGGGGCGGCGAGCAGTTCCTTGAACTCCTCGTCGACATCCATCACCGTCACCGAGCAGCCACACATGTCCAGGGAACTCATATACTCGCCGACCCACGCTCGCCAGTGGTCGAGGTCGGCGTCGTCGAGGCGCTCCCGGAGCCGCCTGTTGACGACGTAGAGCTCCATCAGCGGCGTACCGCCCGTCCCGTTGACGATGGTCGCGACCTCGCCCGAGGGGTCGAGGTCGTCCAGTACGCCGTCGAGGAGCCGGTCGGTTATCTCGTCCGCCGACGCGAGTTCGGTGCGTTCGACGCCCGGTTCGCCGTGGAGGCCGATGCCGATTTCCATCTCGTCCTCGTCGAGGGTGAACGTGGGTTCGCCTTTCTCGGGGGTCACACAGGGCGTCAGCGCCATGCTCATGGTTCCGATGCGGTCGATGGCCGCCCGCGCCGTCTCGGCGACCGTCTTCAGGTCGGCCCCCTGCGCCGCTTTCGCGCTGGCGACCTTGAGGGCGAACGTCGCACCGGCGACCCCGCGTCGACCCGTCGTAAACTCGGAGTCCTCGACCGCGACGTCGTCGTCTACGATGACCGTTTCGATATCGATGTCTCCCTCCATCTCTATCATCTCGACCGCCGTATCGAGGTTCATGATGTCGCCGTCGTAGTTGTTGATGATGATAATGACGCCCTCGCCGGCGTCGACTGACCGGACCAGCGTCTCGAACATGTCAGGTGTGGGAGAAGTGAACACTTCCCCCGAAGCGGCGCCGTCGAGGAACCCCTCGCCGATATAGCCCGCAAAGGCGGGTTCGTGACCGCTGCCGCCGCCGCTGGTCACGGCGACTTTCCCCTCGACCGGCGCGTCCTCCCTGACAAGGATGTTCGAGTCCGGGACTCTCCGTAACGAATCCGGCCGTTCGGCCACCAGTCCATCGAGCATCTCGTCGACTACGTCCTCGGGGTCGTTGACCAGTTTCTTCATAGTTAATTATATGTCACTTCCTACAAAAATATAACTCTCAGACAGCACCGGTCCGGATTCCACGCGCATCACTCACACGACATCTTCCGGGCGGTCGTCCGGCCGAGACCAGACGACTTTTGTCGTCGCTGGGGATTTGTCGAGATATGTCTCGGCGAGAGCCGTTCGGCCGGGTGCGAGCGCGGGTCCGCGAGGACTTCCGTTCCGACCCGTACCTCCCCTATATCATGGTCGCGGCGACCCTGCTTGCGAGCTTCTGGTTTTTCCACCGCATCCCGAACTTCGCGACGCGGGACGAGAAAGACCGGCTCATAGACGCGATGGTCCCCTACGGCCGGGTGCTGGCCGACCCGAGTATCGAGTCGCTGCAGGAGGGCGTGACGTGGAGCCGCGCACCCTTCGGCGCGACGCTGTACCTGTTCGCGCTGGCACTGCTGCCGGTCGTCGCCGTCACAGTACTGACCGGCCAGGGGGGGATTTTCGCGTCTATCGGCTTCCCCAACCCGGCGTTTGGCTACTACAATCTGTGGGTGGGCACGCCCGAATGGGTGTGGACCTGGAGTATCGCCATCGTGCGGCTGTTCAACGTCGCCTTCGCGCTGGGTTCGGTCTACCTGACCTACCGGCTGGGCACCGCCGTCGTCGACCGGCCGACCGGGCGGCTCGCGGCGACCATCCTCACGCTCACGTTCGGCTTTCTCACCATCGCCCACGAAGGCGGTGAGGACATGCCGGCGCTGTTTTTCGTCCTGCTCGCGCTGAATTTCCTGTACGTCTACGTCGAAAGCGGCGAACGGCTCCTGTTCTACGTCGGTGCGGCCTGTGGCGGGGCCGCTATCGCCTTTAAACTCACCGCCGCGCCGGTCATCCTCGGGGTCGGTATCGCCCACGTCCTCCGGGCGCTGGCGAGCGAGGACGACACGCTGGGAGCGTTGCTCGCCCCACGGCTGCTCGTCACCGGCGCGGCGATAGGGCTGGTGACGATACTGGTCGGCTTCCCGACGTTCGTGGTGGGCGGGTTCGACCGGATTGTAGAGCGTATCTTCGGCGGCTCGATGTCCCGAATGAGCTGGCCGACCGGGCCGGACGCGCCCGTCTCGTGGTGGTTCCTCCGGGGCTATTTCAGCGGACTGGGACTGCCGCTCTTTTTCGCGTCGGTGGCCGGCGTCCTCGCCAGCGTCGCGGGACTGCGAAAGCGCCGCGAGCGCCGGTACGGCATCCTCCTCGTGCTCGTGATGCTCGTCGTCTACGTCGGGATGTTCTCCCAGTGGCACGATTTCCGTGTCCACCATCTCTTGCCGACCTTCCCGCTGTTGGCGCTGCTGGTGGCCAACGGGCTGGGCGACCTGCGGGAGTGGAACCCGGCGGTCGCCCAGCCGGTGATGGCCCTCTTGCTGGTGACGACGGCGATATACGCCGGCATGGGGGCGGTCGGTTTTGCCTCGATGCCACGGGACGAGGCCGATGAGTGGCTGGTCGAAAACGCAGACGAAAACGAGACAGTCGAGGTGTACCGCGTGAACCTCCAGGACGTCGCAGTGCCCCACAGCACGGATATCAACCACCGCTTCGAGACGCGCGGGGAGACGAACCCCTGTCCGGAGTACATCCAGCTTGGCTACCGGGACCTCCTGTATCTGAAACAGGGGACCTACTACCGCAACGGGGAGCCACAGCGGACCTACGTCCGCTCGCTGGTCGAAGAGGAGACCGACTACGAAATCGTCGCGGAGTTCGGCGAGCGCCCGCCCAATTTCGTCCCTCAGCGGGCGACGCCGGGCGACTACACGGACCTGTTGGGCTACGGCGTCGTTCCCCACACCGACCAGTTCGCCGACGAGCAGGAGCTGGCGGCCAACCAGTACACGCTCGTCCTCCAGCGCAGCGAGCCCTGTACCAGCCCCCACGAACACCCGTTCAATTAGGTCTTTGCCCACTCTGTCCGGTGGTGTTTAGTTAGGTGATTTAGACTGTCACCAGCCAGAAAGCCCCCGACCGCTCGACTACTGCGACTCGCTGCGCGCTTCACTCACTCCGTTCGTTGCAGTGCTTGCTTCGCCT
>PXRT01000017.1:14476-91164 GCA_003020925.1 Halobacteriales archaeon QS_6_64_34 | reverse complement strand
AGCACCGCAGGCCGAAGGCCGAGGAGCGCAGCGAGCCCCCCGACCGAAGCCAGCCGGGGCTTTCTGGCTCTCTTCCCCGTTTTCTACTAAACTAAACACCACCCTCTGTCCGGTCTGTCGGAGAAGTGGATGCCATCTTCGGCGGTCGGGAAGCCTCGCTAGCAACGTGTACCGACAGCCAGACAGGGCGGCTTGCTGGTGGCAGTTTTGGGCAGCCGGAGACGACTACAAGACGGACAGGTCCGTATCGAGCGTGGGGTACCAGCCGGCGAGGGCAGGGAGGTAGACGCCGAGGAAGCGGTCGAGGAAGATGACGGGGATGACGACCGCTTCGGGGACGCCCAGACCGACGAAGACGGCGGTCGCGGTCGCCTCGGTGACGCCGATGCCGCCGGGGGTCAGCGGGAGCAGCGTGATGCTGTAGGCCGTCACCAGATACAGCGGGAGCAGGAGGGGGTCGACCGCCGCGCCGAAAGAGAGAAACAGCAGCCACACCCGAATCCCGGGGGCGACGACGAGCGCGAGGGCCCACCCGGCGCCGTAGCGCAGCCAGACCCGTAGGTCAGTCGAGATGCGAGCGAACGCGTCGGCGGAGGCCTCGGTGATGTCGGGAATCGCGCGGATACGGGCGGCGAGCGCGCCGCCGATGCGGGGCACACGCTGGGCCAGCCCTGACAGGAGGCCGACCAGCCGGTCCAGCGCGGTGAGGTTCATCCCGGCCAGCAGGACGACGATGCCGGCGGCGAGATACAGCGCCGTCGACAGCGCAAGGAGAAGCAGGAGGCCGGTCGAGACGCGGCCGACGATAGCGACCAGCCCGACGGCCGAGACGAGGCCGTAGTAGACGGCGTAGATGCCGGTGTGAGCGCCAGCGGCGGCGGTCGCGTCGCCGTAGTCGATGCCGGTCTCGGCTTTCAGGATGAACGGGGCGGCGAGGCGTCCCGAGAGCCGCGAGGGGAGCAACTGGTTGACGAAATTCACCGCCAGATCGACGCGGCCGGCGACCGGAAGCGGGATACGGGCAAACGGTGTGACGACGGCGCGCCAGGTGTCGAACCGGGAGACGACCCCGCCGACGGTCACGAGAACGAGCGCCACGAGAACGGTCGGCTCGGTCGCCCGGAGGCGCGCGCTGACGGCGGCGACGTCGACCTGCGAGAGGAGGTAGGCGAGCGCGGCCAGCCCGACGCCGTACTGCAGGACCGAAATCGCGATATCGCGACGGCTCGCCGTCACGTCAGTCCTCCGGTCCGCGAGTCGCTGGAGCCCAGTCCGGAAGCGTGTCGCCGAGCACGGACCGGGCAGTGACGAAGTCGAAGGGCTGGTCGAGGATGTACCTGATTGCGTCGCGCATCCACTCGCCGGTGCGGTAGTAGACCCGCGAGGGAACCCCCTCGACCTTCGGGAGCCCGACGAGTTCCCACGGGTGGACGTAGAGGACGGGAGCGATACCCCGTCGGGCGAGCAGGCGCATTCCGAGAACGGTGTACCGGGGGCCGAAAAAGCGCAGCCACGTCCCTGTCAGCGGGAGGGCCAGTCCGGGCATCACGCTGGCGGGGAGTTCGGCCAGCCCGGCGGGGGCGTCGGGGTCGACGGCCGTCGCCGGCGCGGGGCGGTCGAGGTCGTACTCGCCGCCGTACCAGCCCGGGATGGCGCGGCTCGCGACGATACTGGAGTCGTAGCCGTACCCCGTCTCGGCGAGCAGGTCGAAGTGGTCGTCGGTGATGTCGAAAGCGGGGGCGCGAAAGCCGGTGACGGCCTCGCCGGTCAGCGATTCGAGGCGCTCTCTGGAGGTCGCCAGTTCCTCGCGGCGCTCGTCGGCGTCGAGGTCGGAAAGCAGTTCGTGGGAGTGGGTATGGGAGGCGATTTCGAAGCCCGCGTCGGCGAGGTGCTGGATGTGGTCGGGGTAGCGCTCGACGAGCGAGGAGACGACGAAACAGGTGGTGCTCGCCGACCGGTCGTCCAGGGCCTCGCGGAACCACTCGAGGCCGTTCAGGCCGATGCCCTGCTGGTCGGTCGTCCCGTCGGCCGAGCGGTAGGCCGGCGTCTGGTCGAACAGTTCGACGTCGATAGAGAGCACCGCCGGACCACACCGCCCCCCGGACGTGTCGGTGCGGTCTTCGACGGCGTCGAAGACACTCCCGACGGTACGGCCGGCGGTGTCACTCATCGCGGAGTTCCTCGACCTCGCTGCGAAGCAGGCTGACCTCCTCGTTGAGCCGCGAGAGGCGGTCGTACAGTTTCCCGATGCGGTTGAACAGGTAGGTCGCGACGACGAAAAGCGTCAGGTTGGAGATGACCAGGATAGCGCGGGCCTTCAACTCGAGCCCCAGGACCGTCGCGACGACCTGGAAGACGTTGGGGAAGATGGCGACGAAGATGAGCCCGCCGCCGATGGCCACCGAGACGACGAACAGGGCGATGGCCTCACGGCCCTGCTTGACCAGCATGTAACCGTTGACGAGGAAGGCGAGACCGACGCCAAAGGCGATGAGGTTGACGAGGGTGTACTCGACCATGGTTAGCGAAAGAGCAACACGCGGAGGATGGTGTCGGTCATCCGAATCGGGTACAGCGCGAAGGTGTCGAGGGTGAACTGGGACTCGCCCTCCTCGCGCGTGGGCATCCTCGTCGAGACCTCGGTGATGGCGTAGCCGCCCTTGGCCGCCTCCAGGGTCTGTTCGATGGCCCAGTGTTTGTCCCCACGGTGGAGGATGTCGGCGAGCATCGACACCCGGTAGACCCGGAAGCCGCTGGTCACGTCGGTTATCTCGATGTCGCCCAGACCGTTGACCAGCCGGGTGAAAAACTGGATGCCGACGTTGCGGGTCGCGGAGTAGTCCTGGTAGCTCTCGTTCAGGTAGCGGCTGGCGATGACCATGTCGTGGCCGTCGGTCGCCACGTCAAGGAGTTCCGGAATCTTCGCGGGGTCGTGCTGGCCGTCCGCGTCGACCTGGACGACCCAGTCGTAGCCGTGTGTGATAGCGTACTGGTAGCCGGTCCTGACCGCGCCGCCGACGCCCGTGTTGAAGACGTGCTCGACGACCACGGCGCCGTGGTCGCGGGCGATGGCGGCGGTGTCGTCGCTGGAGCCGTCGTCGACGACGACGACCCGGTCGACGTACTCGCCGGTGTCGTCGATAACTGGGCCGATAGTGCTGGCCTCGTTGTACGCGGGAATGACGGCGACGGTACGCACTGTGTACCCGGTATTCAGCAGCCGTATAAATGCGTTTTGTCATCCCGCCGCGACGAGACGGAAAGACCTATTGGCCCGCTCGCGGGGAGTTGGAGTATGACGCGGACGTTCGTCGTCGGGCTCGACGGCGCGAGCTGGCGGTTGCTCGACCCGTGGATAGCGGCCGGCGACCTCCCGAACCTGGCCGAGCTGCGGGCCCAGAACACGTGGGCCGAGACCGAGAGCTGTCTCCCGCCCGTGACCTTCCCCAACTGGAAGTGTTACTCCGCCGGGAAGGACCCCGGCGGCCTGGGCGTCTTCTGGTTCGAGCATATCGACCTCGCCGAGGAGCGCATCGACGTGGCCAAGGGCGGCGACTTCAAGACGGCCGAGCTGTGGGACTATCTATCCGACGAGGGCCAGACCCCCGGCGTCGTCAACATGCCGACGATGTATCCGCCACGGGACATCGGCGGCCCGGTCGTCGCCGGCGGTCCCGACGCCGTCCAGGGCGAATACCGAAGTATCGACAGCGGCTACGCCGCCTCCGACGCACTGGAGGCGGAACTGGAAGAGCTGTTCGACTACCGGGTCCATCCCGACCCGCTGCTGTCGGGCAACGACGAACGGGGCGCCGAAGTGGACGCCATCCTCGACGTGATGGAGCGCCGCTTCGAGGTGGCCCTGCACCTGCTCGAGGAAAAAGAGCTGGACTTCGTCCACGTGACGCTGTTTTACCTGAACGTCCTCCAGCACTTCTTCTGGAACGACGAGCCGACCAAACGCGCCTGGGAGATGATAGACGAACAGCTGGGCGAACTCGCTGAGATGGACGACCTCAATCTCGTCCTGATGTCCGACCACGGCTGTGGCGCCACCACGACGGAGTTCTACATCAACGAGTGGCTCGAACAGAACGGGTATCAGGCCCACGAGCGGACCGTCGAGGATTTCTTCCGTCCGGTCGGCCTGACCCGCGAGAACGTACTCGGTATCGCCAAAAAGGCCGGCGTCGTCGACCTGCTCGCGAGGACGGTCCCCGAGTCAATCCAGCAACTCGTCCCCCAGAGCGCGGGGGCAAAACGGGCCCGCAAACTGGAGGCCATCGACCTCACCGAGACCCAGGCCGTCGCCAGCGGCCAGGGCCCTATCTACCTGCTGCCCGGGACGCCCGAGTCCGTCCGTGACCAGCTTATCGCGGACCTGCGGACCGTCGAGGACAGCGAGGGGAAAGTGTTCGACGGCGTCTACAAGGGTGAAGACATCTACAGCGGCCCGTACGTCGACGACGGGCCGGAAGTGGTCGTCGACATGCGCGACGGCGTCCACGTCAACGACGGCATCGGCGGCGGCGAGGTCCAGACCGCGCCGGACCGCTGGGCCGCCGAGAACACCCGCAACGGCATCTTCCTCGCCAGCGGGCCGGACTACGCGAGCGAGGGCGAAATCGACCGGATTTCGATTACGGATATGGCACCGACCATCCTGGCCGCCCACGGCGTCGACATCCCGACCGACATGGTCGGCGAGGTACTGCCCATCCACACCGAGGCGCCGACCGTCGGCGAGCGCGACCCGATAGATATCGGGACCCGTGGTGAGGGGACCAGCGAGGAAGTGGCCGACCGGTTGCAGCAACTGGGCTACATGGAGTAAGCGAGAAAGGGGTTTTTAGCGACTACCCGCTACCGACGGTATGGACGCCCATCTCCGGGCCGGCATCGCCGTCTACAACGCCGGCCGATACCACGCCGCCCACGACGCCTGGGAGGAGTACTGGCTCGACCTCGATAGCGGCGACGACGAGCAGTTTCTCCACGGGCTCATCCAGTTCACCGCCGTCGTCCACCACGGCACCGACGGGAACTGGTCGGGGGCAGAGGGGCTGGCCGAGAGCGCCGGCGAGTACCTCGATGGCCTGCCCGCCGACTACCGTGGTGTGAACCTCGACGCGGTGCGGCCATTCCTGGCGCGGGTGGCCGACGACCCCGAACGCGTAGACTGGACGGACCCGCCGAAGCTGACCCACGAGGACCTCGTCGTGAGCTACGACGACCTCGGTTTCGACGCGACGGCGGTCGCTGCCGAGGTGCTGGCCGAGGCCGACGGGTACGACGACGCGGTGGTCGCCGACGCCGTCGAGTACGCTCGAAGCGAGCTAGACGACCGGGGCGAGGGCCGCTTCGTCGGCCAGCTATTCGCGTTCGTCCGGGAAACAGCGAACCGGTCGTTCGTCTTCGCTCACCTCTCGAACCACGTCGACCGCGAACGTCAGAAGGACGACGACGTGGCCGGGCTGTTCGACTAGTGATACCCGCCGCGTCGGGTCGAACCCATCAAGAGTTAATCCCGCCGAGTCCCAGAGACGGGTATGGACAACTCTTCCCTCCGCCGACCCGCGGAAACCGCCGTCAAACAGTGTCTGGCCCTCCGGCCCGGCGAGTCGTGTGCGGTGGTCACCGACGACAAGCGCACGGCCATCGGTGAAGCGCTCTACCGGGTGGCCAGCGAAATCACCGACGACACCGTCTTCGTGCGCTACCCGCCGGGCGAACAACACGGCGCGGAACCGCCCCGACCCGTCGCCGGGGCGATGCGGACTGCCGACGTGGTGCTGGCCCCGACCACGAAGAGCCTCACGCATACCGAGGCTCGCAGCGACGCCAACGCCGCCGGCGCCCGCGTCGCGACGCTGCCGGGCATCACCGAAGGCGTGTTCCTGATGGGACTTAACGCCGACTACGAGGCCATCGAGGGCCACTGCGAGGGCGTGCTCGCACAGGTCGGCGACGCCGAGGAGATTCGCGTCACGACGCCCCAGGGCACCGATATCACCGTCACCGCCGGCTCTCGTGAGTGGCTCATGGACACCGGCATCGTCCACAACGCGGGCGAGATGTCGAACCTCCCCGCCGGCGAGGTGTTCATCGCGCCCGAAACCGCAGACGGCACTTTCGTCGTCGACGGGACGATGCGTCCCCACGGGAAACTCGACGGCAAGCGCCTCTCTTTCGAGGTCGAGGACGGCTCCGTCACCGACATCGACGACCCGGACATCCGCGAGCAGGTCGAGACCGCCGCCGAGGAGGTCGGCCGGGACGCCTACAACCTCGCCGAACTGGGCATCGGGACCAACGTCGCCGTCACGGACCTGGTCGGCTCCGTGCTACTGGACGAGAAAGCGGGGGGGACCGTCCACATCGCCATCGGCGACGACCACGCCATCGGCGGCGACACCCACGCGCCCATCCATCTGGACGGCATCCTGACCGAGCCGACTGTCTATGCCGATGGGGAGGAAGTGACACTTCCACGCGGGGAGTGATACTGGTGGCTGTACGTTCGTAACAATATTCGCCACCGCGAATTCCTTCAGTTTGTTACAGCCACCGGTATGAGCCGTCGCGGCTCATCCGAGCGAGACCCCCTCGCGCCAGAGCGTATACCCCACCAGCAACGCTCCGAAGACGAGCGAGCCGACGAGGAGGCCGTCGAGACGTTCAACACGAGCAGCGTCGCGAGCATGATAGCCGGGAGCAAGGCAACGCCGATGGCCTTCGAGACGTAGTTGTCAGGCGTTCCAGACCCGGAGAAGTGAACGGCGACCTCAGCGGGCAACTGCGGCCAGAGCGCGATACCGGACAGCGACGCCAGGGCGGAGATGCCGAGGGCCAGCGAATCGGAGCGGGACCAGTCGAGCGACATCACCGATAGTTCCAAGCGGCGGCTGAAATTCGTTTCCCCGGATGAGAGAGCCAACCGCGAGCGAGACCGGTGCGACGACCATTTAGGCCCCCACAATAGAGATAGGAGTATGAGCGACGCGACACCCGGGGAGCGAATCGGGCTCCCCTGTCCGGCCTGTTCGCCGGACATCGAGACGGTTCACGAGATACTGAAGCCCGGCGGCCACGTCACGGTCCGCTGTACGGAGTGTGACCACGTCCACAAGGAGACGCTGCCCGACGACACCACCGTACAGCGCGACGTCGTCGTCTCCCAGGACGGGGAATCGTTTACGGCACAGGTCGACGTGCCCGAAGGCGAACAGCTGGCCGTCGGCGAGGAGTTCCTGCTCGAAACGGAAGCGGCGGTCGTCAGCGCCCGCATCACCAGCCTCGAGACAGACGACGGACGCACCGAGGACGCGCCCGTCGAGGACGTCGGGACCATCTGGTCCCGGGCGGTCGGGAACGTGGCGGTCAACGTCACCATGCACCCCAAGGACGGTCGCCACGACGAGACCGAGAGCTTCAAACTCCAGGTCCCCGGCGACTACGAGTTCACCGTCGGCGAGACCGAGCAGTTCGGCGACGAGGAGTTCACCGTCGAGGGCATCCACGTCCGAGACGACGCGACGGGCTACGAACACGAGAAGCTGGATTTCGACGGCGACATGGTGTTCGCAAAGGACAGCAACCGCCTCTACGTTCGCGATGAGTCCTCGACCGCCTGGTCGGCCTGGTAGCATGACAGACTGGGCCCGAGCCCGAACGGAACTGGTCGAGCGACTCGGCGAGCAACGCATCGACGACGAGTCCGTCCTCAACGCGATGGCCGCCGTCCCACGGCACCGGTTCGTCCCCGAAGGGAGCAGCGAGCGGGCCTACGCCGACTGCCCGCTCCCTATCGGGTCGGGACAGACCATCTCGGCGCCCCACATGGTCGCTATCATGGCCGCGTTACTCGACCTGCAGGAGGGCGACCGCGTGCTCGAAATCGGCACCGGCTGTGGCTACCACGCCGCCGTCACCGCCGAACTCGTCGGCGCCGGGAACGTCTACAGCGTCGAGTACCACGAGGAACTGGCCGAGCAGGCTCGCGAGACGCTCGCCGAGACCGGCTACGGCGACGTCTCGGTCCGGGCCGGTGACGGCAAGCAAGGGTGGGGCGAGCACGCGCCGTACGACCGCGCCTACCTGACCTGTGCGGCCTCGGAGTTCCCGCCGACCGTCGTCGAACAGGTCCGGCCCGGCGGGCTCGTGCTCGCGCCCATCGGCGGCGCCAGTCAGCAACTGGTCCGGGCGCGTCGGCGCGCCGACGGCTCGCTGGACCGGGGCCGGCACGGCCGCGTTCGGTTCGTCCCGCTCCAGTAATCCGGGGACGGTGCCGCGTCATTCATATAGCTTCGGTGGAAAGCTCGGGTATGGACCCGGCGGTGCTGCGGGGCGACATGGTCGACAGCCTGCAACACGAGAGCAAGGGCGTCGTCCACAGCGAGTGGCTCTCGGCAGCGATGCGGTCGGTCCCGCGCGAGGCGTTCGTCGGCGAGCAGCAGGCGTATTCGGACCGACCGTTCGAGCGGCTTGGGACCCGTGTCCTCTCGCCCAGCACCGCCGCGAGACTGCTTGAAGCGCTCTCCCCCGAGGACGGCGACGAGGTGCTCGTCGTCGGCGCCGGCGTCGGCTACACCGCCGCCGTGCTTGCCGAGCGGGTCGGCGCCAGGAACGTCCAGGCCATCGACATCACCCGCCGGCTCGTCTACGAGGCGCGCTCGAACCTCGCCGAGGCCGGCCACGAGGGCGTCCTGGTCGACCGCCGCGACGGCGCCGAGGGGCTCCCGGAGTACGCCCCCTACGACAGGATTCTGCTCGAAGCGGCCGCTATCGAACCGCCCCGGTCACTGCTCGACCAGCTGGCGCCCGACGGCCGGCTGGTGATGCCACTCGGCACGAACGAGCAGACGCTGGCGCTTGTCGACGCCGACGGGAGCGTCGAGCGGCTTGGCAGTGTCGCCTTCCAGCCGATGCTCGTCGAGGGCGAGCAGGCCGACACGGTCGAGCGCAACCGCACCCGCCGCGAGGACCGCGAACGTGCCCAGCGGTCGGCCCGGTCCCGGAGCGGCTGGGAACAGGACTGGATAGACTGGGAGTAGCGGGAGTTGTATGCTACCCGTCTCGGACCACCAGTAGCTCCGTGTTCGACCGCTCGTCCCGGTAGTTCCCGCTCGACGGTGGTTTCACCGAAAACGAGATGGTCCCCTCCTGCTGGTTCGGTCCCAGCGACGGGTCGAGCGACAGCTCCGCCTCGCCGTCGTCGCCCGCCTCCGCCGTCGCAGTGCCGTCCAGCGTGGCTGTCCCGCTCGTTGCGACGACAGTCGCGCCCGCGACCGGCGACCCGTTCGAGTCGACGACAGTGACGGTCACGTCGGTGTGGGCGGGCTCGGTCACCTCGGGGTCGAGTTCGACGTCGACTTCCGTCACCTGGAGTGTCCCCAGTCCCGAGATTGTGCTCATCATCACCCCGAGACAGGCGACGCCGACGACCAGCGCGATGACCAGCCTGATAGGGAGTCCCTCTATCGCCCGTTCGTCACGCCACAGTGAGTGCAGCATGGGCCGGGGTGGTCGCGGGTTAGTATTTGAAGGGTCGGGCGAACGTTCAAGCGCGATGGCGGGACCAGACGAGGGGGCGTCAGCGGTCGCTGGAACCGCAGTCAGCGGCCACCGGGCGACCTGCAACCGGCGGCGCTACAGCCCGGCGAAGGTGACCAGGCCGAGGACGAAACTCCCGAGGACGTTCACGGTGAGGGTCCCAAGCGGGAACCCCTCGACGTCGACCGCCGAGCCGACGTAGTACCGACAGAGAGCGCCGATGGCCCCGCCGGTGCCGACGAGGTGGGCCGGTTCGACACTCACCATCGGTCCTCCCTCCGTTCGAAGGTGGCGACGGCCCGACGTGCGATCAGGACGCCGCCGAAGCCGAGCGCGTAGCTCGCGAGGACGTTCGCCACGGCCCATTCGGGGGTCAGCATCGTCTCGACGGCGAACGTGCTGTAGGTCGTAAAGGAGGAGAGAAAGCCCGTGGCCGCGGCCACCTTGGTCTCGCCGGAGAGGACGCCCAGATGCATCGCCTCGTACAGCAGGAATCCGAGCACGAAGCTTCCCAGCGCGTTCACGAGTACGGTCCCCTGCAGCCCGGGGAGCACCGTCCCGACGAAGTACCGCAGGTTCGAGCCGGCGAAGCCGCCGATGCCGATGAGGACTATCGTTTCAATCGTAACGAGCGGATGTGACTCTGTCATGGCGATGGACAAATAGGAGTCATCAACCGGTCAGGGTGGTTGGGTCAGGCGGACTCCATCGCCCGGTGTGGCCCATTGTTTCACGAGTTGGGGTTTATCGGTTCCGGAATCCGGCGCCGGCCCGGAGCGCCTCGCCCACAGACGCACAGGGCCTAAGAAGCCGGTCCCCGTGGAGTGGGTATGGACCCTGCGGAGCTGCGCGCGGCGATACCCGCGCTCTCACGCTGCACGTACTGTAACACGGGCGCGAGCGGTCCCAGCCCGCGCAACGTCGTCGGGGCGGCGACGGATTTCCTGGAGCACCACGCCTTCGAGGCCCCCGGCGGCGAGGGGCCCTACGCCGTCGCGTTTGACGCCCTCGAAGCGGCCCGGGAGGTCGCCGCCGGCCACCTCGGTGCCAGACCCGCCGACGTGGCCTTCACCCGGAGCACGGCCGACGGCATCAACCTCGTCGCGGGCGCCATCGACTGGCAGCCCGGCGACGTGGTCGTCCGCACCGACCTTGAACACCCCGCCGGAACGTTGCCCCCGGACCGACTGGAAGACACCCACGACATCGAGGTCCGAGTCCTGGAAACCGAGGCCGGCCGGGTCGATATGGACGACCTGAAAGAGGCTGTCGACGGCGCCCGCTTGCTGCTCACGAGTTCGCTGACCTGGAGTCACGGGACGCGGCTACCGGTGAGTGAGATGGTCGATATCGCCCATGACGCGGGCGCACAGGTGCTCGTCGACGCCGTCCAGTCCGTCGGGCAACACCCGGTCGACGTCGAGGAGTGGGGCGCCGATTTCGTCGCGACGGCGGGCCACAAGTGGCTGCTCGGGGTGTGGGGCAGCGGGATGCTGTATGCCGACCCCGACGCCCTCGACAGATTGTGCCAGACCCGCATCGGCTACCGCAGCGTCCAGGACATGGGCGCCGACGACTACGCCTACCACGAGGACACCCGTCGCTTCGAGGTCGGCACCACCTCGCCGGCGCCCTACGCCGCGCTCGCGGCGGCCATCGAGACGATGGAGTCAGTGGGGCTGGAGACGATAGAATCGCGCGTCGCCGGCCTGACCGACCGGCTGAAGGAGGGGCTGGGCGACCGGCTGCTGAGCCCGGTGGGGTACGAGTCCGGGCTCGTCACCTTCGCGGCCGACGACCCCGAGGCGACCGTCGAGCGTCTCGGTGAGCAGGGTATCGTCGTCCGGTCGCTCCCCAATCCCGAAGCCGTGCGGGCGTCGGTTCACGTCTTTAATACCCCCGAAGAAATCGACGCGATACTCGATGCTCTCGATTGACTGCATCGGCCGCTTCTGGACGCCCTAGCTCTATTGGCGCGCCACCCCTCGTGGTATGGACAACGGCCGGTCGTCATCTGCTTCCTTCGCAATGACGGCGAGAGAAAAGCACCTGTCGCCCTGCTATTGGCTGCCGGGTGTTATGGCTCCCGGCGGACGGCGAGCACCGCAGCGAGGGCGGCCGCGACGAGCGCCCCAATCACCCCGAAGCCGGGACCCTCTCCCTCCGTGGGGGTCGGCGAGTCGTAGGTCACCGGCGAGCCGCTGGGCGACTGGACCGGGTTCTCGGGCGTGCTCTGGTCGGTCGTCTCGCCGTCTGTCGGTGTGCTCTGCTGGGCCGCCACCGGCGAGGCGAGCATACCGACACAGAGGACGGCCGCGACGAGGAGCACGAGACGCTTCACTCGGCCCCACCCCCGAACGACTCGTCGCTGCGCGAGTCACTGACTGGCTCGGTTTCGATGCTTGTGTCCGCAGTGTTGTCGTGGTTCATCATCGGTAATCTGTAGACGACCCCGCACCGACGGCCACTCCCAGTGGTGCGTGGTTGCAGTCGTCACCCCTTACCCAACAAGTGGTTTATATTAAATCTTTATGTTAAATTAAGAGATGCCCCGGCAGGTCATACTGCCGGCCGTATCAGGATTCGAGATATGCAAGGTGGGCCGTGAGGTCCGTCGTCGAGAGCATCCCGGCGACGGAACCGTCCTGTTTTTCGACTGGGAGATGTTCGATATCGTCGGCAATCATCGTGGCGGCGGCGTCCCGGATGGTGGCCTCGGCCCCGACGGTGACGACCGATTCGGTCATGAACTCCGCGACGGTCGCGTCGGCCGTGGCCAGGTCGTTGGTGACAATGTTGACGAAGTCGGTACTGGTCAGGATACCCACCAGTTTCCCCGACGAGTCGACGACGACGACGGAGCCGATATCGCGGTCGAGGAGCACCTCGCCGGCCTCCACGAGGGAGGTCTCCGGCGAGACAGTGACGAGGTCCTGAGTCATGAGGCGAGCCACGGGGATATTTTTTATCTCCATACGATAACTCCCGGAGAACACCTTATATAACCTGTACTTAGTGTAACATATGTCGCGAGAAATAAGTTCAAATACCTCCGTAACAGCGCGGGCTGTGGGGTTCGTCGGATATCAGCCGGCTCGGGCTGTCAGAGTCATGATATTTCTTGCCACACCTTAAGGTAGTTCTAGGAAAGCGATAAATAATAAATTCCGTAAGTTCGGCATGACTGAGCAGTTATGAGTTCACAAAGGCATCCCGGAATCGACCTGACGACGTCCCAACAGCGGATACTACGGGAGCTGGTCACGCGGTATCGGGAGTCCGACGCGCCGGTCAAAGGCGAGACGGTCGCGGCCGGCGTCGACCGGAACCCGGGCACCATCCGCAATCAGATGCAGAGTCTCAAAGCGCTCCAGTTGGTGGAGGGGATTCCCGGCCCACAGGGCGGGTACAAACCGACTGCGGCGGCCTACGACGCGCTCTCGATACAGGACGTAGGCGAACCGGCAACGGTGGCGTTGTCCCACGACGGCGAGCGCGTCGAGGGCGCGACGGTCGCCGAAATCAGCCTGACGTCCGTGCTCCACCCCGAGAACTGCCGGGCGGAGGTCCAGCTACGGGGGGTCGCCGGCGGGCCGTTCGACGAGGGCGACGCGGTCAGCGTCGGCCCCACGCCGTGTCGTGACCTCCGCATCGAGGGCGTCGTCGAAGGGTTCGACAATCTGAACGGGACGCTCGTTCTCACCGTCGAGTCGATGACGGCGCCGGCGGCCGATTAGCGCTCGTCCAGCACCACGGGAATTCCCGCCTCGGCCACGTCGGCAGCGAACTTCCGCGAGTCCGCTTCCAGATTCGAGAAGGTGTTGTAGTGGACGGGCATCACGAGTCGGGGTTCGATAGTCGTCGCGAGCGCGGCGGCCTCGTGGCGGTCCATCGTCGCTCGCGGCCCGATGGGCGGACAGAACACCGAGGTCTCCAGGGTCCGGTGGCCCGGGAGGACGTCGCTGTCGCCGGGGTAGTACACCCGCGTTCCGTCGACGGCGACCATGAACCCACAGCCAAAGCCCTCCGGGTGGTAGGGGGTGCCGTCCGGCAGCGTGTGGGGGCCGTCGGGTTCGTTGTGGGCCGGCGAGGTCCAGATGGGGACCCCGTCGACCTCGATTTTCGATTTGGCGTCGACGGTCCGGACCTCGTATGGGAGGTCGACGATGGCCGGGAGGTCCCGCTCGACGTCGCGGCCGTCGATACCTTCGAAGGCGACAATGGTGGTGTCCTCGTTGGCGACCCGCTCGATGCCGTCGGGGTCGTAGTGGTGGACGTGGGTGACACAGACGATATCGGCGTCTTCGGCGCGGTAGTCAGTCGACGGCGGGTGGCCGATACCGTCGGTGTGGGGCTCCCACTCACCGGTGAGAACGCCGTAGCGGCCGGGGTCGGTGTACACCACGCAGCCCTCGCCGGCGATACGGATGGTGGCATAGCCCAACCAGTCGATGGTCAGTCCCTCATGGCGGACAGTCATTGGCGGCAATTCGTGCTGCCATTGGCATAAACCGGTGGTTTTCACTCGCCGTCGCAGGTATTGCGACCGCCAGCGCGTGGAGGTTGCAACTGCAAGCCGTTCGTATATGCCAGTTCGACATAATATTTTTCGTCAGATGAGTAACAATACTGCCGGTACGAGAGCGGAAACCGAGCAGGGCGCGGCCCAGTCGGTCGACTGGGGCGACGCCATCAGTGACGGCGGCCTCGTCGTGGTCTCGAACCGCCAGCCGTACAGCCACACGTACGACGGTGACGACGTCACCGTCGAGGTCCACGCCGGCGGCCTGACGGCCGGGTTAGACCCAGTGATGCAGGCGGTCGGCGGGACGTGGGTCGCGTGGGGCGACGGCGACGCCGACCGCCAGGTCGTCGACGAGAACGACTGCGTTCCGGCCCCGCCCGACGACCCCAACTACACGCTCTGTCGGGTCTGGCTCGACGACGACGAGGTCGAAGACTACTACTACGGCTTCAGCAACCAGGTGCTCTGGCCCATCTGTCACTCGGCGCTGACGAACGTCGTCGAGTGGGAGCGCTACTGGGAGCGGTACCGGTCGGTCAACGAGCGGTTCGTCGACGCCGTCGAGGACCACACCGACGCCGGCGATATCGTCTGGTTCCAGGACTACCACTTCGCGCTCGCCCCGGCAATCGCCCGCGAGCGGGTCGACGATGACACCGTGTTGATGCAGTTCTGGCACATCCCGTGGCCCTCCTGGGACACGTTCCGGGGCTGTCCACACGGCGAGGCGATACTCGAGGGGCTGCTCGGGAACGACCTGTTCGTGTTCCACGTCCCCAGATACCGGGAGAATTTCCTGCGCTGTGTCGAGATGGCCATCGACGACGCGGACGTCGACCACGAGACTGGGACGGTACGCTACGACGGCCACGAGACACAGGTCACGGAGTTCCCGATGGGTATCGAAGTGGACAAAATCGCCGAGCGGGCGGGCTCAGCCGAAGCCGACGAGTTCTGGGCGGAGTTCACCGAGGACTACCCGGTGGCCGACACCGTCGCCGTCGGCGTCGACCGGCTGGACTACAGCAAGGGCATCCCCGAGCGGCTCCGAGCCCTGGAGCAGTTCTTCGAGCGAAACCCCGAGTGGCGGGGGGAACTCACCTACGTCGAGAAGGGCAGCGAAAGCCGGACCCAGATACAGTCCTACAAGGACATCCAGAACCGCATCGAGACGGCCGTCGAGCGCGTCAACGACCGCTTTGGTACCGACGGCTGGACGCCCGTCCTCTTTTTCGACGAGTACATCTCCCAGAAGGCGCTGGCGGGGCTGTACCGTCACAGCGACATGGCGCTCATCAGCCCGCTTCGGGACGGGATGAATCTCGTCGCCCAGGAGTACGTCGCGGCCCAGATAGACGACGACGGCGTGCTCATCCTCAGCGACCAGGCCGGGGCGAGCCGGCTGCTCGATGCCGCACTCATGGTAAAGCCCCAGAACACCGGCGCCTTCGCCGACGCTATCGAGCGGGCGCTGTCGATGCGCGGGGCCGAACGGCGCGCTCGAATGCAGCACCTCCACGAGCAGGTGGCCGAAAACGACCTCCCGACGTGGACGGGACTGAACCTACGGGCGGCGATGGCGCTACGCGATGGGGAAGGCTCCGTCAGAGAGCCGGGTCTCCCGACGGGAGGGTAGCCATGACGCCCGAGCAACCCGCCCCGGCGAACGCCTACAGCGTCGAGCGCCAGCTCGGGGACGCCGACGGGCTGTTGGTCGCACTGGACTTCGACGGGACGCTCGCACCCATCGAGGACGACCCCGACGCCCCCGAGATAACGGAGGCCAACCGGCTGGCGGTCCAGCGACTCGCCGACCATCCCGACACGCTGGTGGCCGTCGTCTCCGGCCGTCAGCTCGCCGACCTCCGACCCCGCATCGGTATCGACGGCAGCCGCTACGTCGGCAACCACGGGCTGGAGTACACCGTCGACGGCGAGCGGGAGGTCCACCCGGAGGCCGAGGCGCGGATGGACGACCTCCGGGCCGCACGCGAGGAAATCGAGGCACGGCTGGCGGATATGGCTGGCGTCCACGTAGAGGACAAAGCGGTCACCCTCACCGTCCACTACCGCCGGGCGAAAGACGCCACGGCCGAGGACGTCACCGCCGTCGTCGAAGATGTCGTCGACCCAATCGAGGGACTGCAGACGGGCAGTGGCAAGATGATTGTCGAGGTGAAACCGACCATCGAGTGGCACAAAGGCGCTATCGTCGAGCAGTTGCGCGAGGAGGTCCCCGACAGCTGGCAGACGGTGTATGTCGGCGACGACACCACCGACGAGGACGCGTTCGAGGTGCTCGGCGAGGGGGATTTCGGCGTGCTGGTGGGCGAGCGCGAGACCGCAGCCGACTACCACGTCCCGTCACAGTGTGACGTGTCCCGGCTGCTGAACTGGCTCGTCGGCGGCCTCGACGGGGAGATTCCCGGAGAAAAACGTACTGAATAGCGCGGTCCGGGTATTCTCCGGCAGTACAGACGAGGGCAAGCGCTACGAGGGTCGTCCAAGCGCCATCGCGTCCGAGGAGCGCCGCTCGCACAGCAGCGACTGCAGACCGACCTCGGCGACGGTCCCGGCCGCCTCGGCCGTCCCACGGAGCGCGGCGACGGCGTGTGTGAGCCGGTAGTCGGCGCCGTCGGTCTCGAACAGCCGGCGGTCGAACGCATCGATATCGGCACACAGCTCGTCGCGCGCTTCGAGACAGCGCCGCGCTGTGGCCAGTTCGGTGCCGTCGGCAGTCGCCCGCGCGTGCCCGTCAAGGACGACGGCCACCGCCGACCGGACCAGGTCCCGGCTGCGGTCGGCCAGGTCGTCGATGTCGGTAGCGATGTCGCGGTCGACGGGCGCATCGAGTCGTCCGGCGACGGCCCCGATTCGGTCGGCGCGGTCGGCGACGCGAGCGAGTTCGCGGGCGGTGACCCAGCGGTCGAACAGCGCCGGGCGCGTGAGTCCCAGCGCGTCCATCACGGACAGCGAATCGAGCCCGCGCTGAAAGTAGTGGTCGACCATCGCGGCGATGCGGTCGGTCTGGCTGTCCCGACTGCCCGGGGCCTCGGGGGTCGGGGCCGTCAGGTGGGTCGTCGCCGCCTGGTGGGCCGACAGCGCCGCGAACTGGAGCTGACGGACCGACTGCGTCATCGACACCTCCTCGACGTCCAGCAGCGACCGGACCTGTATCGTGTCCCCGCCGGACTCGGTGACGGTGACGCCGGTCAGCTCGCGGGTGACACGCTCAATGTGGCGCCGGGTCACCTCGCTCACGCCGTCGGGTGCCTCGAGTTCGATACTGTCGATACCGGCGGTGTATGCCGCCCGAAGCGCGCGTTCGAGCGAGTCCGGGTCGGCGTCGGCGACCGATAGCGTCAGCGGCTCGCTGTCGGCCGCCTCGACGCCGGTCTGGACGACGAGCGTGCCGTCGATGTGGCTGTGGAGGGCGACGACGGCGCCGGGTTCGATGTCGGCCGCCGTGGCCCACTCCTTGGGCAGGGAGACGGTGTAGGTGCCGCCGCCGACCTGCTGTATCTTGCGGGTCTCCATGGTCACCCAAACTTGCCGGTGATGTAGTCCTCGACGCGCTGGCTCTCGGGGTTCTCGAAGATTGTGCCGGTGTCGTCGAACTCCACGAGTTCCCCGCCCGTGAGGAAGACGGCAGTCTTATCGGAGATGCGGGCGGCCTGTTGCATGTTGTGGGTGACGATGACGACCGTGTAGTCCTCGACCAACTCCTCGATGAGGTCCTCGATTTTCGAGGTGGCAATCGGGTCCAGCGCCGATGCAGGCTCGTCCATGAGCAACACGTCAGGGTCGACAGCGATAGCGCGGGCGATACAGAGACGCTGCTGTTGCCCGCCGGAGAGGTCCAGCGCGGACTCATTGAGACGGTCCTTGACCTCGTCCCACAGCGCCGCCTTCTTCAGGGACTCTTCGACGACACTGTCCATGTCGACGTCGCGGTCCTGGATGCGGAGCCCGTAGGCGACGTTGTCGTAGATGCTCTTGGGGAAGGGGTTGGGATGCTGGAACACCATCCCGATGCGCCGGCGCAGCGTGACGGGGTCGACGTCGTCGTCGTAGACGTTCTTGCCGTCGAAGCTGAGTTCGCCGTCCATTCGAGCCACGTCGATGAGGTCGTTCATGCGGTTGATACACCGCAGGAACGTGGACTTCCCACAGCCAGACGGCCCGATCATCGCAGTGACCTGATTCTCGGGAATATCGAGGTCGACGCTCTGCAAAGCCTGTGTCTCGCCGTAGAACACGTCGAGATTCCGTGACTGGATTATCGTGTCGCCCGTCATGACCGTCGAGGTGTTGTCCTGTTCGGAAAGACCGCCTCGACCGGGGTCGGTGGTAATTAACTGGTCCGTTTCTTCACGCTCGGCCTCGGTGGATGACGTATCCTGTGACATTATAGTTCCTCCTGTTCGAATTTGTTACGCAACAGAATCGCGATAGAGTTCATCGTCAGCAAGACGACGAGCAGCGTCACAACACCGGCGGCGACGACACCGTGCTGGAACTCCTGGGAGGGGAACGACGACCACGCGAAGATCTGCATCGGCATCGCCGATGTCTTGCTGAATATGCCCTCTGGGGGGCTGAACGCCGTCGTCGCGACGCCGATCATGATCAGCGGGGCCGTCTCACCGATGGCCCGTCCAAGCGCGAGAATCGTCCCGGTGAGGATGCCCGGAATGGCACGCGGGAGAACAACGTTCCGGATTGTCTGCCACCGGGTCGCCCCCATCCCGTAGGACGCCTGCCGCAGCGAGTCCGGTACCGCCCGGATCGCTTCGCGGGCGGAGATGATGACGATGGGCAGGATAAGCAAGGAGAGTGTGAATGCGGCGGTAATCACTGTCCCGACACCGAGATTAGCGAGATTCACGAACACGGCGAGTCCCAAGAGCCCATAGACCACAGAGGGAACACCGGCCAGGTTCGAGATGTTGATACGGATGAACCGTGCAACCGCCCCGCCGAGACCGGAGTCCGGCGCGTACTCTTCTAAAAACACCGCGGCACCAACCCCGAGTAACATCGTGATCAGCGCGACGAGGACGATGATGCCCACCGAGCCGATTATCGCCGGATAGAGGCCGGCCTGGTCGGCAAATCGGGAAGGGCTCGTGGTGACGTACTGCCAGTCAAACCATGGCGTCGGTCCATTGAGAGCCGTGCGGTCGGTGACGACCAACAACACTCCGATTCCCGCGGCGAAGACGCCGGGGCCGGCGAATCCGGCCCGGCGCTCACGGTCGGCGAGGTTCTTCCAGACGACGACGGCGAGGGGGGCAAACAGTGTCGTCAGGAATATCGCCCAGACTGACCGTGAAACCAGTGGCAGCCGGTCGACGAGTGGAACCGCGAGAAGCGCCACGGCGACCATCACACCGGCAGTGAGGTCGCCGTCGCCAAGTTCCAGGTAGTCCTCGACGACGTACCGAAGCACCAGCGCACCGGGGATGGTCAGAGTGAACAGATAGACGAACGGCCCACCGATGAGCGCCACAATCGTCGTCGTGATCGGGAGCAGTGCCGTCCCGATGGGTGGGCCGAGTACCAGGAAGCCAAGCATCGCGAGGCCGACCCAGCTGGCGTTCGGCTGGGAGCGGCCGTAGAGATACAGCGCACACAGCGGGGCGACCACCGTCACGAAGTAACCAAACCAGATGTCCGCACCGGTAACGACTTCGAGGATAGTGACTGTACCTAACCCGCCGAGTATTCCACCCATCGTCGTTGAGAACAGTTCGAGGGCAGCCTCACCGGCGACCGGGTTCCGTTGTGTGTACGCGACGAACGCGAGGACGGGGACGACGACCAGCAGCGCGAACGCACCGTACCACGCGATTTCGGCCGACTCCATCCCGAAGGCGTCCCAGAAGACATACCCCAGTAGCACGGAAAGCGCGAGGATGCCAGCGACGGACGAGGCGAGCGTCAGATATTCGAAAACGATTCCTTTGGTCCGGCTGACGGTGCCGAACCCGCTTTCTGTCGTCGTGTCGGTCGCCATTAGTCGTAGTCCTCCCTAAATCGCGCGGCAATCGCATCGCTCACGAGATTCAATACCAGCGTCATGACGAACAGCGTCAGCCCGATGGCGAACAGCGCCCTGTATGCGGTCGTCCCGCCGGCGAGGTCGCTGGTCCCGAGCTGGACCATCGCCGAGGTCATCGTCTGTGTCGACACGAAGAAGCTGTTCAGCAGGCCGGACGTGGTCTCGGGGAAGCGGGCGGTCTGGCCAGCCGCGACCACGACGATCATCGTCTCACCGATGGCGCGCGAGAGCGCGAGAATGAACGACGACGCGATACCGGACAGCGCCGAGGGAACGACGACGCCGACGGAGACATCGTATTTCGTCGCGCCAAGCCCGTAGGCCGCGTTCCGAACGGAATCAGGCACGGCGTTCATCGAGTCCTCGCTGATAGAGGAGACCATCGGGATTATCATGATTCCCATCACGAGCGACGCCGAGAGCGCGTTGAACGTCCCGAGTTCGAGGCCGGGAATCGCGTCCAGTAGCGGCGTCACGTAGACGAGCGCGAAGTAGCCGTAGACGACCGTCGGAACACCGGCGAGAATTTCGAGGAGCGGTTTCAGCACTGCTCGCCGACTTTCACTCGCGTACTCACTGAGGTACAACGCGGTGAGCGTCCCGATGGGAATCGCGACCATCGCGGCGCCGAACGTGATAAGCAGCGTCCCAAAGGCCAGCGGGAGGACACCGAACACGGTCGGCTGGATGGCGGGGCTAAATTGCGTCCCGAGGAAGAACTCGGACATCGGGACCTCCCCGAGGAACGTAATTGTGGGCAATATCAAGGCGACGATAATACCAGCGGTAGTGATCACTGAGACGGCCGCACAGAGGAAAAACACCACCGTGTACATTGACTCGCGGATATCCTGAAAGCCGCGGTCACCGGTCAGGTCTGTTGTGTTGGACATGCAGTAGGTATGAGTTGGAAATCGGGACCGCGCGGTGCGGGTTTAGTTGGAGTTCGCTTCCTCGATAGCGCTGTTGAGGCTCTCGAGTGCGGCGTCCTTCTGGCTCGACGTTCGGGGGACGTACCCGACCTGCTGTGCGACGAGTTCCTCGTTTGCCGACTGCTCGACGAAGTAGCGGCAGAACTCGGCGATGTGTTCCTTCGCGAGTGCGCTCATCGCGGGGTAGGTGAACAGCGGGCGAGAGAGGGGCGTATACTCGCCGCTGGACGCGGTTTCGAGCGTCGGCTCGACAGGCCCATTACCGTCGTCGACGGCGACTGCGGTGACCGCGTCGGGGTTGTTGTAGTAGTACGAGAAGCCGAAGTACCCGATAGCGTAGTCGCTCCCCTGTACACCCTGAACGATGGTTCGGTCGTTCTCCGTGGGCTCGTAGGCCTGGGTGTGGGCGCCCTCCTCACCGTTGATGACCTCGGTGAAGTAGTCGAAGGTCCCGGAGGTCTCGGCGGCGCCGAAGCGCTCGATCTCCTCGTCGGGCCAGCTGGAGTTGATGTCGCTCCAGCTCTGGCCGGAGCCTGCTTCCGGCCCCCAGATCTGCGAGATCTCGTCGACAGTCATCTCGGTCGCCCAGTCGTTGTTGTTGTTGATAACAACGGTGAGGGCGTCGGTCGCGACGGTGATTTCGTGGGCCGTAATACCGTTGCTGGAGCAGTTCTGTTGCTCCGAGTCTTTCATCGGCCGTGAGGCGTTGTTGATGTCGGAGTCGCCGGGACAGAAGAAGTTCTCGAAGCCCCCACCGGAGCCGGTCGACTGGACGGTGATGTTGACATCGCTGTGCATATTCTGGAACTCCTCAGCGACAGCGTTCGCGAGCGGATACACTGTCGAGGAGCCCGTGATACTTATGTCGCCGGAGAGGTTGCCCGTGCCTGTGGCTTCGCCCGAGCCTTGTCCCTCGCTACAGCCGGCGACGGCCGCCGCACTGGCCGCGCCTGTGGCCGCAATGAACGTTCGTCGTGAAATGCTGTCTGAGAGCCGCTGTGTGTCCTGCGTCATCACCAGAAACAGGCGCAAGGAGTATTAAACCCGTTTATAATAGGGGTATTGCTGGATATGAGGAGTAGGGTAGGCTACGGACAGAAATTATCATTATAGTTTACTGTCGAGAGCTATATAGCGCCATCGAGACGCGGTGTAGACCCCGGCGGCTCACAGCGACCGGAGCGCGACGGCGGTCGGGACGCCGACCGAGTCCGTCCGCCATCGGTTGGAAGCCATTTCCGTGATTTGCCGGTCCCGCCTCGGCGAATCACCGGTAAATCGGTACAACCGACCGTATGAGGAGGAGCCACGACGCCGGGGCCCTGGGTAACTGTGCTGTCGTCCACTTCGAGCAGGTGAGTCGAGCCCCCGTTCGTCTCGTCCGTCAACAGACGAGTTTTTCACGAGGGGCAGTCTACGCTGGGATGGTGGCGATGACGATATGTTACCCCCGCTGAGCCCCTTGTGACGAGACACTAACCTGAGCCACCACTCCGCGACCAGTAAGCGCCAGCGCCGGTCCGGAGACGAGCGTGGGGGTTGAGCCGTGACCCACAGAACGGCCCGGATATGAAACACGTCCGGCTGGAGCTAACCGCCGACGGCAGCGAGTCGGAGATACACCCGATGTACGACCTGCTCGCGAACGCGTCGTTCGTCGACCGCGTCAAGACGACTCATACGGTTCGTCGATACGGTGATATGTTAACTGTACTAATGTCATGACATGTCACACGAGACAGGCGTCCTGGTCGTCGGTGGCGGTGCCACCGGCGCCGGAATCGCCCGTGACCTCGCACTGCGGGGAGTCGACACGACACTGGTCGAACGCGACGGCATCGGCAGCGGGACTTCGGGCCGCTCGCACGGACTGCTCCACAGCGGCGCCCGGTACGCCGAAGCGGACCGGACCGGTGCCGAGGAGTGTCTCGAGGAAAACGAGATTCTCCGGGACATCGCCGGTGCGTGCATCCGCGACACCGGCGGGCTGTTCGTCCAGCTAGAGGAGGACGACTCCGAGTACTTCGACGAGAAGCGGTCGGCCTGTGAGGAAATCGGGATTCCCGTCGAGGAGATAGACGGCGACGAGGCCCGCGAGCGGGTGCCGGGGCTCGCCGAGGAGACCGTCCGGGCGATGACGGTGCCCGACGCGGTCATCTACCCGTCGCGGCTCTGTGCGGCCAACGCGGCCGACGCCCGGGACAACGGCGCGACAATCCACACGCACGCGCCCGTCGAGGGAGTCACCCGCAACGGCGAGACGGTGACCGGCGTCGAGGTCGGCGGCTCGGTCGACGACACCATCGAGGCCGACTATGTCATCAACGCCACGGGCGCGTGGGCGGGCACGCTGGCCGAGATGGCCGGCCTCGACGTCGAGATGCAGCCCAACCGAGGCGTGATGATATCCGTCGAGTACGAGGGGCTCGACCGGGTGTTGAACCGCTGTCGGGACCCGGACGACGGCGACATCGTCATCCCCCACCAGGGAGAGGTGGTGTTGGGGACGACGAGCGCGGGTGTCGACGACCCCGATGATTACGAGACCGACCAGGCCGAAGTCGAGCGGACCCGAAAGGAGTGTGGGGAGATGCTCCCGGCGGCGGGAGACGCCCCCGAAGTCCGGACCTGGTGGGGTATTCGGCCGCTGTTCGCGCCCGACGAACAGGCCCGTGGCGGACGCGGCATCTCGCGTGGCTTTTTCCTGCTTGACCACGCCGACGACGGCGTCGAGAACATGGCCAGCATCGTCGGCGGGAAGTTGACCACCTACCGGCAGATGGCGGCGGCGGCGGCCGACCTCGCCTGTGACAACCTGGGCGTCAACGCCAAGTGCGAGACCGCTGACACGCGGCTCCCACACGTCGAGGACCCCGACCGGCTGGACGAGGTCGTCGCCGAGTTCGACGGGCAGGGGGAGACCGACAGGGACGTCGTGGAAAGTGGGAGCGCCTGAGGAGCCGTTCAACCACCGGAAAGACTTTCATCATGTTGTTTGAACTAGTATGACAACGGGCGAGAAAATGACTCGTGTTAACACCCATCAGGGAAGCCGACCGATACGCATCCCGTTTCTCGCCCCGTTCGGAGCACCCATGACACACATCACCGACGTCACGCTGCGACGCGTACTGGATTCGAGAGGCAACACGACAGTCGAGGCCGACGTCTCGACGCCGGACGGCTTCGGTCGCGCAGCGGCGCCAAGCGGCGCGTCGACGGGCGAACACGAGGCCATCGAACTCGACGCGGCCGAGGCCATCGAGAACGCCGAGGAGAAAGCAATCCCCCACCTGGAGGGCGTCGACGCGACCGACCAGCGGGCGGTCGACGCCACGCTTCGGGAGGCCGACGGGACGAAGAACTTCTCGGAAATCGGCGCCAACGCGGCCGTCGCCACCAGTATGGCGGCCGCCAAGGCCGGCGCCGACAGTATCGGCATCCCGCTGTACCGCCACCTCGGGGGGACCTTCCGGGGCAACACGACCCCCACGCCGCTGGGGAACGTCATCGGTGGCGGGGAACACGCCGCCGAGGCGACCAACATCCAGGAGTTCCTCTCGGTGCCGGTCGGCGCACCGAGCGTCGAGGCGGCAGTGCTTGCGAACGCGCGAGTCCACGACCACATCAAGGAGCTGCTCCAGGCCGAGGGCATCCCGACGAACAAGGGCGACGAGGGCGCCTGGGCGCCGCCCATCGGCGACGCGACGGCCTTCGACATCGTCGACGACGCCACCACGACCGTCGGCGACGAACTCGGCTTCGAAATCGGCTTCGGGCTGGACATGGCCGCCGCCGAGCTACACGAGGACGGCGAGTACGTCTACGACGACGACGTGAAATCCACCGAGGAACAGATAGAGTTCGTCGCGGAGATGGTCCACGAATACGGCCTGAAGTACGTCGAGGACCCGCTCGACGAGAACGACTTCGAGGAGTGGGCCAAACTGACCGACCAGGTCCGCGACCGGACGCTCATCTGCGGGGACGACCTCTTTGTCACCAACGTCTCCCGCCTGCAGGAGGGCATCGACAAGGGGTCGGCCAACAGCATCCTCATCAAGCCAAACCAGATAGGGACGCTCACCGACTCCATTGACGCCATCGAACTGGGCGCCGAACACGGTATCGAATCGGTCATCTCCCACCGCAGCGGCGAAACCGAGGACACCACCATCGCCCATCTCGCGGTCGGTTCCGACGCGCCCTTCATCAAGACCGGGACGGTGGGCGGCGAGCGGACAGCGAAGCTGAACGAGCTGATGCGAATCGAGGGGCAGGCCTGAGATGCGGTCGGCGAAAATCGTCAGCGACGTCGAGCACGCCCCGGAGTACGACGAGAACCGCGAACAACACGTGCCGGATGCCGACGAGTCACGGGCCGACGCGCTGGCCCGCTCGGCGCGGTTCCTGGCGAGTAAGCCGGCGTCGACCGCCGGACTTTGGCACGGAACGCCGGAAGTGCGTTAGACCCCGGCCGCGTCTGCGATTCAGTTTTCGTCGATATGCTCGGCGACGTCGAGCATCCGACTGGAGAAGCCGTATTCGTTGTCATACCAGGTGAAAATCTTCGTCAACCCGCCGACGACGTTCGTCAGGTCGAGGTCAACGTACGTCGAGAACGGGAGACCGATGACGTCCGAAGAGACGATTGATTCGTCGGTGTAGCCCATGACGCCCGCGAGGTCGCCGTCGGCCGCCTCGCGGAACGCGGCGTTGATGTCGCCCTCGGTCACGTCGGTTTCGAGGTTCACGAGCAGTTCGGTTATCGACCCCGACGGGACCGGGACGCGGATGGCCATCCCGTCGAGTCTCCCGTCCAGGTGGGGGAGGACCTCGGTGACCGCCTTCGCGGCGCCGGTGGTCGTGGGAATGATGTTCTCGGCGGCCGCACGGCGGCGGCGTGGCTTGCCGCTGGGCCCGTCGATGAGGTTCTGGGAACCCGTGTAGGCGTGGACAGTCGTCAGCTGCCCGTACTCGATGCCGAACTCCTCGTCCAGCACGTGGACGACCGGCGCGATGGAGTTGGTCGTACAGGAGGCGTTCGAGACGATTTCCTCGCCGTTGTACTCATCGTCGTTGACGCCGTAGACGATTTGCTTGATCGGGTCGTCGCCTTTCGGCGGCGCGGAGATGACCACCTTGTCGGCGCCCGCCTCGAGGTACTGGGACGCGTCCTCGCGTGTACGGAAGATGCCCGTACACTCGAAAGCGACGTCGACGTCGCGGTCGTCCCAGGGGAGTTCGGCGGGTGATGTCTCACTGTAGAGCGGCGCCGAGAACCCGGCGTCCTCGACGACGAGTTCGCCCTCTCTGAGTTCGACGCTGTCGAGGGTCCCCATGATTGTGTCGTACTTCGCGAGGTAGGCCATCTCCTCGTTTTCCATGACGTCGTTGATGCCGACGAGTTCAACACGGTCGTCGTGCAGTGCCGCACGGAAAACGGAGCGTCCGATGCGACCGAAGCCGTTCAGCCCGATGCGCACTGCTTCGTTGTTTGTAGACTGCATGATATGACTATTAAGCTAAGTATCTATAGCTGTTTGGATATGTTAGCAAGTGGCGAGTAAATTTGTGACTACCTCGCCGGCCGCCCAGCGGACGGCTATCAAGGGCTAGTGAGAATGAATGGACTCGCCGACGGCGTCGGCGGCCGCGACCACCTTCACGTAGCCCGCCGGTTTGTTCGCCGAGAGCGCACGGCCCGACGAGGACATCGGTACCCGCCCGACCAGCACGTCGTCGTACGCTTCGCGGGCCTCGGTCTCGCTGTGGCCCACCACCGCGACTTCCGGGTCGGTGTACATCACCGACGGGAGGTAGTCGGTACCGAGTTCGGCGTCGCCACCGGCCGCGACGGCGGCAGCGACTTTCCCCTCCTCGTAGGCGACGTGGGCCAGATACGGGCCGCCCGGCCCGGCCCCGATGACAACGAGGTCCGTTTCGAGCGGACTGTCTGAACGACTCTTGACATCCTCCTCCGCCTGAAGGCGGGAGGAATCCCGAGCGGTGGGAGTTTCAGGTTTGGCAGTTCACCGGGCATCTGACCGTGCGAATCGGTGGGATGCCCACGGACTGTCGCGGGTGGGCTGCTGGCAGTCACGAGAACGGAGTTCTCGTCGTCTCCATCAGAAATCTGCGATTTCTGAGGACAGTGCCAAACCGCCGTTACTCCTATCTTCGCCCAGTCGGGAACCCCGACGTTGTTTTTGCCGTTGGGGTTCCGGCGTGGGGTCAGCAGAGTTGGAGGTAGCGTCGGTGCTTTCAGCAGTCACCACTGGACTGGAGAGTTCTCGTCTCCAGCGTGCTGTGACTGGTCTTTCGGATACTGTCTCATTGCTGGGGGCGGACAGGCCGCCTCCGTAGGACGGTTCGGAATCCGCTCCGTTCCGACCGATTCCTGCAATTTAGTAGGGCGGCCTGTCAGTTAAACGTCAGTGTGGGAACCTCGGTGCTGGCTGGTCAACGGTTGGTTGTTCCCACTTCGTCGGCTTCATCCCCCGCCTGTTCGCGCCTCGGTTCCGACAGGCATCGGAACACTCGTCGCTCACGGGAAGGCGGGGGTATTTGCCTCGACTCTCTATAACATTTTCTGTCACATTATGATTTGGGACGGGGCTACATACCTCGCCGGTCGTGAGCGGCCAACTGCCACACTGGTCATCCAGCCGGCGTTTTAACTCAGCGCCACTGATACGTTGTCTCATGTCACGCACGGAGCGAACGATATGAGAACCGAGAACGGGCTTCGGCGGGCCATCGAGGCCGGCGAGACGGTGTTCGGGGCCGCCGCAGCGACCTACTCCCCGACGGTCATCGAGATACTGGGCGACATCGGGCTGGACTACGTCTGGGTCGACCTCGAACACGGCGGACCCAGCCCCTACGACAGCACGGCACTGGAGGAGTTGACCAGGGCCGCAGAAGCGGGCGGCATCGAACTGCTGGTCCGGTTGCCCAAACCCGAACCCCCGCTCGTCCGGAAGGTGGTCGACGCCGGGGTCAGGACCGTTCTGCTGCCCCGTATCGAGACCGCCGAGCAGTTGCGCCCGGCGGTCGAGGCGGCCTACTTCGCCTACGACGGCGACGTGGGCGACCGCGGCGTCGGTGTCGGCCGGTCGGGCAAGTGGGCCGGCTACGTCGACAGCTTCGTCGGCGGCGAGGACAGCGAGATACTCGTCGGGACGATGATAGAGAACCAGACGGCCGTCGACAACATCGACGGGATTCTCGACGTGCCCCACCTCGGCTTTACCTTCGTCGGCCCGGCGGACCTCTCGATGTCCCTCTCCGGTGGCGAGCCGCTGGCGAAAAACACCGAAGCCCTCGAGACGGCAATCGACCGGACGCTGAACGCCTGCCTCGACGCCGGGATGCCAATCGGCCGCATCCGCAACGACGTGGCGCCGGCCCGGGAAGCCATCGATGCCGGCTACCAAATCGTCCGCATCGGCGGGGACAGCGGCGCGATTCGGACGGTGCTTGGCGAACGGCTGGCCGAACTGCAATAACGTTTCGACCCCTGCAGTTCGCATGGAGAACCGTCAGACGGCGGTGGCCCTTACCGGTACACGACTGCTAGCGAAATGACCCCCAATAGAGTATTGTGCCGCGTGCTACCGACCGGCGCGCTCAGAACGGCGCGTCCGGGCCCTCGTCTGTGCCCGCCGTGTCGGCTGGCGTCGTATCGGCGCTCGCTCCATCAGTGACCCCGCCCGCCTCGACAGGTCCCTCCCAGCCCGACAGCCCCGGTGCGAAGCTGTCGACGCGGCCGTCGAACCCCTCGTAGGAGGCGATGAGCCGGGCGGCCTGGACGCTGGATTTCCCCTTCGGACAGACTGTCACGACCCGGTCGGCGTCGTCGAACCGCTCGACGCTGTCGACCAGCGACCCCAGCGGAACGTTCTCGCTGCCGGGGATGTGGCCCCGCCGGAACGCCGCCGGCGAACGGATGTCGATGATACGCGCGTCGGCGTCCAGTAGGCCTCGCAGCTCCTCGTTCCCGATTTCGCCGTCCATGGACGACCCGTGGGCGTCGATAAATAAATCGGCTCCGGAGTCAGCGAACCGTCCGGCTGTTCGCAGTCGGATTCAGCCCAGGGGACTACAGGTAGCCGTCGGCCTGTGCGAGGAGGATGGGCGTCAGCGCGTTCTCCATCACCTCGCCGTCGGTGGCCCGCGCCCGGGAGAGGGCGTCCGACACCGGCACACGGACCATCTCGATGGCCTCGCCGGCCTCGAGTTCGGTCTCGCCGGGCGTCAGCCCGTCGGCGGCGAAGACGTGCCGGTGATAGCGCAGCCAGCCCGACGGGATGTAGGACTCCAGATGAGTCAGCGAGTCGGCGCTGAAGCCGGTCTCTTCGCGGAGTTCGCGGTGGGCCGCCTGTCGGGGGGATTCGCTCGCATCGACGCCACCGGTCGGGAGTTCCAGCGTCGTCGTGCGGTGGCGGGGTCGGTACTGCTCGACGAACAGCAGGTCCCCGTCGTCGACCGCGACGATTGTCGTCGCGTCGGCCGGGTCCAGCCAGTAGTAGTCGGCGCGCTCGCCTGACGGGCGCTCGACAGCGTCCTGGCCGGCGGTGAAGAACGGCGTCTCCCAGGTGACGGCCGTCTCGTGGACCGGCCACGCGGGGTCGTCGGTGGCCCACGGCGCTTCGGGACCCGTGCCAGGCGGATAGTCGTCATCGCCCGGGCCATCATCCGACCCGGTCACAGGAGTCCCTCGGCCTGTGCGAGCAGGACGCCCTCGATGGTGGCGTCGTTGGCGGGTTCGCGCCGGGCGACGTCGAGTGCGTCCTCGACCGGGACCGTCGTCACCGAGAGGAACTCGTTGTCGTCGAGTTCCCGGTCGGTCGGGGTGAGTCCCTCGGCGAAGACGATGCCCCGCCGATGGCGGAGGACACCGGTCGCACACGAGAACGCCTCCAAGAGGGAGACGCCGGAAGGGTCGAAACCGGTCTCCTCGCGGAGTTCCCGGGCGCCAGCCGTCGTGTAGGACTCGCCGTCCTCGACGATACCGGCGGGGAGTTCGAGACACTGCTGGCGGATGGTGGGTCGGTACTGGTCGACCAGGACCAGTTCGTCGCCGGTGCGGGCAACGACGACGACGGCGTCGGGGAGTTCGGCCCAGTAGTAGTTCTTCTCGGAACCGTCGGGCTGGCGTACGCGGTCGTAGCCGCCGGTGTACCAGCCGGTCTCGTACTCGGCGACGCTCTCGACGACGGGCCACTCGTGGGTCGGGTCGCGGCTCATGATTGCTGTGTCACCGCCAGCCGGTAAACGGTTCCGTCGCTGCGGACGCGGACGGCGTCGCCCTCGACGGCCGCCGGGTACTGCTGGACGAGCGAGTCGTACTCGTCGAACGGCGAGTGGGTGAAGACGCCCTTGATACCGACCGGCCCCCGGTAGTAGGCACTCGACCGACCCTCGCTGTCGGCGGTCGCGTTCTCGAGTGCTGCGGTGGTGTAGGTGTAGCGCCGGTCCGAGAGGGTGGCCCCGTCAACGGTGTCGGTGACAGTGGCGGTCCCGGCGGGCGTTGCAGTTCCACCGCCACCCCCGCCCGTCGCGTTCGCGGCCGTCCCGTTGCCCTCGGCGACGGGCGTCGCCGTCATGTAGTAGGGGTCGCCGCTCCGGAGATAGCTCGGCAGCACACCGAGGGCGAGCAACAGGACGCCCAGGACTGCCATCGCCAGCAGGAAGTTCCGGGTGACCCGGCGCATCAGACGACCTCGCGGTAGATGCGGCCGAAGGCCTGCCGGCGGAGGGTGCCCACGGCCGCGTCGCGTTCTGATTGGTAGGTCGCGGCGACGGCCGTCTCGGCGAAGCCGGGCGCGTGCCAGACGACGTTGTCGACGTTCTCCGAGCCGACGACCTCGACCGCGTGGTCGGCCTCCGCTCGCCAGTCCTCGAACTCCGCGCGGCTCCCCACCGTGACCGACAGCGACTCGGCGAAGAGGACGTCACGAGCGGTCTCGACGACCTCGCCGGTGACCCGCTCGCGGTACTCCTCGGCATCGAGTTCCATCGCCTTTGCGACCTCCTTGACGACGACCTGTGCGGTCGAGCCGAGCGACTCGTAGCGGTCACGCGCCTGCGCGGCTGTCGTCGGCGAGAACTGCCCCTCGGTCTCCATGCCCGCTCGTAGGCACTCGCGGGATTACTGGGTTTCGTCTTCGGTGGCGACAGAGGCGTCGACCTGCGGGAACTCCCGCTGGTCGGCGTGGTCGACGACTTCCGCAGCCAGTTCCGTCTCGCCGTGCTGGCCCCACGCCGGGACGTGTTCGTCGAGCCAGGCCTCGTGGTCGTCGCCGCCGGTCAGCGCCGTAAAGGCGAGGTGATTCGCGAGGTGAGTGGCGTCGGCCTGTGGGTCGTCACAGACCGGGCAGGCGTATCCCATCGTACCTGAAGGGAGTCACTGGAGCCGTATAATCAGGTCGACTCCGAGGACAGCCGGACCATCACAAGGGCGTCCTCACCGTTGCTGTAGTAGTTCGGGATGGTCTTGCGGTGTTCGAAGCCGAACCGACGGTAGAGCTGTCTCGCGCCCTCGTTTTCGGCCCGGACCTCCAGCTTGGCGGATGCCGCGCCGGCCGCCTCCAGCGCGGAGAGGGCACGCCCCAACAGCGCCGTCGCGATGCCCTCGCGGCGGTCCCCCTCACGAACGGCGAGGTCCTTGACGTGGCCCAGCGGCGTCCCGTGGTTGGGCACCGTATCTGCGATGACGTATCCGACGACGCGGGGCTCGTCGTCGGTGTCGCTCTCGGCCACGAGAAACCCCGGCTCGCCCAGATAGCTCTCCAGCGCCGAGAACGGCCAGGGCTGGGGGAACACCGCCTGCTCGATGCGGTGAATCGCCAGCAGGTCCGCCCGCTCGGCCGGGCGAATCAGGATGCCGGGGGCGCCATCGGCCCCGCCCGAGGACACCGTCGTCACGAGGAGTGGTATGCGGTGGCGGCACATATGTGTTATCGCCGATGCCGACTGCCACGGGACCAAAACCGAGGGACGTCGGCCGGAAGCTTCTTTACTACCACCATCGTAATCTCCGTGTGCACCCACTCTGGGTGCCACCACCCCCACCCCTTTCGCGGCTGTGAGAGGAAAGCGCTGAGCGACGGCGTTCGCGGAGCCTGTGGCTCCGCTCATACGGACTGGCCGTCCGCCTGCACCGTCTCGCCGTCGACCTCCAGCAGCGACCCCTCGCCCATCGTGGTGATGAGGTCCTCGTGGACCGCACTCTCATTGCCCGTCTGGCCCTCGGGCAAACAGGCGTCGTAGGCCCGCCCGAGCGCGAGATGGACGGTGCCGCCCATCTTCTCGTCGAAGAGGATGTTGTCGGTGACGCGGTCGACGCCGCAGTTCATCCCGATGCCGAGTTCGCCCAGCCGGCGCGAGCCGCCGTCGGTCTCCAGGACCTCCGCGATGACGTCGGCGCCCTGGTCGGCCTCGAAGTCGACCACGACGCCGTCCTTGAACGTCAGTTTCACGTCCCGGACGCGCCGGCCCTGGATGGTCATCGGCACGTCGAAGGTGACGACGCCGGCGGTGTCGGCGGGGGCGGTAAAGACCTCGCCAGACGGGAGGTTGTGGGAGTCGTAGGCGACGCTGGCGGCGGAGTTGACCGCGATGCGGTCCGCGATATCGAGCGTGAGGTCGGTCCCCTCGTTTCGGATGCGGACCGTCTCGCCGTCGTCGAGGATGTCTTTCAGCGTCGCTTGCTCGTCAGCCAGTGCCGCCCAGTCCCGCAGCGTCGCGTCGTAGACGAAGTCCTGATACGCCTCGTAGGCCATCCCGGCCTGCTGGGCCATCGCCCGCGTCGGGTGCTGGGTCGAGACCCAGTCGGTGTCGAGGCGGGCCTCGCGGATTTCCCGGCGGGCCTTCGAGTGGGCCTGCCGAACGTCGCCCGGCACGTCGGCGCTGCCGGCGGTGTTGTTCGACCCCTTCAGAATCAGGACGCTGTCGGCCCGTTCGTACAGCGCCAGCTCGTAGTCCGGGTTAGGTTCGAACTCGCCGTCGCTCGCCCGGAGGTAGGCCCGTTGGAACTCCGGCGAGCGGTACGTCGCGAGCAGGTTCGCGCCCGTCTCGCCCAGCCGTTCGGCGACGGCGACACCCAGGTCGTGGGCCCCCTCGCCGACCTCGACGACGACGTCGTCGTCCGGTTCGATGCGGGCGCTCCACTCGACGAGCGTCCGTGCGTGGTCGCGTACGCGTTCGTCCATGGACGGAGGGAGGGCGGCCCGGGTCGAAAGCGTACCGCCTCCTCGACGTCGACCGGGCTGGTCCCGAACGCGCCGTCGGTCGCCGACCTCGCCGACGACGGCTACGAGCTGCTGACGGTCGGGTGAGCCGCCGCGGCGGCCCGAACCGCAACCCCTACCTGCCCGCTCGGTGAGTCCCCGGTATGGAACTTGGCGTCATCGGACTCGGGCGGATGGGACGTATCGTCGTCGACCGCGTGCTGGCGGCGGGCCACGACGTCGTCGTCTTCGATATCGACGAGGAAGCCGTCGCGGACGCGGCCGACGCGGGCGCCCGACCGGCCGAATCCATCCCGGCCCTCGCTTCGTCGCTGTCGGGCGATAAGCGCATCTGGCTGATGATCCCCGCCGGCGACCCCGTCGACGCGGCGCTGGACGAACTCGAATCCCACGTCGACCGCAACGATATCGTCGTTGACGGCGGCAACTCACACTTCGAGGATTCGATTCGGCGGGCGGCGGCGACGGAGGCGGCGTATCTCGACTGTGGCACCTCCGGCGGCCCCGCCGGTGCCGAGCTTGGCTTCTCGCTGATGGTCGGCGGCAAACAGTGGGCCTACGACGAACTCGTCCCGGTCTTTGACGCCGTCGCAACCGGGCCCGACGGATACGGCCACATGGGTCCGAGCGGCTCGGGCCACTACGTGAAGATGGTCCACAACGGCGTCGAGTACGCGCTAATGCAGGCCTACGGCGAGGGGTTCGAACTGCTGGCCAACGGTCGCTACGACCTCGACCTCGAGGCGGTCGCAAACACCTGGAACAACGGCGCCGTCATCCGCTCGTGGCTGCTGGAACTGTGTGAGGAAGCGTTCCGCGAGGAAGGCAACGACCTGGGGACCGTAGCCGACCGCGTCGAGGGCGGCTCGACGGGCACCTGGACCGTCCAGGAGGCACTGGAGCAGGAGGTGCCGGTGCCGCTCATCTACCAGGCGCTGGGCGAGCGCTTTGGCTCGCGGGCCGACGACGGCCGGTTCTCCCGACGGCTCGCCAACCGGCTCCGGTATGGCTTCGGTCGACACGAGGTTCCCCGCACCGAGTGAGCAAATCCACAGTGTGTGCGAACGCAGGGAGACGGCACAGACGCCGCCCGGAACGGGGCGCGGCGACCGAAAAAACAACAGCTAATTAAATCAGTACTCCAAAGCCACCGATATGGTATCACTCGCAGGCGTCCTCGCCGGGCTCTCGCTTACCCTCATCGTCGTAGCCTTACACTACGCGAAAGGGACCGGCTGGGAGGCTTCGGAGGACATCTCACAGGAGGTCCTCGAACAGCGGGCCGCAACGGTACCGGAGACGGAGTTCCCGGAGCCGTACAACCGCTCCATCGGTGGCGGCGGCGCGGCGGCGATTCCGGCCGGCGAGGCCGAGGGCGAGTTCGGCGAGGACGAGGCCACAGAGGAAGACGCGGGCTTTGACCCCGACGACATCGCCGACGACGAGGTCGAGTACTACGAAATCGAGTTCGCGAAGGAGGGCGAGACTATCGAGGTTGCCAGCAACGAGAACCTGCTCGAAGCCGGCGAGGACGAGGGGTGGGACCTCCCCTATGCCTGCCGCGAGGGCCAGTGTATCTCCTGTGCCGGCCAGATTACCGACGGCCCGGCCGAGGAGTATATCCGCCACAGCCAGAACGACTCGTTGATGGACGACGACATGGAAGACGGCTACTGCCTGACCTGTGTGGCCTACCCGACCCAGGAGTTCACCCTGGAGACGAGCGAATCGCCGTAAACGGACGTGTATTTTAGTTCCGAGCGGTCCCGGCCTCACGAACAGCCCGAATCGTCACGCCGACACCGTCGTGGCTGTCGTACAGTCGACGCGGACGCGGGTACGGGCCGGACGAGGATAACGCTATCCGGTTGGATATGTAACGACCGGTCGACCGAGTACGTCTGGAGGTATGTGGCTGCCGCAGCGGCTATCGACTGGTAAGTTATCGGAAAAAGATTGTATCCCGTCGACAAGTAAGCTGCTAATTCTTTTTGAGTAACATATATTAGCGGTGTATCCGAAAGCGAACACACTCACCAGATGACTGCTCAGGAAGACCACACGACCACGCTAAAGGTTCCCCACGGCAGTAGCGAAGCGGAGTTTCCGCCACCCGACGACCTGTTCGAAGCCCTGGCCAGCAGCACGCGCCGCCGGCTACTGGCTGTGCTGCCGGCTGAATCGACGATGGAGGTGGACGAACTCACCGACGTCCTCGCCGGCTGGGAGAGTACGACCGATGGGCCAGTCGGTCCCGACGAGTGGGCGCAGGTGAAGATAAAGCTCGTCCACGCCCATCTCCCGTTGCTGGCCGACACCGGGCTGGTCACCTACGAGGACGGGGAGATAGCGCGCGACTCGTACCCGGAGCCGGTGGCGGAGCTTGTGACCTTCGCCGGGGAGTACGAATCGGCGGTTACCGGTGACGAGCATCGCTGATTAGCTTCGACCGGCTTCTCTCGGACATCGCCAGGCGTTCGATGCCATCGAATGACTACGATTCGTAGGCCTGCTCGATGTCGGTCTTTGCCTGCGGGATGACCAGCTGTTCGGCCCGGCACATTGACCGCAGCGCCTCGTCGGTAACGTCGACGAGGTCCCCGAGGTAGCGCTCGAACCCCTGCTCGACGGCGTCTCGGGTCATAGACGCCCCTGAGGACTCCACCGTCCTATCGTTTGTGCCGAAGTCCCACACCGCCGGCCTGTCGAACGACTTAAGCCGGCGTTCGATAATCACATGATATGACCCAGCGAATATCACAGGCGGCCGACCCGGTCGCCACGGCGGGTGAGCGCGAACTCGTCGTCGGGGACGAGCGGCCCATCCGCATCTCGGCGGGCCACCGGCTCATGCACCACGACGGGAAGTGCTCGCGCCCGCACGGCCACAACTACGAGGTCACCGTCCGCATGACGGGCGAACTCACCGAAGACGGATGGGTCATCGACAAGGGCGAGGTGACGAGCGTCATCGACGAGTGGGACCACCGCTTTCTGGTCGAAGACGGGGACCCGCTGGTCGAGGCCTTCGAGGAAAGCGGCGACGGCGACGCCCTGGTCGTGCTGGACCATCCGCCGACGGCGGAGGTGATGGCCGCCGTCCTGGAATCGCGCCTGGCCGACCGGCTCCCCGACACTGTTTCGGACGTTCGTGTCACCGTTCGGGAGACCAGCGAACTCTGTGCCCGCTGATGCCGGTCGCCAGCGACACCGACGGACCGAGCGAAGCCGTCGACAGCGACGCGGCCGATGGCGACCTCCCCATCAACGAGCTGTTCTGCTCGCTGCAGGGCGAGGGGCGACTGGCGGGCGTCCCGAGCGTCTTCGTCCGCACGAGCGGCTGTAACCTCCGGTGTTGGTTCTGTGACTCCTATCACACCTCCTGGGAGCCGACAGGCGACTGGTACGGCGTCGAGGACCTGGTCGCCGCCGTCGGCGAGTACGACGCCGACCACGTCGTCCTGACCGGCGGCGAGCCGCTGGTCCACGAGGCGAGCGTGGACCTGCTCGACGCACTCGCCGAGCGGGGCTACCACACCACCGTCGAGACCAACGGCACCGTCTATCGGGACGCCCCAATCGACCTGGCGAGCGTGAGCCCAAAGCTCGAATCGAGCACGCCCACCGCCGAGCGGGACCCCAAGGGCGACGGCGAGTGGGCCGACCGCCACGAGGACCGGCGCCTCGACGTGGACACCCTGGCCGAGTTCGTCGAGGACTACGAGACGCAACTCAAATTCGTCGTCACCGGGCCCGGCGATATGGCCGAAATCGAGACGCTTGTCGCCCGCGTGCGCGAGGCGGCCGACGCGTCCCTGCCCGACGAGGCAGTCCTGCTGATGCCGGAAGGACAGACTCGCGAGCAACTGGACGAGAGCCGCCGCGTCGTCGCGGACCTGGCCCTGGAGTACGGCTACCGGTACACGCCACGGCTCCACGTGGCCCTCTGGAACGACGCGCCCGGCACCTGACGAACCCGACCGTTACTACCACCATGACGACTCACAACGACCGCGCTGTCGTGCTCGCATCGGGCGGCATGGACAGCGCCACGGCGGCCTACGAGGCACAGGCACGCGGCTACGAGGGGCTGTATCTCCTGCATACGAGCTACGGCCAGAACACCGAACAGCGCGAGTACGAGTGTGTGAGCGCACTGACCGACCACGTCGGCGCGGCGGACTTCTGTCACGTCGAGACGAGCCACCTCCGGCAAATCGGGGGGTCGTCGCTGACCGACGACGGGATGGACGTCGCGGCGGCCGACACCGACAGCGACGAGATTCCAAGCTCCTACGTCCCCTTCCGCAACGCGAACCTGCTGTCGATGGCCGTGTCGTATGCCGAGGCCAACGACTGTGGCGCCGTCTTCATCGGCGCCCACAGCGAGGACTTCTCCGGCTACCCCGACTGCCGGCCGGCCTTCTTCGAGGCCTTCCAGCAGGTGGTCGACGTGGGGACGAAACCGGAGACGGATATCGAACTGCTGGCGCCGTTCGTCGAGTGGTCGAAGACGGATATCGCCGAGCGGGGGCTGGAACTGGGGGTCCCCTACGAGGACACGTGGAGCTGTTACCGCAGCGACGAGCCCGCGTGTGGCACCTGTGACGCCTGTGCGTTCCGGCTGGCCGCGTTCCAGGCGCTGGGCGAGACCGACCCAATCGAGTACGAGCGACGGCCCGACTACTAAACGCCGGCGTCGCGGGCGAGCCCCTCGATGACGTACTCACCGGCCGACCGACACGTCGCCGCCGGCCGTCACGGTGACCTCGTTGCCCTCGACGTCGAAGGTGATGGTGTCGTCGTCACCGTCGCCGACGACAGCACGCAGTTTCGCCGCCTCGACGTACGAGCCGATGTAGTCGATATCGTCGGCGGTGAGGTCGGTGGCGTCGAACAGCGCCTCGGTGATGACGGCCTCGGCAGGTTCGGGGCTGACCCACTCGTCGTCGTCGTCGTGACCCCGTATCAGGTACACTGTCCCGTTGTCCGATTTCATATGCAGATATACACACCTCACTCATATAACCGGATACGAGCGCTTTCACAGCGTGAAACAACCCGGAGCGACGGCTGGTGACCCTGAGGTCGTCCGACGACGACCCCAGTACGTGACCGACGCTCAGTGCTGCCGTGACCCGATGGAGGGGCGCGCGGGCGCGGCGAGCGTGTTCGCGACGAGCGTCTGGGTTCCCCGCCGGAGCCGCTCGGATGCGGCCTGACTGGAGATGTCGAGGTCTGCGGCCAGGTCCGAGAGCGACGCGTTACGCGGGACGGTGTAGTAGCCCCGTTCGAGTGCGAGCAACAGGACCTCCCGCTGTGGGTCGGTCACGCCGAACTGTGTCGACGCTTCGTCCTCGTCCTCGCGCATCCGCTTTACTTCCACGTCGAAGCCGTCGGCGACGAGGTCCTCGCGGAACGTGAGCAGGGAACTCCGGTCGGGGAACCGGGCCTGAACGGCCCACTCGTCGTCGACCAGGTCGGCCCGGACCAGCATCCCGTCGGCGGTGAGCAAGCCGCGACTCATGGCGTCGAGCGGTTCGTCGACCGTCGTAATAACGTACCAGTGACCGTCTGCTTCCGGCCCCAGATGTGCCGTCGGACCGACGGTATCGTCGCTGGCAAGCGCCGTGTCGACTGCGTTCCGGTCGTCGACGTCGGCCCAGACTGCCACCCGACAGCCACCGTCGACGCGGTGGAGGCGCTGTATCGACAGCGCACCGTCGGGGAGGCGCCCCGCAGCCTCTCGAAGAAACCCTGTCTCTATGTGAAATGTGACTATCACGTAACGGATTGCGACTGCGACTTACATAAAACTCTGGCAAACGGCACGAGCCACATCGAAGACGTGTGGCGAGCCGAGACGAGTACTGTCAGCGACACCAGTCGCCCGACATTGCCACCACCGGGGGATATTACTCGATATTTTCCCCCTGATAGCTCCCCTCGTAACTCCCCTCGTGGGCCGCCTCGGCGAGGACGAGCTGGGCGATGCGCGCGCCGGCTTCCAGTTCGATTGGGTGATGGACCTCCAGCAGTCCCTCGCCGCGACCCTCGTAGCCGGCGTCCCAGACGGCCGTATCCAGCATACAGGAGTTGCGCAGCAGCGACGACCGGGGGTAGAGAAAACCCACGTGGCCCTCGGGGATGACCACGCGGTCGCCGTACTCGACGATATATCCTCCAGAAGCGAGCGTGTAGACGCCGTCGTCGGGCTCGACCGCCCGGCGCTCGCCGACAGTCTTGCCCTCCCGGTCGATGCGCCCGGGTTCGACCTGCTCGTACACCGCGCCCAGCGTCAGGTCGACGCCGTTTGGCTGTATCTGTGCCGCTGTGAGGTCCTCGAGCCGCTCGGCCACGAACTGCCCACTCCTGAACATACCGTCGCTGGCACCGCCACGGCGAAAACGCTGCTGTTCGAACCCTCAAAAACCCCGGTCGGGGGCTGTCGGATGGTGAAAATAGGGAGGGATACGCGGGATTTATACCCGCGCGCCGTCGATTGGCGGACGTTATGGGACAGACGCTCACGGAAAAAATTCTCGACGACCATCTCGTCGAAGGGGAGCTTACACCCGGCGAGGAGATCGGTATCGAGATAGACCAGGTGCTGACACAGGACACGACGGGGACGCTCGTCTGGCTGCAGTTCGAGGCCCTGGACCTAGACGAGGTCCAGACCGAACTCGCCGCCCAGTACTGTGACCACCAGACCTACCAGTTCGACTTCAAGAACACGGACGACCACCGCTTCCTGCGCTCCGCTGCGGGAACCTTCGGTGCGCACTTCTCGCGGCCCGGCAACGGTATCTGCCACAACGTCCACAAGGAGAACTTCGCCACGCCCGGCAAGACGATGCTGGGCTCCGACTCACACACCCCCACGCCCGGTGGGCTGGGCGAACTCGCCATCGGCGCCGGCGGCCTCGACGTCGCCGTCGCCATGGGCGGTGGCTCCTACTTCATCGAGATGCCCGAGGTCGTCAGCGTCCGACTCGAAGGCGAACTCCCCGAGTGGGGTACCGCCAAGGACGTCATCCTCGAACTGCTCCGCCGGCTCTCGGTCAAGGGCGGCGTCGGCAAGGTGCTCGAATACACCGGTCCCGGCGTCGAGACGCTGACCGTGCCCGAGCGGACCACCATCACCAACATGGGGACGGAACTGGGCGCGACCTCCTCCATCTTCCCGACCGACGACCAGACCAAAGACTACCTCGAACGACTCGGTCGCGGGGACGAGTTCGTCGACATCGGCCCCGACGAGGACGCCGAGTACGCCGACGAAATCGTCGTCGACCTCTCGGACATCGAGCCGCTCATCGCCAAACCCTCCATGCCGGACAACGTCGTTCCGGTCAGCGAGGTCGCCGGCGTCGACGTCGACCAGGTGATGATTGGCTCCTGTACGAACGGCGCCTACGAGGACATCCTCCCCGGCGCGAAGATGCTCGAAGGGCGCAACATCGACAAGAAGACCGAGATGATTGTCGCCCCCGGCTCCAAGCAGGCCTCCGAGATGCTGGCCCGCGAGGGCTGGACTGCCGAGATGATGGCCGCCGGCGTCAACTTCTCGGAAGCGACGTGTGGTGCCTGTATCGGCATCGGCCACGTCCCCGCCAGCGACTCGGTGTCGCTGCGGACCTTCAACCGGAACTTCGAGGGTCGCTCCGGTATCGAGGACGACAACGTCTATCTCTGCTCGCCGGAGGTCGCTACCGCGGCGGCCATCAAGGGCGAAATCGTCGACCCGCGTGACCTGGCCGACGAACTGGGCGACCTCGAGGCCCCCGGCCTGGAGATGCCCGACACGTATATCGGCAGCTCCGAATCGGACCTCATCGCGCCCGACGAGGCCGTCGACGACGAGCTCATCAAGGGGCCCAACATCGCCGACGTGCCGCTGAAAGACCCCCTCGAAACAGATGTCGGCGGTGAAGCCCTCCTGAAGATGGCGGACAACATCACCACCGACCACATCATGCCGGCCACGCAGGACATCCTGATGTACCGGTCGAACATCCCGAAGCTCTCGGAGTTCACGCTGTCGCGAATCGACGACACGTTCGCCCAGCGCGCGCTGGACGCCGACGGCGGCGTGCTGGTCGCCGGCGAGAACTACGGCCAGGGCTCCTCGCGCGAACACGCGGCCCTGTGTCCGATGTATCTGGGCATCGAAGCGGTCTGTGCCCAGAGCTTCGCCCGCATCCACAAGGCGAACCTCTTTAACTTCGGCATCGTCCCGCTCGAAATCGACGCCGAGACCTACGAGAAAATCGAGCAGGGCGACGACATCCAGATTGTCGACGACGTGGCCGACGCCGTCGAGTCCGGTCAGGAGGAGTTCACCATCTCCATCAACGGCGACTGGGAGGCGACCGCCAACCTCGACGCCTCCGCCCGTGAACGCGAGATTCTCGCCGCTGGCGGGAAGCTCTCGCACACGAAGATGCAACACGAGGACGAAGGCGGCGCCGCGCCCGCAGACGACTGAAGCGAGGTCGTGTAGCGACCTCGAATACCCGAGCGGAGCGACCCGCGAGGGAGTCGGCTGTCTTACCCCGATTTTTTACGTTATCCGTGAGCGTCGCCGATACGCGGCCGGGGAGAACGCAGCGTCCGTCACTCGTTAAACGACCAGGTACTCTTCGAGCCGGGAGCGCTCGCTGACCGCATCGCCGGTGATTTCGTCGACAATCTCGCCGTGGTCGATGGCGTAACACCGCTCGGCGAGCCCCTGAATCACGGAGAGGTTCTGCTCGACGAAGAGAATCGTCGTGCCGAACTCCTCGTTGATTCGTTCCAGGTCCTCGGTAATCGACTGTACGATAGAGGGCTGGACGCCCTCCGACGGTTCGTCGACCAACAGCAGGTCGGGGTCGCCGACGAGCGCGCGGCCGATGGCGAGCATCTGTTGCTGGCCACCACTCATCGTCCCGGCATCCTGGTCTGTGCGCTCTTCGAGGATGGGGAAGTAGTCATAGACCTGCTCGTAGCGGGTCTCGTCGTCACCGATACTCTCGCCGATGGTGAGGTTCTGGTCGACCGTCAGCCCGGGGAAGACGTCACGGCCCTGTGGGACGTACCCGATACTGTGGTCGGCGTGGACGTTGGCCGGTTCATCGGTCAACTCCTCGCCATTGAACCGGACTGTCCCGGATTCGGGTTCGAGTAGCCCCATAATCGCCTTCAACAGCGTCGTCTTCCCGACGCCGTTGCGGCCGACGATACCGACGATTTCGCCGTCTTCGACGCTGAACGACACGTCTCGGAGTATCGGCGTGGCGTCGTAGCCGGCGTCGAGGTGCTCGACTTCGAGAGTCACGCGTCCTCCCCCAAGTAGATACGGCGGACCTCGTCGTCGGACTCGATATCTTCGATGGGCCCCTGCCGGAGAATCGACCCTTGGTCCAGCACGGTAACGCGTTCGGAGATGCGCCGGACGAACTCCATGTCGTGCTCGACGACGAGAAACGTCATCCCGTCGTCGTGGAGCGAGCGAATCAGTTTCGCGACGTCGTCGGTCTCGTCAATCGACATCCCGGCCACCGGCTCGTCGAGCAGCATTAGTTTCGGGTCCAGCGTTATCGCCATCCCGATTTCCAGGCGCTGTTTCTCGCCGTGTGAGAGTTCGCTGGCCTGAGTGTCGGCCTCGCCGCTGAGTGCGATTCGGTCCAGCGTCTCGGCCAGCACGCGCTGTGTATCTCGGTCCGTGCGCTGCAGCGGCACGCGCAGGTTCTCGGTGACCGAGAGGTTCTCGTAGACGTGTGGGGACTGGAACTTGACGCTGAGGCCGGTGTCGATTCGCGCGTGGGTATCCAGCCCGGTCAGGTCAGTACCGTCGAAGTAGATGTTGCCCTCGGTCGGCGAGAGCTGGCCGGTAATCAGTTCGAGCAGCGTGCTCTTCCCGGCCCCGTTGGGGCCGATGAGACACCGTATCTCGCCCTCGGTAATCGAAAAGTCGACGCTGTCGACGGCGGTGAGGCCGCCGAACTTCTTCGTTAGCTGTTCGGTCGCGAGCAGCGTATCGGTGTCGCCACCGGTCGCGGCGACAGCGGGCTGTTGCTTGACGTTGATATCTTGGGTACTCATTCGACTGCCTCCTCGGTCGGTTGTGTCGACTGACCTTGGTCGGAGCGCCGGTCCTGAACGCTGTCGACGAGGCTATCCAGCGTCGGGACGACACCGGCTGGCATGAACAGAATCACGCTCAACAGGAGCCCGCCGACGATGACGAGAGCCCACTCCGAGCCGATGGGGCCGATACCGCTGGACAGCGCGGTTCGCATCTGCTCGATGGCCAGCGTCGCGCCGATGGCGCCGAGAAGCGACTCGCGGCCGCCGACGCTGACCCAGACGACGGGCAGCGCGGCGAAGGCGATGCCGAAGACGCTGGGGTCGACGTAGTTGCCCCAGCTGGCATAAAACACGCCGCCGACGGCGGCTATGGCGCCACCGATGGTGAAGACGACGAGTTTCACGAACGGTACGTCGTAGCCGAACGTCTCGGTTCGGGCCTCGTCTTCACGAATCGCGACCATCGTCATCCCGAACGAGCTGTTGAGCAGGACCCGCAGGCCCAGATAGGCGACGACGAGCGAGACGAGCAACGCGTAGTAGAGTCCGGCCCGCTCGAAGACGATGCCGGTCTCACCGATGCCCAGCGTGAGATTCGGGATTCCGGTCATCCCGTTGAATCCGCCGAGCTGGGCCTCACCGATGGCCCACTCGCTGCCCGCCGTCTGGGCCATGAACGTGTTCAATACGAGCGCCACGACGAGCGTCATTATCGTCACGTAGGTGTCCCGGACACCCCCGTAGAACATGAAGTAGCCCAGCAGCGCGGCGGCCAGGGTCCCGACGGCGACGGCCCCCACGATGGCGACGGTGACACCCGTCGCCGACGAGAGGTTGATACCGATGGCACCGAAGGTGTAGGCTGCCACGCCGAAGAAGGCGACCTGGCCGAAGCTCAACACGCCGGCGTACCCCCAGATGAAACAGAGGCTCAAGGCGAGAAACGCGACGGCGAAGTAGCGAGCAGTCTGAATAACGGTGTAGGGGTCGGTCATCTGTGGATACGCGGCCAGAGCGGTGACCAAGACGGCGAACCCGACCCAGAACGCCCGTGAGTTGCCGTAGGTGTTCGGGCCTTCGAGCCGTCCCCGGATTCTGCTGACCGTGTCGGCAGCGTCACTCATTGCTCAGCCCTCCCTCCTGCGTTGGCGCCAGTCGTCCACGTAACCGGTGATGCCGTCCGGCAGGACCCGGAGCGCGACTATCGCGACGAGCAACAACAGCATCTGCCCGGTAAACGTTCCGAAGAAGAAACTCCCCCCGGCGTTGAACAGGCTGAGCACACCCGACGCCGACAGCGTGCCAATGATAACAGAGGGGCCGCCGACGACGACAGCGACGAACGCTTCGACCAGAAACGTCCCTCCGCGGTTGGGCGTAATCGAGCCCAGTGCAGGGGCGTAGAGAGCGCCGGTCAGCCCCGCAAGCGCGGAGCCGATAGCGAACGTCGCCACGTACATCCGGTCGGTGTCGATACCCATGGCCCGTGCGGTCTCGGGGTCCTCGATAGTAGCCCGCGCCTTGATTCCGAACTCGGTTCGGGTGAACAACACGTAGAGGCCAGCGAGCACCAGTATCGCGATGGCCGGGAGCAACACGCTCCGGTATATCGACGACGAGAACGGGCCGTAGCTGACGCTCCCCAGCGGCGTCCCGATACTGTCGAGACTGGAGCCGAACACGATGAGCAGCAGCTGGGAGATGACGAGCGCCAGCCCCCACGTGGCCACCATCGAGTCCAACAAGCGGTCGTAGAAGTGCCGGACGATAGTCCGTTCAATGACCACGCCGAACACGGTCGTGACGACGACGCCGACGGCCATCGCGGCCGGAAGCGGGATGCCCGCGTGATACGCCAGAGCCGTTCCGTAGACGCCGATGAGGATGAACTCGCCGTGGGCGAGGTTGATGACACCCATCATCCCGAAGATGATGGCCAGCCCGACCGTAGCGAGGATGATGAAACCGAAACTGTTCAGAAACTGGAAAAACAGCGCGGCGATGTCGTACACCACGATGGCGAACAGGGTGGCTTCAATCACGGCGAACCACCGTCCAGGTCGGTTGCATGACGTGACTCATCTGTCTCCATCTAGACGTCGTAGACGTCACTCGGGACGTATTGGGTGGTACTGTCCTGCTCACGGAGGTCACAGCCGTCGCCACCTTCGACCTCCTCGCGGAGGAAACTCGGGCCGATACGTTCCTGTCCGTCGAAGGAAATTTCGTGGTTTCCGTCACAGATGCCGACGCGCATCTCGTGTTCCATGTGGTGAGTCGCCCCGTCGAGGGTCAGGTCGCCGGAGGGGGCGCTGATGTCGCGGCCCTCTTCGAGGACACTGATGACTTCCTGCTGGTCGAAGGTACCGGCTTCTTCGACGGCTTCGGCCCAGAGATACACGGAGAAGTAGTTGTTCTGGGCTTCCTGGTTGAGGTAGTTGGCATCCGGCCAGCGGTCATAGAAGTCCGCGACGAAGTCCTCGCCGTCTCGGAGGTCGCCGAGTTCTTCCATGTAGCTGACGCCGGCGTAGACGTTGGCGAGCGCGGGCGGGTCGTAACGAATGTGCTCGTGGCCCTGTGCCAGCGTCGTCGAGGTACCGATTGGGATGTCGGTGATGTCGTTGGTCGCTCGCTGGTCGTAGAAGTTCTCGTGGTTCGCACCGACCAGCATCGACATGATGAAGTCGGGGTCCTCGTTCTGAATCCGGTTGATGACCGACGAGAAGTCAGTCTCGTCGAGCGGGATGTACTCCTCGCCGACGATGTTGTAGTCGTTTTCCTGAGCGAGCACGTTCACCCAGTCACCGGATAGCTGCCCGAAGTTGTAGTCGGCGGCGATGATGTAGATATCGTCGCCGAACTCGTCGGCCAGATACGGCGTCACGATTCCCAGCTGCTGGCGTGCCGTGGCACCGACCGGGAAGATAGTGTTGTCACAGACACCGCCCTCGTACTGGGTCGTGTAGAAGTACAGCTGCTCGTTCTCGTTGATGATGGGTCGGATGGCCTCCCGGGTCGCACTCGAATAGCCGGCCCACAGCGCGTCTACCTGGTCCTGCAGAATCAGCCGCTCGGTGAGTTCCTGATACCGGCTGTTGTCCGACTGGGGGTCAGGGTCGACGATTTCTATCTCTTCGTCGAGCAGCCCGCCGTTCTCGTTTATCTCTTCGAGGGCGAGGCGAGTAGCCTGCCACTTTGACGTCCCGTTGAGCTGGAAGTTACCCGAGCGGTCCTCCAGCACCCCAACAGTCGGGCCACTCCCACCACCACCGCCGGAACAGCCGGCGACGGAGAGACCGAGCGCCGTCGCACCGCTTGCCAGCACCGACCGGCGAGTGAACGAATACTCACTCATTCTTTTTCCTCCATATATTCGGAGTCAAGTCGGTCAAAAGACAGTATTTTCGCCCCATTCTGAAACGTTTGTCCTCTCATTTTCGACAATCCCTCTTGAGATTAACCAGTTAATAAACTCTTTCATCTCAACCAATGCCAGTGGATATACAATTGTAACACATCGATTCGATTAATAGTACCTTATATACTGCATAGTTGTCCATAAAAGCGAGATTTGAATTCTGTCAGGTAAACACGCTTCGTTCTCGGACGGCCATAATTGAGAAGGTGAACAATTACGCCGGTTTACGGCGCGCTATCCGCCATGAAACCTGTTGCCACATCTATTTGCTACATTCGTCCAAATTATGTCGCATATATTGCAATATCGTAAACTATTATAACTCAATTGGCGAAAAGACCCGTTCGAAATGGACCGCGCGCACCCCCACCGAGACGAAGGCATCCAACTCAAGTGGGGACAACCTCACTTCGGTGAACTACTCAGTTGACACCGAAGATGACTACGTGGTATACACCTACGCCATGGCAGAAAACGCAACACCGTATGAGCGATTTAGCTGAATTGAGGCGCTAAGCCCCCTTCCTCAGCGAGCGCCGACTGAACGGGAGGCGCAAGCAGGGAGGGGATACAGCGCCGCACAATTCTCACACGCGATTCGGTAGCTGGCACACAGTCCCACGCAGTCGCAACGTTTTTGCAGTAGGATGGCATAGTATTGACCGAACCCAATGAAGCACGACCTCGACTCGGGAGCGCACTCGACGTTTTCCCTGCACTACCACCTGATACTTACCACGAAGTATCGGCGCGGAGTGCTAACCGAGGAGCGAACCCAATTTATTCGCGGGGTCATCAGCGGGTTCACGGACAACTACGGCGTCGAACTGACGAACCTCGACGGCGAGGACGACCACGTACACATCCTATTCCGAGCGAAACCAACCACGGACCTCGTGAAGTTCATCAACACAGTCAAGGGTGCGACCGCCCGTCGCATCCGCAACGAGTACGAGGATGAACTGAAAACCGACCTGTGGGGCGACTCGTTCTGGAACGACTCGTACTGCCTCATCTCGACGGGGCAGGTGTCACTGGATGTGCTGAAACAATACGTCGAAGACCAACGCGAGTAGAATGTACTACGCCTACAAGTACCGCCTCACGCCGTCCGATGCCCACCGCAAGGAGTTGGACCGCCACCGCGATATTTGTCGGCAACTATACAATCACACGCTCTATCGCCTCAACGAGTACCAAGATGAACACGGCGAACTGCCATCCATGACCGCCCTACGGTCGGAGCTACCTGACCTCAAAACGTGGTGGGACGACCTCTCAGACGTGTACTCGAAGGTTCTCCAAACCGTTGTGGAACGACTGTTCGACAACCTCAAAGGACTCTCAAAACTCAAAAAGAACGGCTACGGCGTCGGTCAACTCACGTGGAAGCCGCCACGGGAGTTCCGCAGTTTCACGTACAGTCAGTCTGGCTTCAAGCTCGACAAGAAGGGCGGTCAGACTGTGCTGTCACTCTCGAAACTCGCGGACATCCCGATTCGGCTCCACCGCGCCATCCCCGATGACGCTACGCTCAAGCAGGTCACGGTCAAAAAGGAGCCGACAGGTGAGTGGTTCGCTACGTTCGGCGTCAAAATGGACCGTGAACCACCTGAGCCACCTGAGAACCCCGAGAAGTGCGTCGGTATCGACGTGGGTATCCTGAAGTACGCTCACGACACGGACAGTACCGCCGTCGAATCGCTTGACCTCTCCGACGAACGTGAACGGTTGGAACGCGAGCAACGGAAGCTCTCGCGCAAACAGCACGGGTCGAACAACTACGAGAAGCAACGGCGTCGGGTCGCGGAGTGTCACGCCGCTCTCCGACGGAAGCGCCGTGACTTCTTGCACAAGCTCTCGGCGTACTACGCGCGGGAGTACGACCTCGTGGCGGTCGAAGACTTGAACGTCAAGGGCATGATGGAATCACCGTCGAACAGCCGCAACACCGCCTCGGCCGCGTGGCGAACGTTCCTCTCGTTGCTCGAATACAAGTGTGAGCGGGAAGGAACGCACTTCGTGGCAGTCGAACCAGCGGGGACGACCAAAGAGTGCGCGTCATGTGGCGTCTCGACGGAGAAGCCGTTGTGGGTCCGTGAACACTCCTGTCCGTCGTGCGGGTTTGAGGCGGACAGGGACGCGAACGCGGCGTGGAACATCCTTTCTCGCGGCCTCGACAATGTAGGAGTGGGACGCTCCGAATCAACGCCTGTGGAGACTGCGCTCCCTGTGGATACGCCTGTATCTGCAAAGCGCGTCGTGGAAGCAGGAAGCCCTACCCTCAACGAGCGAACGGCGTCAGCTGTGAGCGAGTAGGGTAGGGTAGTTCACACAGAGAGGAACTGCGAGACCATCCACTTGGTGATCGTCCCCGTAATCCCGCCAATCCAGGCAAGCAGGACGAAATGCAGGTAGGTGTTGCCCTTGTGGCCGCCGTCGATGGTCCGAATCATCAGTGCCGACAGCATGGCCGAGAACATGATGATGACGACCAGCAGGAACTCGATGAGGGGGATGTTGTAGACGCTGGTGTTGATGAGGGAGTTGACGTCCAGCCGGCTCCCGGCGTTTAAGTTGACGGACATATCGGCGAGGATGTTGACGACCTGCAGGCCGATGAAGAAGGCGAACGTGGAGGCGGCGGTAATCCCGTACAGCAGGCCGACCATCGTCGTGGTCGCCTGTTTACGCTTCTGGCGGAGTTGGAGCACCTGATTCATGTTGGCGGCGATGAGTTCGCCCAGTTGCTTGGGCGAGCCACCCATCTCGCGGCCGATGAGATACATCTCCGAGAACGTCTGGATGAGGTAGGAGCGACAGTCAGCGGTAAAGAAGCGCCACGCGGCGGTGGGTTCGATGCGCATGTTGAGCCGCTTGTAGAGGTCGTCGACGTTGGGGGTCAATGCGCCGAAGTCCTTCCTGCGGAGGGTGCGAAGCACCTGCCCGGTGGTGGACTGTTTGGCCCCTTCGGTCGCCCCCAGCGCGCGGATGAAACTGGGGAAGGCCTCGTCGCGGCTCTTGACCCGCTGTTCTTCCTGCCGGAAGACGATGCCGGGAACGACCATCGGAGTGATGGGGACGACGGCATAGAACGGGAGGGGGACCGAATCGAGGAAAAAGAAGAGGTCCTCGAGGGCGATAGGCGAGACGCCGAACATCCCGCCCAGCGTGACAAACAGGAGGAGCGCAGAGAGGCCGACGCCGATGTACATCGACTTATCGAGGCGTGCCTCGATGGGCGAGGGGTACTCTTCGGGGTGGAACCACACCGGGTCGTAGGGCGCCATCGACCGGATGGCGAGATAGAACCCGGATTGGACGAAGATGTACATCACGATGACGGCGGTGACGGTCATCGTCGGGTTCGTTCCGGTCAGCACCGGCAGGACGACGGCGAACACGAGCGCGAACGTCATCGAGAGAATCATCGACAGGTAGAGGTCTTTCATCACTTCGAGGCTGTCCAGCGAGGAGCGATACACCGTGGTGTAGTGCTGGATAATCTGCTCCTGTTCCGAGAGGAGGTAGTCCTCTAGCGATTGGCCGGCCCCGAGGGTGTAGGCCAGCCGGTCGAGGAAGTCGGCGAAGGCATCGCTTGGCACCTGCTTTGCGCGGCGGCGACAGGCGTCGTCGAGGCTCTGGTTCCAGGTGTCGACGAGCTGGACGATGCGGTGCATCTCCATCGCGAGTTCGCCGTACTCGTCTTCCTTCGCGAGCGTTCGGAACACCTCCATGCGGTCGATTTTGGTCGTCGCCAGCACCGTCATGTGGGTAATCATCAGGTGAAAGCGGTTGTTGAGGTCGCGCCTGCGCTGGGAGAGCAGAATCTTGGGGTAAAAGAGCGCCGAGGCCATCGCCAGGAAGCCAAGCAGCGGGATGGGCGCCCGAATCATCAGCGGCAGGTCGAGCAAGAACGCGGCCACCACAGAGAGGAGGAAGAAGACGATAGAGGGAACCAGAATGAAAAAGAGGTACCGCTCCAGGGGAATCGTCATCCGGCGGTACGACTCTAGGAGCCCCTCGACGGTCTCGGTGATGGTCAGTTCGAGCCCACCCTCGGCTTCGCTCTGTGCCATGGTCAGTCGGGCCTGGAAATGTTGAAGGGGATGCCCTCCATCCCGTCGCGCTGGAAGTCCGAGATGAAGTCGTTGACCTCGTGGTAGCCGGTAATCCCCTCCTGGATGGCGCGCTCTATCATGTCCGCGCGGAATCGGAGGTCGTCGTAGATGTCGCGGGTGTCCTCGTAGCCAAGCAGGGTCGCTATCTGCTCTTCGAGGACAAAGGAGTTGTTCATCCCCTGGAAGACGGTTTCGTCCTCGACGGGGTCCCAGTTGAACACCTGTCGGGTGACGACACCGTCCATCTCCTTGGAGTAGCCCTCGATTTCCTGGACGCTCGTCACGCGGCGCAGGACGTCGTCGCCCTGCTTGACGCGGTTCTGGAACAGCGCCACGTCGGCGACGTCCATGAACGTCTCGGGGACGTTGATGGGCTCACCGGTAAAGCGCTGAATCATCGAAACGATGTCGCTGGCGTGGAAGGTCAGCATGACGGGGTGGCCGGTCTGAGCGGCCTGGAACGCCATCCGGCCCTCTTCGCCACGGACCTCACCCACGATGATGTAGTCGGGACGGGACCGCAGCGCGGCGGCGACCAGGTCGAACATGTCGATGCTGGTCCCCTCGTCCTCGCCCTCGCGGGTCAACAGTTGCTGCCAGGTGTTGTGCGGGGGAAGCACCTCGGCGGTGTCCTCTGCGGTGTAGATTTTGGCGTCGTCCGGGATGAACGAGGTGATGGCGTTCAGCGTCGTCGTCTTCCCGGATGCCGTCTCCCCGACGACGAACACGGTCTGTTCGTTCTCCAGACAGAGCCAGAGATACGCCGCCAGCTCGGGCGAGAGGGTTTTCCAGGCGGTAATCTGGAAGATGGAGAGCGGTATCTCGTCGCCCTGACGGATGGTGAGCGAGGGGCCCTTGAGGCTCACGTCGTCGGAGTAGATGAGGTTCAGACGCGAGCCATCGGGCAGGGTGGAGTCGACGATGGGGTCGGAGTCGGAGACGGGGTCGCCCATCCGCTCGCCCATGTTGCGCAGCCACTGGTCGAAAGCCGCCTCGCTTTGCCACTCGACGGTGGTCTGGAGCATGCCGTAGACGCCGTGGTCGACGTGGCACTCGCTACGGCCGATGACGTGGATGTCCTCGTTGGCCGGGTCCCGCATCACCGGTTCCAGCGGGCCGAGTCCGACGATGTCCCGGTTGAGTCGGTAGAGGATGTTCTCGTAGGTGGACTCGGTGACCTCGACACTGCCCACGTCGGTGATGTTCGACAGGCGCGTGAGGACGCCGCTGTCGCTGTCCTCGTTGCGGATACGGGTGGTCTCCTGAAGTAGTTCCTCGATGCGGTCGTCGTATTCGGACTCGCTTTCGGGTGCGGGCTTGTTGACGCTCTTCTGGAGGAGGCGGTTCCGGACCTTGTCGAAGACGACGCTCTCGTCTTCGCCCAGCTCCGGCTCGATGGCGTAGTATTTCGTGTCCTGCCCGAGGTCGCCGTAGACGTGACAGAAGATGGGGCCGCCAACCGGGTAGAGGACATTGGGCCGGTCCGACTCGTAGTCGCTGTCGGCCTCGTCGATGAGCATCGGGAACTCCCCGGTAATCTGCTTGAACTTCTTCAGGTGGTCCCGTAGGTGGGGCCGGCGGGCCGCTATCTGTCGCAGTTCGTCCGATGGTTTCGCGCGTCCGTGGTCTGTCATAGCTTGGATACCCCCTAGGCGACGCTCCGTGATTCGATGACGATGCCGGTCCCCGACCGAACGGAGAACCCGACGGTGTCACCCACCTGTTCGCCCATCCCGGCAAAGCGAAGGACGTTTATCTGACGGCGGGTGTCGTTGCCGACCTCTATCATCTCGAGTTCGATGAACACGTCGGCGATGGCCCGGAACGGGCCGATGGCCTCCTCGTCCAGCGTGGAGGGGTCGACGGTTATCATGATGCATTTGCCCTCGGAGATGATGTCCCGGAAGTACGAAATTATCTCCAGGGCGGCCTGGCGCTCGTCGTTCTGGCGAACCAGGGCCTCGAACTTGGGGTCGTTCCGGAGGATGGCGTCGAACGTGTCGATGACGACGACGTCGGCGTCCCACATCACCTCCGCCTCCATCAGCCGGCGGAGCAGCTCCTTGCGGTCCTGCTCCTCGTCGGCGCCCGAGAACGTGTTCGAGTCCCCGATGTCGGCGTGCAGGAACAGCACGTTCTCGTCTAGCATGTGGTCGACCATGTCGTAGGACAGCGAGTGCATCTGGTCGAGGAAGCTCCCGACGGTGAGCTCCGTCGAGAGATACGTCACGTCGTGGCCCTCCTCACAGAGCCCGTAGGCAAAGCGCTGGCTCATAGCGGACTTGCCAGCGCCGTAATCACCCTCGACGAGGATGATGCTCCCCGGCGGGATACCGCCGCCGAGTTCCTTGTTCAGTCGGTCGTGGCCGTCCAGTCCAAGCGAGAACAGGTCAGTGCTTGCGATGCTCATGTTCGGAACTTAAACACCTCCTCGTCGCCGTTGACCGTGAGCTGGACGCGGTGGTCAACCCCGCCGGTGTCCAGTGACCGCTGGATGTCGACTCTGACGGCGGTCCCGGGCTGCCAGGCACCGTCGCCGTCGACCCGGGTCACCGTGTAGTCGGTGGCGAACTGGCCGTTGACGAGGATATCCAGCACGCCCGGGTCGGTGACCAGCCGTTCGGTACCGGTGTTTTTAACGTACAGCGTAATCGTCTCGTTGGTGCTGTCGTAGATAGCGTCGCTCCCGCTGTCCGAGATTATCTCCACGTCCGTCCGGACGTCGCTGCTGACGTCCAGTCCCTGCTCGGAGAGCGCGCCGCTCAGCTGGCCGATGCTGCTGGTGAACACGCCAGCGACGCTCGCGGCAATCATCATCGAGGCGATGAACAGGATGAGGTGAGACACGGAGACGCTCGCCACGTCAGACCACCTCCGTCGCGGCGACGCCGGGGCCCGTGACTATCTTCACACGGTTTGGCTGGGGCGCCACCGTGGCGTTGATGGCCAGGGTCTCCTGTGAGAGCCAGAGGTCCGTCGTGGTGTCACCCTCGACGGCCGTGCGATAGCCGGTTTGGTAGTCGTTATCGAACAGGACGTCGACGTCGCTGACCGCCAGTTCGGTGGCGCCGGTGTTCTCGACGGTGATGTTGAGGTAGTCGGTGGTCGTGTCGTAGTTCACGGTGGTGATTTCGATTGCGGTGTTGGTCCGGTCGAGCTGTCGGTCGGAGCGGTCCTCGCGGGCTTCGGTGACCATCTCGGCGCTGTTTGCGGTCGCCGAGTAGAACATCCCGAAGCCGATGAAGGCGGCCACGAAGATGAGGGCTGCCGAGCCGCTAACGCTGAATCCCATCCGAGCCACCTCCCACGAGCTTCGAGAGCGCGACGGCCTCGGCCCCGCTGTCCTCGTCGAGTTGGGAGATGTAGCGCAGGCTCTCGGTGTGGTGGTCGATGGTGAGACCGTCGCCCGAGTCCGCCACGTCGTCGAACCCTCGCAGGTAGTCCGCGAGGTCGTCGGCCACGTCTTCGTCTATCCAGCCGATGGTCTCGTAGTAGTCGATGGCACGGGACGTCTCGCGGTATCCGGCCTGGCTCACCAGGAACTCCAGCCACTCGATGACTATCATGTCGGCCACAAAGCCCTCCGGCATCGTCGCCAGATAGGGTTTGCTGTCGTCGTCAGCTTCTGCCGTCGGTTCGGGTTCCGGCTCCGGGTCGACCGTCGGCTCGGGTTCCGGTTCCGCTCGTACAGACGGTTCCGGCTCCGGGTCGACCGTCGGCTCGGGTTCCGGCTCCGGGTCGGCCTCCGTCCCGTCCGCCTCGTCGTCCTCGATGACCTCGTCGAAGAGGTCATCGTCTTCGAGGCCGGCATCGTCGCCGTCGAGCATCTCGTCCTCGCCATCGTCTTCCAGCAGGTCGTTGCCGTCGTCCTCGGGCTCTTCGCCCTCGGCCCACTCGGCGTCGCCCGACTCGTACTCGTTTTTCAGCTCCGCGAACGACTTGCCGCCGTCGGAATCGTCGTCGCTGTTCCCGTCGTCCATACTCATGTCATCGTCCTCCTCGAACTCCTCGTCGAACTCGCCCCCGTCGTCTTCGGACTCGTCGTCGAGGTCGTCGTCGAACATATCGCCGCCCTCGTCCATCGACATCCCGTCGTCCATCGCCATATCGTCGTCTTCGACCAAATCCTCGTCGAAGAACCCCTCGGCGTCCGCGCTGGCGACATCGTCGTCGATATCCTCGCTCTCGTCGTCGCCGCCGTCGTCGTCGAACAGCCCGAAGGAGTCGCCTTCACCCATGCCGCCACCGCCGCCCATACCGGCGTTGACGTCGTCGGCAAAGGGGTTTACGCCACGGGTGACCATCTCGTAGATGTCGAGCAGCTTCCGGACGTTCTCCTGGACTTCGTCGACTGATTCGGAGATGGATTCGTTCTCCGTGCGGACGGTGTTGACCGTCGAGGAGAGGCTCCCGACCTCGTTTTCGAGTTCGTCGATGCGGTGTTCCAGCTCGTCGGTGTCGGGACCGGTCGCGTCCTCCATATCGCCGAACTCGTCGTCGCCGAAGCCGCCCATGTCGTCGCCGTCGTCGTCCAGCCCGCCGAGCCCGCCGAGGTCGTCGCCGTCGTCGCCGTCACCGCCGCCACCGTCGTCGCCCATCAGCCCGCCACCCCCCATATCGTCGCCGTCGTCGCTCTCGTCGTCCGACATTATCGAGTCGAACATGTTCTTGATGCTCATCCCGACCAGACCCCCGGACAGCAACACGACGAGCGCTGGGACCAGCGCAGCCACGTCCGGGGCGAGTGCCTGTAGCGTCGGCACGAGAGCGAAACTGCTCATCATCTATGATGATTTCCACAGATACCCTTGAATATTCCGTCTACCCTATCATAATTGATAACAAAAGAGTTAGTTAAACTGTCCTGATTTTTAAATCAAGCCCACATTTGCTGGTCCGTCGATACGACCCATCGCTTCAACTGGAGATGTGGCGATAGAGCGTCTGAAAGTTGCGCCTGCGACAGCCACGTGGCTGCCATCCGTCTGACGCGGTATCGGACCTACCGGCGGCCTCCCAGTTTCAAAAACAGAAATCAGAGGACGACCGACTCGGCGTTCGCGTTTTTGACCACGAGGTCACCGGAGTCGGACTCGAGGCGAAGCGACCGGCCGTGGTCCCCGCCGACGTCCTCGCCAGCGATTGGAATGTCGAACTCCGCTAAGGTCGTCCGGACCTGTTCGAGATTGCGTGAGCCAATAGAGGAGCCGTTCTCCGAGAAGTCGAGCATGTCGCTGCCGCCGGCGATTTTGGCCTCCATGGTCGACATCGAGGCGCCGACACTTTCGAGCGCCTCGACCAGTTCGGTGACGCCGGTGTCGGCGAACTTCGCCCGGTTGCCCCCCTCGACGTCCTCGGCGGTCGGGAGCATGATGTGGACCAGGCCAGCAGCGCCCGTCGGTTCGTCGTACAGCGCGATGCCGATACAGGAGCCCAGCCCGCTGGTCGTCAACACCGCCGAGTCGGTCGTCACCTCGTACTCCGCGATGCCGACTTTCAGCCGCTCGGGCGTGGCCTCCTGACTCGTCTCCGTCTGGCTGCCGTCGTAGACTTTCATTATTCGAATATCTGCTCGACGTCGGCCTCGGTCTGGTCGGCGCGGTCGACATCCAGGTCGTCGAGTGCCGCCCGCAGTTCCTGCTCGTTGGGCAGTGCGTGTATCTCGGCGCTGAACTCGATGTCCTCGGTCCGCATCTCCGAGTCGATGATGAAAGCGTGTTCTTGGTGCTGACCGACCTGTGCCGCAAGCGGGTCCACGATGGCCCGGCCCATGTCGTGGACGAGCTTGGGCGGCGTGTGGTCGACCGATGTCTGGAGCACGTTCGCCCAGCCGTCGACGAAGCCGCTGGTCATGATGTTGCCCAGTTCCTCGATAGCGGCCTCGTGTTGGGCGGTCAGCTCGCCGCCGTCCATCTCGACGGGCATCATCGCCTCGGCGACGTTCACTGCAGAGACCTCATCAAAGAGTACCATGAGGTAACCACTGGGGACCCCCGTAAACTCGACGACGGTGCCGACGTAGATGTCGGTCCCTATCTGTTTCGGGACGTCCTCGATGGGCGCGAAGCTTATCTGGGTCACCTCCGCCTCGGTGGGAATCCCGGTCATCATCTCGACGTTGTCGGCGGCCTGCTGGGTTCCTTTCGTCGTCATCTCGTTGAACGTCTGGAGCTTATCGATGGGGATGGCATCTCCCTCGGTGTCGACGCTGTCGACCATCGCCTCCGCGAGCGATTCGTACTCGGGGAGCATGTAGATGTAGAAGTTCACCGACTCCCCGACCCACTCGATTTCGGACTTGAAGACGAACACCTGCCGGTGGTCCTCGGCCTCGGGCGCGTCGGGCAACACGTCCGCCCCGGACTTCTCGATGTACTCCGGAGGCGAGTGGTCGATAGTCGAGTCCAGGTAGTCGGCCCAGCCGTCGATGAAGCCGCTCATCATGATGTTCCCGATTTCCTTGACTGCGCTCCGGGCCATCGACGGGTCCTCGCTGGCGCCGGCCATCAGCGAATCAGCGATAGTGTCGGCCGACTCGGCATCGAACACCAGCACGGTATCGCCATCGAGGACGCCCTCGTAGTCGAACTGGACGCCGACGAAATCGCGACCCGCGAGGTCCTCGCCGATGTCTTTCCGGTCGAGCAGCGTAATCTTGGTAACGTCGACGGAAGCATCGATGCCGGTCATCTGGGCCAGCGACTGGGTCGCCTGTTTGGCCCCCTCGTGGGCGAGTTGGTTGAACGTGCCGAGCGACTGGATGTCGACGTTCATCTATGAGGGGACGACGTCCTCGATTGCCTCCATCACGCTGGGTTTCTGGAAGGGTTTGGTGATGTAACCGTCGGCGCCGGCCTTGACGGCCTCTTTCATCTTCTCCTCCTGGCCCACGCTGGTACACATGATGACGTTGGCGTCGGGGTTCGCGGACTTGATTTCGCCCGTCGCTTCGATACCGTCCCGGATGGGCATCACGATGTCCATCATCACCAGGTCCGGGGTCTCCTCCTTGTACACTTCCACCGCCTCGACGCCGTTCTCGACCTCACCGACGATAGTGTGGTCCGCCTCGAGAATCTCCCGCAGGAGGTTCCGCATGAACTCCGAATCGTCGGCAATCAGTACGTCTGGCATGCCCGCCACTACCGTAATGACCGGCATAAATGTGACCCGTAAATTATCGCGTGTGATACCACCGACTGCACGCGGTTGAACGGGTCACAGCGCCGGCAGGCTCTCGGCCCCCACGCGGACGACATCAAAGGCGTAGCTACCGTACCGGAAGTAGACCAGCCCCGACAGCAGGAGATACCCGGTCGTAAAGCCGGCCGGCAACGCGACGGCGACCGCCAGGAAGCGGTCCGAAACCCGGTCCGAAACGGTCCAGCCGACGACGCCGACCGCACAGACGGTCGCAGCCGCCAGGTTCCAGAGGGCGTTGTACTGGACCGCCTCGCCGACCGCCAGTTCCAGGCCACTGATTCCCATGAGCAGGACGACGAGTGCGAGCGCGAGGCTGGCGAGATACGACCCGACAGCCCACCGTGTGTCCGACACGGCAGCGCGAACGGCCGGAACGCGCCAGACAGCATACGCGCCGAGCGCGATGACCGGGTGGAGATACCGGACCGTCAGCGTACTGAACAGCGGAAGTCGCGGGAGGTAGACGACCGTCAGGACGGTGGCGAGCGCGACCACAAGCAGGTCGGTCTGGCGGGCCGGTCGCCAGTCTCGCGGGTCGAGTGTCGGGAGCGTCGGGCCGATGGCGGCACGACGGCGCCGTTCCGCCAGCACCGGCAGCGCCGCCAGCGCACCAAGCAGCGGCATTGCCTCCAGTACTGTGAGGTCGATTGTCTCGGAATCGTTTATGCCGTAGCTGACGCCCGGAATAGTTCCGCTCCGGACGAAAACGTGCCAGAGTCGCTCGGGCTGGGTGAGCACTGCGAACCCACGAACGACTGCCGCTCCGGCGAACGCCGAAACCGTATCGACGCCATTGTGGACGGTATTCAACAGCGACGGCGGAGATGGCCCGTCACCGCCGGTATCAGTCTCTGTGGCCGCTGGAGTGGCTTCGGGGGTAGCGGTGCCACCGGTCGTAGTGTTGTTTGGCTCCGGAGTGGTCACGTTCCCGGCTGGCGTCGCCCCACCACCCTCGGGAGTCGCACCACCGCCTGCCGGTTCCTCACCGCCGCTACCGTCCTCTGATGGGGGCGCGAACTCGGCGTCCGGACCGACGTTCGGGAGGACACGTGGCGGCTGGGCCGGGTTCCCGGAGATGGCGTGGTTCGTCGCCAGCATCGGCGTCGACGCGAGCAGGAGTACGAGCCCCACGACGGCCAGCGCCCGGAGGCTCCGGTCCCGCGCCGTCAACATATCGACAGCAGCGAGGACGATACCCACGAACAGCGCCTCGAAGGCGTGTATCCAGGTGATGTAGCCGGCGAGTGCGTACGCCCCGGCCCGGGCCCGCAGGGCGGCGTCGCCTTCGCGAGTCCGACTCACCGCGAAGGCATAGACGACCCCGAGCACCAGCGTCGCGACGACCGTATGGCGCTTTGGCAGCGTCGCCCAGAAGCCGACCGGTGTGGCGACGCCCAGCGCGGCGCCGGCCGCCAGTCCCGCCCGACGGTCGTGGAAGCGGGCGACGAGGCGGTACAGTACCAGCCCTGCCGTCGCCGCCGCTAGTATCGTCGAAAGCTGAAGGGCGGCGAGGCCGAGCCGGTCCGTCGGGAGGTCGGTCGCCGTCAGCACGCTCGCGACGAACAGCACTACGACGAGAACGGAGCCCACGGCACGGGTCCGGCCCCGGTCGAACCGGTCGAACTCGGCGACCTGTGTCACGAGCACCAGACCGACCCCGGCCCAGAGGCCCGACAGGAGCAATCGCGGCGCCACGACCGTCGCCCCGGCTTCCAGGGCCCACACGAGCGGGACCGCCAGCGCGAGCTGGCCATAGTTCCGGCCGTAGAACCGCCCGCCGTACTGGTGGAGCCCGGGCTGTGAGCCCAGCGTCAGCGAATAGCGTAGCTCGGTCACGTGGAGTTGCCCGTTGGCCATCGCTACCAACGTGTTCGCCACGGCGTAGGTGTCCTGGATGAAAAAGCCGACCCGCCAGGTCAGCCCGAACCAGCAGACGAGCCCGAGCCACAGCACCAGCCCGCGTCGGTCGCCAAAGCACCACCGGCCGACAGCGACCAGCCAGCCACGGGGGTCGTCACTCACTGTCGGCCCCCGACGGTGACGGTCGTCCAGGCCACTGTCCGGTCGGTCGTGAAACTCTGAACGCGGACCGAGAGGGCGGCGTCGTAGCTCCCGTCGGCCCGTCCCGGCGGTATCGCCCGGTCGTCGGGCGCGAGGCGGTACGTGCCCGAACCGGTCACGACCCGGCGCTCGACCAGCCGGACATCCAACCCCGGTATCGAGACGATATACAGCAGCTGGGGCCGGTCAGTGACATTTTCGACGGTGACCGCGGCTGCCGGCACGCGGAGATAGGTGACGTTGGTCCCGAACCGGCCGGGCGATAGAGTAAGTTCGGACTGGTCGACGGTGACGTCGGTGACGGTCGCCTTCCCGTCGCCGACCGTCGACGGCGAGGCACTCGTCACGTCGACGCCAGAGAGCGGGCCAGTGCCGACGAGGACGAAGACGACAAAGAGGCCGGCAGCGGCCACCGAGCGGTCCATCGGGTAATCAACGGCCGTCGCGTGGCTTAAATCTCTCGGCGCTACAGCGCCGCGCCGTCCCGGTCTTCGACGGCCTCTATGAGGTCCGCGATGGAGTCGTCGGGACTGAGACCGGCCGAGCGGGCCAGGCGCTTGATACTTCCCGGCGGATACTTCACCGGGACGTTCGACTCCGAGAGCAGGATGCCGAGCACGTCCTGGACGTCCGTCGAGCCGTCCATCTGGCGGCCGTACCACAGCAGCAGCGTCTCGAAGACGGTGACGATATCGTTCGAGGCGAGCCGTTGCTGGTCGACCTCGCCGTCGAACTTCGCAGTCACGTCGAAGCCGTAGCGAGCGTTCGAGTCGGCCATCTGTTCGGCGAGCCACTCGTGGACGTTGCCATCAGTGAACTCCGGCGTGTCGGGCGCTGGCTCCGACTCTGGCTCCGGCATGGAGGGCCGGCTACCGTGTATCTCGTCGTCACGCACGTTCGGCGAGACGACGTAGCGGCTCTCGTCTATCTGCGTGACGTGTTCGTCGTCCTCTAGCTCGAGCTCCTCGGGGGAGAGAATCTTGCCGTCCTCGGGATTCGTGTCATCGGAGCCCCCGTCCATACCAGACAGTGTGTGAGGAAACGATATAATACCGTCGCTGGTCGGGGTCGATAAACGGAAAAGGAGGCGCGCAGGCTTAGAGGTTGACTGCAGAGGTGCCAGACAGCGTCTCCGGCACGACGAGGCGAAGTTCGGTGTTCCCACCGGACTGGGTGTTGAGCTGAATCGTCGCCGTGTCACCCTCACTGAATCCGCCAGTGATAGCGTTAGTGTTGAGGATTATCTGTGCGCGGTCTGCGCGGTCGTTGAGGACGACACCACTGTTGCCAATCGAATCGTCCTCGTCCTGGACGTCGACCACGTTGAAGTCCTCTGCACTAGTCGGCTCCGGGTCGGCCGTATCGTCGTAGGTATTGAACGTCACGTCAGTCGACCCGCTGGAGTGGACGAACTGGAGCGTCGTGGTGCTCAGGTCGATGTTGTTCGCACCGGGAGCTTTCTTCACCGTGATGCGAGCAGTATCGACGTTGGCACCGTCGATGTCTTCACCAACGGCACTCACCACCTGGAGCCGGTTGGTCACTTGGTCACTACTCTGCTGTCCGGTTTCCTCGGCGCCGCTCTGGAGGAACCCGGCCGTGTTGATCAGGACGCCCGCAGCGATAGCCGCCACCAGCACCATCGCGATGAACACGATGAGCGTGCCGATACCGACCTGCCCGCGGTCGTCGTCGTTCTTGAATGCTTCGAGCATGGATATTCCGGGTCTGTCTGACCCTACACTGAGTCTGTCTTTCACCAGTAATAATACCTCTCCTCAAAATATCTTTTCTGATAATAGGCATCTGAAACCCCTCTAAGCCGGTTTTAGCGAGAATAGAGTCGGGAGCCATCTGACCAGCCACCCCGATACTGCGCTGAGAGAGATGACCCACACAGCCGTTTGACGACGACATCGTCCACCGGTATTTCAGTACATCGTTAAAAAAACTGCAATCACTCGTAGGTGACGAGGCTGTACATCACGAACAGGAAACCAAACGTCGTCAGTCCGCTGTTGACCAACAGCAGCGACCGGACTCCTTCGAAGTCATTGATAAAGGCGCTTATCATCGTCGCAGCGGCGCCCGCGACCGCAAGCGAGAATCCAATCGACAGGTAGAGCATCGCCTGGTGCGACGTCTGGACGTACGCCCGCATCGCCATCCCGACCATGGTGAGTCCGGCAACGACGAACACGAGCGTCGAGATGGCATAGATGAGTTCTATCATCGGCGTTGTGCGTCGATATGAGAACGCCTGTATTAAACCCACGCTCGTAAATATCCCTGCTGATAACGAGACAGAAGCGAGCGATAGCTGGGCGAGCGACGCTATCTATCCGAGAGCGTCCGCCAGGCCTCGTCGAGTTTGTTCGTGACTTCGGAGCGTTCCTCGACGTGGACGGAGAGGCCATCGTCGAAACCGACCCGGACTTCATCGACGTTGCGTCGGTAGACCTTGATGCGTCGCCGGTCGTCGGAGAGGATGTTGTCGTGGAGTTCGAGCAGGTCGTGTTCGGTGAGTTCGTCGATACGCCGATAGCACGTCGCGATTGGGATTTCGAGCTCGTCGCTTAAATCCTGGGCCGAAATAGGTTCGTCGGTCGCGTCGAGTATCTCGGCGCTGTATTTGTTTCCCAGCGTTTGGAGAAGCTCCGCTGATGCCATCGTTATCAAATCATAAATTCAAACTTTAATAAAGCTATCGGCAATGATACTGGACGGTTCGTCGGTTTAGATATTTTGGCTCAAGATAGCTATAACAGCGGATACGACGGCCTTCGTGGCCGTTTCACGTCACAATAACGGGTTTTCTTCCCAATAACGACTGTTAGATGGGCGATTCCTCTTCGCTCATCATCGAGAACGCACTCGCGTTCTGGTGGACCTTGATGCCTCCCCAGTCTATCTCCATCGGGTAGATGTCGGTCTCGGTGTTCTGTTTGCGCATCTTGGCGACCCAGATGTACCGGCTGACACCGGAGTCGGTCGGCGTCTGGATGAGGTAGATGTTCCCGTCGGTGAGATAGTTCTCGAGGCCGATTTCGGTTTCGGGGAAGACGGCGCCCTGTTCGTTCGTCATCAGGGTCGTCAGCCCGTTTTCCCGGAGGATGTCGGTCAGTTTCAGCAGGTAGGTGCGTTTCTCCTTTTCGCTCTCGAAAAAGAGCTGGAACATCGCCAGGGAGTCAAGCACCAGTCGGTCGTATTCGTCGTCCTCGAGGTCATCGAGCAGGATTTCCAGCGAGGAGGAGAAGTCGTTCTCGCGCAGCAACACCTGCTTGTCGTACACCTTTATATCGCCGTTCTCGACGTACTCGGGCCACTTGTCGAAGCCGATGGACTCAGCGGCCTGCCGGAGGTCTTTTTGGTTTTCCTCGAAGGAGAGGTAGATACCCTTCTCGTCGAACTTCTCGACGCCGTTGTAGATATACTGGAGACAGAGTATCGACTTCCCCGCCCCCGGGTTTCCGCTGATGAGCGTCGTGGAGTCCTTTACGATGCCGCCGTTGAGAATCTCGTCGAGGCCGTCGATGCCGGTTTTGGTTAGCTGTATCATATTCTGAACGTTGTAGTTAGGTATCTGTTGGTCGTTCTCGGATGTTAAAAACTCTTGTTGCCCGACAGTCACGGGCGTCACCGAGTACTGTGGACAATAGCAGGGTCAACCCAGATGACGAACTCGTCGTCGCGCTTGACGACGCCGCGAATCGAGCCCGAATCGTTGGCCGGGGACTGGTCTATCTGGTCGGGGGCTACCTGGACGACCTGGTACACCTCGTCGACGAGCCAGCCAGCGGCGCCCTGGTCCTGGACGATGTCCGGGTCGAAGACGATGATACGCTGCCCGTCGGTGTCGGCGTGGATACCGAAGACGGCCTTGGGGTCTACGATTGAGGTCGTCCGACCGCGGAGGTCCATCACGCCTTCGACGTGGGCCGGGGCGTTTGGCACCTGGGTCAGCTCCCCGATGTCGACGATTTCGGTCACGTAGCCGATACTGACACAGTACGTCTCCTCGCCGAGCTTGAATTCGAGCACCTGACCGGTCGTAGTTGACTGGGCTGACATAGCTGCCGGATACCCGAACGTGGTCGATGGCCATATAAAAGGCTGTGTGCTGGACTATCAACTTTGATTACGTGGGCGGAGTCTTTATTTTGGGCCGGTCGGGAGTTCGGCGTAGCTATGCAGATGTGCCGCCCACACACGAACCGCGCCCCACAGGGACCGAGCTGACGATGCCCGGTGGGACGCGTGCAGTGGTGGCCGACGACTCTCACTTCATGCGGAGTGTCATCTCGGACATCCTCAAGGAGGGGGGTATCGAGGTCGCTTCGGAAGCCAGGAACGGCCGGGAGGCCATCGAGGCCGTCCGCACACACGAGCCCGACGTCGTGACGATGGACGTCGAGATGCCGGAGATGAACGGCATCGAGGCCACCGAGGTGATAATGGCCGAGCGGCCGACGCCCGTGCTCATGCTCTCGGCGCACACGGACGAGAACGCCGACGTGACCTTCGAGGCACTGGACAAGGGCGCAGTGGACTTCTTCACGAAACCGGGCGGTGAAGTGTCCATGGAGATGTCGCGGCTGAAAAACCAGCTCGTCGACATCGTCACCTCGGTCGCACAGGTCGACGTCGACAAGCGCGGGACACGCTCGTCGCCGCCCGGGACGAGCGCGGCGGGAGCCCGGAGCGGGTCGTACGTCGGCGACCCGACGCTCGTCATCGGCTCCTCGACCGGCGGCCCGAAGATGGTCGAGCAGGTGATGGCCGAACTCCCCAGAGAAGCGGACTTCCGGGTCCTTATCGTCCAGCACATGCCCGAGGGGTTTACCGGCCGCTTCTCCGAGCGAATCGATGCACGGAGCGACTACGACGTGCGGGAGGCGGCCGACGGCGCCCGGCTCGGCGGGGGCGAGGCTCTCGTCGCCGCCGGCGACCGTCACATGGAAGTGAAGAACTACCGGAACGGCCGGCTCCGGGTGAAGCTGACCGGGGACCCGCCCGAGAACAGCGTCCGGCCGGCCGTCGACGTGACGATGCGGACGGCCGCCGCCGTCGTCGACGACCCGCTCGTGGGGGTCATCCTCACCGGGATGGGCGGCGACGGCGCGGACGGCATCGTGCGGATGAAAGACGCGGGCGCACGCACAATCGCACAGGACGAAGCCACGTCCGCCGTCTACGGCATGCCCAAACGGGCCGTCGAGACCGGCTGCGTGGACAGCGTGCTCCCGATTGAGGAGATAGCGAGCGGGATTCTCGACACGATAACGACCGAGGTGACCTCATAATGGACGACCAGTATCTAGACGCATTCATCCGCGAGAGCGAGGAGGCGGTAACCGAGCTGAACAACTCACTGCTCGACCTGGAATCGGACCCCGCCGACGAGGCGGCGATGGACTCTATCTTCCGGACCGCCCACACGCTGAAGGGCAACTTCGGCGCGATGGGCTTTGACGACGCGGCGAGTCTCGCACACGCGATGGAGGACCTGTTAGACGCCATGCGACAGGGCGAGATGGGGGTGAACCCGGACGTGATGGACCTCATCTTCGCCGGCGTCGACCGGATAGAGGTCATCGTCGGCGAAATCGAGTCAGAGGGCGAGTCGACCACGAACTCCGACGAGCTGGTCGCCCAGCTCCGGACCGTCCTGGAGGAAGGCGCCGACGCGGCCGGCGCGGGCGGGTCGGCAGCGGCCGCCGAATCGACAGGTAGCGGTGGTGACGACGGCGGAGGTGACGTGGATATCGACCTCGATATCGACGCGAGCGAGGCCGACGAGCGCGTCGTCCACGTCACCGTCGACGTCGGCGAGTCCGACATGCTCGGCGTGGACTCGATGCTGGCACTGGAGGCCGTCGAGGACGTCTTCGACATCCTCGTCTTCGACCCCAGCCGGGCCGACATCGAAGACGGCAAGTTCGAGGACACCTTCGAGCTGTATCTCGACGCCGGCGACGCCGCGACGGTCGACGCGGAGCTTGGCTCTATCGGCAAAATCGAGTCCTTCAGCGCGGCGGACGTGACCGAGAGTCTGACCGCATCGGCGTCCGGCCCGTCGGCTGACGGGACTGGCGGGGCGAGCGCTGGGGCCGGCACAGACAGTGCCGGCGGGGCGAGCGGTGCAGGCGGCCCAGCCGACGGCGGCGAGGAGGAACACAGCGTCGACGAAATAAAGTCCGTGCGGGTGGACGTCGACCAGCTCGACGACCTGCACGGGCTGGTCGAACAGCTGGTGACCAGCCGCATCAAGCTGCGCCGCGCCGTCGAGACCGAGGACCTCGACTCGGCCGGCGATACGCTCGACGAGCTGGACAAGATAACGGCGAACCTCCAGAACACGGTGATGGACATGCGGCTCATCCCGCTGAAGAAGGTCGTCGGGAAGTTCCCGCGCTTGGTTCGGGACCTGGCCCGCGAACTCGATAAGGACATCGACTTCGAAATCGAGGGCGAGGGCATCGAGCTGGACCGGACGATTCTCACCGAAATCTCGGACCCGCTGATGCATATCCTCAGAAACGCCGTCGACCACGGCATCGAGCCGCCGGCCGAGCGGGAGGCCGCCGGCAAGGAGCCGACCGGCCACATCACCCTCCGGGCCTCCCGGGAACGGGACCACGTCATCATCGAGGTCGAGGACGACGGCGCGGGGCTGGACGTCGAAGGAATCAAGAACAAGGCCATCGAGAAGGGCGTCCGCTCGCCGGAGGAACTGGACGCGATGGACGACTCGGCCATCTACGACCTCGTCTTCCATCCGGGCTTCTCGACGGCCGACGAGGTGACCGACACCTCGGGCCGGGGCGTCGGGATGGACGTGGTCCACGACACCGTCACGCAACTCGACGGCTCGGTCAACGTCGACTCGACGGTCGGCGAGGGAACGACTGTCGCCCTGCGGCTGCCGGTGACGATGGCCATCGTGAAGGTGCTGTTCGTCGAGGTGGGCGACGAGGAGTACGGCGTCCCCATCAAGAACGTCGACGAGATAACCGCGACGTCGTCGGTCAAGCAGGTCAACGGCACCGAGGTCATCAAACACAACGACGACATCTACCCCGTCATCCACTTAGACGATACCTTCGACGTGCCCGGCGACACGGCGAACGGCGACGGTATGTTAGTCCGAATCAGGGAATCGGAGCGACAGGTCGCCCTCCACTGTGACTCGGTCAACAGCCAGGAGGAAGTCGTCGTCAAACCCCTGGAGGGTATCCTCTCGGGGACGCCCGGCCTGTCGGGGACCGCCGTACTCGGCGACGGCAACATCGTCCATATCCTCGACGTGGTGACCCTATGAGCGCCGAGAACCGCCAGTTCCAGCAACTGCTCGGTTTCATCGAGGCCGAGATGGACTTCGAGTCGGGCTTCTACAACGACGCCTATCTCGACCGTCGAATCACGGCGCGGATGCGCCGGACCGACACCGACAGCTACCGGGCCTACAAGCAGTTGCTCCGCCGGGAGGACGAGGAGCGCCGGGCCCTGCTCGACTCGCTGTCCATCAACGTGACCGGCTTCTTCCGGAACCCGGAGGCGTGGGAAGCGCTGCGGCCGGTGCTGCGGGAACTGACCGCGAACAACCGAGACGTTCGGCTCTGGTCGGCCCCCAGCGCCGACGGGCGCGAGCCCTACTCTGCGGCGATGCTCGCACTGGACGACCCCGACATCGAGGCGCGGCGGGTCGACATTCTCGGGACCGACATCAACGCCGACGTCCTCGAGGCGGCCCGTGAAGCGACCTACGAGACCTCCCACACGACCAACATCGCCGAGGAACTGGCCCCGCTCTCCGACTACGCGGAGTACGTCGAGGAGGACGGCAACACCTTCACCGTCAAGGACTCGGTCACGGAGCTGGTCTCCTTCGAGCAACACGACCTCATTCGCGGGCGAGCCAAGCGGGACTTCGACCTCGTGTTCTGTCGGAACCTGCTCATCTACATCGATTCGGAGTTCAAGGTGCCAATCTTCGAGACAATCCGGGGCTCACTGTGTGAGGGCGGCTATCTCATGATAGGGATGACCGAGACGCTGCCCGTGGAGTGTCGCGACGACTTCGAGCCCGTCGACAAGCAACACCGTATCTACCGCCGGGTATGAGCCTCTACCAACTCGAACGCGACGGCGACGTCCAGGAGCTCATCCGCGTGCTTCGCGAAAGCGAGAAAGAGCGGGTCAAACTCAGGGCGGCCGAACTCTTGGGCAACTTCCCGGACCACGACGACCGCCGGGACGTGGTCAACGCGCTCGTCGGGGCAGCCAAGAGCAACAGCGACGCCGTAACCGCAGCGGCCATCGACTCGCTGGACGAACTCGGCGACGGCGCCATCGAACAGCTCATCGGGAGCATGGCCGGCGTCGACCTCGAGTCGGACGCGGCCGACTGGGTGACGGCCAAGGCGTTCATGCAAGCCCTGGACTCGGAGGTCCCCGAGTTACGGATGGCCGCCGCTAACGGGCTGGGGCGGCTGGACCAGGCCGACAGCGTCCCGAAGCTCACCGAGCGCTTCGAGGACCCGGACCCCAGAGTGCGGGCGCGGGCCGCTCGCTCGGCGGGGAAAATCGGGGATTCGCGGGCGACGGACCCGCTGGAGTCCCTGTTGACGGACCCGAAAGTAGCGGTGCGCCGGGAGGCCGCCGAGGCGCTGGGTAACATCGGGAACCGGCAGGCGCTCCAGACCCTGTTGCCGATGTACGAGGACGACAACGAGCGGGTCCGTCGCATCGCAGTCGGCGCGTTCGGTAACTTCGAGAACGACAACCCGGTCGACTATCTCGTCGAGGCGCTCTCGGACGAATCGGCCGCCGTCAGACGGACCGCCGTCTACTCGCTCATCGAGTTGCTGTCGAACGTCCCGACCGACCGGAGCCACGACATCCGGGAGACCGTAGTCGAGAAACTCTCGAGCGAGGACGACCAGAGCATCGTCGTCCCGCTGGTCGAAATCTTAGAGGAGAGCACGCAGGCCGCCCAACGGCGCAACACCGCCTGGCTACTCGGGCGAGTCGCCGGGGAGGACGGGCGCGGCCGCGTCCTCGACTCGCTGGTCGTGGCCCTAGAAGACGACGACCAGATGCTCCGGCAGTTCGCCGCCACCAGCCTCGCAGAACTCGGCGGCGAGGACAACATGGTCGAGCGACGGCTGCTGAAACTCGTCGAAGACGACGTGGACCCGCAGGTGAAAGGGCAGGCCATCTTCACGCTCGGGAAGGTCGGCGGCGAGCGCTCCCGGAAGACACTCGATAGGCTCATCGACGAGACCGAACACGATATCGTCCGGAAGAAGGCCTTCTCCGCCATCTCGAAGCTCGGAGGGCGGATATGAGCGGAGAACACGCACTGGTCGACACCAAGGGGAAGTTCGTCCAGGTGGTCAAAGACGGGCGCAAGCAAAACGACATCGAGTGGCTACCCGGCCGTATCCTGCTGTCGAACAAGCGGCTGGTGCTTGCGACCGACGATGGCAAGCGCACTATCCCGCTGTCGAAACTCACCAGCGTCACTGTCAGCCAGATGAACCAGCCCCTCGCCCAAGTCGAGGGGTATGTCAAGCTCCAGGCCGGCCGGGACGCGTGGCTCGTCTCCCCACAGGACAGCGAGACGTTCGAGGAGGAGCTGTACAAGACGCTGCTGGACCAGATAGTCGTCCTGGTGAAACACCCGGCGCTGAAAGGCGGCGTCGTCACCGGGGCCACCTGGGAGAAGGCCCGCTTCAAGATAGACGAGGAACAGGAGGACACCGTCAACATCGCCATCTCCAGTGGCACCTTCGTCGAACTCGACATCGACGACGTGGGGACCGTCGTGCAGAAACAAAAAGAGATTCGCGGGAAAGAGCGGCCGCTGCTCGAGGTCGAACACACCATCGACGGCACCTCGGTCGAGACCCACATCTCCGGGTCGCCACGGCACGTCTCGCTCATCGACGGGCTCGTCAGACAGGGCGAACAGCGCAACGCCGCCAATGTCGACCTCTCGCCCGAGGAGACACAGGTGTTGATGGCGCTGTACTCCGGCATCTCGCCGTTCAAGATTCCCGACTTCGTCGACATGGATATCGACGAGGTCGAAGCGGTCTACGACCGGCTGATGGAGGCCGATATCCTGGAGCCGGTACGGACCCGCCGTGAGGTACAACTGGAGGCGCGCGGGCGGTCTATCGCCGGCGACGCCATCGCAGACCAGTGAACTGGGTTTCGTTGGCAGTACCGAAGCGGCGTGCTCACTCGCTCGCGTCCTCGCCACCGTCGGTCATCGCGGCGGTCCCGGCGTCGGCGAGTCGGTCGAGGTCGAACGTGGCCGAGGACCCCCGCGCAGCGACGAGCGTCGCGGCCGTCGAGACGACGACGGCCCCACCGAAGGCGGTCAGGTAGAGCGGGTCGGCGGCGGGCAGCAGGTCCCCGACCACCGGGACGGCCGTGATGACGCCGCGGAAGTCGGGGAAGAAGGCCAGGCCAACGGCGAGGCCGGCGACGCTGCTTGCGAGCGCCCCCCGGCCGGTGAGACGGCGCGAATAGAGCCCGTAGACGAGCGGGACGGCGACGGCGGCGCCGAGCAGGTCCGCGAAGAAAAAGAGCCGGAGGACGCTGCGGGCCCGGAGGCTAACGTAAATAGCGGCGACGGCGACCACCAGCGTCAGCAGGCGGGCGCCCAGCCGCAGGGTGCGGTCGTCCGGGTCATCAAGCAGTCGCGGGAGGTCCGCCGTGACCAGACTCGCGAGCGCGGAGAACAGCGAGTCGACGGAGCTGACGACGAGCAAGAGTGCGAGCAGGACCACGGCGAGCAGAACAGCCTCGCCGAAGGCGCTCTCGACGAGCACGAAGAAGGCCACGTCGGCGTTGTAGGCCGAACTGGTCACGTCAGTGACGACGCCACCCTGGCCAACGGCGACCGTTCCAAGCAGGGCGGCGACGACCACGATGGCGCCGTTGAGGACGGTGGCGTTGCGGAAGCCGCCGGCGACCGTCTCGCTGTCACGGCCGGCGTAGATGCGCTGCCACCAGGTCTGGTTTATCATCTCGGCGCCGAAGATAGCGAACGCGAGCGCGAGGCCGAACTGGAGGCCGGCGGCGTTGGTGGGGTCGAGCAGCGCCGGGCTGGTCGAGGCGACGCCCGAGACCGCCGCGCTCGGGCCGCCCACTGCGAGGACGACGCCACCGGCGACGAGCGCCAGGAGCGGGACGACCAGTACGGCCTGGACGGTGTCGGTGACGATGGTCGCCCGGAGGCCCCCGTAGCCCGTATAGAGGAGGACGAAGCCGCCGACGAGGACGGCGGTCTGCCACTGGGGGACCCCGGCGACAAGCGAGAGGGCGGCTGCGATACCGGTGAGTTCGGCGGCGACGAAGACGAACATGTAGAGGGCGGAGACGAGGACGACAAAGCCGTACATCGCCGAGCCGTAGCGGGCGTGAGCGTACTCCGTCAACGAGTGCCCCGCCGGAAGCAACTCACGCACGCGGGGGCCGACTTTCGAGTAGACCAGCATCGGCACGGCGGTCCCGACGCCGTAGCCGACGACAGCCGCGACACCGAAGCCGGCGCCGGCTTCGGGCGCCGAGAGCAGTATCCAGACGCCCATCGAGGAGGCGACCAGCGTCGCCGTCGTCCGACCGGGCCCCATCGAGTCGCGGGCAGTGAGGAAGTCGTCCGTCGACCGGTCCCCCCGTCCTGTGTACCAGATGCCAAGGGCGGCAAAGGCCACGAGCGCAACCACGGTCAGCCCGAGTGCGAGCGTGGTCCCGACCATCAGTGGTCACCCCCGGCTTCGAGCGGCGCCCGAGAGTTTTTACCTTCGTAGGCAGCATCGAAGAACGCCGCTTCGAGGGCAACGGTGCGACAGAACAGCTCGGCCAGCCGGGCCTGCCGGCGCTCGCTCGCCGTGGCGCCCTCGCGGTCCAGTTCCGTCCGGAGCCAGCCGACGAAAGACTCGAACTCGGGGACGGCGTGTAACTCTATCCACTCCTGCAGGTAGAAGCGGTCGGGACCGGTCTCGCGAGCGAGGTCGTCGGCGGTCGCCCACGAGAGATACACCCACTCGGCGGGGACCAGCACGGCCAGCGTCTCGGCGTAACCGCCCTCACGGGCCGCCCGCAGGAGGAGGTCCCGAAAGGCCGCCGTCGGCGCCGCCAGCGTCGGCTCCTCGTAGCGGGATTCGGGGATGTCCAGGGCCACAAAGGAGTGTTGGAAGAAGTCGTTCTCGTCGCCCGTGACTGTCCCCAGAAAGTCGACCAGTCGGGACTTCGCGTCCATCGTCGGCGCGTCGCCGACGGCGTGGCCGAGGACGCCGACGAGCGTCTCGACGAAGGCGTAGTCCTGCAGGAGATACCGACGGAAGACCACGTCGTCGAGGGTGTCGTCGTGGAGTTCGCGGGCGAACCGGTGGCGGGTGGCTTCGTCCCAGGTGTCGCCGGTCCGTGCGCGGAGCCAGTCGGTAAAGCGGGGCTCGCTCCGGTCGGCGGCCCAGTCGGCGTAGGTGGCCGGCACGGCCGCCGGGTCGTCGCTGCCGCCGGTCATACCTCCCACCCCTCCTCGCGCCAGGCGGCGTCCCAGAAGCGGTACTCGTACCGGGCGGAGGTCCGGAAGATGTCCCGATAGCGTTCGCGTTCGGCCTCGGTGGCCTCGGCGGCCACGTCGTCCATGAGGCCCTTGCACCACTCGGTGAGTTCGGTGAACTCCTCGCCTGCGTACATCGCTATCCACTCACTGTAGCCCTCGTGGTCCGGGCGACCCCGGGCATCGAGGCGCTTTGCCGTCTCGTTGAACCCCCACATACAGGGCAGCAGGGCGGCGACGAGGTCGCCGAAGGTGCCCGTCGCCGCCACGCGGACGAGAAAGTCCGTGTACGCCTGCGTGGTCGGCGAAGGGTCTGTGGCTTCCAGGTCGGCGTCGCTGATTCCGAAGTCGGCGGCGTAGGCCCGATGGAGGTCCATCTCGGTGTTGAGAGTCGAATCCAGCAACTCGGCGAACGTGCCCATCCGGTCTATGTCGGGGGCGTTGGCCGCACCCAGTGCGAACACGCGGGCGTACTCGACGAGATAGACGTAGTCCTGGCGGACCCAGTAGCGGAAGGGTGCCTCGTCCAGAGTCCCCTTCCCGAGCTGTTCGACCATCGGATGGGCGACGATGGCGTCCCAGATGGGGTCGCCCACCTCGGCCAGTTCGTCGGTGAAGTGCATGGGCGAGCGTGCGTGGCCCAGCGTAATATAAGCTAGTGGTATAATCTAATTATATATCGCGGTCGGTGAGCCGACAGTATAAGCCACCCCTGGCCCAACGGCCGTGCATGTCGCTCCGGCTCCCAAGCGAAATCGTGGTCGAAGACGTGTTGCCGACGCTGCGGGTGTTGCTGGCGCGGACGCTCGCCGACTACGGGCTGACCCAGGAAGAGATAGCGGCAAATCTGGGCGTGACCCAGGCGGCCGTCTCCACGTACGTCAGCGGCGAGCCGGAACTGGCGCCGCGCATCGCCGAGCATCCCCGAACCGTCGAGACGGTCGAATCGGTCGCGGCGGGGCTTGCCGACGGGGAGATGGACGGCTACGACGCGCTGGCGGAGATACTGGAACTCGTCCGGGCCTTCGAAGACAGGGGCCCCATCTGTGAACTCCACGAAGCGGCCATGCCCGGCCTCGAAGGGGTGGGCTGTGACCTCTGTGTCCGGGGCGCGAACCCCGAACTCCGGACCGAGCGCGCGGTGCTCGACGACGTGCGCGAGGCCGCCCGCGTGCTGGCGACGAGTCCCGACGTCGCCGCCGCCGTCCCCAACGTCGGCACCAACGTCGGCACCGCCCTGCCCGAGGCGACGGGCGTCGCCGACGTCGCCGCGGTTCCGGGCCGCATCTACGAGATGGGCGGCCGCGTCGAGGTGCCCGCAAACCCCGAGTTCGGGGCCAGCGAACACGTCGCGACGACGATTCTGGCCGCGATGGCCGTCGACGCCGAGCGACGGGGTGCGGTCAACCTCGCGACCGACGACGCACTGCTGGCAGTGGCCAAAGCGCGGGGGCTCGACCGGCTGGAGTTCGAGGCGGGCTACGAGAACCGCAGCCAGCGACTCACCGACCAATTTGAGGCGCGAGAGTCGGTCCCCGACGTGCTGTATCACCGGGGCGCGTTCGGTATCGAACCCATCACGTACGTCCTGGGCGAGACGGGCGCCGACGCCGCCCGGCTGGCGGCCGAACTGGTTGCCGACGCGGCCGAGCAGTAGCGGGACGATGGGCCAAGCGCGGCCTCCGTGCCGCGCAGACGCCGACAGAGCAAGCTCTGTCGAGCCATTCGTTCGCTCCGCTCACGAAGACGGGGAAGGGCAGGGCTGGGAAAGCGAGCATCCGGCGGCTTCGCCGCCGGTTCTACCGCAGCGCGCGGACTACCGCGCGCCTTTGGCGCGCGACGGGAGCACGCAGCGATTTTTCCCCGAGTTTCTGCCCGAGCGAGCGTCGCAAGCGACGCTCGCGACGGTGCAAAAAGTGGCTAGGCATTAACGTCCTCCAGGTGCCGGCTCGCGACGACCTGACCCGTGGGCGTGAGCGTCGGGCCGTCGTCGCCGTCCTGGATGAGCCCGTCCTCCTCGAGGTCCTGTAAGAGCATCGACACCTCCGAGGAGTCCTTCCCGAGGATAGAGGCCAGTGGCATCCCCTCTATGTCGCCGGTGGAGTAGATGGCGACGAGCACCTCCTTTTTGCCCTTGGTGAGTTCGATTTTCTTGAGCTGCTCCATGAGCTCGGAGTACTCCCGACGGAGATAGCGCCCGAGGATGGACATCTTCCGGCTGGAGGCGAGGGCGGCCTCGGTCGTGACGGCGGTGCCGTCCATCATGTGCCGGACGACCAGTACGGGCCGGTCGGCCCCCTCTATTTCGCGGGCGGTGCGCTCGAAGTCCGAGACGGTCTGGAGTCCGATGACGAAGCTGCCGTCGTTACGGCGGAACTCGACGGAGCCCGGCCTGAGAAAGAGGTTCGCGCGCTTGAACGCCTCGTCGGTGACGCGGCCACCGACGCGGGCCCGCTCTTTGACCGTCGTCTCGGTCCCGTTGATGATGGCCTTGAACAGGACGGTGCCGAACTTCTCTATCTTCTCGTCGTCGGCCTCGACGGCGGCGACGGGGCGCCTGCCGTTTTTCTCGAAGGCGATGGTCACCGTCGACTTGAAGAAATCGCCCAGGTCCGGCGGTACCTGACCGATGGCGATGTCGAAAATCGAGTCGAGCGGAATCGTCAGCTTGTCGTCCTCGCTCGCGGCCAGGACCAGCCGCTTCTGTGAGAGGACCACGCGCCCCTTGATGGGGTCGCTCCGGCTGGCCACCTCGGAGTTGAACTGGCCGACGAAGTCCGCGATGACGGATTCCGACACGGTACCGTTGGTACAGGGGCCCGGATATTGAGCGTTTCGCGCGAGTATCATCTCGGAAAACCGGCGTCGGACGGTCTCACCCGTCCAGGTCGCTCGCGATGTCCGACAGCGAGGAATCGGGGGCGTCAGTCGCGGTGTAGACGACCCGTTTCCCAGGCGTGCGCAGGCCGTACTGGTGGCCCTCGGTGACCACGTCCAGATGGGCCGAGCCGCCAACAGCGACGTCCGCCCCGGCGACCCACTCGGTGAGGCGGTTCTCGCCGTCGCGCTCGCGGGCCAGCCGGCGGTTGTCGGCGACGTGTGTGACAGTGCGGTCGCCGTCGAGACTGGTCTCGACGCGGGCCTCGTACCCGTCGCCGTCCAGTGCGAGCGTGACGATATCGCCGTCCTGTAGGTCTATCTCGTCGGGGAGGACGACGCGCGGACGGCCAGTGCGGCCGATAGCCTCGACCGGAACGCGGTGCGTGTCGACGGCGTCGTGGTCACTGGGAACGCGCTCGCTCATCGGAGCTGGAACGGGGTGTCAGTCGGCGCCGAGCAGCTCGTCGACGTCCTCGCTGCCACGGCCGACGATTTTGGCGTTAATCTGTCGGGTGTCGTCGCTGACCTCGCGGCCGCGGATGGTGATGCGTTTGCGCTCGCCGTCGGTGGTCGGCTCGAAGCCGACGCCGCCGTCGGACATGATAGACTTCGTTCCGACGCCCCGGACGTCCGAGCGCATCGGTCGGCCGGCCGTGTCGGAGCCGCCGGTCAGTTCGAGCGTGTAGCCGTCGAGTCCGACGGCGCCGCCGTCGACCTCGTCGCCGAGTTCGAGCCCGATAAAGCGGTTGGCGTCCTGTCCGTCGACCTCGACCTGATACGTGTGGCCGCTCTCCGGGTCGGAGACGGCGACCGTGAATTCAGCCATACGTTAGTCCAGTCCATCGCGGGGCAAAAACGCATCGAACCGTCCGCGAGTCCGAGTCCCCCACGACAGGTAATGTATACCAGCAGTCAAGTTCAGGGTGTTTAGTTAGGCGATTCAGACTGTCACCAGCCAGAAAGCCCCCGACCGCTCGACTACTGCGACTCGCTGCGCGCTTCACTCACTCCGTTCGTTGCA
>PXRT01000017.1:0-14375 GCA_003020925.1 Halobacteriales archaeon QS_6_64_34 | reverse complement strand
GCAGGCCGAAGGCCGAGGAGCGCAGCGAGCCCCCCGACCGAAGCCAGCCGGGGCTTTCTGGCTCTCTTCCGCGTTTTCTACTAAACTAAACACTACCGTCAAATTCACAACAATTACTGCAATGACCTATGCCACCGATACCGACCGCGAACCCCCCGGAACCAGCCTCACGTCGCTCTTGAAGACCGCCGACGACTGATACTGTCGGCGATACGGGCCCTCACAGCCCGACCGCTCCCTACGTCTCCGGGTCGACGATAGTGCTCACTCGCGCGTTCTCTTTCAGTTTCAGCCCCGCACCGCCGACCGACAGCGGAACACGTGGCAGTGTATCGACGTGTAGCGTCGGGTGCGTCGCCCCGCGTTCGAGCAGTTCGGTCCGGGGCTGTACTGTCACCGTCGCCTCGCCGGTCAGTGACTCGTTGAACGCGAGGAGATACTGGCCCGCGCCGAGTGACCACCACTCGTAGTCGTCGTCGGGGTCGCGCTTTTCGGATGAGTGGGGCACCGTGGTCGCCGGTTCGAGTTCCCCGCCGCCGAAGTCGATGCGACCGGGCCCGACGACCTCGTAGACGTCGGCGGCGGTGAGGTCGAACCCGACCCCCTCCGTCTGGGTCGGCTCGTGGACGATATCCGTGACGTAGTCGCTGAGTTCGGACATGGAGGCCTGTTCCGGTGCTCGGGGCAAAACTGTGGGGGCAGCCAGAGCGGGTAACTTTTGGGCGGTGGCCGACTCCCACCCGTATGAGCAATCACGCCGAGTTCCTGGCTGGCGAGCGCGTCGACGACGTGCTCTTTTTCCTCCACGAGGACGCCGTCTCGAACCCCGAGGCACTGTCCGACTACGCCGACCCAGTCGACGGCGGACTGGTGCTGGTGTTGCCGGGCGACCGGGGCCGGGACGCGTTCCAGTCCGCGACCGGCATCGACCCGATGGGACTGGCCCAGGAGGCCATGAAGACCGAGGGCGTCGTCCACGACGACTGCACCGACGCGAACTGTCCCGTCGCCGAGGAAGAACCCGACGAGAACCACACGACGAAGTTCGTCTTCGCCTTCGCCGAGGCACAGAACGACGAGGTCGGCGGCCTCTATGCCGACGGCGACGTCATCCACGCCTACGCGGTCTGTGCCTGTGGCGAGCGGTACTCGGATAAGTGGGTCGTCGAGGAGTAGGCGACACGCGGCACACGGTCACTACATCTCCGAGCGTTTGACCGGCGCGTAGACACGATACTCGAGACAGACACGGTACAGCCCGGCGATTCCATTGAGGCCCACGCGAAATCGAGGGCGGGTCCGACGAACAGGAGGTCGACGAACTCGAACTCGCGGTCGCGACGGCCTACCAGGTCCCGACGGACGGCGACGATGACGACGGGTCGTATAACCTGTAGCCTGTCTTATCGCTCGGTATCGACGCCCGTTTCTTCCTCCTCCGGAAGCCGCTTGAACGCGTCGACGATGGCCTGTTTCGCCACCGCCCCGTTGGTCGTCCAGTGGTGGGCGTAGTCCATCATGTCGTCGTAAATGTCGGGTTTGCAGCCCGCCGCCTTGGGGTGGCCGCCGCCGTTGACCTGGCGGGCGACCTCGTGGGCGCGCTCGAAGGTCTCGGTGCCCCGAATCGAGGCCGAGCCGGCGGGTTTGACGATGACGGCAGCGTCGGCGCCCTGCTCGCGCAGCGCCTCGGCGACCTCGTTTTGCGAGCAGCGGCCGTAGGTGACGCCGACGGTCCACTGGCCGACATCGCGCAGCTCGGCCCGTTCGACGGCCTTCTCGATTAAGGCCTCCTTCTCGACGCGTTTCTCCGCGAGGAACTCCTGTACGTCGGGCGAGAGGTCGGGACCGTGTTCGGCGACGGCCTCGATGTACTCCTCGGGCTCGGCCCAGTAGGAGAAGTCGGCGAGGTCGTCGCTGCGCTCGTCGTCGCGAATCCAGAGGTCGTGGTCCCGCGTGACGGCGGCGAGTTCGGCCCACTGCTTGCCGAAGTCGTCGTCGAGCCGTTCGAGGGCCACGTCGGCGGTACAGACCTCCTCGCTGTCGCCCACCGTGCGCTCGACGCCCGCGTCGTCGACGAGCGCACCGAGGTCGTCGTCCCACTGGTGGTGGTCGAACCACGCGACGTGGTCGACCCGGGAAACGAGATTGTCGAGCGCGCCCAGGTCCGCCTCGCTGTCGGGACAGAGGTCACAGACGTAGACAGTCGCGCCGGGCGCGCCGTACTCGGCGGCCCACGCCAGCGCTTCCTGGAGGTTGTGCGGGCCGGCCGGGAGCAGGGCGCCCTCGCCGTGGGCCTCCCGAACCAGGGCCGTACAGGCCAGGCCGTCGGCGTCCGGGTCGGCGATGACCACGACGCCGGCGCCGTCGAGCGTCTCGGCGGCCTCGGCCTCCCGTTTCTCCTCTTCGAACGAGTCGGGGTAAAAAAATCCCTCACCGGGAAGTACTGATTTCCGCCCGATAGAGAGCCGTTCGTCGTCGATGAGCCAGTCGTCCATACCCACATCTGCCGGTCAGCGACAATGAGTCCGGCGGTCCAGCGTTCGGTCACGAGCGCTGAAGGTCGACGGCACACGAGCGCTCGTCAGACGTTCTGGCGCTCCGGGTTGGCCTCGCTCTCGGGTTGGCGGACCGACAACACCGGCATCGAGGTGTGACGGACGATTTCCTCGGCAACGCTGCCGAGGAGGAACGCGTGCTCGCCGTGGCGACCGCGTGTCCCGGTCGCGATGAGGGCGGCCTCGACGTCGTCCGCGTAGGCCTGAATCTCCGTCGCCGGGTCGCCCTCGCGGACTGCTGTGACGACGTCGGCGTCTATCTCGCCGTCGCTCGTCGCTGTCTCGCGGACAAAGGAAAGCGCACGGCCGCCGGTCGTCGCCAGGGCTCGCTCCAGGACGTCCTGGATGTCGTCGGGCGTGGACTCGACCTCGCCCGAGTCGACGACATACAGCGCGTGAACGGTCGCGTCGAACTTCCCGGCGAGGTCGAGGGCGGCTTCGACGGCCCGCTGTGCGCTCCCCGAGCCGTCCGTCGCGATGACCACCGTGTCGAACATACCTACCGTTGGGCTGTCGATGCTCAAAAAGCCCGCCCTTCGGACGGCACCGCCCGCTGCGAGCGATGGATGGCTTTTTGCCCGGGCCGGTTACAGATAGTGGTGATGGACATCGACCTCGTGCTCGTCCCGGTCGACGGGAGCGAGCGGTCCGAGCAAGCCACGGAGTACGCGACGGCCATCGCCGAGCGGTACGACGCCGACCTCCACCTCCTGTTCGTGCTCGACGAACGGCTCCGCCGGGACATCGACAGTGGAACCGTCGACCCGGAATCGGTCGCACAGGACCACTGTGGGTTCACCCAGCGGGTCCGGGACCGTTCACACGAACTGGGCCACGACGTCACGCTCGATACCTCGACGGCGACGGCGTTCTCTCAGACACGGCTGATGCAAAACCCCGGCAGCGTCGTCCTGGACGTAGCCGAAGACATCGAGGCGGACTTTCTGGTCATCCCTCGGGCCGCAAGCAGCGAGGACGCCGTCGGGCGGGCCGCAATCTACGTCCTCGAGTACGCCAGTCAGCCGGTACTCTCAATCTAGAGCTGGATACTCATCTCTATCTCGAAGCTCTCGGCGCCGGTCGTCTCGAAGCCGACTTTCTTGTACAGCCCGACGGCGGCGTCGTTCCAGCGCTCGACGGTCAGCCACACGTTCTCCAGTCCCTCCTTTTGGGCCAGCCCCAGCAGCGTCTTGACGAGGTAGGTCCCGATGCCGGCCGCCTGGAACGCCTGCAGGACGAAGATAGCGAGTTCGTGCTCGCCGTGACGGTCCGGTACCAGGGTGGCGTGGCCGACCACGCTGCCCTCGTGGACGGCGACGACGTTCAACGTCTCCTCGCCCAGTATCGTATCGAGCCAGTCCTCGATGGCCTCCTCGCGGGCCGGCGGGATGCCCTGGGCTCGGTCGGCCGGGTCGAAGGAGAGATACATCTCGAAAACTGCGTCGTGGTCGCCCGCGTCGGCCGCCATAATCTCCACGTCACGACCCTCGCGGTCGGTGATGGTCCGGGGCGGGCGCGGGAACTCGTCGGCCGGTTCGTCCGGATACTCGCGCGTCATCGGATGAGTGTCACCGGCGTTTTGGAGTTCAACAGGACGAACTCGACGATAGAGCCAAGCTGTATCTTGCCCAGCGTCGAGCGCTCGCCGCCGCCCAGGACGATGCGGTCGAACTCCTCGGCCTCGGCCAGCGAGATGAGTTCACTCCCCGGCGAGTCACCCTCCAGCCGACGTATCGTGGCCTCGAACTCCGTCTCGGCGAGTGTCTCCTCAACCCGGTCCTGTACCTCGTCGGCGTCGGTGTTCATCTCCTCGTTGTCGAAGATGGCGACGGTCAAACTGTCACCGGTTGCCTGTGTGCGGTCTATCGTCTCCTCCAGTGCGTGATACGACAGCTCACTCCCCCCAACACCGAGTAGAATGTCCATGTAGGGCCATTCCCGTCATCGCTCAAAAATCCCAGTGGCACGTGTTGCAAGCCATGGGAGACGGGACCCGGCCGCTCAACCCGCAGGCGACAGAGCGGGCGATACCCTTTTTCACCGGGGGCACACACAGACGGCCATGACACCGCCGCCGGAAGACGAGGAGCCGACACGGGTCGTCTCGCCTCACGAGCCCGACGAGGCCGAGGGGGAAGACGGCACGGGTCCGGAACCGCAGTCGACAGCGCCGGACGCCGTCCCCGAAGACGTCCGGAAGTACGAGCGCTTTACCAAGATAGAGAGCGGGACCTACGGCCGCGCCAACGAGTTCCTGCGCGAGCGGACGTATATCACCGCCCGCGAGTGGGCCATCGCCCGCCTCTGTGCGGATTTCCGGACCGAGACGGGCGTCGAGATGACGAAAATCGGCGAGAACCTCCCCGAACTCGTCCCGTTTATGACCGATACCTACACCCCACAGGCGGTCAACCAGGCCCGGGCCTCTTTCGAGGAGAAGGTCCGCAAGGCCGGCGCGACATTCCTCTATGGAGCGATGTCGGATTTCTTCACCGCCGAGGAACTGGACGACGTCATGTACGAGTCGACGGAGGTCGCGAAGTTCCTGCTGGAGGTCGAGGGCGTCGACCTCGCCGTTGAGGAGGAGATGGAAGCCGAGGACCGCATCTCGACGGTGATGCGCGAAGTGCGTGAACACTCGGCGGCACTGCGCCACGACGAGGTGTGTTGCCCCGAGTGTGGCCACGAGTTCGGTGTCGATGAGAAGTGAGGACATCGCAGTCCTGAAGGCAGACCTGTTCCTGGCGGCGATTATGCTCGGGACCGGGCTGGTCAGCGGCGGGAGCGAGGCCCTCCTGACGGTCCCTGCGGTCGGTGTGACCGTCGCCGCGCTCATCGCCATCTCGGTGTATCTCGCGGAGCACGACGTGGTGCCGGGCGTCTACCCCGAGGTGGCCTCCGTCGCGGCCTTCCTCGTGACCGTCGCCGTCGGCGTCGGCTTCGTGGTCGCGCTGTCGGCCACGACCGCGGTCGTCAGCGCGGCGGCGCTGACGGGCGGCGGCCTCGGCGTCACGCTCTACCGACTCATCTACGGCGTCGTCCTGCCGGTCCCCGCCTATCGTCTCGAGAAAGATGCTGAGCCTGAAGAGACCGTCGAGGCGGAGCCCTAGCGGACGCCCAGCCATGATTGCTACACACAGACACGACCGCGAGCCGCCTAGTCGACCAGTTCGCCGTCGGCGTCGCGAGCGTTCTCGCCCGCGTGGTCGTAGAAAACGTCTTCGCCACGGTCGCGTTCAAATACGGTCGTCCCACGGACCATCGTCCACTCGGGGAAGACGGCGTCGAACCCCTCGAAGGGTGTCCAGCTACACGCCGTGTGGCACTCGTCGGCTCGAATCTCGGTCGTCTCGGTGGTGTCGACCAGTACGAGGTCGGCGTCCTTACCGGGCTCGATAGCGCCCTTCTGGGGGATGTCGAAGACGCTTGCGGGATTGGTGGCGGTCAGGTCACGCACCCGCTCGTAGCCGAGGGTGGTGTCGGGGTCGGCGGCCTCCGCGAGCAGGAGCGCCAGCGCCGTCTCGACGCCGGGGACCCCGGACGGGGCGTCCCAGATACCCGCGTCTTTCTCCGCGATGGTGTGGGGCGCGTGGTCGGTCGCTATCATGTCGACGGTACCGTCGGCGACCCGGTTGTACACCTCACGGCGGCGCTTCTCGCGGCGAAGGGGCGGGTTTATCCGGCCGTAGGTATCCAGGTCGCCCAAATCGCGGCGCGAGAGCAGGAGGTGGTGGGGGGTGACTTCGGTGGTCATCCCCGCGTCGGCGGCGATGTCGATACCTTCCGGCGTGGAGGTGTGGGCGATGTGGATGCGGGCGCCGACCTGCTGGGCGGCGTCACAGGCCCGGCGGACGGCCCGCTCCTCGGCTTCAGCGGTGCGGTAGGCGCTCCAGGCGTCGGCGTCGTCCCGGACCGTCGCGTCGTCGTTGAAGTGGTCGGCGTCCTCGGCGTGGACCGTCACCGTCACGCCCGCGTCGGTGGCCGCCGCCAAGGCGTCCTCGAACAGGTCGCGCTCGATACCCATATCCCCCGTCGAGTCCGCGAGGAACACCTCGCCCAGGGCGAACAGGCGTCGGGAAAAGAGGCTCTCGGGGTCCCAGTCGGCCGTGACGCCGCCGTTGATGCCCCAGTCGATTATCGAGTCGGCCGTGAAGGCGACCTTCTCGTCGAAGGTGCCACCGTCGACGGTCGGCGGGTCGGTGTTTGGCTGGTCGACGACGCAGGTCACGCCGCCGGCGGCCGCCGCACGCGAGCCCGTCTCCCACGTCTCCTTGTGGGGGTAGCCCGGCTGGCGGAAGTGGACGTGGGCGTCTATCATCCCCGGGAACAGCCGTTTGCCCGAGACGTCGACGGTGCGCTCGTCATCGTCCGAGAGCCCCCGACCCACCTCGGCGATGGTCTCGCCGCGCACCCGGACGTCCCGCTGCCGGCCGTCGGCGAGTGTGGCGCTGCGGATGAGCATATCCACTCTGGGCCGGGCGAGCCCCTAAGTCTCTCGGATATTGTCGCGAGCGGTCACCGTCCGGAAGCCGACGAGTTCGGTCGCCAGGGCATCGACCACCGCTGTCGTATCGCCGCCGGCACGGGCTACACTCCCGACGGCGTCCGGGTCGAACGGGACGCCAAGCGCGTCGTAGACCGGCCCGAGAACGTCTCCGATGGCGGCGTGGTCCCGAACCACGACGACTCCGGCGGTCAGCGCCACGTCCTGACGGACGCGCTGGGCGATACCCACCAGTTTGCCGTCGGCCTGTAGCGAGTGGGTGCCGGGACAGAACGAGTCGGGCGGCTCGCCATCGCTGGCGTCGACGCCGGCGCTCGCGAGGGCGTGCTGGACCGCACCGCTCACGCGGTCGTACCGGTCGCCGATACGGTCGTGTCCGTCAACAGTCGGCTCGGCGAGTGCGAACGCCACGGTCGAACCGGTGTAGGCGACGGCGCGGCCGCCGACCTCGCGTTCGATGACGGCATAGCCCCGCTCGCGGGCCGCCTCCCGGGCCCGGTCGTACCCCTCCGCGCGCCGGTCCCGTCGGCCGAAAGCGACCTGTCGATGGGGGCGCCAGACACGGAGGGCGGGCTCGCCGTCGTCGGCGACGCGGGCGACCATCTCGCGGGTCCGCTCGTAGTCGCGCGCGTGGTCGCTCGCCCGACCACGGAGGAGTCGCATAGAACCGGCTACGGGGCGGGCGGACAAAGCGGCTCCGCCGGAGCTAGCGGTTTCCCGCGCGCCGGACAGGGCGCCGTGTTGCCCGCCACGGCGGTTCTTAGCGCATACGCCGCCGTGGTTCCGCTATCCCTCATAAAGCCTCGGACGACAGGCACATACTGGCCCGTTCCCAACGGCACGCAATGGCCGTCACGGTCCCCCGGCGAGTCCTCCAGCAGTACTACCGGTTCTCGCTGTACAACTCGCCCTTTGACGCCCACGACGAGGGGTGTGCTATCGACCTCTATCCCGAGGGGGCGCGAGCGCCGTCGCCAGTCGCCGGCGAGGTGCTGGACACGAAGACGGTGCGGGCACCGCCACAACCCTACGCCGCCGACGATGACCACCTGATTCTGGTCGACACGGGCGACCACGTCGCGCGCCTGCTCCACGTGAGACCGGTGGTCGGGCCGGGTGACACCGTTGCGGTGGGCGACGACCTCGGCGAACTCGTCCGGGCCGGCTTTTTCGCGCCGTGGGTCCCCAATCACGTCCATCTGGGATTTCGCGCACCCGACGCCAACCCCTACCGGGCGGCGGGGTCGCTTCCCTTGGAAGCGGGCGTCGACGTCGAGGCGCTGTCGTGGGACGGCACGGGCACTGTCGTCGAGACCGGCGAGACGTGGGCGCGCCTGGACAGCCCCACCCATCCCGCGCCGGGCGAGCGGTTCGTCGGGCTGGCTGCGGGGCACGGCGCGGATGGCGGGGTGTTAGACGGCGGGCTGCCACACTACGCTCGGGGCGGCGTGCTAGGGGGCGAAGGGGATGGGACGGCCCACCTAGCGGGCCTGCGCGTCGGGGCCGCCGACGAGCGCACGGTCGCGTGGGACGATATCACAGTGCTCGCCAACGGCGACCCCGTTACCGGCGTGGCGCTGTTCTGTTCGCGTGTCGACGCGGGCGTGAAGCTCGTCGGCGAGGAGGTGGACCTAGCCGTTGGCGAGCGTGTCGAAGTGAGCGTCGCCGGTCAGTCCTCGCCGTAGCGTTCGCGGTGGGCCTCGATAGCCCGCTGGTAGGCCGAGTCCTCGCGCACGCGGTCGAGGTGGAACCGGTAAATCCGGGCGATGCGGCGTTTTTCGGGGTCGTACCACTGCTCGGGCTCGCGTTTCTCGCCGTCCTCGTACTTTTGTCCGCCGGGGTACTTCGCGTACCGCATCGCTCGGGTCCACCCCATCTGGAGGTACTTCCGGGCCATGTCCATCCCGACGAAATCGCCCGCAGCCCGGTACTCGCGGTAGCGGTCGTAAATCGTCTGGGCCGCTTTGGCGGCCGGTCCCAGGTCGGCGACGGTCCAGAGCGGCAACAACTGGCTCTTGTAGGGCTCGATTTTGAACGCGCCCTGCTCGCCGGCGGTGTGGCGGTACCGCTCGGGGTGGTCGCGGAAGTTCAGGTCGTACTCCGGGCCGTCCGCGACTTCGGCGATATCGCCCCGCACCGAGTCAGCCATCTCGCTCGAACGAGATGTCGGCGCGCTGGGTCACCTCGCCAAAGAGCCAGTCGGCGTGCTCGACGGCGTAGTCGCGGTGGTCCGCCTCGATGAAGCCGATAGCGTCCTCGACGATGATTGGCCGGTAGTCCCACAGCCCCGCACTGGAAGCGGTGTGAAGGACACAGACGTTCGCGAGCGTGCCACAGACGACCAGGTCCTTGATGCCGTGGGCGTCGAGCCACCCCGCAAGCTGGGTCCCGTGGAAGGCGTCGTAGGTGTGTTTCTCCACGACGAGGTCCGCGTCGTAGGGGGATAGTTCCTCGACGAGTTCGGCCTCCCAGGAGCCTTCGAGGACGTGTTCGCCCCAGCGGTCGAACTCGTCGTAGTAGTGGGCGTCCTCGAACTGCTCGGGCGGGTGGACGTCGCGGGTGAACACGATGCTGGCGCCGTCGTCGCGGGCCCGCTCGATGAGTCCGGCGACGGGCTCGATGGCCGCCTCGCTGTCCGGTGCGTAGAGGCTCCCCTCGGGGTGACAGAAGCCGTTCTGCATGTCGACCGCCACGAGGGCCGTCTGGGTCGGGTCGAGTTGCATACACCTGCGTTCGGTCGCGAGCCCTACGAACTTTCGGTCGTGTTACTTTTCACCGTGCCCACCCAGGGTTCGCTAATGCGACGTCAGTTCGTGGCGCTGCTCTGTGTCGTGACCCTCCTGCTTGCGGGCTGTGCGGGCCTCGGCGCGGAGACCGGCGGAGAGACCGGCGGGGAGACGCCGACCGAGACCGAGTACGTCAACACCACCACGCTGGTTCTCGACGGCGAGAACCTCACCGACGGGGCGAACAACAGTTCGGAAGGGACCCAAGTCGCCGACAGCGACGCCCACCCGGACCCCGAAACCGACCGGCTGGGCTGGGAGAACGGCTACTGGCACAACGAGTCCCTCGACGTGGACAACACGGACGGGCTGAACGACACCGAGCTGTCGGCCGTCGTCAACCGCTCGATGGCCCGCGTCGAGCACGTCCGGGGGCTGGAGTTCGGGGCGGATGTCCCCGTCAGCACCATCTCGCGGGCGGCCTATCGGAACCAGAGCGCCAACGGGAGCTACGGTGACGCGTCGTGGACCTTCGATAACGCGAAGTTCGAAGCGCTGTTTCTCGTCGGCGAGGACACCGACTCCATCGAGACCCAGGAGAACACGTTCGGCGACAGCGTCCTGGGGTACTACAGTCCCTCGGCGGACGAAATCGTCGTCGTGACCGACTCGGAGACCCCCCGAATCGGGGAGGGGACCCTCGCACACGAACTCGTCCATGCCGTCCAGGACCAGCAGTTCAACCTCTCGAACGACCCCGGCACGCGTGAGGCCATCCAGGGGCGCAACGCACTCATCGAGGGGGACGCCCGCACGACCGAGACGGCGTACGAGGGGCGGTGTGGGTCGGAGTGGTCGTGTGTCGCGGTCGAGCAGTCGGGCGGTGGCAGTCCGCCCGGTCACTGGGGCATCTACTTCCTGATGTACTTCCCCTACAGCGACGGGTCGGCGTTCGTCTCCGAACTCTCCGACCGGGGCGGCTGGGGTGCGGTCAACGCCGCCTACGACGAGGTCCCCGACGGCGCACGCGAGGTCATCACCCCGGCGGACTATTCCGAATGGGAGCCACGGACCGTCTCGATACCGGCCCCGCCGAGCGACGACTGGAAGCGGGTCAGACCCTCGACCGACCGGGACCGACCGGACTACGCCACCGTCGGCCCGTCGGCCATCGCTGCGGCGCAGGTGTACACGCTCTACGACGACTACAATCAGTCACAGGTCGTAGAGCCCGGACAGTTCTTCAACTACGATGGAACCCGACTCGACACGTCGGACCCGCTCAACTACGGCCTGCCGGGAACTGACGGCTGGGACGGTGGCCGGATGCAGGTGTACACGAACGACGGTGAGACGGGGTACGTCTGGCGGACGACCTGGACGGACGAGCAGTCGGCCGAGCGGTTCGCGACCGCCTGGGAGCGGGTCATCCAGCACTGGGGCGGCGAGCGAACCGCCGACGGCAACTGGGTCATCGACGAGGGGAGCCCGTACGGTGACGCCATCAGTGTCCGCGTCGAGGGCGACACCGTCACCGTGGTGAACGCCCCGACAGAGGACGGGCTCGCCGAGTTGTACGATGCGTAGGGCGCTCGTGGTCGCGCTGGCAGTCGTCCTCGCCGGCTGTTCGATACCCTTTCTCGGCCACCCCGAGGAACCCCCCGGCGGGGACACACTCGGCTGGGAGAACGGCTACTGGTACGACGACCCGGTCGACGTGACGACCAGCGACGGGCTCAACGGGAGCGAACTCGAGGCCGTCACCGCCCGGGCGATGGCCCGCGTCGAGCACGTCCGCGACCGGGAGTTCGAGTCGACGGTGCCCGTCGAAGTCATCTCGCGGACCGAGTACCGCAACCGCTCGGGGGCGACCGCCGGCGTGAGCAGCGGGTCCGGGGACCCCTGGAACGACCAGGTGTGGGAGTCGCTGTTGCTCGTCGGCGAATCCCGTGACAGCAGCGAGGCCATCAGCGACACCCAGGGCGAGTCGGTCCTTGGCTACTACTCCCCGAGCGAGGACCGCATCGTCATCGTCAGCGAGAGCGAGACGCCAGTCGTCGACCGCCGGACCCTCTCGCACGAACTCGTCCACGCCCTCCAGGACCAGCAGTTCGGCCTCGGCGGGCCGCCCGACACCCAGGACACCCAGCTGTCCCGCAACGGCGTCGTCGAGGGCGAGGCGAACTACATCCAGAACACCTACGAGCGACGCTGCGAGAACCAGTGGAGTTGCATCCCGCCACCCGAGCGCAGGGGCGGTGGGAGCCGGACGAACCCCGGCGTCTTCACCGTCATCATCCAGCCCTACGTCAGCGGCCCGGGCTTTGTCGACAGGGTGTATCAGAACGGCGGCTGGGACGCCGTCGACGCGCTCCACGACGAGTACCCCGGCAGCTCCGAGCAGATTATCCACCCCGAGCGCTACCCCGGCCAGACGCCCGTCTCGGTGACCGTCGCCGACCGCTCGAACGCCGAGTGGGACCGCTTCGACCGCGACCCCGTCGGCGACACGGTCGGTGAGGCCTCCATCTTCGCGACGATGTACCACAACGGACAGATAGAGGCCGACCGCTACAGCTACGTGAGCGACCCCTCAGAAGGGTGGGCCGGTGACACGGTCGTGCCCTACCGGAACGGGTCGGGTGGCGGCGGCTACGTCTGGGAGAGCCGGTGGGACACCGAACGCGACGCCCGGGAGTTCGCCAACGCCTATCGGGGCGCGCTGACCGAGGAACACGGCGCCCGCAACCCCCGGGGGAACATCTACGTCGTCCCCGACGGCCCCTTCGCTGATGCCTTCCGCGTCGTCCGGGAGGGCCGGACGGTCCGTATCGTCAACGGGCCGACGGTTGCGGACTTGGACGATATTTACCGTTCCAGTGGGTGACGGGACCGTATACGGTGGCATGTCGCGAGCCGGGGAGTTAGTTGATAACAGACGCTAAGCCCCCTCGCTTAAGAAGTCGTTCGAGAATCGAAGATTCTCGTGATCCCGAAAATCTCCGATTTTCGGACGACACCGCAGTCCGCACAAGCGGACAAGGAGCGCAGTAGGGAGGGGATACAGCGTCCCCAGAATCGAAGATTCTGGTGTGCGAACGAGACGCGAAGCGTCTCGTTAACGCCGTCATCGTCTTGCTTGCACTGTTCTGTTGCTGGTCCACAGGCCCACGAACCGATACGTTTATGTTGAAACATTGTCTAAACACTGGTGATGGATAGACACGAAATCGAAGGCCATGAGGTCATTGAGGGCGAAGTGAAAGCTACCGGCAACGGCGCACACGTCCTTGTTCCCAAAGACTGGCGTGGTACAGACGTGAAAATCGTCCGAACATCAGAACCACCCGAGTAACCAATGCACTACGCCTACAGGTTTCGACTCAAGCCAACCGCCCAACAGCGTGAGTTGTTAGACCACCACCGGGACACCTGTAGGCAACTCTACAACCACGCACTCATGGAATTTGAACAAATTCCCGAATCAGCTGGAACACTCAATCAACGAGTGCGACAAGTCCGCGACCAACTCACCGATCTTAAAGACTGGTGGAGCGAGTTGAACGACCTGTACTCAACGGTTGCACAGGCCGCAGTCATGCGGATTGAAGACAGTATCACGGCTCTGTCTGAACTGAAAAACAAGGGCTACAACGTCGGGAGCCTCAACTGGAAAGCGCCCAGAGAGTTCCGCAGTTTCACCTATGTCCAGTCTGGCTTCGAGTTCGACAAGAAGAACGGTCAGACTGTACTTTCACTCTCGAAGCTTGCGGATATCCCGATTGAGTGCCACCGAAACATTCCTGCCGATGAAACGGTCAAAGAAGTCACGCTCAAGAAAGAACCAACCGGAGAGTGGTACGCCTCCTTCGCCGTTGACGACAAAAAAGAACCGGTCAAACCGTCACTGTCTGACATTGACACTGACGAGATGGTTGGCATCGACGTGGGTATTCTGAAGTATGCCCACGACACTGACGGCACGGCAGTCGGATCACTCGAACTCTCGGAAGAACGTGACAAACTCGAACGTGAGCAACGGAACCTTTCCCGGAAAGAACACAAGTCGAATAACTGGGAGAAGCAACGGCAGACGGTTGCAGAGTGTCACCAGCAAATCAAGCGCAAGCGGCGTGACTTCTTGCACAAACTCTCGGCACACTACGCTCGGGAGTACGAGTTAGTCGCTGTCGAAGACCTCGACGTGAAAGGAATGCTCGAATCACCGGACAACAGCCGCAACACGGCGTCTGCGGCGTGGAATACCTTCACCGATATGCTCGAATACAAGTGCAAACGCGAAGGGACGCACTTCGTGGAGGTTGATCCGAAAGACACTACGAAAGAATGTACGTCCTGTAGCGTCAAGACAGACAAACCGCTGTGGGTGCGTGAGCATTCCTGTCCTGCCTGCGGGTTCGAAGCGGACAGAGATGCAAATGCGGTGTGGAACATCCTTTCTCGCGGACTCGCCAAACTAGGAGTGGGTCACTCCGAAGGCACGCCTGTGGAGACTGCGCTCCCTACGGGAACTGCGGTTGTTCCTGCAAAGCGCGTCGTTGAACCAGGAAGCCCCTGCCTCAAGGAAGC
>PXRT01000016.1 GCA_003020925.1 Halobacteriales archaeon QS_6_64_34 | reverse complement strand
AAGCAAGCACTGCAACGAACGGAGTGAGTGAAGCGCGCAGCGAGTCGCAGTAGTCGAGCGGTCGGGGGCTTTCTGGCTCTCTTCCGCGTTTTCTACTAAGCTAAACACTACCGGCATAGCGTCAGTGACGCCCGAGGCGAGGCGGGTCGAACCGGTCGTCGTCCGCCGTATCTGCCCTTGCAAGCAGCAGGTACTACTGACCGCTGGCCATCGGTACGCGAGCGAGACGACGCCGTCGACACGAAGACTGATACTGGTGGCTGTAACAAACTGAAGGAATTCGCCACCCCGGAGTGGCGAATATCTTTACGAACTTACAGCCACCAGTATGACGAGAAACCCTATCTCCAGGGAAACCTTTAGTCACTGCTGACGCACGCCAGGCGTCAGACGCGGGGGAAGGGATTTTTGCTGGTCGCCCGCATCGTATCGACTATGAGCGATTTCGATGGACTGGACCTGCAAGCGGTCGAGGACCAGATGGCGGCCGACGAGGAGACCGGCGGGAGCCACCGGGTCATCCTGGGCGTACTCGACGGCACCACTGACGACGACGAGTGGGTCGCAGCCATCGAAGCGGGACAGGTGCTCGTTTTGAACGTCGAGGGGGACCTGAACGAACTCGCTTCCGGCTTTGCCCGCCCGGTCAAAAACGCCGGCGGCGACCTAATGCATTTCCGAGGCTTTCTCATCGTGACGCCGGCCGGCGTCACCATCGACAAGAGTCGGCTCGACACCTGACGTCTCACCCGACCAGCGTCACGTAGTGGCCGTCCGGGTCCCGAACCCGAACGCCGTTCCCGACCGAGGTGACGGCGAGTGCCTCGTCCGCTATCTCGCGCGCGGTGGCTCGGGGTTCGCTGGCGGCGACGCCGACGTCCACGTGGACGCCGCCACGGGCATCGGCGATACCCAGCCGTGACGCCCATAGTTCGATATCGAGTTCCTCCACCTCAAGTACCAGTTCGAAGAGGCCACAAACGCCGCTGCGGTCGGTCGGCAGGGGCCGCTCGCCCAGTTCCACGCAGTTCCCCTCGGGGTCGTAGAAATACAGCGACCGCGCGTCGCCAAAGGAGTGTTCGACGAGGTCGAAGCGGTCGTCCAGTCGGTCGTACCAGTCGTCGTACTCCCGTTCCGGGACGGTCAGCGCGTAGTGAGTGTGGAGACCGCCACGGGGGACCGGACCGGGAGCGCGCAGCCGAATGTCCGTCTCACCGGCCGCGAGGACGGTCTCCCCGTCGCGTTCCGCGACCACGTCGAGTTCGAGGAACGCCTCGTAGAAGGCGGTCATCCGGTCGGGATACTTCACCTCCAGTGTGAGCCACTCCGGCGTCGTGAGCATGTCTCACGGTTTGTCGCCGAGGGTGAAAACTGTCTGTCAGGAACACGGCGGTGCAAAGTCCCGATAGGCTCACCGCAGGAGATTCCTGACGGTATCGAGAACAGTGCGTCTGTTCGATGCCGGCTCGGCCATCGCGATACTCGTTTTCATCGGCGTCTGTTACTCCGTACTCCGCTGATTCGTGATGGGCAGCGGGCTCAACAGCGAGTAGGATAACTGAGACTGGTGGCTGTGCTTCGTTGGGTATTCACCGCCGCAAACTACGTCAATTCGTCACAGCCGTCAGTATGAGCCGTTAGTTAGACTATTTATACATGTTGGGGTCGTACCCCGACCTATGCCAATGAAAGGCGCCGGAGCCGCCACGAACTGGGTCGAGACGAACCGCTGGGACCGGGGGGCGAGCTGGATTGCCTACCCCGACGAGAGGATGCAGCGGGCAAGCCACGCCCTCGGAACCGACGCCGGCACAATCGTCGTCGACCCCGTCGACGCCGAGGGCATCGACGACCTCCTGACCGATTTCGGCGAGGTGGCCGGCGTCATCGTCCTCCTGAACCGCCACACACGCGATTCGGCGGCTATCGCGAAGCGCCACGACGTGCCCGTCTACGTCCCCGACGCCCTCGCCGGCGTCGAGGACGATATCGACGCGCCCACAGAGCGGGTCCACCGCCAGATTCCCGGTACCGACTACGGCGTACACGAACTGACGAGCAACGCACTCTGGCAGGAAGCTGCGCTGTACGGCGACGAAGACGACACGCTCGTCGTCACGGAGGCCGTCGGAACGGTCGACTACTTCCTCGCCGGCGACGAGCGCCTCGGCGTCCATCCGATGCTCCGGCTGACGCCGCCGACGAAGCTGAACCGCCTCGACCCGGACCGGCTACTCGTAGGCCACGGCCACGGCGTCGTGGACGACGCGCCCGGAGCGCTTGCGGACGCGCTCCGTGGCTCTCGCGGTCGCACGCCCGGGCTGTACGTCAAAAACCTGAAGTCGTTTGTCATGGGGTAGTCACGACCGGCGCTGGCTCTCCGGAGTATCGGCGACGGGATTATACGCACACCGCTCGAAATCGGCGTGTGGTGTACGTTACACGCGGTCTCGTCGAGACCTTACTGCGGATGGCTCGGGAAGCTGAGCCGGACGACGTGACCATCTCACTTGCGGTCACACGGGCAACGGAACTCCCCGAGGCCGACCTCGACCCGAAAACGCCGGTGTTTACGGACTTCTACCTGCCCTCTGCCGGGAGTTCGGTCAACGCCGTCTTCGGGATGGACCTGGGGACCCCCGCCGGCCAGACACAGGGCCGTTTCGTCTCCCACCCGGACGGCTACATGGGGGTTAGCAAGCTCGACGACCTCCACGAGGTCATCTTCGTCGCCATCCCGCCCTGGGACACCGAGAGCTTCGGCGCCTTCGACCGGTCGGGCCGGACCGTCGAGGTCGAGATTCTCGACGTCGAACCGCCCGAGGAGTCGCTTGCGTAGCCGGAACCGCCGAGTTCCTGTCTGCCTTACTCGAGGTAGCCGAGGTCACGCAGCTGGTCGGTGATATCCTGGAACTGCGCTTCCGTCAGCTCGCCCTCCCGCTGGTGTTCGACGACGATGCTGCGCAGCAGGAAGCGGACGAGGTCCGACGTACTGGAGAAGCTGGTCCCCTCGATGGTCTCCTCGACGCGTTCGGCGAGGTCTTTCGGTATCGAGACTGTGGTGTAATCGGCCATATCTGAGCCATGCCACGGGGGCGGAAAACGATTGTGACCCACTAGCGGCGGGTCTACAGCACGCGGTGTCAGCGCGGCTGGTCGGCCTCGGTGTCGAACTGGCCGGCGGTCGCCGTGCTGGTCGGTGAGAACAGCAGCGGCGCGCCGTCGGCGGAACGGGTGCCAAACTCGGGTGTCGGATACGATTCGTCGTCGGTGGGCGTGGTGATTGTGGTTGTCATCCGGGGGGTCGCAACGGCGTTCGGTGGTCGAGTCCTCGGTTTGGGGCGTGTAAAGCATGCGTACAAGCATAGGGTACCACCTGCTTTTGCGCCATCTATAATAAAAGGTCATGAGTAATCTCCGGGCCACCACAGCGTCCCGCCCGTCAGTCCTCTCAGACGACCAGCCGCTCGTCGTACTCGGTGAGGTTCTCGTAGCCGTCCTCGGTGACGACGGCGATGTCCTCGATTCGGATGCCGCCGACCTCGGGGTCGTATAGGCCGGGCTCGATGGTGACCACGTGACCGGGCTCGAGTTCACCCCCCGAAGGCGAGAGCCGGGGGAGTTCGTGGACGTCTAGGCCGACGCCGTGGCCCGTCGAGTGGATAAAGCCCGTCTCGGCGCGGTCGTCACTACGCAGCGTCGGAAGCCCGGCGTCCTCGTAGACGTCACAGGCCGCGTCGTGGACATCCTCGCCCGTGGCGCCGGGTTCCAGCGCGTCGAACGCGGCCCGCTTCGCCCGCTCGGTCAGGTCGTACCACTCCCGGACGGTCTCACTTGGCTCGCCCTTGCAGAACGTCCGGGTCATGTCGGCGTGGTACTTCGTCGCCTTGTCCCGGGGAAAGATGTCGACGATGATAGGTTCACCGGCCGACAGCGGCCCGCTGCCCCGGTCGTGGGGGTCGGCGGCGTCGGCCCCGCAGGCGACGATGGTCTCGTCCAGCGAACAGCCGTGGCGAAGCAGCGTCACTTCAATTTCCTCTTTGACGCGCTCGCTGGTCAGGGGCGACCCGTCGTGGGATAGTTGCCCTCCATTGTCAATCGTCGCGTCCGACAGTAGCTCCTCGGCGGCGGCCATCGCCGCTTCGTTGGCCCGCTGTGCGGCGCGGACGTGCGATATCTCCTCCTCGGTCTTCGTCGCGCGAATCTCGGTGACAGTGCCGTCGGTGTCGGCGGTCACGTCGACGCCACGAGAACGGAGGCCGTCAGCGGTCCGCAGCGGGAACCGCGGTGGGACCGCGATGCTGTCGACGTCGTAGGCGTCGAGAAAACGGTCGAGAACGTAGGAAACGGACGCCTCCGGGCCGTGTTCCTCGACGAGGTTGGCGTGGTCGAAATCGACGTATCGCTCGACGGTGTCAGCGCGGGACTCCCGCTTTGCGCGCCCGAACTCCAGGCTCCGGGGAAAGAGCAGGTGGGTCTCGCCGTTGTACAGCGTAATGAAGGGGTCCGGCGCGTCGAAGCCCGAGAGATAGTACTGGTCCGAATCCGTCGAGTCCGCGTCGATAAGATAGCCGTCGGTGTCGGTTTCGTCGAGAAAACTATCGAGTCTAGCGAAGTCGGGCATGTCTGCCACTCCGGGCGGCGGCGGCAAATGGCTACCGCCGCTCGCGGTCGAAACCGATACTCGCCCTCGCCGTGGTCCCGTTCCTCGTCGCGGAACTGCTCGAACCCATGCTGGCACTGGCGGGACTGGGTATCGAGACGCCTGCGACGCTCCTGTGGCCGACTGTCGTTCTCCCTGTCCACTGCAGTTCCGAGAGCGGTACCCTCTTGTCGCCCGCCCGCAATCGCCCGACCATGGATATCACCATCGGCAACTCGACGGTCACAGGCACCGCACAGGCCCCGCCGTCGAAGAGCTACACCCACCGGGCCATCCTCGCGGCGGGGTACGCCGACGGCGCGACGGTGACGGCGCCGCTCGTGAGCGCCGATACGAAGGCGACGATGCGGGCCGTCACCGCCTACGGCGGCAGTGTCGACCGCAGCGACGAGTCGGCTATCGAGGTCACCGGCTTCGACGGCCGTCCAGAGACCCCCGACACGGTCATCGACTGTGCCAACAGCGGGACGACGATGCGGCTCGTCACTGCGACCGCAGCGCTGCAGGACCGCCTCGCAGTGCTGACTGGCGACGACTCGCTGCGCTCGCGGCCCCAGGGGCCGCTGCTCGACGCCATCGGCCAGCTCGAGGGCCGCGCCGAGAGCACGCGCGAGAACGGTCAGGCGCCCCTGGTCGTCGGCGGCGGCGTAGGCGGCGGGTCGGTGGCTATCCCCGGTGACGTCTCCTCGCAGTACATCACGGCGCTGCTGATGGCCGGAGCCGTTACCGACGAGGGCATCGACATCGAACTGACGACCGAGCTCAAGTCCTCGCCTTACGTCGATATCACCCTGGAAGTGCTCGCCGACTACGGCATCACGGCCGAGCGGACCGACGACGGGTTCTCCGTCGCTGGCAACCAGAGCTACGACCCCGCTGGCGGCGAGTACCACGTCCCCGGTGACTTCTCCTCTATCAGCTATCTCCTCGCTATGGGCGCACTGGCAGCACCTGAAGGAATGATTGTCAGCTCGGCCGTCCCGAGCGCACAGGGCGACACGGCTATCGTCGACGTTCTCGACCGGATGGGCGCGACACTTTCCTGGGACCGCGACAGCGGCGAGATTACCGTCGAGCGAAGCGACCTCACGGGAATCGAGGTGGGCGTAGAGGACACGCCCGACCTCCTGCCGACCATTGCGACGCTTGGCGCGGCCGCCGACGGCGTCACCCGAATCACGGACGCCGAACACGTCCGCTACAAGGAGACCGACCGCGTCACTGCGATGGCCGAGGAACTCACCAAGATGGGCGCGGAAGTCGAGGAGAAACAGGACGAACTCGTCGTTTACGGCGAGGACTCGGAGCTAACCGGCGCGACCGTCGAGGGCAAAGCCGACCACCGCATCATCATGTCCCTGGCCGTCGCCGGACTCGTGGCCGATGGGGAGACCACCGTGACCGGCGCCGAACACGTCGACGTCTCGTTCCCGAACTTCTTCGACGTACTCGAATCGCTCGGGGCCGCAGTCGAGCGGTAGGGGCGTCTGGGAACTCCGCACGAATCGCGGCCTTTTCACCGATACGTGACGGAGTCCGCGTATGCTCCGCTCGGACGTAGAACGTCGCCTCCGGGAGCGCCAGGCGGACGACGGCTACCTGCTCCCGGCCTACGGCGACTACTGTTTCGGCAGCGTTCCGGGGACGATAGGGTCCCTCGTCGGCGTCGAAAACGGGCCCCAGCTTCCGTCGGACGTGTTCGAGGGCGTCCGCACCGACGCCGCGACTGTCGTGGTCGTCGTGGTCGACGGGTACGGCCTGAATTCGTGGAAACGCGACCGTTCTACGCATCCGTTCCTGTCGACCCTGACCGAGCGGGGGCGGGTTACCCCGCTCACTTCGGTCTATCCCTCAGAGACGGCAGCAGCGATGACGACGTTCGAGACCGGACAGTACCCCTGTGAGCACGGGCGTGTCGGCTGGAACGTTTACGAGCCGGAGACCGACCGCTCGTTCGTCGCCCTCGGCGGGGAGGTGAAGGCCGGCGGGGACGGAGAGATAACGGCACCGGAGTTTCGGGCCGGCGTCGATTACCATTACGACCGGTTCGACGCGACGGGGGTGGACTGTCACCGAGTACAGCCGTTCCCGGTGGCAACGGACGGCGTCACGCATCATACGTACGACGGGCTCGGTGAGTTCGGTTCGACGCTCGCAGACGCCGTCGAACGCGTCGAGGACCCCGGCTACGTGTATGGCTATCTGAATCAGATAGACCACGTCTCACACACGGGCGGGACAGACAGCGCCGCGTTCCAGCGGACTCTGGAGACGGTGTGTGACCAACTGACTGATTTCGTCGACACGCTCGATACGGCAACGGCCGAGGAAACACTCCTACTCGTCACGGCGGACCACGGTCACGTGAACACCGACCCTGGGCAGTGTGTGGATCTGGATACTTTCGAAACAGTTCGCCAGAACCGCCGTCGGCACCGCGATGGGACCCCGATCCGACTCGCCGGGAGCCCCCGAAACGTCCATCTGCACCTCGAAGACGGGACCGTGGCGGCAACGAGAGCGGCGCTTGCCGACCTCGACGCGCAAGTCTTCACCCGCGAGGAGGCACTGGAACGCGGGCTCTTCGGTCCGCACCAGACCTCGGACCGGTTCCGACGCCGCTGTGGCGACCTGGTAGTGACCCACCGCCGGCAAGGCGTGTGGTTCGGCGACATCGAGCCCGAGGCGTTCGACCAGGTCGGATTGCACGGCGGTCTCAGTCCGGCCGAGATGCTCGTGCCCTTCGCGGCGGTGCGAGCCGACCGGCTTCGGGGATAGCCCCCCGTATCTACAAGGTTCAAATGCCCTCGTCCCGCAATCCCCTGTAATGAACGGCAACGAGTTCGGTCGACTCTTTCGGCTGACGACCTACGGCGAGTCCCACGGCGAAGCGATGGGGTGTACGGTGTCTGGCGTCCCAGCGGGCGTGGAACTCTCCGAGGAAGAGATACAGAAGGACCTCGACCGGCGCAAACCCGGCCAGTCGATGATAACCACGTCCCGTGGCGAACCTGACAAGGTGAAGCTCAACTCCGGGATTCAGGACGGGTACACGACGGGGACGCCTATCGGAATGGTCATCCAGAACAAGGACGCCCGGTCGGGCAAGTACGAGCCATTCATAACTGCTCCGCGCCCCTCGCATGGCGATTTTACCTACTCGGCGAAGTTCGGCACGCGCAACTGGGGCGGCGGCGGCCGCTCCTCGGCCCGCGAGACCGTCAACTGGGTCGCCGCCGGCGGCGTCGCCAAACAGGTCCTGGCCCAGTCCGACTACGATATCACCATCAAGGCCCACGTCTGCCAGATTGGCGACGTGGTCGCCGACGACGTCACCTTCGAGGAGATACTCGAACACAGCGAGGAAAACGAGGTCCGGTGTGCCGACCCCGACGCCGCCGAGGAGATGCGCGACCTCGCCGACAGATACCAGAAAGAAGGCGACTCAATCGGCGGCGCCATCTACTTCGAGTGTCAGGGCGTCCCGCGTGGGCTGGGCGCACCACGCTTCGACTCGATTCCCTCCCGACTCGGCCAGGCGATGTACTCGATTCCGGCCGTCACGGACTTCGAACTCGGTATCGGCCGCAAAGCCCGTACCGCACGGGGCTCGGACTACACCGAGGACTGGGAGTTCGACGAGAACGGTGACCCCAGCCCCGTGGGCAACGACCACGGCGGACTCCAGGGCGGTATCACGACCGGCGACCCCATCTACGGTGAGGTGACCTGGCACGCGCCCGTCTCCTTCCCGAAGACCCAGAAGACCGTCGACTGGGAGACCGGCGAGGAAAAAGAGATTACCGTGACAGGCAGGCACGACCCGGTGCTTCCGCCCCGCGCCGTGCCGGTCGTCGAGGCGATGCTGTACTGCACCGTGCTTGACTTCATGCTGCTCGGCGGGCGCATCAACCCCGACCGGCTCGACGGCTACACGGGTGCGCACGATACGGACTACCACCCATCCAGCCCGCAGAACGACCCCGAAGACGCCGACACGCACGCGAAAACGGTCGACGAGGACTGATACGGACGGTCGTAGCAGTTTCCGGTAATCGCTCGTCGTCAGCGTGCGATACCGGTAAGAGACTACAAGCGTGCGTATGCATATGGACGCCAACCAGGAGTCGATGTCGAACCCCTTCGGCATGGACGAACAGTGCCAGAACTGCCCGGAGCTGTGTGAAACCCGCGAATCTGTCGTCCACGGCTACGGCGACGTGGGCGCGGAGTTCATCGTCCTCGGTGACTCGCCCGCCGACGGCTCCGACGAGTCGGGACTTCCGTTCACCGACGAAACGGAGCGTGAACTGCTCGACATCCTGGAGGCCGTCGACCTGGTCGAGGACCCCGACGCCGACGAGCCGGAACTCGCGAACACCTTCCTGACTTACGTCACACGCTGTCGCCATCCGGACCGCCCGGCGACCGACGAGGAGGTGGTCAACTGCGAGCCGTATCTCAACAGCGAGATACGGATGATAAACCCCGAACTCCTGCTTCCGGTGGGACAGCGCGCCCTCGAAGCGTTGGCCTTCGAGTACACTACGCTCAGCGAGGACGAACTCGACATCGAGGAGCGCCACGCGACGACTATCCGGGGTCGGGGCTTCGAGATTCTGCCGATGATTCCGCCGGCCGAGCAAACCGACGACGAACGGACGGCCTTCCTCGACCACTTCAGCGATGTTCTGGGGCAGGATTACCGACAAACGAAGGGTCGGCGGGGTCGCTGACGACCGACGGCAGGCAAGCCGTCGGGGTCGCTGACGACCTCCAGTCGTTGCTTGGCGTCCTCGCGGACAGTATATAATTAGTTTCGTACGCAGTGTCACAGTCGGGTGAGCTACCCCTCCAGCCGCGCAGTCGACGACTAGCGCGGACTCCACTCGTCGCGGACGGCTTTGATTGCTGCCGTTTCCGCTCGTAACGACGGGAGCGCCCAGACGATGTCTGTCAGGGTCACGATACCGACCAGGTCGACCCCGTCAAGGACGGGCACTTTCTTGACTTCCTCGTCGGCCATCAGGCGGGCGACCGTCGTAGCGGCCGTCAACGGCGACGTTGTGACGACCGGCCGGTGACCCACGTCGCGCACCTCGATTTCCCCGAGGGCCCTGCCCGTCTCCCGCGCGGCCTGGAGGATGTCGGACTCGGTGAGGATACCCACCGGTTCCCCGTCCTCGACGACCATAACTGAACCCACACCCGCGTCCAGCAACCGGGTGGTGGCGTCGGCCAGCGTCGCGTCGGCGCCGACGGTGATTACATCCGTCGACATGATGTCGCGGACCTGCATATGCATACTATGGCATGGAGTACCAAAGTTCGTCCGGCGACTCCGGAACCAACTAATCGTCGTCGCTCCGAGGGGGAGGTATGACCACGGTTGCTGTTCTGGCGGCCCCCCCAGTCGAGGGAGCCGTCCTGTCGGAGTTGGCCGGTGGACCGCTCGAGGAATCGGAAGCGACGGCGCTGTACACGGCGATGCTCACCGACGTCTGTCGCGCCGTCGAGGCCAGTGGCGCCGAGCTGCTGGTGAACTACCGGCCCGACGACCAGGTCCCGGACGGCGTCGACCCCGAAGGCGCGGTCCGCGAACCACTCGAGGCGGCGCTGGACGCACCCGGCGACGTCCGGTACGAGGTTCAGGTCGGGTCCTCGCTCTCTGCGCGGGTCGGTAACACCGTCACGCACCTGCTGGAGCGCGAGGGCGTCAACACCGCCGCCGCTGTCGAGCCGACGGCCGGTCTGCTGACCCGCCAGCTCATCGACAGCGCCGCGATGAAACTGCGCTCCTCGGGCGTCGTCCTCGGCCCGTCGGCCGATGGCCGGGTGTACTACGCCGGCTTCGCGGACCCGGTCGACTTCGAGGACGCCTACACGTCACCGACCGTCGAGACGCTCACCGAGCGGGCGATAGATGACGACCTCGGCGTCGATTTCCTGCCCTCGACGCCGCTCGTCGAGACGTCGGCGGACCTCCGGACGGTGGTCCCACTACTGCGGGCCCGACAGCGAGCCGAACGAGTGGTGCCACCGCGCACGACGACACTCATCAACGAGTTCGGGCTCCGCGTAACGGCCGAGAACGATCTGGTCAAGAAGTAAGTCAGTAAACGAATCTACGTTTTGTATTCAGGTGTCTGAATGGATATAATCGGCTAATTTCAACGCGAGCGCCGCAATCGTCAGCGTCGGGTTCATCGCGCCGCCGGTGACAAAGACACTACTGGACGCAATAAAGAGGTTTTCGAGGTCGTGGCTCCGAAGTTCCGGAGTAACTACGCTGGTGTCGGGGTCGACGCCCATCCGGGTCGTCCCCATCTTGTGTGAGGCGACACGTGGATTTTCGAGACTGCTCTCGCTCACGACCGTCGCGCCGAGTTCGTCGAGGATGTCGCGCTGTATCTCGCGGCAATGCGCCATCGTCTCTCTTCCGTGTGAACCGACGCTGAAGGTGATATCCGGGACCGGGTTCCCGTGGTTGTCGGTCTTGGACCTGTCGAGTTCGACGGTGTTACCCTGTCGAGGGAGGACCTCGGGGCTCGCGAATAGCCTGACCGTCCGGTTCGGCGTCGCCCCACGCATCTTTTCGAGGACCGCGTCCCCCCAGGAGTCGCCTGTCAGTACGTCGGTCAGATCGCCCCGAACCCCGCTGTCACCGCCCCGCATCGCCATCTCGGCGGGATTTGCGGGATTGTGGTTGTCGAAAACTAGTTTGATACTACCCGGGGTCGGGTCGTCGTGGTCGTAGAACTGGTGGCTCTCCCGCGTGTGAAAGCCTATCGGTTCCTGGTTGGTCGGCTGATCGAGTTCGGCCGTCACGGAGACGATTGGGTGGTCCATGAAGTAGTTGCCGACGACGCCGCTGGAGTTGGCCAACCCGTCGGGGTACGTGTCCGAGGTCGAAAGCAGCAGTAGCCGCGGAGTCTCTACGGCGCCACAGGCGAGGACAAACCGGTCGGCCGTCTGTCGGTGACGCGCTCCATCCGGCGTCGCATACATCGCTGCTTCAACGCGCTCTCCCCTGCTGTCATGGTCGAGTCGCTGGACGGGCGCGCGGTCGATTACGCGAGCGCCGTGTTCCTCGGCTTTCCTAATGTGGACATCCGCACTGTACTTCGCCCCTGACGGGCAGACTGGAATGCAGATGCTAAACCCAACACACTGGCTCCGATCGTCGTAGGTTTCCGAGTTCCGGGCTTGTGGCACGGAGTGCATCGTGATACCGAGATCGTCACAGGCGTCAGCGAACAGGGAATCCGAGTAGCTCGGCGGGAACGCCGGCATCGGAAAGCCGGTTTCGCGGGGTGGAGCGAACGGGTTATCTGAGCTGCCGGCGACCCCGAGTTCCTCCTCGGCCTCCGCGTAGTACGGACGTAGGTCCTCGTACGAGATTGGCCAATCAGAGGCGAGTCCGTACCGCGTGTTCATCTCGAAATCCTTCTCGTGAAATCGGGGTGTGATGCCAAGCCAATGTAGCGTCGTCCCGCCGACAGCCTTTACCCGCGTATTATTGAGGCCGTAGTAGATATCGCCTGACGACGTAAACTGGTCGCGTTCACCGCCCATATCCCAGATGTCGTTTATATCTCGACTCGGCCGCAGTGCCTCCTCCAGTTGACGGCCCCGCTCGGCCAAATCAAACCGGCGACCAGCTTCGAGCAGGACTACGTCGTGATTTCGGCGGGCGAGCGAATAGGCCACCAGCGCCCCGGCTACTCCCGAACCGACCACACAGACGTCCGGGTTCTCGGATGGCGTTCGGTCAGTCTGCATCTGATTGTGGGTTTTCGGGATGATTTTGATACGATTCGTAGCCACCGGGGTGACCGACTGGGTTCTGTATACCGACGAGACGGCTTCCAGTCGGCGAGGTGTATACCCCGTACAACAATTGGTTGACAACGTAGTAGCGTACGCGCTCGGGAAGTGTTCCGTAAGCATCGGAACCGACCCGGTCGACCCCCATTGTCCGAAGCACAGAGTTGCGCTCACCGATAGAAAGGTTTGGGAAGTCTCGCCCTCGGACATTACGGGTGTGTGAGCGAAGTTCGTCGGTGACTGATGCGACGAGTCCCTGTTGAGAGGGGGGTAGCGCGCTGATATAGTTCTCGACAAACGTTTCGATTCCGGAGATGGCAGACGGGTAGATCACTTCTGCTGTCGCCACGAGTGTCCGCATCTCGGCGTCTCCCAGTTCAGTCGTCTCGTTTCGCGACTGTAACAGACCCTCTGTCTGACCGAACGTAGCAAACGCTGTGACACCTCCTCCAGCGAATGCGGCAATGATCGCGTCCCGGCGGGTCAGCTCCATACAGTGTCAATGGGAAAGAATTAAAATAACTGTTTCGCCGAAAAATAAACAGTTGCGTTGTGTCTTCGCTTGTTTGTCAGTCCGTTCCACCGTAACACTGCCAGTCAGATTCGATCGCGACGCTACGAGAAAACACGGTACCGGCGAAGTGAGGCGAGCCACAATGTGATGATCGTCATGCCAATGGCGAACTGGAGAGCGTAGTCGGCGTCGCTGAAACGGCCAGTCTCAGCAAAAATCAGTATGGATTCGTACCCCCTGCGGCCTATTACGTTGGGTGGCAACAGTTCGAATATCTGAAACCCGATACTGATGACACTGCCAGCGACTACCCAAGCGAACAAGAGCCCAAGAGAGATGAGAAGCCAACTACGAGTCCCGCTCTGTCGGCAGTCTCCCGTCCGGAGGAATCGGGTAACCGACTGCCAGCGTTGGCTACTGACCAGCCGCTGAACGAAGGACAGCGCGAGTACACCACCAAGCATTGCTGAAACTGCTAGGGAGAGCCCGGAAAAGAACACTCCCGGAAAAAACGGGAATCGGCCAACTAACATGTAATTCCAGCTCATAAAACTCGCTGTACCGAACGCCGACAGGCATACCACGAGTGAAAATACGGCGAACTGGGTAATAGAGCCAAGCGGGTTTCGAATCTCGGTCAAGCCGGATTGAATCCGGAAAACATGGATCAATAACCCGAACACGAGGTACGTGGCTCCTTGCCAAACAGGAAAGACACCCTGTGCTATCTGGAATCCCGCGTATCCCAGAACGCTACCGACGACGGCGACCGGCCCGCCAATCAGTCCAACCACTGCAATCAACGCCACGATTGGCTGTACCCTCACCAGTCCATGCCCGACAATCAGCAACCCTGTGGTCTGGACTACCGCAGTGTAAATCAGCGTTGCCGCGAACATCAAGAGACCGGTGCCGAACCTCGACAATCGACCATGGCGATGTCCTAGCAATTTGCGGAGACCAACCACTGTGTTGACAACTAACTGAGCCTAATTATAAATACTTTTGTCGTGTAGATGGGTAGTGTTCAGATAAGGATTGAAGAGTGAGGCACGGCGGTTTTGAAGTGTCTATGCCCAAAAACGCCGGCCTCAGCGGTAATCTCGACCAAATCGACTTAGATTTTGTGGAGCGAGAAGCGACACCGCGACTGTTGATGAAGCTGAGTATTCAGCTGCAT
>PXRT01000015.1 GCA_003020925.1 Halobacteriales archaeon QS_6_64_34 | reverse complement strand
ACCGGCATGGGCGGGACTGAAAGGGGCCGACCGCTCGACGTCCGAGGCGAAGCAAGCACTGCAACGAACGGGGTGAGTGAAGCGCGCAGCGAGTCGCAGCAGTCGAGCGGTCGGGGGCTTTCTGGCTGGTGACAGTCTGAATCGCCCAACTAAACACCACCAACGAGACGGACCACTACTTTTTCAGGTATCTCGATTACGAGCAACTCCGGGCCGACGAGTCGAACTTCGACCCGGAGGTGTACGACGAGCCCCACACCAGCTAGGTCCAGCGGTCAAGCCCGGTCTGGACGACCGACTCGTCGATGCGCTCGAACCCTCGACGGACCTCCTCGGCGTCGACCTCCCATTCCTCGGTGACGTAGGCGCGGGCGGCCTCGAGGTCCGGGTCGATATCGTCGGGAATCCCGTAGTCGTCGGTCACGGCCGGGTCCAGAAACAGCGAGCGGATGCGGTCGGCGTGGTCGATGTGCTCCCCGCGTGCCTCGAGCGCCGAGAACAGGTCACCGTGCTCGTCGAGCAGTTTGACGGCCGTTTTGGGGCCGATGCCCGAGATACCCCCGTTGAAGTCCGTCCCCATCAGGATAGCCGCGTCGACGAGTTGCTCCCAGGTCAGCCCCGTCGATTCGAGCGTGGCCTCGAAATCCATCAGCTCGGGGTCGCCTTTCGAGGTGAGTTGGCGCAGCGTGTAGGGCGCGCCAAACAGCAAGGCGTCGTAGTCCTCGGTCCCGACGTAGCCGACGTCGCCCTGTCGAGCCATGTAGGCCGCCTGGCCCTCGCCCTCTGCGGGGGCATCGACGACGGGCACGTCGAGCAGTTCGAGCAGTTCGCGGGTGGTCTCGACGATGGTGTTGGTGAGGCGCTGGGTCCGTGAATCGAGTTTCGCGACGCGAACGGCGTCACCCGCCTCGCGTGCGTCTTCGAGTTCCGATTCGTACTTCTCGCGCTGTTCGCGCCGTTTCGCTACCTCGTCGTCCTTGAGTTCGGTCACGGCCCCGTCGAAGACGAAGACGGGGGTCAGGTCGTGTTCGAAGAACTTCGGGAGCCCCTGGACGACGCCGATGAGATTCGCCACCTCTTTGCCGTCGTCTGTGGTGTACTTGTGGTCGCTCGTGAACTTCACCGTCGTCGTGAGATACCGGTAGAGCCAGTTGTGCGCGTCGACGGCGACGACGCTGCCGTCGAGTTCCTCGAAGGGGACGTCTTCGATGGCCGCAAGCGAACGGAGGTCAGCGTTTCCCATTGGTACGCGTTGGGCGGCGGGGGCGCTTGAATCTCCCGGGAGAGATATCAGACCGGGCTCTCGACCACGTCGGGCGGTTCGCTATCGAGTTTCTCGTCCAGAAACCGCTCCTCGTCCTCGGAGAGGTCCCGCTGTCGGAACACCGCCAGTCCCGCCCGATATCGCTCGGTGCTCCGGTCGCCCGGCCATTCGAGTGTCAGCTCCGCGATGCCCGCCTCCTCACCAGTGAAACAGAACCCCGCCCGGTACGCCGCCTGATAGGAGAACGGGTTGTTCGCCCCGATGGTCAAGCGGTCGTACCCGCGCGCTGTGGCCCGCTCGCGGACGAACCGGAGCAGTCGCGGGCCAAGCCCCTCGCCCTGGCGGTCCCGCCGGACGGTGATATAGCGGAGACACAGCGTGTCCGGGTCGGTCCGGTCGGCGTCGAACGCTGTGGCGGCCACGACGCCGTCGTCGCCCACGACGGCTTTCCCCGTCGAGGTCATGACGAACTTGCCGGCGTAGGCAAAGCGTCTGTAGTCCAGCCGCAGCGAGTGGTCGCCGTCGGGCCAGCTCAGCAGCGCAAACTCCATGTCCTCTGTACCGCCGCCGGTCATGTAGTTCCCACCTTCGACGTATCGCTCGATAGTGGGCCGGTACGGCGGCGAAAAACGGGGCACCGAAGTACGAGGAGCGCAAAGCCCGGATATGAGCGTTGCGACGGCCGACCGGAGCCACGTCGACCTCTCCTCGACAACGGCCCTGCTGGCGGCCGGTGACCTGAGTGCTATTCTCCTCTTTGTCGCCGTCGGCGAGTACACCCACGGCTACAACCCACTCGTCGACGTGGGGCGACTCGCCGGGACGTTCGTCCCGTTTCTCGTCGGCTGGCTGCTGGTGGCCGGCGCCGCCGGCCTCTATGCCAGCGACGCGCCGGGCACGCTCGCAAACTCCACGCTCGTGGTGTCGCTCAGTTGGATAGGCGCCGTTGCCATCGCCCAGGGACTCCGGGCCACGAGCGTCTTCCACGGGGGCGCTGCGCTCACGTTCGCCGTCGTCTCGGTGCTCGTCGGCGGTGTCCTGCTCTGTCTGTGGCGCGTCGCCGCGACGCTGACGCTTGCGAGATAGGCGGCTGTAGAACTGCGGACTCGCCACCAGTGGGGTGCTCATCGGAGGTCGGCTACGTTGAGGGAGGTAGAGGACTGAATCCACGCCTGGTGGTTCTCCCGGTCGTAGATGACGAACTCCTCGTCACCGATGTTCAACTCGGCGTATCGCCGTGCCGGTTCCTCGCTTTGGGCGTCGGTCGTATCGTCCGTGGCGTTCGTACTCATTGGTTTCACCGGGGCAACCCGAGGCACTCCTTCTATTACCTGCTACTTTGTTACTGATTATAAGCACTCGGACCCAGTTATCATTCAATAAAATAGGTTCGACCGCCTGTGGGCCGTTATGCCGAGTCTATTTCACTTTCTGAAAACAGGATGGGATGGCGGACACTCGCGAGAACGTCGGGTGGTCCGTGAGCCCATCTGTTGTGGCAGTTCATACTGGTGGCTGTAAGTTCGTAAAGATATTCGCCACCGCGAATTACTTCAGTTTGTTACAGCCACCAGTATCAGGAACGTGACGAGCAGCAATAGAACGAAATCGTCGTAACGACCCGCTGCATGCTCAAAACGGGTTCCATCGGTGTATCAAACCCCCTCGTATATCTCTATAACTTATAGAAAACTCACAGAAATTATTACAAGAAGTATTCAGTGCCTACACGAAATACTACGCAGGACTTACACGAAACGCTTATGTACCCCTCTGCCATACAGTGATTTACGTTCATGACGGGCTATTACGACATTGTTCTCGGACTTATTCCACTCGCTATGGCCGGCATTACTGGCGCCCTCGTACTGGCCGGGTTTGCCCTGACGACGGCGATTCCGCTGGCGTCGGTCGTTGCTGTCGGACTCATCGGTCACGCGATGTTCGTGAACGGGCCGGTAGACCCCGTTCCATCCGAGACGGTCCAGTCGGAACCGATGCGGACCGCCGACTGATATCCAACAGGCTCTCGTCCGGATACTGACACTCGCTGTTTTTCGCTCACCGATTGCTGCTGTCTCTGCGGACGGATACGATACCGAATCTTACACCGCATGGCCAACAGTATAAGTCGCTCTCTGCCCTACAACCGCGTATGTCGACCGCCCTGTTTCTCTCGAGTGCCGAAATCACCGAGCTGGCTCGCCCCGAGGAGTACGTCGACCCGGTCCGTGCGGGCTACCGGGAGCGGGGGAACGGCGCCCCGGCGGAACCCCGGACGGCGCTGTTCAACGACGCGCCGGCGGGGATGTTGACGGGCTATCTGGCCATCCTGCCAGAGGCCGGCGCCATGGGCGGTTACACCTACGCTGCCGGCTTCGGCGAGCGGGACGCTCACTTCGCGTTGCCCATCTTCGACGCGGACACGGGCTCGCCGCTTGCCCTCCTTGACGGCGCGAGTATGAACCCCCACAAGACCGGGGCGGCCGGTGCGGTCGGCGTCGACGCGCTGGCCCCGGTCGACGCTACTGACCTCGCGGTCATCGGCAGCGGTACACAGGCTCGGGCGCAGCTGCGAGCCAGTGTCACTGTCAGGAAGTTCGACCGCGTGGAGGTGTACTCGCCGACCCAGTCCCACCGCCAGGAGTTCGCCGCCAAGATGAACGAGACACTCGACGCCACCGTCGCTGCCGTGGCTTCCTCGGCGGCCGCCGTCGAGGGCGCCGACATCGTCATCACGGCGACCAACGCCGACGAGCCCGTCTTCGACGGCGAGATGCTCGACCCGGGCACCCACGTCACCGCGATGGGTCAGTACCACCCGAAAAAGCGCGAACTCGACACCGCGACTATCGAACGCGCGACGTACGTCCCGGACCTCCGGGCCCGCGTCACGCAGGACGCCGGGGCGTTTATCCACGCAATGGAGTCGGGCGTCGTCGACGAGGACCACGTCCACGCCGAACTCGGCGAGGTGCTCGTCGGCGACGCGCCCGGCCGGGGGTCACCGGACGATATCACTGTCTTCGACTCCGGGGGGACGGCCATCGAGACCGTCGCGGCCGCGAAGATGCTCTACGACCGTGCTGTAGAGGCAGGCGTCGGCGAGGAAATCGACTTCGCACCCGCCAGTGAGGCGATGGGACAGTTGCACAGCTAGACGTACGGCCCCAGCCCGAGCGCCTCCACGAGGCCGATACCGGCCACCAGCGCGCCCACCAGATACCCGGCGATGGAGCCCCCGTTTAGCAGCGGGAGCCCCGCGTGGGCCCGCCCCTTGAGCACCAGCAGGAGCAACACCGCCAGGCCGAGGAAGGTCCCGACCATGGCCGTCACTGCCGGGAGCGGAACCCCGACCACCGTCCGGACGCCCGCCGGCGCGAAAAAGGCGGCACTGGCGACCAGGATGGCCGGGATGATGGCGTCGCCCAGACCGATGAACAGGGCATCGCGTTCCAGCGGACCCTGGTCCATCTCGTCGGTCGGTTCGTCGTCCTCGGCCGTCGGGTCCGGCGTCGTCGCATCGAGGAAGGAGTACGACAGCGACAGCGGAATCACGAGCACTACGGGGACTCTGAGGTCCATCACACCCGAGGCGAGTGTCAGCATGTGTTCGGTGCCGTACACGCTGATAGCGTCGTACACCGCAAGCACCGACAGCAACAGCAAGGCGGGGAGGATGCCGAAGCTGATACCGAAGAGGCCGGCGGCGGCCGCGCCCATCACCGCCCCGGCAGTGTCGATGACGTACCACTCCGGGTAGACGAGCAACGCGACGCCAAGCAGCGTCGCCAGGGCCAGGGCGACGACGTTGAACCCGACGACGACGAGCAGCGGCGGCGCGACCAGCCGGAAGATGTACAGCGAGAGCCACGCGCTCGAGAAGACGATGACGCCCCGGATGAGCTGGTCGGCGTCGTACCTGAACGCGAGCAACATCCCCGCCGTCGCCACCAGGATGGCCCCGACGTAGACGACGCTGTTGGTCGGGTCGGAGGGGTCCTCGACGGCCTGGTAGCCGGCCGTCTCGAACGGTTCGACCAGTGCGAGCGCGCCCACCTGGACGAACAGGAAGATGAAACCGATGAGCGTACATCCGGCGAGGGCACGCCAGCGACTGTCCATGCAACCCGTCGCACAGGACCGGATTTCAGGATTACGGAATTGTGAGGAGAAAGCCTCGCGCTTTAGCGCGGGGAGGAAGTCAAGGAGTCATGCTGCGGGGACGCGCCGAGGCCGAACTCACTTCAGCGGGCGTACAGCGGCGACCCCAACAGCGCCGGGAGGTGGACCCCACTGGCCGGTGAGACGGCCATGTACGGTCGCTCGACGGGGCCGAAGACATCCACGACTTTACCGACCGACGTGAGTTCGTCGTCGACCAGCGACGCGCCGATATCGGCGTACGTCTCGTCGGTGGCCCGGACCACGGCCACTCCCTGTGCCAGCCGTTCGACCGAGCCGACCCGTCTCATTCGCGCAGCACCTGGATGTAGGCGGCGGCGGCGCCCAGCAGGTCGGTCTTCGTGGCGTCGTCGGCGCCCTTGACGATGACGCGGCCCCGCTGTTCGTGCTCGCGGGGATACGTCTTGTCCCGCTCGATGACGGCGTCGTAGCCCACCTGCTGGACTGCCTTCGCTATCTCGTCGACCGTCGGCTCACGCACCGCCAGGTCGGTCGGGACGCGACGCCCCTCGCTGCGTGAGCGCTCCGCGTCGAACGCGACCGGCCAGATGACGTTCTCGACCATGCCCGACAGTCCCCACCCCTCACTTATGTTCTTTTCCGACCGCTCCAGCGAGGCTATACACTTACATGATTGTACATACTACTGGGTGCCAGATGGTCAACAAAGCGTTCCTCAGTCTCACTGCAGTCGTGCTCTTTGCCGTCTTCGGAATCGGGGTCTTTGTCGGCATGCAGGTCGATGGCGGGCCCGCTGGGGCCCCCGACGCGGGTCAGGGCGCCATTGCCACGCCGGCCGGGACCGACACCCCGGCCACCGCCACGCCGGCCTCGACGCCGACCCCATCGGAGAACGATGGCGACCGGACGACCGAGCGTGAAGAGATTCCGCCCCGTGAGTTCAACGAGCGGAACATCAGCGCCGCTATCGTCGAGGACATCAACGACGCCCGCGTGGCCGAGGGGCTGGAGCGGCTGTCCGACTCCGGGACCACCGCCGACCGCGTCCGCCGGATGGCGGAGAACCACAGCGACGCTATGGCCGACGCCGGCCTCACCAGCCACACCATCGACGGGGTCGACAGCGCCGACCGCTACCAGCAAAACGACCTCTATCAGTCCTGTGAGTTCAACGTCAACGGTAACTACATCGAAAACGCCGACGACAACGGCCTGGAGGTCGTCGGTGAAACCGTCGCCGGCCAGACCTACACCGTGGACGGTACCGAGCAGTTCAACGCCAACGAGACGGCCGTCGCGGCAGCACTCACTGACGAATGGCTGTCGACGTCAATCCTCCGTGACCGACTGCTCGTTCCCGACGCCGGCCAGATAGGTGTCGGTGTCACCGTCAACAACAGGGGCACCGTCTACGCCACCGTCAACCTCTGTGGCTGACGGGGTTCGGCTGACTCGTCTCCACTACGCTCGTTCCCACAGGACCTGTGCCACCATCGAGAGGACGGTCTCGTCGTCCTGATTGGTCGTCGTCACCGCGATAGCCACCCGCCCTCGGTCGTCGTCGACGGGCTCTTTCTCCCGGATTTCGGTCCTGACCGACAGCCTGTCGCCGGGTCGGACCGGCTCGGGCCACCTGAGCGAGTCGACACCGAGAGCCCCCAGAGCCCGCGAGTCGGCCAGCCGGCCGTCCACCAGGAGCCCCATCGTCATCGCCGCCGTGTGCCAGCCGCTGGCGACCAGCCCGCCGAACATCGAGTCGGCCGCTGCCTCCGGGTCGGTGTGTATCGGCTGTGGGTCGTACTGACCCGCAAAGCTCGTCAGTTCCTCGCGTGTGACCTCGTAGTCGCCGAAGCTATCGCTCGCGCCGACAGTGAGGTCCTCGAAGTACTCCATACAGAGGCGACGGGCGGTCGCTGCCTAACAGTACCGAAAAAGGGGAGTCAAGCCGGGGTGGCCGTACCGCTGGGGGTCGGGGTCCCCGTCATGTTACCAGCCGTGCTGTTACCGCCGCTCGTCTCGTTCCCGCTCTCGCCCGAGCGCTGGTCCGCTATCCACTGGTCGTACGCCTCCTGTGGCATCACTTCGACGGTGCCGAGCATCTGTGAGTGGCCCGAGCCACAGTACTCCGCACAGTAGAGCTGGTAGGTGCCCGTCTCCGTCGGGATGGTGTGGAGGCGGTTGTACTGGCCCGGGAAGGCGTCGGCTTTCAGTCCGAGGCTCGGCACGTGGAACGCGTGGAGCCAGTCGGTGGACGTAACACGCAGCTTCACTTCCTGGTTGGCCGGCAACCGGAGCGTCCCGGTCGAGCTAACGTTGGCCTCCTGGTCGAAGCTCGACCCGTTGTAGTAGAACGTCCAGCCGTAGCGGTAGGCCTCCACTTCGATATGAGCGGTCTCCTCTGTCTGGAGTTCGGCCTGGTTGGTCGATTCGGCCGTCACGAATGGACTGGCCATCACCTGGTAGGATGCGATGCCGACAAACAGCAGGATGACGGCCGTCGCGACCGTCCAGGTTATCTCCAGGCGCCGGTTCTCCATCGTCGGCATCGGCTCCTCCTGGTTGCGGAACCGCCAGACGGTGTAGATGAGAATCCCCTCGACGAGCACGGTGATGGGGATGGCCACGTAGAGCAGATTCATGTTGAGGCTCCATATCTGCTCGACGGTCGTCGAGGCCGATGGCTGTGCGGCGGCGGGTTCGGCGGCGAGCGCGAGCAACGCAGCGCCAAACAGCGCGACCAGACCGACGCGTCTCCGAGTCATGTGCGCGGCTTAGGATTTCGGGGATAAATAACTGCTGTCTCGGTCTGGGAACTGTCCGCCCGGTCCGGGTGTCTTGACACCATCTATCCGTCGAAGACGACGCGAGGGTGGAACGGAAAAAAGCGGGGAGTCTAAGTGTGCGTACGCAAACTTTACACTAATGGCAGAGAGACGGACCTTCACCGGGCTGTTGGCCGCGACGGCCGTCGGCGTCTATCTGCTGGTCATCGCTGGCGCGACGGCGGCCATCACGGACGCCGTCGCCGCCTGTAGCTCGTGGCCGCTGTGTCAGGGGCCGGTCACGCTCGCCGACCCCGACCTGCTGATAGCGCGGGGCCACCGGCTGACCGCAGCGGCCGTCGGCCTGCTCGCGCTGGGAACGGTCGCGGTTGGCCTGCGGACGGCGACGCGCCGACGAGTCAAGGCCGCACTGCTGGTCGGTATCGCCCTGTATCCGGTCCAGATAGCACTGGGGGCGTTCGTCGCCACCGCCAGTGTGGCCGCCCTGTCCGGCGCCCACCTTGGCGTCGGGATGGCCATCTTCGTCTCGTTCGTCCTCGCGCTCGCGTGGCATCTGGAGTTCGAGACGGGCGACGAGAACGAGTCGCCGGTCGAGGACCCCTCGCCGGCGCCGATGCCCGACGAGGGGGACTCGCCGGTACCGACTGCATCGCTCTCGACGAAACAGCGCGTTCTGGGCACCGTCGGCGCGTACTTCCGGTTGATGAAACCGCGCCTGATGTGGCTACTGTGTCTGGTCGCCGCCGCCGGGATGGCGCTGGCGGCCGGCCCCCAGCTCGAGACCCGGACCGTCCTCCTGACCCTGGGCGGCGGTGTCCTCGCTATCGGCGCCTCCGGGACGTTCAATCACGTCTTAGAGCGTGACATCGACAAGCGGATGGACCGCACGTCGGACCGACCAATCGCTACCCACCGGATTCCGGTGGCCAACGCGATGGCCTTCGGCGTCGCGCTTGTGGCCGCCGCGCTGGTCCTGTTCTGGCAGGTCAACGTCCTGGCGTCGGCGCTTGGCCTGACGGCCATCCTGTTTTACAGCGTCATCTACACGCTCGTACTGAAGCCGAACACGGTCCAGAACACCGTCATCGGCGGGGCTGCGGGGGCCTTGCCCGCGCTCATCGGCTGGGCCGCAGTCGAGGGGAGTATCGGCCTGCCGGGGCTGGCACTCGCGGGCGTCATCTTCCTGTGGACGCCAGCCCACTTCTACAGCCTCGCGCTGGCCTACAAGGACGACTACGAGGCCGGCGGCTTCCCGATGATGCCCGTGGTGCGGGGCGAGACCGAGACCCGCAAACACATCGTCTACTACCTGGGGGCGACGCTGGTAGGGTCGGGCATCCTGGCAACCCTGACCTCGCTCGGGTGGCTCTACGCGCTGACCTCCGCGAGCGTGGGCTCCGTCTTCCTCTGGGCGGTCATCCGCCTCCACCGGGAGCAGACCGAGCGGGCCGCCTTCCGCGCGTTCCACGCCTCGAACGCCTACCTGGGACTGCTGTTGGTCGCTATCGTCGTCGACTCGCTGGCACTATGAGCACGCTCGAACCCGACTGGCGCGGGCTGGCCCCCCAGCGCCGCTCGCTCGCGCTCTGGGCCGTCGTCCTGAACACCGAGTTCCTGCTGGTGTTGCTGTATCTGCTCCTCGTTCGTGGGGCGGCGACGGACCCGTTCCTGCTTATCTTCCCGTTCGTTTGGCTCAACGTCGCCGGCTGGGTACTCTTGCGGGTTCGACCGGCCGGCGACCGCCGCCGATACGTCGCCACAGCGGTCGCCGTCGGCTACGGCCTGCTGCTTGGCTACGTCGGCGGCGTGTTCGGCCTCGGCGGGGCTGGGACGGGGCTCCGGCTCGTCCTCACAGCGCCGCCCGGCTTCGCCCCCTCGGTCGTCTACAGCGGGGCGCCCCTCGCGGTGGTCCTGACCCCCTGGAAGGTAGCGGGCTACCTCGCGCTCTCGCATCTCGTCTACGTCACCGTCGTCGACGCCAGCGGCGGGGTCGCCGGCGGCATGCTCGGCCTCTTTTCCTGTGTGAGCTGCGTGTTGCCCATCCTCGCCTCTGTCGTCGGCGGGGCGCTCGGCGCCGGTGGCGCCCTCTACCAGGCCGCCCTCGCCCAGTCCTACGGGCTCTCGACGGCCGTCTTCCTCGTCTCGGTCGGCCTGCTGTACGCCGTTCACCGGTTCGATGTGACACTCGTGAGCCTACTGCGTGGGTCCCGTGACCGCTCGTGAGCGGTCAGGTCTCTTCGTCGGGACAGGCGCTCGTCCGGCTGGTTCGAGAGCGCCTCTAAGCGCCCGGAGAACGGAACGGCTTTCGGCAATCGATTCTCACCCACGGGTATGACCGAGGTACTCCTCGCCGAAGACGTCCGCCACAGCTACGGTGACACTGTCGCCCTGGACGGGGTGTCATTGTCGGCGACGGCGGGCGAGGTGGTGGCGCTCGTGGGGCCAAACGGGGCCGGAAAGACCACGCTCGTCCGGGCGCTCACCGGGACGACCGACGCCGAGGGCCGCGTGGAACTGTTCGGCGCGGCCCCGACAGCGGTCGGCCGGGACCGCGGACGTGGGGCTGGCCGGGGCCGCCGACACCCACTACGAGAAGCTCTCGGGGGGGCAACAGCGCCGAACCTGCGTCGCGACGGCGCTCATCAACGACCCAGACCTGCTCGTGCTCGACGAGCCAACGACGGGTATCGACCCGGCCGGCCGGCAGGCGCTGTGGGACCTCCTCGAGGGGCTGGCCGACCGTGGCGTCACTATCCTCGTGACGACCCACTACATGGAGGAGGCCCAGCGGCTCGCCGACCGCGTCGGGCTGCTCGCGGACGGGCGGCTGGTCGCGCTGGATGCCCCCGAGGTGCTGGTGGCCGACCACGGCGGCGACAGCCAACTCCTCGTAGAGGGTGAGTTCGACGAGGCCGCCGTCGGGACCATCGACTACCCGGCCCAGATGACGCTCCGAAACGGCCGGCTCGTCGTCCACGGCGTCCGGCCGGAGTCCATCGGTCGCGTTGTCGACGAACTCGACGCGGCCGGCGTGGGATACGACAGCCTGACCTGGAAGCAGCCGGACCTCGAAGACGTATATCTCGAACTGACCGGCACCGGGGTCGGCCGCGCGGGCGAGCCAAGAGAGGGCGTCCCGGCGACCGCCGGAGGCTCACGATGAGCCGTCTCAGTCGACTGCAGGCCGAATCGCGGGCGGCGAGCCGTGCGTTCCTGCGCCGCCACACCGCGGTCTTTTTTACCTTCTTCTTCCCGCTCATCATCGTCGTCATCTTCGGCGTGCTGGTCCAGACCCGACCCGGCGGTGGCGGGTTGTTCACCCGCCAACCGGCCTACTACGTGCCGGGCTATCTCGCGGTGGTCGTCCTCTTTACGCCGCTCTCGCGGGTGGGGAGCGAGGTGGCGCGCCACCGCGACGGCAACCGCTTCGAGAAGCTGGCGACCACGCCGCTGACCCGACCCGAGTGGTTGCTGGCCCAGACGCTCGTCAACACTGTCATCATCGGGCTGGCCGGACTCGTCCTCCTGGGACTGATGGTCGTTCTCACTGGCGCCGAAATCATCTTCTCGCCGCTCCTCGTCCCTTTCGTCGTCCTCGGTGTGGCGCTGTTCTGTGGCGTCGGGGCGATGCTGGGGAGCCTGGCGAGTTCCCAGGACGGCGTCATTTCCGCGAGCAACGGCATCGCGCTGCCCCTGCTCTTCCTCTCGGAGACGTTCGTCCCGCCGGAGCTACTGCCGGCGTGGTTCCCGACGTGGCTCTCGCCGCTGACGTATTTCTCCAGAGGTGTGCGGGCAGTGAGCACGGGCGACGGTGCGGTCCTAGTGTCACTGGCGGTGCTTGCGGTCTGTGCGGTCGTGAGCTTCGCCGTCGGTGCCGCCCTGTTGCCCCGGACAGACTGATAGTGATTATTGTAGATTATTTCCGGATAGCACCGACCCCGGGGTCGGCACATACCGGTAAATCGCTACACGAATCACTATGAGACAGGGTGTCGGGAGATAGATGCCCGTCGACCGCGACTCTCCAGGTACCCGAGGCGGCGAAGATTCACTCACCGCCGCAGCTTCGGTCCGACGAGAGCCACCAGGAGGGCTGTTTCACTCCCCCGTGGGACCCAGCCGTAGATGTGGTTCAGCATGACGTAGGTGACGATACCGAGAAACAGCGAGAGTCCCCACGCGGCGACGGCGACCCGACCCACCGTCGCGTGGGCCGTCTCGCGGAGTTCCCTCGGCGAGTGAGAGAGTCCCAACACGACGGCGTGGACGACCACCGGCACCGAGACAGCCGAAAGCAGGATGTGGATAGTGAGCATCGCGAGGTAGGCGTAGTAGACGGGGCCTTCGACGAGGATGGACTTCTCGAAGCCGCCGCCGACTTTCAGGAGGTACAGCACGAGAAAGGCTATGATGAGCCCGAACGCAGTCAGCATCGCCGCCCGGTGTCTGCGGACCTGGTCGGTCCGGATGAAGTAGACGCCGGCGACGATACAGACGAGCGCCAGGCTGTTGACGACCGCGATGGCGTCACTGAGGAGGATGACAGTCTCGTCACTGATGGTGGGAAACGGGAAGACATCGCCGAAGGTCCCCAAAACGAGGACGTAGCCGACGAGCGATAGCACGGCGGTGACACGGCGGGGGGACGCTCTGGCGTGGGCGTGGAGTCTGTCTGTGACGGCCATACCGAAACTGAGAATCCGAGTGGTTTCCGTGTTCTGGAACGCGAATCGAGAGCCGACAGTGAGAGATGTCTAGGCGAACGTCTTCGAGACGTCCGCGTCTTCGGTCTCGTCTTGCTGTATCTTCTCCCAGGCGTCCTGGAAGTCGGCCATCCGGACCTCGGTGCGGTCGTCGCGGATGGCGAACATCCCGGCCTCCGTACAGATGGCCTTCACGTCGGCACCGGAGGCGTCCTCGATTTCGGCGGCCAGTTCGGCGAAGTCCACGTCGTCGGCGACGTTCATGCTGCGGGTGTGAATCCCGAATATCTGCTCGCGGCCCTCGGCGTCGGGGGTGGGCACTTCGATGAGGCGGTCGAAGCGGCCCGGGCGCAGGATGGCGCGGTCGAGCATGTCGAAGCGGTTCGTCGCCGCGATGATGCGGATGTCGCCCCGGTCGTCGAAGCCGTCCATCTCCGAGAGCAGTTGCATCATCGTTCGCTGGACCTCCGCGTCGCCGGAGGTCTTCGAATCCGTTCGCTTGGCGGCGATGGCGTCGATTTCGTCGATGAAGACGACGGCGGGCTCCTCCTGGCGGGCGAGTTCGAACAGGTCCCGGACGAGCTTGGCGCCCTCGCCGATGAACTTATGGACCAGCTCGGAGCCGGCCATCTTGATGAAGGTGGCGTCGGTCTCGTTGGCGACGGCCTTTGCCAGCATCGTCTTGCCGGTGCCCGGCGGGCCGTGCAGCAGGACGCCGCTTGGCGGTTCGATGCCGACCTCCTCGAACATCCCCGGGTTTAGCAGGGGCATCTCGACGGTCTCGCGGACCTCCGCCATCTGCTCTTCGATACCGCCGATGTCGGCGAAGGTGACGTCGGGCGACTTATCCACCTGCATCACGCGGGCACGAACGTCGGTCTCGTCGTCGAGCTGTTTGACGACAGACAGCGAGTTGTTGACGGCGACGCGGTCGTCGGGCGCGAGTTCCTCGCGCATCTCTTCGGTGACCTCGGTCAGGGCCTCCTGGTTGTTGCCGTGTTGCTTGATGATGGCTCCGTCGTCGTTGAGCTCCTGGACCGTCGCGACGAACAGCGGCGACTGCTTGAGCTTCTTGTTCTCGTGGGTCAGCCGCTCCAGTTTCTGCTGGTACTTGTTGTTCTCGGCGTTTGCGTCTAGCAGCTTGTCCCGCATCTCCTCGTTCTGGGATTCGAGCACCTCCAGGCGCTCCTGCAGCGCCTCGATTTTCTTCTGCATCGAGGCGCTTTCGTCGTACGGTAAGTCCACGTCGTCGACGGTGTCGGTCATTATGCTCGTACTAACGGGTGAATCATTAAGAGGCTTCGGGTAGCGCCAGCTGTCTGCACCGCCGGTAGCGGACCTGAAGGGCCCGTATACGGCCGTCACTGGAAGCGATGTCGAATCGGTAGCTTTCTGTCCGGTCGCAGGCAAAGCTCCAATATGATAGCGGACACACAATCCGTCGTCTCGACCGGCGAGTCGATTCTCCGGCGCAACGCCCATCTGGAGAACGTCCCCGGGTTCCCGGCCGGCGTGATCCGACGCGACGTATCTGGAGGGGCTCGGCGTTCGCCGGGCTTACGGCGGATACCCACACCATAACAAAGACGGCGTCCGTCCTCCTGTGCGTGTGTCCGATACGGGACCGGAGAGAGACGGGAATAGACTGCTATCGTTTCGCTGGGGCGGGACAAGTACTCGTTGACGTCGATGACGGACCCGTCTGCGGACGCCGCCGTTATTCTGAATCCGCAGAGCGGGAGCGGAACCCACGGCGACACTGTCCGACACCGCGCGGCGGTCCTGGGGTACAGACTCGTGGAGACGGGGACCGACGGTGACGCCGTCGCTCTGGCTGCCGCTGCCGCCGAGCAGGGCGTCTCGACGCTGGTCGCCGCCGGCGGTGACGGGACGGTCAACGAGGTGGTCCGGGGCATCCGCCGCGCGGACGCGTTCGACCGCGTGACGCTCGGCGTCGTCCCGGTCGGCACGGGCAACAACTTCGCGAAGCAGCTGGGAATCACCGATGTGGACACGGCGTTCGACGTCGTCGAGTCCGGCGAGCGGCGCCGCATCGACGTCGGGCAGGCCAACGGCCACCTCTTCGTCAACTCCTGTGTGGCCGGACTGACCGCGGATTCGAGCAGTCGGGCCTCGCCGGAGATGAAACAGCGTCTCGGGGTCCTGGCGTACGTCGTCACGACGCTCCGGACAGTGCCGGACTTCGAATCGCTCCGTCTCACCGTCACCGTCGACAGCCGGGACGGCACCGAGCCGGTGTGGTCAGGCGACGCGCTCAGCGTCCTGATTGGCAACGCGAGACAGTTCGCCCCCGGCAAGAACGGGCAAGCCGACGTCGAAGACGGGCTGTTCGATGTGACGGTCATCGAGGATGTCTCGGTTCTCAACCTGATGAGCGACGCCGTCGTGGAGCGCCTGCTCGGCCGGGAGTCACAGAACATCGCGCGGTTCAGGGCCCGCTCGCTCTCCATCGAGGTACACGACCCGTCATCGGTCAGGTTCAGTCTCGACGGCGAGATACTTCAGGAGCGGTCGCTCACCTTCGAGAGTCGGCCGCGGACCCTGTCGGTGGCCGTTGGCGATGGGTACACGCCGTCGCCGGACTGAGCCGGCCCGGGGGTCAGATAGCTGGGCGTGTCCTCGCCCGTGCGGGCCCGAAGACCGGGGTCGTCCCGCGAACCCGACCGGGCGAACTTTTAGGCTACGACGGGGAAGTGGAACTAATGCTAGAGGGAGTCAACGTCGTCCTCGGTGTTTCGGGCTCCATCGCGGCGGTCAAGACGGTGGAACTGGCCCACGAGTTACGCCGGCAGGGCGCCGAGGTCCGGGCGGTCATGACCGACAGCGCGACGGGCATCGTCCACCCGTGGGCCGTCGAGTTCGCCACCGAGAACGAGGTGGTGACCGAACTCACGGGCCGGGTCGAACACGTCGAACTCTGTGGCGTCGACGGCTGGGGCGACGTACTCCTGCTCGCGCCCGCGACCGCGAACACGGTCGGGAAGGTGGCCGCCGCCATCGACGACACCCCCGTGACGACGACGGCGACGACGGCGCTGGGAGCGGGCGTTCCGGTGGTAGTCGCGCCAGCGATGCACGAGCCGATGTACGACCATCCCGGCGTGGTCGACGCTATCGAACGGGTCCAATCCTGGGGCGTCGACTTCGTCGACCCCCGCATCGAGGAGGGGAAAGCCAAAATCGCGACCGAGGAGGCAATCGTCACGGGGGTGGCGCGGGCGGCGGGCGACCGGCCCCTTGCGGGCCGCCACGTCGTCGTCACCGCTGGGGCGACCACGGAGTCGGTCGACCCGGTCCGGACGCTCTCGAATCGCGCCTCCGGGCGGACCGGCCGGGCGGTCGCGCGGGCCTGCTACGTCCTCGGGGCCGAGGTGACGCTCGTCCACGACGGGCCGACGGTGCCCTACGCGACCGTCGAGTCCGTGGAGTCGGCCGCCGAGATGACCGCCGCCATCACAGACGTAGCGAGTGTGGCCGACGCGCTGGTTTCGGCCGCCGCCATCTCCGATTACACCGTCGACCCCGCCGACGAGAAGATACGCAGCGGGCAGGACCGACTGACGCTCGACCTCGAACCCACGCCGAAACTCATCGACACCGTCCGCGAGGCCCACCCGGACCTGCCCGTCGTCGGCTTCAAAGTCGAATCGACGGGCGGCGACGACGGGCTGTTGGCCCGCGCCCGTGACCTGCTTGCCCGGGCCGACCTCGCCTTCGTGGTCGCTAACGACGCCAGTGTGATGGGCAGCGAGGCGACCCGGGCGCTGCTCGTCGAGGGCGACGACCACCGGGAGTACACCGGCGACAAGCAGGGACTTGGCCACGCTGTCGCCGCGAAACTGGCCGGGAAACTTGGCGACCAGCCAACCACATCCGAATGATTGCGAAATAGTTTTGCGTATCCCGCCGCTCGCTTCCGATAACGACTGAAGCGCCTTTCAGACACACGGAGACAGGATTCTCACAACTCATCGTGACCACTTCCGACGCCTTCCGTCTGCTGGTGCCCGTCGCCGACTCCGTGTCGGTGCGCAACACCGTTGCCCACGTCGTCGACATGGCGACCAACGCGGCCGAGGACCGGCCCGTCGAACTCCACGTCGTCGACGTCGCTTCCACCCGCGCTGTCGACCCCGACGCAATCGAGGAGCTGGCCGCAGCCAGCGACCTGCTGGCACGGGTCGAGGCCTGGGTCGCGGAGGACGCGGGCGGAGAGCCGCCCGCGAATCTGAAACTCGTCACCGACGTCATCGGCGCCGCCCGGTATCTGTTCAGCCCGGGCGACTACGCCGACGTGTTGCTCGAATACGCCGACGAGCAGGGTATCGACCGCATCGTCTTGGACCCCGAGTACAACCCCGGCGGCGCCGCGCCGATGTTGCGACCGCTCACCATCGAACTCGCGCTCGCGGACTACGAGATAGAGATAGAGGAAGCGCCCGTCGCGCGCCGGGCCCAGCGGACGGTGCTCGTCCGGGCGGCCTCGCTCCCGAAGTACCTCGCCGTGTTCGGGGCCTCCTATCTGTTCTACATGCTGCTCTCGTCGTGGAAACCAATAGACTTCGGCACGGGACTGCTCACCGCGACGCTCGTCACGGTGTTGCTCGCCCCGGTCGCGTTCAGCGAACAGCCGTCGTTCGCGCGAATCGGGAAACAGACGGTCCGGATGCTCGTTTACACCCCCTACCTCCTCAAGGAAATCGCCGTCGCGAACCTCCAGATAGCTTACGTCGTCCTCCACCCGGCCCTGCCAATCGACCCCGAAGTGGTCGAACTGCAGGCGGCCGTCTGGGGCGACGCCGCCGTGACGACGCTGGCAAACAGCATCACCCTCACGCCAGGGACGCTGACCGTCAGCGTCACCGACCGGGCCTTTACCATCCATTCGCTGACGGCCGGCGCCCGGGCCGACCTCTTCGACGGCGGGCTGGAACGTGCGGTGCGATTCGTCTTCTACGGTCGCGAGTCTATGGCCATCGCCACCCCGCGCGAACGGGGGGACGACGGGGGGAACTCGGATGGTTGAGTTTGCCACCGCAATGTTGGCAATCGCTGCGGCCTTCGTTCTCTTCGCCGTCGTGGCCCTCTACCGGGTGTTCGTCGGCCCGACCATCCACGACCGGGTCATCGCGGTCAACGTCGCCGGCACGAACACCGTCATCGCCATCGCGCTGGTGGCCGCCGCCTTCGAGGAGTCGACGTTCCTCGACGTGGCGCTCGTCTACGCGCTGCTCAACTTCCTGCTCTCTATTGCGTTCTCGAAGTTCAACGTCGAGCACGGAGGTGTGTTATGACGCCCGTCGAGTGGGCCATCGTCGCGCTTGCCGCCCTCGGTGCCTTCTTCAGCGGCGTCGCCGCCATCGGCATCATCCGGCTGCCTGATGTGTACACGCGCGCACACGCGGCGTCGAAAAGCGACACGCTCGGGGCGGTACTCACCATCGCGGCGGCCGCCCTGGCCCTGGAGACGGGTCTCTCGACAGCCAAGGCCGTCTTCCTCCTCGTGTTCATGTTCCTCACGAACCCGACGGCGGCCCACGCCGTCGCCCGGGCGGCAAAAGACCAGGGTATCGAGCCCTGGACCACGGAGAACGACCAATGAGCCTGACGCTACTTGAGGGGTCGCTGCTGGTGTTCGTCCTCTGCTGTGCCCTGGGCGCGGCGCTGCTGAAAGACACGATGGCGTCGGTCATCGCCTTTGCCGCCTACAGCCTGGGTATCTCAATCATCTGGCTCGTCCTCCAGGCCCCCGACGTGGGGCTGACCGAGGCCGCCGTCGGGGCCGGTATCATGACCATCCTGTTCCTGATAGCGCTGGCCAACACGGTCACGCCCGACGTCGACAGCCTCTTCGAATCCGTTCGGTGGCGGACCGTCGCCCTCGTCGGGGCGTTCGTGCTCGTGATGGCCGCAACGATTCCGTCGTTACCGGCCATCGGCGACCCGACCGCCCCAGTCGTCGGCGGCGAGGTCACCCAATATTACCTGGCAAACGCCTACAAGGAGACGCAGGTCCACAACGCGGTGACGGCGGTGCTTGCGGCCTACCGAGGGTTCGACACGCTCGGCGAGGCCGTCGTCGTCTTCTCGGCCGGCGTCGTCGCCCTTTCCGTGTTACGCCGGGAGGTGTTCGCATGAGTGCCGACGAAGCGCCGGGGCTGTACGTCGAGTCGACCATCATCATGACGACGGTCCGGGTGGTCGCCCCGTTCGTGTTGACCTTCGCCCTCTTTATCATGTTCCACGGCGCGGACTCGCCCGGCGGCGGCTTCCAGGGCGGCGTCATCACCGGCTCCGTGGTGATGATGCTCGCCTTCGCTTTCGGTATCGACTCGACCCGGCAGTGGCTCGACGTCCGCATCGTCGCGGCGCTGGCCTCGGGCGGCGTCCTCGTCTTCGCCGGTATCGGCCTCGGTGCGATAGCGCTTGGCGGACAGTTCCTCCAGTACAACGTCTACAAGCCGTACTACTACGAGGCGAGCAAGTATGGCATCGAACTGGTCGAGCTGGGTATCGGCGGTATCGTCGCCAGCGTCGCAATCGGCCTCTTTTTCCTGCTGGCGGCCGGTTTCGGCTACGTCACCGGGGAGGGCGAGCGATGACGGTCGACGTCCTCCAGCTCGATCTGCTGACGAGTCGATACAACTACTACGCGGTCGTCCTCCTGCTGGGAATCGGACTGTACACCCTTATCGAGTCGCCCGACCTCGTCAAGAAGGTCATCGGGATGAACATCTTCCAGACGGGCATCTTCCTGTTTTTCATCACGCTGGCCTATCGAACCGGCGCGAGCCCGCCGGTCGTGACCGACGGCGGCGGCCCGTACGTGAGCCCGCTGCCACACGTGCTCATCCTGACGGCCATCGTCGTCGGAGTGAGTCTGACGGCGGTGGCACTGGCGCTCATCGTCCGTATCTACTCGGAGTACGGCACACTCGACGAAGACACCCTGGAGGAACTCTACTATGATTGACCATCTCCCCGTCCTGCTCGTCGTCCTGCCAATCGTCGGCGCCGCCGTCCCGCTGGTCGCGAGCCTCTATACCGACCGCGCCGGCTGGACAATCGCTCTCGTCACGATGCTCGGCCACGCCGCCCTCGCGGGGCTGCTCGCCCGCGAGGTCCGGACCGGCGGCGTCCTCAGCTACGCCGTCGGCGGTTTCACCATCCCCTACGGTATCGAACTCGTCGTCGACGGACTCTCGCTCGTGGTCGTGTTGCTCATCAGCGCCATCACGCTTGGCGTGCTCGCGTACGCGCGCCACGCCGGCCCGCACGAGAACACGTTCTACAGCCAGCTCCTCCTGCTGGTCACCGGGCTCACGGGGATGACAGTCACCGGCGACGTGTTCAACCTCTACGTCTTCCTCGAGATTACGGGCCTTGCGGCCTACGGCCTCGTCGCCAGCGGTCGCGAGGCCAGCGCGGCCGTCGCGGCCCTGAAATACCTCATCGTCGGCACCGTCGGCGCCTCGCTATATCTGCTGGGCGTGGGCTACGCGTTGGCGGCGACGGGGACGCTCAACATGGCGGACATGAGCGAGAAACTCGCGGCGGTCGGCTACGACTCGACGCTCGTCCTGACCGCCTTCGGGCTGATGGTCGGCGGGCTCACGGTGAAAGTCGCCCTGTTCCCGCTGCACACGTGGCAGCCCGACGCCTACGCGAACTCGCCCGACAGCGTCAGCGCGTTCATCTCCGCGCTCGTCTCGACGGTGTCGGCCTACGCCCTCGCCCGGCTGCTGTTTTCGGTCTTTACCGTCGAGTTCCTGACGGCGGTGCCGGCGGCCCGGTGGGCGCTCATCGCCGTCGCGTCGGTCAGCATCGTCGCCGGGAGCGCCCTGGCCGTCTCCCAGTCGAGCGTCCAGCGGATGCTGGCGTACTCCTCGGTGTCGCAGTTCGGCCTGGTCATCGCGGGCTTTACCGTCGCGACGCCCATCGCCGTCGTCGGCGCGACCGTCCATCTGGTGGGCCACGCCGTGATGAAAGGCGGCCTCTTTGCCGCAAGCGGTATCATCGAACGCGAGACGGGCGCCACCACACTGGGCGGGTACGCCGGGATGGGGAGTCGAACCCCGCTGGCCGCCGGGGCCTTCGCCATCCTCGCGCTGGGGATGGTCGGCGTGCCGCCCGCCATCGGGTTCGTCGGTAAGTGGTACATCCTCGTGGGCGCTATCGAGACCGAGATGTGGCCGGTCGTCGCCGTCTTGCTGGCGAGCACGCTGCTGACGCTCGCCTATTTCGCCCGCCTCGGCGAGCGGCTCTACTTCGCCGAGCCGACCATCCGCGAGGAGGGCGCCGTCGCCGACGGCGGTGAGGCGGTGACCGACGACCTGCGACCCCCGCCCGGCCGAGACCCCAGTAACGCGAGCGTCTCGACCGGGATGCTCGTCGTCGTCGTCGTCGCCGCCGTCCTCGCCGTTGCACTGACCGCCGCCGTCCCGGCGCTCGAACAGCTGCTGACCGAGACCCTGCCGCCACTCCTACAATGACAGACGTCGCATCCATCCGACCACTGGCCGCCGTCCTCGTGAGCGCGCTGGCTATCCCCGTGATTCTCTCGCTGAAATCACGGCCCAACATGCGCGAGGGCGTCACGCTGACGGTCTCCGGGGCAAAGCTCGCTATCGTCGCCAGCATGGTGCCGGGTGTCCTCTCTGGCACCCAATATGTCACCCGTCTCGGCGATTTCGGCAACGGCCTCTCGCTGGTCCTTCGGGCCGACGCGCTGGGCATCCTCTTTGGCCTGCTCGCGAGCCTGCTGTGGCTGGTCACCAGCTTCTACTCCATCGGCTACATGCGCGGGCTGAGCGAGCACGCCCAGACCAGATACTTCGCCGCTTTCGCGGCCAGCGTCGCCGCTGCCATCGGCGTGGCCTTCGGCGCGAACCTGCTGACGCTGTTTGTCTTCTATGAACTGCTGACGGTGTCGACGTACCCCCTCGTCACCCACGACGAGACCGACATCGCCCGCGCCGCCGGCCGGAAGTATCTCACCTACACCTTCGGCGGCGGCGTCGCCGTCCTGGGTGGCACTCTCCTGGTCTTTTTCCTGACCGGGACGACCGCGTTTACGCCCGGCGGTATTGAGGCGCTGGCGACGGCCGACCCGGCCCTCGCGAAGGCCGCTTTCGCTCTGCTGGCGGCTGGCTTCGGCGTGAAAGCCGCCCTGATGCCGGTTCACTCCTGGCTCCCCGACGCGATGGTCGCGCCGACGCCGGTTTCCGGGCTGCTGCACGCCGTCGCCGTCGTCAAGAGCGGTGTTTTCGGTATCGCCCGCATCGTGCTGGACGTCTTTGGCACCGACCTGCTGGCCGAACTCGGGGTCGCTCTCCCACTCGCAGCCGTCGCCGCCTTTACCCTGCTCGCCTCCAGTGTCATCGCCCTGCGCAAGGACAACCTCAAGCGCCGGTTGGCCTACTCCACAATCAGCCAGCTTTCCTACATCGTACTGGGGCTCGCGCTGCTGGAGGGCAACGCCTTGGTCGGCGGCTTGCTCCACATCCCCGCGCACGCGTTCATGAAGCTCACCCTGTTTTTCTGTGCGGGGGCCATCCACGTCGAGACCCACACCGACGACATCAGCGACATGGCCGGTATCGGGACGCGGATGCCCCTGACGATGGCCGCCTTCGCCGTCGCTGGGGCGGGGATGGCCGGCATTCCACTCGTGGCGGGCTTCGTCAGCAAGTGGTATCTCGTCATCGGCGCGCTGGAGGGCAGCCAGGCGATTTTCGCCGCTGTCCTGCTGGTTTCGGGCCTCCTCAACATCGCCTATTTCTGGCCCGTCGTCTACCAGGCGTACTTCGAGACGCCCGAGAGCTACGACGAGAAGCCAATCGTCAGTGCCGCGATGGGTGGTCGGACCGCAGTGTGGCCGGATGGCGGCGATGGGACAGACGGTCCCCGAACCACGCCAGAGCGACGCTCTGACGGCGGAGAGGCTGAACACGACGAGTCGATGCCCGACCCCGAATACGTCGACCACCTCGGGAAGTTCAACGAGGAACACGAACACCACGGCGGACCCCCGGCGGGCGGCTGGGAGCGTCGGGGGTGGCGCGGCGCCGAGAGCACCTGGTTCATGCTCGGGCCAATACTGACGGCGGCGACACTCTCCCTGGCGCTCGGTATCGGCCCGCGCATGGCCGTCTTCCTGCGTATCGTCGAGACGGTCGTCGGTGGACTCCCGGGGGTGATTGGCTGATGGCGGGACCCCTGACGACTGTGCCGCCCGTCGTCGTCCTGCTCGCGGTGGCGATAGCAATCGCGTTCCTGCCACGGACGGCCGGCCACGCGCTCGGTGTCGTCGCCGCCGGGGCGGCGCTGGCGTGGGCATGGGCCGTCCCCTCCGGGGTCTTCCTCCGGACGACGTTTCTCGGCTTCGACGCCGTCCTGCTGAACGTCGACGACTTCTCGCGGCTGATGGGCCTCATCTTCGGCGTCATCGGCGTCGCCGCCGTCCTCTACTCCTATGCCAGCGAGGCCGAGAGCGTCCAGACCGCCTTCGCGTACTCCTACCTCGCCACCAGCTACGGCGCGGTCTTTGCCGGCGACTGGCTTACGCTCCTCTTTTTCTGGGAGCTGATGGCCGTCACCAGTACACTGCTCGTCTGGCACTACCGCGGCCCGGCGGTCCGGGCCGGCTACCGCTACGCTATCTTCCACGGCATCGGCGGCACCCTGCTGATGGCCGCGATTCTCCAGAACTACGCGGTCACGGGGACCTTCCTGTTCGGGTCGGTGCCCGGCGGCCCCGAGACGACGGGTATCGTCGGGGGGTTCCCCGCAGCGCTCGCTGCCGTCGGTATCGGCGTCAACGTCGGCTTCATCGGCCTGCACGCCTGGCTGCCCGACACCTACCCGCGACCCCACATCGCCGCCAGCGTCTTCCTCTGCGTGTTCACGACCAAGACCGGCGTCTACGGGATGTACCGGGCGTTCCCCGACGGTCACGTGGCCATCGCCTACATGGGCGGCGGGATGGCCGTCTTCGGCGCGACGTTCGCGCTGTTCCAGAACGACATGCGCCGGCTGCTCTCCTATCACATCCAGTCCCAGGTCGGTTACATGATAGCCGGCGTCGGCATCGGGTCCGCCCTCGCCCAGGCCGGCGCCTTCGCCCACGTGTTCAACCACATCCTCTACAAGGGACTCCTCTTTATGACCGCCGGCGTCGTGGTCTATCGGACCGGCGAGGAGAACCTGAAGAAACTCGGCGGGCTGGCCCGACAGATGCCGATTACGGCCGGCGCGTTCACAATCGCGGCGCTGTCTATCGCCGGCTTCCCCGGCTTCAACGGCTTCGTCAGCAAGGGCATCGTCATCGACGGCGCCCACTACACCTTCGTGAAGGGCCCGCTGCCGATCTACGAGTGGACGACCCTGGAGTGGCTCCTCATGCTCGGGGGCATCGGCACGTTCATGTCGTTCATCAAGTTCGGCTACTACGCCTTCTTCCACGGCGAGTACGACGGCGATGTCGAGGACGCCAATCACGGCCAGAGTGTCGCGATGGTCGGCGTCGCCGCCCTCTGTGTGGTCTATGGGCTCTTCGACGGGGCGCTGTTCTCGCTGCTCCCCTACGACGTGACCAGCGAGGCCGCCGTCTCGCACGTCTACAAGACCTACACCGTCCCCCACGTCGTCGAGGGCGTCATCCTGGGTCTCGTTGGCCTCGTCGGCTTCGCGCTGACGAAGAAACCCCTCTCGAAACTCGGCCGGGTCCCCGACATCGACAGCCTCACCAATCCGGTCGTGTTCTATGGCACCCGTGGCCTGGTCGTCGGGCTCACCGAACTCTACGCCGCCGTCGACCGCGTAACTGTTGCCGGAGCCAAAACTGCCGTCAACTCTATTACAAATCCTGATACCGTGTACAACGGGGCCGTCGGAGGGGACGCTAAACACCCGATTCGCGCCGGTATCGGACTCAGTATCCTCGTGCTCGCCGTTTTCGTGACAGTTGTGTTACTTCTACTACCTTGAATATACAGTGTGTTTTCACAGTGGATAATCGGTGCTGTACTTTTATATGTGCTAATGCCATGTAGGGCTTTAGGGACACGGCCGGGATGCAGGTGGTGTGGTGCCACGGTCCCGGAACGTGTCGGATACAACAATGGATATCCAAACACTCATACAAGACGACGACGCGGTGTCGCCGGTCATCGGGGTTATTCTGATGGTCGCGATTACCGTCATCTTAGCGGCCGTCATCGCGACGTTCGTGCTCGGTTTAGGGGATTCGCTTAGTAATCAGGCGCCACAGGCGAGTTTCGCTTGTGACGGTGGCGACCTGATACACGATGGTGGGGACGAACTTGACGGAGCGAACCTGTACATCGCAAATGAGACCAACTCGTTGTCCAGCAGTACTTATACTGCTGGTGACACGATTGTTGGGGTATTTGACAGCGATGCCGCACCACTGACTTGGGAGTCCGCTGGAAGCTCTGCGACGCTCCGTAGTGACGCCTGTCCGAACGCATGATGTGTTCCACACCGACGACTGCTGTTTCCGAACTGATGGGCAGCAGCTAGCAGGAGTATAGGCTTTCAAATTTCACTATTTGTCCCAAAACACGACTTCACATGAACCTCAAAACCTTGCTCACAGAAGACGACGCAGTATCGCCGGTCATCGGGGTTATCCTGATGGTCGCAATCACGGTCATCCTCGCGGCCGTTATCGCCACGTTCGTACTCGGTCTCGGGGACTCGGTGAGCAACAACGCCCCGCAAGCCACGTTCGAGTTCAATCCGAGTGATAATACTATCACTATGACTGGTGGTGACGAGATTACTGCCAGTAAAGTAACTGTCACTATTGATGGAAACGACAAGACAACTTCGAACGGTCTATTAGAAGTTGGTGGCTCAAGTACGATAACAGCTGGTACAGTCATTTACGATGAGAGTGGAAACGGTGACCAACCATTCACCAAAGATACCACCATTCGAATCACCTGGGATAGCGGTGAAGGAAGCAGTGCTACGATTGGCAGCTACAATGCCTAACGCACCTTCCTAAATTCTCTTACCCCCTTAGACCGAAAACGTTCTGAAGCCCATTTTCTCTCGACAATCTGACGGTTAATTAGCATCAGGATTGTTGGGAATAATACGGCCCACATCACTTATTCAGACGCTCGAGGGATTTTGCGCCCTCAACGCTCGAGCCACAGTTAACCCGCCGTAGTTCTTCGATGTGTGTAGTCGGGTACTGGCATCAAATCGGATATCTTGTATGCTAAAACCTTCTCAATCCATCAATTCCTAACATTCATACTCAATCCTGGATATTTACAGGTAATCAAGGAAGGGAATAGGCTATGAAAGGCACTTTGTCCCAAAATGACGCCGTCTCACCGGTCATCGGCGTCGTGTTGCTGTTTGCCATCAGCATCACTCTCGCAACAGTCACTGCGGGCGTCGTGGTCGCCGGCGACGACGCGCTCGTCTCGACGACTCCGCAGGCGTCGTTCGACTTCACCTACGAGGCCGGCGCCAGTGGGAGCGCGGACCTTACCGACAGCGGTGACAGCGGCGCGCTGACGATGACCCACGTCGGCGGCGACACCATCGACGCGTCGAAGCTTGAGGTCCGAGCCGAGCCCGGCGGGACGGTGAGCGAAAGCGCGCTGGGCTGGAGCGGCGACATCGCCGCCGGGACGAGCGCGACCGTCACCGTCGATGCCGACGCGACGGTTCGGCTGGTCCACTCGACGGACGGCGGGTCAACGACGGTCGCGACGTGGGACGGCGACTCGTAGCCGGTTGGCTGGGAGGGCGGCCATTCGCCCACAGTCATTGATATCTTCAGTAATATTTTGATTCTTCGAGCTGACCATCAAGATTATTAGTGCATATCTCCCACTGCGTGGTAGAATGGCATTGCCGTGGGGACCAGGTGAGTCCGCCCGATGAGTCAGCAGGTCCGGCGGGCGGACGAGAACGAACTCTCGAACGAGGAGATATTCGACGTACTCCAGAACGAGCGCCGTCGTCACGTCCTCCAGTATCTCCGGGAGCACGGCGGCCCGGTGTCGCTCGGTGACCTCGCCGACCACGTCGCCGCCGCCGAGTACGACTGCAGCTGTGCGGAGGTCACCAGCGCCCAGCGCAAGCGCGTCTACACCACGCTTCAGCAGTCTCACCTTCCACAGATGGACGAGGTGGGCATCGTCGAGTACAACAGCGACGAGGGCGTCATCACGACCACCGACCAGACCGAGGAGCTGACGGTCTACCTGGAAATCGTCCCGGAGGGCGAGTTCCCGTGGCGTGAGTTCTACCTCTCCTTTGGCGCTATCAGCCTCGCCATCGTGACGGTGCTGTGGGTCGGCGTCTACCCCTTTGCCCTCATCCCGACGCTGGTGTGGGCGACACTCTTCGCTGTCGTGCTCACGGTCTCGGCGCTGTATCACACGCTGGTCGCCCGCGAAATGACGCTGACGGAGTTCGTCGACGGCGAGCGCTGAGTACTGGGGGCGTTCTGGCTTTCATCACCAATCGCTGCTACCGTAACCACCGTCGAGAGCGACGTCCGAAGTGTTTTCACCCATTGTAATCTACGTGCAGTATGGCTCGGGCTGACAGTCGGGAGGGCGACTCATCGCGGCGCGAGATTCATCTGGTACAGGAAAATGACGGGCGCTGGTCGGCCATAGACGAGGGAGTCGGTGTCGCGAGCCACGGGGAGACACGTTCTGAGGCCCTCGTAAACCTGGACGGAGCAGTCGCGCTTCACACTGGGGAAATCGGTGAGCCGGTGACGGATGCCGACTTGCGTGACCTGGGACTTGACCCGGAGACAGTTCCGGACAATCCACAGGAACCCGACGCTCCGTGGTTTCCCGAGTAACTGTGCCGGCACCGTACTCCGCACGAGAACTCGTGAGCGTGCTGACGGAGATGGGATATCAGCCTGTGGACCGTTCGGATGGTAGTGTTTAGTTTAGTAGAAAACGCGGAAGAGAGCCAGAAAGCCCCCGACCGCTCGACTACTACGACTCGCTGCGCGCTTCACTCACTCCGTTCGTTGCAGTGCTTGCTTCGCCTCGTCGTCGAGCGGTCGGCCCCTTTCAGTCCCGCCCGCTTCGGGAAGGCGGGCGACGTAAGCACCGCAGGCCGAAGGCCGAGGAGCGCAGCGAGCCCCCCGACCGAAGCCAGCCGGGGCTTTCTGGCTGTTGACAATCTAAATCGCCTAACTAAACACCACCGTTCGGATAGTGCCCGCAGTCACACCTCTCTTCTACATGCGGTAACGAACCGTGAAAATGCACACGCTGGCAGCCACACACCGAGGTCCGGCCGTCAGCACAAGTGACTGACGAACCGGTGTCACTACTCGCTATTTCAGATGTGGGTCAGTATTCGCGGCTGGACTGTTCCAATCCCGCCAATCTACTACGATTTTTCAGGATACACTCCGGAGAGACAGTTCTCTCTCCTGAAAATCGAATTTCGGCAGTACAGGGCCTTCTTGACAGCGTTCAAGGCAGCGCTGAAGGCATGAAGCATAGGGTAGATATAAGTTTGGATCCCACATGAAAAGAAGACAACACACCCACGGGGTCCACTGTGCGGGGAGTCGGTGTACACCCGGATACACGCGGTGTGTTGGCAAGGATACAACACATGGATATCAAACAACTACTACAAGATGATGACGCTGTGTCGCCGGTCATCGGGGTCATCCTGATGGTCGCGATTACGGTCATTCTCGCGGCAGTCATCGCATCGTTCGTGCTCGGGCTGGGCGACCAGGCCGGGGATGCAGCACCACAGGCGAGTTGGAGTTATAGCTATGATAGTAGTGCTTCAAGTTTTACTACAGGATTGGGTAGCGATGGGTTATTGACAATCTCACACGATGGGGGTGACAATGTTGATATGACACAGGTGACGCTGAAAGACGGTGATAATTCGGTTGACCCTACTAATAATGACTCCAGTAACATGGAATCGAAGTTCCCCGACGAAGCCACTGCCGGTGATGAGGGGTCGACTGGCGTAGATGAAGATACGACTGTGCGAATCATCTGGGAGAACCCAGATGGCGACTCGACTAGCACGCTTGGTGAATACGACGTATAAAAATGGATATCAAGAAACTCTTCAACGATGACAACGCAGTATCGCCGGTCATCGGGGTCATCCTGATGGTCGCAATCACGGTTATCCTCGCGGCCGTTATCGCGAGCTTTGTGTTGGGACTAGGTGATTCAGCAGGGGACGCAGCACCGCAGTTCAGCATTGAGTGCGACACGAGCAACGACGAAATCACGCATACTGGCGGAGATACACTATCTAATCCGTCGGATTTTGATCTGCTGAACGCTGGTAGTGGCTCAATTGACACCTCTCAAAGCGAGATAACTGCCGGTGACCAGATTAACGATGGTGGTTCAATTGACGGCGATGAGCAAATCCGATGGAACAACCCCGACGGCGGGAGTTCGTCCATCGTCGCGGAGTGCTAACGCGTAGAAACTAACCACGGCCTATTTTTATCGGGCTCGTCCACTAGTAGCGACGCCACAGGCCGACACATATTTCACCCTCGTCGGTTTGGTCAACATGAATGAGTTACAGGCGAGCGGTCGTCCCGACTGTCGTCGGCGTCGTCGTGCTGACGGCCATCGCCTTCGGCCCGCTCGTTTCCGGGCTCTCGCTCGCCGAGGAACCGGCGCCCGCTATCTCTAACGAGGGGTCGCTGTCAATTGCGTCGGTCGAGTTCCCGACGAACGCGACCATCGGGTCGGCCTCCTACGGCGCGGCCAACGCCTACTTGGAGGTGCCCCCGGCGACGGTCCGATTCGAGTCGATAACGCAAACGCCGACGCTGATATACAAGATTCGCGTGCCGGAACTGGGCTACTCGGTGTCGACGACGCATTTCCTGAACGCCGACGACCACGGCCCGGTCTACGAGGCCACCATCCAGCCGTTTTCCGTCGATGACTCGGAACTACAGCGCAACCAGTACGCGGGCGAACTGTCTCTCGTCGTCCGTGACTCCGACGGCCGACGGGTCGCCGCCCGACAGAACATCACCGTCGAGGTGGTCGAATGAGTCTGGCGAACGCGACAGCGCGAGTCCGTGCGTATTCGTCCGTCCAGCGGCGACACGCGCTCGCGAAGGTCCTCTTTGGCGACCGAATCGGCCTGCTCGCCTTCCTGGGGTCGCTCTGTCTGTTCGGTATCATCTGGCAGACGGCGGTGTTCATCACCGACACGTACGCGCTGGTCAACGGGCTGTACAGCCTCTCGAACGGCGAGTTGTTCATGACCGAGGCGGCGTACGGACCCTCGCTCGACACGCCCGGCGTCGAACGGACTGAGGGCGGCCTCATCGCGCGCAATTACGGCGCTATCGTCCTCTCGCTGCCGTTCTGGGTCGTCCTGGAAGCGATTGCCGCCGTCGCCAGCCTCCGCATCGCCCTCGTCGGCCTGTGGTCGCTCGCGCTCTTTGCGTTCGTCGTCACCCTCGGCCGGGAACTCGGCCGCGACACGGTCGCCGCCGGCGCTGTGCTGACTCTGGTGCTCTTTGCGGGTAACGTCGCACTCGCGCGACCGCTCGACCCCGCCGGGACACACCTCTATGCGCTGCAGCTGTTCCACATTACCGTGGCCGCGTTCGCGCCCGTGCTTTGCTATCGATTGCTGACCCGGTTCGAATCGCGGACACTCGCGGCGGCGGTGACTGCCGTGCTCGTTTTCGGGACGCCGCTGGCACTCTGGGCGACCATCGCGAAGCGACACGCCATCACGGCGACGGTCGTCCTCGCCATCGCCTACGCGCTCTACCGGAGTCGTACCCGCCCGGACGGCGCGCTGGTCACTCGCCGCGTGACCTTCCGCGCGCTGGCCTACGCGCTCGTCGGCCTCTACGCGTGGGTCCAAGCCCCCGAAGCGCTCTTGTTGCTGGTCGTGCTGGCCGCCGTCGACGTCCCTACAGCACCGGACAACAGCCCGCGAACGCTCGCACTCGTCGGCGGTGCCTTTCTCCTGTCGCTCGTCCCCTTCGCCCTCACGAACTACGTGCTCACCGGCTCGCCGATACGGCCTCCACGGCTGCTCTCCGGCGGTGGTGTCAGTAGCGTTGGGGCCGCCGGTGCTACCGGTGGCTCCGGCGGCTCGGGCAGTACCACAGCGCTCCCGAACCCTCTAGTGCAGCTACTCGGGCTCATCTTGAGCGCGACGAAACCGCTGCAGTTGCTCGCCCGCGAAATCAGTAAGGGTATCACCGTCGCCCTCACCGACCCGGCGGCGGTCTCCCAGACGCTCGTCCGTTCAGGCGACGCCGCCAGGGCGCTGAACAAAGCCGGGTCCGAGTCGGTGAACCTCTCACTGCTCGAGTCGGCCCCCGTGTTGGGCGCGCTGGCCGGTGGCATCCCCGTCGCGTGGCGACGGATTCGTGCCCGGAAACGGGTTTCCAGGGTTCTCGGTGCCGTGGCTGTCGTCGACGTGTTTGCGATACTGTTTTGTACGACGCTCACGCTCCTGTATGCCAGCCGGCTGCCGTTACACGCGCAACTGACCGTTCGGTATCTGTTCCCGCTGTTTCCCTTGGGCGCCTACCTCCTGGGCCGGCTCCCGGTGGTCAGGGAGACACTCACGGCACACTGGCAGCTGTTCGCCTGGGGCACCGCCGTGGCAGCGCTCATCGGGGGACAGCTCGTCGCCGTCCTCGTCTTCTGGACCGCCGTCGGTCTCGGGGCGGCGTTCCAGTTGCACGCGCTCCTCGCGCTCGCGAGCGCGGCCCCGCTCGCCGTCTGGTCGGTCTTCGGCCGGTCCGACGGCCACTTTGGCCACGCTGGCGCTGTGCTCCTCGGAGTCGCAACCGGTCTCTCTACCGTGTTCGTCCTGCTGGTCGCACTGGAGTACTACTCTATTGGCGATAGTCACCTGCTCCCGATGGTCCGGGTTATCGCAGAGACACTCGAACTGCTCTAACATGTGCTGGTTACCCGACATCTGGGCCCGTAGGGTGCCCTGAGCAGTTCGGCACTGCGTTCCCGGTAATGATTCCGCCGTAACGAAACGAAAATCGGTCTGTCTGAGTCTGTCAGGCGGATCCTTCTTTTGTAGCCGCGTACCAGAAATATCGTTGAACTATCATACGAGGCGCTTCCCTTTAGTTACCGCCACTACCACCGTCGGGATTCCCACCGAGAAGCATGGGGATACAGTCATTAATGTCTTTCTGGACCTGTAAGTAAAAGTAAAAAATGGATTTAGGGGGTTTATATTTAAGTATCATAGTGAGGAACAATAGTGCAGATGGTGGGGAAACCATTCATTAGAGACGAGACAGGGGTATCACCAGTCATTGGGGTTATACTGATGGTCGCAATCACGGTCATCCTCGCTGCCGTCGCGGGGAGTTTCATACTGGGTCTGGGTGACACTACCGGGGCCATGCCACCACAGGTCAGTATCAACTGCAACATCGCAGACGACGGCATCACGCACGAAGGTGGTGATGACCTCACTGCATCGGAGCTGCGAATCAACAATCCCGACGGCAGTAATATCGACCCGCTCAGCGGCGGCCCGTTCACTGCCGGAGACACCATCGCTGAGGACGGCGGAACGAACGACATTCCCGACGTGAGTGGCGACGAGAAACTAATCTGGACCAATCCGGACGGTGATAGTACCCAGATAATCGCCGAGTGTTAGATAAACGACCGCCGAGTCGTCACTCGATTGCGTCGTCTCCGGTTTATCGACCGCTGACGACGAACTTTAGTAGGGCCTCGCAGAACCGTCGCTATGGACAAACTGCAGGAGTCGTTGCTCGACGCCCCGATCATCGAGAAGGAGGGGTATCACTACTTCGTCCACCCCATCAGTGACGGCGTGCCGATGCTTCGGCCGGAGCTACTGCGGGAAATCGTCATCAAAATAATTCGCAAGGCCGAACTGGACGACGTCGACAAAATTGTCACGCCGGCCGCGATGGGCATCCACATCTCGACGGCGGTGTCGCTGATGACCGATATCCCGCTCGTGGTCGTTCGCAAGCGCCAGTACGGCTTAGATGGCGAGGTCGCACTCTCACAGGTCACCGGCTACTCGGAAAACGAGATGTACGTCAACGACGTCTACGAGGGCGACCGCGTGCTCGTCCTCGACGACGTGCTCTCGACGGGCGGGACCGTGGCGGCCCTGACCGGCGCCCTGGAGGATATCGGCGCCGACATCTGTGATATCGTCTGTGTCATCAAGAAAGCCGACGGCCAGAACAAGCTTGACGACGCCGGCTACGATGCCAAGACACTCATCAATGTCGTCGTTGAGGACGGCGAGGTCGTGATTACGGACGCGTACGGCGACGGGTGACCGCCAGGCCGGTAGCGGGCTCACGAATTTGTGAGCGACAGCATATAGCGGGAGGTAGATTTGAACTACCGGTCTGCGGGTTATGAGCCCGCCGGAATCTCCTGGCTATCCCATCCCGCTATCTGTCCATACCCGAGTGCCCTCATTAAGACTTGTGATTCGGGTGCCGTCCGTGAATTACGTGAAAGACAGGCGCAAGGCCCCGTCCTTTGGGGCGGGGATACGCGCCGTACACTTGATTCCACAACCCACCGACCACAGCACGGCCGGGGTCCGACCGGAGCGTTTACCCGTCCGGTTAATCATAGTATACATAGATGCCAAAGAGTACCCGTCATGCGGTCTACGAACTCTACTATCACGTAGTGTTCGTTCCGAAGTACCGACAACCGGTACTGACGGGCAAGGCAGACGCGCTCGAAAGCATCTTCGCCGAAATCTGCGACGACAAGGACATCGAACTGGTCGAAACCAAAATCATGGACGACCACGTTCACCTGTTCGTCGGCAGTCCCCCACGAAACGCCCCTTCGTTGCTGGTCAACTGGCTCAAGGGTATCTCCGCCCGGTGGTACAATGACCGGCACGACGACCGTATCAAGTGGACGCGCTCGTACTACATCGAGACCGCTGGCAGTGTCTCGAAAGACGCTATCAAGCAGCACATCGAGGAGCAACACTCGTGAAGCGCGTCAACACGTTCCGGGTTGTTCCACGTTCCGACACCGACGCGGAGTGTCTTCGGCGGCTGTTGGACGCTTCTGCTTCCCTGTGGAACGAAGTCAACTACGGGCGGAGACAGTATTTCACCGACCCGAACATCGACCAGCCCATCTGGGACGCCGACGACCACTACGGCCGGTACAAAGGCGTCGTCGGCTCCGCAACCGCCCAACAGGTGATTCGCAAGAACGACCAGGCGTGGCGGTCGTTCTTCACGCTCAAAGAAGCTGGGGAAGCGAACGGACTCCCCGGCTACTGGGGCAACGAACAAGAGGGCAGAGAATTGCGGACGTACATCCGCGACGACCAGTACACGCTCCGGTGGGCGTCGGGCACCCGCGAACAGTCCATCCTCAATGTCCCGGTCGGCAAACAACTCAAAGAGGAGTACGACATCGGCCACCGCGAACGGCTCCGTCTCGATGTGCAAGGCGAGCCGAAGTGGGACGGCGACCCCGGCCAACTCGAACTGTACTACGACGACGTGAGCGGCCAATTCAGAGCGATTCAACCTGTCACCGTGGACGATTCTCGACAGGACTCACCACTGGCTTCGGAAGAAGCCGCTCTGGACGTGGGCGCAAACAACATCGTCGCGTGCAGTACGACCACCGGAACACAACTCCTTTACGGCGGACGCGACCTGTTCGAGCGGTTCCGCGAAACCACCCACGAAATCGCCGACCACCGTTCGCGTGTGAAGCGAGAAGAAGGCCGGTACACGTCGAAGCGAATTCGGCGGCTGTACCGGAAGCGAACGAACCGGCGGGACCATGCTCAGGACGCACTCGCCCGTGACTTAATGGAACGCCTTCACGCCGAAGGCGTTTCGACGGTGTACGTCGGCGCGCTCAAGGGCGTACTCGACAAACACTGGTCGGTGCGGGTGAACGCCAAGACGCACAACTTCTGGGCGTTCCGCGCGTTCATCAACCGGCTGGCGTATACCGCCGCCGAGTACGGTATCTCGGTCGAAGTGAAGCCAGAAGCGAACACGACGCGGGAGTGCCCCGAGTGCGGCGAACGAGAGGACACCGTTCGCTCGGGCGACGACTTCTGGTGTCCGTGTGGCTACGAGGGGCATGCGGACCTCGATGCATCGGCGAAGTTCCTCGCACAGCAAACGAACGACGAAGTAGGGCCGATGGCACGGCCCGTGCGCCTCACGTGGGACGACCACAACTGGTCAGAGTTGCCACGCTCTTGTCCCAACGAGGCTCGCACGCACCAGCAAAAGACTTCCGTGGCTCAGTCGGCGTAGACCGGCCGAACCCCCACCGGAGGAATCCTCGCTCTTCAGGGCGGGGAGGATGTCAATGACGCGCTACGGGGTGTCGTCGCGGTGGACCTGCCAGGTAAAGAGGCTCTCGAAGACGTAGTTCACGGACATCGCGGCAGCGATGGCGATGGGGCTGGCGGCGAGAAACCAGAGGTCCCGGCCGGCGACCACCAGCTCGACCGTCAGCTGCTGGGTCAACAGCCAGTAGACGACCAGCTGGACGGTGACGCCGCCGGTCCGGACCAGATGGGATTTCCCCAGCCGTTCCAGGAACGGTCGGAGACCGGCCTCGCCGTCCCCGGAGAACGTCCAGTGCTCGTTGACCAGAAACATCACGACGATGGCGGTCTCGACGCCGGCGGCTTTCGCCCAGAGGTCGGGGACGCCAAAGACCAAGCCGAGCACCGCCAGTACGGTGTTGTCGCTGATGGCGCCGACGACGCCGACCGAGAGAAACTGGCCGAATCGGACACCGGAGACGAGCGATTCGAAGCGGTCGGGCACCAGTGTGCGGAGCCGGTCGCCGACGCTCATCGGTCCCGTTCGATGAGGGCGGTCGGCTGCTCGCGTGCCGCAGCGATGGCCGTGTGCAGCCGGTCGTCGCTCAGTTGTTTCGCGCGGTGTCTGGCCGACAGCAGCGCCCGGAACAGCGCCAGCGAGTCCCGGACCGGCGAGACGGTCGAGCCGGGGCGGTCCTCCCAGCGGATGGGAACCTCACGGACACGAAGGTCCAGTGCGCCGGCGATAGCGGCGAGTTCGACGTCCCAGGCGAAGCCGGGTTCGTACAGATGTGTCCGGACCTGGTCCCACCCCCTGGCCGTGATGGCCTTCGCGCCACACTGGTAGTCGAACAGCGAGACCGTAAGCAGGGTGCCGGCGAGCCACGCGAACCCGTCGCCCAGAAACCGCCGGGCGAACGTCTGGTGGCTCGCAACCTCCGACTCGGGGTGGCGACGGGAGCCAACAGAGAGGTCGGCCCCACCGGCGATGACGGGCGCGACGACGGCGGCCAGCGAGTCGACCGGGGTCGAGCCGTCGGCGTCGACAAATACCAGCACGTCCGTATCCAGATACTCGAAGCCGGCGGTGATAGCGGCCCCTTTCCCACGCCGGTAGGGCACCGTCTCGACCACGGCCGGGAGGTCGTTGAGTTCCGCTTTGACACCTGCGTTGGGTGCGTCGAGTTCGATGACGACCGTTTCGGGGTCCAGCGTCTCGTCGATTGTGGCGACGTACCGGCGCAGTTCCGGAACGTCCGGGCGGTAGGCCGGGATAACGACACCGACGGTCGTCGACATAGTATCACCCTGTACGGTCAGCGAGTAAAAACCGTTCGGTCCGCTTCAGGCCGGTTGAATCAAAAAACGTATAGGGGTTCACCCAACTCTTATCCGTTGATGGAGTACGGTCTCGTCGTCATCTGGCTTGCCCTCTATCTCCTGTTGACCTACGTCGGCGCGACCATCGCTTCGGTGCTGTTCCCCCGTTTTGCCGAGCGTGGTGTCGCGTTCGGCTTGCCGGTCGCCCTGGTGCTTCTGTGGCTGTCTACCTACATCGTCGGCCGAATCTCGATTACGGCCGGCATCTGGCTCGGGATGGTGGCGCTCGTGACCTGCTCGGTACTGGTCGCCTATCGCGGTGAACCGGTCGACCTCCGGTCCTTTGGCGAGGTCGCCGTCGTCTTCGCCGTTGCCTTTCTGTTCGTGGTATGGATTCGCGCGCTGGACCCGGCCATCTCGCCGCTGGCCGGCGAGAAGTTCCTCGATTTCGGGCTGGTCCAGTCGCTGCTTCGGGGCGACACACTGCCGCCGGAGGACATGTGGTTCGCCGGGGAGCCGGTCGCCTATTACTACGGCGGGCACCTGCTGACGGCGATTCTCACCGAACTGACCGGGACGGCCGGCCAGTACGCCTACAACCTCGCGCTGGCGGGCTTTTACGCGACCCTGGTGACGGGCGTCTACGGGCTGGCCGGCGCCGTCGCGGCCACACGGGACGTTCCCCGCCGGCTCGCGGCCGGGCTGTCGGCGTTTTTCGTCGGTTTCGCGAGCAACCTCACGACGCCGGCCCGCGCACTGCTGTGGCTGTTACCCGACAGTGTCGCCCGGGCGGTGGCCGGCGCCGCCGGCTACGAACTCGAAGGGCTCGCACGCGGGCCGGGGGAGTTCTACTTCTGGGACGCCAGCCGGGTCATCAAAGACGACCCGTCCGACTTCGCCACGTACACGCCCGGGACGGGGTACAGTGTCAACGAGTTCCCCCTCTTTGCCTGGCTCAACGGCGACCTCCACGCCCACATGATGAGCACGGGCTTTCTGATTCTCGCAGCGGCGCTGTGTTTCAGCTACTACCGGACGCCGGCCGAGGAGCGACGGCGCCGACTGGCGCTGCTGTTTGGGGCGCTCCCCGCCGTCGCCGGGCTGATGGCGGTGACGAACACCTGGTCGTTCCCCTCTATCGCCGGGCTCGCGATGGTCACTGTCGCTATGGCGCCGGCCAGTCCCCGCTCGCTGTTGCCGGCCTCGGTCCGTGACCCGATTCCCCGTGCGGGGCCGGCGGGCGAAGGCTCCCGCATCGGTCTCGCCGTCGCCGTCGCCGTCGGCGTGGTCGCCCTCGGCCTGCTCTGGTCGCTCCCGTTCTGGTTCGGCGTCGGCAGCGGCCGGGAAGTCACGTATCTCCCCGACCGCAGTTCCATCGCGGAGCTGGTAGGGATTCACGGGCTCTTTCTCGTCCCTTTCGCCCTCTACCTGTACGCCCAGGTCGGGCGGACGGTCGACACCGGACAGACCCGCCTCGTCGGGGGTGGCTTTCTGCTGACTGTCGCGGTCGGCGCGCTGGTCGACCTGGTCGCTATCGGGCTCGTCTTGCCCCTGCTCGTCGGCGCGTGGCTGTTCGCCCGGTCGCCGACCGGCCAGCCGAGTTCGGGCCCCCTTCCCGCCCTTGCCGACGGCGGCGACCGTTCGGTCGGGTTCGAGACGGTCCTGCTGGTCGCCGGTGCCGGGCTGGTCATCCTGGTGGAGTTTATCTTCATCAAGGAGAACGTCGGCCGGATGAACACCGTCTTCAAGACGTACATGCAGGTGTGGGTGCTGTGGGCCGCCGCCGTCGGACCGGTACTCGCCTGGCTGTTGACCCGCTGGCGACCGGACGACGAGGCGACCCGCCAGCTCGTCAAGAACGGGACGACGGTCCTTGTCGTCCTGCTGGTCTGTTCGACGTCGGTGTACGCCGCCATCGCGCTCCCGAACCACGCCGGTCGCGCCGACGAACCCACGCTCGACGGGCGGGCGTATCTCGACGACTCCCACCCCGGCGAGGCCGAAGCAATCCGCTGGCTGGACCGCGAGATAGACGGGCAGCCAAACATCGTCACGGCCGCCCCGGCCGGCTACTACTGGGTGCCCGAGGAGGGCAACGGGGCCAGTGCCCCCTCCAGCCTGACTGGGATTCCGACCGTAGCGGGCTGGCACCACGAGATACAGTATCGCAACAGCAGTATCTACGACGAGCGCACCGACGACATCGATACCATCTACCGTGGCGAGCCCGACCAGCAGCGAGCGCTGCTCCGGCAATACGACGTGCAGTACGTCTACAACGGGCCGGCCGAGCGCGCTCGCTACCGGACTATCACGGTCGGTCAGTTGGCGGGCGTGACAGAGGTCCACCGCTCGGGCGAGGTCGTCGTCTACCGCGTCAACCAGAGTGCGCTGGCGGAAACCTAGGTCTGTGCCCGCTCGCGCAGGACGGTGACGGCCTCGGCGTCGACGTTTTCGGTGTCGAGATGCATCGGGATGTAGTCCTGTTTCGAGAAGGTCTCCTGTTCGGCCTCGCTGCCGATGGTACACCACAGCTGGACCCGGTCGGGGCCGTGCCAGTCACCCTGCTGGGCGACCGCGAACACCTCGTACTCCGCGCCGTCGTACTCGATGCGGCCGCCCTTCCGGAGACCGGGGTCGCCACGGATGATGAGCTTCTTCATACCCGGCTCTTGGCAAACGGCGTACTTAGTGACTTCGAAGGCGCCCCCGGGATGCTGTATGTGTAGACCACGCACCGACCAGAGGGGCGTTACCTCTCGGGGCGAGCAGCAGGTAGACAGTACGGTCCGACAGCACCTTTTATACGGCCCCGTCTCTCTGACACCGCTGAGCCGCTGCTGTGTGTCGGCGGGAGAGACGGCGTCGATGACGCCCGAGCTGGACACCCGTCAGCCGTCCCGAAAGCCGAACCGTCGGGGTTTTAAGCGGTCACCTCAATCTCTCCCGTAAGGTCGATATCTATGGAGATGCCGCGACGTTTCAACACGTACTGTCCGCACTGTAACGAGCACAACGAACACGAGGTCGAGAAGGTCCGGTCGGGCCGCTCCTCGGGAATGAAGAAGGTCAACGACCGCCAGCGCAAGCGGCGCGGGACCGGTATCGGGAACAAGGGTAAGTTCTCGAAGGTCCCCGGTGGGGACAAACCCACCAAGAAGACCGACCTGAAGTACATCTGCTCGGACTGTGGGAACGCCCACCTCCGAGAGGGATGGCGCGCCGGCCGACTGGAGTTCCAGGAGTAATCATGGCAGGTAGTTTCGTCACCGTCGCCTGTCCGGACTGCGAGAACGAACAGACGCTCTTCGGGAAGGCCGCAAGCGAGGTCGCGTGTGCCGTCTGTGGCCACACGCTCGCCCGCCCCACCGGCGGCAAGGCCGCCATCGAAGGCGAAGTGACCGCCGTCGTCGAGGCACGGTAACATGAAATACAGCGGCTGGCCGGAACCGGGCGAACTCGTCGTGGGCAAGGTTGAGGAAATCGAGGACTTCGGCGTCTTCGTCGACTTAGAGGAGTACGAGGGCAAGCGTGGCCTCTGTCACATCTCCGAAGTGGCGAGCGGCTGGATAAAGAACGTCCGGGACCACGTCAACACCGGGCAGACGGTCGTCGCGAAAGTGCTGGAAGTCGACGAGGACGCCCAGCAGATTGACCTCTCCATCAAGGACGTCAACGACCACCAGCGCAAGGAGAAAATCCAGGAGTGGAAAAACGAGCAAAAGGCCGACAACTGGATGGAGCTGGCCTTCGGCGAGGACATCGCCGACGAGGACTACAGCGCCATCGCCAACGCTTTGCTGTCGGCGTTTGGCTCGCTGTACGACGGCTTCGAGGCCGCCGCCATCCACGGCGAATCGGCCCTCGAAGACACCGACCTCGACGACGAGGAAATCGAGGCCATCGTCGAGACGGCCCGCTCGAACGTCTCCGTGCCCTACGTCAACGTCACGGGCTACGTCGACCTGACCTGCCCCGACGGCGCGGGCGTCGACGTCATCAAAGAGGCGCTCGAGGCCGCCGAGGGCGACGGCGAAGTGCCCGAGGAAATCGAACTCGAGGTCACGTACGTCGGCTCGCCGGAGTACCGCATCCAGGTACAGGCCCCCGACTACAAGACCGCCGAGGGCGCTCTCGAGGAGAGCGCCGCCCGCGCCCGAACGGTCGTCGAGGACGCCGGTGGGACCACCGGTTTCCACCGCGACCGCGACGAAGACGACGAATGAAATCGGACATCCGGGTGTGTTCGGCCCCGGACGACCAACACGACCGCCCGGTGTACACCCTTTCTCGGACCTGTCCCGTCTGTGGGGCCGAGGCCGTCAACAGCGCCCCCGCCCCTGTCGACCCCGCCGACCCCCACGGCGAGTATCGACGTTCTCTTAAGCGCTGGCGACGGCAATAGAGGGTATGGACGAATTCGAAATCGACGATATCGCCGACCCCGAACTCGACGAGCCGGTGCTCGTCGAGGGGCTGCCCGGCGTGGGCCACGTCGGCAAACTCGCGGCCGAGCATCTGCTCGAAGAGCTCGATGGCGAGCTCGTCCGGCGAGTGTACTCGACGCATTTCCCGCCACAGGTCAGCGTGGAGGACGGGCGAACGCAACTGGCGTCAGCCGAGTTCCACGCCGTCACTCCCGACGACGGTCGGGACATGCTCGTGCTCACGGGCGACCACCAGGCCCAGGACAACGCCGGTCACTACGGACTCACGACGACGTTCCTGGATATCGGCGAGGAGTTCGGCGTCGAGGAAGTGTACGCCCTCGGCGGGGTCCCGACCGGCGAACTCATCGACGAGTACGACGTGCTGGGCGCGACGACGACCGGCGACCTCGGCGACCGGCTGGCGGATGCGGGCGTCGAGTTCCGCGAGGACGAGCCCGCCGGCGGTATCGTCGGTGTCTCCGGTCTGTTGCTCGGCCTGAGCGGGCGCCGAGACCGCCCCGCCGCGTGTCTGATGGGCGAGACCTCGGGGTATCTGGTCGACCCCAAGAGCGCGCAGGCGGTCCTGGAGATTCTCCAGGCGGTCGTCGGATTCGAGGTGCCGTTCGACCCGCTCGAGGAACGCGCCGACGAGATGGAGGAAGTCGTTCGCAAGATTCAGCAGATGGAAGAGCAAAACGCACCCTCGCCGGCCGACGAGGACCTCCGATACATCGGGTGACAGCGGACCGACAGCCGACGCGGACAGAAGCGGACGTTTCTTAGGCGCCGGGGCCTAACGCAGCCCCGTGCAAGCGGACCCGAGCGGCCTCCCGCCGTGGCTCGTGTTCGGACTGCTGCTGGGAGTAGCCGGGAGTCTGGTCGTCGCCGCTCTCTTTTTCGTCGCCGGCCGACTCTTCCCGGCGAAACGACAGGGCCGTGGTGTGAGAGACGGTGGCGAACAGCGCCGCCGGGCCGAGATTCGCGAGTATCTGACCGCCATCGACGAGCAGTTCGCCGAGAACCACCCCGTCGCCGGCCAGACGGTTGCCTTCTACCTCCCGAACCGCGACGTCGCTATCACCTTCGACGCCAGGGCGTTCTACCGCCTCGAGCGCTCGCCGACCGTCCCGGTGCTGGTCGAACACGAACTGCCGGGCGCCGCCCTGGGCCGACGACTTCCCTTCGAAACGCCGACCGTTTCGGTCGGTTCCGAGCCCGAACCCCGGTCCGTGGTCGACCCTACCCGACAGGCCTTCGCCGAACTGGGGCTGCGGGAGACGGCGACCGTCGACGAGGTCAAATCCGCCTACCGGTCCCGGGTCAAGCAGGTCCACCCGGACCACGGCGGCGACGAGGAGGAGTTCAAGCGGGTCCGGGAGGCCTACACGCTCGCGAAACAGCACGCGGACTGAGCTACAGCCCCTGACTCATCAGATGTGACCGCAGGAGGTCGGCTTCCTTGCTGCCGGCGACGGGGTTGACGAGGACGACCTCGTCGTCGGGGTCGAAAGTGCCCCGGTCGGCCAGTGCTCGCATCCCGGCGACTGCGGTGCCGCCGGTCGCGCCGATTTCCGGCCCCAGCTCACAGCCGTCGACGGCGGCCTGCAGAACTGCCTTGTCGGGGACCGCGACGCCATCGCCGCCGCTGGCGTCAACGGCCTCGACGGCGGCGGTGCCGGCCGCCGGGTCGGGCACCTCCAGGGGGCCAACGATGGTGTCGGGATGCTCGACCGGGACCGGTTCGGTCGTGCCATCGACCGCCGCCGTGGCGACTGGTGCGCAGTCGGCCGGCTGGGCGGCATAGATTCTCGGGGCGCCATCGGCGAGGCCGGCGTCGGCGGCGAGAGTGAACCCCTGCTGGAGGCCCACGACCGTCTCACCGTGGCCGGTCGGATGGACGACCGCGTCGGGTGCGCTATCGCGGTCAGCGAGCAGTTCCAGCGCGAGCGCCGTCACACCGGCGATGCGGAACGGGTGGCCGGGCGCGACGGGGGTAAACGACTCGTCGCCCTCGCCGAAGGCGTCGACGGCGTCCGGGTAGCGGCCCTCGACGACGTACATATCGCCGCCGTGGACGTTCACCATCGCCTTGTTGAGGAAGGGACACCGCGTCGGAACGACGCCCTTGAACTCGATACCGGCGCGGGCGGCGTAGGCGGCCGCCGACTGGGCGCCGTTGCCCGTCGAGGGCGTTCCCACGCGGTCGGCGCCCGCCTGGCATGCCGCCGTGACGGCAAGTGAGAGTTTCCGGTCGGCGAGTGAGCCGGTGGGATTGTGACCTTCGTCTTTGATTGTGACGCCGCTGACGCCGAGTTCGTCGGCCAGGTCGGGGACCTCGACGATCGGCGTCGCCCCCTCGTCGATGCTGACGGTCGCCCCGGTCGGAAACGGGTGGCAGTCGGCGGCTGTCTCGACCGCGTCGGCGTCGAAGTCGACGACCAGAACGGCGCCACAGTCCGGACAGCGCCGCGCTGTGAGGTCGGCTGACTCGCCACACGCCGTACAGGAGAGGCCACGGACCGCCGCTGTCGTCTGCATACACGGGACTGAGGCGTGGACTCCCAAGTGTCGTGCGGTCCACTCCAGCACGCTCTTTTAGGACGCGTCCGAACCCTCGGCCATGACAGATGCCGTTGTCGTCGGTGGCGGCCTGGCCGGACTAATCGCGGCCCGCCACCTCGCCGAGTCGGGACGGGCGGTCACCCTACTGGAGGCCCGCGACGAAGTCGGCGGCCGCGTCCGGACTGCCCACGAGGGTGGCTACACGTTCGACCGGGGGTTTCAGGTGCTGTTCTCGGCGTATCCGGCGGTCGAGCGCGAACTCGACGTCGAGGCGCTCGCCCCCCGACCGTTCACGCCGGGGGCGACCATCGCCCGGCCGAACCACCGGTCGGTGCTGTCGGACCCGCTCCGCAATCCGGCATCGGCCCCCCAGACCATCTTCAACCGCGATGTTCGAACGGCCGACAAGCTCCGCGTGTTCAAACTCCAGCGCGAACTCGCCGGCAAGGACCCCGAAGCGTTGCTTGCGGGCGGGGGTGAGCCCATCGCGGAGTACCTGGCCAGACGGGGGTTCTCGAAGCGCTTCGTCGAACGGTTCGCGGCCCCGTTCTACGGCGGTATCACGCTCGACCGGTCGCTGGGGACTGACAGCGCCGTCTTCGAGTACACCTACAAGATGCTCTCCGAGGGCGAGATATTCGTCCCGGCCGACGGAATGCAGGCCATGCCCGAGCAACTCGCCGGCCGGGCGCGGGCGGCCGGCGCGACCATCGAGACGGACCACGCCGTCGAGACCGTCGACTCGGGGGCCGGACGCGACGAAGTGACCGTCGAGACCGCGAGTGAGACCATCACTGCCGAGGCCTGTGTCGTCGCCACTGACCCCGCGACGGCGGCGGACCTGACGGGAATCGATACCATCCCGACGGAGACGCTTGGCTGTGTCACCCAGTACTTCTCGCTCCCGACGAGCAAGGCTCCGAGCATGGGCACACGCATCGTGCTCAACGCGGCCGACAACCGGCCAAACACCGTTGCGCCGCTGTCGGCTGTCGCGCCGGAGTACGCCCCGGCGGGGATGGAGCTGTACAGCGCGACGTTCCTCGGCGAGCAGGACGCCGACGAGGCGGACCTGGCGGCCGACGTCTATGACGCGCTCGCCTCGTGGTATCCCTCGGCGGGCTTCGACGCGCTGGAACTGTTGTGGACGGACCGGGTGCCGCTGGCACAGTTCGCCCAGCCGCCGGGCTTCCGGGCGTCCCTGCCCGACCCCGACGCGCCTGCGGGGCCGGTGGCGCTGGCCGGCGACTACACCCGCTGGTCGTCGATTCAGGGCGCACTCGAGAGCGGGCGCGTGGCCGCCGAGTTATTGCGGTAAAACCGCTTCAAGCCGCGTGGTCGCCGTCGCCGTCGTGTTCGTCGCCGAGTAACACGTCCGAGACGTACTTGATAGTCGCGAAGTACAGCAAGACGATACAGATGAGTGTCGTCGCGATGAGGGCGAGTGCCGGTCCGGTCTGAATCATGTTCGCAGTTCCACCGTGACAGCCCAAATACCTACCGCTACAGCAGCCGGCGGAACTCCCCCAGCGGGGGGAACTCGCGGCTGTCCCGAGCGCCCTCGTCCCACACCACGGGCGCCAGTCGGTCGGCGTCGGTCACCAGCGGGGACTGGAACTCGTCCGCCGACATCGCGTTGACGCGAACCCCCGCGTTGAGCCTGTTGAACGACGGGAGCATCACCACGTCGCCCCCGTGGTACTGCCCCTCGGCGACCAGATAGCAGGGCCGGCGCTGGCCCTCGATTTCGATTGTCGGGTGGTCGTGGCCCACGACGTACCGGTCGGCCTCGCCCTCGGGCGCTTCGTGACCGTGTAGGACCAGTGTGTCGCCGACGCGGTACTGCGCTGCCGTCGGCCCGTCCCACACCGACTCGAGCATCGTATCATGGTTTCCGGGCGTGACGAGGAGCCGGGCGCCCGCCTGGTGACACGCCGCTTCGAGTCCTGCCACGGCGTCGTCGACGGTTCGGGGGACCGTCCGGAAGGAGTGGAGCAGGTCACCCGCGACCACCACCTCGCCGGGGTCGTGGCGCGCCACGAGGTCGCGGAACCGCTCGACCATGTCGGTCCCAGAGCCGACCGGGAACTCCAGTTCCCCGCCGGTCCCACGGCCTACGTGGAGGTCCGCGACGACCAGCACGTCGCCGAGGACCAGCGCCCGCCCGTCGTAGGTCAGTTCCATTGCGGTGGGCTCCGGGCGCTGCGTACATACCGATGTCGCACCTGGTGTATCGAGATAGCTCCGGACACGCCACCGTGAAGGAGTGAGACGGGAAACTGACCGCCGAACAGCCCGGTCCTCGAATCGGGAAGAATTATCGGGCCGGCCGCCCCCAGCAGAGGTATGACAGAATTCTCCAGTCGCGTCGAAGCGGTGTCTATCTCGGGCATCCGCGAAGTGTTCGAGGCCGCCGGCGAGGACGCAATCAATCTCGGCCTGGGCCAGCCTGACTTCCCGACCCCGGACCACGCCCGCGAGGCCGCCGTCGAGGCGATACGGGCCGGCGACGTCGACGCCTACACCTCCAACAAGGGGACCCTCGAACTCCGCGAGGCCATCGCCACAAAGCACGCCCGGGACAACGACCTCGAAGTCGACCCCGAGGACGTCATCGCCACCTCCGGCGGGAGCGAGGCCCTGCATATCGCGCTGGAGGCCCACGTCGACAGCGCGGGATATCGTCCCGCGAGCGAGCGGACCCAATCCGAGAGCGCGGGCCAGGAGGTCATCTTCCCGGACCCCGGGTTCGTCTCCTACGACGCCCTGACCCATCTCGCGGGCGGGACGCCGACGCCCGTGGGACTGCGCGAGGACCTGACGATGGCGCCCGAAACGGTCGAAGACGCCATCACCGACGACACTGCCGCGTTCGTCGTCAACTCCCCGGCCAACCCCACTGGCGCGGTCCAGTCACCCGACGACATGCGTGCGTTCGCCCGCATCGCCGAGGAACACGACGTCCTCTGTATCTCCGATGAGGTGTACGAACACCAGGTGTTCGAGGGCGAGCACCGCTCGCCCGCCGAGTTCGACGAGTCGGGCAACGTCGTCGTCGTCAACGCCTGCTCGAAGGCCTACTCGATGACCGGCTGGCGGCTGGGGTGGGTCACCGGCGCGACCGACCGCATCGAGCGGATGCTCCGCGTCCACCAGTACGCCCAGGCCTGTGCCTCCGCGCCCGCCCAGTACGCCGCCGAGGCCGCCCTGACCGGCCCACAGGACGCCGTCACGGAGATGCGCGAGTCGTTCGAGAAACGCCGGGATATCCTCCTTGAGGGGTTCGAGGAGATGGGACTGGACTGTCCCACGCCGAAAGGCGCCTTCTATGCGATGCCGACGGTACCGGACGGCTGGGTCGACGAGGTCATCGAGCGCGGTGTCGTCGTGGTCCCCGGGGCGGCCTTCGGCGAGCGGGGCGCGGGTCACGCCCGCATCTCCTATGCCACGGACGCCGAGACGCTCCGGGAGGCTATCGACATCATGGCCGAGGCGACGGCCGCCCTCGGGTAGCGTGACATCTCGGTCGTCCCAGCGGAGCGGGCGCGAATTTGGAAGAGAGTTCGAAGAAGGGTTTTGTAGTCGGCTCACATCGGACCGGACGAGCGAGCCGTGGTCACCGTTCATGACACCGACCGACGCACGTTACACTCCAGGGACCGTGAGAGCCAACGCTTTAGTACGGCCACAGAGACCACAGAGGGGAGAGGGATGGAGAAAGCGCTCTGGTATCTGCTGACGGCGACGCGTGGCGGCGCCAACCGGGCGCGTATCATCGACGCCCTCACCGACCGACCGAAAAACGCCAACGAACTGGCCGACGAACTCGACGTGGGATACAAAACCATACGCCACCACATGGAACAACTCCAAGACCACGACATCGTCGAATCCGGCGAGGAATCGTACGCGAAACTCTACTTCCTCACCGACCGGTTCGACAAGTACCGCGACACGTTCGAGGACATCACGGAGCAGATGGACACATGACTCGGGAACTGCCGTCCAACGGAGAGGTGACCCGCTGATGGCGATGGGGACCCTCATCACGGCCGCCGTCGTCCTCGCGGGCCTGAACACGCTCCTCTTGCTCCCGCTCGTGGGCGTTTGGGTCCGCAACTACAACACGTTCAGGACCGGCCTCGTCGGCGGACTCGTCCTCTTTGCCGTCGCCATGCTCGCCGAGAACGCCATGGCTATCTACTTCTTTTTCTCGATGGCCAGCTTCTACAGCGGCGACCCCGCCGTCCAGAAAGTGGTCGAGAGCCAGAAAGCCCCCGCGTTCTCAGCTCCCGCGGCTCGCTGCGCTCCAGTGGGTGCTTGCGTCGCCGGGGTTCGCTGAGAACGCGGCCCCTTTCAGCCCCACCCATGCCGGCTGGTTGACCGGCTACGGGTAGGGCCGAAAGGGGCGGCCTGCTACACGAAGGCGGACGACGTAAGCACCGCAGGGAACGAAGTGACCGAGGAGCGCAGCGAGGCCCCCGAGTGTCGCAGGCCGGGGCTTTCTGGCTGTTTGCCGTCGCTGTTGCTTAACTAAACACTGTCCCGGCGGCCGGTCGCAAGGGTAACCGCTACAGTCAAGGCAGCCGTTTGGGCTCCAGTGGGTATGCGCAAACCAGCAACGTTTGCCAGACGAAGGACCGATAACGCTGCACCCGCTACCGGAGTCCAATGGACCACCTCGCACCGCCGAACGTGCCGGTGTACACGACGACCGACGAGCAACAGCGCATCTGGGACCGCTGTGAGGCCCGTGGCCAGCCGGTAATCGCCGTCCGGGCGGCTGCCCGGGGGTACATCGTCAGATACGACCTCCAGCATCTCGACGCGGAACTTTCACAGCGAGCCCTCCAGAAGCTCCGGGACCGCGTGCGCTCGCGGCGCGGATACGACACCAGCCCCGACGACACCGACCCCGTCTCCGAGACGGAAGGTGTCGGCGGCGAGGCCGGTTCGGTGTCGGGCGAGTTACACACGCCCTCGGAGCGCGCCGCTCGAGAACTGGCCTCCCACATCTCGCCGTTCGTCTTGGACCGGGACAACTGGAAGTAATCGCGCGCGGCCCGGCCTGTGCACGAGTCTTTTTGACGCTCCCGTCCTTCGCTCCGCTATGGCAGTCGCCCGACACGAGACCGGAGTCGTCGGTGCCGGCAAGGCCCTCGCCTCACAGGTTCACCCGGTGTTCATGTTACCGCCGCTGGCGACCTCGCTGTTCGGGGCCGTGCTGGCGGGGGGCGTGGACCTCCTCGTGGCCGGACTGCACACGCTGGCGATGTTCTTCGCCGTCTATACGGCCCACGTGAAAGACGGCTACGTCGACTTCCACGTCCGTGGCGAGGACGACGACCACCCGCTGACCGTTGGGGGGTGTCGCGGGGCACTTCTTGCGAGCGCCGCCGGATTCCTCGCCTGTACCGTCGGCCTGTGGCTGCTCGTCTCCCCGCTCGCGGCGCTCGTGACGGCGCCGACCTGGCTCATCGGCTACACACACGCGCCACAACTGGACCTCAACCCCGTCGGGGCGACGGTGGGCTATCCGAGCGGTATCGCGCTGGCGCTGCTCGGGGGGTACTACGCACAGGCGACCGGTTTCGGCCCGCACGTGCTGGGACTGGCCGGCGTCTTCCTCTGTCTGTTGACCGGCATCAAGATAATCGACGACGAGACGGATTTCGACTACGACAGCTCCATCGATAAACGAACGGTCGCCGTCGTCCTGGGCCCCCGGCGGGCCAGACGGCTCGCGCTCGGCCTGTTCACCCTCGCGATGGTCGGTGTCGTCTGTCTCGCTGTGGCCCTACCCGGGATTCCACCGACCGCCGCAGTCGGGGCCGTCGTCTTCGGGGCCGTCCTCGCCGTGGCCTACCGGGCCGAGGCTGGGCTCGCGACCATGCTGCTGATTCGCGGGTCGTACCTTTTTCTGGCCGTACTGGTGGCGTCGGTGTGGTTCCGGCCGCTGGCCTAACGTAGACGGCCGTTCAGCACTTTCGAGGTGGAGCCTCCGGCCTCAAGGAGCGAACGTAGTGAGCGAGTAGGCCGGAGAGGAAACCGACAGAGGACGACACAACCGGCATACTACGACCGCCCGACACTCAAGACTTTAAGAACCGTTAGCTACTAATCTGAAATATGGAGGTCCGGCGTACCGCCTCGGTCAAACTCGTTGTTCCCGACGAGCACCGCGACGACTTCCACGAATCTGCCCGGCAGTTCCTTCACTGTGCCAACCGTGCTGCCGAGTTCTGTTGGTCCGACCACTCCTACACCGACTGCGTCACGGCCAACACAACTGCACGAAACGCTCTCTACGATGACCTCCGCGACGAAACCGAACTTACCGCAAACCTCGTTCAAGAAGCTATCCGCCGCGCCGTTCAAGCTGTCAAAGGGTGCGTCGAACGGTGGAAAAACGGGAAGCGAGTGAGCCAACCGGAGTTCACGTCGTGGAGTATGCTCTACGACAAACGGAGCGCCACATTCTACCGGAACAAAGTCTCGCTCTCGACCATCAACGGGCGTGTCGAGTGCGACTTTGAATTTCCCTCAGACAGTCCGACGCCATATGAGCGGTACGTGCTGTCCGAGAAGTTTGAGTTCCGGGCGAGTACGCTTCAGTACGACGCAGTGGACGACGAGTTCTACTTCCACATCACCACTCGGAAGTATGACTCTGGTCGAGACAGCGATTCATCCGAGGTTTCGGAAGATACCGAGCACCAAACAGTCCTTGGTATCGACCTCGGCGTCAACAGTCTCGCTGTTTCTTCTACGGGGCGGTTCTGGCAGGGAGACGACTACGACCACTGGTGCCGTGAGTTAGAGAAACGACGGGGAGAGATGCAAGAGCGTGGGACGCAAGCCGCGCATAATGCTCTCCTTCGCCTCGGGAAGCGCGAAGAAGCGTGGCGCAAACAGTACATCCACATGGCCGCTAACGAGATTGTCACGGAAGCCATCGAGAATGAATGCGACGTAATCGTGTTCGAGGACTTGACCGATATACGCGAGCGGCTTCCGCAAGCAGAGTGGCACCACATTTGGGCGTTCCGACGCCTGTTTGAGTACGTCTCCTACAAGGCACCTGAGCGCAACATCTCCGTGGAACAGGTCGAACCGAACCACACGTCACAACGCTGTTCTCGAACGGACTGTGGGTTCACGCACGGGGACAACCGGCATGGAGAACAGTTTGAGTGCCAGAAGTGCGGCTACGAACTGAATGCGGACTACAACGCTGCGAAAAACATCGGGCTACGATACGCCCGGAAGCGACACCATAGACTCCGGTCCTCGCCCACGTCGGGGAGCGGAGACGCACCAGTAGACGTGCGTATAACTGGTGGGACGTTGAACGGCGAGAGCCACCAGCCTATTGCTGGTGCCTGATTGCCGGGAGTCCACATCAAAGCCACACCCTCAAGGACCGAGGCGCGTAGCGCCGAGGGAGTAGGGTGGGGTAGTTTACAGGCGGGCCGCGCCACTGGATACCACCGCATCGGTCCCCGTCATACGGTCAGTTGTAAGCCATTTCCGCGATTTGCCGGACCCGCCCCGGCAAATTACCGGTATATCGTTACAACCGACCGTATCAGGACCTGTTGAACCAGACGTCGACGTGGTGGTCGGGGCCGTAGGACTTCCCGACCACGTCAGGCTGGCCGCTGCCGGTCAGGTCGACGACTTTCGCCTCGTGGGTCTCGATGCCGGTGGCGACCGTCTCGCGCTCGAAGCGGCCGCCGCGGTTGTAGAAGACGAAGTGACGCGGGTCGCTGTGCTTGCCCAGCCCCATCTCGGCGACGTAAATGTCGGGCAGTCCGTCGCCGGTGAAGTCCTCGACTTCCAGCGAGTGGGGACAGAACAGTCCGTCGGAGATGGTGTGTTGCTCCCAGTCGGGCGGGTCGAACCAGGCCACCCGTCCCGGATGACTCCCCAGATGGGGCGAATCCCCCTCCGAGAGGACGACTTCCAGTTGGCCGTCGCCGTCGATATCGGCGACGGCGAGCCGCGTGTTGTCCCAGCCGGTGACGATTGGCTCGCGCCGCCAGCCCGTCGCCGCGCTGGGGTCGCGGTGGTAGACGTTCGGGCCGGCGACCAGTTCCGTCCGCCCGTCACCGTCGATATCGGCGACCTCGACCCCTTCGAGTTCGCGACCCTCGTCTACGATGTGGAGATACTCGTCCTCCCAGGGCGACCCCTGGGGTTCGGGCGGGATATCGTAGTAGAAGACGGTCTCTGACTCCTGTGAGAGTCCGATGACCTCCGGCTCGCCGTCATCGTCGATGTCGGCGACGGTGACGTCGTGGTACTTCTCGAACCGGTCGGTGATGAGGTGGCGCGCCCAGGGGTCCCGGGGGTCCGGGCCCGGCTCGAACCAGTACAGCTCCGTGTTGTCGATGCCCTGACCGGCCACGACGTTTGGCCGGCCGTCGCCGGTGATATCGCCGACGGCGCCGCCGACGTCCAGCGACGGCGTAAACGATATGTCGTGGCGCTCGAAGCCGGGGTTCTCATACCAGAAGAGATTGGACTCCCCGATGCCGACCGCCGACCGGAACGCGGCGGTGGGTATCCCGCGACGCTCGGCCTCCCAGACGACGCCCTTGCCGGGGAACCCCTCGCCTGCGCCGCCGACGATGACGTCCTCGCGGCCGTTACCGGTCAGGTCCGCTGTCAGACAGAACCCGAGTTTTGCACAGGGAGGGCGCTCGTCGATTCGATGATGGCTGAACCCGCTCATGAGTAGTATCCCGGAATTTGCAGGTAGTATATATGAGTAACCACTTGCTACCAACCGCCGAGGCTGTCGGTTCAAACACCCTAACAAACTGCCCGGAGCGTCTCGTCCCGGCTCGGTAATGTTACCGTGGATGCATCTGGCCGGTGGCTATCTCGTCATCTCGCTCTTCTGGCGCCTGCGGGGCCACCGAGTCGACGGCCCGGTCGCTTTCGCGGCGGCGGTCGGGACGCTGTTTCCCGACCTCGTCGACAAACCGCTAGCGTGGGGCGTCGGCGTGTTGCCCGCCGGGCGAAGCCTGACACATTCGCTGTTTACCGCCACGGCGGTCTCGGCCATCGTACTCTACGCAGCCACCCGGTACGACCGCCACTCGGCGGCGCTCGCGTTCGTCGTGGGCTACGGGAGCCACCTCCTCGGTGACATCGTTCCGAAGTTACCAGCGGGCGATTTCGACTCGCTCACCTTCCTCCTGTGGCCGCTGCTTCCGCTCCCGGAGTACGAGGGTGCGGGCCCGGTCGTGGCGAACCTCGCGGAGATATACACGGCGCCGGTGGCGTACCTGCTGGCCAGTCCGGCCCGGCTCGCGGGCGTCGTCGTCGTCCTGGCCGTCTGGGCGGCGGACGGGTTTCCCGGCGCGGCCGAAGTCGGTCGCTATCTCGTGGCCGAAAAACACCGAACATAGACCGAGTCCCGACACCGCAGCAGCTGCCGGCGATATCAGGACCGGACTACCGAACGCTGTGGCGTCCCGTCCGACGTATCTGCACTGACCAGCTGGGTCAGCAGCTCGTCTAGCTCGTCGGCGATTGTCCCACGGCTGTAGTGGTCGACCACGTGCTCGCGGCCGGCTGCGCCGAGTTCTTCGCGTCGGTCAGCCGAGTCGAGCATGGCATCGAGCGTCTCGGCGATGGCAGTCGGGTCGACCGCCGCGTGGCGGCCGCCGCCGGAGACCTCGGCGAACCGCTCGACCTCGCCGCGACCGGTGACCACGACCGGCACGCCACAGGCCAGATACTCGTAGCTCTTTGTCGGCATCGCGTAGGCCAGTTCCGCCGAATCCTTAATTGGTGCCAGACCGACGGCGGCGTCGTTGATGTGGGCCGGCACCGCGTCCCGGTCGACCAGCCCGACGAACTCAACTCGGTCGCCCAACCCGAGGCGCTCGGTCAGTGCTTCGAGGCGGGAGCGCTCGTCGCCGTCGCCGACCAGCCGGAGGACAGCGTCGTTCGAGAGTTCGTCCATCGCGCGGATACACGGTTCCAGTGGCTGTGCGCTGCCGATGTTCCCGGTGTAGACGATGACCGGCGGCTCCGAGCGGTCGGTGTCGTCCCCCGTCGTCTCGTCGCGTCCGACACGCGGTGTGAACAGCTCCGTGTCGACGCCGTTTGGCACGTGTCGAATCCGGTCACCCAGTTGCGCGCCGTATTTTTCGGTGATGGCAGTTCCCAGCGACTCCGTTGTGACCGTGATGCGGTCAGCCGTCCGCAGGACGAGCCCCTGGAACCACCGGCTTGCCCGGACTAGCAGGCTGTCTGCGTCGACGTAGCCCAGCGCGACGGAGTTGTCTATCCAGAGGTCACGCACGTCGACCACCCACGGCGTGCCCAGCAAGGCGGCGGCCAGTCCCGGGATACCGGTCGTGACGGGTGGGGTCGACGTCACCACTGCATCGGTCGAGCGGTGGTGCCAGACCAGCCAGAGCGCCGCGTGGAGCGCAAACAGGAGGTAGTACGGGAGCCGGCGCAGCAAGCCGGGATTTTCCACCCGTGGCTGCCAGGACCAGAGCCGTTCGACGACCACCCCGTCCATGCGCTCGGTCTCGGCTCGCTCCCAGCTCCGGTCGAAGTTCCCCGGCGGGTAACACGTCGGCGGCGCCAGGACGGTCACTCGGTTGTCGTCGGCGAGGTTGACAGCGAGGTCACGGATTCGCGAGGCGTTCCCGCCCTTCTCGGGAGGGTAGCGCTGTGAGACCAAGACGTAGCTGTTTCGCTCGGTCATCGTCACCTCGACGCCCCCACGTCGACCCGTTTCCCCTCACTCGTCGGCCACGGTTCCGTCGTCCGGCGGTCTGTTGCGAACATCGATGCCATTGAACGTCGAAATCCAGTACCGATATCCACCTTAGTATGCGTTCGATACGCGGTTCAATCGCTGGGTCCCGGGAGACGTTCCGCTCGACGGGCCAATTATCGGGCATCGGAAACAAGAAACAAACCGGCTAACGCGGGGTCCCGACCGCGTTACCGATTGGCTACTAAACTGGGTGGACTGTCTATCGCCTCCCGAGATGGACCTGGATTCACTAACGCTGGCCTACGCATACGGCTGTCGCAACGCGGGGGATTTCGCTATCAACGAGGGGACGCTCGCACTGCTCGAACGAACGATTCCGGGAGTGGACGTGACAGCAGTCTCCCGGTTCGACTCGGACTCACCGGAGTACAGCCGGATGGCCGACGAACTCGAGACGACGCTGGTCGGCGGGCCGATAAGCTACGACCCGGAGTCCCAGTCCCGGCCGGCCCAACTCGCCGCGCTGGCGCGCAACGGGCTCCAGTACGGCGTCGACGTCGCCAGTGTCGCCGACGGCCGGTCGGTCCACTCGGCGCTGTACGAGGAGATAACCGACGCGGACGCGCTGCTGTTCAACGGCGGCAACGCCATCCACTACTCGCCGAGCCACGGCAGCCTCCCGTATCTACTCGCAATGGTGTACCCGCTGCAGGTCGCACGACGCAACGACGTCCCCTACGGCCTGTTGCCACAGACGACGTTCGAACTCGAAGGGGCCCCAAAGCGGCTGGTCCGGCCGCTGCTTGAGGACGCCGAGTTCGTGATGACCCGGGACGCGATTACCTTCGACTACCTCTCGGAGTTTGGCCTCTCGACCCAGCTCATCAACGGCGTCGACACCGCCTTCCTCAACGGAACACCGTCGGTCGGCGAGCGCTCGCCGGACGGTCCGAGCCACATCGCTGTGGTCCCCCGCTTCTCGTCGCTGGGTGACACCGGCGAACTCGACGAGGCCAGCGCACGGATGGAGGACACCTTCCTCACGTATCTGGACCGGCTCGTCAAGGCCGGTCACGAGGTGACGCTAACGGTACAGACCGAAATCGACGAGGCGTGGGCCGACCGCCACCGCGACCGGCTCGGGGAAATCGGCGTCGGCTACTACGGCAGCTACGACCCCGACGAGCTTCGGGCCCACTACGCCGAGCAGGACCTGCTCGTGACGATGCGGCTGCACGCGGCCATCTTCGCGCTCTCGGTCGGCACGCCCACTATCGGCGTCTACCGGGACGAGTGGGGGCCAAAGACCCCGGGCACCTTCCGGACGCTCGACATCCCCGAGTACGCGATTCCGTGGAACGAGGCGACCGTCGAGACGCTCGAATCGCTCACCGATGACGCCATCGACGAAAACAGGGAACTGGCAGCACACGTCGCTGACAACGTGACGATGCGCACCGAGGCGCTGGTCAGTGATTTCCGGACCGCACTGACGACCGCTGACGGGTTCGCGTAGCGTATTAAGCGGCTTCTACCGGTGCGGTATCACTCCGGCTCAGTCTGTGCCCTTCCGGACCGGAGCGGTTTTCGACGGTGAGTTGCCGAAGGCACCGACCGCTGGTGCTGGGACTTGCAGCGGCAGGCAAGCGATTGAGCGCTCTTCCAAACGAATATTGACGTGGAATGTCCCTATCAGACACATTTGAGAAAATCGAGAGCCTGAGTGACACACAGCGCGAGTGCATCGAAAACTGCAACGAGGCCACCGAGGTGTGTGAATGGTGTGCCGACGAGTGTCTCGGCAGTGCAGACATGGAAGAGTGTGCCCGTCTCTGTCGGGACGTCGCCGACCTCACGGCGCTACACGCTCGGCTCATGGCCCGCAACTCGCGGTACAGTGCCACGGTCGCCGAGGCCTGTGTGGAGGCGTGTGAGGCCTGTACAGACGAGTGTCGCAAACACGACGCCAATCACTGTCAGGTCTGTGCCGAAGTCCTACAGGAGTGTGCCGAAAGCTGCCGGCAGATGGCAAACGCCTAAGCGACAGCAGCAGAACGCGTCTTCCCTTTTATACGTCCCCTCGAAAACCGCGTGCGGCGACGACCGGCCTCGGCGCTATCCGGTCGCGTTCACCCGGTAGACGTCGTACTCGCCGTTGTCGTAGACGGACGACACCGTCGGGTCCCGTGGGAGCCGCTCGAAGTCAGACTGCTCGTACTTCCAGAACTCCTCGTAGCCCGGGTAGACCTGTTCGTAGAAGTTGCGCCCGGCGGCCGTCAACACGAGATACTTGTCGTCCTCGTAGCTGGCTCCCAGCGTGGCGTTGCCGGTGTAACCGAAGTGTTGCGGAATCCGGTCGGTGTCGCTGGTGACCACCTGGGCGTCGCTGTAGGTCTCCCGGCCGAAGACGGCGTCCCGGAATCGGTGGGTCTCGACGCCGAACTCGGTGAGGTCGTCCTGCCGGTCGCGGTTTTCGATGTACCAGGCCGACCCCTGGATTTCGGCGTCAGTGACCTGCTCGCTCTGTCCGACGGTCATCGGCGACGTGTACAGTCCCAACGTCGAGGTGACCAGCAACAGCGCGACGGCGACGTACAACAGCCCGTACGCGCCCGACCGATACCCGGTCCGCTCGGCCAGGAAGTAAATCGACGCGCCGGCAAGCAGGGCGCCAAACAGCTCCGCGTACACCAGCGGCCGCCCGAAGCCGACGATGAGGTCGACGAGGAAAAACAGGACTGACAGCGCGGTGAACAGGCCAAGCGCGCCGACAAAGGTCGTCCGGAACACTGTCCCGCTCGTCCGTGACCGGAGGGCACCCACTACGACGGCGAGTGCATAACAGCCCCCGAGGGCGAGCAGTATCGCCGTGGCGCCGTATCGCAGCGTGGAGATACGGATGAGGTCGACCACGGAGGGGCTGTACTGTGCCACCGTGTCGCTGTACGTAGCGGCCGATGACCCGCTCCCACCGGGGTCTGCGAGGGTCACGACGACAGTGCGAAACCGATTGACGATTTTCGGGAAGTCGAGATACCAGACCACGAAGACGGCGACGACGAGCTGGGAGAACGGAACCGTGCTGACCGGTCTGCTTATCTCCTCGGTGCTCGCCAGCACGTCCCGGGTATGAAGCGTCCGCGCGACGCTGTAGACCCCGAACACCAGCAGCAAGAACAGCGTGGTGATGGGGTGGTAGATGACCAGCGCGAACAGCGTCACACCGAGTGCGGCCCGGACGTGGACCGCCCGCGTCCGCCGTTCCATGACGAACAGATAGAGGACGAAGGGGACGAGCAGGATGCTGAAGACGTACGGGACCGACTGGACCTCGACGAGCACGATGGCAAACGGCACCGCAAGCAGCGCTCGGCGCCGGTCGAAGACGGCGCTGACGAGTGCCACGAACGAGACGATGCTGAACAGCGACCCGATGCCGGCAACCCCCATCAGCACAATCGGCGACTCGACCCCAGTGGCGTAGGCGAGACTCAGGACCAGCAGATGGAGGTTCGGGTAGATGTTCCCGGCGCTGACCTGCCCAGTCCGCTGGATATCCCTGATGAAGCCGACGTGGGAGAGCGCGTCCGCCCGGCCGAACATGACGTACCCCCGGAAATACGGGAGGAAGACGAGCAGGCCGACGACCGTCAGGACGAGCACGAGCCCGAACAGCCAGTCGTTCGTTCCCGTCCTGGCGCTGCGGACGATGACCACGTTCCCGACGAGCAAGGCGAGTCCGGCAAGCGCCCAGAAGTACCAGGGGTAGACCCCGTAGATTGACGGCTCGTAGCCGGTAGCCGCCGGTGTCGTCGCGAGGATGACGGTACACGCGAGCGCGAGCGCGAATCCGACGGCGGCGAGCCAGCGGTCGTCGGCGGTGCGCGAGGCGGCGACCATCTACAGCGCACCTCCGTCGGCGGGGACGTCGACCCAGATGTGGACCGTCCGGTAGGCGTCGTCGATTCGGGGGTTCTCCGGGGTCGACCCCGTGTAGAGCAACAGCGTCAGACGAAGACGCTCGCCCGCCCCGTCCTCGGGCGGCGAGACGCTCAGTCGCGTCGTGTTCGTTTCACCGACTCCGAGCTGTGTCTCGTAGCTGGCCGTTCGCCATCTGGTGGTGACGGCCCGGTCGTCACCGGTGCCGTTGACCCGGTGGAACTCGGCCAGGACGGTGTACTCCGTCGACCCGGCCTCCCGGTTTTCGATACCGACGAAGATGGGCGCGCTGCCCCGTGGTGAAATCGCCTCCGGGTAGTCGTCGGCGACGAGTTCGCCCGTCTCCTCGTCCTGTGACAGGAGGTAGAACTCGGTGAGCTGCTGGCCACTATCGACCGTCGCGAGGGCCGACCCGGCGACGGCCAGCGACAGGACGAACAGGACCGCGATGACGGCGGTGGCCGGTCGCGTACTCGTGAGACCCGAGAAGGCGTTACCGAGCGGTAGCCGGAACCGCTCGTTCGGTGGGACACGCAGGCGACGGACCGTAGCCATACCCGTCGCGACCAGCACAAGCGACAGCAGCGCCAGGCGGACGGACTGCGAGGTGATACCCCACTGCGTGAAGTTCAGGAACAGCGCCAGCAGTGGGACGGTGACGATGCTGAGCCCGACCGCGTACACGACCCGTTCGAGCCCCGTGAGATGGCCGGGCGCGAGTCGACCACCCGTCCTAGACAGGGTCGACTCCCGGCGGGGAAACAGCGCCGCCGTCACCGCGTACCCGGGCGCCAGCAGGACGAAGGCGGCGCCAAGCAGGATGCGACCCGGACCCAACCGGAGCTCCGGGAGCAGCCAGGCGCCGTACGTTGCGAGTGCGATACCACAGACGACCGCGAGGTCGAGGAGTGTCGAGACCGCACCGGTCCCCCTCCTTCGGCCACGAACCATTGACTGACTCGACCACACACAGTGGGATAAGAAAGCGCCGCCTACCGCTTGGTTTCGACATTGTTACCATTCTTTCTCCACCGGAGTAATCTGTCCCATCGGGAGCTGCCCGTCACGTCGTCGCCGGTAGCGAGCGGTAGTCGTCGTCGATGGAGAGCCCGGCCACGCCCGCGCCGTCGTGGTCGACGGCGACCGACCGGGGGGTGGCCCGCGAGAGGAGGAAGCCGAAGTTGACTGCGCTCCCGTCGGACTCCAGTGACAGCTTCGGCCGGCTCTCGGCGCGACCGAACTCCGGGAAGAACTCGCTCGTCGCGAGGGTCACCCGCTTGGCCCCCAGCGGGACGACCGACGCAGCGGACGACTCGCCCGCGACGAGTTCGAATCGGGGCTGGCCGCCGTCGTCGACGTGTTCGACCTCGACGCCGGGCGCTACGTGGAGTCGGCTCGTCACCGTCGCCGCCGCGTCGGCGTCGACCGTGTCCCAGACCAGCCACCAGTCTTCGTCGTGGTACACCCGCCGCCGGTGGCTGTAGCGGGGTGTCGCCTCGCGGCTGTACCGCCCGTCGAAGACGTCGACCCCGTCGGCGCCGGTCACGGTGGCCGAGGGCTCGACCCGCCGACCCAGCAGGTAGCTTCCGCCGATGGCCATCGGCTCGGTGTCGCCGTACTGGACAGTGTTGTGCGCGCGGACGCTGCGGGCGTACTCGCGTCGGTTCGTGGGCGCGTATGAGGGGGTCCCCGAGTCGGTCAGGAGGCGCTTTCCGTCGGCCCAGAACGACACCGCGAGCTGGTCGTTGTGGGTGTGACCGGGCAGGTGGGCCGGCCCGGGTTGGCCCCCATCGACCAGCAGCCGGTCGTCGCCGTCGCCGAGCCAGTAGTAGCCCGACGCCGGGAGCGACTCACCGGCCGTCGCCGTCGCGTCCACGCCGACGGCGTCGGCGTACCGGAGCGCGGCGGCCATCGGCAGGGCCTCACCGAACACCGCGTCGTTCCACAGCGGAATCCGGCCGTCGGGTGGGGACAACCGCTGGAGGAAGGCGGTGGCCTCGACGGCCACCTCGCGGAGTTCGGTCGGTATCGACCGCCCCTGTCGGCGCAGCAGGTCTACGACCGTCAGATACCTGGTGAGCGCTATCGCGTGATACATCGGGCTGCGCTCGAAGTGGCCGCCGTCCTCGAGGAACTGGTCGCCCGCGTCGACCAGCACGTCGATGCCCTGCTGGAGCCACCCCTCCCCCTCGCCGTCGAAGAGGGTGCCCGCAAGCACCAGCGCGGCGCCGTTCTCTATCAGATGGTTGCCACCGACGTCGTACTCGACGTGGTTGGAGAGGAAGGCGGCGTTGCGGTAGACCAGCCGGGCCGCAAGCGCCTCGATACCCGTATCGCGGCGGACCCACGCACACAGACGGACGAGATGCATGACCCGAAGCGAGACGGCGTGGGGCGTCCAGGCCCGCCGGAGATACCCCGGCGCGCCGATTCGGGTCGCCCCGGCATCGTCCCAGTCAGCGAGCCAGTCGGCGAACGTCTCGATGACCGCCGGACACGCCTCCGGCCCGTCGTAGCCCAGCGTCGCCCACGACAGGAACTCGAAGCCGTGGAACTGCAGGGCCCACATTGCGGGCGGTTCCAGCACGTCGTCCGCGAGCCAGCCGACGCCGTCGTCGTCGGCCACCGATACCGACCGGGACAGGAGCGTCACCGTCCCCGAGACGGTTTCGTCGGCGCGCTCGCGGTAGCTCGCGCGCGTCTCGGAGCCGAGACACCGTCGTAGCGTCGTGGTGTTCCCTCGAATCGGCCCGGGTCTGATGGCCAGCCCGCTCGGGACACGACGGTCGTACCACTGGTCGGCGTCCAGCGGTAAGGAGGGGACGACGAGTTGACGGAGCGTCCGGTCGGCGACACCCAGTAGCTGCTCGGTCTGCATGTTCCGAACCGTCCGGTACAAAAGCGGCGCCGTCTCGGTGTCGGTGAGCTGTGAGAGCCGGGAGCTGCTGTCACTCATCGGTGGGAGCCCCGGTTGGCCGTTCGGTTCGGTTGCGCCCATCCGTTCTCGCCCGGTCGGTCCGACTGCCGGTCACCGCCGCCCGCCACGACCACGGACCGGGACCGGCCCGGTCGCGTGGGGTCGGTATACGGTTCACCCATGCTCCCGGGATACCCACACTGATAGTTTGTTACGCCGCCCCTGAACTGCTCGGCCCCGCCCCGGCCCCCGATTTGCCAGCGGCCGGGGTGTATGCGTAGTACGTAACTAACTGAGTACCGCCAGTGTGAGAAGTCACGCGATGGGAAACATGGTACATTCGACGGGAACGGGGTGGCCGTGAGCCCACTCAGCTACGTGGCGAGTCTCTGTGTCCGCTGTGTCGGGGTCGTCAGGTCGATGGCCGGCGATACAAGCCGGACGGGGTCCCGTTCGAGCGCCGGGTACACCTCCCGGACACAAGACGCGGGCGACCGGACACTGCTCGTCACCGGACAGCTCCTCTGGATGGCCGTCACGCTGGCGCTGTTGTTCGTGCTCGAGTTGCTGTCCGCGCGCCTGTATTTCATCGTGTCCTTCATCGGCTTGCTGTGCAACCGGGTACTGTTCGCCCCGCGAGGGACGACCGGGCAGTGGTGGCAGGTCGTGAACGCGATTACGTGGCTCTGCTTTGCGGTGCTTTCCTATATCATTTATCTCCGGGTCATGGCGGCCCCGTCGTAGCCGTCCTATACTTAGGGGGCCTCCGGGACTGGAGACAGTCGATGGGGACGACGCCATGCCCCGGGTGTCCGGGGCACCGACCGGTGAGTACTTGGACCGACCGACAGCCGTGCCGGCAGGGGGTACAGCCGTGACATCCCCGCTCGTCACCGCCGTCGTCACGACCTACAACCGGCCCGACCACCTCCGCTCGGCCGTCGAGAGCGTCCGCGAGCAGACCTACGACAACGTCGAACTGGTCGTCGTAGACGACCACTCGGAGACGCCGGCCCGCGAGGTTCTGGCCGATGTCGACCTGGACTCGCTTGCCACCCACCAGGTGGTCCGCCACGAGACCAACCGGGGGGCAAACGCCGCCCGAAACACCGGTATCGACGCGGCGGGTGGCGAGTACGTCGCCTTCCTCGACGACGACGACCGCTGGCGCCCGAAGAAACTGGCCCGACAGGTCCACGCTATCGAAGCCGACGAGGCGGCCGGCGTCGCCTACTGCGGTATCAAACGCGTCCTCCCCGACGAGGCGCGCATCGAGATTCCCGACCCCGTCGACGGCGACATGACGAAGGCCTTACTCTGTGCGAACGTCGTCGGCTCGATGTCCGTCGCGCTGGTCGAGACTGCCGTCGCCGAGCAGGTCCCGCTGGACGAGCGGTTTCCCTGCTGGGCCGACCTGGAGTGGTTCGTGCATCTCTCGCGGGAGACGGCTTTCACACGGATACCCGAACCGCTGGTCGTCTACGACTGTGAGTCGCCGGGTCGACTGACCGAGGACTTCGAGAAGACCCAGCGGGGCTACGAGCTGTTCGTCGAGGAGTTCGAGCCCCTGGCCGCCGGGTACGGCGACCGCTTCCGCCGGAAGTTCCGGGCCTGGGCGGCCTTCCGGGCCGGCAAGAGCGCCTTTCATGCCGGTCAGTACGGCCGCGCCCGGGAGCTGCTGTCCAGCGCTGTCCGGGACTACCCGTACGAACCGCAGTTCGCGACGTACCTCCTGGCCGCTCTGGGTGGCGAACGAACTCACACACTCGGGCAACGAGTCCAGGCCCTCCGAAGCTGAGGGGCCACTTATTACATCGGTTCGACGGTCCGGGACCGCTCGACGGTCGGTTCGGGCAGGTCCCACCCGCTCGCGTCGAGATTCTCGATGATACCCGCAGTGACTCGCTCGACGCTGTACTGGCGGCCCGTCTGGCGGGCCCCGTCCTGGAGGTCCGAAAGCAGGGCCGGGTCGTCGGCGAGTTCCTCGATGTGGCTCGACAGCGCCGCCACGTCGTGGGGGTCGAACAGCCGCCCGTCGACGCCGTCGGTCACGATATCGGCGTTGAAGTTCCAGTCCGTCGCCAGCACGGGACAGCCGGCGGCGAAGGCCTCGACCAGGGCCCCGGGGAACCCCTCCCCGTCGTAGACGGTCGGGAACATGAACGCGTCGGCGTCCTGCAGCGTCGGGATGACGTCTTCGTTCGGCAACTTGCCGTGGAACCTGGCGCCGGGCAGTTGGCTACACCGGTCGAGAAAGCGGTCCTCGTAGGGGTCGTCGGGCAGGAAGTGACCGTAGATGTCGAGCACGACGTCGGTTCCGGCGTCGGTGGCCCGCTCGTAGGCCGAAAGTAGGTCGTCGAGTCCCTTGGACTCCTTGATGCGCCCGACGTACGCCAGCCGGAGAGTGTCGCTCGGCCCGCCAGTGTCCGACGCCGCCCGCTCCGGCAGCGGGCGGAGGTTCGGCACCGTCCGGACCTGGACCGAGTCATCGAATAGGGCGCGAAGGTCCCTACTCAGCTCGTCAGTCTGGGGATAGACGCCGTCGAACGTCGAGAAAGTTCGGCAGTAGAACTGCCGGAGCGGACCCGGCATGGCGCGGAGTTCGTCCGCGAACTCCCCGCCGGCCGGGAACAGGGCGCCGTGTGTATCGGGAGCGCGGAGTTTCGTCGCCAGCAGCGGCGCCACGCCGAGTCGGACCTTCGTCGACGCGCTCAGTATGTATGCGTCGTAGGAGAGCGTCTTCGAGAGGATATCGACGACCGTCTTCGGGCGCGTCTCGAGCGTGTTCACCCACGTGACATCGAGCCCGTGGTCTTCGAGCCCGCTCTGGATGTATCTGTTTTTCAGCCCGGGCCCGGTGATGGGTGGCGACCGTGGCCCGATGGCGAGCACTTCCCGGGTCATCGTCGCACTCCGGCGGTTCGGGCCGGTGTTGGAGGTCCGATCGGCCGGGGCGGCCGTCGGTCGACGCTGGACAGATGTGACATAACGCTTGGTCCGTCAGCGACCGTCTTTGTTACGGACAGATTGACTCGGGCGCGTATACGTCGGTCTGCGAGCCCCGCCCTGGAGTAGTAGCTGTGTAACTATCCGCGCGTAGCCGCCCACTGGGTGTGTATGCACGCCAGTCTCCGGAGCGACGAGTGGTGGGTCGGGGCCACAACTGACGGCTCGATAGGTGGGCGATACCGATGACCGGCACCGCCGGGGTCCCCTCGTCTACGCAGGCCGACGGAGCGGACGCAACCGAAGACACGGCCGGGGGCCGGCACGTCGCCTTCTTCACGCCGGCCCCTGATTTCGGGGGCGCACAGCGGGTGACGGTGAACATCGCCAACAGCCTCGCGACTCGGGGCCACGACGTCGACCTCGTCGCCGGCCACCTCGAGGGCGAGTTCGTCTCGCTCATCGGGGACCGCGTCAACACCGTCGAACTGGCCGTCCCCGAGGTACCGGGTGCGGGTATCCTGGCCGGCGTCCCCCGGCTCGTCTCGTATCTCGACGACCACCGGCCCGACGTCCTCTTTGCCAGTCGGACCCACACCAACCTCGCCGCCGTCGCGGCCGGTCGGCTGACCGACGCCGATGTCCACGTCGCCATTACCGAACACAGCCCCTTTACCCACCTGCCGACACGGAAAGACCGGGTCACGGCGGCCCTCGCTTCCCAAGTGTACCCTTATGCCGACGACGTTATCGGGGTCTCCGAGGGGGTCGCGAAGACGGTTATCGAGGGGACCGGTCTCAGTCCGGACGGGACGACGGTCCTCAACAACCCAATCGACATCGCGGCCATCCAGTCCGGCGCGACGGAGCCGGTCGAAGAGACCTGGCTGGACGACCCGGCGATAGAGCCAATCGTCGCCGTCGGCCGACTGAAACCCATGAAGGACTTTTCCACGCTGGTGCGGGCGTTCGCAGAGCTTCACGAGCGCCGTCCCGAGACGCGCCTCGTCATCGTTGGCAAGGGAACCGAACGCGACCGACTGGCGGCGCTTACCGCCGACCTCGGTGTCGCCGACGCGGTCACCTTCACCGGCTACACCGACAACCCATACGCCTACATGGCACGCGCGTCGGTGTTCGCGCTGTCCTCGAAGGTCGAGGGGTTGCCGACGGTCCTCATCGAGGCGCTTGCCTGTGGCTGTACCATCGTCTCGACCGACTGCCAGTACGGCCCCCGCGAGATTCTCGAGGACGGCCGATACGGCCGACTCACCCCGGTTGGTGACGCCGAAGCGATGGCCGAGACAATCGGCGAGGCGCTCGATGACCCCACCCCATCGGAGCGGTGTCGCGAGCGCGCCCAGCACTTCTCGATGAGCGCCGGTGCGGACCGGTACGAGGCCTACGTCGAGACGGTCGTGGGCGACTGAGCCGGACTGTCCGTCGACGACGTCCACTTCCTCGACTACGAGGACACGAAAGTCTCCGACAACTCACGGCTGTTCCAGCTGCTCGTCGAAAGGGGTGACTATTCCGGGGATGTCGTCGAGCGACGAGACCGCCACGTCGGGGGCGGCCGCGTTCCGGGCGACAGCGTCCGCGTAGCGCCCTCGCATGAGCCGGACCGTGAGCATCCCCAGCCCGTTTGGCTGCGGGAAGTCGAGTGCCGGACGGTCGCCGACGAACGCCATCGTCGTCTCCGGGACGCCAAAGCGCTTGGCCATCTCTACGAACGGTTCCGGAGACCGCTTCGAGTCCGCACGCTCCGCTGTGACGATGACCTCGTCGACGCGGTCGTCAAGCCCCAGACGGGAGAGCTTCTCGCGACCGTTCGTACCGCCGGTGATGACGCCGATGTGGTAGGTGCGTTCCAGCCGCTCGAGGGTCGCTTCGGCGTCCGGATACGGGACGAGCGGCGCGTCGTTGTCGTGGTAAGCACTGACAAGCGCCGGGACGTGGTCGTCGGCGAGCCCGGCCTCCGAGAGCACGACGTCGAACGTCGCCTCTCGGTGCCCATCCCGGAAATACGCCCGCAGGAACTCCTCGGTGAGGTCGACGCCCGTCCGGCGACGGAGCTCCTCGGCGGCGCTGCACAGCCCCGCCCTGGCGTACTGACGGTCGTCGAACAGCGTGCCGTCCAGGTCGAAACAGACGGCGCGAACCGAACTGCGGCGCACACACCAGTGAACGCAAACCCGGGTAAAAAGTAGACGCCTGCTAGACGCCTGCAATGGACATAGCTGACCGACCGGGTTCACTCCCCGGTCGAGGAGTCCTGACCCTGCTGGCTGTCGGTTTTACCGCCCCGACACCCGAGTTCGTTACAGCGGCAGTGTGACGGCCCCCGGACCGCTCACCTGATTCCCTTGACGACCATCCCGAACATTCGCTTTATGCCCCACTCGAACTGCTCTTCCAGCAACAGGGACACCGTCACGTAGACGACCGCCCCGGCCGGGATGAGGACGACGAGTTCCACCAGTGGCGACCACGCCGTTATCGAGCGGACGTACCAGAGGCTCCCGAACATGGTCGCGGCCCCGACCAGCGGATAGCTGAACTCGCGGTAGAGCTGACTCGAGGTGGTCTCGAGCATGTCCGCCGTGATGTAGACGTCGAGCGGGAGCATCGGGAACAGGTAGACGCCGGTGACGACCAGCGCCGTCCCGGTGATGCCCCACGCGGCCGTCGCGGGCCAGAGCAGGATTGCGAGGCAGGTGATGCGGAGGAGCCCGACTTTCACCTGAATGTCCGGCCGCCCCTGGGATTTCCACAGCTCGCCGAAGTTCCGGGTGACGGCGTGGAACAGGCCGTAGAAGGCCAGTATCTGCATCGGGACTACCATCGGCGTCCACTGCTCGCCCAGCACGACCGGAACGAAACTCGGCGCGACCAGGGCGATGCCAAACGCCATCGGGAACGCGAAGAACGCGGTCAACCGGGTGGTCTGTAACACCGCCGACCGCACGTCGGCGATGTCTTCCTGCATCGCCGAGTAGGTCGGAAATGCCACCTGTGAGAGGACGGTCGACATCTGGGTCGCCGGCATGTCGGCCATCCGGTAGGCGTACTGGTAGAAGCCAAGCGCCGTCGCCGAGAGGAACCAGCCGACGAAGGCGTCGTCGCCCTCGGTCGAAATAAAGCCCAGGATGGAGCCGCCCGTCATCCACTTCCCGAACTGGATGAGTTCCCTTGCGGCCCCGAGGTCGGGGGACGGCCACGGCCGGAAATCGTCGAGCAGATACGACGAGGTCGTCCTGATGGCCGGCTTCGCAAGCGAGGCGGCCACGAGTGCCCACACCGTCGGCGAGTACAGCGCGTACCCGATGCCGACTACCAGTTGTGCGAGCCCGCCACTGGACTGGTAGAGGAAGCTCTTGTGGTAGGCGAGGTCCTTCTCGAAGTAGACCACAGCGGGGTTGCGGAGCCCGTGGACGACCGGCACGAGCCCGAGCGTCCTGATAACCGGCTGGGCGCTTGGCTCCCCGAACTGCGTCGCGGCGAACGGAGCCACGGTGTACAGAACGCCAAACAGGAGTAACCCGCGGGCGACTTCCAGACACCACGTCGTGTTCAGGTAGCTGTCGACGTTCTCCTCTTTTTTCTGGATGAGCGCCGCGTCGAGACCGAACCGACTGAACTTCCGCGTCCCGGACAGCAGGAGGAGGCTGATACCCATCAGCCCGAACTGCGTCGGCGAGAGCAGTCTGGCCAGGACGACCAGCATAATCAGCTGTGAGGACCGCATCGCGACCTTCGTGAAGCCGACCCACATACCGCTTTTGACCGCTCGCTGCAACACCGACCCCGACGGGACGAGCCAGTCGAGTAACTTGTCGAGTCGACCTTTCATTCTATGACCACCCACCCATGCGTGCCCACGTTGTAGACGAATTCCATCGATTGTCTCATGCGATAGCCGGCTGCTTGTTATGGTGTCGCTACTCTCCGGTTTCCCCCCTCACCTGTGTCCCCAGTCGCCGTCGGGACCGAATGTCAGCAGAAACGGGCTTCTGACGGCTGGTTTCTACGGTAGAAGCCAGGTCATAATTATACGCTGGTGGGGCGTGGGTAGAGACAATGGTAACGCGACGGCAGCTCATAGCGACAGCCTCAGGAATCGGCTCGGTGGGGTTTCTGGGGTATCTCCTCTCTCGGGACGACGACACGCCGGACACAACATCCCCGAACGAAACCGGAACACCGATGCCCGCACAGACGCCCGCCGAGGCGGAATCCGAACCCCGCGGCGACGACTTCGCCGACCGCGAGGACGTCGTCGACGTCCGCGAGTACGGGGCCGCTGGTGACGGTCAAACGGACGACTCCGGCGCCATCACCGAGGCGATACGTGCCGCGGCACCCGGCGAGACGGTTTACCTCCCCCGGACCGAGGCCTCGTATCTACTCTCTTTCGACGGCACTGGTGAGGAATCGGCTATCAAACTCGGCACCGAGACCGACCTGCGCGGTGTCACTGTCCTCGGCCAGGTGCCCGAAGCCGGCGCCCAGACGCTGCGCGTAGAGCCCGGCTCCTATGACACGTCCACCCCGAACTGGGTGCTACAGCTGGTGGCCCAGCAGCGCTTCCAGGACCTCACGTTCCGGAACCTCACCATCGACGGCTCGCGGCTGTCGGGCGACGCCGCCGCCGCTCGGGGCGGCGAAGACGCCCTCACTGGCGTCCTGCTCCGGCGTGGCTCGGCTGGCGGCGGGCACAGCGTCGCCTTCGAGAACTGCCTGGTCCAGTACTGCTCGGCCTCGGCGATGCGGTTCGAGGAGAGCGGTGTCGTCTGCCGCAACGTCACTGCCCGCGGGTCCGGTCGCCACGGGTTCAATCCCGTCGCCGGCGACACCACAGTCGACCCCGGGTTTGTCGGTGAGTCAATTTCGGCAGTCAACAACGGCGGGACCGGCATCGACCACCGGCGCGGGACGGCCCGTCTCGATGGTGTCTACACCGAGAACAACCGCTCCGGCAACAAGTGGAAACACCACGTCAGGCGCCTCGAGGTCCGGAACCACCACTCTGTGCGGGACCGCAACCGGGGCTGGCGTTCCAACCACACTGGCACCGATGACGTTCCGGACACCCAGCAAATCGTCTTCAACAACATTCTCGTCGAACAGCCCGAGATAAGCGGGATTCGAGTGTCGGGCAACGACACCGAAATCGCCTGTGACTTCGATAACGTCGAGGTCAGACAGACCGACGTCCAGAACTCCCGCGCCGGGGTCGTGTTCTCCCGGAACGCCCACACCGGCGAGGCGACGGAGGGCCGTATCGTCGTCGTCGGAACGGAGAACGGCGGGGGCATCTTCGTCGGCGGCAACGCCGTCCTCAACGTCGGGACCTTCGACCACTACCAGAACGAAGAGGGGCCCTACATCACAGAATCGGGCGTCCTCAACTTCGACACGATAGAGAACACTGACCCGGGCCGGAACGTCTTCGGGACGCCCGGGTCCGGCTCCGTCGGTGCCTTCAGCGGTTCGTCGGCCCGATAGGACTCAGCCGGTCTGAATCGTCCCGTCGATTGTCTGGATGACGGCGCTGAGGGCTGTCTCGTTCGCCGAGAGGTCGGGCATCGGCGCGCTCTCGCCGCCGACGCCGACCGAGAGATAGCCCCAGTCGTCGGCGAACTCGCTGTAGGAGCCGACGCCGACCCAGCCCGAAGCGAGGGCCGAATCGCTGACGGCCGCGTCCCACTCGCTCGGTTCGTTGCCGTCCGCCGGCCAGACGCGGGCCTGCAGCTGCTCGCCCGCCGCGCGGAACCGGGCGAAATACCACTGGCCGTCGGCGGGCTGGCCCCACTCCATGAGCCGGGCGGAGCTACCGCCGTCGTACTTCCAGATGCCGAAGGCGCCGTCGCGGACGTTGATGAAGTAGCCGCTCTCGTTGCCACTCCCCCCCGACCCGCGAACGAAAAGTCGGCCGCACGCAGTCGGACTCTGTGAGAGGTCGCTCACGCGGAACAGTCCCAGGGCCTCGACGTCGGCGACGGAGCCGGCCTGGTCGTAGGAGAGTGCGTGGCGGGCGCTGCTATCGGCGTCAAAACGCAACACGGCGCTGCCGGCCGGCGACTGCTCGGCGGTTGCCGCCCAGTCGGCGTCGCTTGAGGCGTGTTCTGTCGTCCAGTTGCTCGGGACGGTCCCCAGTTCGTAGCCCGCGAAGTTCGTCCGGTAGGTCGCCGACTCGGTGGTTGTCGAGTCTGTCTCCTCGACCGTGTCGGTGGTGGTCGTGAACGCACCAACGTCGTTCGACCCTGGCACGTCGAGTTCCCCCGACTCCTCGTTGTACTGGCTGCCGATGGAGACGTCACCGTCGACGGTGCCGCCGGGGTTGTTGTGGTGGTAGTAATCAGAGATAGCGCTCGACCCCGACGAGTCGTCCCGAACGCCGGGGCCGTATCTCGCGTTCTGTGAACGGACGACGTCGGCGTCGACGGACGCCGAGTCCGTGACGTAAATGGCCGCCCGGTTCTGCGGGCCATAGCCCGTCCCGTCGGTGAGTATCTCCGTGACTGTGTAGTTCGCGGAGTTCGAGAGCCGGAAGCCATGGAGCGCGGCGCCGATGACCTGGACGTTGTCGAGAGTGACGTCTGTCCCCGCGCCGTTTGGCATCGTTTCCCGGAAACCGCTGTTCTCCCGGGCGTTCCGGAGGTTCGCGTTCCGCAGGACGACGGAGTCGGCGCTGCCGCCGGTTGCGCCCATTTTCGTCCCGCTGCGGTTGCTGTCACAGTAGACGTCCTCGACGACGTGGTCGCCGTTGTGGAAGTCCAACCCGGTGCCGTCGTTGTCGACGGCTTTGAGGGACTTGGCGTCCGTGGCCGTCCCGCTCTCGGCGCCCGTGAAGTCAAAGCCGTGTTGGCCGTTGTTCCGAGAGGTGACCCGGCGGAGGGTCAGCGAGCCCGCACCGCGGTTGCTGAACCCGGTGCCCGCGCAGTTCTCACAGACGACGTCCTTGATTCGGATATCGTGGCCGCCCCCGCCGGGATAGAGGTTGAACCCGGCGGTGGATTTGCTGCCGTTGACCTCGCGGCTTCCGTCGATAGTGAGTCGGCGGATAGTGACCCCCGAGAGGGTGCCGCTGTTGGCCTCGGCACCGAGGACCCACTGGTTCTTGCCGTCGGTCACGTTGTCCATCTTCAGCACGGAGCCCGGCCCTTCGCCGGTGATGGTCACGTCGTCGGCGACGCCGGTGAAATCGACCGCCGCGCGGTTGTCGGTGGCCACGAGGTAGTGGTCGGCCGTCGCCGGGAGCAGGACGGTGTCGCCCGTCCCCGCGTCGGCGATAGCGTCGTTTATGGCGGCCGTGTCGTCCGTGGTGCCGTCCCCTGTCGCGCCGTAGTCCTGAACGTTTCGTGTCGCCATCTGTTAACTCCTGATGTTGGCCCACACTTTCGGAATCGCCGCGATGGACGACCCCGTTCCGTTGCTGACGGTGACGGTGACCGGGCCGCTCTCTGCGACCCACGGCGCCGAGTCGGACCCGACGGCTCTCCGGACGGTGTTCCCCTCGACCTCCACGAGCAGGCTCTCGCCCTCGTAGACCCGCAGGGTCGCGTCGGCGATAGTTTCCTCGCTGGGCGTCCCTTTTATCGGGAAGGCGACCCGCGTGACTTCGAGTGTCTCGCCGTCGCCAAACAGGAAGTCGTTGACGGGTTCGTCGACTAGCCCGTTGGCGTAGCTGACGTAGTGGCCGATGTCGCCGCCGACGGCCCGGGCGGCGTAGCCGACGAGCGTCCAGTTCGAGCCGTCGCCGCTGTATATCGCGCCCGAGTCGGTCGCGAAGAATTTCGCGCCGGCGGTCGGGTCGTACTGGTCGATGTTCGCTTCCTGGTCCCGTAGTTCGATGTCGCGGTCCAGCTGTTCGAAGTTCTCGTTGAGGGGCACGTGCCAGTCCAGCGTGCCCGCACTCGGTGTAGTGTATCTGTTTGTCATGGGTGGCTCCTATGTCGCAATGCCGCCGTAGCCGTACTCGCCGTAGCCCTGCTCGCCGTAATCGTCTTCGTCGGACGTGGCGGTCTCGGTGGCGACAGGTGTCGCCGTTTCGGTCGGTTCGGCGGTCGGTGTCGGCGTGGTCAACGTGCCGCCGACCGTCATCGTGTAGTCGCCGTCGCTGTTCTGGGTGTCGACGACCTGGACGAAGTGGTTCCCACTCGTCTCTGCCGTGCCGGCCACCGTGACCGGGTCGTCGCTCGCGACGTATTTGAGGTTGTGAAACGTCCCGTCGGGGCTGTACAGTATCACGGCCGTCACGCCGCTTGCCGCCTGCCGCGAGAACTCGACGGCGATGTCGTCGCCTGCGGATGCGTCGACCAGATACCAGTCGGTGTCGCTCACCGCGAGCGTCCCGGAGACTGTCGCCCCGAGACTGATGGCGTCAGCGTTGCCCTGTCGGTCGTTCGGTTCGGATTCGGAGACCGTCAGCGACGACGTCTGCTGTAACACCGGGCCGCCGCCGTATCCGAACGACGACACCGGCTGGACCGTCTGCCCACTATCGAGGTCCGCACACCCAGCGACCGCAGCGGTCGTGAGGCCGGCCGCCGCCAGGTAGGACCGGCGGTCCAGTAGCAGCTCACCATCTTCCGTACGCTCCTCTTCCCCCCGTGTTAATATCTTATTACCACGTTCGAGTAGTCCGGTAATCTCTCGGTTGCTGTTTTCGTCCATTCGCAAACTGAGGGTTAGTAGACAGTTAATTAATGATTGTTGCAGACTACAGATGTTCTGCAGACGTTTCACTACCAGAAGTGCATGAGTCAATACCGACTACTCTCCGTCTACACTCAGTTAGTTACCAGAATGGAGAATTTAACTGACACATACGGTCCAACAAGACTGCAGCGCGCTACCGACTAGAATGACAGCTCGGCGCCACGGGCCCGGTAAGCTACTATCACCCCGCAATTTCGGTGGCTATCACTCGGCTGTCCGGGGGGTGAGCTTCCCGCTCTCGACCATGCTCTCCAGCGGGTTGTCGTCGATGTCCAGGGGCAGGTCGATGCGGGCGCGGCGCCGCGCGGACTCCCAACTGGCGAAGATGAGTTCGGTCGACCGCAGCGCAGCGCGGCCGCCGATTTCGGGGGGTCGGCCGGCCTCCAGGGCCCCGACCACCTCGGCGATGGCCCGCTCGGTGTAGGTCGCCTGCGGCCCGTCGTCGCTCGTCACGAAGGGGAGTCGCTCCACGAGCCGATTTCGCACCCGTCCGAGACGGCTCGGCGACGTCCCGTGAATGCCCTCGCGGTTCGTGTCGACGCGCTCCCAGCCGCTCCCCCGGCGGAGCCGTAGCGCGGGACCGTCGGTCGGTTCGACCTCGATGCAGCCGTCGCTCCCGCGCAGGCGCAGATAACAGTCAACGTAGTCGCTTCCCTCGCCGGTCATCGCCAGCCCTCGGGTCCCGTCCTCGTAGGTCCAGGTCGTCAGCCCGTGGTTCTCATTGTGGGCGCCAAACCAGACGTTCTCCTCGCGGTAATCCACCTGGCCCATCACCCACTCGACGGGTTCGCCGTCGGTCATATACGAACAGATATCGAAGACGTGGGTGCCGGTGTCATAGAGGTGTTCCTCGCTGAACTCGACCCGTTCGAGGTCGCCGATAGCGCCGTCGTCGAGCCGTCGCTTGGCCTCCCGAACCGGCCCGGCAAAGCGCTTCTGATGGTTGAAACTCAGCTGGACGCCGTTGCGTTCACAGACCTCGACCATCTCCCGGCAGTCGCCCCAGGTTTTGGCCATCGGCTTCTCGCAGTGGATGGCGTCGGGGACGCTCGTCTCGGCACAGTCGATGACGATGTCGGCGTGGATGCCCGGGGGGACACAGACGCTGACGATGTCGGGCTGGGTCTCCGCGAGCATCCGCTCGGACTGTTCGTAGACGTGTTCGATGCCGTACTCGGTGGCGAACCGCTCGGCGTTCTCGCGGACGATGTCCGCACACGCCGTCAGTCGGCAGTTCTCGAGCGCTTCGTAGCCCGCCGCGTGCCGGTAGGCCATTGCGAAACCGTCCTGGTCCGGGTCGTCCGGGTCCGCCCCCGTGCCGATAAATCCGATATCGTATCCCATCTTTCGGTCGGTGCGACACGGAATATACAGATTAGTATACGCTTACTACGGCCGAGACAGTGTTTGACTGCCGTCTCCGGACGGGGTCGTCACTGTCGGTCGGCGCCCACAGGCACTGTCTAACCAAACGTCGGGGCTGTGGTGGGTCCCCTATGCCGGATATCGCTATCATCATCCCGACGCTCGACGCCGACAGGACCTTCGGGTGGGAGTCGAGACTCGGGGCGTCGCCCGTCGAGGCCGAACTCATCGTCCGGGACGACGACGGCGCCTCGGCGGCCCGCAATGCGGGCATCCGCGAGGCGACGGCGGACAAACTGGTATTCCTCGACGACGACTCCGTTCCCCGGGGGGACTACTTTCAGCGCGTCTCCGCGCTGCTCGACGAGCATCCCGCCGTGACCGGCCGGATTCGCGACACGGGCGCACCGATGTTGCGCTCTCTCTCCACGCAGTACGACCAGGGCGAGACGGGTCACCTCACCGAGACCGTCGTCGGCTGTAACATGGCGGTCCGTCGCGAGGTCATCGACGACATCGGCGGGTTCGACGAGCGACTCCCCTACGGCCACGAGGAGGCCGAACTCGTCGACCGACTGTGTGCGAACTACGACGTCTGGTACTGTCCCGACCTCGTCGTCGACCACCCCTTCGCCGAGTCGCTGGGTGGCTTTCTCGAAAAGCAGTACCGGCACGGGCGCGAGGCCATCCCGTACCACCGCATCCGGGGTGAAAGCGTTCCCCGCCAAGTGGCCCGGTTCGCGCTTATCCCGAGCCACTACACCGGCCCCACACCCACGGCGACGGCGTTCCGGGCACTCGGGCAGGTCGTAACCCTCGCCGGGATGGCCCGTGGCTCCGTCGACTATCTCGCCGGGGACAGCGAGGCCGGACCGCTTGATGGTCCCACGGACGAGAGCGTCTGAGACGAGACGCGCCACCGGTTTCCTCGGCCGCTCTGTCCGACTAGTTTCTGAGTAATCCGTGCTTGTATACAGCGTTCCGCGCGGTGTCTCCGTCGTGTTGGAGTCGCTCCCTGTCGTCTCCCCGAAGCGGCTGCGAGGCGCGTGGTTCGTGGCCAACTAACTCGATTAGCGAGCCCCGTCGGTCAGCCCGCCGCTCGTCAGGCAGTGCCGGTCTGGCCACAGGAAGCCTGTAACAATGTCCTACTGAATTGTCAGTTTTGGTACGACCGCGCCGTCGGTCGCTACGCAAACTGCCATGAGTACAATAGCCTCCAATCCGACCGAACACCGGTTGACGAGTGACGTGGTCATCGGTATTCCCGCGTACAACGAGGCCGACACCGTCGGTGACGTCGTGCGCGCCGCGTCAGGCTCAGTGGTGGACGTGCTGGTGGTCGACGACGGGAGCGACGACCGGACAGCGTCGGTAGCCGCCGCCGCCGGTGCCACGGTGCTTCAGCACGACGCCAACTGTGGCTACGGGGCCGCGCTGGGGACGCTGTTCTCGGCCGCACACGAGCACGGCGTGGACCACCTCGTCGTCATCGACGCCGACGGCCAACACGACCCGGCGGACGCGCTGGACCTCGTCGCCACGCAGCGCGACACCGGCGGCGATATCGTTATCGGGAGCCGGTTCGTCGAAGACGCGGCGACGGACATGCCGCTGTACCGGCGGGCCGGGCTCTCCGTCATCAACGGCCTCACCGGCGCCGCGCTGTCGCTTGGCTACTCCTCGGACCGCGTGGCCGACACCCAGAGCGGGTTCCGGGCCTACAACGCCGACGCCATCGAACTGCTCGCCTGCCGGGCCGACCTGAGCGACGGGATGGACGCCAGCCTCGACATCCTGTTTCACGCCGCCGACGAGGACTACAGCCTCATCGAGACGCCGGTGGACGTGACCTACGACGTCGAGGAAGCCAACACACACAACCCCGTCGTCCACGGCACTGTTCTCGTCTCCAACATCTTCGGTCGGGTCCTCTCGGACCGACCGGGTCGAGTGCTCGCTATTCCCGGCTCAATCTGTCTCTTCTTCGGGGTCTTGCTTACGCGCCTGTCGGTCGCGGGGCTGACTCTGCTGTCCGCGTTCGTGCCGGTGCTCGTCACGGCGCTGCTGTTGACCGGCAGCGGACTGGTGGGGGCCGCCCTGGCCCTTGGCCGGCTACAGCCGAGCCGTAAGTGACCGCTTTGTCACAGTTGGTATGGAGCTAGTACTCCTCTCTCGCTTGTCGGTCGGCGCTCACTGCAACCCGGCGGTAGCGTCCAATATCCTCCCTGTAGCGAAAGAAGACACCGGATACTACACCTCCGAAGTGACACAGACGCTACCGGCCGTCGCGTGGTTGGGCTATAGAGTGCATTACAAATAGACAAAGGAGCGGTTGGTTCTCCCATGACGCCCCGAATCGTCTTCGTGCTCGGAACGCGTCCTGAAATCGTCAAACTCGCGCCGATAATCAGAGCCTGTGACCGCGCCGGCGCCGACTATAGCGTGGTGCATACGGGCCAGCACTACTCCGAGCGCCTGGACGGGGTCTTCTTCGACGACCTGGAACTGGCCGCTCCCGAGTACAACCTCGAAGTCGGTTCGGGCGACCACGCGGCCCAGACGGGCGAGATGGTGACCCGACTCGGCGAGGTGTTCGACCGGGAGTCCCCGGACGTCGTCGTCGTCCAGGGCGATACGAACTCGGCGTTTGCGGGCGGTATCGTCGCGAGCAAGCGCGACGTGACCCTGGCCCACGTCGAGGCCGGCCTCCGGAGCTTCAACCGGGAGATGCCCGAGGAGATAAACCGGGTGCTCGTCGACCACGCCGCCGACTACCTCTTTGCGCCCACCGACGAGGCGGGCGACCAGCTCCGGACCGAAGCGCTTCCCGACCGCCGAATCGAGGTGACCGGCAACACCGTCGTCGACGCCGTCAGGCAACACGATGTACTGGCCCGCAAGAAGAGCGACGTGCTCGCCGAGCTGGACCTCCGGGGGGCGCCCTTCGCCCTGGTGACCGCCCACCGGCCCGGGAACGTCGACGACCCCGAGCGGTTCCAGGGGCTGCTCGATGGGGTCGCCCGGTACGCAGACGAGCGGGGGCTGCCGGTCGTATATCCGGTCCACCCGCGCTCACGCGAAAAAATCGACGATTTCGACCTCGACGTCCCCGACGCGGTCGACTGTATCGAGCCGCTGAACTTCCTCGATTTCCTCCGGCTGGAGAGCGAGGCCGAGGTGGTCTTTACCGATTCGGGCGGCGTCCAGGAGGAGGCCTGCGTCCTCGGGACGCCCTGCGTGACGATTCGGGAGAGCACGGAGCGACCCGAGACCGTGGCCGTGGGGTCGAACGTACTCGCCGAGCCGACCCCCGAAAGCATCGGCCAGGCCGCGACCGAGGTTCGCCAGGGCCCCAACGACTGGGACTCCCCCTTCGGCGACGGCCACGCTGCCGAGCGCATCCTCGAGACGCTCGGGGTCGACGTGACGGCCGTGTCGGGGGAGGTTCCGGTATGACGACGGTCTCGGGCGACGGTAACTCGACCGTCTCCGTCCACGGACTCGGCTACGTCGGCCTGCCGACGGCGGCGCTGTTTGCCAACAACGGCCACACCGTCTACGGTATCGACACCCAGCCCGACAAACTCGAGCGGCTCCGGACCGAGGGCGCGGACTTCCGGGAGTCCGACCTCAACGACTACGTCGACCGCGTACTCGGCACCGACGCGCTTCACCTCCGCGAGCGCCCGATAGAGAGCGATTACCACCTCATCTGTGTCCCGACGCCGTTCGACCACGAGCGGGGCGCGGCCGACCTCTCGTACGTGCAGGCCGCCGCCGAGGGCATCGCTTCGAAGCTCCGGCCGGACGACACCGTCATCGTCGAGTCGACGGTGCCGCCGGGAACCACCGCGAACGTCGTCGGGGAGACGCTCGAACGCAACGGCGGCCTCCTGCGGGAGACGTTCAACCTCGCGTTCTGTCCCGAGACCGTACTGCCGGGGTCGATACTCGACGAACTCCGGAACAACGACCGCATCGTCGGTGGCCTCGACGACGAGGCCACCGCCGCCGCCCACGACCTCTTCACAGGAGTCATCAACGGCGACGTCCACACCGCGCCCGACGCCGCGACGGCGGAGTTCGCCAAACTCGCCCAGAACACCCACCGCGACGCAAACATCGCCATCGCCAACGAACTCGCGAAGGTGGCCCGCGACCACGGCGTCGTCCCCCGACCGGCCTTCGAACTCGCCAACGAACACCCCCGGGTCGACATCCTCCACCCGGGGCCGGGGGTGGGCGGGCACTGCCTCCCGGTCGACCCGCTGTATCTCGGAGAGCACTCGGACCACGTCGACCTCATCGAACGGGCCCGGGCGGTCAACGACGGGATGGTCGACTACGTCTGGGACCTCCTCGAAGACGGGCTGGGCGACCTCGCCAAGACACAGGTGGCCGTCTTCGGGCTGGCTTACAAGGGCAACGTCGCCGACACCCGCAACAGCCCGGCCAAGCGGTTCATCGAGGCGGTCGACGAACCGACCGCGAAAGTCGCCACCGACGGCGGCGAGTCCACAATCGACGTGCGCGTCCACGACCCACACGTCGACGAGGCCGGGGTCGAACTCTGGAGTGAATCGGCCGCCCTCGACGGGGCCGACGCGGTGGTGTTCATGACCGACCACGACGAGTTCACCGAGCTAAACCCCGACACCGTGGCCGAGCGGATGGACGACAACGTGGTCGTCGACGCTCGCGGCCTCACCGACGAGTCCTGGCACGAGGCCGGACTGGACGTGCGTCGGCTCTGACCGACGAGGATGCTATATACTGAACAGGCGCAATACCACGGCGTTCACTCTCTCCTGGCTTATTCGTCGGAGACAATCTTGATGACGGCGCCCTCTTCCAGCTCCGCCTCGTCGCTGACGCGACGCTCCGCGCGAGCGTCGACAGCGTGGGTGTAGCCGTCGCCGATGTCGGAGTGGACGGCGTAGGCGAGGTCCGTGGGCGTCGAGCCCCGTGGCAGCAGGTGGGCGTCCGGGAGGACGTTGCCCTGGCCGTCGGTCCACCGCGTATCGTTCTGGACGGGGTAGGCGGTGATGTGGTCGAGTAGGTCGTAGACGGCGGTGTCCATGGCGGCCTGGACGCCGGTCCCGCCGTGGTCTGCCATCACCTCACGAATTCGGGCCAGCCCCTTCCGTTGCTGGTCGCTGACGTCGCCGACGATGTCGAAGTCGGCGTCGCCGGGGTCGTAGTCGACGATACCGGCCTGGGCGGCGTTCCGGAGTGCGAGTTCGCCGTCGGCGGTCGCGGGGACCACGATATCGGCGGCCTCGCGCAGCCGTTCGACGTTCCCCTCGGGCGCGATATCGGCCTTGTTGGCCACGACGACGATTGGTTTCGTGCGCTCGCGTATCTCGCGGGCCAGGGTCTTGCGGTCCTCGTCGGTCCAGGCGATGGGGTCCTCGGGGTACTCCAGTGACCGCAGCGTGCGGGCCACGTCGAGTTCGCTCGCGCCGACACCGGCCAGCAGGTCCACCAGTGACTCATCGAGGGCGAAATCCGGCGAGCGGGACTGGCGCTCGATTGACTCCCAGTTGCGGTCCACGATACTCGCGAGCCAGAGGTCCATCTCCTCTTCGATGAAGTTCACGTCCTCGACGGGGTCGTGTTCGCCGACCTCGACGGGTTCGCCCTCGGCGTCGGTCCCGCCGGCGGCGTCGACGACGTTCAGGATGACGTCGGCGTTCGTGAGTTCGTCGAGAAACTGGTTGCCCAGTCCGCGGCCCTCGTGAGCGCCCGGGACGAGGCCGGCCACGTCGATGAGTTCGACTGGGACGTACCGTTTCCCGTCACGGCAGTTGTCACCGCCACAGCGTTCGTCCCGGTCCAGACAGGGACAGTCCGTGCGAACGTGGCTCACGCCGCGGTTGGCGTCGATGGTCGTAAAGGGGTAGTTCCCGACGTCCACGTCGGCCATGGTCGCAGCCGTGTAGAACGTCGACTTCCCGGCGTTGGGTTTGCCGGCCAGCGCGAGGGTTAGCATGGCAGTCGCTACCGTAGGTGATAAAAAGGGGGTTTCGGTCTCCGGCCGGTGTTACTCGTCGGTGGGCGTCTCGGTGTCGTTGCCCGCAGGGGTCGGCGTCTCGGCCCCGTCGGCAGGTTCCTCGCTCTCGGCGGTGAAGTCGCTGTCCGCAGTGTGGTCCATCTCCGTAGTGTCAGTGTTGGCTTGTTCCGTCGACCCTCCGTCCCCACCGAGTTTGCCGGCCATCTCGGCCATCGCCTCGGCGTCCTCGTCGGGGCGGGAGAGCACCTCGTCGGTATGCATCCGCATCTCCTCGCCCGCGCGAATCATCCCGTCGATAGTGGCGTTCTCGTGGAGGGCAACGGTTTCGGCGGAGATGTCGCCCCACACTTTGACGCCGGGCCCGATTTGGACGTCCCCGTTGCGGGTCGTCACGTCGCCTTTTATCTCGCTGCCCCGGCCCAGTACGATGTCGCCGCGCGCGCGGAGGCTGCCAAAGACCACGTTGTCCCGACCGATTTCCATCGTCTCCGCGCGAACGTTGCCGTGTAGCCGACAGTCGTCGCCGACGACGGCGGGCGTCGACACCCGCCAGGCGTCGTCCGAGACGCTGGCGCCCCGGGGTATCAACAGCGGCTCGTACTCGTCGTCCTCGCCGAGCATCTCCGAGAGCACTTCCTCTGCGGCCTCGTCCTCGCCGATACGAAGGAGTTGCGAGAGATAGACAAAGAGGAAGACGATGGTGGGCATCGGGTTCCGAATGACAATCCAGCCGTTGGCCTCGAAGCCGTCCTCGATGTCGACGTCGTCTCCGATGTCGAGGTCGCCCGCGACGCGCAGTTCGCCGCCGATGTGGACGCGCTCACCGATATAGGCGTCTTCGCCGACCAGCACGTTGTCGGCCACGTCACACCACATGTCGAGCCGGCAGTCGCCTTCGGCCTCGATGTGGCCGCCAAAGCGGACGCGCTCGTCCGCGATGACCGACCGGCCGCGAACGCCGAACTCCACGGTGCTCTGGCCGCCGACCACGACGTCTCCGTCCGTCACGAGGTCGTGTTCCTCGACAGTCGTCCCGTCGGGAATCGCGAGTTCGGAGAGCGGGTCGGAGCCGAGTTGCACACGCTCAATACGCGGTTCGACCGTCTTAAAGCCTGAGGACGTGCACGACGGGCGTCTGACATGTGTCTGACGCGTGTGCGGGTCGGTAAGCGAACGAGGCCAATCCGCGTGTGAACCCCCCTGCAAGCGAGTACGCTTTTATCCGAACATCACCTAGAGCTACCCATGACTGTTCTCTCGTTCGATGACCAAGGCGTCGATGTCGTCTACGACGGGACGGAGTTCAGACTGGAGAAATCGCTCATCGAGGACGCCGTCCAGAAGTCCTACCCCGACGTGACCGACCACGAGGTGCTCCAGATAGTCGAACCGGACCCGTCGCTGTCGGGCGAACCGCGCCGCATCGCGGAAATCGTGGAGTAGAGTTCGCTACCGACTGCCGTGCCGTCTTGCGGTTTTGCCCACGAGAAACCGTGGCAAAAACCCCTATCGGCGGCAAGCATTTAACTACTCAGACCGCACGACGAGATAATGACGGACCCACGTATCGCCGGGGCTGGCGTCACGCAGTTCGGGAAACACCCCGAGCGGACCGGCCGTGACCTCTTCGCCGAGGCCGGGCTCGAAGCCCTAGACCAGTCGGGTGTCGACCCCGACGACGTCGACGCACTGTACTACGGGAATTTCATGGGCGAACTCGCCGAACACCAGGGCCATCAGGGGCCGCTGATGGCGGAGGCTATCGGCGTCGACGCGCCGGCCACGCGACTGGAGGCTGCCTGCGCCTCCGCCGGGGCTGCAGTACGCGAAGCCGTCAAGACGCTGCACAACGGCGAAGCGGAGGTTATCATCGTCGGCGGTGCCGAGCGGATGACCAACATCGGTACGGCGGCGGCGACGGACGCGCTGGCCATCGCCGCGGACGACCTCTATGAAATCCGTGCCGGGATGACCTTCCCCGGGGCCTACGCGCTGATGGCGCGGGCCTACTTCGCGGAGTACGGCGGCTCCCACGAGGACCTCGCCCACATCGCCGTCAAGAACCACGAGCACGCGCTGGTCAACGAACACGCCCAGATTCAGAAGGAAATCACCCTCGAGGACGCCCTCGAGGCCCCGACCATCGCCTCCCCGCTGGGGCTGTACGACTCCTGTCCCATCACCGACGGCGCCGCCGCAGCGGTGCTGACGACCGAGGGGTACGCCGCCGAACACGACCTCGACGCGCCGGTCGCGATTTCTGGCACCGGCCAGGGCGGCGACAACCTCGCGCTACAGGACCGGCCCCACCTCGCCCGCACGCCCGCCGCTGACAAGGCCGCCGACGAGGCCTACGCCGACGCCGGTATCGAGGCCGGCGACGTCGACGTCGCTGAGGTCCACGACTGCTTTACCATCGCCGAGGTGCTCGCTATCGAGTCCCTCGGGCTGTTCGACGTCGGCGAGGGTATCGACGCTGCGGCCGAGGGGACGACGAGCCGTCACGGCGACCTGCCAGTCAACCTCTCGGGCGGGCTGAAAGCTAAGGGCCACCCCGTCGGCGCGACCGGCGTCGCCCAGCTGGCCACCATCGCCTGGGTGCTCGATGGGTCACACCCGCGAGCCGACGCCGTCCCCGAAGGCAGCGTCGGCGTCGCGCACAACGCCGGCGGCACCGTCGCCTCTACCACTGTCCACGTCCTGGAGGTGAAAGAATGACCGAGACCACCCGTAACGGCGAGTACGACGACTGGCTCGACAGCGTCGAGGACGGGAAAGCGTACTACGTCCGGTGCGACGAGGGCCACGGCTGGCTCCCGCCCCGACGGGTCTGTCCGAGCTGTGGCTCCCGCGACCTCAGCGAGGAACCGCTCCCTGACAGCGGCGAGATTGCGACCCACACCACGATTACCGTGGCCACGCCGCAGTTCGAAGACGACGCGCCCTACGTCACCGCTATCGCCGACTTCGGGCCCGTCTCGATTACCGGGCTGGTCCGGGGCGTCGACCCGGAGGACGTGGCTATGGAGGACGTGGTCGGTATCGAGGTCGGCGAACGCGAGACCACCGGCGAGCGCGCCGTGGTGTTCCGGCCGCGGTAGTCGCCTGCCCGTCCACTGAGCGTATACATCATGTGACGTCGACGGTCGCTGGCTCACCACGGACTACGTCAACGAACTCGTCGGGGTGTTCGACGTGGGGGAGCAACAGCGAGTCGCTAAACACCACCAGCGTCGCGTCGCCCTCGTCGGCCAGTAATCGCCCGTCCGCCAGCGGCGTGATGTCGGCGTCCTCGCCCCAGACGAGGGTAATCGGCACGTCGAGTTCCGCCAGCACGTCACCCAGCGCTTCCTCGGGGTCGAGAAAGCCCGATACGAACGACGCCGGCGCGAACCGGGCGCCGGGCTGGTGGGCGCTCGTCCACTCGTAGTCGACGACGTCGTCGGTGAGGTTGTCCATGTCGTAGTAGCCGTGGTCGGCGTGGAAATGCTGAATCGAGGCCTTCGAGCCGATGAGGTTGTAGATGGCCTGGCCGACGACCGGCGCGCGGACGAGCGACCGACGCGGCACCGACCGGCCGCCCATCGAGGTGTCGGTGGGACAGACGAGAAGCAGCTCCGTCACGTCGACCTCGCGGGCGGCCATCGCCGCGTAGGAGGCCGTCAGCGACGATGCGACGACCGTGGGGTCCTCGGTCTCGTCTTCGAGGAAGTCACGGACGAACGTCGTCAGCAGCGACGCCGAGTACAGCAGCGGCGGCCGGTCAGTGTGGCCAAAGCCCGGCAGGTCCGGCGCGAGGACGTGGTACTCCTCGGCCAGCTGCTCGAAGACGGTGTGGAACTCGTGGCTGGAGGCAGCGGCGTTGATGCCGTGCAGGAGGACGAGGTCCGGGTCCTCGGGGTCACCGGCCTCGGTATAAGCCACGCCGAACCCCCGCCAGCGGTAGGTCCGCTGGTCGCCCCGGAGGAACGGTTCGAACTCGTCGGCCCGCGACCGGAGGAGGCGATTTGCGAGCGTCACTGTGCCGACTGTCCCGGCGGCGGCTCCGAGCGCGCTACGGAGTTTCATAGCTCCGTGTAGGAGTCGGTGTGTGTTTATACTATTCCTCGTCCAGACACGCCCGCAGCGGTGCCAGTATCTCGTCGACGACGGTGTAGGGGTCGGTCTCGCGGGCCATGACGGTATCGACGGCCGACTCGATGCCGCCCTGCCGGTCGAGTTCCGCTGCGAGCAGCCGGTTGGCGTCCTCGCGTAACAGGGTCCGAATTGCGGCGGCAAAGCGGTCTCGGGCCTGCTGCTCGCGCCCGCCGGTTCTGTCGAGGTACTCCCCGTGGTCCTCGAGTGCCGCGAGGAACGCCCCGACGCCTTCGCCCCGGTTTGCGACTGTCTCGACGATGGGCGGCTCCCACGCCTCGGTCTCGTCCGGGGCTCCCTTCTCCGTCGGGGTCCCAGTGACTTCGGCCATTTCGGTGCCCGAGACCCCGTGGTGACCCGCCGTGGACCGGCCCTGCAGCATCTCCCGGAGCTGCTGGACGGTGCGGTCGGCCCCCTCGAGGTCGGCCTTGTTGACGACGAAGACGTCGCCGATTTCGAGGATACCGGCCTTGAGCATCTGGACGTCGTCGCCGCTGCCCGGCGGGACCAGCACGGCGACCGTGTCGGCGGTTCGGACGATGTCGACCTCGTTCTGTCCCGCGCCGACGGTCTCGACGATTACGTAGTCCTTGCCGAAGGCGTCGAGTGCGGTGACCGCGTCCGTCGTCGCGGTCGATAGGCCCCCGAGCGAGCCCCGTGCGGACATCGAGCGGAAGAACACGTCCATGTCGCCGGCGTTCGAGGCCATCCGGATACGGTCGCCCAGCACCGCACCGCCCGAATACGGCGACGACGGGTCGATGGCGATGACGCCGACCGTGTGGCCGTCATCGCGGAGCCGCGCGGCCACCTTGTCGACGAGCGTCGATTTCCCCGCGCCGGGGCTGCCGGTGACGCCGATGACCTCGGCGTGGCCGGTGTGTTCGTGCAGCGCCGAGACGACCTCGCGGTAGCCCGGCGAGCGGTTCTCTATTTTCGTGATGACTCTGGCGAGCGCGCCGTGTTTGCCCGCAAGCAGCTCGTCGACGAGGTCGCTCATCGCTCCGGGGCCTGCTCGCGGATGTACTGTATCATCTCCGCCATCGACGCGCCGGGGCCGAAAATCTCGTCGACGCCGAGGTCCCGGAGTTCGGGCTGGTCGTCGTCGGGGACGATGCCGCCCACCAGCACCAGCCGGTCGTCGAAGGCGTCGTACTCCCGGAGCCCGTCGAGAATCCTCGGCACCAGCGTCTTGTGGGCTCCCGAGAGAATGGAGATGCCGACGACGTCGACGTCCTCCTGGACTGCGGCCTGCACCACCTCGTCGGGCGACCGGTGGAGCCCCGAGTAGATGACCTCGAAGCCCGCGTCCCGCAGCGCGCGGGCGATGACGTGGGCCCCCCGGTCGTGGCCGTCCAGCCCCACTTTGGCGACCAGACAGCGGATGGTGCGTTCGTCCTGCTGCTCTACGCTCATGGGAACAGCTACCACGTCGTCCGGTTTCACTCTTGCCCCACTGCGGTACTCGCTTTTGACCAGCCTACATTCCCATATCTGCCGCCGCTGCCGGGACGGGCAGCCGGTCGGGACTGGTACCGAGTAACTCGGCGGCGTGGTCGAGTGCCATGTCGAAGCCGTAGTAGCGTTCGAGTTCGTCGCCGTCGGCGCTCGGCCGGACCTTCAACATTGCGTACCCCTCGACGTTCTGGGCGATAGCGGCGGTGCTCGTCTCGCCCTCGAAGGTAAGCAGTCGCTCCGCCTCGGTCTCCGTGTACCGGGCCGTGATGCCGTCGGCCGTCGCTTCGGTCGCTGTCATTGTCGAGCGTTAGGACTGAATCGCTTGAAACTTGTCGGTCGGCGGTGGAAGACTTATATCCGCGACTGCTGTGACTCCGATATCGTGACCGAACGCGTCGAGGCCGTGCGCTCGGCTCTCGCCCGCCGGCTGGCTCTCGACCGCCGCGCGCTCGCGGCCTTCCGAATCGGGCTGGCCCTCGTCGTCTTCGTCGACATCGCCCGGCGTGTCCCCGACGCCCGGGCGTTCTACACCGACGCCGGCGTGCTCCCCCGGTCGTTGCTCGCCTCCCTCTATCCCGGATACGCCGCCGTCTCGCTCCATGCCCTCTCCGGTGGGTTCGCCGTTCAGATTGCCCTGTTCGCCCTCGCAGCCGTCGCCGCGCTGGCGCTGCTCGTCGGCTACCGGACCCGTCTCGCCGCCGTCGCCTCGCTCGTCTTGCTCGTCTCCGTCCACCTTCGCAATCCGCTCGTCCTCAACAGCGGGGACGTGCTCCTCCGTCGCCTGCTGTTCTGGGGCTGTCTGCTCCCGCTGGGGAGCCGATGGGCCGCCGACAGCGGGGCCGGTGACGGTCCCGAAACCGTCGCCGGCTTCGCCACCGCCGGCCTGCTCGCGCAGGTGGTCCTCGTCTACGTGACGAACGCGGTCGTGAAGCTCCGCGCCGGCGTCTGGCTCCGGGGCGACGCGGTCCGCTACGCGTTCCAGCTTGACCACTTCACCGTCGGCCTCGGCGACGCTGTGGCCGGCTGGACGCCCGGGCTACAGCTGGCGGCGTGGCTCTGGCTCGGACTCCTCGTCCTCTCGCCGCTGCTGGTGGTCCTGACCGGCCGTGCCAGAGCGGCGCTCGTGGGGGCCTTCGCCACGGCCCACGTCGGCATGTTGCTGACGATGCAACTGGGCGTCTTCCCGCTGGTCTCGCTCGTGGGACTGCTCCCGTTGGTCCCGGCGGTCGTCTGGGACCGCATCGAGGCACGAGCAGCCGTCCCCAGGTGGCTGCCACAGCGACCCCGGACACCCCTCGCCGAGCGCGTGCCCGCGCTGTCGCAAATTGCACGGGGCTTTGCCGCGCTCTGTCTCGCGGCGCTGGTGGTCGGCAACGCTGTCGGGCTCGGCGTGGTCGGTGCGCCGGCAGGAACGCCCGACCAGGTCACCGAGCGCTCCTGGGACATGTTCGCGCCGTCGCCCCAACTGTCGACGTGGTGGCTGGTCGCGCCGGCGAACCTCTCCTCGGGCGAGCGCGTCAACGCCATCACCGGCGAGCCCTTCGACGCGTCGCGGCCGCCGGAGGTCGCGGAGATGCACCGCAGTGCGGCCTGGCGCAAGTTCTTCGCCGACGCCAAACGGGAGCCACGGCTGCGCCAGTCGCTGGTCCGGCATCTCTGTGCCCGCTGGAACCGGACACACGACAGCGCAATAACCGAGGTACAGCTGTGGCACGTGACCGAGCGGACCGACCTCGACGGGCCCGAGACTGTCGAGCGGGAGCGACTGGGTGCCTACCGGTGTGGATGACACATCTGAGCCGAAACACCCGAGTCAGGCCCCGCCCTGGGAGCGGGACCGACCTAGTCGTACTCGTAGAAGCCCGCGCCGGTCTTCTTGCCGAGGTCACCCGCTTCGACCTTCCGCTTGAGGAGGTAGGCCGGTTTGTAGCGGTCGCCGAGTTCCGCGTGGAGCGTCTCACTGGCGTCGAGCACTACGTCCAGCCCGATGTGGTCGGCCAGTTCCAGGGGCCCCATCGGGACGTTCGTCCCCAGGCGCAGGCCCCGGTCGATGTCGCCCTTCTCGGCGACGCCCTCGTCGTAGGCCCGGACGCCCTCGTTTATCCAGGGCATGAGGACGCGGTTGACGACGAAGCCGGGCCTGTCGTCTGCCTCCCAGGTCTCCTTCCCGAGGGCGGCGGCGAAGTCGTGGGCCAGCTCGACGGTCGCCCCGTTCGTCTGCTCACCGACGACCACCTCGACGCCGGCCATCACCGGGACGGGGTTCATGAAGTGGAGGCCGACGACCCGCTCGGGTCGGTCGATGGCGCTCGCGATACTCGTAATCGAGAGTGTGCTTGTGTTGGTCGCCAGCACTGTTTCGGGCCCGCAGGCCGCCGCGAGGTCGCTAAACACCGACTGTTTGACCCCAAGGTCCTCTGTGACGGCTTCGACCACGAGGGTGGCCGGGCTCAGCGCGTCGATGTCGGTCGTCCCCTCGATTCGCGCCCGCGCGGCGTCGGCTCCCGACTGGTCGAGGTCGCCCCGGGAGACAAACCGCGCCAGACTCTCCTCGATTGTCTCGAAACCGCTGTCGACGAACCGAGCTTCGACGTCGCGCATAACAACGCGATAGCCGTTGACGGCCGCCACCTGCGCGATTCCGCTCCCCATCGTCCCCGCGCCGACGACGCCGACGGTGTCGATATCGTCGAGGTCCATGGGGACAGTTAGAGCGGCCGGTGGGTAAGCGTGGCGCCGGGCCGAGAAACATACGACTTCTGACTGGTAGGACCGATACGGATATATAGAACTCCATAACCCACAGACAGCGTCTTGGTAAAGAAGTTTACTCGATTCGTAGTAAGTGTCAGCCTAAAGATACTTATGATGGGCGCCTGAACGATATGACGACGCAAGCCTGCTGACCAGCGCCCGGCCACACGGGCATCCATTCCACAATGAGCGAATCACTCGACGCCTCGGCAACGAACGCCGACGCCACGGTCGCACAGGTCATCGACACCATCGCGGAAACCACGTCCGACGTACGGACCGCAATCTCCACGGAGCGGGGACATAGCGACTCGGTAAACCCGACCGGCGACGAGCAGCTGGCTGCGGACCTGCGGGCCGACGAGATATTCGAACGACGCCTGCTCGCCATCGACGGCGTCGCCAGCTACGCCAGCGAGGAGCGCGAGGAGGTCGTCGACTCGACCGGCCGGCTCCACCTCGCTGTCGACCCACTGGATGGCTCCTCGAACCTCGAACCCAACAGCGGAATGGGGACAATCTTCTCGGTGTACACCGAGCGCCCGCCGACGGGCGGGCGGAACCTCGTCGCCGCCGGCTTCGTCATCTACGGACCGGTCACCTCGATGGTTGTCGCCCGCGACGGCCACGTCCGGGAGTACCTGCTCGAGGACGGCGAGCGACGCCTCGTCGACAACGACGTGACCGTCCCGGCGGACCCGACCGTCTTCGGCTTCGGCGGCGGCGTCGACGCCTGGACCGACGGATTCGAGCCCGTCGCCGAAGCGATTCGCGAGGAGTTCAAACTCCGCTACGGCGGCGCGATGGTCGCCGACATCAACCAGATTCTGACCTACGGCGGCGTCTTCGCCTACCCCGCGCTCCAGTCCCGACCGGAGGGCAAACTCCGCCTCCAGTTCGAGGGCCACCCGATGGCCTACATCGTCGAATCGGCCGGCGGCAGCTCCTCGAACGGCGAGGACTCACTGCTTGACACCGAACCCGACGGACTCCACGAACGGACGCCGCTGTATCTGGGCAACGACGGGCTCATCGACCGCATCGAAGCATCTGTCGAGCGGTAACTCCTCGATTTTCATACTGGTGGCTGTAAGTTCGTAAAGATATTCGCCACCGCGAATTCCTTCAGTTTGTTACAGCCACCAGTATCAGTACCCGAGATAGATAGCCAGCGCCTTCAGGACGCTGTAGACGACCACCACGACCCCGACCACGCCGCCCAGAATCGTGCCGACGATACCACCTGGCCACAGCGCCAGCGGGTTCGGGAGCCCCGACAGCAGGCCGGCGACCGACGCGGGCAACAACGAGCCGCCACTCTTTGCGCTTACGTTCGCGACCGGCGTCCCAGCCACCGACAGCTCGCCCTCCGTCGTGAGGTTCCGCTCGTAGCTCTCCGTTCGGGTCCCGCCAGCCGGGACCGATATCTCGTGGGTGGCGACGCTACTGCCGTTGAGCCGGACGTTGAACGGGTAGGTCCCGTCGGCATCGCCACGGTTCGTCGCAGTGACGTTAATGTGGACCGTCTCACCCACGCTCGGCGCTGTCTCGGTGACCGTCACGTTCGTGACGGTGATGTCGGCTCGCGGGGCCGACCCCTGGTCGACAGCGGTGCCGGTCTCGCCCGATGGCTCGGGGGACGAGCCAGTCCCCGTCGCGGCTTCGGCTGTCGTCCCATCGGTGGTTGACGCGGCCGCTTCGGTCCCCGAACTCGCGGGCGCCGTTCCCACCGCGAACTGCGAGAGCCCCGGCGCCGAAGCCTGGTAGACGACCCGGTCGTCGAGTCGGCTGACGACCGAGGTACTGAGCCGGGTCCAGCCGTCGGCGTTCCGATAGAGGGCGACGTTCCCGGGGGCAACGCCGCTCCCGTTCAGCGTCGCCCTGTCGACACTGAATCTGAAGGTCACGCGGTTCGCGGGCCCGTCGTGGTCGATGTCGAAGCGGCCAAACGAGGGGCCGTCGAAGGAGGCGGGGACGCTGTCGGCGGCCCGGAACCGCAGCGAGACGGACCTGTTTGCCGGGAACACGGCACCGATTCGTTCGAGTCTGACGGCTCCGGTCCCGACGAGGCTGCCGTTCTCGGCCCGGACTTGCTGGACGAGCCCGGAGCCACGCACGGTCGCGTTGGCCTGTGACGCGCTCACCGGCATCACGGTGACCGGGCTGTCCGCACGCTGTCGGACCTGAATCGTTCTGGTCACGACCGCCGTATGGCCCTCGCTGTCGGTCACCTCGAGGGTGATGTCGTGGCGCCCGGCGGCCGCAAAGGCCACCTGGATGGACGGCCCGGAGAGGACGGTCCCGCCGTCGATGCGCCACCGATACCCCTCGATGCCGTCCTCGTCGACCGTCTCTGCGGCGCTGAAGTTCACCGGCGTGTCGACCGTCGTCGTCGCCGGTCCGTCGAAGACGACGTCCGGCGCCGAGTCCTCGTAGCGGAACTGCCGCATCCGCGATAGGATTCGCGGGTTCCCGTAGCGGTCGACGGCGCGCTCCCAGACGAAACTGTAGGCCCCGTAGTCGGGGGCGGTGTACCGAGCACGGAACGTCGTGTTCGTCGCGTCGACGGCGGTGAAGTTCGCCATCGTCAGCCGGTCGGTCACCGGCCCAGTGATGGCGACGTTTAGCCCGGTCAGGGGCTCGTTTGCCGCGACGCGCACCTCGACGGTCGAGGCGTTGAGACGCGTCAGGTCGAAGCTACGGAAGTCGGGCACGACCGTGTCCATTCCGGTCACCGTCTTGTTGCCGGTCGAGAGTTCGTTGCCCGCAGTGTCGGCAATCGCCCCCGAGAGGCTCACCGTGACGTTGTTTACGTCCAGCCGGTCCTCCAGGAGCAACACGACGGTAACCCCTCCGTCGGTCGACTCGACCGAGATGTTGGAGACGTTGCCGGCGCTGACGGTGAAATCATCGGCCGCTATCGTCCCCCTGTCGATGGTGTTGTTATCAGTAAACGTGAGTTCGATTTCCTCGGGCTGGGCCTTGGTCGCCGACTCCCAGGCCGGCGCCTCGCTGTCGTTTTCGGTCAACTCCTGGGTCCCGGCCGCCGTCACCGAGCCGGTAAGAGCGAGGAAAACCGCAAGCAAGCAGAGCGAACTGAGGAGCCAGCCACCGACGCGAACCCGTCGGACGGACGTCGCTGCACCGTCGTCACTGACCCCTCGCATACCCCTGAATTGCCACGCACTGACTATCAATGACCCGGCACCATTACAACCGATGATAATCAGTCCGCGCGGGGGCAACACCTGTGACCCTTCGGACCGTCTGTCGAGGTATGAAGGTGCGTATCGCCGCGTCGGCAAGTCGGGACGAGGCCACCGCCATCGCTGCGGCCGTGGCCGAACACGTCGGCGAGACCGTCGAGGTGTACATGGGTGACAGCGACGAACCCACGCTGGTCCGGGACGTCACTGAGGGAGCTACAAGCGATGGACCCGACTCGGACCCGAGCGAGGACGAACCGGGGCCGACCGACCGGGAGCGCCGGCTCCGCGAGGAAATCGCCGACATCGAACGCGGCGGGCCGGAGAAATACCGCGAGCGCCTCGCCGAACAGGGCAAGCTGTTCGTCCGTGACCGGCTCGAACTCTGGTTCGGCGGGGACGGCCTCGACTTCGAGGACGGCCGGTTTGCCAACTTCGATAGCTGGCGTAGCGAGGCGCCCCGCGCTTCGGACAGTCAAGCGGTAGAGGACCGCGAGACAGCCGACAGCCCCGAGGCCGACGAGTACGACCCGGACACCCGGCTCCCGGCCGACGGGCTCATCACCGGCGCGGCCACCTTCGAGGGCCGCAAACTCCACGTCGGCGCCAACGACTTCACGGTGAAGGCCGGCTCGGTCGCCAAACACGGCGTCGAGAAGTTCATCCGGCTCCAGGAACGGGCCCTGAAGACCGGCCGGCCGGCGCTGTATCTCGTGGACTCGTCGGGCGGGCGAATCGACCAGCAGCGTGGCTTTTTTGCCAACCGCGAGGGAATCGGGAAATTCTACTTCAACCACTCCCGAATCTCCGGCGTCGTTCCCCAGATTTGTGTCCTCTATGGTCCCTGCATCGCCGGGGCCGCTTACACCCCTGTTTTCTCCGATTTCACCGTGATGGTCCGGGGAATGAGCGCGCTGGCCATCGCCTCGCCACGGATGGTCGAGATGGTCACCGGCGAGGACGTCGACCTCGCGGAGCTGGGCGGACCCGAGGTCCACGCCCGCCACTCCGGCAGCGCCGACCTGGTGGCCGACGACGAGGAACACGCACGCGAACTCGTCGCCGGGCTCATCGGCTATCTGCCCGACAACTGCGAGGAACGGCCCCCGAGCGTCGACCCCGTCGCGCCCGCCAAATCGCCTGCGGGGCTTGACGGCGTCATCCCGCAGAAACCCAACGAGGGCTACAACATGCACCGGGTCATCGAGCGCGTCGTCGACCGGGACTCGTTTTTCGAACTCCAGCCCGAGTACGGCCGGGAGATACTCACCGGCTTCGCCCGAATCGACGGTCGCTCCGTGGGTGTGGTCGCCAACCAGCCCGCCCAGCGGGCCGGCGCAATCTTCCCCGATTCGGCCCGCAAGGCCGCCGAGTTCGTCTGGAAGTGCGACGCGTTCAACGTGCCGCTGCTCTATCTCTGTGATACGCCCGGTTTCATGGCGGGGTCGGGCGTCGAGAAAGAGGGCATCCTGGAGGCCGGCAAGAAGATGATATACGCCACCGCCGCCGCGACGGTGCCCAAACAGTGCGTCGTCGTCCGGAAGGCCTACGGCGCCGGCATCTACGCCATGTCCGGGCCCGCCTACGACCCCGAGGCGACGCTGGCCTTGCCCAGCGGCGAGATTGCCATCATGGGTCCCGAAGCTGCCATCAACGCCGTCTACGCCAACAAGCTGGACGACATCGAGGACCCGGAAGAACGCGCCGAGCGCGAGCGGGAGCTCCGAGAGCAGTACCGCGAGGATATCGACGCCCACCGGATGGCGAGCGAGGTGGTCATCGACGAACTCGTTCCGTCGGGGGACCTCCGGGCCGAACTGACCGCCCGATTCGAGCTATACGAGACCGTCGAGAAGGAGCGCCCCGAGAAGAAACACGGGACGATACTCTAGGCGCGAATCTGGTCCACGAGGGGCTGGATTTCGATATCGGCCGGCAAGGGCGCGATACGGTCGCTCACGAGTAAATTGACGCGGCACTCCGGAGCCTCAAGCGGGCGCGCGATGAACCCGACAGTGGCCGGGACGAGCAGGCGAACAACGCGAGCAAAACAGCGACGAATCAACTCGGTGCACTCCTGAACTCGCTTGCAGGAGGACAACGGCAACGGCAAATCCAAAGGCAAGGGCAACGGTAAACATAGCGTGTCGCCGACATTAAAACGGACGGTAATGAACCAAACTGAACTCCTCATCGAACATCTGGCCGAGGCTCGTAAGATACAACCCTAGACAGTAATGACTCTCATGATACTCGCGGTCGGGGCTGTGTTCACGATTATCGGCGTCTGGAACCTCGTGGACCCGAAGCTCCGGTTCTATCGTGAGGTCGATGCGATCGATTCCGGTGAGGCGAGTGCGCTCGAACGGTTCGTGGGCCGTGTGCTGGCGACTGTCCTCCTGAGTGCAGGTCTCCTCCTCATTTATCTGGGGCTGTAGCCGGAGAACCCGCCGACGCCGTTCGGTTTCGGGCGGACGCTGGGGCGGCAGTATCGGATTCGATCTCTTGCTACCCGACCGAACGGACTATATTCGCTAGGGTTCTGTATAAAGACAATGGATCGGGGAAGCGAATCTGTCGAGTACGCGCTCTGGGGGGCCAACCTCCGCAAAGCCCTGGGATACAGTACCATCTACGCACTGGTTCTCACACTCGCCTTGCTCGCCGGCCACGTGCTCCGGGCGGGGCCGCTGGGTGGGCGGGGCCTTGCACTCTCGTTTTTCATTCCGATACTCGTAGTAGTCTTCGCGCTCAACGTTCTCGCCAGAGCGTCGGGGGTCGCCACCGTCGTCGCGACGCGGGTCACGTCCCCGGTTCGGCTCAACGTGGTGGCCTGTCTCGTCCTCGGCGTCGCCATCGTAGTCTGGTAGGGTCGAGCGGCCCGGTCCGCGACAGCAGTACTACGTCGGTGCCGCTTGCAGGGCACGGGCCGAGAGGACTGCGCCGACGACGAACACGACGGTCGCGAGGTAGATCGGCCCGAGGTGGGTCACCCAGTCGTGGGCGAAGCCACCCACCCAGTGCATCGGCAACGCGATGGCGAGTGCCACGACGGGCCAGCGCCATCAGGGTCGTCCCAGTCCTGGGGCTCCCGCTGGTCTCGACGAGTTCCGGGTGCCGCTCGACCGTTGGACGGTCGGTCACAGCTTCATCTCTGGCACGTCGACCGCGTCGAGCTGTTTCATCATCCCCAGCTGGTCGGGCTGGACCCACGCATCGGCGCACAGGTCGTCCTCGGTCGTGTTTACTTTAGCAGAAACGGTCTCAGAGTGCCAGAAAGCCCCCGCGTTCTCAGCTCCCGCGACTCGCTGCGCTCGCGTAGCGTGCTTGCGTCGCCGGGGTTCGCTGAGAACGCGGCCCCTTTCAGCCCCACCCGAAGCCGGTTGGTCAGCCGGCATAGGTGGGGCTTTCTGGCACTCTGAGACCGTTTCTGCTAAAGTAAACACGACCGGAGTGATTTATACGAGAATCATCAAGCCCCGTTGTGGACTGTGGGCCGTTCGCGGTGGTGCGTCGCTGGCTGGACCACCGACTCCGCTTGTCCGTTCACTGTAGCCACGGTTTCTCGGCGGGTTCGAACTGGTGACTACACTCCGGACAGACGACGTGACGGACGCCGTCGGCCCGGACTGTTCCGAAGCGGGTTGTCCAGTCCCGGTGGCCACACGCTGGACAGCGACGCCGGAGCGGGGGAATCACACCGGGACCTACGCACTCGGGATGGAAGCCGCTGTCGGGGGTCGACCGGAACAATTATTTTTGTCCCTCGAGAGACCCGAAACAATAGGGCCACAGCAGTGCGAACGGGGGTGGTCCGGGGTGTAAGATGTGGCTATCTGACCGCACGGTCTCTCACGAGACCATCGAGACGTGGGGGCGTCGAACGCTCGACCTGCTTTCGGCCGTCGAGCGGGAGCTGTGGGTCGTCGTACTGGTGGCCCTGCTCGCAGACGTGTATCTGACACAGCTCGGGCTCCAGTACGGGCTCAACGAGGGGAACCCGCTCGCCCGCTATCTCATCAACGCGTTCGGTATCGGCGCACTGGCCGCGCTCAAAGTCGGGGTCGTGGGGCTGGGTGGCCTCCTCCGGGAACTGGTGCCGGCCAGACAGGCCCCGACGATTCCGCTCGGACTGGCCATCCCGTGGGTGGTCGCCGTCGTCATCAACGCCACGTTGCTGCTGGGGCAGTAACGCTAGGACTCGGCGCGCTCGACCAGCGCGGTCCGCTCGAACGTACAGACCAGCGTCTCCTCGCCGGTGTAGACGTCGACCTGCATCGTGACGATACCCCGGTCGCCGTCGCTCGTGAGCCGCTTGTCCAGGACGGTTGTCACCGCCCGAATTGTGTCGCCGTGAAACACCGGATTGGGGTGTTCGACCGCGTCGTAGCCGAGATTGGCGACGATGGTTCCGTCGGTGGTGTCGGGAACCGTCAGCCCGACCGCCAGCGACATCGTGTAGAGCCCGTTGACCACGCGCTCGCCGAAGGTCGTCTCGGCGGCGAAGTCGGCGTCCAGATGGAGCGGCTGCTGGTTCATCGTGAGGTCACAGAACCGCTGATTGTCGCTCTCGCTTACCGTCCGGCGACGGTCGTGCTCGATGGTCTCGCCCTCGGTGAACCCCTCGTAGTACAGCCCGCTCATACCGGACCAACGCCGGCCCGACCCTTAGCGGTGTGGGCACACATCACTTACCACGGTGGACGACCAAGCCACGGTATGGCCCGCCGAAGCGTCCTCTTCTCGCCCGGCGACGACCCCGAGAAGCTGCGGAAGGCGTCCGGATTCGACGCCGACGTCGTCGTCTTCGACCTCGAGGACGCCGTGGTCCCCGACGCGAAGCCGGCGGCCCGCGAGACCGTGCGCGACGCGCTGGCCGACGTGGTCCCCGCCGACCCCGAGGTCTGTGTCCGCGTCAACCCGGTGGGTCGCGGCGCGGCCGAGGATGTCGCCGTCGCACTCGCGGAGACCGTCCCCGATTCGGTCATGCTTCCGAAGACGGGCGACGCCGAGGACGTGGCGGGGCTCGCGGGGCTGCTGGCCGATGCGGGCATCGACTGCCCGATACTCGCCCTCGTCGAGTCCGCTGCGGGCGTGCTCCACGCCGAGGCTATCGCCGCCCACGACGCGACCGACGCGCTCGTCTTCGGCGCGGAGGACCTCGCCGGTGACGTCGGCGCGACACGGACTGCCGAGGGCGGTGAACTCGACCACGCCCGCCAGCACGTCGTCCTCGCCGCCCGGGCTGCCGGTATCTCACCAATCGACACGCATTATCCGAACTACACCGACGAGGCCGGCCTCCGCGCCGAGGCCGAGCGCGCCCTGGAACTGGGCTACGACGGCAAACTGGCCGTCCACCCCGCACAGGCGACGACCCTCAACGACGTGTTCACGCCGACCCCCGAGCGCCTGGCGTGGGCTCGGCGACTGCTCGAGGCCAGCGAGGAGGCCAACGGCGGTGTCTTCGTCCTCGACGGCGAGATGGTAGACGCTCCCCAGGTTCGGCAGGCCGAGTGGGTGCTGGCGCGTGCCGGGAGCGGCCCGGACTGAGCGCGCCATACAACTAACTGTCTCGCTTGCGACACCTGACACATGGCGACGATTCCCGAGCAGTACCACGACCTCTTCGAGAAAGCGACCTTTGCTCACGTGACGACGATGCTCCCGGACGGCCGGCCCCACACGACGCCGGTCTGGGTCGATTATGACCCCGACGGTGTCGGTCAGCATGACTGACCCGGACGACCCCTACCGCTTTCTCTCGGTCACCGGCGAGGTCGACGCTGTGACGACCGAGGGCGCTCGCGAGCACATCGACGAACTCGCCATGCGCTACATGGGCGAGGAAGCGTATCCCCAGCCAATCGAGAGCGAGCGGGTCATCCTGCGGATTCGCGCCGATGACGTGTTCCACGGCGGGTAGGCGGTGCCAAAGCGGTATCCGACAGTTACCCACGTCGGAAAGAAGGTTACGGCGGTATCCTTTTGCCGCCAGTCGTCCACCCCTAGAGTATGTCTGACGAGGTAAACCCGTTCGAGAGTCTGCAGGAGCAGATTGACGACGCCGCCGCCTACCTCGAATACCCGACCGACGTTCTAGAGCGACTGAAACACCCCGAGCGGGTGCTGGAGGCGAATCTCTCGGTGGAACTCGACGACGGCTCCATCGAGGTGTTCCGGGCCTTCCGCTCGCAGTTCAACGGCAACCGGGGGCCCTACAAGGGCGGTATCCGCTATCACCCGCAAGTATCGCGCGACGAGGTCACGGCCCTCTCGGGGTGGATGGTGTACAAGTGCGCCGCCGTCGGCATCCCCTACGGCGGCGGCAAGGGCGGTATCCGCATCGACCCGCGGCGCTACTCCGCGGCCGAAATCGAGCGCATCACCCGCTCCTTTGCCAAGGAGCTACGGCCCTTCATCGGCGAGGACAAGGACATCCCCGCCCCCGATGTCAACACCGGCCAGCGGGAGATGAACTGGATAAAGGACACCTACGAGAAACTGGAAAACACGACCGAACCGGGCGTGATAACCGGGAAAGCACCCGAATCGGGCGGGAGCGCGGGCCGCGTCGAGGCGACCGGTCGGTCGGTGATGTTCACGACACGCGAGGCCTTCGACTACCTGGGAATCGACATCGAAGACGCCACCGTGGCGGTCCAGGGCTACGGCAACGCCGGCTCCGTGGCCGCGAAGCTCATCGACGACCTCGGCGCGGACATCGTCGCCGCCTCGGACTCCTCGGGTGCCATCCACAATCCCGACGGCTTCGACGCCCGCGCCGCGAAAGGCCACAAGCGCGAGACGGGGTCGCTGGCCGGGTTCGATGGCGCCACCGAGGAACTCTCCAACGAGGAGCTACTGACGCTGGACGTGGACCTGCTCGTCCCGGCCGCCCTGGAGAACGCCATCGACGAGTCGATTGCTCGGGACGTGCAAGCCGACGTCATCGTCGAGGCCGCCAACGGCCCGCTCACCCCCCGGGCCGACGACGTACTGACCGACCGCGACGTGACCGTCTTCCCCGACATCCTCGCCAATGCCGGCGGCGTCACAGTCTCTTACTTCGAGTGGGTCCAGAACCGCCAGCGCTTCTACTGGTCGGAGGAGCGGGTCAACGACGAACTGGAGACCATCATCACAAACGCCTTCGACAACCTCGTCGATACCTACGAACGCACCGACGCCCCGAACTTCCGGACGGCCATGTACGTCGTCGCTATCGAACGCGTCGTCGACGCCGCCGAGGAGGGCGGTATCTGGCCCTAGCAACGATTTTCACTATCGATTCTGCAGCAACAGTTACTGAGACCAGAAAGCCCCGATTCGCTCCAGTCGGAGGACTCGCTGCGCGCGAATCAAGAGTGCGGGAGCTTTCTGGCCGTTGAGGGTGTCATAGAACAGTTCTCATATCTTCTCTACTGCCTGATAAATGATAGGTACAGAGGAAGCACTGACGGTGCCGATTCTTAGGCGTACTATCGAAATGAAATATCTGCTCCTATCGCTGCCCAGCTATGGGATGAGAGAAATGAGCGACTTTTTCAGCAGTCTCTGCCCGTCTTCTGTGAGTTTTCCGCTCGCCTTTCCGTCGATGATCGTTCCCGGTGGAATTGTATACAGTGCTCATGGCATGAGGTACGAGGTGTCGGTGAGCGAGATACCGCTGAGATGCTTATCTTTGAGCTCGGGTGTCGTTTGCTGATATTTTCCGGCGCTCGTTCCGACACACATCACAGTACAATCAGTCGCACTGAACGGGTGTGTGTCGTGAGCCAAGACGATAATTGGCCGCTGAGGATGGGCCTCTGTCGGGTCTCGTGCCCAACAAACATCGCCTGCTGATAGTTTACTCATCTAAGTCGTCTTCCAGTTCCGCGAGTTCTGCATCGAGAGCCTCCTCAGTACGGTCTTCACCGATCTTTGTCTTGGGTTCTTCAGGCATCGCATCCGCATTGCGGTGATGGCCAAACATCCGGTGTGCTTGATTGTGATTAGCGACGTACCGCCGGATATCCCCCCGTTCACCGAGGGCGTGGTAGTACCCATCGGCAGTTTTGCCGATGTAGTCCTCGTCATAGAGACGTTTGAGTGTGGTTGTAGCGGTCCCCCTCGGTATATCAAGGGCCTCTTTGATGTCCTGTGGAGAGTATCCCCACTCAGGATTCTGGTACAGATACACTACGATGTCTGACTTCGTGGTTCCCGGTCGGAGGGTTATCTCAGCATCGTGATTTTCGAGGAATACAGGCACAGTGTAATCGAATGTAGTCAATTGTGACGTAAAGCTGTTGCGGTCAGTACGCAGACCTACGTATCGGCGTGTTCGCTACAGAAGGGGGTGAAATCAATACTGTGGAAAGCGTTCTATGACGCCTTTTAGCTGCCAGCAATCTCGGTCAAGATGCAAACGCCCGCTACAGCAGTTCCTAGCCGACCGCCGGAGTTTTGTTCCGCTCGGCCCAACAGATACTATGCCCGTTTTCGAACGCGAGGTCCGCGTGTCGGCGCCTCTCGACGACGTCTGGGAGTTCCACGCGACGGCTGACGGCCTCGTGGCACTGACTCCGGACTGGATGCAACTCCGCGTCGAGGAGACGCGCGGGCCCGATGGTGACTCGAACCCCGACGAACTGGTGGCGGGGTCGGTCATCGTCTCCTCGATACAGCCCTTCGGCGTCGGGCCGCGCCAGCGATGGGTCTCCGAAATCGTCGCCCGCGAGGTCGGCGACCACGAGGCGATGTTCCGGGACGTCATGCGGGAGGGGCCGTTTCCGGAGTGGGAACACACCCACCAGTTCCGCGCGGCCGGCGACCTCGCGACAGTCGTCCACGACCGCGTAGTGTACGAACTCCCCGGCGGTCGCCTCGGCGAGCTGGCCGGGCCAGTTGGGTTCCTCGGCATGGAGCCGATGTTTCGGTTCCGCCACCGGAAGACCAAGGAGCTACTCGAGGCCTAAAGAACTGCCCCCTCGAACAGGCATTTGAGCGTCGACCGTGAACTGTCGGTGTATGACAGACGTAATCGTGGTCGGCGGCGGTCCCGCCGGCCTCAGCGCGGCACTGTTCACGGAGAAAAACGGGCTCGACACAGTCGTCTACGACACCGACGAAACGTGGATGCACAAGGCCCACCTGTTCAACTATCTCGGCATCGACTCGATGGACGGTTCGGAGTACATAGCGGCCGCCCGAGAGCAAGTCGAGGGCTTCGGCGTCGACATCCACGAGCAAGAGGTCACGGGTGTCGAGCAGCGCGGGGACGGGTTCGCCGTCACCACGGCCGACGGCGAGACAGAGGCGGGGTATCTGGTGCTGGCGACCGGCGCCGACCGCTCGCTGGCGGAGGCCCTGGGCTGTGCGTTCGACGGCGACCTGGTCGAGGTTACCCTCTCGATGGAGACCAGCGTCGACGACGCCTACGCCACCGGGGCGATGGTCCGTGACCAGGAGTGGCAGGCCATCATCGCCGCCGGCGACGGCGGCGCCGCAGCGCTCGACATCCTCTCGAAGGAGGAGGGTGAGCACTTCCACGACTTCGACGTTCCGGCCGACGCCGAGTAGGCCGTCACCACCGCTGTCGTACCGGTCGAAACGAGTTAGATAGACGGTGCTTCTCAGTGGCCATTACAATCGGCCGACTGTTCGATAATTGTTGTGTCCCACATGGTATTTGTCGACAGGGACCGTACTACCCGTATGGAGTTCACGCTCCCGGCCGAACACCGGCACGTCCGGGCGGCTGTGCGGGAGTTCTGCGAGGACGAAATCGCTCCCATCGCCCAGGAGATAGAGGACGAGCGCCGGTTTCCGACCGAGATATTCGACGGGCTCGGGGAGCTCGACATGCTGGGTGTCCCGGTCTCGGAACGCTGGGGCGGGCTGGGCGGCGACCAGCTCATGTACGCCGTCGTCTGTGAGGAACTGGGCCGGGTCTCGGGCGCCGTTGGCCTCTCGTTTGCCGCACACACCTCGCTCGGGAGCAAACCCATCGAGAACTTCGGGACCGACGCCCAGCGAGAGCGGTGGCTGGAGCCGCTGGTGGCGGGCGAGCACCTGGGCGCGTGGGCACTGACCGAACCCGGTAGCGGCAGCGACGCCAGCGACATGAATACGACCGCCGAGCGCGACGGCGACGACTACGTCATCGACGGCATCAAGCAGTTCATCACGAACGGCTCGGTCGCCGGCTCCCTACTGGTCAAGGCGGTCACCGACCCCGCGGCCGGCTACGACGGCATCTCGACGTTCGTCGTCTCGCCTGAGGACGGCGGCTGGACGGTGACCGAGGAGTGGGAGAAGATGGGGCTGAACGCCTCGCCGACCTGCGAGCTCCAGTTCGACGACTGCCGGGTGCCGGCCGACCGGCTGCTCGGCGAGGAAGGCGACGGCTGGACACAGACGAAGCAAACGCTTGAGGGCGGGCGAATCTCCATTGCAGCGCTGTCGGTCGGGCTGGCACAGGGTGCCTTCGAGGCCGCCAGAGAGTATGCCACCGAGCGCGAGCAGTTCGACCGGCCCATCTCGACGTTCGACGCGGTCCGGGACAAAATCGTGGAGATGGACCGGCAAATCGAGCGCTCGCGGCTGCTGACACAGAAGGCCGCGACGATGTACGACCGGGGAGCAGACGTGACGCGAATCGCCGCCCTCGCCAAGCTCGACGCCAGCGAGACGGCCCGTAAGGTCGGCGAGGCCGCAGTGCAGGTGCTGGGCGGCTACGGCTATCTCACCGACTACGCCCCACAGCGGTTCTATCGGGACGCGAAGCTGATGGAAATCGGGGAGGGGACCAGCGAGATTCAGCGGCTGGTGCTGGGTCGCGAACTGGGGCTCTAATCGTCGAGTCCGGGGTCGAACAGCGCCTCGACGGGACAGTCGAACTGCGCCGCGAGCTTGAAGGCTAGCTCCAGTGAGGGGTCGTAGCGTTCCCGTTCGATGGCGTTGATGGTTTGGCGGCTCACGCCGACGGCTTCGGCGAGTTCGCCCTGGCTCAGTCCGTCGCGACTGCGGTACTCATCGAGTGTGTTCTTCATAGCCTGCGGCGGTGATAGAGGTACGCGACGCCGAAGGCGATAAACAGTCCAATATAGCCATACAGGACGCCCCACACGAGGGTGGGAACGGTGTAGTCGGTGAGCCAGGTCACCAGCCGCGACGCGGAGGCGACGACGACCAGGACGGCCCCGGTTATCTGCAATGCGGTCAGGCTCGCGCGGCGTTCGAGCGCCCAGTCGCGTTCGTCCATCAACTGGACGTCCGACCCCTTCCAGATGGCGAGGAAAGACAGGACGCCAACAATGTACACCGCCTCGCCGACGACAGGGTAGTCAAGATACCGGAGGAGGAATCCGATACCGGCGCCGCCGAACACCGAGACGTACATCAGTCGTCGATACGTCCGTCGCTTGGAGAGCTTCGTGGTCGCAGGGGATTCAGTGGTGGTCATTGTCGGTAGGTGTAAAGGGAGCTTTACAGTAAAGTATAGTTTACACACCTACTTAGTTCTGGTGGACGACACAAACACGCCAAAAACGCCAACCGGGCCCGCTCAGTCAGTCGATTTCAGGTTGTGGACCGGGTCGAGCCACTCGATGACCTCGGCGGCCGTCGCGGGCGTACACATCGAACCCGGCGTCTTCTAACCACTCTTCCTCCGAATAGGTCATTCTGCCTTGAGATTGTGTACGGGACGCAGCCGTTCAATAATTTCGACTGTCGGAGTGATATTATCAAGTATCTTCGAGCCGCTCTTATACGCCGCAGGAGCCTCGTCCATTGGAATATTCGTCGTATAGATTCCCTCCATACGCTGCTTGGCGTCAGCCGGGTCGAGCGTATCGTGGGCTTCTCTGCGCCCCATCCGACGACCAGCGCCGTGAGGCGCGGTCTGGTGCCACTCGTCGTTGCCCTTGCCGTGCGCGAGGACCGACCCCTCGGCCATGTTGAAAGGAATGACCAGTCGCTGCCCCTTCCGTGCTGGTGTAGCACCTTTCCGAACGGTTAAATCTCCAAAATCTATCAGATTATGGACGCTCTGGAACCGGTCGACGGGCTCGACGTCCAGCGCGTCACAGATGGCGTCGCTCATCAGCTCGCGGTTCCAGCGGGCGTACTGCTGGGCGAACAGCATATCGACGTAGTAGCCGTGAGCCTCCCGACCCTCCAGCCAGTCGAGGTCGGTGTTGCGGTCGTCGTCACCCATATCGTCTCGGACCGCCCCCTGGAGCCGACCGAGTCTGTCGAAGGCGTCTTCGATGTCGCTCCCGTCGAGTTCCCGGCGCAGGCGCTCCTTGTCGATGTAGGACTCGCCCATCCCACCGGTGACCCAGGTGTAGAGGTCCCGCGACTCGACGGTGTCGGGGTCGAATTTCAGATACTCGGTGTACTCGTCGGGAATCTCGGCGCGGATATCGCCGATAGCGCGCCGGTCCGTCGCGGTCGACTGCCAGTACTGGGCGACGGACATGCCCAGATACCGGGAGCCGCTGTGGATGACGAGCCAGTAGTCGCCCGACTCCTGGCCCTTTGCGAACTCCACGAAGTGGTTCCCCCCGCCCAGGGTGCCGGCGCTCTTGATGACGTGGTCCATCCCCTGGCGCTGGTCGGCCAGGACCCGCTCACAAAGCGACTCGAAGTAGTCGCCGTCGTACCCGTCGAAATCGAACTCGATTGGGTCGACGTGCTCGCCGAAACGCTCGGCGAAGGCCGCGTCGAACTGGTCGAAGACGCGGTTCGCGCGGTCGAAGGGGAACTCGGAGACCAGATGGGGCGCGTCGTCGTAGTCGTGGACGGACCGACCCATCGGCACCGCTTTGCGGACCCTGCGCTCGCGCTCGGCGTCGGAAAGTGAGAGCGTGTCACCGAGGTTCGTCACGGCCATCCCACAGCCTACGTCCACCCCGACGATGTTGGGGACGACGCGGTCGGCCAGTGGCATCGTGAAGCCGATTGGCGCACCGGCGCCCCAGTGCGTGTCGGGCATGATTCGCACCGGCTCGGTGAAGGCGGGGTGGTCGATGAGGGTCTGTATCTGCTCCATACACCCCTCCTCTACCAGCGACTCGTCGTCGACCATCACGCGCGCCGTGGTGTGAGCGCCCGAAAGCTCGATTGGCATTGTCGGAGCTAGACCGGACGGCCGCTTGAACCTCACGGTGGTAGGCGACATCTGCAGTCGATAGCGAACCACCCGGCTCGGCCACGCACTGTTGACCGGCCTCGTGCGGACCGGCCTACCACTTTTCTCGCTGCCGACGGTCGTTCCGGTATGCTCGATGCCGGCGACCCGGCCCCCGATTTCGACCTCGACGGCACGGACGGAGAGACGGTCGGCGCGTACCGCCTCTCGGCGGCGGCCCGCCGAGCGCCCGTCCTCGTCGCCTTCTACACGGCGGATTTCGAACCCCGGTGCCGGGCGTATCTCGGTGCGCTCCGGGACACTGACTGGGCCGGACTGACGGACGCTATCGCGGTTCTCGGCGTCGCCCCCGGCACTGTCGAGGACCACCGGCAGGTCGCCAGCGACCTCGACCTCCCCTTTCCGCTGCTTGTCGACGACCCTGGCGTCGACGACCAGTTCGGTGTCCAGCGGCCCGACGGCTCGACGCAGCGGGCGGCCTTTCTCGTCGACCGCCGGTGTCGCGTCGAGTTCGCGTGGACCGACCCGGAGCCCGACCGCGAGTCCGGCACACCGGACATCGACCCCATCCGGTCGGCCGTCGCCCGGTTCTGAAAGGAGTGGAAAGCGGTAAGCACCCGCCACACTCAGTGAGCGATATGGACGAGTGTTCCCGGGCCGGCGTCCGCCGAACGTACGAGCGCATCGGGGCCCACTTCTCGAAGACCCGCGAGTACGCCTGGCCGGAGGTCGAATCCTTCGTCGCGGACGCCCCCGAAGGCGGGACGGCGCTCGATATCGGCTGTGGCAACGGCCGCCACACCGCCGTACTCGCCGACGCGGCCGACCGCGCTGTCGGGCTAGATATCTCTCGGGCGCTGCTCGACGTGGCGGCCGACCGCGTCGGCGACCGCGCCCCGTTCCTGCTGGGCGACGCCGCCCGCCTGCCGGTGGCCGACGACTGCGTCGACCTGGCCGTCTACGTCGCGACGCTCCATCACCTTCCGAGCGCGGCCGACCGCCGTGCGAGCCTCGACGAACTCGGCCGCGTGCTGGCCCCCGATGGCACGGCGCTCGTCAGCGCCTGGAGCACGGCCCACGACCGATTCGACGCGCCCGCCGACGCCGACACCGGCTTCGATACGACGGTCGACTGGACGCTCCCCGGCGGCGAGACGGTCCCCCGATTCTACCACATCTACGCGCCGGCGGAGTTTCAGCGGGAACTCGATGAGAGCGACCTGGCGACGGACTCGTTCGAGGTTTCCAGCGGCAACTGCTACGCCGTCGTTCGGTCCGAAGGGAAAGGTCCTTAATCACGTTGGGTCTATCACCGAGTACACTCGTTCGAGTTGGCGGTGGTGAGCGAATCCGGCGGATTCGCGAACGACGCCGCACGACCGAACGTAGTGAGCGATGTGCGGCGGTGGTCTAGTGGTAGGACCTGAGCCTTCCAAGCTCATGGCCCGGGTTCAAATCCCGGCCGCCGCATTTTGCTGTAAGCAGTTCCCACGCAGCAAATACCGCGTAGAAAACACCGACTACCGTTCGACGGATTCCCAGGTGTCGGAGCTGATTGTCGCATCGGGGTTGTCGACGGCTTCGACGGTGAGGGTGTTGTCGGTCTCGGTGCTGACGACCTCGAATTCGCCCGTAGAACCTCCTGGGAGCGCAGCCGGCGCCGTCCGGTCCGGAGACACGTCGCGTTCGGCGGTGTCCGTACCCGGCTCGGACCGGTCACTGCCCCCGTCGCCCGCCAGCGTCGAGACGCCGGGCAAGGCCAGCAGTAGCGCTTTCAGCCCGGACCGGAATCGGTCGGTGAGCGAGGCGGCGTCCGGGCTGTCTCGACTGTCGCTGGGCTCGCCGGCTCGCGACTCGTCGAGAGGTATGAGACTCATGCACACGGATTGGGTTCGGCGCTACTAAACAGTTATGTCGCCCACAGGCCCCGTCCTCAGAGTTCGATACGCTCGACGATTCGGTCGCTGTCCTCGTTGTTGTTCAGCGCCACGATTCGGATACTCTCCTCGAGGCCGGAGTCGGTCAGCTTCGCCTTCAGCAGGTTATCGACCTGATAGACACCGGCGGCGTTGTTCATCTCGATTTCGACCAGCACCGGGTAGTCCTCGCCGCTCGAGAGCACCACCGTCTCGATGGCCTGACTTGACACCGTGTTGATACCGCGACCGCCCTGTTCGTAGGGAATGCGCGAGCGCCCCCGCTCCATGTCCAGGGCGTCGGCGATGCGGACGACGCCGGCTTCCAGTGTCAGTGGCTCCTCCTCGGTGTGATGACAGAGGATGGCATGGAGCACCTCGCCTTTCATCCGGACGCGTTCGCCGATGTCGTAGTAGTCCTCCAGCAGGCGGTCCAGCAGGTCCGCAGCCAGCGGAATCGAGTAGTAGGGGTGGTCGTCGCGGTGGACGACGTGGCCGATGTCGTGCAGCGTCGCAGCGAGCGCGACGATGACTGCCTCGTCGGCTTCTTCGAGGCCCTGTTGGGCTGCGCCGTTGAATTCGACGCCGCCCCGTTTGAGCAGGTTGTAGAGACACAGCGCCCGGTTCCGGACGATGTTGATGTGTTTGGTCCCGTGGTCGTTGTACCGCTTGCGCGCCACCGGATTGACGTTCTGCGCTTCGAGATACGCCGTGACCTCCTCGTCGTCGGCCAGCATCTTGAGGACGTCATTGACGCGCTCGTCGGGGAACGCGTGGTCGGCCTGGGGGTCGTAGACGCGGCCGCCTGCCTCGTCATCGGTCTCGCTCATAGCTCTTTCAACTGCGCCCAGCGAGAAAAACCCGTCAGTTCAGGTGTTTCGGACGGCCCCGACGACCTCGTCGTAGTCGGGTTCGACGCCGGGGTCGTCGCTGACCCAGGCGTAGGTCACGGTACGGTCTTCGTCGACGACGAACACCGCTCGCTTGGCGAGGTTGTAAACGCCCAGCGCGGTGAAGTCCATCGCGATATCGAAGGCGTCGATGATGTCGCGGTCGTTGTCGCTAATGAGGGGGAAATCGAGCCCGAGGTCGTCACGGAAGGCGTTCTGGGCGAAGGGCGTGTCGATGCTGACGCCATAGACGGTGGTCCCTGCGTCGGCGAACTCCGCGAGACGGTCGTCGAAGGTCGCCATCTCGTCGCTGCAGACGCTCGTGAACGCCCCCGGGAAGAAGACCAGCATGACCGGGCCGTCCGCGACGGCCTCGGAGAGGGTGATTTCGGCCACGTCGCCGTTTGCCAGCGGTGCGGTGAAATCCGGAGCCTCGTCGCCGACTGAAACCATACCGCCCGCTCTGCGTTCGAGACAGATGAGTCCGATGGTCCAACTCTCGCGTTCATTTAAGTAGTCGCCCGCATATAGGTGCAGCCATGCCAGACACGATGGAGGTCTACACCGGCATCGAGGTGACTGTCGAACACGTCTCGACGCTGGCCAACGGCGGCGCCCGGTTCAACATCACTGCCGAGGACGGCCGCAAGTGGCAGATAGACCTCACGCGGGGCGGGGAGACCGAGGTCGTGACGACCTGGCGTGATGGCACGCTCGCCGACCTCGACGTGCCCGAGTGGCTCGACGACGTCACCGCGCGACTCCTCCAGCAGTAACCGGTCCAGCAGACATCTTGTAGCGGTGACATAGCCGACAAAAGGTTCATATTGGGGACCATAACTATCCGCCGAAACGCCGATATGAGCTATTTCACACCTCTGCAAGACGGTTCCGGAATCCGCAGGCAGACAAAAAGACTATAATAGCAACCACGTAAGTTCCCATCACAATGTCAGGGACCATCGTACCGCTGTTCCCCGGGGTGCCCGGTGGGGTCGAGCTGCTCGTTATCCTCCTCATCGCCGTGCTCCTGTTTGGCGCCAACAAGATTCCGAAGCTCGCTCGCTCGACCGGCGAGGCGATGGGCGAGTTCCAGAAAGGCCGCGAGGAAGTCGAGCAGGAACTCGAGGAGATGCGCGAAGGCACGACAGGTAGCGGCACCGACACCGCCAGCGAGACCACGACCGAGTCGGCGACTGAGACCGCGACCGAGACGACCGAAGAGACGACGACCGAATCCAGCAGCAACTAGCCGGGTTTTCAGCGTTCGTATCTCGCCGGGGCGTGTGGCCTAGTGGACGAGGGTGAGGGGTTCCTAACCCCTAGAGCGCGGGTTCGAATCCCGCCACGCCCGCTATCGTGTCGAGCGAAGCGAGACCGATAGCGAAACGTGCGGAATTCGAACCCTGCAAGTCGCAGCGCGAACGAAGTGAGCGACCGATAGTCCTACTCCACGACGACGGCGCCGCGCATGTCGAAGTTCAGATGTGGCGCGCAGTAGTAGCGGAAGGTGCCGGCCGAGTCGAAGGTGTGCTCGAACTCGTAGCCTTCTTCAGCGCTCTGTTCGCTCTCGAAGTCGCCCTCTTCGTGGACGACGTTGTGGGCACTCCCGTTCCCGGTCCAGACCCAGGTGATGGTCGTGCCCGACGAGATGCGGACGGCCGCCGGCGCGAAGGCGAGGGCGCCGCCGTTGCCATCGGCGCCGACCGCGACGGTGACGCTGTCGCTGTCGGTCTCGTCCTGAATCGTCCCGTCGTAGTTGTCGGTCTCGTTGAGATACTGGTCGACCGCGTTCCCCTGGCTGGCCGTCTCGGACGGGACGTCGCCGTCCGAGTCGCTGCAACCGGCCACCAGCGCGACCGCCGTGGTGGCTGCGGTTCCGAGGAACGCCCGCCGGTCCGGATTCGCTGTCATGTGCGCATCTGGCGAGCGCAGTGGGAAAACAGCACCCATTCCGGACGCGCCGTACCTACGTGGTTCGGAGGGGAGTTCAAGATGGTCGCGCGGCAAGTCCGTGACATGCGAGGTGCCAGCCGTGACGGTGTGGCTCCGGGGTGACCACCTCGTCCGGCACCGGGGGCCACTCGCCCGCCGACCGGACGAGCCTCTGTTGCTCATCGAGGCCGAGTCGTTCGCCCGCAAGCTGCCGTACCATCCGCACAAACTGACGCTGGTGTTTACGGCGATGCGACAGTTCAGGGACGCAGTGCGGGAGTCGGGCCGAAGCGTCCACTACCGACAGGTGGAGACGTTCGCAGAGGGACTCACAGCCCATTTCGAGGCCCATCCCGACGACCACCTGGTGACGACGGAGCCACAGGCCGACGGCGCCCGCGAACGCATCGAAGGGCTGGTCGGCGACGCCGGCGGCACCGTCGACTTTGTCCCCGACGAGCGGTTTCTCTGCTCGCCCGACCAGTTCGACGAGTGGGCCGGTGACGGTCGCTATCGACACGAGGATTTCTATCGGTTCATGCGCCGCGAGACGGGGTATCTGATGACTGACGGCGACCCTGTCGGCGGCGAGTGGAACTACGACGACCAGAACCGCGAGACGCCGCCCGAGGGCTGGGAACCGGCCGACCCGCCGACTTTCGAGTACGACGAGACGACCGAGGAGACCGCTGCGTGGGTCCAGGAGACGTTCGCGGGCAGCTACGACGACCGACCCTACGGTGGCGACTGGGCTGACCCGGAGGCCTTTCGCTGGCCGGTCACCCGCCGACAGGCGGTGCGGGCGCTCGGCCACTTTATCAGCCATCGACTGGCCGACTTCGGCCCGTACCAGGACGCCATGCGGGGCGAGGAGTGGGCGATGAGCCACAGTCTGCTGTCGACCTCGCTGAACCTCGGACTCCTGTTGCCCGAGGAGGTCATCGAGCGTGCCATTGGGGCCTACGAGGACGGTACAGCGCCGCTCAACAGCGTCGAGGGGTTCGTCCGACAGGTACTGGGGTGGCGGGAGTTCCTTCGTCACGTCTATCGACGGGAGATGCCGGAGCTGGCGACGGCGAACCAACTGGACGCCGACGAGCAGTTGCCGGAGTTGTACTGGACCGGCGACACCGACATGGCCTGTCTCTCGGACGTAGTCGAGGGGGTTCGCCGGCGGGGCTACTCCCACCACATCGAGCGCCTGATGATTCTGGCCAATTTCGGGCTCGTCTACGGCGTCGAGCCGGCACAGCTGAACCGGTGGTTCCACGCGGGCTACGTCGACGCCGCCCACTGGGTGACGACGCCGAACGTCGTCGAGATGGGGCTGTACGGCGCCGGCGTCTTCGCGACCAAACCCTACGCGTCTTCAGCCAACTACGTCGACAAGATGAGCGACTACTGTTCGGGCTGTCCGTACTACAAGACAAAGACCACCGGCGAGGGCGCGTGTCCGTTCAACGCGCTGTACTGGGACTTCCTGGACCGCAACGAGGCGTCGCTGCGGTCGAATCACCGGATGGGACTGATGTACAGCCACGTGGACAACAAAGACGAGGAAGAGTGGGACGCGATTCGGGAACGTGCCGAGGCGATTCGGACGATGGCCAGCGACGGGGAGCTTTGATACGGTTTATTTGAGTCACCCGTCTCGCTCCCGCCCGCGCATCTCGTGGCGCGTGAACTGCGGCGTCCCGAGACTGCCACCGCGCGAGCGCCGGAACGACCAGGCGAGGATGGTGAGCGATAGACCAGTCACCGCAAGCGCCAGCAGCACCGAGGGCAGCGTCCCGTTGACATAAAAGAAGGCGGCGACGGGAACCCCGGCAGCCGCGACGAATCCCAGCAGCAGCCGCTTTGCCATTTTCCGGGCCAGGCCATCACCGTCCCTGAGGACGGTCTCCAATGTCAGCTCCCCGCGCTCGGCGATGTCGAGTGCTCGCTCCGCGCGCGGCCCCGTCGTCACCAGCGACCGGGCACCCCTGGCGACTGTCTCCTGAATCTCCTCGCGGATTGGGTCGCCCGCGTCGGTCTCGCCCCGTTCCATCACGTAGTCGGTGATAATCTCGATGAAGTCGAAGTCGGGGTCGAGCGTGCGACAGACGCCCTCGAGCACGGTGGTCACGCGCACCACGAGCGCGAGGTCCCGGGGGAGCCGCATCGGGAACTCGTACAGCTGCGTCTCGAACTGCCCGACGAGCTGCTCGACGCGGTACTCACTGATGTCCTCGCCGCGGAATTGCTCGATGACGAGTTCGAAGGCCTCGGCCATCACCTCGCGGTTGGCCGCCGGGTCTAGGGCCCCCATCGCGACGAAGGCGTCCATCACCCGGTCGACGTCGTCGGTCGCCAGCCCGATATAGAACTCCATCAGCTGGTCCCGTGTCCGGGGGCCGAGCCGGCCGGTCATCCCGAAGTCATAGAAAACGAGGGTCCCGTCTTCCTGGACTGCCAGGTTCCCCGGGTGGGGGTCCGCGTGGAAGCGACCGTCCTCGACTATCATCCGGATGTACACCTCTTCGAGTCGCTGGACCAGCGCTTCACGGTCGACGCCCATCCCGTCGATGCGGTCGACGTCGTCGATTTTCACCCCGTCGAGATACGTCATCGTGACCACGCGGTCCGACGAGTGACTCGCGACGACCTCGGGGATGGCCACGTCGTCCCTATCGGCGAAGCTGGCACCGATTTCTCGCAACATCCAGGCCTCCTGGGCGTAATCCATCTCCGCCCGAATCGTAGCCGCGAACTCCTCGCTCAGATTCTCGAGGGTGTACGCCTGTGCGGGCTCGGCCCCCCGAGCGAGCACCGGGGTCAGCGTCTCGAGGACCCGCAGGTCGGACTCGACGCGCTCGCGGATGCCGGGCCGGAGCACTTTCACGGCGACGCGCTCGCCGTCGAGTTCGGCCTCGTAGACCTGACCCAGCGACGCCCCGCTGATGGGCTCGTTGTCGAAGCTATCGAACCGCTCGTCGACGGGCGCGCCCAGTTCCGCCGCCAGCAGCGGCTCGATGGCCGCCCACGGCGCCGGCGGGACCGTGTCCTGTAACTCCGAGAGCACCTCGATGTACTCGGCCGGGAGCGCGTCGGGGCGCGTCGACAGCATCTGGCCCAGCTTGATGAACGCGGGACCGAGGTCCAGAAACGTCGCCTTCAGCCGGCGGGCCCGCCGGACGCGCTGGTCGCTCGTGACCTCGCGAGCGCCACCGAAAACGACGAACCGCTTGCGGTCCCGGGCCCACGCCAGGAGGAAGGGGACGAACTGCCAGGCGACGACGATAGCACGCCGGAGCGCCCGCAGGCGGACCCTCAGACCCGAGGGCTGTCTGTGTTCGCCGCCGCGTGACTGGGGCTGACTCACTATCGGCGTTGGGGGTTCCGGGCAGATGAACGTACTGGAGTGGGTCAGGGCCACAGCGCACCCAGCAGCTCGTAGTCGGTGTCGGGCGTGTAGCGGCGAAAGAGGAGGCTGTTGGCCAGCACTGACACGGACGAAAGCGCCATCGCCCCGGCCGCGAGCGCCGGCTGGAGCAGCCCCAGCGACGCCAGTGGAATCATCACCGTGTTGTACCCCAGCGCCCAGAAGAGGTTCTGTTTTATCTTCCGGAGGCTGGCCTCGGAGATACGGATGGCCTTCAGCACGTCGGCGGGGTCATCACGCAGCAGCGTCACGTCGGCTGCCTCGATGGCTACGTCCGTCCCGGAGCCGATGGCACACCCCACGGTGGCCGTCGCCAGCGCGGGCGCGTCGTTGACGCCGTCGCCGACCATCATCGCGTGGCTTCCATCGGACTGGATTTCCTCGACGGCTTCGGCTTTCTCCTCGGGGAGCACTTCGGCCTGGACGTTCTCCGGGTCGATACCGACCTGCTCGGCCACCGCGCGGGCGGTCCGGTCGTTGTCACCGGTTATCATCCACACGTCGAGCCCGCGCTCGCGGAGGTCGCCGACGGCCCGTTTGGCGCTCTCTTTGACCGTGTCCGCGTCGGCGACGACGCCGACGAGGCGGAAATCGCCAGTATTGGTGTCGGCCAGAGCCACCAACATGGCCGTCTTCCCCTCCCGCTCTAAGGCGTCCATCTGCTCCGCTGCGGGCTCGGTATCGACGCCGTTGTCTTCCAGCAGTTTGCGGTTCCCGACCAGCACCTCGCCGTGTTCGGTCGTCGCTCGGACGCCCTGCCCGGGGACGTTCTCGAATTCCTCGGCGTCGGCAAAGTCGATGCCGCGCTCGCGAGCGCCCTCGACGATAGCCTCCGCGAGCGGGTGTTCGCTCCCGCTCTCGGCGCTCGCGGCGAGTTCGAGGACGAACTCCTCGGTGAGTTCGGGTTGCTCCTGTAGTTCCCCACCGTCGGCCGCCGGGCCGACAATCTCGACGTCGGTCAGTTCCATCGCGCCCTCGGTCAGTGTCCCGGTCTTATCGAAGACGACGGTGTCGATATCGCGAACGGTTTCGAGGACGTCACCGCCCTTGAACAGGACGCCGTTGCGGGCGCCGGTGGCCGTCCCGACCATCGTCGCGGCGGGGGTCGCAAGCCCCAGCGCGCAGGGACAGGCGATGAGCACGGCGGAGGCGAACACGACGACGGCGAACTCGCTCACGCCGACGGCGGCGGGCCCGCCGGCTGCCAGGCCCCAGACGGGCAAGGCGTCGACGAAGCCGGCCAGCGCCTCGGGGGCGAGCGTCCAGACGACCGCCCACAGGAGGGCGTTGGCGATGACCGCCGGGACGAAGTACGCCGAGATGCGGTCGGCGACGTTCTGGATGTCGGGCTGGCGCGACTGGGCCTGTTTGACGCGCTCGACAATCTGCTGGAGCGCGGTCTCGGACCCGACCTTCGTCGCCTCGATTTCGAGGACGCCGTTCTGGTTGACGGTGGCGCCGATGACCTCGTTGCCCTCGCTCTTCTCGACGGGGACCGACTCGCCCGTGACCATCGACTCGTCGACCGCGCTGGCGCCGTCCCGAACCACGCCGTCGGTGGGAATCTTCTCGCCCGGGCGGACCTTCAGCCGGTCGCCGACCTCGACGTCGGCCAGGGCAATCTCCGCTTCACTGCCGTCCTCGTGGACGACGGTAGCCGTGTCGGCCTCCATCTCCAGTAGCTCGCGGATGGCCGCGCCAGCCTGGGATTTCGAGCGCGCTTCGAGGTAGTTGCCCAGCGTGATGAACACGAGGATGAACGCGGCCGTGTCGAAGTACAGCCCCGTGCTCGCGATGAGGCCAAGCAGGGCGACGACCGAGTAACCGTACGCCGTCGCGGAGCCCAGCGCGATGAGGACGTCCATGTTGGCCCGGCGGTTCTTGACGAGAGCCTTGTAGGCGTTCTCGAAAAACGGCTTCCCGAGCACGAGCTGGACCGGCGTCGCGAGCGCGAACTGGACCCAGCCAAGCGCCACGCCGAGCAGCGTCTCCTCGAAGAGGCCAAGCGAAAGCAGGTGGTCGGCCATGAAGACCAGCAGGGGGAGCGAGAGCGCCGCGCCAAAGAGGGTCAGGCGGCGCTGTTTTCGCACCTCCGCGTTCCGGGCGTCGTCTCGGCGGTCCTGTGGTGACCCGCCACCGTCGTCCCCCCTGCTCCGGTCTTCCCGGACCGGCGAGTAACCGGCGTCCTCGATGGCGTCGTAGAGGGTAGACAGCGAGGCCACCGACGGGAGGTAGGTGACCTGGGCCTCGTCGGTGGCGTAGTTGACGTCCGCCGAGACGACGCCCTCGACACGCTCCAGTGCCTCGGTGTTCGTCTCGGCGCAGTTCGCACACGTCATGTCGGTGATACCGATAGTCGTCGTCTCGGTGTCGACGCCGTAGCCGGCGTCTTCGACGGCGGCGACGATATCGCCGAGTGACTCCTGGTCGGGGTCGTAGGTGACGCTCCCCTCGTCGGTCGCGTAGTTGGCGTCGACCGACGAGACTCCCTCGAGGTCGCCCACGCGGTTCTCGATGGTCCCCGAGCAGTTCGCACAGCTCATCCCCGTCAGCTCCAGGCGGAGTGTTCGGTCACTCATCTCGTGTGCTAGTAGGGGCTACCCGTTGATGCGGTTTGTCACTTGGAAGGCTAGGTATATCCGCCCGGATTTCTTTGCACAGTAAGTACGAGGGGACAGAGTAACGGATTCCAAATCGAGTGACGGCTATACATCGATACGCCTGAACCGGACCACACCGACGGCCAGCGCGACGACGGCGATGCCCGCGAGGAGGGCCACCGACAGCTCCATCGGGAGGTGGCCGGTGGTCGGCACCGACTCGGGGAGATGGCCCCGACCAGTCGGCCGCTCGTAGACGCCGCTTAGTATGAGCAGTTGCTGGCTCCGGGGCGAGAGGCCGATGCCGATGGTTTCATAGAGGAAGACGAAGGCGTGACCGAAGTGGTAGCTGACGTCGACGAGATACAGGGCGTAGTCCTCGTAGATGTCGTCGGCGAACATCCTCGCCGGGATGAACACGAAAAAGAGCGCGGGGATGACGAGCCCGCCCAGCGCCGTCCGGAGCCGGTCTTTCGTCGTCACCGCGACCGCGAGCCCGACCGACGTGACGACGACGGCGCCGAAGGCACCGAAGGCGAGGGCGCCCGGTATCGAACTGAAGATGCCGACGCCGATTGCCGCCGCGCCCACGTCGGCCATCAGGTACAGCATGGACCCGAGCACGAACAGACTCGCCAGTCCGACCAGCACGGCGTAGCTCACGATGGTCAGGAAGGTCCCGAGATACAGCTCCCAGCGCCTGGCGGGCTTGCTCAGCAGGATTCGGAGCGTCCCCTTTTCGGCCTCGCTCAGTACTGTCGGCAGCGCCGTCGCAAACGCCGCCGGGTCGTCTGTCCAGACGGTGAACTCGCCCCGGTCGCGTTCTGTGGGCGGTCGTCCTGCTGGCGCTCTTGGGCTGTCGCTGTCCCGGCCCCCAACGCACAGAGACTCAGCAGGAGCCCTATCGCTACTATCCTCGACATCCGCCGACGCGGTGTGTGCTCGCCCACTCAGTCCAACCACCGGATTGCCGCACCGAACTGCCTGATATCTCACCTGTGGTATATTTGCGTAATTAATTCTTTTGGTGCCTACTAGCATAGCTGATAACTACGTCCGACACCGAGCCACGAGTGGCGCGGTGGCCGCTCAGACCGGCAGCGCGTTCGCTACGGCGGTGACGACGGTCTCCCACAGCGAAATCCCGAGGGCGACCTTCAGTGCGAAGTCGGCGGCGAAAAAGAGAAACAGCCCGGCGCCGACGAGGTGGGCTTTCCGCAGGTCGAACCGGTGGGAGAACGTGTAGAAAAACAGTGCGTTGGCGATGCTCACCGGGATGATAGCGAGCATCTCGCCGGTCCAGATAGCGGTTCCGAAGGCGGGATACTGGGCGGCAAGCGAGATAGTGATGAGCTGGGTCTTGTCGCCGAACTCGCCAAAGGCCATCATCGCGAAGATGGGCAGGAAGCCGCCGAGCCTGTTCGGGACCTGCCAGTCGACGTAGGGGACCCGCACGTCGAGTTCGCCGCCGTCGGTCAGGGTACCCGTCGCGGCCTCCCGGTCAGGGGCGTCTTTCTCGGGGGCAGTCCGGACCAGCAGGTAGGCAAAGAGGACGAAGAGCGCGGCGGTCATCGCGTCGAGGTAGATACCGGGGAGGAGGTCGGTGACGGCGCTGCCGAGCCAGATTTCTAGGGCTGTCCAGCCGGCGAAGGCGGTGCCGGCCGCGGCGACGACCATCGCCGGATGGAACCGCGTCGACAGGCCCGCGATGATGAACTGGACCTTCTCGCCGGGCAGGACGGCCAGCTGTGCGCCGGCGGCGATGACGACGACGCCGAGCCACGTGGGTTCGCTCACGCCTCGCTCACCTCGTCGGCGGCGTCCTCGGGGCTTCGGACCTGAACGGCATCGGCGATGTGGTCGGGCAGCGCCACTGTCTCGCCGCTGTCCAGTCGCACCGTTACCATCCCGATTGGGGCCACCTCCTCGACGACGAGTTCGACGCCCGGGCGGATGCCCGCGCCGTCGAGATACGTCAGTTCCTCGGGGTCCCGGTCCCGGACCCGGGCGACCAGCAGCCGACGCCCCTCGCCGTAGTCGGCCAGGGCCGACGCCGGGATGTCGTCGATGGGGTCGAGCGTGTCGCTCGGAATCGGGTCGCCGTGGGGGTCAACGTCGGGGTTGTCCAGCGCGGCGGCGACGCGGCGCTCGAACTCCTCGCTGATGTGGTGTTCCAGGATTTCGGCCTCCTCGTGGACCTCGGACCAGTCGTACCCCAGTTCCTCGGTGAGAAAGGTCTCCAGCAGCCGGTGGTGGCGGATGACCTCCAGTGCGACCGTCTCCCCCTCGGGCGTGAGTGTGACGCCCTTGTACTTCTCGCGTTCGACGAGTTCGCGGTCGGCGAGCGTCTCGACCATGCTCGTCGCCGTCGGCGGTGCCACGTCGAGGGTGTCGGCGATAGTCGAGGTCGCAACGGGCGGGGTCCCATCCCGTTCGAGGCGGTAGATAGCCTTCAGATAGTCCTCCATCTTCGCACTCAACATACGCTGATTTAGACTAATCTAATTGAAAAGGCTACCCTTTCAAAACAATATTTACAGTTCACCCTCAACTGGCTATCACCCCGTCTTACCATGGTCGTCGGTGTAGGTCTCCCGACGGGCGCGGGTCACGAGATAGAGAAACAGGTAGCCGATTGCGCCGAGGACGAACAGCGTCGCCGGGATGAGAAACGGGCCGAAGGTCGCGATGAGGGTCTCGATGACCGCCGGCAGGAACATGGTCCCAATTGCCGTGCCGGCCACATAAGCCTCGTCACCGAACCGAGCGTTTAGATGCTATCGGGGGCCAATTACTCCGTATGTACCGGCTGGGCCATCAGGGGGCGTCCCTCGTCGCCTACGCGCCGCTTGGGTTGGCGCTGTTACTGCTGGGACAACCCGCGCTCGCAGCGGTGGGTGGCGCCGTCTCGCTGGGACTCGCCTCCCTCCCCGATATCGACCAGCGCCTCCCCGGCGTCCAGCACCGCGGTGTTACGCACACGCTGGCGTTCGCTCTCGCGGTGGGCACGGCCCTGGGCGCCGTCGGGTGGCTGCTCGGCCGCGACGCTGGCGCCAGGACGGCGGCCGAGTTCGCGACGGTGGGCTTTGCCGTCGGTACCGTCGCCATCGTCTCACACCTGCTCGCGGACGTCATCACGCCGATGGGAATTACGCCGTTCTGGCCGCTCTCGAAGCGACACTACACGCTCGACGTCTGCCGGGCCGAAAACAGGCTGGCGAACTACGCACTGCTGGGTATCGGTCTCGCAGTCACGGTCGCGGTGCTGGCAGTCACTAGATGAGGTCCTGGGACTCAAGGGATGCCATCACGTCGTCGACGAACTCCTCGACGCTCTCGTATGGGAACTCCCCGTCGAGTTTGGTGTTCAGTTCCATCGCCGTCATCGAGAACTCGCCCGACTCGAACTTCGTTGACGGGCCGCTTGGCAGGGCCGGCACGAGGTCCATCGGGCTCGAGATGGGATACTCTGCGTCCTGGAACGCCTCGGTAAACTGCGCTCGGAGTTCGGCTTTGTCGACCATCGGTTGTCTTGTGGGTTGTAACACCCGGCCAATAAAGAGTTCGACAACGTGACACTCTCCCGTTGTTTCGGTACTACTGCCAGTTCCAATCGGGCCCTTCAAGACCGCTCTCCCCTACGTGTTCCGTATGCATATGCCGACTCGAAGGGCGTTTCTCGCCGGTGGGACACTCTCTGTAGCCGCCCTGGCGGGCTGTTCGTCGTCCGAATCCAGGGGCACGCCGACGCCGGGGCCCCTCGGCGGGCTCGAACTGGCCGGGGACGAAGTCGCGGGGGGCTTCCGGGCCCCCGTCGACGTGGCTGTTCCACGCACCGAGGAGTACTTCATCGCCGACCAGTTCGGACAGCTTTCCTATATCGACGAGGCCGGCACCGAGCCCGCCGCCGTCACCGACCTGACAGACCGGATGGCCGACCCCGGCGGCGAGAGGGGGTTACTCGGTATCGCGGTCCACCCCGACTACGACGGGTCGGGCCGGATGTACGTCCGCTACAGCGCGCCCCTGCGCGACCGGATGCCCTCGGACTACTCGCATACGTTCGTCCTCTCCGAGTTCCGGCTCTCCGAGGGACGGCTCGATACGGACAGCGAGCGCGTCCTGCTCGAAATCCCGGAGCCACAGGGGAATCACAACGCCGGTGCGGTCGGCTTCGGTCCGGACGGCCACCTCTACGTCGGCGTCGGTGACGGCGGCGCGGCCAACGACCAGGGCCCCGGCCACGTCGATGACTGGTACGACGGGGTCGAGGGCGGCAACGGGCAGGACGTCACCGAGAACCTGCTGGGGAGTCTCCTTCGAATCGATGTCGATGGGGGGTCGAGTCGTCGGCCCTACGGCATCCCAGAGGACAACCCGCTGGTCGGCGAGGACGGCCTGGACGAACAGTACGCCCGGGGCTTTCGCAATCCGTGGCGGTTCTCCTTTGGCCCGGACGGCCGCCTCTTTGTCGCCGACGTGGGCCAGAACCAGTACGAGGAGATAAACGTCGTCGAGCGGGGCGGCAACTACGGCTGGAACGTCCGCGAGGGCACACACTGTTTCCAGGCAGAGTCGTGTCCGACGACCGGCCCCGACGGCGAGACACTCATCGACCCCATCATCGAGTACCCCCACGGCGGCGATGGCATCACCGGCATCTCCGTCATCGGCGGCTACGTCTACGACGGGCAGGACATCCCGACCCTGCAGGGTCGGTACGTCTTCGCCGACTACGTCGCGGAAGGACAGCTGTTCGTCGCGACGGAGGGCGAGGACGACTGGTCGCTGGCGACAGCCCCCATCGCCGGCATCGGCTCGCAGGTCCTCTCTTTCGGCGAGACGCCGGCGGGCGAACTACTGGTCTGTTCGACCGGGGACTCGGGCGGGGCGGTCCACCGGATTCGACCGGCCGGGACTACGCCAGAATAGTGTCCACGTCGGCCAGCGAGTCCAGCACGTGGTCGGGTTTGACGTCGCTGGCGGCGAGCCTGGCGTCGTCGGTGACGCCGGTCATCACCAGCGCCGTCTCCATTCCCGCTCGCTCCCCCAACAGGATGTCCGTCTCCAGTCGGTCGCCGACGACGAGGATGTCCTCGGGGTCGTGGTTCAGGCGGTCGAGTGCCGCCTCGATAGCGACTTCGGAGGGCTTGCCGAGCACGCGGTCCGGTTCGCGTTCCGTGACACCGGTGATGGCCCGGAGCACGGCGCCGGTGCCGGGCACCGGGTGGCCGTCCGGACCGGGGAAGGTGGGGTCGGGGTCCGTCCCCAGATAGACGGTGCCGGTATCAAGCGCCCGCAGCGCATCGACCATGTCGTCGTAGTGGAACTCGTCGGTCCAGGAGGCGAGCAACACGTCGGCATCGTGGGGTTCGTCGATGACGGTGGCCGGGCCCCGCTCGATTCGGTCCCGAATCGAGTCCGAGCCGATGACGAAGACGTCGTCGCCGGCGTGATGGTCCTCGACGTAGTCCCGCATGACCACAGCAGAGGAGCAGGCCTCGCCGGGGCGAGCGTCGACACCCAGAGACTGCAGGCGCTCGACGTACTCCTCGCCGTCGTGAAGCGGGTTGTTCGAGAAGAACAGAAGCGAGAGGCCCCGTTCGCGCAGGCGGTCGACCGCCTCGGGCGCCCCCGGAAGGGGGTTGTCGTGGTGATACACCGTGCCGTCGAGGTCCAGCAGGACGCCCCGAACTGTCATGGCGACCGGTAGGAAGTCCGCAATAAAAAGCGTACGACCGACCGTCTCACTCGCACGTCGCCACGTCGGTCAGTTCGAACCTGGCGCCGCCGGCCTCGCTGTCGGCGAGGTCGAGCCCCCAGCCGTGGGCGTCGGCTATCTGTGCAACGATGGCCAGGCCGATACCCGTCCCGTCGTCGGCGACGTAGAACCCGTCTTCGAGAGCGCCGATGGCGACCCACTCCGGCTCGTCGACGGCCCGCCCCTCGCGAGCCAGCGTCAGCACGTCCTCGATGATGTCGCCCATCCGGTCGAGCGACCGGTCTATCTTCTCGACCAGGTCGTCGTCCTCGGCATCGAGTAGCTCCAGGGCGCTGGTGGCGACGTTGAGCGGGTTGCGCAGGTCATGGCTGACGACGCTGGCGAACTCCTCTTCGGTCAGCCGCTCGACGGCGTCGGCGCCGCTGTAGACCGCGACCGCGCCCATACCGTGTTCCTGGGTCAACGTCTCCGCCGTCATATCGGCGAAGAACTCGCTGTCGTCGACCACCAGAGTCCTGATATCTCCCTCTGCCATGTGAACTACTCGTATACCGTACTCGAACACGTTTCCACACTTGTAGCTACGGGGAACTGTCGGTTTACAATCAGCAACTCCGCAGCCGCGCCTCCCAGCCGACGGCGGCCGTCTGCGCGACCGAGACGACGAGCGCCGCGACCAGCAGCGACTGTCCGGTCAGCGGGTCCGAGACGCCGGTAAAGAGCCGCTCGTTGGCTCTCGTTGGCCGGTCAGCTGTCGTCGTCTTCCCGGAACCGTTTGGTCCCAGTAGGCCAAAGAGGGCGCCGTCTTCGACGGAGAGGGTGAGTCCGGACAGCGCCGCCACTTCGCCGAACCGGCGCGCCAGGTTCGTCGTCTCGATAGCTGCCATAGTCCGAATGCCGGTCAGCCATCCCTTTAGCGGTTCGGCCCCGTTGCAGGGTCGTGTTTATTTTAGCAGAAACGGTCTCAGAGTGCCAGAAAGCCCCGGCTGGCTCCAGTCGGGGGCCTCGCTGCGGTCCTCACTACGTTGCGGTCCTTGCGTCGGCCGCCTTCCCGGAGCCAGCCGCCCCTTTCAGCCCCACC
>PXRT01000014.1:43773-58852 GCA_003020925.1 Halobacteriales archaeon QS_6_64_34 | reverse complement strand
TCGAAATGCTGTCGAACGTGTCTTCCGAGAAGTAAAACGACGAACTTCTTCGTTTTCAAACTGTTTTAGCAACGCTGAAGCAGAAACAGCCGACGATTGACTCAGATCATTCAGCTTCGCATGGAACCAGCTTATCTGAACACGATGGCCAAACCGGAATCTATTGTGATATGATTCTTATTGACAATTGAACAGATTCCAGAAAATATAAACTCAGTACCTCACAAAGCGTCACCAGTTGATCCGATCTAAGCCTACCTTCCTGGCCTGAGGAGTCGTCAGTCGCGGTTGATATCTGTTGAGTGAGGCTGGAGCTGTCGCTGTCGGCGGCGATCAGCCGCCGACGCGACAGCGTTGCCACTCCCGAAGAGGAGCACTCAGTCAGTGATTACTGGAGTCTGTCATAGAACTCTTCACATACTACAGTCAATCTTTCAAGATCCTTGCCCTCGCGTTTGAGCCATTTGATGAGCTTCTTTCGGTGGGATTTGTACGCAACGACCTGCCGCTCGTTGAGATATTCGTGTGATGGGACGGAAATTAAGACGACATTTTCATATTTGTCGGGTTTATACATCGGTATAGACTCCATTGATGATGATTTCAGTACTTGCAAACCGGGTCAAGATAGGTTCGGTGGCAATTGTTGGGGACAGGATGTTTGTCTCTGCAAGGCCCTGAAATCGCATGAGAGGAGTTGAACTGTAAGACAACTTACAGGTGGGGTGGCAGAGCGGCCTATTGCGCCTGCCTTGAAAGCAGGTATCCTCACGGATTCCTGGGTTCAAATCCCAGCCCCACCGTTTTACTGCGAACGAAAGTGAGCGAGGCAACTGGCATCGACCCCGGCCGAACTGTCACCCAGAAAGATAGATTCCGGCCATCGTGAGGTTTTATATAATTGGTCCGGCTCACCTCATGCAGATGCAGCCAACAGATTGGTCTCCAACAGAGAGCAGGAAGCGGGTCCTCGCCTTCGGGCTGGTCGTCCTCCTCGTCGGCTCTGTGGCGTCCGTAGCGGCGGCTCAATCGGCCATCGGCTTCCGGAAAGCCGACGTGTCGGCGACGACGGTCACCGTCGGCGAGAACGTAACCGTCGGTGCCGAGGCGGTCAACGTCGGCGACTCCCAGGGCGGATACACGTTCACGTTCGAGAGTAACGAATCGGTGTGTGGAACGACCTACTGTGAGTTCGACCGGATACGGGTGACAATCCCGGCCAACACCGACCGCCGAGTCGAGACGAACGTCAGCTTCGACGAGCCGGGCACCTACAGAATCAGAGTCAACGAAAACAGGGCGGGTATCGTCAGGGTGCTCTCCTCCCGCGCCCGCGTCACGTCGACCACCGAGAGTCAGCGCCGCATCGACGTTAGGGCCGACGGCGTCGCGGCGGACGAACCGACTGACTTCGACGTACCCCCGTCGAACCGGACGTTCGGTATCCAACACTGGTCGCCGACGACCGGGCAGTCGACCTTCCAGCAGTATCTCACCGAGTACACGAACCGCTCGGAAGTCCCGGGAACGTTGCCAACGGCCGAGCAGTCGACACTGGTCGGGGCCATCGACTTCGAGAGTGAGGACGGCTTCGAGGAGGCGACCATGCGAATCGGAATCAACGACTCCGTGCTGTCGAACTCGACGCTCTCGCGCGACGAGGTGACGGTGTACCAGCGCAACGGCGACACCTGGGAGCCGCTGTCGACGAGTGTCGCGACAGAGGGTGGCGACCGGACGGTCTACGAGGCCACGGCGACGCGCGGGACCACGTATGCCGTGGGTCGCATCGACACGAGTATCTCCATCGAGAACACGTCGGTACGAACCAGTGCGACCCAGACCGGGCAACTGCTGACGCTCGACGCACGGTTAGCAAACTCCGCACCCGTCGCCGGTAACTACACCGGTTCGTTGCGGGTCAACGGCGGGGCGGTTAATCGGACGACAGTGACGGTGCCGGCAAACGGTGAGACTACTATTAGGCTGTCTCACGAGGTCACTGAAGCCGGGACGTACAACGTCAGGCTCGACAGTTCTCAGAACACTCAGGTAATCATCCCCGAAAGCGAGATTGGGGGTCAGCAACCGTCCGACGGGGCGTCAGGCGGTGACGAGCCGGCGACCGGCGACGGTGGCGTCCCGGTGCCCGACGCCGTCCCGTCGACCATCTTCGGCATACGGACGCTGTACGTCGTCGGCGGACTCGGCATCGCACTCGGGGCGTTCGTCGTCATCTTGCTCCTGTTACGCGGGGGCGGTGACGGCGGTGGCGGACTCCAGGACAACTTCGACCCCTGGTAGACGCGGAGAGCAACCCTTTTTGTGTCGGTGTCCCGAGGTCCGTGCATGGAGTGGCCACACGACCCCGACGGCGAAGAGGGAAGCGAGGGCCGGCGCAAGTACGGGCACGCCATCCTCGCGAAGAAAATCGACGAAGCGGAGGACTTCCCGCTGACGGCCGAGGAGTACGTCTCGGCCTACGGCGACCACCCCGTCCGAATCGATTACGAGACGGTTGTCAGCGTGGCGGATATCTTCGAGTACGTCGATGCGTCCGAGTTCGCGGACTTCCCGGAGTTCCACGAGGCACTCGGAGCGGCGCTTCGGGAGGCCGACCTGTGGCCGTATCGACTCGAACACGCCTGAAGGGGCCGGCGCCTGGGGCTGCGGACCGCTGTCTTCGGGTACTGCGTCGAGCTCTCGGTGTTGGCAGCCGGCTTCCACATGTGTGGTGTGTGTCCACGACACATACTTGTAGGAGGCAACTGTAGCTGCAGATATGGCGACACAAAACGCCAACACGGACGAGGGGGGTAACGTGCCACAGCCAGTCATCGAGGACCTGCTGGCCGACGAGACGCGGCGACAGGCACTCGAGATTCTGCGGACGCGCGAGGGGCCGGTCGTCGTCGAGGACCTGGCGGCGGCCGTCGTCGGGACACGGAAGGACTGTCCGACATCAGCCGTGTCGGCGACGGACCGTGAGGCCGTGGTCGAGGAGCTGTTCACCGAGCACATCCCGAAGCTGACGGCGACCGGCGTGGTTGCATATGATTCACTGCTGGGTGCGGTCGAGCTACGCCGTCGGGACCTGGCCCCGTAGGGGCGGGCCCATTGGCAATCCTCCTCCCGGTGTTTTCCATCCCCAGCCGTGATACCTGCTGTCCTACTCCAGCCGTCAGTCTGACCCGGTTTCGATACATCAATACCGGTCGGGGGCGAAACGCCAGTAGTGACGAACACGCAGGTAACGCACATCCAGATTGACAACTACGGCCCGTGGACAGTGACGCCCGAACCGCGCCGTGAGGTCGACCTCCAGACGCTGCAGTCCCGGCTCTATGCGGACCTCGCACAGCTGTTTGGAAACCGTGACGGCTACATCTTCTTCTCGCGATTCGACAACATGATAGCCGTGACAAACGGGCTCGACGAGGCCGACCACGCGCTCATTCAGGAGTCCGTCGGGAACCGATATCCCGTGACGATGAGTCTGTCGGTCGCGACGGGGACGACGCCGGTGTCGGCGCTCGGAACGGCCACCGAACAGCTCCAGGAGGCCGGCAGCGCTCAGGACGACGGTCGCCGGGAAGTGTTGCGCGGCCAGACCATCGACGAGCAGTTCCGGACCGAGTCGGACGTCCAGCTGGCCCACTTCGACGTCGACGACGCGACCGGGAAATACACCGACCGGCTCAACGAGTTCGACACCTTCATCCGGATTGAACAGGGGTACGCCGCCCTGATGAAGTACATGCGCGAGGCTCACGACTCACTGTCCTTTTTCGTCGGCGGTGACAACGTCATCGCGGTGTGTCCGGCCCTCGACGAGGCGGCCTACCGGGACGCCTGTGACCACGTCCGGGAGACCGTCGACGTCGAACTCAAGGTCGGCGTCGGGCGCGCTCGCACGCCCGCAGACGCCGGCATGGACGCGAAACACGCACTGGAGGAGTGTCGGGCCGAAGGTGCTACGGTGCGGTTCGAGTAGCGAGGAATCGACCGAAGGGAGATTCCTCGGAACAAGCGAACGGTGAGCGAAGCGAGCCGTGAGCAGTAGCGAGGACCCAACCGAAGGGAGATTCCTCGGAATAAGCGAACGGTGAGCGAAGCGAGCCGTGAGCAGTAGCGAGGAATCGACCCAGAAAACCGCCAATAATGTTAGGTGTCACACGTCATAACACTGGTGGAGATAGCTTTTAGACGGTCTCGTGCCATACGTTGACACATGAACGACCTGGTCTCCGTGCGGGAGGTGATGAACCGCGAGTACGTCGGCGCGAGCGCGTCGGACGGGCTCGTCGAGACGACAGAGCTGCTGGTCCGCGAAGGCGAACTCACGGCACTGGTGCTCGAAGGGAGCGACCCTGTCGGCGTAGTCACCCGAGCAGATATCCTGGGGTATCTCGTCTCTGAGGGGGACCCGGATGGAGCCACAGTCGCCGACGTGATGACCGACTCGTACCCCTCTATCGGCCCGGACGCGCGGCTGCCGGAGGCGCGTGACCGGATGGCGACCTACGGAACCCAGTGGGTGGTGGTCGAGGACGGCGAACCGCTGGGGACGCTGACCGGCTACGACATTCTCTCGTCGGTTCGCTTGGAGAGTGAGATAACCGAGCCACGCGATGAGTCGACCGAGGTGGCGACACCCGGGCAGGCGACCGCCGACGGCATTACGGCCACGGAGGACTCCTTCGAGGAGCAGGGCATCTGTTCGGCCTGTGGGACGCTGACGCGCTCGCTCGCTTCGCTGAACGGCCAGTTGCTCTGTGCGGACTGCCGGGACGTGTAATCGACCCAAGCGTTTTGCGACCGTGGTCCACATTGCTACCGTGGATATCACGACCCCGTCGACCGAGTTGACCGACCGACTCACTGACATGTGGGTCGAACTCGCCCGGGGTCAGCAACAGCACGGGTCGCATCTCCTGGGCCCCGAGAACCGGACGGTCATCCGTGAGACGGTCATCCAGCGCATCGTCGCGGAGAACCTCCTCGTGGCCAGACTGGAGGACGCGCTGGTCGGATTCATCATGTTCACTGTCGAACACGGCCGGTACGAACAGGACGTCACGCCCGGCCTCGTCGAGAACCTCTACGTGGTGCCGACGGCTCGCCGCGAGGGTGTCGGCAGCGCCCTGTTGACGGCCGCCGAGGAGCGGCTGGTCGAGGAGGGCGCGACGGTGGTCCAGCTCGAGTCGATGGCCCGAAACGACGCCGCCCGCCAGTTTTACGCCGCCCACGGCTACACTCCCCACCGGCTGGAACTCGAAAAGTCGACCGAAAACGACACCGCTTAAAAGGTCCCCCGACAACGGGTGGATACGCGCCAGGGGAGCTTGGGTGGTCCAAGCACTCGACTTGTAATCGAGAGTTCGTGGGTTCAAATCCCACCCCTGGCTTATATCCTCAGGTTCAAAGCCTCTACCTTCGGGTATCTCCCGTTCCAGGGTAGTCAAATTTCTTGGAAATCAGAACAAGAGGTTCAAAGCCTATCATAATCGACAGAGGGCTAGCGGAGGTGTTCCGGTATGAGGTACTGCCCCGATTGTGGCAGCCGCCTCACCACTAAGACGGCGAAGGGGGGTGGCATCCCTCGGCGCGTCTGTCCGCAATGTGTCACTGCAGATGAAACAAGGGGCTGGTCTGCGTGAGCGACACCGTCCCCCCGGCGCGTCAGTGTACCATGCCGACGTGCACGGCCGAGGCGGTCGACCCGACCGGCGCGGGTGGGCTGTGTCCCGACCACGTCCCGGACACCGGCGAGGACGTCGGCTCTCCCGACGAAAAACCCACCCTCGAGGCGGACAAACCGGCCTCGACGACGTCCGAAACCCCCGATACTGACGGTTCGGTGCTCGTCGAGGCGCTGGAGTGGTTCCACCAACAGTTAGACCGCGACCTCCCCGACGAGTGCGACCACGACACGCCTCGCGACTACTACCGCGAGGGGCGTGGGTGGGGCGCCGACACTATCGACGGGAAACTCCTCGGGTTCGCACCGGCGAACTACAAAGACGAGCTCGTTAGTCACCTGTTCGACCGAGGACATGGTCGCGAGGCGATACTGTCGACCGGTCTGTTCGGCGAGCGCGACGGCGGGAACCTGTATGCGACTTGGAGCGGGCGCTACGTCTTCCCGTATTTCGACGCCGACGGTCGGCCGGTGTTCGCTATCTCGCGAGCGACCGACCCGATTCACTCGGCCGACTGGAAGGGCAACAAGTACGATAAGCTCCAGGTGACGCGCGACGACGTCACCGCCGAGGAACCAATTTACGGCCTCGACACCGTTCGCGACGGCGAGCCTGTCCTCATTACCGAGGGTATCGCCGACGCGATTACCGCTCACCAGGCGGGGTATCCCTGTCTCTCGCCGGTGACGACCCAGTTCAAGACGGGCGACCGCGAGGACCTCCTCGAGGCGCTCGGCGAGCGGGGCGTCGGGCGAGTGTATCTAATTCAGGACGCCCAAGGCGAGAGTCGCCGAGCTCCCGCGACCTGGCCTTGAGAAAGTCGACCTCGACGACTACCTCCAGGGCTGGAGCGACGACCTCACGCCGCTCCTCGCGAGTGCGAAGCCCGTCGACCACCACCCGGCGTATGACCCCGACACCGCGAGGGACGTCGCCCTCGACGCCGCCAAGGCGTCCGACCGTTCGACGAGCGACAGTACCAGCGGTTCGGGCGCCGAAAGCGACGGTGACCGCTCGACGTTATTCGACCTCGGGATTCGGGACGTCACCGGCCTGTCGTGGGACTACCGAGGAAAGAACCCACTCGGCCACCACGGCGACAGCGAGAACTACTGTGTCCTCCTCGAGGACCACGGCGTCCTCTATGACCACAAGTACAAAGTGGCGTATAACGCCCTCACGCACCTCCTCGTTGACGCCGACGAACGACGGCCGGATTCACCGAACGGCAAACTCGACGACGAGGAGATTTTCGCGGCCTGGAAATACGCTAAAGAGGAGAACCATATCACCGACGACGACCCGATACCGCTCGACGCGCTCCAGCACGTCGCCCGTGAGGCGACCGAGTGGGACGGCGACCTCGTCGAACAGACGACCGCTGACGGCGACACCTTCGACGGCCTCCCGAGCGACGTTTATAACGACGCCCTCGAGGCGGTTCGCGAGGAGTACGACCTCGACCCCGGCCGTCGCCAGGTCGGCGGGGGGCGAGACGCCGACGCCGAGCCGGTCGCACCGCTGGCCCTAGAGCGCCTCGACGCTGTCGCCGACCACGAACGCGAGCGCGTCGCGAAGCGCCACAGTGTCGAAATCCCGTCGACCGACGGCGCTCGCGAGGACCTCCGCGCCGCTGTCATGCGCGAGATACGCGCCGGCAATAAGACCGTTATCGACGCGCCGACGGCGCTCGGGAAGTCCTACACTGTCGCGACCGAACAGTGGCTTCTCCGCTCGTCGACGACCGGCGAGGCGCCCGTCGTTCACCTCCACGCGACGACCGACGCGAGAGACGAGGCGGCCGCCGAGAGTGAGCAAGCGAACGGGGTCGAGTACGCCGTCCTAAAGGGCCGAAAAGAGAAGTGTCCGGCCGCTGCCGGCGACTACGACCCGGCCGACGACCCCGAGGAGGCGCCCGACCAGACCGTCACTATCGCCGGTGAGGCCGCGAGCGCGTGGCTCGACCGGCAGTGTAACGCGAAAGGGCTGCCCTTCTCGACGGCCCACGCGCTCGCCCGCAAGTACAACGACCAGGGCCTCGACGAGCTGCCCTGTTGTGAGGAGGGCGACTGTCCGGCGACAGCACAGTGGGACGGCATCCCGCGAGACGACGACGGGAACGCCGCAAAGGACGTCGTTCACGCAACCCACCCGTTCGCTTACGTCCCATCAATGCGACGCGGGACGAACGTCGTCTTCGACGAGCAGCCGGACTTTAGCGTCACCCTCACCGAGAGCGGCGACGTCGAGAGCGAGACGGCCCGCGTTCGGAGTATGGTGAACGCCTACCTCGACGAGATTGGAGCGCCGGTGACGGCGTGGGAGGCGTTCATTCAATTGGCGAAATTCGATAGCGCCGGCGTCAGCGACGCTGGCCGGGTTCGGGACGCGCTCGACAACGCTATCGGAACCGAGCCACCGACCGAGTGGTATGTTCGGGACCCCGATGCCCACGCCTACGCGCCGGACCTCGCGAAAGCTATCTGGCAGGCGCTTCGGTGGAACGACGCCGACGCAAACGGCCGGCGGAGTGAGACGGTCAGTCACGAACCGCCACGGTTCGACAGTGACGGTGAGAGCTATGCGCGGACCCTCCTCTCGGTGGTTGTCGACGAGAACAACAACGTGCGAAGTGTCCGCGCGACGCCGCGACTTTCACAGGCTCGCTCAGTCATCGGGCTTGACGCGCACCCGAGTATGCCCATGTGGCATCTGAACGCCGACGAGGACATGACCCGCGACACCGTCCTCAACCCGACCCCTAGACGTCTCTGGCGCCGGTATGAACGCGGGCTCACCGTCGTCCAGGTCGGCGAGGCCACCCGGCCACGGTCGGGGGCGAAAGCCGGCGAGTGGATGAACGACGACCGCGTCCGGGCTGTCGTCGACCGCCTTCGCGACCACTACGGGCCGGAGTTCAAAACGGCGATTACGACCGCCCAGGTCGAAGGCCGGGTTCGGTCGCTGCTCGCCGATGTCGACGACCGCGTCACGCCCGACAGTACGATGCACTTCGGTGAGGAGAAGTCACGCAACGATTTCGCCGACGAGTCGGCCGGCCTCCTCTATGGCTGTATGGACCCCGGCGACGACATGATTCTCGACGCGCTGGCCGAGCTGGGACTTGAGGCCGAACCCGAGACGGCCGAAACCGAGGCCGGCGACATCGTCCGCGCGAAGGGCCGTGATTTCACCGGCGCCGACGCCGACACCGCTCGGAGCGTCCTCGCGAGCGTTCGAGAGAATCACGTCGCGCAGGCCGCTGGTCGCTACGCCCGCAATCCCGACGACCCCGAGAGTTCCGCTGTCGTGTTCGCCATGACCGACGCCCATCCGACGGGATTCGTCGACGTCGAGACGCCGGGCGTCGAGTGGCTCGCGACGGACCTTCAGCGCGAGATTATCGACGCGCTGGCCGAGCGACCGAGCGTCACGGCGCGGGAGATCGCCGACGCTGTCGACTGCTCGAAGCGCCATGTCCTAGAGACGCTATCAAAACTCGAGGGCGAGGAGCTCGTCGAACGCGAGGAGGGGGCCGGCGACTACGGCGCCGACGTCTACCGAGGGCAGACCGACGGCGACGCTGCCGTCGACGTGGGGATTAGCGAAATCACGAACGAACCCCTAGTGTCCCCTAATAGGTGGTCGCTCGTGATTTCCCCGACCGATGGTATCGGTGGGGGCTGTGCACCGGGCGATTCGGCCCAGTCGAGTGGCGACCACGGGCCAAGTGACGGGCCGCCGGCACAAACAGGGTCGGACTGACCCATGCGTGGGTCGGATTCGCCCCCACTGGACGAGCAACAGCTACGCCTTGAGGATTACCGCAACCAGTGCCAGGCCATCGCCGTGTCGACGAGCGAGCGCTGTCAACACGACGCGCTGTCCGGAATAGACTACTGCGCGCAGCATATCGAACAGGCGGACAGCCTTTTCGCGCCCGGAGAGTAGTGCAGCGCCTTTCTCCCCGCCGCTGAGCAAACCGCCTGTGCTACTACCTGAGAGCGGTGCCTAAGTGGTAAATAAGCAGGCGGCGCGTCGGCGTGAGGTGGCCGGATTTCCGCCCGGATGGGCCGCTGTGTCTCAGAAAAATGTCCGATGACCCCCCGACCCCCGACCTCAACACTGACGAACTCAGTGTGCTCATTACGCAGGTCGATACGGCGATAGACGAAATCGTGGCAAAAATCGAGAGCGGCCGGATACGCAACCCCGAGCACGAGCGTGTCAGAATCAAGTACTACCGAGCGCTCGGGTATCTCGCCCGCACGAAACAGGGCCTCGTCGAAAGCAAGACCCTCGAAGAGCTTGAGGCCGAGGTGGCGGAGCTCAAGCGCGCCCGTGAGAACGGCGCCGCCGGGATCGACGCGGAGGCGTGACCGATGGCTAGCGAGCGCGACCTCCGTCGCGACATCGAGAATCTGAAAGACCGGGCCACGACTGAAGACCCTACGGACATTCGGGTAGTGTGGCGAAACGCCGCGCCCGACGAACGCCCCGATGGGATGGACTGGCGGCCGCCGACCGACGACGACCCGGCGCGGCTGGCCTACGACCTGTGGGCCGGCCAGCGCGACACGTACGACGCTGTCGAGAGCGGCGAGTACGACATCACCGCGTTCCTGGGTGGGTACGGTTCTGGCAAATCGGTCCTGGGGGCGCGGTGGCTGCTAGCGAAGGCGCTGAAGAACAGCGGCTCGCGGTTCCTGTGCATGGGCCAGGACTTCCAGAAGGCGAAGAACACGACGTACCCGAAGCTGTTTCAGGCACTCCCTGGCGCCCGGACGGACCTGCTGACGTCGGGGCACAACGGCCCGGAAACCAGCCCCATCGTGGCGGACTTCAACCGCCAGGACTACCGGCTGACGCTCATCAACGATAGCGTCATCACCCTGGGGTCGGCCGACGACTACGCCCGCTACGCTGGCGCCGAGTTCGGCGCCGCGTGGCTGGACGAGCCCTCCCACTACGGCGACGACCTGCACGATTTGGTGGGGATGATAACCACGCGACTGCGGGGTGTCGACGGCCCGAAGACCCAGCTGTGGACGCTGACCGGGGAGGGCTACAACGCCGCGTGGGAGATTCTCGAAAAGCGCCAGGATGCTGACGGCGACTCCATCGGCCTGAACATCGAGGTGCTGACGGCGTCGGTTCTAGATAACCCGTATCTCCCTCAAGGCGAGATAGAGCATTTCAAACGCAAGTACGAGGGGACCGAGAAGGAACAGCAGGCGCTACACGGTGGCTTCGCAGCGGCGACGGGGTTAGTGTACTCGAACTTCTCGCGAGACGCGCACGTGATACCACACACGGACGCCGTCGGCCGCGTCGAGGACGACTGGCGAATCTACGGCTATGACGCGGGGTGGAATGACCCGCGTGTCCTGCTGGAGATCGGACGGACGCCCTACGACCAGCTCGTCGTTCTCGGCGAGTTCTACGAATCCGGCACCCACGCCGAGGATGCGATTCAGTGGGCGACCGAGACGCCCGACGGGACAATCTATGCCGAGCACGTCCCCGCCGAGATAGAGAAATTCGAGCGCGCTGGGTGGGACGTCAAGAAGGCCGTGAAAGATATTGACGCCGGAATTGCCGAGGTACGGCGTCGACTCGACAGTGACGGCAATATGGAGGTGTCGAGTGCGGGCCCTTTCTTTTCTGGCGCGTTAGACCCGTCGACGGGTGAGTGGACGTCGTTTACGTCGACGGCCGTGAGCCAGAAGGAAGCCAACGACCCCGAGCACGGCGACCACGTCGGCCTGCTCGTGTCCGACAACTGCGCCCACCTGATTCGGGAGTTCTTGGGCTACAAGGAGGAGCACGTGGGAAAGGGGACGGCGACCGACCACGCACTTGACGCGCTCCGCTACGCGGTGATGGGGGCGAGTGGCGATGACTAGACCCGGCTCCCGAGAGTCGGCTGCGTTCCGTCGGACACTCAAACGCGCCCTGAACTGGAACGTCAACGCCGTCTATGGCGACGCCGATGTCGTTACGGTCGTCTACCCGCCGCCCCCCGACGAGACAGACGAGTCGGTCCACGCCGAGCTCGTCGCTGAGTGTACTCACATCTACGAGGCGGTACACAGCCGCGACTGTGCATCGGATATCCTACGGGGTGTTTGCGACATAGAGGCTGCGAAGATTCCGTTCGTGTGGCTCTGCCGGCGCGAGTGGCTGGAGGACTGGACGGCCGGCGAGATCGACCATGTCGCCCTCATGGAACGTATCTACTCGACATCACTCGTGACAAACGGCAACAAGGCGGTGGCTCACGATGGTATTTGACTCGTTAGAGATTGCGGTGGACATGGAAGCCGGTGGCGTGACCTCTGCCACCAAGTCCGCCGCGAAGTCAATGAACGAGCTGGGCCGCGAGTCTCGGTCGATGGGTCGGGCCGTCAAGCGCGGCGCTGGCAAGTTAGAGCAACTCGGCGATGCGGCCGCGTCGTCGGCTGCCCAGGCGGCCGGGGCCGCGTCGGGCTACGACTCCGCAGCGGAGTCGCTCGGCAGTATCGCCCTGCGCTCTCGACTCGCCAAGGGGCAACTCGAAGGGCTGGGCGACCGGTTCACGACGGTCGGCGTGAAGGCCGCTGCGGCCGGTGGTGGCATCGCCATCTACTCCAGCGCGACGACGGCCGCCTCGCTGGCCTCAACATCGCTGTCGGGCGTCCTGTCGGCCGCCCTCATACCCACACTCATCACACTGTCGACTATCCTCGCGCCGCTGGTCGTCGTGCTTGGCGGCATCGCCGCTGCGGCGGGCAGTCTGGCCGCCGTGTTCGGTGGCCTCGCCGCGACAGGCGTCGTCACACACATGAGCGAGTTGAAAGCGGCCTTCAAACAAGCCCGAAAAGAGATAGTCGCCCTTATCCAGCCACTCGGGGAGGTGTTCGGGCCGCTGTTGGTTCAGGCGGTGCAGGCATTACCCGACCTGGTCGCGAATATCCTCGCCGTCATCGGGCCCGTCGAGCAGTTCCGCAATGCGATGGTCGAACTCGGCCAGACGGCCTTTGCGGTCATTCCCGAAATCGTCCAGGTGATGGTGTCGCTCGCGAAGGTGGCGCTGCCGGCGCTGATGCGACTGGTCAACGGCATCACGAACAACGCCAACGGCGCGTTCCAGACGCTCCAGCAGGTCGTCGCCCAGACATATCCAGTCTTCAAGCAACTCGGCGCGGCGATTGTCGCGCTGTTGCCATCGGTGCTGGAACTGGGGACGTTCCTCGCTCAGAAGTTGGTCCCACCGCTGACGGCACTCATCAAATTTATCGCGGACAACGCGCCCCAGGCCATCGACACGTTCAAGCAGGCGATAACGGAACTCCAGCCGACGCTCGAAACGCTAGTAGAGAAAGCCAAAGAGCTACTGCCGCCGGTGCGCGAGTTCATCCAGTATATCATAAACAACGCGCCCCAGGCTATCGAAGCCTTCCGACAGGCGCTTCAGGACGTCAAACCCGACCTGATGGACCTGTTCGATGCCATCAAAGAGTTCCTGCCGACGCTGATAGAGTTCGCGAAGTGGATTGGCAACAACGTCCTGCCGGTCCTGCTGGAGTTGGGGCGGATTGCCGTCCAGGTCATCGTCCCGGCCTTGGAGGCTATCATCCGTGGCGCCGACGCCTTGCTCGAAGAGTTCCTCAGCCTCTCCAAGGAACTTCAGTGGGCGGTGACGCAACTGGGCGCGTTCGGAGTCGCATTGCTCGGCCTCAAGATAGTCACGGAAAAGGTCGTTTCAGCGGTCATCAAGTTCTTTGGCAAACTCAAAACCCGCGCTGTCGAACTCTGGACCACACTCAAAGACCGCGCCGTTGAGTTGTGGGACAAGCTGAAAACCAGAGTTATCGAACTCGCGAGGAAGGTCAAAGACCGCGCTGTCGAGCTGGTGACGACGCTGAAAGACCGGGCTGTTGAGCTATGGACAACGCTGAAAGACCGCGTCATTGAGGTAGCGACCACGTTGAAAGACCGGGCGGTTGAACTCGTGACCACCCTCAAGGACCGCGCTGTTGAGTTGGTGACGACACTCAAAGACCGGGCCATCGAGTTGGTGACGACGCTGAAGGACCGCGCTGTCGAATTGTGGACCACGCTGAAAGACCGCGCAATTGAGTTGGTGACAACGCTGAAAGACCGGGCTGTCGAGTTGGTGACGACACTCAAGGACGAGGTCGTTGACTTGGTGACGACGCTGAAGGAGGACGCTGTCGAGTTGTGGACCAAGTTGAAAGACCGCGCTATCGAACTGATTAAGGAATTAAAGCAGCGAGCAACCGAACTCTTTGAGGAAATCAAAACCACCATCAAAGAGAAGGTCAAGAAGGCGTATGACAAAGTCGAAAAGTGGTTCGACGAAATCCTGAGCAAAGTCGAAACCATCCTCTCCGATATTATTACGGCGATTGAGGACTGGAGTTTGCCGACCGATATCAAAGACAAGGCAAAGACGGCATACGACAAATTCAAAACCGCCTTCGACATTGAGGGTGCCGTCAACGACGCGCTCAGTGCGGCCCAGACAGCAATTGATAACTGGACGCCGGACTGGCCTGACCTCGAAGCGCCGTCTCCTGGCGGCGGCGGCGGTGGCGGTGGTGGCGGCGGTGGTGACGATGGCGACGGCGGCGTTCTCGGGTCGGGCATCGGCCCCGGCGTTGGGCCCGACGTCGGCCTGGCCAAGGGTGGCCTCGTCCGGGGCGAGGGGACAGCGATGCTCCACCCGAACGAGGTCGTGATGGGCGTCAAACCAGGGGCAAAAGCAATCGCCGAGGAACTCGACGGCGCTAGCGGTGGTGGCGGTGGTGACGATGGCGACGGCGGCGAAACGCGCGTCGTCTTCGAGGAGGGCGCCATCCAGACGGAAGACCCCGAGGAGGCGGCCAGACTTGTGGAGAAACGATTAGAGCGACGACTCAAACGACAAACCCCCCGTTGACCTCCTCCCCGCGCTAAAGCGCGAGGGGAGGCAATAGCTGTCACTGGCTGGCGTCGACCAAGGCCCCCGCAAAACTAAGTCTCCGAGGGACCGCCTATTCGGCAAGCGACGTCGACAAAAAGAAGCGTGTGGCCGGGTCCGTGGTCGGGCGCTCGCCTGGCCCCGGCGCGTGGTGGAAACCCCGTGTGGGTTGGAAACCGAGCTTCCCGACGTCACCGCCGGGCAGTGTCACGCCCCCGACGCGCCCTGTTCGGGGCCGCCCCCTGGTTCAGTCAGTCCCTCGCACCCGGCCCGTGACCAGGAACTTTACACGGGCGGTCATCGGGGGCTGTGATTAGCTTCTGCGGTGAGGGCGCTAATCCCCCTTCCTCCACGGAGCGACCGGAGGGAGCGGAGTAGGGAGGGGATACAGCGCCCGCACGAGTCACTTGCA
>PXRT01000014.1:14964-43748 GCA_003020925.1 Halobacteriales archaeon QS_6_64_34 | reverse complement strand
CCAGGTAGGAGTGGGACACTCCGAACCACCTGTAAAGGGAAGCCGCCTGCGGAGTCTGGAGCCGCTGTGTCCACGTCGGATGCAAGCTCCGACACAGAACCAGGAAGCCCCACCCTCAACAAGCGAGGGGCGAGTAGCCCCGAGCGCGGTAGGGTGGGGTAGTTCACCCTTCGAGTATCTCCCGATACTTGCCGTATGGCATACTCGGGACCGGCTCGCCCCACGGTTCGACGCCGTCCGTAACAGGTGCGGCGTAGTTCTCGACGTTCCGGCGCGCCCGATTGAGACACCGACGGAGTTCGATGATGTGCTCGGGGTCGAGGTCGCCGGCGTACTCGTCGTTGGCGTTGAGGACGGCCAGTGCTTCCTCGGCCTCATGGAAGGCGGCGTCGAGCGCGAAACGGCACTCGGCAAGCTCGGCGTGAAGCAACTGGCGGCCGACGTGGTCCCACTCGTCACTCGGCATCGGCACCCTCCTCGACGTCGGCGGGCGTCTCGAAGCCCTCTCGGTGACACGGCCAGCAGGGCATCCCTGACCGGGCCAGCGCGGCGTCACAGTCGCAGTCCTCCGGTCGGCCGTCGTCCTCGTCGTCGAGAATCTCGCCGTCGTCGCCGGCCTCAATAATCCCGCCGTCGGTGGCGGCCACGCGGGGCGTTCCGTCGACGTGCATCCCAAGTTGTTCGTCGACGGCGTCGGTGTCGACCCACGCGGGAATGGCGCGCTCGCCCGTGGCGTAAGCGACTCGAATCCCGTGTTTGCACTGCTCGCCGTCGTCTAGGTTGTACTCTGCATCAGGACAGGCACACCGTCCGTCGCGTCGGTCGACCGTGTACTCACTTCCCGATTGCGTAGTGACGCTGTAGACGTCGGGGGCGGTTTGGAGCACGGTCATGTACTCCGTGAGGGCGCGGACGTCGCGTTTGTCGAGTTCGGTGCTTTCAATGTCGGCGGTGGTGTAGTCAGACATGGCTGGCTTCCATAGACAGCCACGCTCGGGCGTCCCAGCGCCCGGGCACTTCCTGAAAAGAAGCGCCCCGAGGAACGGGTCTGTCTCTACCTATTGCTATGGTGGCAACCCACTTAATACTGTCGGAGAGCTACTATAGCAACAGGAGTTAAGTGGACACAAAGTGTACTTCGGGTTGCTATGGCAAAACAACGAAACACAGACGGACGGTTTACGACGGAGCACACCGACGAGGAGATTCTCGCGGCTGTCCGGGCGCACGAACCGGCCGCGACAAGTGAAGTTGCCGACGAAGTGGGCATGACTCGGCAGGGAGCCGACCGCCGGCTCCGGTCGCTTCGAGACGAGGGACGGGTGAACGGGAAGAAGATTGCTGCCTCTCGCGTTTGGTTTACAGGGGGCGCGCCGGAGCCGACCGACCGAATCGACGGAGTTGAATGGGAAGAAAAGCGCCACCAAACCCTCACCCGCGACGACTATACTTGTCAGGAATGTGGCGCAGACGTGTCGAAAACTGGGATTGAGATACATCATAAGACCCCGCTCGCGGGGGGCGGAGATAACAGCTTGAGCAACCTCGAAACGCTTTGTCCCGACTGCCACAACGGGAAACACTCAGGGGTCCCGCCCGAAGCGGTACTCGACGTGTTCGACGCTCTCGACGACACCGCCCGCCCACTCACCGCGAGCGACGTCGTCGACGAGCTCGACATTGCCCGCCGGACGGCTCACAACAAACTGAACGCCCTCGTCGAGCGTGGCGTTCTAGAGACGCGAAAAGTCGGCGCTCGGGGCCGTGTGTGGTGGGTTCCTCACACCGACGCCGGCCAGTCGACGCCGGCCAGCGTGGACACAGACGCCGTGACAACGGCGGACAGTGTGGGGGGTGACACCCTACCGACGCCCGACAGCCACGCGACCGACGAGCTCCAGTCGGGCGACGTGAAAGGCGATATTGAGACGTCACTCAACGAGGACCTCCCCGACGAGCACACCGGCACCCTGGCGGACGTCGTCGACGCGGTCGCCGAGGACACACTCCCCGGTTCGGGCGCGAAGCTCGAGGCGCGCCATGAGGCACTACACGCGGCCGTCGAGTATCTTCGCGAGCACGGCCAGGCGACGCCGCCAGACTTTCAGAAAGACGTATATCCCGAGCATACCGGCCGATACACCGAGGGCGACGACCCGGCGTATTCGTGGTGGACTAACTGTATCTACAAAGGACTACGCGAGCTCGCCGAGCAAACCGAGGACGTCGAGAAAGCCGATACGACCGGCGAGTGGTCGTACCGAGGCGGGGAGTAGCCGACCATGTCCGACGACGTGCGACGCCCGAATACACGCCCTAACCCCTGAGGATTTCTCCAGCGGAGGGCTACGCGAGCGCGGGGCGCGACGAGCTTAACCAACACCGGCGGGTGTGACGCCCGACTGTTGGTTAAGACACCCGAGGGCTTATCTGTGAGACAGACGTCGCACACAGTATGAGCACAGACACCGACGACGGCGACGACCGGAACCGGATGGAAAAGGTCGACGTCCGAGTACCGGCTGGCGTCCTCGAGGCTATCGACGAGGAGTACGGTCGGCGCGGGTACGCCTCACGGTCGGAAGCTATTCGCGGCGCCCTTCGCGACTGGTTGAACCCGTCGCCCGAATTGTCCGACGAGATTCTCGACGACCTGGAGGAAAGTCGCGAGCAACGAGAGCGGGGTGAGACGGTGTCGGCCGCCGAGGCTCGCGAGCGGCTCGGCCTCGACGACGGCGACACCGAGGAATGACAGACGTCGAATACACCGAGCAAGCCCTCGAGCACCTGGCGGGCCTGGAGGACCACGTCGCCGACCGGGTGATGAACAAAACCGACGAGGCGACCGAGTGGACCGAACACCGCTTAGAACACCTCTCGGGGTATCCCTACTACAAATTACGCGCTGGCGATTACCGAGCGATAATCACCTGGGACCGCGAGGAGGATGTCCTCATAGTCGAGGCGGTCGGCCACCGGCGAAACGTATACGACCGACACCTCCCGCCGTAAACTACCCCGCCCTACTCCCTCGCGCCTTCGGCGCTCGGTCCTTGAGGGCGGGGTAGTTTACTGTGGCCTATTCCTCTGTGTGCTCGTCGCCGTCGTCGGGCTCGTGAATCCACTCGACGACCTCCGGGTCGCCCGTCTCGCCGAAGGTCGGTGGCGAGAGAACCTTTTCGCCGTCGTAGTAGGCCCACGACCCCGACGGATAACCCTCGCCGAATAGTTCACGGAGCCGCTCGCCGCTCATCTCCGCGATGTCTTCGCGTTCGTATATCTCCTCGTCCATCCACGGCGTGTGTTTTCCCTCGGGGATTACCCGCCGCGTTTTGCCTATCCGATACTCAACGGTCCAGCGGTCTTGATTCAAGTTTGCTGTACTAAGAACTGTCAGACCCTTCAACCTTTTTAACGTATTCGACGAATTTTTCGTCCGATATAGTACCCGAATGTAGCATTTCCCGCATCTCGACACGAGTGTATTTCTCTGCCAAATCGGAGACGGATAGTTCGTCAATTTTCTCCCCTCGCTCTACGGTAATATCGACTCGAACGCTCTCTGCGTCAATCCCCTCTCTGTTCAATGCCAGAATGACACCCTCTCGTATCTGGCCAGCGAAGCCTTCTGTTGGGTCACCATCCTCAGCGTTCAATAGAAGCCCTCGGTATATCAGAGCAATTAAGCCGATAATAGCTTCGGCGACAGCAGGCTTTCCCGCAGTGTGTAGTTTATCGGTCCGGAAGATTTCACGGATGTCCCTATCCCGCAACCTATCGGACTGTAAAATAAGCGGTGCGTCCAAAATCCCATCTCGGACCCTCTCCCGGATTCGCACTTTCAATTTCCGCGCGTATGATTCCGATACATCAGCTCCGGCAAGAAAATCTCGATGTTTGTTCGTCAACAGTGATGGTTCCCTGTCGTCATCTACCATGAGACAAATATTGTGACATAAGACTAAAAGTGTGGCGGCACACAGTTGACCATACCCATGCCCCAAAGCGAGGTAACGACAATCCAAGTCAGCCGTGATTTCAAGAAGAATCGGCTGGACACGCTGAAACCGTACGCCTCGGCGACCTACGAAGAGTTCCTCGCCGAGATGGCCGACATCTACGAACAAGAGAAATGACTCTCACAAGTCAGGGACAGCGCGACGAAGCTGGCACCCCCGCCAAAGGATTGCCAGCTTCGTCGAACCGAGCACCGACGACGACAGCGGCGTGTGCTCACCCGGACATTTGTATTCCGGGTTTTTGGGCTTTTCGTCGTCATCGTGCTCGGGTCACAACCCCAACCCGAGACGATGAGTTCGGAACATACTAACACCACTGACCGCGTCGACCGAGATCTACTCGAAGCAAGCCCCAGCACTGGCTACGAGGAGCTTTACGACATTTTCGAGATCACCGAACAGATGGATCCTGATACATTCTACGCCGCGACCAGAACTGACCGCTCGGAGCGCTACCGCCGCAAGCATCGCCAGGGGGTGACGACGTGAGCATTCTAAACAGCCTCCCCGACGAGGAAGGTAATGAAAATCCATGGGAACAGCTCGCCAATCACCGCGAGACGTTGGAGATGTGCGTCGAGGAAGATGTCGCCTTCGCCGACCGCGCCCGTCAGCTTCTTGACCGGCTCGAGGAGGAGGGGTACTGAGATGTGCGGTGACTCAGCGCGAGTCCAGAAGCGCGCCTTTAATCTCGGGGTCGTTGAGGAGGTCGGCCATCTCAAGAATGCGCTCGGCCTTCTCCGACGGCAGCGAGGCGAGCGTTTCCCGCAGGTCCTCGGTGGATTCTTCAAGTTCGACGGCAGCCTGTGGATCCATCGCCTGGCCACACCACATACAGAGCGGCTCATGTCGAGGTGTCTCTCGGCCACACCGGGTACACTCCAGCGCAGCAATGTTGTCGGGTTCCTCGTCGGATACGTCGACGCCATGCAACCGAGCTATTTCCCGGTCGGAGTCCTCACCGAAGACGGATATGTACCGGGCTGCGGCCTTGCTGCCGCGTACCCAGCCGTGATGGTCCTCGATGTGAGCTTGATTCAGGTTCCGGCTGGCAAGGAACGCGGCGCTGGACTTGCGGAAGTTGGTGAGCGTGACTGGCTTCGAGACGTCGACCCGCTCGGCGGCTTTGTTGATAGCCTTCGAGACCATTCGGTCGGACAGGCCCTCGGGTTCGTGGAGCTTCGACCAGAGCGGGGCGTCATCGTCATGTCGGTCGGGGTGAGCGTCCAGCCAGCGATTGACATGCGGGACCGAGGGGATCAGCATGACCGTTCGACGTCCCTGTTTCCCCTCGCCAGTGACCTGCAGGCCGTGTTCGTGGTCCTGAAGATCGCCGACGCGGAGGCTCTTGAACTCTCCGCTCCGGAGGCCGGCGTCGAACTGGAGTGCAATCATCGCGGCGTCCCGGGCGTTGTAGGCCGCGTCAATCATAGGGACGACGTGGTCCTCCCAGCGCAGCATGTTGCGGGGATCCGGCGATGGATCGTAGTCCGACGAGGTGCCGGTAGGGATCCAGGCCAGACTCGGCGGCATCCTGTCGCTGTCGGTCTCGATGTTGCCGTCGGACTCGGCGACACGCTTGCCGAATACGCGAATCGCGCTGCGATAGTCTCGGTTGGTCTCCTCGTTGGTGTAGTTCCGGTTGATCCAGCCGACAGCCGTCTCAGCAGCCTCTCGGTCCTTGAGGGCAGCTGTCAGCGTGCCATCTTCCAGATTCTCGGCGAGGATAGTGCAGTGACGGAGCAACTTCTCGTGCCGGTGATCGGAGTAGTCCTGAGCGAGGAGGGCGAGGCGGTCGCTGAACTCGATGAGTCGCTCGTGGTCCTGCTCTCCAATCTCGCCGGAGTCCTTGATGCGCTCGCGGAGTGCTTCGACACGATCCCTTGGAGTGGTCATGGCCAGAGCCTCGAAGGTCTCACAAATAAATTCTTGGCTTTGAACCTCGGGTTATCAGCCCACCCCTGGCTTTCACTCGGTTCTCCGGACGGTATCAAGACCCGATACCCCAGACGCGGACCGAAGTTCCACCACCCCTAAGAGCAGGGCGTGTGAGCGCCAACCATGGTGTTCGACCTGCTCTCCGAGTTCAACGGGACGCCAGCAGCGGGTGCCGTCGACAGCGGCGAACTGGCGGTGACCGACGACGTACTGGTGAAGGCCTTCGCGCTCGGCCCCGATGCCACAATCGACCCGCACGAACACGCGGACGCCACGAACGTCTTTCACGTTCTCCAGGGGACAGTGACGGTCGAACGCGACGACGAGACAGAGACCGTCTCGGCGCCAGCCGTCGTCCTCAACGAGCGGGGTCAGGTCCACGGCGCCCACAACGAGACGGACGAGACAGTCGTCCTGACGGCGAGTCTCTGTCCGCTGCCCGGCCAGTAATCACTCGGCGTCGAGCGCCTCGGCTTCGACCTTCGAGAGCCGCATGGCGTTCCCGGTGACGGCCGTCGTCATCCCGGCGTCGCCCGCCAGCACGGCCAGCCATATCGGGACGTAACCGAAGGGGACGGCCAGCGCGAGGGCCGCCTTCACGCCGAGGCTGGCCCAGACGTTCTGCCGGATGACGCCGTTGGCCCGGCCCGAGAGGTCATAGAGGTACGGGAGCTTCGAGAGGTCGTCCGAGAGCAGGGCGACGTCGGCCGTCTCCAGAGCGGTGTCGGTGCCGGCCGCGCCCATCGCCACGCCGACCGTCGCGGTGGCCAGTGCCGGCGCGTCGTTGATACCGTCCCCGACCATGGCGACGCCGCCGTTGGACTCGCTGTCGAGTGACTCGACGTGGGCCACCTTCTCGTCGGGCAGCAGTTCGGCCGCGTAGTCGTCGACGTCGACCTGTTCGGCGATGGCGCCGGCGGTCCGCTCGTTGTCGCCCGTAAGCATCACCGTCTTCTCGATACCCAGGGATTTGAGCCGCGCGACCGCCGCGCGGGCCTCGGGACGGACCTCGTCGGCCACGGCGATGACGCCCTCCAGTTCGTCTTCCGTGCCGACCAGTACGACCGTCTTCCCCTCGGACTGGAGTTCGGGAACCGTCCCGTCGAGCAGGTCCAGACAGTTGTTGCGCTCACAGAGTTGCTGGGCGGTCTTCGTCACGAGACCGCCGTCGGTCGTCGCGTGGACGTGCGACAGGTCGAATCCAAGCTCCGCGAACAGACCGGGCTTGCCCGCGAAGTGGGGGACGCCGCCCAGTTCCGCCCGGACGCCTTTCCCGGTGATACTCTCGAAGTCGTCGATATCGCGCTCGCCGTCCCCGCCGGCCGCGGCAACGATGGCCTCGCCGATGGGATGTTCGCTACGGGCCTCCAGCCCCCGGGCACAGCGCAGCACTTCCTGTTCACTATTGCCGTTCAGGGCGATGACGTCAGTGACGGTGAGTTCGCCCTTCGTGAGCGTCCCGGTCTTGTCGAAGGCGACGGTGTCGACGGCGCCCATCGCTTCGAGGTGGTTGCCGCCCTTGATGAGGACGCCGTTTTTCGCGGCGCTCGTGATACCCGAGACGACCGAGACGGGCGTCGAGATGACGAACGCACAGGGACAGGCAAGCACCAGCAGGGTCAGCCCGTAGACGACCGCCGTCGAAAGTGTGGTCCCGGGGACGACCGGGCTGGCTACCGTCACCAGAACGGCAAAGGCGACGACGACGGGCGTGTAGTACGCCGAGAACCGCTCGACGAACTGCTCGCGCTCGGTCTTGTTCGACTGGGCGTCCTCGACCATCTCGACGATTCGCGAGAGCGTGTTGTCCCCCGACGTGGAGGTGACCTGCACTTCGAGGTAGCCGCCCTCGTTGATGGTCCCGGCGTACACCTCGTCGCCGACGGTCTTGTCGACGGGGACGCTCTCGCCGGTGATGGGCGCCTGGTTGACGGCGCTCTCCCCGTCGATAACGTCGCCGTCGAGGGGAATCTTCTCGCCGGGTCTGACGACGACACGCTCGCCGACCGCGACGGCGTCGACGGGGACGACCACCTCGTCGCCGTCGCGGCGAACGGTGGCCTCGTCGGGCGAGAGGTCCATCAGCTCCGCCAGCGAGTTGCGCGCCCGGTCCATCGAGTACCGCTCGAGCAGTTCGGCGATACTAAAGAGGACGGCGAGCGTCGCGGCCTCGAAGTACAGCGCCTCGCCGAAAGCCAGGCTGGCCGTCAGCGCGCCGAGGATGGCGATTGACATCAGCAGGTCGATGTCGAGGTTCAGGCTGCGCGCCGAGTAGTAGCCGTTGTGCAGGATGGCCTGGCCGCCGACGGCGACGGCCACGAGAAAGAGCACGTCGGCGACGTGGAGGGCGCTCCCCAGTACCGTCCCGACCGCCGCGTTCGCGCCGGGCAGCAGGAATTCGAGGGCGAGTCCGACCGCGAGCACGACGCCGCTGGCCCACGTTTTGAGCGCTCGGGGGCTCGTCCAGAGGTCCTCATCGGTCCCCGCATCGGTCGTTCCGGTCCCGGTCGTCTCGGTCACCTCGTATCCCGCACCCTCGATTGCGTCGACGATGGCGTCGTCACTCGGTCCGTTCGGCCCCTTCGTGAGGACGACCGTCCCGGTCGTCGGCCGTGTCTCGTAGCTCTCCAGCCCACCGAGATTCGACAGCGCGGACTCCACTTTGCCGGCACAGGAGGCACAGTCCATATCGGGGACGGCGAACCGGCTCTCGGCGACGCCCCGTCGGTCTGCTGGTTTCGGCGACCCATCGTCGAGTGTGTCCGGGTCCTCGGTTGTCATTACCCGGAGCTAGCCGACGCGTATTTATTAATTCACCTGTTATGAAACCGGCACTTGATACCGATTATTATTAAAATCGAGGCAGTATTTTATCAATCTTGGCCGGTCGACTGGCGCCCGCCGGTTCGGTGTCTGCGGGGACATCAAAGCGGCAAAGTGTCCGGCTCCCCGAGCGGGGCCATGCGACGCCGTCGGTTGTTACAGACGGTCGGTACGGGTCTGCTGGCCGGCTGTCTCGGTGGGGGAGAAGAAACTGCCGAACAGTTCGGTGTCTCGGGTGGGCCACTGGAACGCGGCGGGACGCTGCCCGCCCGGTTTACCTGCTACGGGGACGGCGTGTCGCCGGCGTTCGATGTCGACCGTGTCCCGGCCCCGACCGAGGCACTGGCCGTGGTCGGGTCCTACGACAGCGGCGGTCTCACCGACCCTGTCTTCTGGACGCTCTGGAACGTCCCCCCTGACACCGACCGGATACCCGCGAATCTCCCGCGAACGGCGACTGTCGCGTCGCTCGGCGGCGCACGACAGGGCCGCCCGGAGGGCGGCGACGTCGGGTACGAACCGCCGTGTCCGCAGGTCAGCCAACGGTACACCGTCAGGTTCCAGGTGTACGCACTGGGAGCGCGACTCGATATCGAGGGCGGGACCGACCACGATACGGCGTCCGAAGCCATCGGTGACGCGGTGTTGGCGAGCCGACGGTTCACTGCCGACTTCGAACGAACGCCGACAGCCTCGAGCGGAGTACAGTCCGCGTCGTCTGGGAGGCCCCCGACGGCGGTCGGACCGTCGTCCTCGATGTGGCGAGAGCCAGACGCGTAACCGTTTCTCCGCGTCGAGCCACCGTCACTGCGACGCTGTCGTCGAGTCCGAACACACTGCCGAGGTGGGCTTATCACCCTTCAGTGCGTAGACCGGGCCATGAGCGAACAGGCCGATAGCGTGCCCGAGACTGACGAGGAATGGCGCGAGCGACTCACCGACGAGGAGTACCGCATTCTCCGTGAAGCCGGGACCGAACCCCGTTTCAGTAGCGACCTGATGGACGTCAAAGACGACGGCGTCTTCACCTGTGCCGGCTGTGGGGCCACGCTGTTCGACAGCGAGGAGAAATTCGACTCCGGCACCGGCTGGCCCAGTTTCTGGGACGTCTTCGACGAGGGCACCGTCGAGACCAGGCTCGACGAGAGCCACGGAATGCGTCGGACCGAAGTGGTCTGTGCGACCTGTGAGGGCCACCTGGGCCACGTCTTCGACGACGGGCCCGACCCGACGGGCAAACGCTACTGCATCAACGGTGCGGCTCTGGACTTCGAGTCCGAAGATCAAGCGTAAGACCGCTCGAGGAACTCCAGGATGCGGTCGGACTCGGCCATCGTGACGCCGTGGTCCTCGTCGACCAGCACCGGGACCGCCCGCTGGCCCGAAACCCGCTTGACTTCGTCACGCTTCGAGTGGAGCGCCTCGACCCACTCGGTTTCGTAGTCGACGCCGAGTTCGTCCAGCCGGTCGGCCACTTTCTCGCAGTACGGACAGCCGTCGAGCTGGTAGAGTGTACGACCCATGGACGGTCGTAGGGGCGCCGGCCCCAAAGTCGGTTTGACTGCCTACTCGTACAGCCAGGAGCCGTCTATCTTGTCCCACTCGATGAGTTCGTCCTCGTCGAAGAACAGCTCGATTTCGCGCTCGTTTGCGCCCTCGTCCTCGTCGTCGGAGCCGTGGATGACGTTCCGACCGAGGTCCATCCCGTAGTCACCCCGGATGGTCCCCGGCTCGGCCTCCTTCGGGTCGGTGGCGCCCATCATCCGACGGACCTGCCGCGTGGCGTCCTGGCCGTCCAGAACCATCGCGAAGACGGGGCCGGAGGTGATGAACTCGACGAGCGAGTCGAAGAACGGCTTACCCTCGTGTTCCGCGTAGTGTTGTTCGGCGAGCGCCTGGTCCATCTGCATGAACTTCGCAGCCACTATCTTGAGGCCGCGATTTTCGAATCGTTCGAGTATCTCGCTGATGAGACCGCGCTGGACACCATCGGGTTTGACCATGACAAAGGTACGCTCTGTCTCTGGCATGTGTCAACGGAATAGAAGGGAGACGGCTTTATGCTTCGGCTTCTTCGGCCTCTTCCTCGTCGTCCGCGTCGTCGGCCTCGTCAGTTTCGTCCGACTCGGCCTCGTCAGTTTCGTCCGACTCGGCCTCGTCAGTTTCGTCCGAATCGGCGTCGTCGGCCGTGTCCTCATCAGTCGCCTCGGACTCGTCGGCGGCCGCTGGCGCTTCTTCTTCGGACTCGGCTTCGTCGGCGTCTTCGGCAGCCTCGGCTTCGTCAACGGCTGCAGCTTCCTCGGCTTCGGCGTCTTCGGCTTCTGCTTCTTCGGCGGCCGCAGCAGCCTCGGCAGCCTCGTCGGCTGCCTGCTGCTCGGCGGCGGTCGTCACGCGACCGGCGTCGGTCCAGCCGAGGTTTCGGGCCTCGCGGCCCAGGTCGGCGTTGTTCTCGCACTTCGAGGAACAGAAGTGCGTGGTCGCGCCGTCGTTGTGCACGAGCATCGTGCCCGTCCCGGGCTCGATGTCAGCGCCACAGTAGTCACATTCTCGGGTTCGGGGCATCGTTATTGTCCTCCGATGGAGTCGGCTTCGCGGGCCGTCTCGCGGAGCTGCAGGATGTCTCCCTCGCGGACGGGACCGAGGACGTTCCGGGTAATGATTCGACCCTGGTTCTCGCCCTCGCGGATGCGGCACTTGACCTGCATGGCCTCGCCGTGCATCCCCGTCTTGCCGACGATTTCGATAACCTCGGCCGACGTGGCGCCGCCACTTTCGGTCTCTTCAGCACTCACGTGAACCACCTCCGGTGGTGAGCGTGAGTGGATGAGTCACAGCCCGCGAGCGAAGCGAGCCGGAATGTCTTAGCGTACTCATCTTTGGTCACCTCAGCGGAGCTCCTCGACCTTCGAGACGATGTCCTCGACGTCGGCCTCGGCCTCACCCCCTTCTCGTCGGCCAGCTCGGGGATGTGCATGACGATTTCCTCGGGCTGGACGTCCTCGGCGACGAAGACGAGTTCGGCGGAGCCGCGCTCGACGGCCTTTGTCGTCTCGTTCGTTCCTTTCTTCACTGTCCCTGTGTCTCGTGCGACTTCCAGCGCCCCGAGAGCGTCGTCCTCGAGGTCGGCTGGAACGTCGAAATCTACGTATACTGGCATTTGTGTAGTCACCTCCTGCACGCGGGCTCAGGCTCCCCCGCCGTTCGCGGGAAATCCCGCGGCACGCCGCGCCGGCGCGCGTAGTCCTGAGAAGGCTGGGAGCATCATCAACCCGGTGCAGGCTGTAATCGTCAGTGCGCCACGGGCCCTAAAAGCGCTTTCGAAGCCGAAACCGAATGTCAGCACTGCACACGGGTTCGTCGCCCGTCCGTGGGGGCAGTGTTTAGTTAAGCGACAACGACGGTAGACAGCCAGAAAGCCCCGGCCTGCTACACTCGGGGGTCTCGCTGCGCTCCTCGGTCACTCCGTTCCGAAAGGGGCCGCGTTCTCAGCGAACCCCGGCGACGCAAGCACGCTACGCGAGCGCAGCGAGCCGCGGGAGCTGAGAACGCGGGGGCTTTCTGGCTCTCCGAGTCCGTTGCTGCTAAACTAAACACGACCTCCGTGGGCGTCCACATCCTTTACCCCGATGGCTCACCATACGCTGATATGGACGAACGCACGGGTCCGGACGACCGGACGCTCTACATCGACCACGAAGACGGCGAGACCGGGACGAAAGGCCCCTTCTACGTGGTTTATGTCGACGCCGACCGGGAGAGTCGCTGGGGGTACTTCTGTGGCAACTGCGAGACGTTCAACAACGCGATGGACCCGATGGGGCGCATCCGCTGTAACGACTGCAGCAACCTCCGCAAGGCCGAGGAGTGGGACGCGGCCCACGAGTAACGTCGTTTGGAGCGGCGTCGCTCGTTCCGACCGGGTGGCGCATCCGTCCGTAGCGGGCGGTCGGAGTGTTCGATGGGCGCAAACGTATCGTCTGAGTTACTAGTGGGAACGTTTATCACCCATCCACTGGTAGAGCTTGACAGATGGCGGCCGTTAGCACACCACTAGACGAGCGGGCTCGGTCGATTTTCGACGATATCGGGTACACCGTGTCGCGCACCGAGGACGGACTACGCGCGGCCCACAAGTGGCGCGAAGTCGGTGTCACAGTGCTCGAAGAAGACACCACTATCCCGAAGTCGGGAGAGATGCACTGTTTCGTGACCCAGGCGTCCCGGGCGCCGGACCTGGGCGACCGGCTCTCGCGGATGGACATCAGTTACGACTGGGCGGTCATCGGCGTTCGAGACGACGGGGGCTACGACGTCATCAGACCGTAGCCAAACACCTCCACCGCTTTTTCCCCAGGTGTAGGCGTGCAATCGAACTCGATACGATGGGCGCCATCGTCGAAGGGTGGCTGAACGGGCGGACCGCGTGATTCGACCGTAGTTTTATATCTCAATCAACCGACGTTTCAGAACGCCATGGTGTTCAAGAAAATCACGCTGATAGGGACGAGTGCCGAAAGCTTCGACGCCGCCGCCGACGACGCTATCGAGCGCGCCGAAGCGACGCTGGACAATCTGATGTGGGTCGAAGTCGACGAGTTGGGCGTCGAGATAGCGAGCGTCGACGGTCGGGAGTACCAGGCGGAAGTGACAGTGGCGTTCGAGCTAGAGGACTAGGTCCGGAACGACTCGCCACAGCCACACTCGCTGACCACGTTGGGGTTCTCAACGTGAAACCCCGCGCCCTGCAGGCCGCCCTCGTAGGCCAGTACGGACCCCTCGATGTAGTCGATGCTCGCGCCATCGACGAACACGCGAAGCCCGTTGCGCTCGTAGACGGTGTCTCCCTCTTCCGGTTCGTGCTCGAAGCGCATCCCATAGGAGAGGCCCGCACAGCCGCCCTGCTGGACGAACAGGCGGAGGCCGGCCACGTCCGTATCCATGTCCTCACCCTCGAGCAGGGCCAGTGCCTCCTCGGCGGCGTCCTCGGTGACCCCGACGTCCTCGCCGCCCAGTTCGGGCTCGCCCTCTACGGTGCTGCTCATAGCAATAGGTGCGGTCCCAACCGTGTTAACCCTGACGCTGGTCCCGCCGACATCGCCGCTTTCGGCGCCAGGGTTGCAGTTGCAGGCCCACCGGGCAAGCACGCTCCCGGCCAATCTCGGGCGTGAACCAACCGGACTCCCCCGACCGCCGCGTCCGACCGGCGACAGAACGCGGCGTGCTCGGCGCGGGCGTCTTCGGGTTCGGCTTCAGCGGGCTGGTCGACGTGGTCGTCCTCCATCACGTCCTGCAGTGGCACCACCTGGTCTCCGGCATCTACCCGATGGACACGCTCGCGGGACTCCGGACAAATCTCCTCGCCGACGGGCTCTTCTCGCTGGTGATGCTCGTCGGAATGACCGTCGGCGCCGGGCTCCTCTGGCGGGCCGAACGAGCAGCCAGCGACCCGCTCGCGGTCCACCCGCTCGCCGGTGGGGCGCTCATCGGCCTCGGCGCCTTCGACGTCTTCGACGCCGTGGTGAACCACATGCTCCTCGGGCTCCACCAGCCTCTCTCACAGGGCGGTCGGTACAACCCACACTGGCTGGTCGTGAGCCTGCTGCTGGTCACCGCCGGCTACATCGTCTATCGAACAGGCCGACCAACGGGCGACGACACGTCGGACGGGTGACCGATGTCGGCGCTTGCCGTCGCCTCGCTGTCGGCGCTCCACGGGGCACCGCCGGTTCCCCACTGGGTGGTGTTGCTTACCGTCGTCCCCGCCCTCTGGCTGCTCGTCGGAAGTGTAGTAGCCCTCCTCGATAGACTCCTTCGCTGGATGAGGTAGGGCGTGTGCCACGCGAGCGCCGGCCAACGGCCGAAGCTAGTCGAACCGCTTGCGCACGCTTTCCGCGTGGGCTTCCAGCCCCTCGGCCTCGGCCAGCGTGGTAATCGTCTCACTGAGGTCACCCAGCGAGTCCTCTGAGAGCCGCTGGACAGTCGTCGACCGGACGAACGTGTCTACGGAGAGCCCGCCGGTGACGCGGGCCGCCCCACCGGTCGGGAGGACGTGGTTCGTCCCGGCGGCGTAGTCGCCGGCCGCGACGGGGCTGTAGGGGCCAAGGAAGACGGAGCCGGCGGAGGGAATCCGCTCGAAGAGCGCCGCGTCGTCCTCGGCCTGAATGGAGAGGTGTTCGGCGGCGTACTCCTCGGCGAAGAGGACGGCCTCGCTCATCGAGCGAGCGAGGAACACGCCCGACGCGTCGTTTTCGAGCGCCCCCCGGATGACGGCCTCGCGCTCGCGCTCGCTGGCCTGCTCCTCGACGGCGTCGGCGACGGCCTCGGCCAGCGCCTCGTCGTCGGTCACCGCCACGACTGAGGCGTTCTCGTCGTGTTCGGCCTGGGCGAGGAGGTCGGCCCCAATGAGTTCCGGGTCGGCGTCGCCGTCGGCGACGACCATGATTTCCGAGGGGCCGGCGAGGAAGTCGATAGCCACGTCGCCACGGACCTCGGCCTTGGCTGCGGTGACCCACCGGTTGCCGGGCCCGACGACGATATCTGTCGCGGTGACCGTCTCGGTGCCGTAGGCCAGCGCGGCGATGGCCTGTGCGCCCCCGACCTGATAGACGGCGTCGGCGCCGGCGACGTGGACGGCCGCCAGCGTAACCGGGTTGACCTCCTCGGCCGGCGGCGTGGCGACGGCGACGTGTTCGACGCCGGCCACCTTCGCGGGGATGACGCCCATCAGCGCGCTGGAGGGGTAGGCCGCCGTGCCGCCGGGGGCGTAGACCCCGGCGCTGTCGAGCGGGCTGAAGCGCCGACCGAGTTCCCGCCCCTCGAAGTCCTCGCGCCAGTCCTCGGGGCGCTGGCGCTCGTGAAAGGCCCGGATGTTCTCGGCGGCGTCCTCGATTGCTTCCCGGACGTCGTCGTCTATCTCCTCGTAGGCGCGCTCGGCGGCGTCGGTGATGTCGATGTTACCCACCTCGACGTCGTCGAACTCGCTGGCGAAGCGTCGCAGCGCTACGTCGCCCTCCTCGCCGACCGCGTCGACGATATCGGCCACGTCGTCGCGGACCGCCTCGACGCCCGAGTCACGGTCGAACAGCGCCGACCGCTCGTCGGGCCCGAGGTCGGCGATAGTGCGTACGTTCATACGCCGCCTTCGGGACCGGGCAAAAAACGGGTTTCCCTTCGCGGCTACCGGAACAGCGCCGCGCTGATGTGCAGCACCGACAGGCCAGCGGTGGCTCCGAGGACCCCGTAGAGCGATTCCATCCGGATATCGAGGTAATTCGTCAGGCCAGCCACTCCTCGGGCTTCGTGTTGTAGTCGATGTCCGTCGCCGCGAGATGCTCCACGTCGCTCCAGGGGACATCTTCCACGGTCACTTCCTCGCCGTCGTAGCGCAGTCGCTTCCCGACCTCTTCGGGTTCGGGCTCGCGGTCCCGCCGTTTGGCGACTTCGATGTCGTGGTCGTCGAACTCCTTGACGATGGTCAGCAGGTTCACCGGCCGACCCCACAGCTCGAAGACGCGTTTGAGCACCTCGGTCGCTTGCTTGCGGTCGAGCATGATGCCGTTGTACTGGTGGGCCAGCAGCAGTTCGTTGCGGTTCTCGTAGTTGCCGTCCTCGACGACGACGGTCGGTTTCCCGAAGTTGGTGAAATTCAGCATCAGCTTCTTTTTCACGTCCTCGTGGTCCGTCGAGGTGACACGGTAGTCGCCGGAGGCGTGGGTGTACTCGTAGGTGAAGTAGTCGTTGTCGTCGACGAACTCCTGGGTGAGGAACTCGTCGAGGAAGGTCACGTCGTTGTGGCTCTCCCGGATTTCCCGCATCCGGTCCCAGCCCCGCGTGTACTCCACGTCGGCGAGGGCCTCCTCGACGCTGTCGTAGCGGGTGTCGTCGAACATGTATCTGGAGACCCGTTCGAGTTCGGCCTGCCCGACTCGCGAGACGAAGCCCCGGTACTGGGGCTTGACCAGCGAGTAGTGGCGCTGTGCCAGCCCCTCGTAGGTCAGCACCTTCCAGGGGTACTTCTGGACATCTATCTCGCCCTCGCGGGCATGCTGGAGCATCTCCGCGTCTACACGGGGGTCCTCGGGGTCGAGTTCGTCGACGTGACCGGCCACATCGGTGAGCCACTCGGGCGGTTCCAGACGGTCCTGGACCTCGGTGAAGTCCACCACGTCGTGGATAGTTCGCCAGGTGACACCCTCGACGCGGAGCAGGCGCTCGATGACCTCCCGGCGGTTCTCGGTGTTCTCGACGTACTGCCAGAGTTCCAGCCCGAGGCTGTAGGGATTCAGCCCGGGCGAGCCAAGCACCTGGGACATGTGGTCGGAATACAGCACGAACTCGTCGTCGCCCGCGAAGTTCTCGCCGGCCATCATGGCGGATTCCCAGTAGGAGTTGTGATTGACCATACCGGCAGCCACATACCGGTGGGTCTCTTCGACGGAGATATCGTATACGTCCCCAGTTCCCGTTTCGATGGTCGTGATTTCGTCGGTCCACGATTCGGTTTCGAACCACGCGAGCCCTTCGAGATACGTGGCGAGCCGGTCGGCTTTCCGCGAGTAACCGAACCCTATTTCTTCGGCGAAGATGTTTGCGGATTCACCGGTCATGTGGACGTGATAGCACCCGTCGGACTGTTCTCGGCGACGGCTCAGAATACCGAAGTTCGTCAGGAGTAACTGGACCGTCCTGGAGAGCATCTCGCTTTTCGTCGTAAGTATCGCACCCCGGTCGCCGGCATACCCGTCCGCGTCGAACAACCCACGGATGAACTCCGCGACGACGGATTTCGGCGAACGGAGAATCTTCTCCGGGACGCTTTTTTTGGCGGCTGCCGTTCCGTTTGGCAGTCCGAACCCATCGGTCAGAAGCTCTTTCAGATGTTCCGAGTAGGCGTACACTCGCCATCGTGAGTCCTGTTGCTCTATCGTCGGATCGAGGCCGAACAGCTCCGAGAGCAGACCGGCGAACTCCGTTGCGTGTTCCTTTTTCCCGGATGTGAAACCGACATGCCGGGAGTCGGCGGGCACGTGTCCGTCGCCCACGAGCAGGCCGAGGAACCGACCGAACGGCTCATCGACGGTCTCGGGAACCCGTATCGGCTCACGCTGTGAGAGCCCAGGGCCAGCCCCTCCGTTGTACTCCGTGAGGGCACGCTCGATAGCGTCGGCCGCTTCTGCGTGGCCGGTTCGGCGGTAGCGCAACACTGTCCACACCGAGACACCTGCTTCGTCGGCGATATCGTTCAGCGATGTGTACTCCGAAGCCGTCCACTCGACTGGGACGTGCCGGTCCGGCCAGGTACCGGCCCCGCCGCTGACAGCGATTTCGTCGCCGACATCCAGTTCGTCGAGACGGACCCACTTACCGTCGGGCTTGCGAATACGATGGTTGTTCGACCCAGTCAACTCGAATCCACGCCGGGTCGCAACTGTCACTGTGTCGTGGTCGGGAATGATGTTAGCGTCGTACACATCCCGAGTTGTCTCTCCGTCGGATACGGCCGGCTGTTGGTCGACCACGTCCCGCATCTGAACCAATCCATCGGATGTGAAGACCGGTGTCCCGGGAGCAACACAGGCCCACCCCTCGTTCATCACCTTCGTCATCTTCTGTGGGGCGAAGTAGTATGCCTCACGGCGGAGCAGTTCCAGCACCTCCTTTTGCCAGTCCTCCATCTCGACGGCCTTCTCGGCGTTCTCGTCGTAGGCCATTCCGTGTTTGCGGAGAAATGCGAGCACGTCCTTTTCCGGCTGGGCCGGGAACGTAGCACCGCCCTCCTCGTCTCCCTGGGCCTCTAGCCACTCCTCGTCGAACACCTGCCGTTTGACCTCGTCGGAGAGGTCGAGTTCGTCGAGCTGGTCGCTGACGTCGACGCCCTCTATCTCCTCTAACCTATCGCGGGCCGTCTCGACGGGCCGGTAGGGCTGGTGCTGGTCGATGTTGTCCTCCAGACAGAGGACGTGGTCGATAAAGCGCTCGACCTCGCTGCGGTCGACGTCGGGGTCCTGCATGTACTCCTGGATGGTGTCGGCGTGACGGGCGAGCATCCCGGCGGCGTCCGGCCCCCGGCCGTCGCCCTCGTCGCCCGCCGCCCGTGGCGGGGCGCCGTCGCTGAACAGGCCGAACCACTCGTTGTTCGCGAAGAAATCGGCGTGGGCCTCGACGTGGGTGATGACCGCCTTCTGGTCGGCCAGGGTGTTTGACTCCTGGAGGAAGGCGTGTGAGGGGTCGTCGTTGTTGACGATTTCGAAGGCCTTCCCGCCGAGGAACTGCCCCTGTTTCTGCTGGCGGTCGTACTGCATCCCCCAGCGCCAGTGTGGGTAGCGCTTCTGGAACCCACCGTAGGCGATGAGTTCGTTCATCTCGTCGTAGTCGACGACCCAGTAGTTCACCGGATACGGTGTGAGCCCCAGCCGTTTCGCGAGGTTGCTCGCCTCTCTGACCGGCTCCTCGAGTTCGTCCGCGATGCGTTGTTTCTGAAATCTGTCGTCGTTCATGACTCCTCCGTGCTGAGTATCTTGTAGATGGCATCGACCACGTCCTCCGGCGAGGTGACGTAGGCGACCGCGACGTTGGCGGAGTCGCGGAAGTTGCGTTCGACCTCCTCGGCGTGAGTCGCGTTGATAGCGTTGCCAGACGGCTGGGTCTCCACGTAGGCGTGGAGGTTCGCCGGAATCTCCGTCATCATCGGGATGACCCGCTCTTCCGTGTCGTTCGAGGAGTTCTCGCTGTCACCGGCCGCGAAGACGTAGCGGTTCCACTCGCTCCAGGGGTACTCCTCCTCGAGGACCTCTGCCGCCAGTTCGTAGGCGCTGGAGATGCGGGTCCCACCGCCCGAGCGGATGCCGAAGAACTCGTCCCGGTCGACCTCCCAGGCGTCGGCGTCGTGGGCGATGTAGACGAACTCGGCGTTGTCGTACTTGCCCTGGAGATACCAGTCAAGCGGCGTGAACGTGCGCTCGACGAGTTCGCGTTTCTCCTGGCGCATCGACCCGGAGACGTCGCGGATGTTGACGACGACGACGTTCTTCTCGCGCTCCTCGACGATTTCGGGGTAGCGGTAGCGCTCGTCCTCCCGACGGAAGGGTATCTGGTCGACACCCTCCCGGCGGATACGCGTCGAGGTATCGACCTTCTCGACCTCCGCCTCCATCTCCTCGATGGATGCCCAGGTCGATTTCTCGTCGGCCGAAAGCTCGTCGTAGGCGTCGTCTATCCAGTCCTTCGAGACGGGGATGTTGTTCTCGCGAGCCCACTCGAACACCGTCGCGGGGCCCCAGCCGTCGATTTTCAGCGCCTCGCGGACGTACCCCTCGTCGAAGTCCATCGCGAGCTTGCGCTTTAAGCCCTGTTTGAACAGCCGCTCGAAATCGAGCGTCGAGGACGGCCCCGAGCGGGTGATGTCCGTGAACTCGCCCTCCTTCTCCTCGATGACTTTCTTCCCTTTGGGGTCCAGGTCGAGCCCGAGTTGTTCGTCTAGCTCCTGGGCGAACTCCTCGGGGTCCATCTCGTAGTACTCGTGTTCGCCGCCCTCCTCGCCGGGCTCGCCCTCCTCGCCCTCCTCGTCGCCGTCGCCAGGCTGGGGCTGTGGCTGGCCGACGGGGTCGCCCTCCTCGGCGCCCTCTCCCTGGCCGACGCCGCCCTTGTCGCGCTGGTCGTATTCGAACTCGGGCAGATTGACGATTTTGATGGGTATCTTGACCTCGTCACTGCGGGACTGTCCGAGGTCACCGTACTGGATGAACTCGGAGAGGTCCTGGCGGCGCTTTTCGCCCACTTCGCGGTACCGTTCGAGGTCGTCTTTCAGTCCCATCTGTAGTTCACCTGATTCATCACGTGGCGGCTCGTCAGTTCGGCCGCGGCCTCGCTGTAGCCGTGCATCTCCATCATGTTCCGGATAGTCGTCTCCTTGAGGGCGGCCGTCTCGGTGCCCGACGGCGGGTTGTCCCACTGCTGGGGGTCGAAGTCCTCGTAGGTCCGCTTGACGTCGTCCCAGTCGTGATTGCCCAGAACGGTCTTGATGACAGGAATCTCCTTTGGCGAGACGTCGCTGACGCGGAACTCCTCGTCGCGGCGCTGCCACGCGTGGCGGTTCAACGCCGTGATTATCTTGTCGGTGCGGTACGTCCTGACGGCGTGGTCGGGCTCGTTGCCGTCGTAGTTCTTCTCGTCGAACCGGCCCAGATGCTCGATTTCGAACACCTTCATCTTCAGCGGGTCCGGGTCGACGTACTTCCCGCGCTCGTTCTCTATCTGGTCGTCGGAGGCCCAGGCGTACACCTGCTCGATGTACTCCTCGACGGTGGCCTCGTCGACACGCTTGTCGCGCATCAGCGCGGCAAGCACGTCCTGTTCCTGCTGGCCGAAGATGTAGTTTTTCACCGGCACCACGCGCTCCTCGTACTCGGTCGCCTCGCCCGGCGAGAACACCGGGGCATCGCCCAGCCCCTCGGCGACCGCGTTGAGGACATCGCGGGGCATGATGACGTGCTCGACGGGCAGGTCCGGGTGGTGGCGGTCCTGGGCCTCGTGGAGCAGGTCGGCGACGATGTCACGGACGTAGGTGACGGGGATGCCGTGGTCCCCGTCGGTGTCCGTCGTCTCGATGTCGTAGTCGTCGATATCGACCCGCTCGTCGCCCTCCATCAGGTAGCCACGGTCGAAAAGCAGCGCCTTCTCGACGAGGTCCAGTCCGGTCGGGACGTTGGCGCTATCGAGCCGCGAAACGACCGCATAGAGGGCCGCCGCCTCGATGGTGTGGGGCGCGATATCCTTCTCGGTGGGCGTGTCGATATCGTCTCTGACCGAGACCGACACCGGCTCCTGTATCCACTCCTCTAGTTCCTCCCACGAGTCCGGGTCCCAGACGCTGGTCTCGTTCGTGAGTTCGCGCCTGAGCAACTGCGCCTCCAGAGAGAGGTTCGTCAGGTACGTAAACTCGTGTTTGTCCAGCCGGCGTTTGAGCGCCTTCAGCGGGTCCTGGCCCTCCCGGTCGGCGTGCTGATTCAGCTGGGCCTCCAGGTCGGGGTTCGAGATGATGACCAGCTGGGTGTCGACGTCCATCCCGATGCCCTTGTCCAGTTTCACCCTACTTTCGTCGGGGACGTTCAACAGCTTCTGCAGCAGGTCGGCGTGCTGGGCGGCGTCCTCGACGACGGTCAGCAGGCCGTTGCCCTGCGAGAGCACGCCGTCGTAGGAGAACGCCTGTGGGTTCTTCCGGCCCCGCGAATCGAGTTCGCGGAGCATGCCGTGCATCCACGAACCGACGAGCCGTTCCTTTGGCGTGCCCTCGTCCTCGGAGTGGAGGATACCGATACCCCGACCCACGTCCACGACGAAGTTTTTCACGCGCAGATGCGAGGGGTCGGTGACCGCCGAAAAGAGGTTCTCCTCGCCGGCCCGGCGGTACTGCTCCTCTAGGAAGTCGTACGCTTCCCGGGAGAAGGGGTCGAGGTTGCCGTCGACGCGAATCTTGATGTGGTCGTCCAGCCGGTCGTTGATTTCGACCAGCAGCTCCTCGCGGACGTCCTTTGGGAACACCGTCAGCGGATGGGCCTGAACGGGGCTCTCGTACCAGTCGTCCTCGTCCTCGATTGGCGTGTCACCGTAGGTCAGCGCGCTGTCGCTCCCGCCGGCGCCGGCGACGTTCCACTCGACCGTGTATCGCCGGCCCTCTGGCGTTCTGGAGTACTCCCGCAGCCCGTTGATGAGACAGCGTTTGAGCTCCGACTTGCCGGTCGCTGTCGGCCCTTCGAGCCAGACGATTTTCTCGTCTTTGCCCCGTCCCGCCGCAATCGAACGGAGGTCGTCGACGAACGCGTTCAGGACTTCGGTGTTGCCCAGGATTGCGTGTTCGCCGTCGTTGTGGGGGTCGTCGAAAAAGCGGTAGCGCTCCTTCTCCTCGCCCTCCTCGATGACAGTCCGGGTGCCGGCGGCCTCGATGGCCGACAGCAGGTATTTGGAGGCGTGGGCGGCAATCTGGGGCGTCTCCAGGACGGTGTCGACGTACTCGCCGAGGCTCCTCGGCTCCTCGTAGGTCGCATCGAGTGAGTCGTCGGCGCGGTCGATATACTCCTCGCCGCTCATCTACTCCTCCATCTCGCTTTTGGCGACCTCCGCGCCGGCGAACTCCAGCACTTCCTTTGCGCCCTCCTCGGAGTAGCCCTGTTCGATGAGGGCGTCTATCCACTGGTTGCGCTCGTCGTCGTCCATATCGCCCGAGGACACCAGCGCGGAGAAGTTGATGTTGTGTTTCTTGTCCTCCCAGAGCTTGCGTTCCAGCGCGCGCCGGAGGCGGTCGTTGTCCTGTGGGTTGAACGTGTCGCCCTCACGAGCGCGTCGGGAGACCCAGTTCGAGACCTCCTGTCGGAAGTCGTCCTTGCGGTCCTCCGGGAGATTGAGTTTCTCCTCGACCGAACGGAGGAACTGCTCGTCGGGTTCCTGCTCCCGACCGGTCAGTTCGTCCTCGACGGTGTCGTCGTCGATGTAGGCCATCACGTGGTCCATGTACTTCTCGCCCTGGCGCTGGATTTCGTCCATGTCGTAGGCCAGTGCGTGGCGCACGTCCTCGATGGCTCGCTCCTTGTACTCTTCCCGGACGAGTTCGAGGAAGCGGTAGTACTCGTCGAAGGACTCGGCGTCGATGGAGCCGTGATTCTCGAGGTTTCCCTCCAGGTGGTTGAACGTCGTCAGCGGCGAGAGGAAGTTCCGGCTGCGGTGCATCGAGTCCATGATGGCTTCGGCTATCTCGTCGCCGATGAACCGGGGCGAGACGCCGTCCATCCCTTCGCCGATTTCGGCGGTCTCGGCGGCCTCCTCCCGGAGTTTCTTGACGTCGATGTCGTCGGCCTCGTCTATCTCGCCGTTGTAGGCTTTGGCCTTCTGGACGAGTTCGACGGATTCGGTGTCGGGCTCCTCGATTCGGGTCAGGACACCGAAGAGGCCCGCCATCTCCAGGGTGTGGGGCTCGACCTGGATGTCCGGGAGGTCCGCGTTGCGCAGCATCTTCCGGTAGATTCTGGCTTCCTCCTCGTACTGGAGGACGTAGGGAAAGTCGATACGCTTGGTCCGGTCGTTAAAGGCCTCCATCTTCTCGTCGCCTTTCTTGTCCCGGTACTCGGGCATGTTCGTCCGGCCGACGATGACCTGGTCGATGTCGATACGGGGGTTGTTCTTCGGTTTGATAGTCTGTTCCTGACTGGCGTGTAGGAAGTCATAGAGGAACTCCCGCTGGAGTTTCAGTAGCTCCTCGCCCGAGAAGATGCCGCGATTGGCGTTACAGAACGCGCCCGAGTAGTCGAACGCTCGGGGGTCGCTCTCGCCGTAGATGGCGATTTTGGAGTAGTTGACGTCGCCCGTCAGTTCGGTCTCGTCCTGGTTTTTCTTGTCCTTGGGCTCGAAGGTCTCGATGCCCTGGCGCTGGTTCTCGTCGGCGACGAACCGTATTATTTCGATGTGGTTTTCCAGTACGCTCTGGAGGTTGTCGTCGTAGTACGCCAGCAGCCGGTCCATGTAGAACTCCGAGGCCGGGTCGAGGGCCTGCTCGTTGCGGATAGTGTAGGGCGCGTCGAGTTCCTCGTTGATGTCCTCGATGACGTGGTCGCGCTGGTCCTGTGGGAGCAAGACCAGCGGGTCCTGGTTCATCGGCGAGCGGACCACGTCGTCGCCGGGGTCCTGGTCGGGAATCACGTCACAGAGGTTCGTCCAGCGGAAGGTGTACATCCGCCCGTCGTCGCCGCGAGTGTAATCTTCGTAGTAGCGCCGGACCTGGCGGTCGAAGTCGGATTTGCCCGAGCCGACCGGCCCCAACAGGAGTTTGATTCGCTTCTCGGGGCCCAGCCCACGGGCGCCGGATTTGACCTTGTTGACGAACTCGTGGATGGCCTCGTGGACCTCTCGACCGTAGAAGGTGTTCTCCCCGTCGTGGATCGGGTCCTCGCTGGCTATCTTGTACTCGACGACGCCGGCGTCCTCGTCGTACTCGGTCCCGTAGTAGTCGAACATATCCGCCACGCGCTGGTGGGCGTTGCGGGCGACTTCCGGGTCCGTGTACAGCTGGTCGAGATACCAGTCGAACGTCCGTGTGGTCCGGAGGTCCGCCGGTATCGAATCCTTGTACTCCTTGCTCAGTGCTTCTATCGTCTCTTTGTTCTGGCTCATGCTATCTAGAGTAGTTCCCCACGTGACGTAACCGACCCGACGCGACCGTCACGGCAACAGTCTGACTGTAACAGCCGCCGCTCCGACCGTAAAACCCGGGAGCCGCGACATGACCCGTCCGCTTGGGCCGCTTGGTAAGCGATACCATCGTAGTGTTGGCAGGGTGGGGACGGGGGCTGCTCCACCCTCTCGGTAACGGGCGACAGTCCGTGACTGTATGTCCGATACTATTTACAACGTGAGTGCTTCGGCAATAAAAGCCTTTTGCCAGGCTACATATAATACCGGAATTTTATCCCGGATAATTCCGGGTGAATCCGACGACGGCAGCGCGTCGATATGGTATACCACGGCAATATGCTGGAAAGTAGTTTATAAGTGAGTGGGGACCGGTCCAGTCGATAGCGTATTGCCCCCCGAGACACAGCGCCCGGTATGGACCTCGAGGCGCTGGCCGAGGACTGGACAGTGTGGAATCAAACCGACCGGGAGCTCATCCTCGCGTACCGCCCGGACGTCTTCGATAGCGAGGCCTTTCCCGCTCCCTGTCTGCCGACTATCTATCTCACGCGGGGCAAACGGACACGCCGTCCGGGCGCTGACCGCGTCGGCGACGACTGGTACGTGACGCTGTATCTGGAGCCCGAGGTCGACCACGAGGTCGAGGTCACAGACACGCGCGACACGGCCGTTGGGGCCGCAGTGACACTCGCCAACGACTTTGCCGCCGGCGACTTCGACTTCCGAGCGCTGTATCAGGTGCCCCGCGAGGACTACCTGAATGAACTTGATGAACTGACCGACCGGGCCTGATTCGACTCGGTGTCGCGATGAGCCGGTATGGCTGGCCGCTGTCCGCGCGACAGGGAACCGACCGACACCGGTCCGCACACACTTACGTTCCTGGCGCTGCTATCACCCCACATGACGACTGTTACGCTCGTGGGCACTCGGCTCGCCGAGGTCGGCGAGGAGTTCGTCTACCACGGCGAGGCCTCGGGCTGTTCGGGGTGTCCCTATCGCGACCAGTGTCTGAATCTCACCCCGGGACGGCGGTACCGCATCTCGGAGGTCCGAGAGAGCGGCCAGACCCTCGACTGTGCAGTCCACGAGGGCGGTGTCCGCGCCGTCGAAGTCGAACCCGCCTCAATCCGCGTGAACGTCCCGACCAAGGGCGCCTTCGCCGGGAGCAAGGCCGAGTTAGCCGGGCCCTGCCCCCACACCGAGTGTCCGAGTCACCCCTACTGTGAGCCACAGGGCGCCGACTTCGAGACGGAGTACCGCATCACGGAGGTCCTGGGGGACCCGCCACACGACTACTGCATGCTGGACCGTGACCTCACGATGGTCGAGTTCGAGGGGCCCGAGGACGCCTGACGGAGCCGTTCGGGCAGTTCCTGGGCTATGACTACCCCCAGTGTCTCGTCTACTCCAGCGTGCCGACGTGGCTCCCCATGTAGCCGAAGACGTCCTCGTACCCTTCGGCCGACAGCAGGACGGGATGGAAATCTTCCTCCGCAAAGAGCGTCTCGCCGTCCGCCGCAGCGACCGGGTCGCCGGCGGCGACCGGCTCGAAATTCCGCACGAACACCTCGTACGTCTCGGCCGCGTTCTTGGGGATGGGGCCGCCGAGCTGGAACACCGGCAGCGATTCGCTTCTGACCGGTGACGGCTCCGCCGTGGCGCCCAGCGCGGCGAGAAACTCCCGGATGACCTGCTCGGCGTTCGCGGCGGCCTCGGCCGACCCCTGGTAACCACACTCGACTTCGATGGCCGACGGGGCGACCGAGAACAACCGGCCCTCGTTGTTCCCCGTCGTTTGGACGACGGCGTCGACGGAGAGCTTCGGGCAGACCTCGCGGGCCAAGTCCGTGACCTCGTCGACCAGCGCGAACATCCCGTCGTAGGATTTCGTGGCGTGCAAGGAGAGGGCGGTACACCCCTGCAGCTCCTCGGTCAGTTCGGCCGCCAGATGCATCTCGTAGACGTCGCTGTCGGGGTCGCCCGGGAACACGCGGTTGAGGTCGATTTCGGTGTAGCGCTTTCCCGCTGCCAGGGCTCGCTCGTTGACCACGATGAACTTCACCGGCTGGCTCACCGCAGGCGGGTCCGAAAGCACTGCCTCGATGCCGTCCCGGCCACAGGGCTCGTCGCCGTGGATGCTGCCGACGACAGCGATGGACGGCTTTCCCTCGCCCAGTTGCTCCACTCGCATCTATCCGTACGTGAGTGCCCGACTATTAGAGTCGTGTGGATTCCGCTCGCGTCCCGGTCAGCCATGAATGGGTTTTTGCTATGTCATGGATATGTACCACCTACACGATGCATCGACGCAGCTTTCTCCGGCTCGCAGCTATGTGTGGGACTGCCACCCTGGCCGGGTGTTTCAGCGACGAACCGGACGACGCGGCCGGGGCCTTGACGCCGGCTGGGACCGGGTCATCCGAAACCACAGACCGGACAGGTGGCGCTGACGACGGCAGCCTGGTCGAGCCCGTCGAGAGCCTCTGGAACGCGTACAACGAGGAAGACATCGACGGGATGCAGGCGGCGGTCCATCCGAATTCGAGCGCCCGACCCACCGAAGACGGAGTCCATTTCGAGGGCGAGGTGACCATCAATTCGACGACTGTCCTCGAGCGGGGCGACGAATCGGCGACCGTCGAAGCGTACCTCATCTACGAAACTGATGTCGACCGGAGCGAACGGACCGACACCTACGAACTACGCAGGCACGAGGGCCGCTGGGTCATCTGGAGCCAGAGCGTGCGAGGCGGCGACGACGCTGACGGGCCGGTTCCCCCACTGATAGCCTTCGAGTTCGAATACGACACGGCCGCGACGGACGGCTCTGACACCGGCGTCCTGACCGTCACGCATTCGGCCGGCGACAGCGTCGACTCGGCGAGGCTGTCGATTGGTGGCTCCGGTATCGTCGCCGTCGACGGTGTCGACACCGACGTGACGACCCCCGACACGAACTGGGGGGACGCCACCGGGGCTGAGGACGTCAGCGCCGGCACGAGTATCACCGTCGGCGTGCGGAGTGACTGCCAGGTGAGCGTTATCTGGGAATCCGAAGACGGCGCCGAGTCATCGGTACTCGCCGCGTACGACGGTCCGGACGCCTGAGCCGAGAGTATCCGGGGTGCGAGCACCTTCTTCTCACGCCGGTCCGGGAGGCGGACCTCGGCCGGCTCCGCCGCTACCGTTTGGCCCACCGACGCGGTTACGTGAGTGGAGGCGGAAGTTGGCCCCATGAACGACCACACCCGAGACGACACCATAGGTCCGCCGACCTCCGGCACTCCGACCGGGTGGGACGCCGACCGCGAACCGTCAAACGGGTGGGAGCACGGCACGCTCCGGCGAGCCGTGATTCACGGCGTACGCCTCTACAACTCGGGGGAGTTTCACGAGGCCCACGATTGTTTTGAAGCAGAGTGGTATAACTACGGAAGCGCCACCACGGAAAGCGCGTTTCTCCACGGCATGGTGCAGGTGGCCGCAGGGGCGTACAAGCACTTTGACTTTGCGGATGACGCCGGTATGCGCTCCCTCCTTGAGACCGCGCTCCAATACCTCCAAGACGTGCCTGGAGACTACTACGGCGTGGACCTACTCGACGTGCGGACCACGCTCACCAACGCGCTCAACGACCCGACGGTGCTCTACGGGTGGGAGATTGAGCTTGACGGGGAGCACCCGGTGGCACGAGAGGTGGACCGAGAGTATGCCGAGGCGCTTGAGTCAGCTACCAACGGCTGAAGCCGTTGGCTTGTCGGTGGACTCCCGCACTTCGCGCTCCCACACGAAAGCCCCACGCTCCTTCCTTTCTAAGAAGGG
>PXRT01000014.1:0-14947 GCA_003020925.1 Halobacteriales archaeon QS_6_64_34 | reverse complement strand
TGATGGACGTGTGTTACCGTTCTTCCCGAAGTCAAATCAAGCTTACGCGCTTCCTCCCACCGCTAAAGCGGGTGGGCTTCCGCGCTGTTACCGCTGTGACGCGTGGAACTCGCCGTCGTTGTACAGCGCCACGCCGTGGACGACGGCTCGCCAAAGCGTGGCGTGTTCCCACTGGCCGTCGGCTCGCCACCCCGTAGGATTGCCGGCGGGCCCGACGCTGTCGTCGCGAGCGTGGTCGTCCATACGTGATTGGCGGCCGCCCGAGGGGTCAATCTAGCGGTCCCGCCGACGGTTCCGTACGACATTTATATCCCGGCTCGCTTTTGAGAATTGCACGGGGCGCGTGCGAGGGTAGCCAAGCCCGGAAACGGCGGCGGACTCAAGATCCGCTCCTGTAGAGGTCCAAGGGTTCAAATCCCTTCCCTCGCATCGTCGTGGGTACTACTCCCACCGGTGCGGAAGCCCGCGTGGAGCGGTCTTCCCTCGCAAAATTCCTTCGACAGGCTACCCGGTAACGGCTCACTAGCGGGTGGTAATTCCAATTAATAATAGCTAGGTTTATTTCCGCTCGCTTGCAACTGTTTGTCATGGCTACGGAACAGTCCGATAGTTCAGGTGTCGGCGTGCCCCCGCTTGAGAATACAGCGTTTTTCGTCATCGAATCCGACGAGGAGTACGTCAGGATAGAACAGTCACTGGGTAATCAGGTCAAGTACGCGCCCGCAGAGGCCCGTGACATCGCACACGCCATTCTCGACGCTGCCGAGCGGACGGAGTAGGCCGCCTTGCCACATACCGAGCCTCTAAAGCCGAGCCGCTGCCAGGGGCATTCATGTCGAATTTACTGCATCGAGCGGCGCTCGCCGAGCGGGCCGCCCGGGCCGGGGGCGTGGTCGCACGCAAGATGTTCCGTGAACCGCTCGCCGTCGACACGAAGGCGAACAAGAACGACGTCGTGACCGAGACCGACCGGGACGCCCAGGCGCAGGTGGTCGCCACCGTCCGCGAGGAGTTTTCCGACGACCCGTTCCTCTGTGAGGAGGAGCTGGTCTCGCGGTCGGGCCCCGAATCAGTCGAGAGCGAGCCAACCGCCGTCGACGCGGTCCCGGAAACGGGGACGGCCTGGGTCGTCGACCCCATAGATGGGACCGCCAACTTCGTTCGGGGACTGCGCACCTGGACGACCAGCGTCGCCGCGATAGCCGACGGCGAGGCGGTGGGAGCGGCGACGTACATGCCGTCGATGGGCGACCTCTACGCGAGCGGGCCCGACAGCGCGACCCGGGACGGCACGCCCCTCTCGGTGAGCGACCGGACCGACCCCGAGACGTTCGTCGTCGTCCCCACGGGCTGGTGGGACCTCGACGACCGCGCCGAGTTCGGGCGGCTGTGTACCGCCGTGGGAGAACGGTTCGGGGATATGCACCGCATCGGGAGCTTCCAAGCGACGCTCGCGTTCGTCGCCGACGGCGCCATCGAGGGAGCGGTCTGCCCGACGCCGACCTACCCCTGGGACACCATCGCCGGCGTCCACATGGTCCGACAGGCCGGCGGCACGGTCACGGACTTGGAGGGCGAGCGTTGGCGACCGGACAGCGTGGGGCTGGTGGCCTCGAACGGCAAAGCCCACGACGAACTCATCGCGACCGCAAACGCCGCGTTGGAGTAAGGAGCGGCGAGTCGGACCAGCCGAGTCGGTTCGACGGTCCGCGCACACGCGACCGGAAGCCTGAAATCGACGCCCGCCGGTCACACGGCCATGAACACCTCCAAGCGACTCAGCGAGGAGTACGGGGCGGCCCGGCTCTGGGTCGCCTCCTTCGTCGCCGTCGTCGTCGGTACAGTCGCTGCGGCGGCCGCGTTGCCGACACGCGTCTGGGACGAATTCCTCTGGCACTACTTCTGGGGACCGGTCTACGCCGACGCGAAGGCCGCGAGCTGTGCGGTCATGACCGACGCCGGCCCGCAACCGCTGTACGAGGGCTGTTCGGCCGCCGCCGAGAGCGGCGCTGTCGTCGCCGAGCCCGGCTACACCATCGTCTCCGAAATCGGCTACATGCTCATCCTAGTGTACATGCTCGTCGGCGTCTATCTGCTGTTGGACCGACTGGAAATCGCCGACGACCCGAACCTCTACTTCGCGTTCGTCCCGTTCATGCTCCTGGGCGGGGCCCTCCGCGTCGTCGAGGACGGGACCGACCGCGCTGTCGGCGCCGGCGTGACGCCGCTGGTCGAGTACCCCCTGAGTTCGCTCATCATCAGCCCGGTCATCTACGGCACCGTCTTCCTCATGACGCTGGTCTCGCTGCTCGCCTGTCTGGAACTGGACCGGCGCGGCGTCGTCAAAAGCTACTACCGGGCAACGGCGGGCGTCGGTGTCGCCCTGGTCGTGGCGACGATGGCCTACCTCACAGTGGGGGCCCTGACGACCGGCTATTCGACGCTGTACCCCTCCGTGCTCATCTCGACGGTGGCTATCGCGACGGGGCTCTCCTACGGCCTGTACTGGCTGTTCGGGAACTACGCGCCGGAAGTCAACAGCGGCACCGGCGCCATCGGCCTGCTCGTCATCTGGGGGCACGCCATCGACGGGGTCGCCAACGTCATCCTTGCCGACTGGCTCGACGCGCTCTCGGTCCCCCTTACGTACTACCCGAAACACCCCGCTAACGCCTTCATCATCTCGACGACGGAGGCCCTCCAGCCGGCCGGGCTCACCGCCGCTATCGGCACGTCCTGGCCGTTTCTCGTGGTAAAACTCGCCGTGGCATCGGCCGTCGTCTGGCTGTTCAACGACGAGTTCCTGACCGAGAGCCCGCGCTATGCCCTCCTCCTGCTCATCGCCGTCACCGCCGTCGGACTCGGCCCCGGAACGCGGGACATGCTCCGGGCGACGTTCGGTATCTGATACGGATTCCGGTCGTCGAAGTCACGGAAACGGATGGTGCGCCCGGTCGAGACGTGGTTCGAACCCCAGCGAGTCCGGGACCGACTCGGCGCGCTCGCCGAAGTACGCATCGTCGAAAAAGAGCGGCTGGGCGCTCGGACAGAGCACCCGGACCGCCTCGAAGCCCAGTTGCTCTAGGTCTCGCGTGGTGAGGCGGGTCACGTAGGGGTCGAGTCCGGCCTCGGTGACGCGGTCGACGAGCATCGACAGCTCCGCCCGCTCGTCGTCCGGGACGGTGTCCGGCCCGACGCTCGACAGCGGCACCGCCGTCTCGGCGTCGGTCAGCGACGCGGTGTCGTCCGGACGGCCGGCGTAGTGGCCGATAGCCCCTGCCGCGTCGGCCGCTCCGTCTCGTCCCATGCCTCGAAGCTCCAGCCAGTTCTGCAGCGCCTCCTCTAGCGCTCCCGTCGCCGCGTCGGCGGGGTCCAGCCCGGCCGCCGACCCGAGCGCGAACTCCGGCCACGCCTCGCCCCGCAGGGCCACGGCGACGACGGGAACGTCGACGTCCTGTGTGAGCAACAGCGTCGTCGCCGTCAGTCTCCCTGACCGGGCACGCCGCCGGAGCGTGTCGAACTCGCCGTCCTCGACCGCGATTTCCAGCGGGTCGTACGTCGAGTACCACGACAGCATCGCGGCGTCCCGTTCGACGACCTCGTACAGTCCCGACAGCAGCGCCTCCGTCTCCGTGCTCCCAACTCCGAGCCCGGTCGTCACCGGTGGTCTGACTGCCCGGGACGGCGGCGGGTACAGCACCGTCTCGGCGGGTACCTCGACGTCCGCGTCGGTGTCCAGATGTGTCGCCGGGAGCCACCGCAGGGACTCCGTCACCGGCCCGTCGTCCGGGCGGACGAACGCCCTCGGCTCGATTGTGTCGGCGACTGTCCCCGGCGTTCCTCGGGGGAGCGAATCGGCCTGATAGACGCCAGCAGCGTAGCGCTCGTAGCTCTCGCCCAGCGCTTTCATGAAGGCCGTATCCCAGTCGCTTGCGACCCCAGCGGCCTGCTGGGAGGCGGTGGCATCGCTGAACCGCTCGGTGTTTGCCACGGTCGCGAGATAGTACGGCGCCGGGAACGATTCGGCCTCGCCGACTTCGCTGACGATGCCGAGACGCTCGTCCAGCCCGCCCTCGGCCCTGGCGAGTGCGTCCCGGTCGTGCTCGGGGTCGGTCCCACGGAGCGTCCACGTTCGCGTCCCCCCACAGTCACAGCCGGGGACCGGCAGGAACTGTCGCTCCGCGTAGGGCAGTTCGACGACAGCGCCGGCGAGGGCGCCGGCCCCGGACAGCGCCTGCTCGATGCGACGACCGGCGACCGCGCCAGCAAAGCGCTGTGTCCCGCTGTCGGGGGCCTCGGTCGGTGTTTGCCCCTCGGCCAGGTTCGACCGGACCCGCTCGGTCAGGCAGCGATAGCAGCCCGTCTCGGGACCGAAGCCGGCGACAGCAGCGTCCACCACTGGGACGCCACCGACGCCGCCCAGTTCGACGGCGACCCAGGCGGTCCCCAGTTCGCGGGCGCGGTCGCTTGCGGTCCCGAACTGCTCCGAGGTGACCTGGTCGACGACGACCGAGATGTCGGCCGGCGTCACGAGCGGGTCCTCGGCCCGGCGCACGCTCGCGGGGCTTTCGGAGAGGGCTGCGAGGAGAGCATCTACCGCCGGGCCGCTCCCGACGACTTCGACAGTGGTCATGGCCGCACAGAGACGACAGGGGGAGAAAAACCTAGGCCGCCAGGATGCTCTGGGCGACCGTCGCCAGCTCGTCGCCGTCGGCGTCTTCGAGGCGCTCGTCGCCGAGCATCAGACGGAGGCGCGGACGGCCCACGTCGATGGGCACCTTCTCCGTGTCGATGAGGCCTATATCCTCTAGCTTCGTCTTCGTTCGGGAGAAGGTCGCCTTGCTCGCGAGCCCGACGTCCTCGCCCCACTTGCTGATGTCGTACAGCAACTCGTTGTTGCGGGCCGCCACCAGCAGGCTGATTGTCACTTCGTCGAGGCCGTCGCCGTCACCGCGTGCGGTCGCCAGCGAGCCCAGCACGCTGTCGAAGTCGGTGGCAGTCTCCGGGCCGATTTCCGAATCGAGAGTGGAGCGGACCCGCGAAATCGCGGGCGTGCGAAGCGAGTACGCCTCGGCGTTTTCCCAGGTGTTCTCGTAGTACGTCTCCGCGTCGTCGACGAACCCGTCGTCGTCGGTGCCGAGACCACCGACGATATCCTCGATTGTGACCAGGGCGTAGACGCCGTCGGCCGTGACAGCGACGGAGTGGTTCGGAACCGACTCGAGCAGTCGCATCGAGAGGCTCCCCTCCTCGACGAGGTCGGCGGCCGTGCTCGCGACGAGGAAATCGTCCATTACGTCTTTCAGCGTCCGCTCGTCGGCGAGCATACGGACTTCCACGTCCCCGTCCTGGCGGTCCAGCGTCGTCATCAGCGACGAGATAGTGTCCGCTGACGGATTTACCACGTAAATCGGTGCATCCGCCTCCTCGAACACCGACGACAACATCGAGTCGATATCGTTCTGCAGTAGGGTTGTACTCATTGTCCTATTACGTCTATTGACGGGTTTGACATTTAATTTCATCGGTCGATTATCATTGATTTCGCGACCGCTACCGTCATATCGACCGGCAAGTCAATACAAGTATGTCTATCAGATACAATATTTTGTATACACTGTTGATAATAACAATGTCAAAACAAGGTGGTCCGATATGATACACCTGCTATTTGAGTGGTACGTGACCGGTTAAAAATCTGGGTCAAGTCTTGCCGCGAGGTCCTCGGACCAGTGGAAGTCGCCGTCGAAGATAACCGGCAACGAGTTCGACTCCAGCGTGTCGACGAGTGTCGCCGCCGAAACGGTGTGTTCGGTCACCGTCCCGTTGAGCGCCACTTCGCCGTCAACGGGGAGGTCGAAGCTTTCGCCGGCCCCCTGTGGCGTCATCACCTCGCAGGTGAGGGTGTATCCGCCGTCGGTCTCGCTCACCATCGCGACCACCGGGTCCGTCGGCCCCGGCAACAGCGCGTAGGTCCCGTCGCCGACGACGGCGTAGTCCTTGCTCATCATGATTCGTCGCCGAGCGAGCTGGAGCGCGCGCTGGATGCTGAAGCCGTGCGAGAGCAGCCTCGCGAAGGCGGTCCCGACCATCGCGGCGTGGCTGTCGAGGACGTCCGCGAACGTGACTGCGCCGGCCACCGACCCCTGCTCTATGAGGGCGAGCCCCTGCTGGTAGGAGCCACAGGCGTTGAGGAAGAACGTACGGGTGCGTGAGGCCGACAGCGACGCCATCGAGAGGGTACCCCCCGGACAGCGCAGGCCGTCGTCCTCGCAGTGGCCGATGAAGTGGACGAAGTCGTTCTCGGACTCGAAGACGTCCGCGAGTTCGTCGGTCGTGAGTTGCTCGCTGACGGAGACGTCCATCGGGAGGTCCGCAGCGCGGTAAATCTCGGAGACGGCACTGCGCTCGTCGGACATCTCCGTGTCGTTCAAAACCACCGACAGCTGGAGCCGGTCGGTTTCCTTTTTCCGATACAGGTAGCGGTTCTCGTAGGCCGAGGGCGTCGTTTTGAACGCGTCGATTGGCGTCCCGGGCGCCAACCAACCGTGGACGCGCCCGACGCCGCCCGTCGGTTCGAGCATCGCCGTCGTCTCCCCCGCGCCCCGGGTGTAAGAGTCCGAGAGTGTCTTCTCCAGTAGGTCACACCGCTCCAGCTCCGAGCCCTCCGAGAGGTAGATGAGGCTCAGCTTATCGAGCAGGAACGGGAGACAGCGGGAGCGTTCGAGCGACGGCTCCGTGTGTGTCGAGAGATGCCACTCGGGCACCGACGCGTCAACGGCGTCGTTCGGCGTCGACAGATACCGCTCCAGACGCCCCGCCGTCGACAGAGACCGAACCGTCTCCGGCTCCAGCGAGCACTGCTCCAACAGGTCGGGGTCGGATTCCGGGTTCATCCGGCGGACCAGACAGTCCAGGTAAAACAGCCGCTGGACCATCGACCCGACCTCGTCTTGCACGTCGGGGAACGGCCCGAACTCGTGGTGGACGTCTGTGCCCTCGGCGGTGAGTAACATCTGTGGTCGGTCCGAGACTGTTAGGTCAGCGCCCAGGTAGTACGCGAGCGGCGCGACGACGAACAGCGACTCGACACAGGGGGGGACCCGTAGTTCGATACCGGTCTCCGGTTTCGTGTTGGCCAGCTCCGTCGGAATGGACGTCTCCCGGCCCGTGGTCAACAGCGGCGGGTGGCCCCGCTGACTCGGGTGGGAGCGGGACGGACTGAGCGTGTGGTGGGCCACACTCATGTGAGCTATTCCCGTCGCCAGCCCCTCGGGCGTCTTTGTGACCTGGATGTGGGCGGGACCGATAGCGGTCGACTCCCCGGTGCCGACGGTGACCTGCTGTGAGTCCCACAGCGACAGCACTGTCCCGCCGTCGGTGGGCCGGAGCGACGCCGGCCCGTCGAAGCGAACGTGGAGCCGTCCCTGTTGCCTCGCGAAGGGACTCCCGTCGCCCTCGTCGCCGGCGGTCCGGACAGTGACGGAGAGTAGAAACGACCCTTCCGGCAGTTCGGAGGCGCTAGTCAGTGTATACTGGGCGTTACAGTCCAGCGCTGCGACGGTCGGCCCGGTCCCCGGGACGCGGAGTCGGGTAGTCCGCCCCCGGACGCAGTCGGTTGTCGCCCTGGGAATCGCCGCCTGAGAACACTCCCGACGCTCGTCCATCTGCGCAAGTACCGTTGAGACTCCCGAGCGACTCTCGGATACAGGCCCGTCTCCAGTCCCTTGCGTCGCAGCCGTGTCCGTGACCCCCCAAGAGACCATGTGTTAACTACTGTGGGCTTATGCATTATATACATACTGATGACTCAGTAAGCATTTCTTACTGACATTTTTGCTACGCACCTGGCAGGCGCTCACACGCTGGCGGGCAAAGGGTAGATTATTGACGGGCGGGTCCTGACCCTCTCACATGAGCTACGACACCGTCCGCGAGACGGACCCTGCCGTCGCAGACGCCCTGGCCGGCGAACGGGCACGCCAGAACGACACGCTGGCGATGATTGCGAGCGAGAACCACGTCTCGGAAGCCATCATGGAAGCCCAGTCCTCGGAACTCACGAACAAATACGCAGAGGGCTACCCCGGCGAGCGCTACTACGGCGGCTGTGACTTTGCCGACGACGTCGAGCAGTTGGCCATCGACCGTGCGAAAGAGCTGTGGGGTGCCGACCACGTCAACGTCCAGCCCCACTCCGGCTCGCAGGCCAACATGGGCGTCTATCTGGGCGTGCTCGAACCCGGCGACAGGATTCTCTCCCTGGACCTGACCCACGGCGGCCACCTCTCGCATGGCCACCCGGCGAACTTCGCCGGGCAGGTGTACGAAGTCGAGCAGTACGAGGTCGACGAGGAGACGGGCTACATCGACTACGATGGGCTCGCCGAACACGCAGAGGCGTTCGAACCCGACATCATCGTCTCCGGCTATTCGGCCTACCCGCGCGAGGTCGACTTCGGTCGCATTCAGGAGGCCGCCGACGCCGTCGGCGCCTACCACCTCGCCGACATCGCCCACATCACCGGGCTGGTCGCCGTCGGCGTCCACGAGTCACCGGTCGGCGTCGCCGACTTCGTCACCGGCTCGACCCACAAGACCATCCGCGCTGGGCGGGGCGGCATCATCATGTGTGACGAGGAGTACGCCGACGACATCGACGCCGCCGTCTTCCCCGGCTCCCAGGGCGGCCCCCTGATGCACAACGTCGCCGGCAAGGCCGTCGGCTTCAAGGAAGCGCTCGAACCCGAGTTCGAGGACTACGCCCGGCAGACCGTCGACAACGCCGTCGCGCTCGGCGAACAGCTGAAAGAGCACGGCCTCGACCTCGTCTCCGATGGCACCGACAACCACCTCGTCCTCATCGACCTCCGGCCGTCACACCCCGACACCACGGGCAAGGATGTCGAGGCCGCACTGGAGGAAGCGGGCATCGTCCTCAACGCCAACACGGTCCCGGGCGAGACCCGCTCGGCGTTCAACCCCTCGGGCATCCGTGCGGGCACGCCCGGCCTGACGACGCGGGGCTTCGACGAAGACGACTGCCGCGAGGTCGCCGACCTCATCCACGAGGTCGTCGAGGCGCCCCACGACGACGACGTGGTCGCCGAGGTCGGCGAGCGCGTCGACGAACTCACCGACGAGTACCCGCTGTACGACCGAGATGTCGGCTGGTGAACTGGGCGATAGGGTCGCCCGTCTCTTGCATCCACCCGGCGAGGCGCTCGCGCAGGCGAGCGCGAACGTCGCCGTAGTCCGTGTGGTCCACGAGGTTCTGTAGCTCGTGGGGGTCGGCGTCGAGGTCGTACAGCTCGTCGATATCGGGCGCGTTGAAGACGTACTTGTACTGTTTCGTCCGGACCATCCGCTGGGAATACAGCCCCATCTCGTCGCCGTGGTACTCGCCGAAGACCGCATCACGCGTCTCGCGGTCATCGTCGCGGAGCGCGGGCCAGAGGCTGCGGGCGTCGAGGGTCTCCGGCACCGGCGCGTCGGCGGTCTCGAGAAACGTCGGCATGAGGTCAAACAGCGAGACGAGGTCGTCACAGACGCGCCCGCTGCCGGCCACATCGGGCCCACGGACGACCAGCGGGATGCGGTAGGTGTCGTCGTACATGAACGGCCCCTTGTTCCACTGCCGGTGGCCGCCGGTGAAGTCGCCGTGGTCCGACGCGTGGACGACGAGCGTGTTCTCGGCGACACCCAGCTCGTCGAGTTTCGTCAGGATGCGGCCTATCTGGTCGTCGATGTGGTGCATAAACCCCATGTAGAGGGCTCGCAGCCGGTCCCACTCGGCCCGCGAGAGTTCCCCGACGCCGCGATAGTCGCGGTAGTTCGACTGGACCTGGGGTTTGCCGTCGAAGGTCTCGGCGTCGGAGGGCCACGGGTCGAGGGCCTCGGGGTCGTACATCGAGGCGTACGGCTCCGGGACGAGATAGGGGTGGTGTGGCCCCTGGAAGTCGACGCGGTGGAAGAAGGGGCCGTCAGTCTCGGCCAGTTGCGCCAGCCGCTGGATGGTCAACTCGGCGTTGTAGTAGGTCCGTGTGGCCTCCGGCGGAATCGGCAGCGTCCCGCCGAGAAGCTCCCGCGTGTCGGGGAACTGGGCGTGTATCGGGGCTTCCGGCTCGGCCGAATCCGGGTCGACACCGAGTTCGCGCTGGTGGGCCTCCAGCCCACCCTGGAGATGGTCGTCGTGGTGGTCGTCGCTCCCGCCGACGTAGTCGAACCCGAAGTCCTCGGGCGTCCCCGTTCGACCGACGTGCCACTTGCCGACGTAGCTGTTGTGATAGCCCGCCTCCCGGAGTGCGGTCCCGAACGTCGGCAGGCTCTCGGCGAGGTCCGTCTGGACGGCGTCGGGTTCGTGGACGTTGTTGAGTATCCCGTGGTTGTGAGGGTACAGCCCGGTCAGCAACGACGCACGGGCGCTGCTGCAGATGCTGATGGGGGTAAAGGCGTGGCTGAACCGGACCCCGTCGGCGGCCAGTCCGTCGATGGCCTCGGTTTCGACGGGGACGCCGTCGGGGTCGACCAGGTCGTGGCGCTCCTGGTCGGTCAACAGCAGGAGGACGTTCGGTCGCGCCATCAGAGGTAGCCGAGGTCGGCGAGTCGGTCTTCGGTCGCGTCGGAGACCTCGACGCTGCCGACGGTATCGGCCTCGTCGAAACTCCCCAGCCACGTGTCGAGCGCGGTAGCCAGGTCGGCTGTTTGTCGGGGGCTCGCCGCCGAGATGTCGTGGCGCTCACCCGGGTCTTCACGCACGTCGTACAGCCACTCGGTCCCGTCGGACCCGCGAACGTACTTGTACCCGTTCGTTCGGACGGCCCGCAGGCTCCGCTGGTATTCGTAGAGTTCGTCGGGGACGTGGTCGAACTTCTCTTCGAGGACCTCGATTGCCGGCTGTGGGCGCATGTACTCGGCGATGACCTGCGACCGGGGCTCAGTGCCCTCGGTCGGGTGAAAGGAGAGTGCCTGGGACGCCTCGCGCAACTCGGGGGCGTCGATACCCGCCGCGTCGAGCAGCGTCGGTGCCAGGTCGGCCGTCTGGACCAGGCGGTCGGTGCGGACGTGGTTCGCGGAGAAGTCGCCGCCGTGGACGACGAGCGGGACGTGCAACACCGTGTCGAAGAGGCTGTACTGGTGGCCCAGAAGGCCGTGTTCGCCGACGTTCTCGCCGTGGTCGCTGAGGGCGACAAAGACCGTGTCCTCCCACTCGCCGGCGGCCTCCAGGACGGCCTGCAGTCGCCCGACCTGCGCGTCGAGATACGCTATTTCGGCGTGGTACAGCGATTTGACGACGTCCCACTCCTCCTCGGTGTAGTCGAAGGCGCCGACGTCGAACTCGCGGGGGTCCTGGCGCAGCGACATCGCCCGGTCGTAACTCCAGCCGTCGGGGAGGAAATCGCGGGCGAACGACGGCGGCGGACGGTACTCCAGATGCGGCTCGATACAGTTGGCAAAGAAGAAAAACGGGTCGTCTGAATCCCGGTCAGCCAGCCACTCTGCCGCCCAGTCGACCGTCGCTGCAGCGCCATTGTCGGACTCATCGCCGACCGTCAGGTGCCGTCGGAGCCACTCGAAGGTCGGCCCACCGAAGCGGCTCCGGCGGACGGCGTTCGTGGCCCGGTGGCCCCACCCCCCGGCGCCGCTCCAGGCGTCAGTTCGCTTCGAGTCGTCACGGAAGACGTCGAACCCGTCCGTGGCGCCGAACTCGTCGGTTATCCAGACGTTGTTCGAAACGCCGGCCGTCTCGTAGCCGGCGTCGGCGAAGGCGTCGACGATAGTCGGGAGCGAGCCGTCGAAGTAGGTGTGGTCACCGCATGCACCGTGTTTCGACGGGTAAGTCCCGGTAAACAGCGAGACGTGCGAGGGAAGCGTCCACGGGGCCGTGGCGAAAGTGTTCGTGTACTCGGCGCCCGAAGCGGCCAGCGCCGCGAGATTCGGGGTCAGAGCGGGGTCTGCAGGCACCGTCCCGCCGGCACGCATCGTGTCCATCACGAACAGGACGATATTGGGGTCGTCCCGTGAGGATGTGTCAGTCATGCTCAGTCAGCCACCAGTAACGGCGAATCAATGTATTCGAACACAGCCAGATATACCAGTCACCCAATAAAAATATACAGCTTGCAAACAGAGGGTGTTTATAAACCATCGGCAGGGTAGCGCGGCCAAACCCCGGTACACAGCCGCCGTATGTTTTATAGTGACGCTTTTGCCCCGTGAGCGCCCCCCATGAACCATGACCGAGATTATCGACGGCAACGCTGTCGCCCAGTCGATTCGGGACGACCTCGCGACGGCCATCGACCAGTTGGCCGACGCGGGCCACACCCCGACGCTGGCGACCGTACTGATGAGCGACGACCCCGCAAGCGAGACGTACGTCTCGATGAAACAGTCCGACTGCGAGGAAGTCGGTATCGAGGCCCTGGACATCGACATCGACCCTGATGCCGACGCCGCCAAGCTGTACGACACCGTCTCCGACCTCAACGCCGACGAGGACGTCAACGGCATCCTCGTCCAGATGCCGGTCCCCGACCACGTCTCGGACCGGCAGGTGCTGCGGGCCATCGACCCCCGGAAAGACGTCGACGGCTTCCACCCGGAGAACGTCGGCCGGCTCGTGGCCGGCGACGCCCGCTACAAGCCCTGCACGCCCCACGGCATCCAGAAGCTCGTCGAGTCGGCCGGCGTCGACACCGAAGGCAAAGAGGCCGTCGTCGTCGGCCGCTCGGACATCGTCGGCAAGCCGATGGCGAACCTGTTCATCCAGAAGGCGCCCGGTGGCAACGCGACGACGACTGTGTGTCACTCCCGGACCGAGGACCTCCCCCAAAAGACCCGCGAGGCCGACATCCTCGTCGCCGCCGCCGGCGTCCCCGAGATGATAGACGGCGAGATGGTCAAAGACGGCGCGACGGTCATCGACGTGGGTATCAACCGGGTGGACGCGGACAACGACAAGGGGTACGAACTGGTCGGCGACGTCGAGTTCGAGAGCACGAAAGAGAAGGCGAGTGCCATCACCCCAGTGCCCGGCGGCGTCGGCCCGATGACCCGCGCGATGTTACTGTACAACACGGTCAAAGCGACCGGCCTTCAACACGACGTGACCGTCGACCTTCCCTGATACCGGGCTTACAGCCGCAGGCGGGACACTGGGTAGTCACCTCCCCGTACCCCAGCTGTGAGCGAGCCGGACCACGTCGAGACGGAGGCTACCAACCACGACCGAACGGAAGTAGCCCTAGGTTCGGTCCCGCTCCAGCCCGGAGAGCCAGTTGTCGGCCGTGACGGCCGCGTTCTCGTCGCCGTCGATATACCGACCGAGGTCGCGAGCGGCGTGCATGAGCCGGTTCGCGTCGGCCGGGTCCACGTCGCCGTCGAGTGCTTCGATTCGCTTGCGGTGGTCTCGAATGCGCCCCGAGAGCCGTCGGGCGTGTTCGTCCGGGTTGTCGTCGAGGTAGGTGCGCACGTCGCGCCCGTAGCTGTCGACGGCGTCGGCCATCGCCAGGCCGAACGCCGCACGAAGTTCGTCCGGAACCGCCTCGTATCCCGGGCGCTCGCCCCGGTCCGCGCCGGCGAGCAGGTCCAGCAGGTAGAGCTCGGCCGCGTCGCTCGGACGGACCCGACGGGCGAACGCGCTCGCGACGGCGGCGAGTTCGACGGCGGCGACATAGGTCTCGTCGAGCGGTTTGAGCCGGCCGGTGTCGATGAACCCGCGCTTGCGGCTGTACTCGCGACAGGTGGTTGCGACCGCCTCGGCCAGTTCGTCAGTCGGCATCTCGTCGACCTTTGTTCGTAGCGGTGTCAGGTCCAGTTCGACGGGGCTGTCGGTGTGTACGGTCCGCTCGGAAACGCCGACGCTCTGTACGCTCCCACACTCCGGACAGGCAACGCTCCCGGTGTCGTAGTAGGACCACCGCGTCCCACAGGACTTGCACTTTCGGTCCCCACGGATTTTCATACTGGTCCTCGGGCCGCCGCCCTCAAGTTCCTTCCGCGGTCAGCCTTCAGAGTCGTAGGACTCGGCCAGCATGTCGAGCGCCTCGTGGTGTTCGGTCGTGTGTGGCGCCCTCAACGGCGAGACGCTGACGGCCCCCTCGACGACCGCACGGCGGTCCGTTCCCTCGGGGTCCGGGATATCGCCGTCGGCCATCCGCTCCCAGATTCGGTCGTGGAGGGTGACGGCGTCGCCGTTGCGCTCGGCCGTCATCTCGTACTCCAGGGAGGGTCGGGTCACGACCAGTGGGGCCGGCCCCCGGTCGGCGACCGGGGCGTTGATGTTGAGGTAATCACACTGCTCGAAGACGCCGGCCTCGAAGGCGCGCTCGGCCAGATACGCCGTCGCCTGAACGGCCTCGTCGTACTGCAGGTCGGCGTCGTCTATCTCGGTGAAGTCGGTGTCGTCGCGCACGGGGATGTACATCGAGACGGCCATCGCCGGCACGTCGAAGAAGGACGCCTCGACGGCGGCACTTACCGTCCCCGAGCGTCCCAGGGTGTACGCGCCGAGGTTGGCTCCACGGTTGCAACCGGCCACCACGAGGTCCGTCTCCGGCACGAGCGATTCCAGGCCCGCTACCACGCAGTCCGCCGGAGTGCCCTCGACCACGAACCCCAGCTCGTGGCCCCACACGTCGACCTCGTGGGAGAGTTTGCGCCCGACGGCGCTCTGGTCAGTCGCCGGCGCAACCGTCACCACGTCGCCGACCTCAGAGAGCCCGTCGTACACCGCCCGAAGCCCGGCGGCCTCGATACCGTCATCGTTCGTCAGCAGGATGGTCGGCCCGTCCATACGCCGTCTGTGGTCCTGCGGGAGAAAAAGCCCCGGGTGGTGTCAGGCCAGGGTGTTTAGTTAGGCGATTCAGACTGTCACCAGCCAGAAAGCCCCCGACCGCTCGACTACTGCGACTCGCTGCGCGCTTCACTCACTCCGCTCGTTGCA
>PXRT01000013.1:425092-456212 GCA_003020925.1 Halobacteriales archaeon QS_6_64_34 | reverse complement strand
TTGCAGTGCTTGCTTCGCCTCGGACGTCGAGCGGTCGGCCCCTTTCAGTCCCGCCCATGCCGGCTGGCTACCCGGCTACGGGTGGGAATGAAAGGGGCGTTGTCGGCGCTGTGCGCCGACTGCTCGGGAGAGTTCGCTCTCCCGGTGGCTGGCTGAACGACGGCGGACGACGTAAGCACCGCAACGTAGTGAGGAGCGCAGCGAGTCCCCTGAGTTCAGCCAGCCGGGGCTTTCTGGCTGGTGACAGTCTAAATCGCCTCACTAAACACCACCGTAAAGCTCAGCCACACGTTTATCAAACACCCAGTACTACTCTGCACATCGGCCGCCAGGCCAGAGAACTGACTATGCAATCACCCCAGACGCTCGTTCACTCAGCGCTCGACACGCTCCCTATCAACATCGCCGTCCTCGACGACGAGGGGACGATTCTGTTCACGAACCGCGCCTGGCGGGAGTTCGCCAGCGCCGACGAGGGGGAGATGCAGGGGGTCAACTACTTCGGCACGACCGACGTCGACGCGGACGAGTACGCCGGACAGGCTGTCGAGGGTATCGAGGCCGTCATCGACGGCGAGCGGGACCTCTTCACCCTCGAATACCCCTGTCACTCGCCCGACGAGAAACAGTGGTTCCTGATGCGAGTGGCCCCGCTCCCGCCGGAGGACGATGGGAGCGTCGTCGTCGCCCACATCGATATCACACAACGGAAATTGGCCGAACTCGCCGCCGAACGACGGAGTGAGAAGCTCAAAGCCGAGCGGTCGAACCTCCAACACCTCGTCGACCGCGTCGAGGGGCTCATCACCGCCGTGATGGACGACGTCATGAGCGCGGACTCACGGGCCGACATCCAGCGGACGGTCGTCGACCGGCTCGCGGCCGTCGACTCCTACCGCTTTGCGTGGGTCGCGGAGTTCGACTTGCGCGACGAGACGCTGCGGCCGACGGCGCTGTCGGCCGACCGGGAGACCGAGCTCGCTATCCCGTTTTCGACAGAGGACCCGGTGGCGCTTGCCGCCCGGACCGAGGAGATACAGTTTACCGACGACATCGGCCCGGACCACGCCGCCCTGGCCGATGCCGACATCGCGAGCCTCGCCGCAGTGCCCCTTGTTGCCGGTGAGTCGCTGTACGGCGTGCTGACGGTGTATGCCGACAGCCCCGGCGTCTTCGACCCTCGCGAGCGGGCCGTCCTCGGCGCCGTCGGGCAGGCCGTCGCGACCGCTATCGACGCCACCGAGACCAGCCGGCTGCTGACCGCCGACAACGTCACCGAACTCGAACTCCAGATACGGGACGATGATATCTTCTTCGTCTCGCTCGCCCGCGAACTGGGCTGCCGACTGGAGTACGGCGGGAGCGTCGCCGGCGACGAGGAGACGGTGATGTTCTTCCTCGTCGAGACCGACGACCCCTCGACGGTGTGTGCCGTGGCCGGCGACCACCCGCAGGTCAGCGCCGTCACCCACGTCTCGACCACCGAGTCGACGGCGCTGTTCGAGTTCACCGTCGCGGACCCGCCGGTCGTCTCGCTGCTGGCCAACCGGGGCGCCGAGACGCGGGATATCGTCGTCACGCCCGAACACGCCCGCTTTACCGTGACGCTCCCGTCGACGACCGAGACCAGAAGTATCGTCGAGCAGGTCAGAGACCACTACTCGACGACCGACCTCATCTCGGTCCGGGAGCGCGACGAACCGCCCGTCTCCCGCCAGGCGTTCCTCGGCGACCTCGAAAGCCGGCTGACGAACCGACAGCTCACGGCGCTCCGGAAGGGGTATCTCGGGGGCTTTTTCGACTGGCCACGGGACGTTTCCGGGGAGGAACTGGCCGAATCGATGGGTATCTGTCCCTCTACCTTCCACCAGCATCTCAGAGCCGGCGAGCGGAAGCTGCTGGAAGCCATTTTCGAGACGTGGTAAGGGAGCACCGGTTTGGCAGGTAATTTAAACCAATCCTGTCCTAAGGGACAATATACGATGCGTCATTCGGGTCAAACGAGCGAGTCGGGAGGGTCGCCGCCCGCCTGCGCTCGGTGTCACGCCCCGCAGACACGTTGTGCGTGGCAGTGACGGAGTGCCTACCAACCAGCCCACCACGTCGAGATAATGCAATCTGACAATATCCAAACGAGCAAGTCGATTCAACAGCAGACCGGTCGGACGTTTCATCTCGCGACCCGCCTCCTGCCCGAGCGGATTCGCCACCCAACGTACGTGATGTACGCGTTCTTCCGGGTTGCCGACGAGGTCGTCGACCAGCCCGAGGGCCCGCCGCCGAACGTCAAACACGAGCGCTTAGAAGAGATTCGCGAGGCCGCGCTGGGCAATCGGGACCCCTCGGGGATGCCCGACGGCGAAGTGCTCGCGGCGTTCCAGGAGCTGCGTGTGGCCCACGACATCCCCGACGAGGAGGTGAACGTCTTCATCGACGCCATGGAGATGGACATCGCCCAGGCCCGCTACGAGACCTTCGAGGACCTCCGTGAGTACATGCGAGGCTCTGCCGTCGCCGTCGGCAACATGATGACGATGGTGATGGACCCGCCACAGGCCGAGACCGCGCTGCCCCACGCTCGGGCGCTGGCCGAGGCGTTCCAGCTCTCGAATTTCCTCCGTGATGTCCGCGAGGACATCCACGACTACGGCCGGGTGTATCTCCCACAGGAGACCCTGGAACGACACGGCGTCACCGAGGAGCAACTCGCGGAGGCTGCCACCGACGACGGCTTTCGGGCGGTGATGCAGGAGGAACTCGCCCGGACCGAGGACCTGTATCGCGAGGGCGTGGCCGGCATCCGCTATCTCCCCGAGGACTGCCAGTTCGGCGTCTTACTGTCGGCGGTGCTGTACGCCGAACACCACCGGCTCATCCGCTCGCGGGGCTACGACGTGCTGACCGAGACGCCGGAGCTGACCCGCCGGCGCCGGCTCTGGTTGCTGGCTAAGACGTGGTGGCACTGGCGGCGCAACGGCGACCCCGAGGCGACGTTTTACTCCGTAAGCGCCGTCTCCGAACGCGGCCCCGGCGCCACCCCGACAGAGCGGACCAGCCACGGCCAGCCGACCTGGCGGGGTTGAGAGGTCCTACCCGGCGATGACGGCCGGCGTCGCGTATCTCGCCTTCCACGCCGTGGCCATCCTCCCGGTTATCGTTGGACTGGCGCTGGTGGCCCGCTACCGGCTCGGGAGCCGCAGCGACGTACTCGTCGGGACGATGGTGCTTGCGGGGCTGGCGCTGGTGTATACGACGCCGTGGGACAACTACCTCATCGCTCGGGGCGTCTGGTGGTACGGCGAGGGGGCAGTGCTCGTCCGCTTCGGATTTGCCCCGCTCGGCGAGTATCTGTTCTTCCTCCTCCAGCCCCTGCTGGTGGGGCTGTGGGTTGCCCGGTTTCCCGTCGAGACGACGCGGCCGCTGTCGGTGTCCCTGTCCGAGCGGGCCCTCGGACTGGGCGGCGCCGGCGTGGTCGCGGCCGTGGGACTCGCCCTGTTGGGCACGGACAGCGGGCTGTACCTGGGTTCGCTGCTGGTGTGGAGCGCCCCTATCTTGGCCATCCAGTGGGCCTTCGGCTGGCCCTTCCTGGTCGCGGAGTGGCGCACCGTCCTGGCCGGGACGCTCGTGCCGACGCTGTATCTCTGGGTCGTCGACCGGGTTGCCATCGGGGTCGGGCTCTGGACTATCTCGGAGCGGTACACCACCGGCGTCGCTCTCCCGCTGCTCGGACTGCCGGTAGAGGAGGCCGTCTTCTTCCTGCTGACCTCGCTGTTTGTCGTCCAGGGACTGGTCTTGTACGTCTGGCTGGTCGACCGGTTGCGGGCGGTCGAGCAGGAGGCGCCACACCCGCTCGCGACGCTGCTTGGAGGGCGGTGAGGTGTGGCGACGACGCACGCTGGCGCCCGCGAGACGCTCCGACCGCTGGTGTTTACTCTCGGCTGGGTCGTCCTCGCCGCCGCAGTCGTCCCCTTCGCGGTCGGTCTCCGGGTCCCACCCGTCGTCCAGTACGCGCCGCTGGTCGCCAGCGCCCTGGTGCTTGGGCTCCCCCACGGCGCCGTCGACCATCTGGCCGTTGCCCGCACCCGGGGCCGCCGACCCGACTGGCGGGCCGTCGCCCGGGTCGTCGCCCTCTACGTCGCCGTCGGCGGGGCCTACGCCGTCGGCTGGTTCCTGGCGCCCGCCGCCGCCTTCGCCCTGTTCGTCCTCGTCACCTGGTTCCACTGGGGCCAGGGCGACCTCTACGCGCTCGTGGCGCTGGCCGAGGCCGACCACCTCCACTCGCCCGCCCAGCGCCTCGGGACCGTCGTCGTTCGCGGCGGGCTCCCGATGCTCGTCCCGCTGCTCGCCTTCCCCGAGTGGTATCGCCGGGTCGCGGTGACCCTCGTTGGCCGCTTTGCCCCCGAGGCCGTGACGGCGCTCTCGCCGGCCTTCCGCCCGGACGTCCGCCTGGGTCTGGGTCTCGCCTACGGCGCCCTCGTCGTCGCGACGCTGGCACTGGGGTACGTTCGCGCCGACGACTACGGGCCGTGGCGACTTGACGCCGGCGAGACCCTTGGGCTCGTCGCGTACTTCGCCGTCGTCCCGCCGGTGCTGGCTATCGGCGTCTACTTCTGCCTGTGGCACTCGCTGCGCCACATCGCTCGGCTCCTGCTCGTCGACGACGACGCGACGGCGGCGCTCCGTGACCGCGACCCGACCGCCGCGTTCGCCAGCTTTGCCCGCGATGCCCTCCCGCTGACACTGGTCTCGCTGGCCCTACTTTGCGGCCTCGCGCTGGCCGTTCCGAACCCCCCCGAGAGCGTCCCCGAGTGGGTGGGGCTCTACCTGGTGTTTATCGCCGTCGTCACGCTCCCCCATGTGGTTGTGGTGACGATAATGGATGGGGAGCAGAGCGTCTGGGCGTAGCCGGCAGGCCGCACAGGAGCAGAGCGTCTGGGAAATCGGAGAACGGATGCTCGGCTGCCCGGGAATACTGGCTGGGGGCAGAACTGTTCCGGTCGCCCGCTCAGATGGTCAGCGTCTTCGTCTCCATGTAGCGGTTACAAATGTCACAGAAGGCGTTTCCGTCCGCCTGGAAAATCGGCTTCGTCTCACATTCGGGGCAGGCTCGCTTCGCCGCGCGATTTTCTTTTGTCATAAACTGTCGCCGGAAGCTGTGTATATTAAAACTTCTATTTGAGTATCATGTTGTGTCCGTCTCTCATGGTAGTGTGACACAGCCGCTGAACGACTTATGACGAAACTGGAAAAGACGCCTCGCCTTACTTGCCCTTGCCGCTGTTAGAGCGGATGGAGGGGCGGGTCTTCTCCGCGCCCGTGCCCTTGCCGCTCAGGCCGCGGTTGCGGCGGCCGGCGCCGGTCAGACCACGGAAGACGCGGTCGGCCTGGTCCGGTTCACATATCCAGTTGAGGTCGTCGTCGTTCTGGATGGCCGGGTGTTCGGGGTCGACGAGGATGATTTCGTGCCACTTCTGTCGGCCGTCCTGGCCGACGGAGTAGCTGTTCAGGACCCGGAGGTTCGGGTAGACCCGCGCGGCGCGTTCCTCGGCGACGCGCTGGAGGTTCTTCCGGCGGGTGATGCGGGTAACGCCCTGTCGCTTCGAGCGCCGACCGGCTTTGTGGCGCCGCTTTCGCGCGCTGCCCTTGCGGACGGAGACGCGGGCGACGACGACGCCCTGCTTTGCCTTGTACCCCTGCGAGCGGGCCTTATCGAGGCGGGTCGGCCGCTCAATGCGGACGACCGACCCCTCGTTGCGCCACTCCTGCTGGCGCTGCCACTGCAGTTCCGCCAGTTTCCCCTCCTTGGGGGTCTGCCATGCGTCTCGGATGTACGAGTATGCACTTCGTGCCATTGTGTTTCACCACGGGCGTTGCGTGGTTCAAGTCGCCTCGGCGACCGACTGTCGCGTCGGGGACTCACATCCCGACCTGCACACGCAGGTGCCCGCTGGTGCCCGTCGTCCAGCGAGTTGTCGACAGTTTCACAGTCGCGGCCTTAAACGGTTCGAAGCCGCGCGACCGTGGGACAGTCGCCCACACCCGTTCCCGGCGCTCGGGCTCGACAACTGCGTCGTCATCGTTTCGGCGCATGCCGAACTTTTGAGGGAATATAAGTCCCCCGCCACCGTAGCCCGCCTGTGCGCGAGTTCATTTTCACTATCGACTACGACCGGGACGTGGACCCGCTGATGGACGTGTTCATCGACCATTTGGAGGCCCACTCCCGCTCTATCGCCTGCAACGTGACCGCCGACGGGATGTGGCGCCTCGAACGGGTCGCCGGTCCCGAGGCGGCGCTGGAACGGCTCGACGACGTTTTCGAGAGCCCCGTCCAGTGTACGGAGTGTATCGGCACCCGTGACTGTGTCACTGACTGGCACTACGAAGTCATCGCACGCGAGTCGGGCCGGCGCACCGTCTACAGCTACCGCTCGGAGGCCGGCGACTGTCACTCCATCCCCAGACTCGCCATCGAACACGTCGGCCAGGGCGTCCTCGTCGAGACCGAACGCCGGGGGAGCCGCTGTGAATGGCGGCTCCTGCTCTGTTCGGACGACGGCGTCGACGACCTCTTCTCGGCGCTGGAAGCGGAGCTTCGCCCCGGACTCACCGTCGAGTTCCGCCAGCTCGGCGAACCGGCCTACTGGGCCGACGAGGCCGTCACGCTCGCCGAGTTGCCCCCCGAACAGCAGGCCGCCGTCGAGGCCGCCGTCGACTACGGCTACTACCGCACGCCGCGGGACGTCTCGCTGACCGAACTCGCCGAGCGTCTCGACGTCTCCCGGTCGACGCTGCAGTACCGCCTCCAGCGCGCCGAGGCGTGGATTGTCCGCTCTTTCGTCACCCGCTCGATGGGGCCCGTCGAGGCCGACGATGCCGTCGCAGAGGGGAGCCGGCTCCGGGTCGGCCGCTCCAGCGTGTGACTCGCTCGCTGTAGTTGGCATATGCCAACCGAGTCCTGATACCCGATGGGCGTGTTCATACGAACACATGCGAGTGACAGTCCACGCTCGCACTCTGTTCCCATGACTACACTCAGTACCTACGACGCCCACGAGCGCGATGTCGACGGGGAGGAAGCGGTCGCTGCCGACCAGCGCTGTCCGGACTGTGGCGGCTCGCTCACCAGCGACGCCACTCGCGGCGAGACGGTGTGTGAGGACTGCGGGCTCGTCGTCGAGGAAGACGAGATTGACCACGGCCCCGAGTGGCGTGCGTTCGACTCGGCCGAGCGCGACCAGAAGTCCCGCGTCGGCGCCCCCACGACCAAGATGATGCACGACGAGGGGCTCTCGACGAACATCGGCTGGCAGAACAAGGACGCCAACGGCAACGCGCTGTCGGCGAGCCAGCGCGAGAAGATGCAGCGCCTGCGGACCTGGAACGAGCGCTTTCGCACACGTGACCACAGCGAGCGCAATCTCAAGCAGGCGCTCGGTGAAATCGACCGGATGGGCTCGGCGCTGGGGGTCCCCGAGAGCGCCCGCGAGACCGCAAGCGTCGTCTACCGCCGCGCGCTGGACGAGGGGCTGCTCCCGGGCCGCTCCATCGAGGGTATCGCCACGGCCTCGCTGTACGCCGCCATCCGGCAGGCGAACCTCCCCCAGACCATCGACGACATGGTGCTCGTGAGCCGCGTCGACGAACAGGAGTTCACGCGGGCCTACCGCTACATCAACCGCGAACTCGCGCTGGAAATCGGCCCGCCGGACCCGACCGACTACCTCACCAAGTTCACCTCCGAACTCGGCGCCAGCGACGAACTCGTCCGGCAGGCCCGTGACCTGCTCGAAACCGGCAAAGCAGCCAACGTCCACAGCGGCAAGAGCCCCGTCGGCCTGGCCGCCGCGTCCATCTACGCCGCCGGCCTGCTCGTAAACGAGGAGCTTACACAGGAGACGGTAAGCGAAGCCACTGACGTGAGCACGGTCACCATCCGTGACCGCTACCGCGAACTGCTGGAGGCCGAATCCGCCCGCGACCCCGCCGCGCCGAGCGGCTCCAACGCCAGCGCTTAAGCGTGGCCGGTAGCGCGCCTCTCACCGCCGCTATGGCTCAAGACACTTAATTTCCCGAGCTACCCGACCTATTTAACTCCGCCCCGCCCACTTCCGGGTATGACGGCTACTGTGACCGACAAGACGGTTCTCGTCACCGGTGGTGCTGGCTTCGTCGGCAGTCACATCGCTGACGCACATCTCCCCGACAACGAGGTCCGGATTCTCGACAACTTCTCCGGCGGCAAGCGGGCGAACGTCCCCGAGGGGGCGACGCTCATCGAGGGGGATATCCGCGACGACGCGGCGCTTTCGGCGGCCATGGACGGCGTCGACCTCGTTTTCCACCAGGCGGCCATCGTCAGCGTCGGTCGCTCGGTCGAGGAGCCGACGACGACCAACGCGGTCAACGCCAACGGGACCCTCGCCGTCCTGGAGGCGGCCCGCCGGCAGGACGCCCGCGTCGTCTTTGCCTCCAGTGCCGCCATCTACGGCACGCCCGATGCCTTGCCCGTCACGGAGACCGAATCCAAAGCGCCCACCTCACCTTACGGCCTGGAGAAACTGACCAGCGACCATTACTGTCGGCTCTATGCCGACCTCTATGGCCTCCCGACGGTCGCGCTGCGCTATTTCAACATCTACGGCCCCCGGCAATCGGGCGGAGACTACGCCGGCGTCATCAAGGCCTTTACCGAGCAGGCCCGCGACGGCGGCCCGCTGACGGTCCACGGCGACGGCGAGCAGACCCGCGACTTCGTCAACGTCGCCGACGTGGTCCAGGCCAATTGCCTCGCCGCCACCACCGACGCGACCGGCGAGGCGTTCAACGTCGGCACCGGCTCGCGAACGTCTATCAGGGAACTCGCCGAGATAATCCGCGACGAAATCGACCCGACCACCGAGATAACCCACGTTGAGGCCCGCGACGGCGACATCCGTCACTCGGCCGCCGACATCACGAAGGCCCGCGAACGGCTGGGCTTCGAACCCACGATTACGCTCGCGGACGGGCTCCACGACTACCTGCACTAGTTCTTTACGACGACTGTCTCTTCGGGCTGTCCCTGCGGGAATACAGCGAACTCATCGGCCGAAGGCGTGGCGGTCCCGCCGGACCGATGGCGCCCTCGCTCGGATAGCTACCACGAGTGGTTGACTCGCTGTCGAACCCTCTCGAGGCGAATAGCCCCGCCGTCGGGGCAATAATGGAGTCACCGACGGGCGCCTCGGCTGTGTGGGGTCAGTCCACAGGTTCGGAGGATAGGGGTAATAACAAACGAAACAGGGGGTAAGAGAGGAACTTGAGCCACTCTCAGCAACGGCGATAGCTCATCGCTACGGCCGCTCGAACAACGACGATTTCACAGCAAAATGGCCGGAAAAACAGGTCCGAAATGTGAGAGGTGTCACTACCGAGCTACGATAACGCCGGAATCTTAGGCGGGCGCATCTGGTGGGTCGGACCCCCGACCGAACAGCAAGACGATAGCAGAGGCCAGATAGTCACCGAGCGGTAGGACCGTATCTAACCGCTTCTCATGCTTTCCTCGTCCGTAGTCTTCGTAGGCTTCCGAAATCAGCACCTTCAGCGAGTGGTCCGTCACACGCCACATATTGTAGAGTAGGCACGAGAACACGAACGAAAAGAACCGCATCCGGTAGTCCTTCGACGCGATAGACGGGACCAGCGGCGTTATCATCTTGTACTCCATCTCGATATCTCATCTGTCCGAGTATCGATTCGTGAACCCGAGTGCGTCCATTGGAGAAATGTCGTCCGACCTGTTCGTCACGAACAGCGCGTAGGGAATCTCTCGCTCCGGGCTCGTGTCCCACTTTTTCCGATCAGCCGGGACGTGCATGAACGCCACATCGTGGCTGTAGCCGTTCTCACCCACCGTCTCGTCCGATTTTACGTCAACATACGTTGTCTCCTCCCGCACGTACAGCGAAGCATCCTGCTCGACCAGCGACTTGAGTTCGGTATCCTCACGAACCTTCTCGGCGTCGGCGCGAAGCCGTTTTGAGTCCGTCTTCTTCGGAATCAGATAGTCCACATCGTGCTTCTGGTCTAAGACGTGGAACACACCGTGGCTGTCAAAGGCGCGGTCGGCCATGACCAGCTGAATGTCGACGAGTTCGCGGGCTTGTTCGAGTAGCCGGTCGACCACCTCGGCCCACGAGGACGTGTCGCCGTCGTCGCCTTCCCAGTTGAAATTGTGACGGACGGGTTCGACGGCGAGTACCAGCGGCGCGTTCCGACCGACGATGGTGAGCGTGGCGTACTGAAACTCGTAGTCTCCGTCGTCTTTCCCGCCGTTGACCATCTCCGGGTACTCGGGCTTGGGCACTCTCGGGCGTCCATTGACCCATACACGCTCGTCGTCGGGTTCGATATCATCCTCGCCTTTCCACGGTGAGACGTGGTACGGGACGTTCGTCACGTCGATTGCGGCGACGACCGGCTCCGTGAACGTCTCTGACCCTTGGACGGTATCAAGCATCCTTTCAACGGCGTCACTAAACTGCTGTTGAACCGTGGTAGCGATGCTCCGCCAGTCCGGTACTGGTGTCCGGCTTGTCTCGGTCCTAGAGTAATCCGTGAACGTGTACTGGTACTCCGATGGAGTTCCGAGTTTCTTCACCGCTCGCGTATGGGTATCGTGGTGGAGCGCGTCCGAGCGGAATTTATTGAACGACCGATAGGCGGCCCGCGTGCCCGCCGTGTCCATCAGGCTCATGAGCGTCTGATGCTCCCACACAGTCCGGTCATCGTGTTTCGTATTCGCTGCTCTACCCGTGTCAAATGCCGGTACAACCGTGTCCAAGAGCGATTCAATAACGCCCGGCGCGTGGTTGTCGACGTAGTGGTGGAGTGGTTGTCGACTTGCTCTAATCTCCGATGGGTCCGGGTTCGTATCCTTCGTTGCTAACTCGGTAGAGGAAATGCCAGTGTCTTGAGCGACCTCGCGGATACCGACTACAACGTCCTGAATGAACTGCCGGAGGGAACGCGAAAAGCGCCGTCGTTTGGTGTGTGAAAGCGCCTGCTGTGTCGGTGGTCGGTCTAATCCAAACCGTGACTGGAGATACGGCCATTGTTCCACATGCTCAGCCACTTCCTGTTGGCTGAACCCTGCCACCTCCTTGTAGAGAAACAGCCGGAACATCGACTCGAAGTCGAACGTCGAATCTGAATGGCCCCACACGCCATACTCGTCACAGAAATATTCTGTCGGTACGTCGAGGTCGCTTATCACTCGAGAGACGTTGTCGTGAACATCGAATAGCGTGTCTGCTTGCGTCACCAATTGCTCCGGGTGGACCAGATTATAAGAAGACATTTCAGTAAAACCTAACCCAAGATTCCGACCGAGAGCGGTGCTACTGCTCTAAATTCCCTCTTGACAGAAAGCCGCAATCGGTCAGACGATTCCCTTTCACATATCATATCTATCCGAGTTTGTTCTATTAGCGAAGGGTGTTTGATTCAAACACTATCCTAGAATGCACCACAACTCAAAAGACATTCGGCTTGGAAGTGTGTTCAAATCGCACAATGATTGAGGATAAGCAGATTATCGACTTTCTCCAGAGGAAAGGTGCATTAGAAATTCTAGTCGAAATCGGATACAAACCGAAGCGACATACGGACCTGCGTGAGAAGCTCTTGATGAGTTCTAGTACCATTCACGAACGTCTGACCACGGGGATGCAACTTGACCTGTGGAAGCAATCGCTCGAACAGCAATCCTCGGGTGTCTCGGCAAAAGTCTACGAACTGACCGAGTTGGGGAGGGACGTGTGGGACGCCGCAAAAGAAGAGAACCTACGACGGTATCACATGGGTCGGCGGGATGCCGTCCGGCAGGTACGCAACGCTGAAAACGCTGTATTAAGAGAAGTGTCCCCGCAGGACGCAGAGTGGTGGGATGAAATTGATTCCGAGATCGAGATTGAACGCTTTGAGACGCAAAAACGGTTGGATGAATATTTCACCGAGTAAATCAGTTTTATAAGCGTGACATGTAGATAGACTCTCAGAAGTTCTTTCGCTGGTACATACATAGATAACTCAGCAGTCAAGCTGCGAACCGACCGCTGCAGGTTCTACTACGTAAGGAAACTGTTCTCAGAGCCGTACAAAATATAACGTGCAAATTCAACACGTTAGACTGACGACTAGAGTTAGTAGTCAGTAGTAACTTTTGAGGACACTATCGGCATGCGTTTTCTTTATTTTCTATCAAAAGATTAGAAAGATAGTTGATTAAACTGGATTTTATATACAGTTACTACTGTTCTTATCTAATTCCAACGTCCACCATTATATTTATAAAACCACGTCTCAAATGGAAGCCCTATCGGAATTGCAGTTACGGTGGGAAAACGCCATGGTGGGAACACGACTCAAACTTCAGGCGGTCTTTGGGGTATTGTTACTCGTCACTGTTGGGCCAGTGTCTGGACTACTGATGGGACAGGCAGCAGCGGTGATGCAAAGTGGAAACCAGCCCGCAACTGACGCTGTTGGTAACGAGTCCGAAATGGACGGGCTCGTATACGGTCAGTCCGAGCCGGCGGACGGGGACACCATTCTACAGGCGCTTAGCGCCGACGCTGCAGTACTCGGTACGCCCGTTCAGCTCGACAATGACACTGCTCGTGAAGTCCCGTTTGTAACCGATACTGGGGCAATACGGAGTATCGACCAGAACAACGACACGTCGGTCTTGGTCGACGCTAATACGTCTGCAACACCACGACAACAGCATTCAGTTCTGGCTGTCGGCAGGTTCAATGGAAGCAGTACGTCGATATTCTATGCAGGCAGTAATGAGGAGATGTTGTATCGGGTGACGCCCGATAACGACCCTGTTGGGGTTGCGAGTCCAGGTGACGGGACAAACGCCGTGTTGGGAGCGGTTGATATCGACGAGGACAATACAACTGAACTGGTGTTCGTTGATGCGTCTCAGACGGTACAGTATCTCGAACCGTCCGGGACCGTCGTGGAATTGGGTGGCGTCGGGTCCAACAACGGACTCGGTGCTGGGCCGCCAGCGATGATCAACGGAACACTGCAAATCCCGACAGTGACCGGCAGCAACGAAGTAGCACTGCTGGGGACTGACGGGCGTGAGACACTCACGGACGGCGTTGCAGCCAAGTCACCGCCCACTGCGGCTGACGTTGACAGCGACGAGGCACAGGAAATTGTCTTCGTGAGCACGTCTGGCACGCTCAACTACGTCGACGATGTCGGCGCTACCAACAGTATCGAACAGTATACTTCTGACCCAGTTCCGGCAGCGGACGACCTGGGTGTGTTGAGCCCTGTTACGGTCAATACCACAAACTGGTCCGTTGCTGATGGAGAGAGTGGTCCGGTCGACAGCGACGAAGATGCCGACAATTCCTCCAGCTCAAATGCATCGGTGACAATGGAGGAAAGTGGCGCAATTCAACTGACTATCGACCAGACGGTTGATCCGGTACGGACCGGAAACGAGACTCTCATCTACCCGATTTCCGGCAACATCTCGATGAATCCGTCGCCCGAACCGCTTGGCAACGTCACTATCACAATCAACGGCAACCGAACAGTCACGACACAGCCCCAGACTGCTGGCGTCAGTTCGGAGGAGAACATCTCCTACGGAACGACAGTCAATCTGACCGAACGAGTCAATACCATCGATGTCCGTGTTGGCTTGGCTCCCGGCAACAGCAGTGAAGGGCAGGCACAGAACGACAATGCCGGTGAAAACGAAGGACAGCCACAGAACAACAACACTGGGGAAAACGAACCCAACTCCGCGGACACTACCGGAAACGTAGCGTCAGCGACGCTTTATCTGGACGGCGACGGGCTTCCAGCGGCCGACGAACAGCAGGTCATAGGCACAGATCCGCTGGATTTCGACAGCGACTCAAATATGACCGAGAGTGACGAAGCTGACAACGGGACTATCGATGGCCGCGAGGATTTCGACGGCGATGGACTCGGGACACTCCAAGAGCGCGAACTCGGTACCGACCCGCTAAATGCGGATACTGATGGCGATGGGTTGACCGACGGGGAAGAGTACATACTGACCGAGACAGGCCCACTGATACTGGATTCGGATGATGACGGAACGCTGGACGCGTTAGAAGATCCGGATGGCGATTCGCTCACGCATACGGCCGAACTCGCCAACGGGACCGACCCACTCTACGCCGACATCGACAACGACGGTCTCGATGACGCGGCGGAACTTGATAACGAGACAAATCCTCTCGTCTTTGATACCGACAGCGACGGCCTCTCTGACGGAACAGAACTCACTGCGTCCTTCGGAACTGACCCGACAGACCCAGATACCGATGGCGACGGTATCGAGGACGGCAACGAGACGTTCACCACTGAAACCGAAAACGAGTCACTCGGCGTGAGCATCGAGCTCACTGGCCAGGGTAACTTAGCGTCGAACTCAACGGTCGAACCGGCAACTCATGCACGGTTCACTGCGGAGCGAGCACCAAATGAGAGTCTCGTTGGCTCCCCTGTCTACGTCGATGTCGGTGGCAACCTTTCGGAAGCGACGGTGACGACGACTTACAACGAGTCGGCCATCTCGTCCAACGAGTCATCGGTTGCCCTCTACCGGTTCAACGAGACTACCGGTGCGTATCACCGGCTTCCATCCACTGTCGACCCGCAGAACAACACCGTCTCTGCAAACACATCTCACTTCTCGGTCATCGTCCCGTTCGATTCGGTGCAAGCCATCGACACAGCTACCCAACAAGCCCAACTCTCGGAACCGACGTTCGATGGAGGAAATCAGGCCTTCGAGTTCGACACGACTGAGGCGATTACTATCGATTCGGGCAACTCTACGACGGTCAACGGAGCCACCTGGACCTGTCGGAACGACCCACGAACCAGTGGGGCTAGTGATTCGCCAGTCCTTGGCGTCTGCGAATTCCGGAATGGCTCAGCGTACGTCGAAGAAGAAACCAACCGGATGCGATATCTCGAACACACACTAACGCTCCCGGACAGTAGTTCCAACACCGATGTATTTATCCAGACATCTTCCGGCTTGAACAGGACTACGGAAGTGATACCCGTGAAGTCAGCGTGAACCCCCGAGTCAACGTCTCCGAGTTCGCAGGCCAAGAAGTGACATTGTCATTCCGCGCCGACGGTCGCTGGACGTACGAATTCTCGGATACACGAACGTGGATGGAGGTGGACAACGTCACTATCGAGTCAGCGAATACAACGGTTGACTCCGACGGCGACGGCATCAGCGATAGCTGGGAAGAGAATGGCATCCCGCTGGCAAACACAACTCGGACAGTCCAACTGGACCCGAACGACAACGACACGGACGGCGACGGCACCCCTGACGCCGAGGAAGTGGACATGGATACCTATCTGGGCGACCAGAACCTCTCGGATGCTGACGTGATTCACTTCCCCGGCTATGCGTGGTCGAGCGATCCACTATCGTCCGATTCGGACGGCGATGGGCTTGTCGACGATCAAGAAGAGCGCGGATGGAACATCAGCGTTGTTGAGACACCCGACGGCGACCCACATCGCTGGGCACCGACCGAGGATGTCCAGAACGGAACAATACGCGTCTATTCGGATCCGCAAGACCCCGACAGCGACCGGGATGGGCTTACTGACGCTGAAGAGATCGAAGAGACGCATACGGATCCCGAGGCGACGACAACCTACGAGATAACCGAAGATCACGAGACGCTGATCGAAAACGTCGTAGCGACAACGGATTCCAGTTCATACGCTCCTCTCTCACCGGATTCAGTCTCGTTCGAGGAGCTGGCAGAGGACGGATTGAACGATGCGACGGATGACAGCGACTTCGTCCTCAGCGACAGTGCTGACGGGGGTTCCTGGGACCGGATGACGTTCCTCGCGATGGACGGCAACACGCGGACGGACTTCTGGCTTAACAACCAAGACGAAGTGACTGTTGACTCCGACCCGTGGGACCCTGATACCGACGACGATGGGCTGACTGACGGGTGGGAGTACAGCGGCAGTGTGGAAGTCCAGACTGATTTATCGTTGCACAATTCCGAGGTAGACCGAACAGTCGAATTTAATTCGGACTTCGCCGGCACCGATCCGATTGATCCTGACACGGACGGCGACCAGTACTGGGACGGTTGGATTGCCGTCTACGGGGTTGGCTACAATGATAATGTCGTACTATATCGTGAGCACCTCCAGAGCGGGAACGGTATCGAAGGGGATGAAATTGTGAACGAAACTGTCGGCTATCATGACGCTAGTGCAGCACCTTCACATTTGGGTGCAGATGTGGATGGGGATACATATAGTGAACATTCTAATGTTCACATCGGAGAACGTTACTGGGCCAATGTTGATAACAGCCAACAGGGAGACCCGACAAACAGTAGTGTTACTCCCTCACCAACACTCGAAATAGAAGTAGATTATCACACTGACATTAATCAAACCAACATGTACGCTGCGTTAGCTGGTGCAACAACTACGTTTGCAATGTATGATATGAATGTGCAATACTATGTTGATGATGAATTATATGATAGTGATTTACAACGAGGGACGTATGAACTTGATGGAGAACTTCCACCAACCTCTCGTGATGATGCGAACGAAATAGAGGAAGAGTTTCATGATAACTCGGATAGAGTATATCTATACCTGTCCCAAGAGGGCGATGACAACGCTGCACAATGGTATGGTACCGGTGGGCGGTCATCCAGTGATGGGGATGGAAGACTTGTAGCTGATTTCGGAATAGTAGCATTCACTTTTGATTCGCCACAGATCACCAGTCTTCGAAATACCATTGTACACGAGACAAGCCACGTACTATCGGCTGGGAAGAATGATGATCCAAACGACCTCGGAGGTGCGCCAATTGAACGGTACAGCGGAAGTCCCGCTGATACAACTAACGAAACCGTTTATCTCAGCACTTCTGAAAGCCAACAATACTACCGTCAATGGAGTATTATGACTGAGGGATACGACGATACAACAGCTACTGCACCACCGATGAATGGTGAGTATGATGTTTATAGTCTTGAAGAACTATTTACTATTGAGTTTAATAACGTACTCACAGAAACCCATACTTCATACAGTGGTCTCGGATGACACATAATTTTCATTATCATCGCTATAGGGTTGTAGCAGTCCTGTTACTGTCTATTGTCATGGGTTTACTCTTGGCTGCTTACGGCACGTCGTTTTTTTTAGCCCAGGAAGATCAACAGCCTGTAAAACTACACGTCCGAGGCGAAACGGTTGAGACCAATAGTACAATAGTATTTCAAGGGAAACTGTTACTTCGTGGTCCGGTACCTGAAACAACCTTTGAAGGGGTTGAAGTCACCTTCTGGAGTGGTGAAAGAGATTCGATATCAACAGTTCAGATTGGGACAGTCAGTGTCCCAAGTGAGTTTACGCAATCGGATCTCCGCCATGATTTTAACACCACTCTCAGACGACAACCGGACCGAGTGACGGTCAATTATACATCGTTCAGCCATGCAGAAGAATCAACTGTTGAAACCGAAGGGTTAGAACGATATAACGGAACATTGGTTCCAACAAGCTAGTCACGGAGTACGTTTATTGGTGGGAAGTGAAAAGTCAGTACTTATAATGCGTCGCCAGTTCACCCAGCCTGAGCCTGTCCTTTTGATCTGAGGAGCTACCAGTCGCGGTTGCTATTTGTTCCGAAATTTCAGCTACCAAGGTGCGGAGTATCCGGTGCTGATGGAAGAAATTAATTACGCCTGTTTATGCTTATCGATATGTGTGAAATATTAAATATACTTTGACCATTATTTAGAATCGAGGATTCATAAATTCATGTTCCGAGTTTGAGTTCTGCGAAGTCGAAACAGGATCGGAGGAACGATTGATGATTCTGCTTTGGGATAAGTGATTTGCCGACCTCCCATTATAAATGCTTAAATTATCAGGCAATCCCTGCTAAGTGCAGAGATTCTTATCGGAAATACGACGACCTAGTCAATACTCGTGACTCAGATACCTAAGAATCTTAGGATTAGTTGACACTAATTGATTGTTGATCTAAGTCTTGGAATCTTCAATAGCTCAAGAGAAATTAAATTTCTAGACTATATATCAGTAATTTTCTAGTTTGTAGGAACCCACTTTCCGAACCTGTGGTCAGTCGGCGCCATGCCGATTTGATATAGCTATATACAGTTTATCAGTACGGCTGCAGGCGCCCGACCAGCGCCGCTGCTCACCGTTCAGATAGCCGAAATCGACTGTATGTGGCCTCAGGCGACGTACGCTGTCACCGTCTCGAAACTGTCCGCGGTCAGCGCACCCGCCAGAGCGTCGGTGTCGACGTCGTCGACGTGGGCCGGGTATTTCCGCCGGAAGTAGTTCACGATGTTCTCGACATCACGGGCCAGCAGTTCCTCGCTGTTCTCGTGGTCGGTCGGCACCGCCTGGGGCCAGTCGAAGACGACGACCCCCTGGGTCGTGACGAAGACGTTGTACTCGCTCATGTCCGCGTGGACGAACCCGTCACGGTAGGCGGTCTGCATCTCATCGAGGACGAGGTCGAGTATGGGGACGACTTGCTCGGGTTCGAGCCTGGTTCGTGAGAGTTCCACGCCGTCGACTTTCTCCATGACGATGGCGTGGCGGTTCGTATCGATGGGCTGGGGGACCGAGACGTCCGGATACAGCCTTTCGAGGGCCTCGTACTCCCGTTCGGCGGCCTTCCGGGCCGTGTAGAGCCAGGAGACGTGGTCGCGGTCGGCCGTGTACTCGCGCTCTTTCATCACTTCGCGGAAGTTCGTGTACCCCTCGCGGTGGTATTTGAGTGCCAGCGGTTTGTACGACTGGACCTCGTAGACGTCGCTCTCCTTGCCGACGCCCAGCGGGGCACCGAATCCCTCGATAGTATCCCGCTCGACGAAGGTGTGCAGGGCCAGCGCGTCGTACCCCTCGAAGGTGAGCTTGAACCCCTCGTACTGGATGGTCTTGCGCTCGACGAGCCCACGGTCCGCACACCGGTCCAGCCGATAGTCGACGTTCTCCTCGCTCAGCCGGGAGAAGTCGGTCAGCTTCTCGCGGTTGACGTACTCCGAGAAGCGCATCCCCTGCTCGACACCCGACAGGAGGTGGAAATCCTCCGGTTCCAGCTCCGTCATCACGGACGCCACGTTCTGGACCATTAGCGGCGCCTAATCGCCCGACTCCTAAAAGCTCGGCGCGTCGGCGTCGAGCTGGCGATAAATTAGATAGCGCTATACAGAATTCAGCGAGGAGACGGGCGTTCAGTACAGCGACGCCTGCGGTGCCGGCGGTAGCTGTTATAGCCCGCGCGGGCGGACAGTTTGGCACACCGTATCGTGGTAGCTACCGATTCGGGTCGGAAATCCTCTCCGAGAAACTGTCTCGTCCGGCTTGTCGGAGATTCCGAATACCGACGACCTCGGAGTCGTCGGCTACCACAATAATGGGTCTCAGTCGTCGGCGACGGCCGCCGACGCGTCCGGTGTCGCAACCGCCGCTCGCCCGTCCGCCGGACTCCAGGAGAGTTCGCCGGCGTACTCGAAGGCCGCGTGACCCTGTGTCGGGTCGACGACGGTCAGGGACAGCCACCCGTTGTCCAGCAGTCCGGCCACGTTCTCGTGGTCGGCGATGATGTCGGTGACGGTGTCGACCGGCGCCTGTATCACCGTCGAGAGGCGAAGGGGCTGGTGGTAGGGCTCGTCGTCGGCGGCCATGAGCGACTGCAGCGGGAGCCCCGTCATCAGGTCGCCGCCGTTGCCCTGGTAGACGCCGACGTTGCCGACGGGGTTGTGGGTTATCTTCGACCCGCTACCGTAGACGGCCGTGTCGACCGTCGAGAAGTAGTACTGGCAGTTAATCCACTGGGTGACGACCATCGGCCCCGCGATGATGGCTTCGAGCGCGTCGCCGTCGGTGTCGGTCGTCCAGTCGTACGAGTGCAGGAACGCGCGGCCGTCGAGGTCGAGCCCGGCGGCCAGCTCGCTCGGGCCGATGACGAAGCCGGCGTTGCCGGCCAGCCCCCACTCGGGACGGGTCTCGGCCCAGTCGGCCGCCCTGCGCTCGGTCTCGCGGACTGCGGCGTCTGTCGACGTACGCTCGGCAGCCGCGCCCTCGCGGGCCGTCTCGAGGTCCGCGCGCAGCGCTTCGAGTTCGTCGGCGTGGCTCTCGGGAACGGTTCCGTCATAGAGGTCGACCTCGTCGGTCGTGGTGTTGTGCTCGCCGGCGAGGAAGACGGTGTCGTCGGGAATCTCGAAGCCGCGCTCGCGGAGTTCGGCCTGGACGGCGTCGTCGTTACAGATTTTCGCGAGCACGCGGGCGCTCGGGCCGCCGGGGTTGCCGGCACAGGCGCCACAGTCGAGACTCGAGTCGAACGGGTTGTTCGCGGTCTCGCTCGCGTGACCGGTGAAGACGACCAGGCGGGCAAAGTGGTCCCAGCCCATCAGGTCGAAGGCCGTCGCGGCGTACTCGACCTGCTCGTCGAGGGTGAACCCGTCGAGTGACGGACTGCAGAACTCGTGGTCGTCGGGCACTCGCTGGTCGACGCCGTCGAAGAAGTCGTGGACGCGCCCGGGCACGAGCGTGCGACTCGCCAGCGCGAGCCCGTAGCCGCTCCCGGCGCTCTCGACGAAGCCGTAGGCCGTCGCGGCGTTTGCCTCGATGGTCTCGATTATTTCGGCTGCGGCCTCGCGGATGCCCTTTCGGTGGTCGTGCTCTTCCTGGGTCTCGGTGTCGACCGGCTCGTCGGTGACGGTGTGCTGGGCGTCGAGAATCGGCGGACAGGCCTCGACTGACACCTCGGCGTCGTACCCCTCGTACTCCATCGGGATGCCGAAGAAGCCGGCGTAGCCGTGGGTCTCGTAGTCGCCCGTGTCCTCGAGGTGGCGACGCAGCACTTCTGAGCGGGTGTCGATACAGAACACGAGCTGGGCGTCGGGGCGACCCGACGGTTCGGCGTCGGCCAGGGACTGGCTCTCGGCGCTGACACTCCCGACCAGTTCCTCGCAGTAGGTTCCCTCCCACGCCGTCAGGAACGCCTCGCTGAGTTCGTCGACCTCGTGTGTCTCCGATTCGGGCGTCTCCGAGGGTGCGAGGTCGGCGTCGAACGCGTCGAGAACCGCCAGGCGGACCGCGAGATACCCCGAAAGCGAGATGGGATGTCGGGACTGCCACTCGTCCCCGGCCACAGCGCGCTGTTTGATGAACCCGGTCCAGCCCGGCAGTGCGGCCAGTTGCGCCTCGAAGATGGCACCCCACTGCGACTGGGGGTACGGGTCGAGCACCGTCTCGATGGTCTCGGTCGGCGTCGCCGGCAGGTCCGCGACGACGCCCGAATCCGGAATCTGGCTGTCGTAGTTCGAGACCTTGCGGAAGACGCCGTAGAAGCCGAGGTCGCGGTCCGGCAGTGCCCAGTGGGCCCGGCCCTCGTCGAGGAAGGCCGAGAGCCACTTCGTCAGCACGTGGTCGACGCGGTCTTCGACGGTGTCGGGGTCGTCCGTGTTGGTTTCGGCCCCGTCCATGCGGTCGAGCAGCGTCTCCGGCTCGGCCTCGTAGCCGGCCTCGGCGAGTTCCACCTCGAGGATGTCGCGGTCTATCTGGCCGCGCTCGAGGGCCGCCGCGAACGTCTCCGGGCTGGGGTATCCCCGGCCGCCCAGGATATCGGCGGCCTGAGCGACCGCCTCCTCGAAGGGTCTGTCCTCGAACCCCGCGAGGGGGTTTGCGGTCACGAACGAGTGGATTGGCCAGACCGAGCCGACGGTCTCGGCCGCGTCGTCGATGCTGTCGTGGATGGCGTTCTCAGTACTCATTGTACTCCCCCGTGTCGGTGACCAGGGTGTCGGTCGGCGGCTGGCTGGCGTTCAACAGCGCCACGTAGAGGCGCTGGCTGTGCTCGTGGACGCCGGTCTCGATGGCGACGTAGACGCCGACGAAGAAGACGGCGACGGCGCCGTGGAGCAGCGTCAGTTCGGTCGTCACCGTCCCCACTGCGAGCAGCCCCGAGACGCCCTCGTAGATGACTGCATAGAGGACGATAGCCGGGAAGAAGACGAGGGGGACGGCGCCGTAGCGGGCCGTGGCCGGTAGCTCAGTGTGCTGGACTGCGTTGCGGGCCGCGTGCAGCGTGGTGAACACGACGAAGAACGTGAGCAACAGCCCGCTGTCGACTTTCGCTCCCTTCCCGGTCAACGTGGCAAACAGCCACCCGCCGGCTAGGGTAGTCAGTATCGTCACGACCACACCGACGAGGCCTTCCCTGCGGCCGATTTCCCCGGTCGGGCTGTTGTGTTCGACGCTGTCGCCCGAGGAGAGGAACTGGTAGGCCTTGTAGAACCCGTGCAGGATGAGATGCGTGATAGCGGCCCCGAAAAAGCCCAGACCGGCCTGCATTATCATGAAGCCCATCTGGCCTACCGTCGAGCAGCCCAGTTTGCTTTTGACGTCCGTCTGGACCGACTTCAGGAGCTTGCCCCCCAGCGCGCTGGCGGCGCCGACGCCGACTATCGCGAGCATGAGGACGGGGTCGACAGTGATGACCGGGGCAAAGCGGGTCAGCAGGATGCCGCCGGCGTTGACGAAGCCGGCATGCATCAGCGCCGACGCCGGCGTCGGGGCGGTCATCGAGGAGAGCACCCATCCCTGGAACGGGATGAGCGCGGACTGTATCATCGCCGCGAGCACGAGCGCGCCGGCGGCGACGAGCCACACCGTCCCCCCGAGCGTCCCCGAGGCGGCGATGCCCGATATCGTCGTCGCGCCGGTCGTCCACCAGAGCGCCGACAGCGCCACCGCCAGCAGTGCGCTGCTGGCGAGGAAGTACCGGCGAGCGACCGACGCGGCCGCTTTCGCCTGTTTCCAGCCGCTGATGACGCCGATGAGCTGTGCCATCAACAGCCCCATCGTCAGCCACAGAACGCCGAACAGCACAATGTGGTTGGCCGCGACAAGCGCCACCACGACCACCGTGAAGCCGAAGACGGTGATGAAAAATCGCGTCTCGTGGGCGCTGCCGGCCATGTAGCGCCGCGAGTAGCTGTGGACGATACCCGAAAAGAAGGTGACGACCGGCCACATCAGGACGGTCAGCCCGTCGATGGCAACGAGGGGCCCCAGTTCGGGCGACCAGTCGGTCACCACTCGGCCGACCAGGGCGACCAGGCTCAGCCCCCACAGCAGCCAGACGGCCCGGGTCAGGGCTTTCGGCGTACTCGGTGCTTGCCGCCCTATTCCACTCGGAAGCGCTCCGACTGCCCGGCGCTGTGTTTCGTCTGACATCGTTGAGTTCGTGACCGACACCGCCCGGGGAGCCACCCGGGCGATACCGGCCGTCGTTCACCCGTACTACGAACAGAACGGTTATTAAATCCTTCTATCTTACCAGTCTGTTCGACAAGAGGGTGATTATAGAACATTATGGTTTCGAGGCTGGTATCGGCAACGCTGGCCGGGGCCGGCGCGTTCGATATCCGACACACGGCGACGAAAACTCGCGTTCGCGGGCTACTCGCCGTCGAATTCGCCAAACGGCGTCGTCTCGTGGCTCCGGACCAGGACCTCGTCGACGACGGTCAGGCCCAGGTCCAGTAGCTCCTGGGCGACGGGAGTGATGTCGCTGTCCGTCTCGCCGACGACGGTCACCAGCAGGTTCCGCTCGCCGGTAACTAGCTCCTGGACCGAGACGACGCCGTTGACGTCGAGGATGGCCGGAATCTTCTCGCCCCGGTCCGGAATCGGCGCGGTACAGAACAGCAGCATGCGGAGCGGATAGCCCGACTTCTGGTAGTCGATTTCGGCGCTGTATCCCTTGATGACCTCGTCGTCTTCCAGTCGCTGGATGCGTTTCCGGACGGTGCTGCCCGACGTGCCGGTCCGCTCGGCGATGTCGCCCGACGAGATGTTGCGGGCGTCCTTCTGGAGGGCGTGGAGGATGGCCTCGTCCACGTCGTCGATAGCATCGTCTCCCATACGCCGTCTACAGCCGTCACCGCAAAGGAACTTCCCCTCTTTCGCCAGTGGGCGATGCACACGGAGCGGCCGGTCGTTTTTGTAGGTCCCACGTCTAGTGGGACCGATGACCGAGCAAGCGACGTTCGCGGGCGGGTGTTTCTGGTGTACCGAGTCCGTCTTCAAACAGGTCGATGGCGTCACGGACGTTGTCTCAGGTTACGCCGGGGGCCACGTCGAGAACCCGAGCTACAAGGCCGTCTGCCGCGAGGAGACGGGCCACGCCGAGTGTGTGCAGTTGACGTACGACCCCGAGATAGTGAGCTACGAGGACCTCCTGACCGTCCATTTCACGACTCACACTCCGACGACGCTGAACCGCGAGGGCAATGACGTGGGCACTCAGTATCGCTCGGCGGTGTTCTACCACGACGAGACCCAGCGCGAGGCCGTCGAGGCCGTTATCGAGGACATCGGGCCGGCCTACGACGACGACATCGTCACCGAGGTCGAACCGCTGGAGACGTTCTACCCCGCCGAGGAGTACCACCAGGACTACTTCGAGAAGAACCCCAACCAGTCTTACTGTCGGATGACGATTCCGCCCAAACTGGAGAAGCTACGCGAGAAACACGCCGAGTTGCTCGCATGAACTTCGAGACCGAGGTAGCGCTGCGCTTTGATGACCTCGACACCTACGGGCACGTCAACAACGTCCGCTACGGCACCTATCTGGAGGAGGCCCGCATCGACTATCTCGCCGAGGTCGTCGGCGACGGCAGTCGGGCGTTTCTCGCCGACAGCGACGACGGCATCGTCATCAAGACGCTCGAAATCGAGTTCGAGCGGCCGGTCCACAGCGCCGACAGCGTCACCGTCAGCGTCCGGGTCCCCCGACTCGGCACGACGAGTTTCCCCTTCGAGTACGAGGTCCGGGACGGGGATTCGGTCGCCGCGACCGGCGAGACGACCATCGTGACCTACGACCGCGCGGCCGGCGACCCCCAGCCCATCCCCGACCGCTGGCGCGACGCCATCAGCGAGTTCGAGTTCGGACAGTAACCCGTTCCACGACGGTTGGGGTCGGACGGTGACTTATACTGCCGGCTGTAGAACGGAGTCCGTACAAGACCGCTACTAGCGGTCGACCTCGCCCATGATGGTGTCCAGACTCCCGAGCGTCGCCACGAGGTCGGGGACGTACTCGCCTTCGGCCATCTCCGAGAGCGCCTGGACGTGCGAGAAGGAGGGGCCACGAATCTTGAAGCGGGCCGGCGTCTCGGTGCCGTCGGAACGGATGTAGATGCCCAGTTCGCCCTTCGCGGCCTCGACCGCGCGATAGATTTCGGTGCCGGGCTCAGGCCGGAGCGTCCGGGGGACGTTGGCCTGAATCTCGCGGTCGCTCTCGGGCCACTCCCGAAGCAGGTCGAGACACTGCTGGACTATTTTGGCGGACTCCTCGACCTCGCGCAGTCGGACGAGCAGGCGGGCGAAGTTATCGCCGCCGTCCTCCGTGACGACCGACCAGTTCAGTTCGTCGTAGTAGCCGTAGGGGTCGTCCCGTCGGAGGTCGTAGTCGACGCCGGACCCGCGAGCGACCGGGCCGGTACAGCCGTACGCCTTCGCGGTCTCCGGGTCGAGATACCCGGTATCGACGGTGCGCAGCTGGAGAATCTCGTTTTCGGTCAGCATGTCGTGGTACTCCCGGAGCTTGCGCGAAAGCCCGTCCAGAAATTCCTGCACGTTCCCGAAGAAGGCCTCGCGGGGCTCCGGGAGGTCCCATGCCACGCCGCCCAGCCGGAGGTAGTTGAACATCAGCCGCTGGCCGGTGAGGTCTTCGAGGATGTCCTGGACGATTTCTCTGTCCCGAATTCCCCACTGGAAGACGGCGGTGAACTCCCCGACCACGTCCAGCGCGTAGGTGGCGACGGCGAGCATATGCGAGAGGATGCGCGCGAGTTCGCCACACATCGTCCGAACCACCTGGGCGTACTCGGGCACGTCGATGTCGGCCAGGGCCTCCGCCGTTCGCGCGTAGGCCCACTCGTTCAACAGCCCGGCCCCGCCCCAGTCCCAGCGGTCGGGGTAGGGCATAATCTGGTGGCGATAGGTGCCTTGCTGGCACAGTTGCTCCTCACAGCGGTGGATGTAGCCGATGTCGGGGTCGACGGCGGCGACCTGTTCGCCGTCGAGTTCGACGTTCAGGTGGAGCACGCCGTGGGTCGAGGGGTGGTGTGGCCCGACGTTGAGATGCATCGTCTCGGGACCGGTCCGCTCGTCTTCGAGCAGCTTCCGGTGCTCGCGGAAGGTGACAATCTGGGGCTGGCTTTGGTCGTACTCCCGTCGGAGCGGGTGGCCCTGCCAGGTCTCGGGCAACAAAAGCCGCCGCAAGTCCGGGTGGTCGTCGTAGTCGATGCCGAGCAGGTCGTGGGCCTCTCGCTCGTGCCACTCGGCGGTGCGGTAGACCGGCGCCGCCGACTCGCTGTGGGGGTCGTCGTGGGCGGTGGGGACCACGACCGACAGCTCGCGGGTTGGGTCGTCGTAGCCCCGCAGGTGGTAGATAGTCTCGAAGCGGTCGGCGTACTCCTGGGCGGTGACGCAGGCACAGTGGTCCAGCCCGGCCTCGGTCTGCAGCGTCGAGAGCACCTGCTGGACCTCGTCGGCGCGAATCACGACCGCCGGCGCGTTTTCGTGGCGCTCCTCGCGGACGACGTACTCGCGAATCGGCTCGACGAGGTCGGCGCCCTCGCGGGCCGGCGTCGCGACTGATTGGGACATACCCGTCGTGTCGCTCCGGCCGACCCTCGCCGTGGTGCCCCAGCGGCGAGGCGCATTTATATTCGGCGGTCCGATAGCCCGTGTGAAGTACGTCGGGCTCTCGCTTTCGCTCCCGCCGGAGGCGCGCAATCCGATGCATCAGTTCGTCGTCGACCACAAGGGGTACGAGGCGAGCTATCTCCTTCGAGGGAACAACATCGACGACACGGTCCACACTTTGCTCTTCTACGTCGACGGCCACCCGATTGCGCCCTATCGCGAGGCCCTGGAGGCGACCGAGAACGTCCTCGAGTACGCCATCTCGACGTGTCCGGACGAGTCGTTCTACCTCTACGTCCGGGACCGGCTCTCCGAGACGGGCCGGGGTATCGTCGATGCGGTCACTACCGCTGGACTGGTGAGCGTCTCGCCGGTCGCGTTCAACGCCGATGGGACGATGGAACTCACGCTCGTCGGCCCCGGCGAGACCGTCCAGCGGGCGGTCGAAGCGGTCCCGGACGGTATCGGCGTCGACGTCCGCGAGGTCGGCGAGTACGCGAGTCACCGTTTCGAGCCGAGCGCGGCCCTGACCGACCGACAGTTCGAGGCCGTCGCCGCCGCCGTCGACTGTGGCTACTACGAGGAGCCCCGCGAGGGCTCGACTGCCGACGTCGCCGAGGCGCTGGACTGTTCGCCCGGCACTGCTGCCGAGCATCTCCGGAAGGCCGAACAGCGGGTGATGGGTCGGCTCGTGGACGGCGACGGGCCGACCTGACCCGCTCGTGCCGATATTCGCAACCCCTAACGCCGACGGCGACCTACCGGCGCCAATGACACTCGCGGACCTGGACTGGCGGGTCATCGGCGAAGCCACCGACGACGGACCGATGACGATGGCACTGGAGGAGATTGCCGCCGAGACGGCCGCCGACGGTGGCCCGGCCACCGTTCGCGTCTACACCTGGCCCGACGTGCTCTCGCTGGGGTACAACCAGGACCCCGAGCGTATCGACTGGGCGTTCTGCGAGCGCGAGGGCATCGGCGTCACCCGCCGGCCGACCGGCGGCGGCGCTATCTACCACGACCGCTACGCCGACCTCTCCTACAGCATCGTCGCGCCCGCCGACGCGGTGCCCGGTGACCTGATGGAGTGTTACGAGCTGTTCTGTGAGCCCATACTAGATACCTTCGAGGGTATCGGCGTCGAGGCCCGCTTCGTCGAGGAAAAACGCGAGGCCGTCCACCAGCCGGCCTGTTACCTGCGGGCGCTGCATCCCGCTCACGACATCGTCGGGCCGGACGGCCGCAAACTCGGCGGGAACGCCCAGTACCGCCGGAAGGACGCCGTCGTCCAGCACGGCTCGCTGTCGGTGTCGCTGCGGCCGGAGCGCCACTGTGGCTGTTTCACCGGCAAGCCAGACACGGACGCCTTTCGCAAACGAGTCGGCGCTATCGACGAGTACGTCGACGTCGAGCGCGGCGACGTAGTCGAACGGCTCCGGGCGACGCTGGCCCAGTGGGCCGACGCCGACGAGGGCGGGTGGACCGGCGACGAGCGGGCCCGCGCACGCGAGCGCGCGAACTCGAAATACGATAGCGACGAGTGGGTCCGCCGGACGCCCTGATACCGGTGGCTGTACGTTCGTAAGGATATTCGCCACCCCGACGGATGTCGGAACCCATTTTATCCAACAGCGCCCACCGCTGTCCATGGTACGAGTCGGTGCACACACCTCTATCGCCGGCGGCGCGTACAACGCCGTCGACGAGCAGGTCGAGTACGGCGGCAACTGCGGCCAGATATTCTCCCACTCCCCGCAGGTCTGGCAGGACCCCAACATCGAGGACGACGAGGCCGAGAAGTTCCGCGAACTGAGCGAGGATAACGGCGTCGGCCCGTGGGTCATCCACTCCTCCTACCTGGTGAACCTCTGTACGCCAAAGGACGCCCTCCGCGAGAAATCCCTGGACTCGATGCAAAAGGAGGTCGACGCCGCCGACAAACTCGGCATCGAGTACGTCAACGTCCACCTGGGCGCTCACACCGGCGCCGGCGTCGACGGCGGCCTGGACAACGCGGCGAGCGTGCTCGACGACTTGGACGTCCCCGACGGCGTCACCGTCCTCATCGAGTCCGACGCCGGCAGCGGGACGAAACTGGGCGGGCAGTTCGAACACTTAGCGACGGTCCGCGAGCGCACCAGTCTGGACATCGAGTTCTGTCTCGACACCGCCCACATATTCGCGGCTGGCTACGACCTCTCGACGCCCGAGGGCGTCGAGGAGACGTTCGCGGCGTTCGACGACGTGGTCGGCTTCGAGGACCTCGCCTGTATCCACCTCAACGACTCGAAACACGCCTGCGGGACGAACAAGGACGAACACGCCCACATCGGCGAGGGCGAAATCGGCGAAGTGGGTATGAAAGCGTTCCTCAACTACGACGCTGTCGCGGACGTCCCGTTCGTGCTCGAAACCCCCACCGAGGACGGCAAGAGCTTCGCCTGGAACATCGAGCGCGTGCGCGAACTGCGGGCCGACTGACCGCGAGCTTTTTGCCGCTGTCCCGACTGCGTTCTCGCGTGCGACGCTTCTCCGCCGACTACCTCGAGTCCACCCGTTCCGGGATGTGGGCTGACTCCCGCGAGGCTCTCTCGGACCTCGAACTGGGCGAGTGCCAGCGGATGCTGGACGTCGGCTGTGGCACCGGCGAACTCACCCGCGTGCTCCGCGAGGAGAGCAACGGCGACGTGGTCGGGCTCGACGCCGACGCCGACCTGCTGGCGTCGGTGCCGGGACCGACCGTCAGGGGTGACGCCACTCGCCTGCCATTCGCCGACGACAGCGTCGACCTCGTGGTCTGTCAGGCGCTGCTCATCAACCTCCCGGACCCGGTCGCGGCCGTCCGGGAGTTCGCCCGCGTGGCCAGCGACCGCGTCGCGGCGGTCGAGCCCAACAACGGCGCGGTTACGGTCCAGTCCACCGTCGACAGCGAGCCCCGACTGGCCCGGCGCGCCCGCAGCCTCTTTCTCGACGGGGTCGGCACCGACGTCGAACTCGGCGCCGACGCCGCCGACGTCTTCGCGGCGGCCGACCTCGACGTCGTCTCGACCCGGCGCTACGACCAGGAGCTGACCGTCGAGCCGCCCTACGGCGAAGGGGCCGTCCGCGCCGCCCGACGGAAGGCCACCGGGGAGGGGCTGGCGACCGACCGCGAGACGATTCTGGCGGGCGACACCACGCCCGAGGAGTACGACGCCCTGCGCGAGCAGTGGCGCGAGATGGGCCGGGCGGTCGTCACACAGATAGGGACCGAAGAGTACGAACGCCGGGAGACGGTCCCCTTCTTCGTCACTGTCGGACGGGTGTAGCCGACCCGCTCGCTTGTCCGGAGACGCTTCCCTTCGGTCAGCGTCTCCTACACCACGTCGCCTCGAACCGTCGCCCCCTCCTGCCGGTCCCGATAGGCACGCACAGCGTCGGCGGCCTCGTCGGCTTCCTCGGCGTCCATCCCCAGCATCTCAAGCGCACCCGAAAGCGTCGGCAGGACGAACTCGCCCTCGTGGAGCTTCTGGAAGGCGTCCGATGACCGCTGTCCGTCCACCCACAGACACGCGCCGCGAGGGTCGAGAATCTGCTCGTAGTCAGCGCGGGCCATCGCGCCTTTGAGCCGCTGGGTGACGTTGTCGTCGAAGGAGGCGTTGCACACTTCGAGATGGATTGGCTCGTCTGCGTCGTCGGGCAGGAGGTGGGCGGCCAGACACTTCTCGGGGGCGGCGTGGCCGCTCGCGTTCGCCCGGAGATAGTCGGGGTGCTCGTCGGCCCAGTCGGCCCGGACCGTCTTGCCGACGCCGTCGACGCCGTGACTGGCCAGGAACTCCTCGGCCCGCTCGGGGGCGTCCTTGAACAGGATGTCCTTGGTGACGTAGACGTCCAGCCGTTCTATCGGGTCGAGTCCCAGCGCCACGTCGCCGTACACCCACACTTCCCGGACCGGCACCGGCATGGTCTCGGACTCGACTCGCTCGACGAGAGCCTCGATGCGGGACACGGCGGCTGCACGGTCCATGCTCATTACCCGCCGTAGTGGGCCGGCGGGCAAAACGCTGACTCTCCGCAAGCGGTTCGAGGCGTGCGTCGAGACGGGTGCGCCCTACAGCGCCGAAGCTCGCCTGATTACCGCAGCCGACGAGGAGCGCTGGGTTCGCGTCTCCGGGGATAAATCGAGACCGTGCTGTAGGCACGGGTGGTGTTTAGTTAGGCGATTCAGACTGTCACCAGCCAGAAAGCCCCCGACCGCTCGACTACTGCGACTCGCTGCGCGCTTCACTCACTCCGTTCG
>PXRT01000013.1:351268-425066 GCA_003020925.1 Halobacteriales archaeon QS_6_64_34 | reverse complement strand
AGCACCGCAGGCCGAAGGCCGAGGAGCGCAGCGAGCCCCCCGACCGAAGCCAGCCGGGGCTTTCTGGCTCTCTTCCCCGTTTTCTACTAAACTAAACACTACCGTAGGCACGAGACGAAACCCTCAGGGCGACTGGCACGTACCTTGGAGTAATGGAGTGTGACAAGTGCGGGTCCGACGCGGTGTTGCACGCGGCCTACTCCGGCCTCTATCTCTGTGAGGACCACCTCTGTCGGGCCGTCGAGAAGCGCCTGCGCCGCCGGGTTCGCGAGGACGGGCTGGTCCCCGACGGCGCCACGCCCGACGACCCGGAGACGTGGGTCATCGGGCTCTCGGGTGGTAAGGACAGCGTCGTCCTCACACACATCCTGCACGACGTCTTCGAGCGCGACCCCAGAATCGAAATCGTTGCGCTTTCCATTCACGAGGGTATCGAGGGCTACCGCGACAAGAGCCTCGAGGCCTGCGAGGAACTGACCGACGACCTGGGCATCCGCCACGAGGTCGTCTCCTACGAGTCCGAATTCGGCGTCCAGATGGACGACGTCGTCGAGGACGACCCCGAAGGGATGGCCGCCTGTGCCTACTGCGGCGTCTTCCGTCGGGACGTCCTCTCGCGGTACGCCGAGGAGCTGGGCGCGGACAAGCTGCTGACCGGTCACAACCTCGACGACGAGGCCGAGACGGCGCTGATGAACTTCCTGGAGGGCGATGTCGACCAGATAGCCAAACACTTCGAGTCCTCGCTCGGTCCCTTCGAGGGTGGTGACGGGCCCGCCGAACGGACCCGCGAGCCACAGGACCACCACATCCCCAGGGCAAAACCTCTGCGTGACGTCCCCGAGAAGGAGATTGCCCTCTACGCTCGTTTCCGTGACCTCCCGGCCCACATCACCGAGTGTCCCCACGCCGCCGAAGCCTATCGCGGCGAGATTCAGGACCTCATGCTCGGGCTCGAACAGAACCATCCCGGCACGCGCCACTCGATTATGGCCGGCTACGAGAAACTCGCCGCGCTGGCGGCCGACGCCTATGGCGGCGACAGTGAGACGGACTTTGGCGAGTGTGACAACTGCGGCGCACCAACCGCGCGTGACCGCTGCCGGAAGTGCAATCTGCTCGAGGCGCTGGAAGCGGTCTGAGCCACCTGCTCTCGCCGCCACGGACCTCTCTGTGACGTTGTCCGACAGCGCCGACACACAGTACTGTCGCTGGACCGGTTACAAAACGGAGAACGAGGTCGACAGCTACTCGCTCGTCCGGATGACGTCGAGGCCGTTGTTCTTCTCTTTCGGACTGCGGCCGCCGTCCGTCTCGCCGTAGCCGGCACTGCTGGCGCCGCCGGCCTTTTCGAAGTTCTTGGAGGCGTCAAAGGAGGTGTCGTCGTCGACACCCTCGATAGCCTTCCGGGACTTGTTGGCCTGCTTCTGGGTCGACGGGCCCAGCACCTGCGCGGACTTGACGCCGGTCATGATGGCCATGACACGGACCTTGCCCTTGTACTCCTCCTGGATGCGGGCGCCCCAGATGACGTTGGCGTTGGCCTCCAGCCGTTCGGTGATGTTCTGGGCGATGCCCTCGGCCTCCTTCAGCGTGAGGTCCGGGCCGCCGGTGATGTGGACGAGCCCGCCGCTTGCGCCACGGTAGTCCACGTCCAGCAGGGGGTGGTTCATCGCGTCTTTGACCACTTCCTCGGTCTTGTTCTTGTCCTGGGTCTCACCCACCAGCATCACCGCGACGCCGCCCTGGTTCATGATGGATGTCATGTCGGCGTAGTCGAGGTTGATGAGACTGGGCTGGGTAATCGTCTCCGAAATGCCTTTGACAGTCTCGGCGATTATCTGGTCCATCACGGAGAAGGCCTTGCCGATGGGCAGGTTCGGGACGTAGTCCAGCAAGCGGTTGTTGTCCAGCACGATGATGGAGTCGGCTTCGTTGCGAAGCTTCTCTAAGCCTTCCTCGGCTTTCACCGTGCGGGCGCGCTCGACGTTGAACGGCGTCGACACCATGCCGACGACGATGGCGCCCTGCTCTTTGGCTATCTTCGAGACGACCGGCGCGGCGCCGGTCCCGGTCCCGCCACCCATCCCGGCGGTGACAAAGACCAGGTCCGCATCGCCCAGCACTTCCTTGATAGTCCCCTGTGCCATCTCGGTCGCGCGCTCGCCCATCGAGGGGTCGCCACCCGCGCCGAGGCCGTTGGTGAGGGACTTGCCGACCAGTATCTTCGTGTCGGCCTCAATCATCTTGAGGTGCTGCTTGTCCGTGTTGATTGCCACGGTGTCGGCCCCTTCGACACCGATGTTGTAGAGGCGGTTGACCGTGTTGTTACCGGCGCCGCCACAGCCGACGATGACGATGCGGGGGTCACCGAACCCGTCGATGTCCTCGTCGGACATTTTCTGGGACTCCTGCTCGTCGCGTTCGAGGGCTTCGTTGACGATATCCTGCATCGTTACACCCTCGCCCAGGTTCGTTTGTCTTTCTCGGAGGCACGTTCCGAGCCCTCTTGCTCGGACAGCATCTCCCGGACGGCCGACCGGATAGCTTCACTCCGGTTGGGGAACTCCCCCGTATCGACCATCTGTTCGACCTCTTCTATCTGCTGTTTCGGAATCCGTAGTGTCACACGCTCCATTGTTGTTTCCCTTTGGGTAAGACGATCCAAACGAGCCGTGTTTACGGCCCGCCTGTCTGTTTACACAGCGAAATCGGTCGACGGCGGCGGGTATGCCACCGCGACCCCTGCTGTGTAAGACGACCGTCTTACGCACGATGTACCACAGACTATGGGATAATAAAACTATCGCCGAATGTATGACAAATATATGTTTACGGCGTCAGGGAACTTCTACTCTCTGTTTGCGTTACTTCTGGACTGCTCGAGCACGTCAGCTGCGGGGGTCCGTCGCCCGCAGCCGGGGCAGAATCCCCAGTCCGACCGGAGTTCGTCGCCACAATCACAGAACACGCGCCGGGAGGCTTTCTCCCCGCAATTCGGGCAGTAAACGTGGGACGACGCCAGGTTCTCGCCACACTGGGCACACGCCGACTGGCTCTCAGTCCCCGCGTTTTCACGGTTCTTCGGCGCTGTCTTACGGCCTTCGCGGTCGTGTGATACACCCGCCGTCTCACCGTCGGCGTCCGTGTCTGACACGCGTCCGCTGTCGCCGCCCTCCTCGGTAATAGCCCCGCTATCGGCGTCGAGCGTGATGTTTACATTCACGTCCTGTGGCTGACGGGGCGTCGTCGGTGTCTCCAGTCGGTCGGCGATGAGCGCGTCGACGCGGTCGGCGACGAGCGCGTCGATGCTCTCCGTGTCGGTGACCGCTTTGTCCGCGTCCGACGCGCTCTCCGATGACTGCTCGCCATCGAGATACGCTCGGAGCGCCTCGCGCATGACCTGGCTCTTCGAGGCGTCGAACTCCTCGAGGCGGTCGACGAGGTCGTCGTCAGCGCGGAACGTTATCTTGCTCATCCGACTCGTCATACAGGTTGTCTTCCGGGTATTTCAATCTTCCCGCTGTGTCTGACGTCTGTCGGCCCGGCGTCAGCGCGGGTCGTAGCTGGTGGTCCAGGAGAGTTCGCAGAACGGACACTCGACGCGGTAGTTGTTCGAACCGAGTAACTTCGATTCGACTGTGACCGAGAACTCGTCTGCGTCACGGGCACATTCTACGTGGAACCCCTCCCCACAGTGGTCACAGCTCACTGACTGGAGTTCGTTAGTGAGGGGGTCACCACAGTAGTCACAGTCTCCAAGCACATCCCTCCATACGCCCACCTCTGATTTAGATATTGTGTGCGAATACACATATGTCAGGAAGCCGCGACCCCTTGGCGAATAACAACCCTTAAGTCCGGACCGCAGGCTATCTTCATCTGCAGACCGCCCTTAGCTCAGACTGGTAGAGCAGTCGACTGTAGATCGACTTGTCCCCCGTTCAAATCGGGGAGGGCGGATTCGTTTTGACGCCGAATCGGGGAGGGTGGGTATCCCTCACCGCGCCCGCACACGAGCGCTATCGGTTCACGAGCACCCAGGTAGAAAACCGCCGGACGGCGTCGGATAAAATAGCATGAACTATCGGCGCTCTTTTTGACAGTATAGGCCGATGGTCGCATGTGGTCGTCGATGGGAGTCTTTGACAAAGCACGCAGCGCTTCCCACCTCGGGGAGCCAACGGGGCGGCCGTACATCTGTCTAGCATGCGATGCGTCGTTCGACCTCCAGTACCACGCCTGTCCGGACTGTGGCGGATACGATATCCGCCGCGCCAAATGGGTCGAGTAGCCCTCGACGTCCACACTGGCACGTCCGCGTTGCTATCGGGCTTTCGCCCATTTTTGGTCGTCGGTATACGAGAGATATCCCGCCCTGACGGTGGCGTCACCACGGCGTGACGAACACGCTTCGAGCGTAACATATCAGTATACAACCTATTATCTCGACGCATTCGGTGAGAATCTAAACGGGCACTTGCCCGACCAGCTGTGTATACCCCACCCTGTCGCAGTCTTCCGATTAATATTCGGATTCTAACTGTAAACGCCACGCGTAGTATAAGGAAACTAATAGTTCACTGGGCTATTCTTATCAGATATAGAATTGTTGCAAGACGCCTGTCCGACGCTGTCGGCCACCGCTGACCGCATAGTTCAAGTTCGATTGCAGTAACCACACGGACGTGGTAGTTTCGTTCGACCTATTCGGAACCCTCGTTACGGCTGACCGGCCCGACGAGCCCTGGGACGTCGTGGCCGACACTCTCACCGAGCGCGGCGTCGACATCCCCGACGACTGGGAGACGGCCTATCGGTCCGCCCACAGGGAGTACGAGCGCGGTCGGGAGGCCCCGCTCGACGAACACGTCCGGCTCGCGCTGGCCAGTCGCGGTGTCGAGGTCACGGCGGCGACCGCGCGCGCGGCCGTCCTGGCCGCCTTCGACGGACCGGTCGTCCGGCGCGATGGCGCGCGTGCGGCGCTCGCTGTGGCGGCCGATGTCGGCCCGGTAGCGGTCTGTTCGAACTGCAGCGTCCCGGGGCTGGTCGAACGGACGCTCACGCGGGCCGACCTCGGCCCCGACTCGCTCGACGCCGTCGTGACGAGCGTGGACTCGGGCTGGCGCAAGCCCCATCCTCGAATCTTCGAGGCGACCGCAGCGGCGCTGGATGCACCGCTTTCGGCGCTGGTCCACGTCGGCGACGACGCCCGCACCGACGGCGGCGCCGACCGAGCGGGCGCGCGGTCGGTGTTGCTCTCGGAGACGCCCCTTTCGACCGTCGCAACACGGCTCCGGGAGGGACGGCTGTGAGACCGGTCGTTCCGATTCTCGTCGCGGGTGCCCTGGAAGCCGTCGTCGGTGAACCGCCGAGCCGGTGTCACCCGGTCGCCTGGTTCGGGCGGCTCGTCGGGCCACTGGACCGCGAGTGGTCGCGCCCGTTTCTGGTGGGCGCCGTCGGCGCGCTCGTGTTGCCCGTAGCCGCCGCAGCCGTCGTCGCGGCGACTGTCGCCGTCGTGGGAACCCTGTCGCCGTTTGCCGGGGCCGGGCTGGCTGGATTAGTCCTGTTTCTCTCCAGTAGCCTCCGGCGACTCCTGACTGCGGCCACGTCGGTCGCCGACGACTCCGAGACCGACATCGAGGCCGCTCGCGACGGGCTGCTCGCGCTCGCCGGGCGGGACGCGAGCGACCTCTCGGCCGGACAGCTCCACAGCGCGGCCGTCGAAAGTGCCGCCGAGAACCTGGCCGACGGACTGGTCGCACCGCTGTCCGCCTTCGTCCTCGCCGCCGCCCTCGCCGCGGTCGTCGGGGCCCCCACGCTCCCGGTCGCAGCGGCGACAGCGGCGTGGGTCAAGGCCGTCAACACGCTGGACTCGATGCTCGGCTATCGGAGAAAGCGGGTCGGTACCCCCGCCGCCGTGCTTGACGACGCGGTGATGTGGCTCCCGGCCCGTCTGAGCGCGGTCGTTCTCGCGGCCGCGTTCGGGGACCTGCGCTCGCTCGCACGGACGCGAGCGTGGCTCGACGGCGTCCCCTCGCCGAACTCCGGCTGGCCGATGGGCGTCGCCGCCGCCGGGCTCGACGTGCGACTGGAGAAACCGGGCGTGTACGTCCTCAATCCCGGGGCCGCCCTGCCGGACGTGGCGGCGGCGCGACGCGGCGTCCGCGCCGTCGGCGTCGCCGGCGTGCTCTGCTACGCGCTGGCCGGCCTGGCGATGGCCGCCGTCCGGGTGGTGATGGCGTGGTTCTGAGCGCGCTGCGTGGCGCGCTGGGCTTTCTCTCCCAGCTTCCCATCGGCCACGACGAGGACGCCTGGGCGGCCTTTACCGCGACCCCGGCGGCGTTCCCGCTCGCGGGCTACGTCGTCGGCGGGCTAGTGGCAATTCCGTTTCTGGCCACCAGTCACCTGCCCGGCGCTGTCGTCGCCGCTGCAGCCCTCGCCCTCGTCGTCTGGGTCACCGGCGTCAACCACGCCGACGGACTGGCCGACCTCGGCGACGCCACAGCGGTCCACGGCGCCCCGGCCGAGCGACGCGAGGTGATGCGTGACACCGCCGTCGGCGTCGGCGCGGTGCTGGCACTCGGGAGCGTCCTCGTCGCGCTCGCGCTCGGCCTGCTCGCGGTGACGACTCTGCCGGTCCGCGTCGCCGTCGCCGCCGTGGTCGCGAGCGAGGTCGGCGCGAAACTCGCGATGGCGACACTCGCCTGCCTCGGTGAGCCGAGCCACGAGGGCTTTGGCGCGACGATGCTCGAGGGCAACGGCCCGGCTGACTGGCTCGGCGCGCTCGCCGTGGCGCTGCCGATAGCCGCCGTCGTCGTTCCGGCCACCGCCGTCGCGCTCGTCGCCGCGCTCGTCGTGGCGCTGCTGGTCCGCCGGTGGGCCCGACAGACACTCGACGGCGTCGGCGGCGACGTCTTCGGCGCGACGAACGAACTCGCCCGCGTCGCCGCCTTGCACGGCGCGGTCGCCGCGTGGCACCTCCTGGGAGGGTCGGTGTGGACGCTCTGGTGATGTGTGGCGGTCGCGGCACCCGGCTCGACACCGACGTGGAGAAACCCCTGTTTCACGTCGGCAACGTCCCGATGGTCGACCGCGTGCTCGGGGCGCTCGCCGAGAGCGGTATCGACACCGCCTACGCGGTCACGTCGCCAGCCGCACCCGAGACACGGGCCCACGTCGACGCTCCCTGTATCGACACGCCCGGCGAGGGGTACGTCGCGGACCTCGACGCGGCGCTCGCTGACGAGCGCGTGTCGCGGCCCGTCCTCACCGTCGCTGCCGACCTCCCGCTGCTCGACGGCGAGATACTCGACCGCGTAGTCGACGCCCACGACACGGGCTCGCTGTCGGTGCTGGTCCCCGCCGTCAGGAAACGCGAACTGGGCGTCAGCGACGACACCACCTTCGAGCGCGACGGTTGCGACGTGGCGCCGACGGGCGTAAACGTTGTCGGCGAGAGCGGCGACCACGCGTGGCTGACCGACGACGTTCGGGTCGCGGTCAACGTGAACACGCTGGCCGACGCCCGAATCGCCGAGCAGTATCTGTAATCGACCGCGAAAGCTTCTCAACGCGGCCACCCCTCCTCGAAGCCATGAACCCTGACAGCGTCGCGGCGCTGCGCGCCGCCGGCGAGACGGACCCCCACATCGGGGCCGATGGCCGCGTCCCACACGGGAGCAGCGACGACCCCTCGCTGCTCGACTTCAGCGCGAACACGAACCCGCAGATACCGCCGGGCACGCGTGAGGTGGTCGAGGGGAGCTTCGACGCGGCACGCTCCTATCCCAACGACGGCTACCCCGACTTTCGCGCGGCCGCAGCCGAGTTCGTCGGCTGTGACCCGGTCGAAGTCGTCCCCACTGCGGGTGGACTCGACGCAATTCGGCTAGCGATTGAAACGACCGTCCGGCCGGGCGAGTCGGTCCTCCTCCCGGCGCCGAGTTTCGGCGAGTACGCCCGCGAGGTCCGTCTGCAGGGCGGCGACCCGCGTTTCGTCGGCCACGACGCGATACTCGAGACCGGCCCCACAGACCACGCGATGGCCGTCGTCTGCAATCCCAACAATCCGACCGGGGAGTGTTACGACGCCGACGCTCTCCGGGCGTTCGCCGACCGCTGTCACGACGCCGGGACGACGCTGCTCGTCGACGAGGCCTTCCTAGGGTTTACCGACCAGCCGTCGCTCGCGGGCCGCGAGGGCGTCGTCGTCGCCCGCTCGCTCACGAAGCTGTTCGGCCTGCCGGGCGTCCGGATGGGCTATGCCGTCGGGACCGGCGATGCACTCGACCGTCTCCACACCGCCCGGCGCGCGTGGTCGATGAGCGCGGCGGCGGCCGCCGTGGGCACGCACTGCTACGGGGCCGACGCGTTCGTCGCCGAGACCCGCGAGCGCGTCGACTGCGAGCGCGAGCGGATGCGGTCACGACTCGAAACTCGCTTCGACGTGTTCCCGTCGGACGCCCCCTTCCTCTGTTTCGCGGCCGGCGACAGCGGAGTCGACGAGCTGCTCGCGACGGCTCGCGAACACGGGCTCGCGCTACGGGACGCCCGAACCTTCCGCCGCCTCGACAGCCACGTCCGGGTGGCCGTCAGGCTCCCGGCCGAGAACGACCGGCTGCTGGAGGCACTGGATGTTTGAGACGACCCGGCGGGACGGCGTCGTCCGCCTTCGCCGCGAGCGGGTCTGTTACTGTGCTCGCGATAGCCGGCCTCTCGAACCCGGCGGTGTTGCCGGTCGGCGCCGGCGATGTGGCCGCCCAGTGGGGTAAATTCGACGACAACCGGCGTGACTCACAGGCTGCCACTCAGCCGTGGCGGCCCGGCACCGTCAACCTCCTCGTCGGCGTGGACCGAGCCCTTTCCGACGGCGCGCTCGCGACGCTGCTTGCGACCGTCGTCGAGGCGAAGACGGCGACCCTTTGTTCGGTCGCCGACGTGCCGGGTACCACCTCCGACGCCGTGGGTGCGAGCCTCCGCTCGCGCTACGGCGACGGCCCGCCGACGCCGGCCAGCGCGGAGCATGGCGTCGTCACCGACCGCCAGAGCGATGTTGGTCCCCCCTGACTTCTCCCTATGAGCGACAATACTGCCGGCCCGACGGCCGAACCAATCGAGCCGGGCACCCCCGAGGACTTCGGTCTCGTGCAGGTCTGGTGGGGCGAGGGCAAGGGTAAGACGACGGCGGCACTGGGGATGGCGACCCGCGCGGTCGGTCACGGCTACCGCGTCCACCTCCTGCAGTTCATGAAAGGCGGGACCGGCACCGTAGAGGACGTCCGCGGCGAGTACAACGCTATCGCAGCGCTCCCGGGCTTTTCATACGAGAACGCCGGCCACTACGGCTGGCACGGGTTCATGGACGGGAGTAACGACGACGAACACGCGGCCAGGGCGAAGGGGGCACTCGAGCGGGCTCACGGGATTCTCGACGCCAGTCGCGGGGCCGACCTCACCGAGCCACTCGACGCCGACGGACCGCCCGAGGATGGCGTCAACATGCTCGTCGTCGACGAGATACTGTACGCCGCGAACCGGGACCTCATCGACCCCGAGGACGTCGTCGCGCTCGTCGAGGCCAAACCCGACGACGTAGAACTCGTCCTCACCGGCGGTCACGAGGCCCCCGAGTACGTCTTCGAACACGCCGACCTCGTGACGGAGGTCGGGAAGGTAAAACACCCCCTCGACGCCGGCCACCCGGCGCGGAAGGGCACCGAGTTCTGAGTGCTCCGGCGACCAGCCCCACACCGACGACAGCGCGGCTTCGAAATTCGATTCGACGGAGCGAATCTGTTTCGCGTTCGCTCGGGCGAGCGTCTGGGCGAGACGGCCCGGCGAGAAAAAGCCGCCGTCGAACCGACAGTCCGCATCACTCATATCCGCGGCGCCCCCAGCCCCGATAGATGGCGACGACGATTCTGGTCGCGGGAACGGCCTCCCACGTTGGCAAGAGCACGGTCGCAGCCGGACTCTGCCGGCTGCTGGCCGACTGCGGCGTCTCTGTCGCGCCGTTCAAAGCCCAGAACATGAGCAACAACGCCAGGGCGACGCCCGGGGGTGAAATCGGCGTCTCCCAGTACGTCCAGGCCCGCGCGGCCCGGGTCGCGCCCGCGACCGAGCACAACCCCGTCCTGCTCAAGCCACGTGGCAACGGCGAGTCACAGCTGGTCGTCGACGGCGAGGCCGTCGGTAACTACGCTGCGGGGCGCTACTACGACGAGCACTGGGACGACGCGCTGGCGGCCGCCGAAGCAGCTCACGACAGACTCGCCGCCGCCCACGACGTCGTCGTCGCGGAGGGCGCCGGCTCCATCGCCGAGATAAACCTCCACCACCGGGACCTCGCGAACGTCGAGACGGCCCGCTTCGCCGAGGCCGATATCCTCCTCGTCGCGGATATCGAACGGGGCGGCGTCTTCGCCTCGCTCGTCGGCACGCTGGAACTCGTACCCGAGGACGTCCGCGAGCGAATCGCCGGCGCCGTCATCACGAAGTTCCGTGGCGACGAGTCGCTGCTCGCTCCCGGTCTCGACGCCTTCGAGGAGCGCACCGGTGTCCCGGTCCTTGGCGTGCTCCCGTACGACGACCCCGGGCTCCCCGAGGAGGACAGTGTCGCGCTCCCGCCGGTCGGCCAGCGCGCCGTTCGCGGCGCCACGGACGGCGTCCCCGACGACGACAGCGTCACCGTCGCCGTCCCGCGACTGCCACGTATCTCGAACTTCACCGACCTCCAGCCCCTTGCTGTCGAACCCGGCGTCCGGGTCGCCTACATCCCGCCCTCGGCCTCGCTGGCCGACGCCGACGCCGTGGTGCTCCCGGGCAGCAAGAACACCGTCGACGACCTGCTGGCGTTGCGCGAGGCCGGCTTTGGCGAGCGACTGCGCGACTTCGACGGCCCCATCGTCGGGCTGTGTGGGGGGTATCAGATGCTCGGCGAGACAGTTACAAACGCGTCTATCGAGGGAACGGGCGGACAGGAGCGTGTCGACGGGCTCGGACTGCTCCCGGTTCGAACGCAGTTCTCATCCGAGAAGACCGTCGAACACGTCGAGCGTTACATCGACGGCGTCGGTCCGCTCGCAGGTGCAGCCGGTGCCGTCTCGGGGTACGAGATACATATGGGCGAGTCCGAACCGACCGGCGGGGTGAGCCGACCGTTCGACGGTGCCGGCGCGGCGAGCGACGACGTACTCGGCACGTATCTCCACGACCTCTTCACGAACCGCGTCGCGAGAGATGCCTTCGTGAGAAACATCTTCGAATCGAGCGACGCTGAGCGGCTGCCGGCTGACGGTGACCGCCAGTCCGACCCCTACAACCGGGCCGCCGCGCTGGTCGGCGAGCACGTCGACCCGGAGCCGTTGCCGGTGGACTGGTAGCATTATTTTCGCCTCCTTTTCCCGGAACTTTATATGCCATCGGTGGGCCACTACTAGTAATGGTCGAAGTGTTCGCCGTCGCCAGCGGCAAGGGTGGAACGGGCAAGACCACCAGCACGGTCGCGCTGGGGATGGCCCTGTCCGAGCGCTACGACGTCACCGTGGTCGACGCCGACACCGGGATGGCCAACATGCTGTTTCACGCCGGGCTCTCTGATGCCGAGACAACGCTGCACGACGTGCTGGCCGAGTCAGCGTCGGTCGAGGCGGCGACCTACGAGCGGTTCGGGATGACGGTCGTCCCCTGCGGGACGAGCCTCGACGGCTTTCGCGACGCCGACCCGTCGCGCCTGCGCGAAGTAGTCGCACGGCTCGCCGCCGACACCGACGTCATCCTGCTCGACTCCCCGCCGGCCCTGGACAGCCGGGCCGCCGTGCTGCCCGTGGTGATGGCCGACCGAACGGTTATCGTCCTCCAGCCGACCATCCCCGCCATCTCCGACGGCCTGAAAGTCCAGGAGTACGCCACCTCCTACGACACCGACGTTGCGGGTCTCCTCTTCAACAAGGTCCGGGAGGACGGCATCGAGCGCGTCGCCGAGAAGACCGAGCGCTACTTCGAGGGGCCGACGCTCGGCGCCGTCCCCGAAAGCGAGCGCGCCCGCGAGGCCCGACGGGCGGGCCGACCGCTGCTGGCACACGCCCCCCACTGTGACGCGGCGGCGGCCTACCGCCGGGCGGCGGACTCGCTGTCGGTCAGGGACGGCCAGTCGGGCGAGGTCGCCGACCGGTTCCGCAGCGCCGTCATCCCGGAGCCACCATGAAACTCCCCCAGGGGCGGCTCCGGAAGTCCCGCGTGGTAACCGACCCGCGCGAGCCGCTGGCGGACGTGCTTGACCGAGCGGTGACTGGCTACGCCGTCTTCGAGCCCCAGGACTCGCTCCTGCTCGACGCCGACGGGCGCGGCGTCGTCACGTTCGTCGACGGCGTCCCGGTCGTCGCCTACCACACCGGCACGGACAGGGGTGGGCCACCGGCCCTGGCCGACCTCGCGGTCCCCGGCCCGTACCACGTCTCGGTCTTCGAACTCGACGGGGCCGACCTCGGGCCGGTCCACGACGTCGAGGACCTCCGCGTCCCGCCGGGGATGCCGGCCGAACGGCTCGCGGGCGACCCAGCGCTTGCCGACAGCACCCGTCGGGCCGCACCCCCCGAGCGGCGCGCCCCCGCCGGGACCGAGGCGGCTGACGACCACGGCGCCGTCGAAGCGTTCCTCGAAGACGAGGAAAAAATCGAGGCCATCCGTGAGCAGGCGCGACAGGAAGCAAAGCAGCGCGCAGCCGAGTGGGAACTGAACGATACGTAATTAACGTTGCACCCAGTAGTAGCGGCTAGATTAATGGGGCGCTCCTCTGCAATCGCGCTCGCCGAGAGCAACTCGGTTTCGAGCTGGAAACACGCCCACGGGTCGGTCGTGAGTGCCGTCTGTAAACACAGGGCTGTTATATTATGAGTGAAACACCTACAGTAATGCAGTCTCGCCCTGATGGTGATGTGGGGGTTACCCGTCGGTCCGCACTGGCGGCTCTCTCCGGGGGGCTCGCCGCGACGAGCGGCTGTCTCAGCCGAATCCGTGCGCTCGTCGGCCGGAACGAACCGACGACCGTCTCAGTCTCTATCAAAACGCTCCCGGTCGACCAGGACCCGTACGCGATTGCTATCGCCCGACAGCTGTCGGCCTGGTTCGAGGCGGCCGGCATCCGCGCCAGCATCCAGCCGATTACCGCGGAGGTGCTCTACCGACAGACCCTGGTCAACCATGAGTTCGACGTGTTCGTCGGCCAGTTCCCGGGGACGTTCAACGACCCGGACGCGTTTTACTCGCTGTTGCACTCCACGTACTCGGTCGAGTCCGGGACCCAGAACCCCTTTGGCTACACGAACCTCCTGATGGACAACCTGCTGGAGCGACAGCGCCGGGAGACCGGCAGCCAGCGGGCCGAGACGGTTTCGCGCATCCAGCGCCGGCTCATACAGGTCTGTCCCTTCCTGGTGCTTGGCTTTCCAAACGTCATCCGGGCCGCACGCACCGACCGGTTCTCCGGGTGGAACGGGGCCTTCGACCCGTCGCCGCTGAACCTGCTGGGACTGGACCGCACGGCGTCGGCGACGCGACTCCGTGCGACCACGCCCGACGACCGGCCCATGGCGAATCTCAACCCGCTCATGTCGAGCTACCGGGGGCCCTCCGACATCACGGACCTGCTATACGACGCACTCGCGTACCGCTATCGGGACACGCTCTACCCGTGGGCAGCCACGAACTGGGAGTGGACCGGCGATGACCCGCTCGAACTCGAGGTGACGCTACGGGACAGCCTCACCTGGCACGACGGCCAGCAGCTGACCGCCTCGGACGTCTCGTTCACACACCGGCTGTTGCGAGACACCTCCTTGGCGTCACTCTCCGAGACGGTCCCGACATTCCGCTTTCGCGGTCGCTCGTCGCTCGTCGAGCGCGCGACCGCCGTCGACGACACGACCGTTCGGATACAGTTTACCGACTGCAGTCGCCAGACTGCCCGGCAGCTGCTCACCGTCCCCGTGTTGCCCGAGCACATCTGGACCGACCGCACGGACAGGGCGACGGTCAGTGGCGTTGACGTCGGCGTGACGACGACGGACGCGCTCGTCGACGCGAACATCCCGCCGGTCGGGAGCGGCCCGCTCGAGTTCGTCTCGGTGTCGCAGGGACAGACGCTGGTCCTGGAGCGGTTCGACGACCACTTCCTGGAGACGTCCGAGGAGACGGGGGTGCCGAGCGAGCTGGCCGACGGGCCGGCGTTCGAGGAGCTCGAACTCGAGTTCGTCGGCTCGGACTCCTCTGCGGTCAACCTCGTTGCCGACGGTGAGGCCGACGTGACCGCGCTGGGCGTGGGGCCGACCCTCGCGTCGAGAATCGGTCGCGCCGACGGCGTCTCACTGAACATCGACCGGAGCGGGGCGTTTTACTTCGCCGGGTTCAACACCCGCCGGCCGCCGCTGACGAACCCCCGATTCCGGAACACGGTGGCCCGGCTGGTCGACCGCGGAACGCTCGTGGAGTCGGTGTTCGACGGCTACGCCGACCCGGCGGTCAGCCCGCTTGCTGGCACCGCCTGGCTCCCGCCGGACCTCGACTGGGACCCGTCGAACCCCGTCACCGAGTTTCTGGGGACGGACGGGGCCGTCGATTCGGACCGGGCCCACGAGGCGTTCCGGGCGGCCGGCTACCGATACAACGAACAGGGGCGCCTGCTCCAGTCCTGACCATGGGGGTAGTCGCCGTCTTCGTCGAGGTCATCGCGGTGCTCTCGCTCATGCTGTCGGTCTCGCTGTCGGTCGTCGTCGGCCCGGACCGGCTCCGGGCCGCCGCCACCGACCTGCCCGAGCGCCTGCGCATGGCCGTCAAACCTATCGGGTTTCTCGTTGGCGTATTGTTGCTAAACAGCCTCGTCCGCAACATCGGCGTCGAAATCTCCTGGATTATCGGCACGAACATCACGGAGTTCATCTACTCGCTTGAGGGAGCCGTCGTCGCAACGATACAGTCGCTCGTCCCGGGCTGGCTGACGCTGTATTTCGGCTACGTCTACGTCTACGGCTACGCGTTCCTGCTCGTCTTCCCGCTGGTCGCAGCGATGCTCGCAGCCGAGCGACGCTACCTGCGACACACCGCGTTCGCCTACGCCATCAACTACACCGTCGGCATGAGCTGTTATCTGCTCTTTATCGCCTACGGGCCCCGCAACTACATGCCCACACTCGTCGAGCCGCTCCTGTTCGATATGCTCCCCCGATTCCAGTTGCTGACAAGCCAAGTCAACGCGAGCACGAACGTCTTCCCGTCGCTGCACACCTCGCTGTCGGTGACGGTCGCCCTGCTTGCGATACGGGACCACGAGACCTTCCCCAAGTGGACGCCGGTCGCCGTCTTCCTCGCGGTGAGCATCGTCCTCTCGACGATGATACTGGGTATCCACTGGGCGACCGACGTGGTCGCGGGGGCCGTGCTCGCGGCCGTTAGCGTCTGGGTGGTCTCCTCGGACCGCGTGGCGTCGCTAGTCGGCCGCTTCCAGTCCCTGTACGGTCGCTGGCGCTGACGGTGCGGAAGATGACCACGCCGTCGTTCTCGAAGGCCCGCTCGTACCCCGGACTCTCGGCGAACGAGGCGACGAGGGTCCCGTTGGCCTGCTCGTACGCTCCCCTAACCGTGTACTCGCCTTTTGGCAGGTAGACGTAATCGGGGTCGGCGTCGACCGTCGCCATCGCGGTCTCGGCACAGCGCCGGCTCTCGCAGTTCGAGCCGTTGACGAAGGCATCGAGGTGTCTCCCGTAGGTGTCGGGTCCGCGCCACTCGGCCCCCCAGGGGGAGACGAGAATGGTCCGGTCGGTGTAGACCGGGAACCACTCGGCGGCGTCGCCGAAGACGACGAACGTCGCACCCGTGGCCGTCTCTTCTGTGGCCCACGCCATCGCCGCAGTGTCGTCGTCGTCGACGAACTCCGGGGTCGTCCCGTCCGACCCCGCGAACTCGTAGCCGAGCCCGCCCAGGCCGACCAGCGAGAGGACGACGAGAGCGGCGACGGTGAGGCGGGCGAGTGCGCCCGGCCCAGCGACAGCGCCGGCCACTCGCTCGGCCCCCGCTCGGCCGAACGCCCGCGAGGGCAGCGCCACGACCCGCCCGGTGTACCCCCGCTCGCTGAGTTCGACGACGGCGGCGACCATCGCGATGGCGCCGACCGCGTAGGCAAATCGGGGCTGGGCAAAGAGGAGCCAGACGGCGGCGGTCCAGGCGCCGACCACCCGGTGGCGCGTCCCGAGCAACCCGACGGCGGTCACCATCGGGACGAGGGCGCCGGTCGGCCCCCACTCGCGGAGTCGGTAGACCACGCCGAAGAGCCCGCCGTGCGTGCCCGCCGCGCCCGAGAACACCCCGATGCCGTGGTGGCCCACGACGGTCGCCAGCCACGGCAGCGCCAGCGCGAGCGCGCCGAAGCCGACGACGGCACCACGGACCAGCCCGCCCGGCGAGCGGTCATAGCCCGCCCAGAAGAGGAGATAGGTGGCCACGGCGAAGATGGTGTAGGTCGGATGGATGTGTGTGACCAGCGCCACCGAGAGCAACCCCGGGAGGACCCACTCGCGTTCGGCCTCACGGAAGATTCGAAGGGCGGCGTAGCTCCCCCACAGCGCGAAGACGAAAGCCGGCGCGCGGACGAGGCCGCCGGCGCTGACGTGCCACTCTAAGACCTGGGGGTTCAGGACGACCAGTAGCGCCGTGGCGGTCCCGGCCCGGCGGTCGCCCACCATGTCTCGACCGAGTAGATACGCCGGGACGACGGCGGCGACGGTGACGAGGGGCGGGAGATACAGCGACGTCGCGAACGCCCCGGCCCCGAGGTCCCGCAGCACTGCCAGGACGTAGAACACGAGCGGCGGATAGGCGAGGGGGACTCCCTCCGGCCCGTAGTGGGGGACCGTCGCGGGCAGCGCGTAGCCCGCTGTCCGGATAGCGTCGGCCGTCTCGATGTAGAGGCCGGCGCCGTAGGCCGGATAGTCGTTGGTCGCGAGGTAGATGGCGACGACGGCCAGCCCGACGACGAGGGGCAAGGCGAGCGGGCGGGCGTCGTCGCCGTCGAGGGGCGACGCTGGCAGACGCGCTCGTATGCCCGCTCGACCCCCGCCGTCGACGTGCGAGCCGGTCATCTAGTACGTCTCTGGACGGGCCATTGCAAATGCACTTCGAAGGAGCGCCGGGCCGGCGTCGCTCAGTCGGTCCGGACCGGAATCCACCACACCCGCGAGCGGCCGCCGACTTTCTTGCTCGTGACATCCGTTCCCGTTTCGAGGTCGTGGAGCTTGTTCAGCGCTGTTCGCCGCGAACAGCCCAGCCGGTCCGCGATTTCCTTGGCGGTCATCGGCTCGGCGTAGTCGTCCCGGTTTTTGAACACCTCGATGACGGCGGATTCCGTGTACTGGACTTCGCGCCCGGGCGGTGACATACCCGAACCGACGGGGGCCGGGTACTTAGTTTTCGGCCGGCGGGACTGAGCCGAGTGCGGGTAGGGAGGTAGTACTGCAAACGGCCGGCCCTCGCTGGCGACCGAAACACGGCCGACAGCTGTTACAGCTCCTGTAACATCTATCAGCGGATAAGTATAGGGGGCCCCCGCCAGATGGCTTCAGTGGGGAGCCCACCCTGGTCTCGACACCGACGCTTCGGCCCGCCACCGCTGGCAGCGCTCTCCCCTCCACGCGCTGCCCGTTTTCGTCCCGATATCCGCATCAGCTGTTCTCGGCCGCGTTCTCGCCCTCAAGCAACCGGGCCAGCGGGACCGACCGCTCGCGATGTCGCTCGAACACCTCGTCGGTCCAGTCGTACAGTTCCCCATCGCCGGCTTCGAGCATCGCCTTGAGGTTGTTGGCGTCGTCGTAGGCGACCACACAGCAGCGTTCGTCGTCGTAGGCAATCCCGAGAGCGAGCGGTGACTCGTGGACGTATATCGTCATCTGGTCGTGGTTCGCGCCCAGCCGTAAGTCCGACTCGTAGTTCGCTCTCGACTGCTCCAGCACCGCCGAGTCGATGACGAACTCGATGCCGGTCTCCTCGCTCAGCAGTTCGGCGCCTATCTCGTTGAACGGCTGGGCCACGACGGGCGAGATGGCGTGCATATTCCCCTCGACTCCCTGCAGCCACTCGGTGAACCGACTGAGGGCGGCCAGCGGGCTCCCGTCCTCGCTGACCGTGAGCCGGCCGTTTTCGAGTGCCGCCACCGGCAGGTCGTCGGCGACCGGTCCCAGATGGGTCGCCAGGGGCCCGAAGCGGCGGGCTCGCGCGAGTTCCGCCCGGAGCCTCTCGTACTGTTCATAGACCCCTCTCCCGGTCACTGTCGCCCGGTAGTCGCCGTCGTGTTTGACGACCCACTGTCGCTCGCGAAAGCCGGCGAGGATGCGCTGAATCGTCGTCCGCGTGGCGTCGATGTCGGCACAGAGCTCGTGGGGACGGGCGGGCTCGTCACAGAGTGCGGACAGCACAGCCTGGCGGTGGGGCGACCCGGTGAGAAACTGCACGTCGTCGTGCACCGCCTGGTCCGGTTGCATCGCTTTGGGCAGGTGTTTGGCAGCCAGGGTTGTTATACTGCCGGCTATAACAAACTGAAGGAATTCGCTACCCCGGGGTAGCGAATATCTTTACGAACTTATAGCCGGCAGTATTAGTGACTCGGTTCAAACAGGTGTACGTGGTCTGGCACGCACCAGTCCTTTTACAGCGGCCGAGCATTATCGAATATATGATAGATAGCTCCGTCACCGAATGGGAGTACGAGACGCTCCGGCCCGACCGTGACGCGACCAGGAAGGAGGCAGTGGACCCGAAACCTCGACTCAACGAACTCGGGGCGGAGGGGTGGGAGCTGGTCGAGACGATCAGCTACGAGGGCGGCGGGACGAAGTTCCTCGTGTTCAAGCGACCCCGGGCAGCGACGCAGTCGGCATGAGCGACGACATCGGGACGGAGAACACGATGCGCGGGCGAGCGGACACGTCCGGGATTCGGTTCCGTATCCTGCTCGAACTCGACCGCCTCGTCCTCACGGCCGTCCTCGTCCTCACCGTCTTCGTCGCGTTCGTCGTCGCCGTGACGGTCCTGGCGCCGACGTTCGCCACGACAGTCAGGTCGGGCGACGTAATCGATACGCTGTTTTCCACGATGATTACCGTCATCGTCACCGGGTCGACGCTCGTCGTCTCCATCGGCCAGCTCGTCATCTCCCAGGAGGACGGCCCGGTGGGGGACCAGCGCCAGCGGATGAGTGACACGCTCGACTTCCTGGCGTTCACCGACGAACTCATCGGCGGCACGACCCCCGCTGACCCCTCGGCGTTCCTGGGCAGTATCGTCGACCTGACGGCCGAGCGGACCCGTACGCTCCGCGACCGGCTGCTTGACAACAGCGACGAACAGGTACGGACGGAGGCCGAGGAGTTCACCGACAGCGTCATCGAGAACGCCACAGAGGTGTCCGAACAGCTGGATGGGGCGTCCTTTGGCACGTTCGACGTGCTGTCTGCCGCGCTGAACTTCAACTACAGCTGGAAGCTCCACCAGGTCGACCGCATCAGTACCGACCACGCCGCCGCCCTCGACGAGACCGACCAAGAGCGACTCCAGGAGCTGAAGACGGCCCTCTCGATGTTCGGTCCCGCGCGCGAACACATCAAGACGCTGTACTTCCAGTGGGAGCTCATCACCTTCTCACAGCGGACGCTGTACACCGCTGTTCCCGCCCTCATCGTTGCCAGCGTCACGATGGCCACCGTCGACCCGGTGACTATCGCCGGTCGGACAGTCGGCGTCGCTAACCTCACCCTGGTCGTCGGGGCCGCGTTCGCGTTCACGCTTACGCCTTTCCTGCTCTTTGTCGCCTATCTGCTTCGCATCCTGACAGTCGCCAAACGGACGCTGGCTATCGGCCCGCTGATTCTCCGGGAGTCACAGCGGTAGTCCGGCGCCGGAACTGTATCCCCGTCACCCGAACTGGGCTTCGTCTTCATGGCCGTTCGACCTGTCGCTTGGCCACCCGGGCGAACTCGACAACCCAGCGGTCGAGGACGCCGTCGAGACGGTCCGTACCAGTGCCCGTTACCCAGCGACGCCCGTGAGGACCACCGTCACCCCCGTCTCGCCGCGCTCGGTCGTCGTCGTCACGTCGAACCCGACCGCCAGGACGTGCGTTCTATCGACGCGCTCCTGGACGACGACGCCCCGGTCCGTGAGACAGGGGCCGAACTCACGTCCCGGCCCGCTCGGGCAGTTCGTCGACTGCCAGGCTCGGGCCGCCGTCGCGTTGTACGCTATCTCGGTGACGGTCCCCCGTTCCATTTCGGCGGTCCGGAGCCGCGACCGGACCGGTCCGAGGTCGTCTCGTAGCGCCGTCACCGCCGCGCTTCGGGCGGTCCACGAGTAGCGCCGGGGTACCGACTCGCTCTCTCGGCTCACGGCGCGGTCGAGGACGCGCACGGTGTCGGCCGTCGGGTCGTCGACGGCGCCGGCAGCGCGCACGTCGTCGTGATACCCCAGCTGGAGGGCGGCGAGCACGACCGGTGCGAGCGCGACGGCGACCAACACTGCGGCGACGAGGACCAGCTGGCCGCGCCCCGTCACGCGTACCACACCTCGATTCGGACTGTCCCGTCGCCGGTCGGCACCGTCGCCGTCCCCGTCGTCGTCCGCCTTGGCACCGACGTTCCGACCGAACCGTAGGGTGTCCGGACGTTGAACAGGACGTTCGCCGGGAGGATGCGCTCGACGCGCCGTTCCAGTGCCCCGCGCTCACGGTCGAAGGCCCGCTGGCTAGTGACGACCTCACCCAGCCGGGTCGTCCCGTTGTGCCTGGCCGGGTCGGTCTGCAGGATGGTCGCCGTGTCCTCGGCGTAGGCCGACAGCTGTGGCCCCCGCGTGTCCGGTGTCGGCGTCGCCAGGGCAAAGCCCAGCGCGACGCCCAGAATCAGCGTCGCGCCCAGTGCCACCTCGACCAGCGACAGCGGGAGCTGTGCCCTAGGCATCGACGGTCACCGAAAGCGCCCGCTTGGTGGTTCGGGGTGTCTCGTAGGTTATCGTTACGTCGCCCTCCGTCACTGTATCCGGCGTCTGGAACTCGATACGCGTCGTCCTGTATGGCGTCAGGTCGACCGCGTAGGTGCCCTGTAGCCCGGTGTCGTTGTGCAGGCGGACCTGGTCGTTGACCCGCATCGTTCGGATAGGCGCCCCGCTCGGCGAGAACGTGACGGTCACGCCCGTGGCCCGCCGGGGCAGCGTGACCCGCCTGCTCCCGGGGTCGACGGTCCGTCTGTCGGTCCACTCGACGAGGACGAGCCGGCGCATCGTGGTCCCGCGTGTCGCGTCGCCGGTCGTCGCCACGGTGTCGCCGTCCAGTGTCACCTCGACGCCGTAGCCCGCCGTCGCTGGCACCTCGTTTCGGAGCGCCGTCCCGTCGAAGGCGTCCACTCGTGACCCGTTCAGGACGTTCGCCCGCTCGGCGATGGGGCCGTCCGCAGCGACGAGCCGCTCGGCCGTGGCCGCAGCGACCCGGCGCTCGTCGGGCGTCCGTTCGGCGCTCGCAATGGTCGAGTCGGCCAGCCCCAGCGCGAGCGCCGTCACCAGCGTCAGCAGGACCAGCGCCACGGCGACGGCGGGCAGCGTCGTCTGGGCCCGCCGGGTCGAGTTCGGCAGTCTCATCGACGCTCCCCCAGTCTGACGGTGAGATTTCCTCGCGACCCGGTGACGGTGACGACGGTGTCGGCCCCGCTTTCCCACGCTCCCGTAACGCTGCTGACCCGGCCGGGCAGGGCCGGTCGCGCCGCGCCTCCGACCTCGTCGTGGGGATGGTCCAGCAGCAGGTGGGTCCCGTTCGCCCGGATGCGGTAGCCGGTTCCGTCGATGGTCGCGGGAAGGTCGACCCGGCGCGTCGCGGCGACGTCCCGTCCCCGAGGTGGGACCGTCCGCTCGACCTCTGCGGTGGCTTCCGCCAGCGTGCGCTCGCCAAGCTCGGCCCCCACCGCTCCCTGATAGGTCGGGACCGAGCCACCGTACAGCACTGTCGTCAACAGCGTGATGTACAACACCACGATGGAGAGCGAGAGCAGCTTCTCGACGACCGTGCTGAGTCCGCGGCTATCCACCGGCCACCTCCGTGTTCGTTCGGTGGACTACGAGCTGGAGCTCCTGTTGCCCCTCGACGCCGGCCACGACGCTCGGGACGCCGTCGCCGTCGATATCCCGCCTCGTCGTCGCCAGCCCACGGTCGCGCAAGTGGCGGGCCAGGGGCTCCGGCGTCGCCGTCTCGACGGCGATGCGGTAGTCGGCTCGGGGCAGCGCCGTCCGCTCGTGGGTCACGTTCGTCCGCAGTCGAGCCGTGACACCGCCGCTCCCGCCCACGGCGGCGCCCTGCTCGCCCAGCGTGACCGCGCCGACAACCAGGGTGTCGTTGTCACGCGTGACCGTCACCGGTGGTCCCCGGACCAGCCACGCGTTGCCGGGCTTGCCCCGGGTGATGGCGCCGCCGACGAACCCCACCCGATTTGTTCCCGACGTGTAGACGAGGCCGCCGATAGCTATCTCCCGTCGGACACCGCTGTCGGTCAGCACCCGAAGCTCCCGCTCCACCGTGGCGAGTCGCCCCTCGCTGAACCGGACGTCGACTCGGTTCGGTCCCGTCTCCTTTACGGGACGGAGCTCACTGTCGAGTGCGTTCGCGACGCGGCGCTCGTCGGCCGTCGCCGTCTGGCCGTCGATTATCTCGCCGACCACCGTCGTCAGTCCACCGAGCGCGATTGTCGTGATACCGAGCAGGAGGACGACGCCGACGACGTGAGACTGGGCGCGGCCGTTCACAGCAGCCCCACCCCCGCGTAGACAGCGTAGGCCACAAGTACCAGCGCGCCCGAGTGTAACAGCGCTTCGTAGAACCCCCGACTCGCCGTCCCGGCGAACCAGCCCGAGGCGAGCATCGTCGCCTGGGTCACGACGTAAAACCGGTATCGCTCCCTGGCGGGGTCGATGGCCGTCGGGTCGAAGGCGACCGTCTGGCTGCTTGCGACCGTCGAGAGCTGGGCGAACTCCGAGAGGACGTAGACGTTCATCGCGACGGTGATACCGACGACCAGCAGCGCCGTCGTCCAGCCGACGGCGACGTACACTAACAGTGCCGACCGCAGCGATTTGCGCTGGTGGTAGAGTTTCCCGATTTCGGTCTGGAGCGTCTCGAAGATGTCCTCGGCGTCGCTGCCCGCGTCCAGGGCTCCGACTACCAGGCCGATTGTCTGTTCGGCCATCGGCGTCCCGACGCGGTCGACGAACTGGTCCAGGGCCGCTGCCCGGCGGTCGTCGGCCGCGTCGCTCGGGCTGTCGGCCAGCGAGAGCGTAAACGACAGCGCCTCGACGTCCTCGGCCAGCGCACCCAGTTGCACGTCCTCGGCGACCCGTCGCACGGCCTGGGGGAACGGCCGTCCCAGGGCCACGTGGCCGGCGATGGCGTGGACGAAGTCCTGTATCTCCCGGTCTTTGGCGTCGTCCCGTCGAGCGCGGCGGATAGCCACCAGCCCGACGGGGAGGGTGACACCGACGTACGACAGCAGGAGGACGTTCACGGGCCGGTAGTTTAGCCACCAGAGCCCACCGGCCAGTGCCAGTCCGAGCGGCAGGCAGACCGCGAGCGCGCTGGCGGGGTTCGACGTGGCTGACCGGAGGACGCCGACGGCGGTGCCCGGGAGCCGGTAACTCGGTGCGGCGGTGTTCCGTGGCCGCAGGCTCGTAACGACTACGGCGGCGGCGAGCCCGGTCCCTAGCACGAACACGGCGCTGGCGTAGACGACGACCGAGCGGAGGGAGGTCGGTCCAAGCGGCGTCGCGAGAGGCGCCGAGAGACGCGGCGCGAGTACACCCATCACGGTGACGATGAGGACGACCAGGGCCGGAATCACCAGCAGGACGACGAACAGCTCCGCCAGCAGTTCGAGATACCCCGTGGCTCGCTCGTGCTGGCGGCTCTGCTCATGTGAGAGCAACCGCCCCTCCATCTCCAGATACCCCTCAAGCGCGTCGGCGCTCTGGTTTGCGTGTTCGCGGAACTTCAGCAGGAACGGCGCCAACAGGTCCCGTGAGGGCGTCTCGCTCGCTATCTGCTCGAGGCCGACATCGAGGCTGCCGGTGAGGGTGCCACGGTTGAGCGCCCGGCGGAACTCCACGGCCGTCTCCCCGTAGGCCTCCTGTTCGGCGACGGCCCGGAGCATCTCCGTTCGGTCGTGGGTTTCCGAGGCGAGCACGCGGAGATATCTGACGGCGCCGGGCAGCGTGGTCGCAATGTCGGCCGCGCGGGCCCGTGCGACCCACGACAGGTAATGGTTACCGAGGGCCAGCACGAGCCACCGGGACCCGACACCGACCGCTACCGACAGCACCAGCGCCAGAGCCAGCCGGGAGACGGGCGGCAGCGCCAGCTGGTTGAGGACCGGGATGCTCTGGCCGAGCGCCCCCACGAGGCGGTCGAACGTGCTCGCCGGCAGCGCCAGCGCCAGCCCACCGGTCGTCAGGCTCGTACCGACGAGCGCGAGCCAGGCCAACCCGTACACCCGCGCGAGATACAGCCCGAACCCGGTCTCCGGGTGGGCCGCCCGGTAGCGCTCCCTGGTCGTCGTGTGGCGGTCGTCGTCCGTGTGATGGGCAAAGAGGGCGTACAGTCCGCGGTCGACCAGTCCGAGACTCAGCCCTTCAGTCGTCATCGGTCTCGACCTCCAGATGCAGCGGGTCCCGCTCGCCGGCCCGCCGCCGGAGTCGCTCGACCGTCGCGGCCTCATTGGTCTCCAAGTCGGCCAGGACGCCAAAGAGCGCCTCGAAGTCCGTGATGCCCTCCCTGACGAGATATTTGACGTATCGATGGCGGCGGTGGAACGTCTCCTCGACGGTCTCGGTCGGTTCGTCCCGGAGCCGGGCCAGGCGGTCGAAGATACCCGTCTCGACGCGACGACGGCCATCACCCAGTTGCGGATGGTCGTAGGCTATGTCGAACGAGCCGTCGGGGCGGCGCCGACAGAGCGTGTTGTAATGAATCCGCTCCCCGTCCTTCTCGATGGTTCCGCCCTGTCCGTCCTCAAGTGGCTCGTCGAGGAACTCGACGACCTCGCCGACGTAGCGCTCGCCGCCGACGTGGCGCGGGAAGACGACGAGGTCGATTTCCGTCAGCAGGTAGGTCGGGACGCCCTTCTCGATGACGCGGTTGACGAGCGTCTCGACGTCGGCGGCGTGGGTCGTTCCGAGCACCCCATGACCCGTATTGAGCGTCTCCGAGAACGTCTCGAACGAGGCCTGTGTGTTGATTTCGGCGATGACCTCGACGTCGGGATTGAGATAATTGCACTGCGTCATGAGGTCGGCCATCGTCACCCGGCGGTGGTCGCGCTCGTGTGCTCGCGTGGTGAGCGAGACGCCCGTCTCGTGTGGAATCCGGACCTCGCGGGACCCCTCGTCGATGCTGATGGGCCGGTCCCGATAGGGGATAAACGGCATATGAGCGTTCATGAGTGTGGTTTTACCCGCCCCGGTCGGGCCCGAGAAGAGGACGACGCCATGGGACTCGTACAGCAACCAGAGCAGCGCGACCAGTTCCGTCGGCATCGACTCGCGCTGGACGAGGTCGATGGGCGTCATCGCGTCCACGGACTGCTTGCGGATGGAGATATGGGGGCCGTCCTCGCTGATAGTGGGAAGGGCGACTGCACACCGGATAGTCTCCTCGGCGTCGTGGACGCCCTCGCCCTCGGGGTCGATGTTGACTTTCGCACTCGGGTTCGAGGCGTTGAGTTCAGTGCCGTCGTCGGCCGCGAGCTGGGTGACGACGTTGACGAAAGCCGACTCGTCCTCGAAGGAGAGGTTCGTCGGGACGCGGCCGTCGTGGCCCAGGTCCGCTCGCGGGAGCACTTTCACGCGCTCGTTGACGCGGTTGGCCTCGATATCTTCGAGCGTGTGGTCCCGAATCGGGACGGTGAGCTTGCCGTACCCCACCAGGTCCCGAAGCACGTAGTACAGTAGGTCGTCGAGGCGGTCGTCGGCAAAGCGCTGGTCAAGCGGCGGCACCGCGAGGTCGAGTTCGGCGAGTGCCGACCGGAGTCGGTAGGCGGCCGCGTCGACCCACTCGGTCGTGTTGCGCACGGTCAGCTGGCGGGCGAGCAGCGACGCGGCCCGCTCGCGGACGAAGGCCACGCGGTCCTCGACGACCCCCTCGACGCTGGTCCCCCACACCCGTTCCTTGCAGACCCTGATGAGCTCCTCGTCGCCGGGAAGCAGGTCCGGTTCGCGGACGGCGTACTTCGTGGTAAAGGGGTCACTGCCCAGCAGGTGCTCGCGGTAGACGGTGACCGGTATCTCGAACCCCTGGAAGCTAACGGTGTGGCGCTCGACGCGCTCGCTGGTGAACCGCTCGATGTAGTCGGGGTTTTGAAGGCTCGTGCCGGCTGGCGCGTAGTCCTCGGTGTGGACGACGACGCTGTCCTCGGTCACGTCGGCGACATCGATGCGGTCGTCGAGCGCGTAGGGGGTCAGCTCCCCGAGACAAGCAAGCGAACACAGCGCGTGGTAGGTCACCCGTCGCTGCCCCGCCGGCGAACAGTCGACCAGCCGGTCGATTACCCGTCGGTGTTTCGGGTTGAACCCCTGTTCCATGCGTTCGACGGCGCCTTCGCGGGTGCGGGGCCGCTCGATGTTCGCGCCGTCGAAGTGGGACTGGACGGTTTCGAGGGCGGTTCGGTCGCCCGGCGAGAGAACCGGTTCGCGGACCTCGTAGTGGAACCCGTTGGCCTGCCGGACGGTCACGACTACGCCCGGGTGCACCTCGTCCTGTTCGCACACGTCGGGGGCGTACCACGCGTCGGGGTCGTCCGGCGGGACCGGCGCGGGAACGGTCGGCCGTCGGTCCCCAGTCACTCGTCCACTCATTTGCCGGATTTGGGTAGCTTACCGTATTTAAATTTTTACTCAGTCAAACTAAATAAAAACTGAAACCGGATAGTTGAATAGGAAGCTGCGGCCATCGGCCCTCCCTGCCCGGCAGTAGTTTTTAACGCCCTGCTGTGTCAGAGGAGGACGGTCATCACCCGGCGACTTCGAGGAGTTCGAATATCTGCTCGAACAGTTCGCTGGCCGGCCGACACCGGTGTTTCACGCGAAGACGCTCAGCGAGCGCCACGGCGCGGACATCTACCGCAAACACGAGGACCTGCTCCATGGCGGCGCGCACAAACTCAACAACACCCTCGGACAGGGCCTGCTCGCCAAGCGCGCCGGCCCAGGGGCGGGCGACCACCATCCCGACGGCACCCAGACGAGTCCCACGCCGAGTCGGGCGCCGAGACCGATAGACGAGCGGTCGGTCAGCCCGCGATGGCGTAGAGCCGCTCGGCGGGGAAGAAGGCGACGTTATCGGCGACGACCGGGGCCATACCCCGCGAACTGGTCCGCTGGCGTGTCCCGTAGGTCCACTCCGTACTGCCGTCGTCCGCCGAGCGACAGGCCAGTTGCCCCCGCCCGAACAGGTAGAGGAAGCCGTCGGCGACGATGGGCGTCCCGTTGATACCTATCTCGACGGTGTAGCGGTGTTGGCTCCCCGAGAGGCTCAGGGCCGTCAGTCCCCTGTCGGCGACGGCGTAGATGGTGTCGCCGGTCACGGCGAGCGGGTTGGTCACTGCCGGCGACTCCCGGTTACCGTACGTCTCGACGTCGTTGCTCCAGCGCTCGGTGCCGTCGGCGGTGTCGAACACGCGGACGGCCGTCCCGGAGCCGACGACCACGTCTTCGCCGACGGCGGTCGGCGGCGCCGTCAGGTTGTATTCGGCGCTCCAGACCACCTCGCCGGTAGTCGAGTCGAACGACTGGAGCGAGTTCCCGCCCGCGTAGACGGTTCCGTCGGCGACGGCGGGCGTCACCGGCTCCGACCCGGCGTCGACCGGCGTCGCCCAGTCGAGCGAGCCGTCGCCGACCGAGAGCGAATACAGGGTGGCGGTGCCGTCCTGTCGGCTGACGACGTAGACGGTGTCGCCGTCGACGGTGATACCCGACTGGACCGGGGGGGCGAACGACCACTGCTCGATACCGGTCTCGGCGGCCAATCCGACCAGTTCCTCGCCGATAGTTGCCAGGACTATTTCCTCCGTCGCGGCAGTCGGGCCGGCGGCGTTCGTCCCCCGGTACATCGTCGCCCACTGTCTGCTCCCATCGACGGCATCTATCGCGTAGACGAACGTCTCCCCGTTGCCGGCGCTGTCGATGCGTCCCTCGGTCAGGTAGAGCCAGCCGTCACGCAGCGACGGCGACCCCATCCGGTGACTGGGGGTAAAGCTTGACTGCCCGAACTCGAACAGCGATGTGATAGCCCCTGTCGGCCCGGAGACCTCGGGGACCGTCCCGGTGTTCGCACCGTCGTACTGGTACTGGGGATACGTGCTATCGACGGTGTCAGGAATGCGGACGCCGGCGCCTTCTACCCCTGGCTGGGTCGTGTTGTTGTCGTTCGGGCCGGCCCCTGGACTGAGAAATCCGGGACAGCCAGCGAGGACGCCAGTCACGACGCTACTCGCCGCTGCGAGAAACGAGCGTCGTTGACTGTCCATGTTCCGACAGCCGCGTCTACAACTAAAAACACTTCGCCCTGGTCACGGCTCGACAGGCGAGTCGGTAGGGTCGACCTACGATAGCACGTCCGCCGAGTAGGGACATATTACCGCCGCGAGAGTGGCAGCCGGTATCCAACAGACGTTTGTGGGGATTCACCTTACTCGGGACTGATGGCCACCAGAGAACGGCTCCGAGAGCTGTTGACCTGTGACCGGTCGGCTGCCCGGTCGTTCCTCGCGGCCCACGACGGCGACCCGGAGCGGGTCGACCGCGCCGAGGGCCCCCTCTCGGCGCTCGTCGACCTCCCATCGACTGTCGTGTCGTCGCTGTCGGCGGTCCGGGGCGAGAACCTCCGTCTGCTCCAGGGCCCGGACTCCGAGCGGGCCGCCGTCGATGCGCTCTCCGAGGCCGTCGAAATCTGGGAACCGGTGACCGTCGAACTGTGGAACTACCGCGCCGACGGCAGCGACGAGACGAAGGTACGCACGAACTCGCGCTGTCGGTCAGCAGTGAGGCCGTGGTGATAAGTACGCGAGCCCACTGTGTGGCGGTATGCAAGTCGGCTCGCGCCGCGCGGTCCTCAACCCAACAAGCGGCGACGGGAACCACGCCAAGCTGGTCGAGCGGCTGCTCTCGGCTCGGGGGTTCGACGTCTCGCGCACCGAGGACCCTGGCGACGCGCTCGAACTCGGCCGGGCGGCCGGCAAAGCGGGCGCCGCCGAGGTCGCCGTCGCGGGCGGCGACGGGACGGTCAACGAGGTCGTCCGGGGGCTCTCCCGGGCCGACCACCTCGACACGGTGACGCTCTCGGTGGTGCCCGCCGGGACCGCGAATCTGCTTGCCGGTACCATCGGTGTCACCGACCCACAGCAGGCCGTCGAGGTCGCCGACATCGGTGAGATTCGGACTGTCGACGTCGGCCTCGCGGGCGAGGAGCCGTTTCTCGTCTCCTGTATCGCCGGGCTGCCAGCCGATGCCAGTCTGGCGGCCTCGGGCGACCTGAAGGCTCGCTTCGGGACGCTGGCGTTTCTCCTGACCGGTGCCCAGGAGGCAATCGAGTTCGACGGACTGGACCTCACCGTCGAGGCCGTCGGCGAGGACGGTCCCGTCACCTGGTCCGGGTCGGCGACCTGTCTGCTCGTGGGCAACGCCCGGAAGTTCGTCGAACGGGGCGGGCAAGCCGACATGGAGGACGGCCTGCTGGACGTCGCCATCGTCGAGCGGATGCCGACGGGCAACCTCGTCACGGAAGCCATCGGCCACCGCCTGCTGGCGACCGACACCGAGGGGGTCACCCACGTCCGCGCGACGGAGCTGTCCGTCGACGGTCACGGCGAAGCAGTGGCGTTCAGTCGCGACGGCGAGGTCGCCGACCACGAGCGCCTGGACATCCACATACGCGAGCGGACACTCGACCTCAGGGTCGGCCCGGGCTATGACCCTGGCTCCCGGTGACACACCACGCCCGGAAATCGGCACAGACGCCGGCTCCCTTGCGCTACCGGCCGCAGGACGGTTTGTTTCGTCGCCGACGGTCCGGGACAACCAGAAGCTTCAGTATCGCGTGTCCAATGTAGGACGGTATGAACGATTCGCGCTGTGCCGGGCGAGGCGACCCGGCGTCTCATCTTCCCGTTGGCCCGCCTCGCCAGCGGCCGGAGGTACGTTAGATGCCGGCCGCAGTGGACAACGTCGTCCTCGTCACTATCGACTCTCTCCGCCGGGACGCGCTGGGCGGTGAGGACAGCGTCTCGCCGGTGCTCGACGACCTCGCCGCCCGTGGGGTCGACTTCGAGAACGCCATGGCCCGGGGCAACTGGACGCCCTTTTCGTTTCCCTCTATCCACGGCTCCCGCCCGGTCTTCGAGGAAGGCCCGGATATCGGCGTGGCTTCCTCGCCGACCCTCGCCGAGCGGGTCTCCGAGGCCGGGCTCACGACGGGTGGATTCAACGCCGCCAACGGGTTTCTGACCGAACAATGGGGATACGACCGGGGGTTTGACGAGTTCGAGCCGTTCATCGACGGCAGCGGCTTTCTCGCACGGCATCCGACTATCCAGGGATGGGTGCAACTCGGGACCTCGCCGTTCCGCCGAGCCGCGAGCGTCCTCGGCGGTGGCGACGACGACCGGCCCGTCGCCGACGCCTCCCGGATGGGGGAACTGGAAGACCACGCGACTGAGTTCCTCGAGACGACCGACGGCGGCTTCTTCCTGTGGGTCCACTACATGGACACCCACACGCCCTACGTCCCGGCACCGAGACACCTCCGGGAGGTCTCGGACACCCACTTTGGCCTCTTTCGGATGCTGGGTTCGCACTTCCGGACGGGGATGGGGTGGGACGTCGACGAGCGCACGCTAAAGACGCTCCGGACGCTGTACGACGGGACCATCAGGCAGGTCGACGCCAGCGTCGGTCGGCTGCTCGACATACTCGAGGCCGAGGGCATCGCCGACGACACCGCCGTCGTCGTCGCGGGCGACCACGGCGAGGAGTTCCTCGAACACGGCCACCTCTCGCATTATCCCAAGCTTTACCGCGAACTCATCGACGTCCCGCTCTTTGTCACCCATCCCGACGGCGAGTCGGGCACGGTCCACCAGCCCGTCGGGCTGGACGTCATCCCGTCGACGGTGTGTGACCTGCTGGGTGTCGAGCCGGCCACCGAGTGGGAGGGCCGGAGCGTCACACAGGCCCTCGACGGGGCGGAAATCGGGGAGCGCGGCCCCGTCATCTCCGTTGCGGTGCGGGGCGAGAGCGTCAACACCCAGCCGATTCCCCGCCACCGCGACGACGGCGAACTGCTCGTCAGCGCCCGCGACGCCCGCTGGACGTACATCGAACACACGGAATCGGACCACAGCGAGCTCTACGACCGGCGGACCGACCCCGACGAACACCGTGACCTCTGTGCCGAAGACACCGACGAGACGGCGCCGTCACCGGTGCTCGACCGGCTGTCGGCGGCTGTGGAGGACCACGTCGACCGCCTCGATTCGGCCTCGTCGGGGACACAGGAGCGCGAATCCGACGAATCTGACAAAATAACGGCACGTTTAAAAGCACTCGGTTATAAGTGAGTTTTCATGTCGTTTGGCGTCGCCACGTCGCTGCGACGGGAGCGGCTCCTTCGGTTCTTCCTCGTGGGCTGTACGGCAGCCACCCTCCAGCTCGCGCTCCTGTGGCTGTTCGTTGACCTCGGTGGCGTGAACTATCTCGTCGGCGCCCTGGTCGCTATCGAGGTGACCATCCTGTTCCAGTACGTCCTCAACAACGCCTGGACGTTTCACCGGTCGCGCCACACCTCGATTCGGGAGTACGCCGTGGGACTTGGCAAGACGAACCTCGTCCGGGGGACGGCTATCCCGCTCCAGCTCGGCGTCCTCTACGTGCTGGTGACGCTTGGGACCGCCGAGTATCTGGTCGGCAACGCCGTCGCAATCTGTGTCACCGGCCTGTACCGGTACGCGCTCGATGCAGCCTGGACCTGGAACTAGGCGTTTTTGTCGCGGGCGACCGCAGACGGGCCATGGACGATACGGTACGTGTCGGCGTCGATGTCGGCGGCACCTTCACCGACGTACTGGTGGTCGGGCCGAGCGGGCTGACGACGGCGAAGGTCCCCTCGACGACCCCACAGCACGAGGGCGTCGTCGCGGGCATCGAGGCGGCCTGTGAGGCGGCCGGCGTCGAGCCCGCCGCCGTCTCCCGGTTCCGCCACGCGATGACCGTCGCGACGAACGCGCTACTGGAGACCGACGGCGCACAGACGGCACTGGTGACGACGGCCGGCTTCGGGGACACACTCGCCATCGGCCGGCAGGCCCGCCCCGACCTCTACGACCAGTCGGTCGCGCGGCCCGACCCGCTCGTCCCGGCGGCGCGGCGGTACGAACTCGACGAGCGAGCCACGCCCGAGGGCATCGAGCGGCCGGTCGACCCCGAGGCGGTCCGGGAACTGGCCGACGACATCGACGCCGAGGCGGTCGCAGTGTCGCTGTTGCACGCCTACGCCCACCCCGAGAACGAGGCCGAGGTAGCGGCAATACTCCGCGACGAATTCGACGCCCCCGTCTCGGCCAGCCACGAGGTGCTCGGGGCGTTCCGCGAGTACGAGCGCACCGCGACGACGGTGGCCGACGCCTTCGTGACGCCGGTGCTTTCGGCCTATCTCGGCCAGCTCGAGACCGAGGCCCGCGAGCTGGGACTGCCAGCGCCCCGCATCATGCAGTCCAACGGCGGTATCGCCGACATCGAGACCGTCGCGGGTAACGCCGTGACGACGGCGCTTTCGGGACCGGCCGCCGGCGTCATCGGCGCCAGCGCGTTCGAGCCGGACGATGTCGCCGGCCTCGTAACCTTCGACATGGGTGGGACCTCCAGTGACGTCTCGCTCGTTCGGGACGGCGACGTCCGGCGGACGACCGACGCCGACGTGGGCGACCGCCCCGTCCGGGTACCGATGGTCGACGTCGAGACCGTCGGCGCCGGCGGGGGTTCTGTCGCCTGGGTCGATTCGGGCGGCGCGCTGCGCGTCGGGCCCGAATCGGCCGGTGCGGAGCCGGGCCCCGCGTGTTACGGTCGCGGAGGCACCGAGCCGACGGTGACCGATGCCGCCCTCGCTCTGGGGTATCTCGGCCCCGAGACGACGCTCGGTGGCTCGGTCGAGCTGGACGCCGACGCGGCCCGGGAGGCACTGGCCGACCTCGCCCGCGAGGCCGACCTCGACGGCCCCTTCGAGGCCGCCCGTGGGGTGTACCGCGTCGCCAACGCGACGATGACACGGACCATCCGCGCCGTGACGGCCGAACGGGGCCACGACCCCCGCGAGTTCGGTATCTGTGCCTTCGGCGGTGCCGGGCCGATGCACGCCGCCGCACTCGCCGACAGGCTGGGCGTCGGTCGGGTGGTCGTCCCACGAGCGAGTGGCGTCCTCTCCGCGCTCGGCCTTTTGGCGGCCGACGAGCGCCACGACGCCATCCGCACCTATCGGACGACGCTCGGGGCGGCCGAGACCGACGCCGTTCGGGCCGTGCTCGAGGACCTCGAAGCGACAGTCCTCGAGGAGACGGCCGACCCCGGGGCCGCCGCCGTCGACTTCGAGGCCGACTGTCGCTATGCGGGACAGAGTCACGAACTCGGTGTCGGAATCGGGGCGTTCGACCCCGACGACCTCGAAGCTCGCTTCCACGCCGCCCACGAGCGCGCTCACGGCTATCGGCTGGACGCCGCCATCGAACTCGTCACACTCCGGGCAACGGCGACCGTGACCCACGAGCTACCGCCTCTCGGTCACGAAGCGGGCGAGGCCGCCGACCGACGCTCTCGGGACGTCTCCTTCGACGGGGAGTTCAGGGAGACACCGGTGCTAGCCTGGGGGTCGCTCGGAGCGGGCGCGACAGCGGACGGCCCGGCCATCGTCGCGGGCGGCGAGAGCACCGTCGTCGTCCCGCCGGGATGGTCGCTGACCGTCGACGAGCGGGGGACACTTCGGCTGGAGGCGAGTCGATGACACCGGACATAGATGCCATCGAACTCGAAATCCTGCGCAACCAACTGGAGAGCGTCGCCGAGGAGATGGGCGAGGTCCTCGTCCGGGGGGCGTTCTCGCCGAACATCACCGAGCGACGGGATTGCTCGACGGCGCTGTTCGACGCCGAGGGACAGCTCGTGGCCCAGGCCGAACATATCCCGGTCCACCTGGGCGCGATGCCCGAGGCCGTCGATGCCGTACTGGACCGAAAGCCGGAGCCGGGCGACGTGTTCGTCCTGAACGACCCCTTTGCCGGCGGGACGCATCTGCCGGACGTGACGCTCGTCTCACCTATCGTCCCCGAGGACCGCATCGTCGGCTACGCCGTCTCCCGGGCCCACCACGCCGACGTGGGCGGGACGGCTCCCGGCAGTATGCCCGCCGGGGCTCGGGACATCCAGCAGGAAGGACTGCGCATCCCGCCGACCCGGCTGGTGGCCGGCGGCGAGCGCGTCGACGCCGTCTGGGACCTCATCGCGGCGAACGTCCGCAACCCGGCCCAGCGCCGAGCGGACCTGCGGGCCCAACTGGGCGCCAACGAGCGCGGTGCCGAGCGCGTCGGCGAACTGCTCGACGACCACGGCGACCGGCTGCTGGCGGCCTTTGACGCCGTCCGGGACTACTCCCGCAAGCGCGTCGCGGCGGAACTGGCCGACTTCCCGGACGGTAGCTACACCGCGACCGACCGGCTGGAGGGCGACGGCATCACCGACGCCGACATCCCCATCGAGGTGACAGTGACCGTCGACGGCGACCGACTGTCGGTCGACTTCTCGGGGACGGCGCCCCAGGTCGCGGGCAACGTCAACGCGCCGCTGTCGGTCGCCAAGAGCGCGGTGTACTTCGCCGTGCGCTCGGTGACCGACCCCGACGTCCCGCCCAACGCGGGCTGTTACGACCCGATCGACGTCCACGCGCCGGCGGGCACGCTGCTCAACCCCGAGCCGCCGGCGGCCGTCGTCGGCGGCAACGTCGAGACGAGCCAGCGCGTCGCCGACGTGGTCTTCCGGGCGCTCGCCCAGGCGGTCCCGGACCGCGTTCCCGCCGCCGGCCAGGGGACGATGAACAACCTCGTCGTCGGCGGCGCCGGCTTCAGCTACTACGAGACCATCGGCGGCGGGATGGGTGCAAGTAGCGGTGTGGACGGTCCAAGCGGCGTGCAGGTCGGGACGACGAACACCCTGAACACGCCCGTCGAGGCCCTCGAAGTCGCCTACCCACTCCGTGTCGAGACGTACAGCCTTCGGCGGGACAGCGGCGGTGCGGGCCGACACTCCGGCGGTGACGGGTTGGTCCGCGAACTCACCGTCGAGACCGACGCAACCGTCTCCCTGCTGACCGAGCGGCGCCGCCACGCGCCGTGGGGGCTGGCCGGCGGCTCGGCGGGCACGTGCGGTCGGAATCTCATCGACGGCGAGCCCGTCCCGGCGAAGGTGACCCGCGAAGTCGAGGCGGGCACGACGGTTCGCGTCGAGACGCCCGGTGGCGGGGGGTACGGCGACTCCGAGGAGTGATACGGTCGGTTGGAAGCCATTTCCGTGATTTGCCGGCCCCGCCTCGGCAAATCACCGGTAAATCGTTACAACCGACCGTATGACGGCTGGCGCGTGCTACCGAGTCACTCGGCCAATCGAAACGCCTAAAGAGCAGACGGCGAAAGTCGGAACCGAGCCGAGGTAGCCTAGCCTGGCCAAGGCGGTTGCCTCGAAAGCAACTGTCCTCACGGACTCAGGAGTTCAAATCTCCTCCTCGGCGTTCTACTGGCGCAACCTGACGAGCGGAGCGAGTCAGCAGCGCCAGGTGCCGTCACCGTGGAGATTTGAATGAGAACAGTCGCGCGCAGGAACGAGCACGTCTGGGCGTGGTTCAAATCTCCTCCTCGGCGTCTCTCACAACCGACGAGTCACTCGTCGCCGCTGTCGTACAGACTGTCAGCGAAGGGGTGCCACGCTTCTTTTTCCTGCGGGTTGACCGAGATACGTTCGTACCGTCCGCCGCCCCACTTATCGATGAACTTCTCCGGGGTATCGGTTCCGGATGCGACCGCCTCGACCGTCTCCGTTTCCAGTGGAAACGCGGCCAGCGCGTCGACGCCCCGCTGTTCGAGGTAGACCTCCTTCTTGCGGCCGGCTTTCTCGACACGGACGTAGCCGCCGTCGGTGAGCGGGTCGATGATGTGCGATTCGAGCAGTCGGTACAGTCCCTCGTCGGAGTTGGCCTCCGTGTCGGCGATAAAGGGGAGCGCCTCCGCCTGTGCGAACTCGATGAGCTTTTTCTTGGTTGCGCCGTCCTCCCCGTAGAGATACGCGAGCATTCGAAGCTGTTCGGGCGAGGGGCCCCGAAGCCCGAACACCGGTAGCTCCGTTATCTCGCCGGCGGCCGGGAACACCGGCTCGTCAGGGGTTCTGACCTCCGCAGCGTCCAGGTCGGCCGTCCTCGACCGCACGTAGAAGGGCGTGGCGTCGGCAGTCTGGGCGGCCATCATCCCGGCGATGGACGCTATCTGACTGCCCGTGGAGACGTTGATGTAGACGTCGTCGCCCTCGTGGTCCTTGACGGCCTGACTGAACGCCTGGACGGCGCTGTCGAGGTCATAGAGGTCCGCCTCCCGAATCTCTATCCCGAGGCGTTCGGTCGCTTCGAGGTCGTCGAGCATCTCTCGCTCGAAGTCGGGGACGTCGTCGGGCAACACGCCCTCGCGAAAGAGCATGACGACCTTGTCGGCTTTGAGGTCGTATATCGGCTCGACGACGCGAGCGGTCTCCCAGCCCTGCGCGACGATGTGGACCCGGTCCGTTACCTCCATTGAGAATCCGTAGCACGTCGGCCGGTTTGTAACTATGGTATCCGGCGCTCATACTGCCGGCTGTACGTTCACAAAAATATTCGTCACCCAGGGGTAGCGAATTATTTCAGTTCGTTACAGCCGGCAGTATCACTCGGTCTCCGGGCTCTCGTAATGCTGGGACGAGTACGTCGCCTCCCGGCTCGGCGTCGTCGGGTTCGAGCGGCCGTTGACGGCGTCTCCCTCGACCGTCTTTAGCGTCTCAGAGTCCAGCGGGAAGGCAGCCAGCGCGTCGATGCCCCGCTGTTCGAGGTAGACCTCCTTCTTGCGGCCGACCTTCTCGACGCTGACGTAGTCGCCGGCGGTGAGCGGGTCGATGACGTGTGACTCCAGCAGCCGGTAGCGACCTTCGTCGGACTTTGCCTCGGTGTTGGCGATAAAGGGGAGCTCCTTGGCTTCGGCGAACTGGATGAGTTCCTTCTTGGTCGCGCTCTCCTTGCCGTGGAGGTGTGCCAGCACCCGAAGCTGTTCCGTCGAGGGGCCCTCAAGTTCGAACACGGGCAGTTCCGTTATCTCGCCGGCTTCGAGGACGACGGGGTCCTCGGGGACCGAGGTATCGTCCTCGAAACCCGGCCGCACGTAGAACGGCGTCGCGTCGGCGGTCTGGGCGGCCATCATCCCCGCGATAGCCGCGAGCGAGGTGCCGGTCGAGACGTTGACGAACACGTCGTCGCCCTCGTGGTCTTTGACGGCCTGACTGAACGCCTGGACGGCGCTGTCGAAGTCATAGAGGTTGGCCCGGCGGAGTTCGGACTCGAGGCGGTCCATCCCCTCTAAGTCGGCCATCATTTCCTCTTCGAACCCCGCGAGCCAGGCGTCGCTGAGCGGCCCGATGAGCACTACTTTGTCGGCCTTGAGTTCGAACAGCGGGTCGACGATGCGCGCGACTTCCCACCCGAGCGCAACGACGTGGACCCGGTCGGTGACCTCCATTACCCCTTACCAGTGGGCCGCCGAATTTGTAACTGTCGCCCGTTTGTGTCGGTGAGTCTCCGACGGCGACGATGTGTGGGGCCAGGTCGACGATTCCCCGACGGTTTTGACGGATGCCAACGCCAGACAGTTACCGACTGAGGAATCCCGGGACTCGATGAAGGCAAAATCACTAATGATACTAACGTCTCTACCCCTAGAACTAAGACACTAACACAACAGCGTTATCGTATGCGACGCAGAAAACTGCTGACCGCGACCGCAATCGGCATCGCAAGCATCGCTGGCTGTTCGAGTGACTCCGGTGGGGACGGCAACGAAACCGCGACTTCGACGCCAGCCGAAACCCCGACGGGGAGTATGGGCGACGGTGGAGGCGGCGACCTCAGTTCGCCGGAAGCCACGGTGAGAACGTTCTACGACACGCTGTACGGGAACGACGACATCGAGGGGACGAACGCGCTCTACCATCCCCAGAGCGAGGCCCCCGAGCTCAAGTCGGAGGACTTCGAACAGTACGGCGGTGTCGACGCGATCACTGCGGACATCGAATCGACCGAGGTCATCTCCCAGTCCGAGAGCCAGGCGGAGGTCCACGCCACGGTCGCCTACAACTCGCCGGCCGGACCGGCCACCCTGACGGACTGGTTCACACTCGCGCCGTCCGACGGCGAATGGCTGGTCCTGGCCTGGATTCCGGAGACCGTCCGGAACCAGGGCACCCCGACGCCGACCCCGAGCAACTGATAGGGCTCGGTGTCGTCTCGTCCCGGTAGCGTCGACTGCTTTCGATGACGGTCCGAATTCAGCGAAAAGACGCAGTCAGAGCGCGCTCTCGTGGATGTGGTCGGCCGCCTTCAGCGAGAGGGCCATAATCGTCAGCGTGGGGTTTGAGGCGCCGCCGGTGACGAAGACGCCGCCGCCGGAGATGTAGAGGTTCTCCAGGTCGTGGGTCTGTAGGGTGGGGTCGACGACACTCTCCTCCGGGTCTTCGCCCATCCGGGTGCCGCCCATCGGGTGGTAGCCGCCCTTCGCGAGCGGAGCCATCTCGTCGTGCTCCGTGGTCATGGTCCCCTCGGCGTAGACCACGTTGCCCCCCAGTTCCTCGATGATAGCGCTGCCGACCTCGATACCCGTCTCCTGGCCTTTCCTGGCGTACTCGCCGGGTTCGAGCTGGACGTCCAGGACCGGATTCCCGTGGTTGTCCGTCTTGGACCGGTCGAGTGTGATGCGGTTGTCCTCGCGGGGGAGCATCTCGACACTCATGCTGAAGCCCAGCAGGCTCCCGTACTGGTTGTCAACCGTCTCCAGGAGTTCGTCGCCGATTCCATCCTGTCTCATCGCAATCGTCGACGGGGCTGGGCCGACGCTGTTCAGCGGGAAGATGTTGACGCAGCCGTTCTCCGGTGGGTTGTTGTCGTAGAACTGGTGGATGGCCGTCGTGACCTGCGGGCCGAACGCACCAGGCATCGTCTCCTCGCCGGGAAGGTATCCCTGGACGGCGGTTGGCGGGTGGCCCATGAAGTACTTCCCGACCGTCCCGCTGGAGTTTGCCAGCCCGTCGGGATACTGCGACGACTCCGAGAGGAGGAGCAGGCGGGGCGTCTCGTAGGCCCCGGCCGCGGCGACGAACACGTCTGCCTCCTGTCTGTGGGTCTCGCCATCGGGCGTCTTGTAGACGGCCTCGGTTATCTCCTCGCCGTCGGGGCCGTGTTTGAGGCGCTGGACCGGCACCCGGTCGATGACCGTGGCGCCGTCGGCTTCGGCCTTCTCGACGTGTGTGTCGGCGCTGTACTTCCCGCCGGAGGGGCAGACGAACTGGCAGGTGCCGTACCCCTGACACTGGTCGCGGTCGTACTCGCCGTTGTTGATGGCCATCGGCATGTCCTGGACCGTGATGTCCAGGGCCTCGCCGGCCTCCTCGAACAGCTCTCTGGGACGGCTCTTGTCGAACGGTTCCATCGGGAACGGCTCCTCTCGGGGCGGCTGGTACGGGGCGTCCTCGTTGCCGGCGACGCCGATTTCCTGCTCGGCCCGCGCGTAGTAGGGCCGGAGGTCGTCGTAGCTGATTGGCCAATCCCGCCCCAGTCCGTAGCGGCTCTGCATCTCGAAGTCCTTCTCGAACAGCCGCGGGACGACCGCCCCCCAGTGGAGGCTCGTGCCACCGACACCCTTCACCCGGCGCTGGTTCACCAGCCAGGAGTGGGCCCCCGAGGCGGAGTACGCGTCCCGTTCACCGCCCATGTCCCATATCTCGTTGTCGCTCGGCTCCGGCCGGAGCTGGGTCTTCATCCGGTCGACCCGTTCCTCCTTGTCGAACCGCGGGCCGGCTTCGAGTATCACTACGTCGTGGCCGCGTTTTGCCAGCGAGTACGAGAGCATCGCCCCCGCCGGCCCGGCACCGACCACGCAGACATCGGCACCTTCGACCGGCGTCCTGTCCGTGTTGCCGTCGGATTGTGCGCCACTCATCGTCACGCGTTCCCGTTGTACCCGTAGCCACCGGGCCAGCCTCGCGGGTTGGGATTGCCCACCAGTTCGCCGCCGGTCGGCGAGGCATAGAACGCAAAGAGTAGCTCGTCGATGAGGTGGTAGTTTATCCGCTCGATATCCGTCCCGTCCTGCACGGAGTCGCCCGACCGGAGGTCGGTGTCCTCGATGAGACGCACGCGCTGGTCGGCGCTCAGTTCGGTGAAGGGACTCCCGTGGGCGTCCTGTGCCAGGCTGTCGAGGGTCTTGACGCCGGCCTCGACCTCATTTCTGTACGACTCCTCGTCGACCATCCGGCTGTACAGATAGGTCCCGAGATACTCCTCGGTCACCTCGGTATCGGAGGGGTACAGCACCTCCGCCAGGGCCATCATGGCACTTCCCTCGCTCGCCAGCCCGCCCTCGCCGGGCGTCCCCGTCGCCGTTCCGGTCCCCGTCCCGTCGCTGCTGAGTGACTCACAGCCCGCTATCGCCGCGATGCCGGCCGCGCTGAGCGCCCCGATGGCGTCCCGTCGTGTCAGTTTCATGTGTACGTCTGTCACGCGAACGCCATCGTTATAAACATTTTCACTACTAACTAGTATTTGTTAGTAACACAGTGGTTGGTGATAGCTGGCGGACCGACGGCTCTCGGGGGTCTCGAACGGCCGAGAGAATCGACCGCCGGCTACACGCCGGCGACGAGGAAGATGAGGACGCTGACGGCCATCACCGCGAGCACGAACGCCGCCGCCAGCGCGCCACCCAGCGACACCATCGCGTTGGCCGTCGAGGCCAGCGTCTCGGTGCGGTCGTTGCCGAACACCGTGACTTCGGCCCGTTCGCTCGCCATCCCGGCCTCGACCGGTTCGAGGTCGGCGATGGCGTCATCGACCAGCCCCGAAATCTGTTCGACGACCTCGTCCTCGGGGATTGCATCGCCGACCTGGTTCTCGGCCTCCATCGTGTTGACGATGTGGGTGTCGCTGGTCATGACCTCCACCGCGCCCGCGCCCTCGACGGCGTCGAGAATCCGCTCGCGCAGCCCCGGTTCCATATTGTTCCCGTCGACGAGGACGTAGGCCGTCCGCTCGCCTGCCACCTCGAAGACGGCGACCCGGATGCCCAGCGGGCCGATACCCTCCTCGGGGACCCAGTCCGTCCCCGCCCAGGCGACCCCACAGCGCAGCTGGCCCCGCTGGGCCCCGGCGAGACGCTCGCCGAGCCGGCCAGCCCCGTGTATCATGTCGAACGAGCGCTTGCTCCCGGGGACGACATGGCCCAGGTCCTCGCCCCCGAGCCCGTCGTTGCAGTTGTGGGCGTCGACGAGCAAGACGTCGCCGAGACCGCCGCGCCGGGCCTCGGCCATCGCCGAGAGCCCGACCGCGTAGTCCACGTCGTCGGCATAGCCCGGCGCGTACGTGGTCACGACCATCGCGTCGTCGCCGAAGGCCTGCCCCAACAGGGTCGCTTCGCCCTCCTCGTGGCGCTGGCCCGCCGTCGCCTCGGCGGTGTAATCGATGTTCTCGAATGCGGTCTCGGCGGCGTCGAGGATGGTGCCGACCTCGCTCTCGGTGACGAGGTTGAAGTCGTGGCCGGCGGTGGCATGTGGCGGGAAGGCGACCCCGTCGGCGACTTCGGCGACACGTTTAGGGAGGTTGCCGCCGCCGATTTCACCCATCGGCCCGGGGTGTATCATCGGCAGGACGAAGCGGGCTTTCTCCTCGCCGTCGGGCCGCCGGACCGCCAGGACGGTGACGGGGACGATGGCCTCCTCGCCGATGTCCTCGAAGAACGTCTCCAGTTCGTCCGACCCCTCCGCGAGGTAGCCGACAAAGCCCCGCAGGAAATCCAGCGCCGAGACGCCAAGAGAGGAGCGCCACGGGCGGTCGATGGCGACCAGGAACACCCAGACGGCCCCCGCATAGAGCAGACAGATGACCGCAAGCAGGACGAAGTCAGCGGGGATAAACCCCTGTAGCGCGGGCGGCGCCTGCTCCGTCCGGGCCAGCAGGTCCTGGAGCTGGGGGTCGTCGAGGATGTACGTCGTCGTCCCGCCGTAGACGGCGAGCATCCCAGCCGCTGCGGCGGTCTGGACGCCCGCCGGAACCACCGCGCGCGCGAAGCTGTACCGGGAGACGGCAAGCAGGATGAGCAGCCGGAAGGCGAAGATAGACGCCAGTGCCACCAACAGCACGTCGAAGACGAAGTTCGCCCCGAGCCGCGAGCTGACGAGGGCGATGACGCCCGCCGCCGTCAGGAAGGCGATGGTGATGAGCTCACAGATGAGCGCGAGCAGCGAGGCCCTGTTTGGCGTGAGCTGGCCGCCCATCCGTCGGTCGACCCACGGTGTCACCGCGCCCGCGATAGCCGTCGGGAGTCCGATGAAGAAGATGCCCTGCCAGGCGTCGTCGAGGACGAACCGCGAATCGAAGGCCGCGACGCCGGTCAACGCGGCGATGAACAGGGCGAAGGCGAGACTGGCGTACCAGTTCGGCGCCCGGAAGATGAACCGGGAGAGGCTCGCAAGATTCCCCTGTGTCGCAGTCATTTATTCATCACATCTCGCCATAGTATATAAATCCAGCCGCTCGCGACGCCGGTATCCGGACGACACTCCGCGCCTACTGTCGGGGCGCGGATTGCTGGTCACAGACCGCGAGGAAGTTCTCGAAGACGGCCTCGCCCTCCTCGGTGTGGGCGACCTCCGGGTGCCACTGGACACCGTAGAGATTTCGGTCGGTGTCGCTCATCGCCTCGACGCCACAGATGTCGGAGGTCGCAGTGCGGGCAAAGCCGTCGGGGACTTCCTTGACCTCGTCGGCGTGGCTCGCCCAGACGCGGGTCTCGGGCGCGAGCGAGCCGATGAGGGGGTCGTCCTCGTCCAGAATCTCGACGGTCACGTCGGCGTAGCCGCCGTACTCGCCGCCGCCGACCGTGCCGCCCAGTTGGTCGGCGATGAGTTGCATCCCCAGACAGATGCCAAGCACCGGGACATCGAGGTCGAGGTACGCCGGGCAGTTGCCGATGTCGGCCATGTCGGGGCCACCCGAGAGGACGACGCCGTCGGCGTCGATGTCTTCGGGCGGTGTGTCGTTGTCGAGCAGTTCCACGTTGACGCCCATGTCCCGGAGCGTCCGCTGTTCCAGGTGGGTGAACTGGCCGTGATTGTCGATGACGACGATGTGGGTCATTGGTAGCCGGAAGGCTAGCTGGGCGTATATATCTCCTGATAGCTCCTCGGACTCTTCGTACTGTTGGGGCCGGCAGCCTCAGTGCGTGGGCTGGGTCTTCTCGATGAGCGGGTGTCGCGCGTAGTCGTCGACGGCGATGTCGCCGAGTCCCTCCAGTCCGGCGAGCCGTGCCGTCCGGCGAAATCCCAGTTCCTCGACCGAATCCGGCGGGACGGTAAGGACGTGTGCGACCGATCGGGTGACGCCCGGAGACAGCGAGGCTACCCGCCGTCAGTGTCGTACCGGTCGGCGGCGGATTCGAACCCGAGTTCCGACCGCTCCTGGCTCTTTCGTCCCTCCTGTTCGGCGATGGCCTCCGGGTCCGGGCCGACGTCGTCGTCGACGTGCGCCCAGGCGTTGTGGACCTTCGCGTGACACCACCGACAGAGGAAGACGGTAATCTCGTGGCCCAGCTCGTCACCGCTTGCCGCGTCGCTGTAGGCGAGGTGGTGTTCCTCCAGCAGCGGCCGCGAGTCGTCGTGGGCGTTGTGGCGCTCTTCGAGCCCACACCGGCGGCACTCGCGGTCGCGGTTCCGACAGCGGAAATGCGGACAGTCAGCCCACGCCCACTCCGCGTCTTCGGGCGTCCCATCGGTCCCGACCGCCGCCGGACAGCGAAAGTCCTCGGCGCTGCGGGCGTCCGCAAACTCCGGGTCGTGGTGGCCGTGTTCGCGCGCCCACCGGCACTTCCCCTCGTCGGTCACGAAGTCACACCGGTCGACGTGGTCGTAGGGGTCGGAGACGCCGACACTCGTCCCGCCCGGGGCCTTCTCCATGGCGTCAGGTACGTCCGGCGGGCACCTGAAGCTGTCCATCCCTTACCAAAGCAATCTCGAAGATACGGGCGATAGATAAACGGGAACAGGAAAGCTATCCGACCACCGAAGACCTCGAAATCCAGCAGCGTGATGGCAGCGGTCAAGAGTATCTGACCCGGTCGGAGTTACCCGAGCAAATCCGAGCTGTGCTGGACGCGTATCGGGACGTCACCCAACCGGCATGGGCGGGACTGAAAGGGGCCGACCGCTCGACGTACGAGGCGAAGCAAGCACTGCAACGAACGGAGTGAGTGGAGCGCGCAGCGAGTCGCAGTAGTCGAGCGGTCGGGGGCTTTCTGGCTGGTGACAGTCTGAATCGCCTAACTAAACACTGCCGACCCGCTCGACGGAACGTTTTTGCCGACACACCCGGTGGCCCACGTATGCGCGTCGTCCACGACCCTGACGGGGCAAGCCGCGTCCTCGCCACCAACGTCCACACGGCTGACTCGATGCTGGAAAAGTCCAAGGGGCTGATGTTCTGTCGGACGATTCCCGACGACTACGCGCTCGTCTTCCGGTTCGAGCCGTCCTGGCCCTTCGGTTCGGTACGGCGCCGGGTCATCCACATGCTGTTCGTCAAGTTCCCCACCGACGTGGTCTGGCTGGCGGAGAGCGAGGTCCGAAAGGTCAAAACGATGCAGCCGTGGCGCTCGATAGGCTCCGCGAAAGCCGACACCGTCATCGAGTTCCCGGCCGGGACAGCCGACGACGTCGAAGTGGGCGATACCGTGGTCGTGGAGTCCTGATAGCGCTCTCGTCGCCCTCGGAGAGTCACTGCCGGCGCGCATCCAACAGACTAAAGACCATGAACGTCCCAGTACCCGGTACTATGTCGGAACACCCGACGGAGGATAGAGGAAGTCGCCGCGAGGCGGCTGGGTGTGAAATTCGCCCCGAGTGATGGAAGTGAATCTTCTGTGAGCCACCACACACTGTTCGGGGACCACCCAGCGACGCGTCCCCTCGACGAGGTAGACGGCGTACAGTTCCTCGATACGACGCTGCGCGACGGCGAGCAGGCCCCCGGCGTCTCGCTGACGCCCGACGACAAGGCCGCCATCGCCCGCAAGCTCGATACGGCCGACATCGCCGTCATCGAGGCCGGCAGCGCCTGTACCGGGCCCGGCGAGCGCGAGACGATCTCGCGGGTCGCCGAACTGGACCTCGATGCGACGGTGACGAGCTTCTGTCGTGGGATTCAGCACGATATCGACCTCGCACTGGAGTGTGGCGTCGACGGCATCGACCTCGTCGTCCCGGCCAGTGACCGCCACGTCGAGGACAAGGTCGGGACCTCCCGCGAGGGCAACGTCGCCTCGACGGTCGAACTCGTCGAGTACGCCAAAGACCACGGGCTGTGGGTCGAGGTAATCGGCGAGGACGGCTCCCGTGCGGACCTCGACTACCTCGAGGAGCTGCTCGCGGCGTCGCTCGAGGCCGGCGCGGACCGCATCTGCTGGGCCGACACCGTCGGCCACGCGACGCCGGACCGCGCCCTGGAGTGTGTCTCCCGGCTCTCGGACCTGGGCTCGGTTAGTACCCACACCCACGACGACCTGGGGCTGGCCGTGATGAACGCCCTCGTCTCCGTGGCTGCGGGCGCGGACCTGGTGCATGGCACCATTAACGGCATCGGCGAGCGGGCCGGCAACGTCGCCCTCGAAGAGGTCGCCATCGCCTTAGACCACGGCTACGGCGTCGAATCGATTGACCTGACCCAGGTGTATGACCTCGCGAAGCTCATCGCCAACCGCACCGGCATCCAGCTGGCCCCGAACAAGTCAGTGGTGGGCCAGAACGCCTTTACCCACGAGTCGGGCATCCACACGGACGGCACTCTCAAGGACGACGCGATGTACGAGCCCTACCCGCCCGAGAAGGTCGGTCGGGAACGGCGTCTCGCGCTGGGCAAACACGCCGGTCGGGCCGGCGTCGAGGCCGCCCTCGACGAGCACGACGTCGAGGCGACCGACGAGCAACTCGACGAGATTGTCGGCCGCGTCAAGGAGCTTGGCGACCGTGGGAAACGGGTCACCGACGCCGACCTGCTGGCTATCGCCGACGAGGTCACGGGCCAGGCGGGGGACCGCCGGGTCGAGTTGCTGGGACTGACCGCTGTCTCCGGCTCCGATACCCCGACGGCGAGTGTGCGTCTCTCGGTCGACGGCGAGGAGCGCAAAGAAGCGGCGGTGGGCTCGGGGCCGGTCGACGCCGCGATGAACGCCACCGAGGACGCGCTCTCTCACACCGCCAACGCCACGCTCGAGGATTATCACGTCGACGCCATCACCGGCGGCACCGACGCCATCGTCACCGTCGAGATAGAGATGTCCCGTGGCGACGACAGCGTCGCCGTCTCGGCCAGCGACTCGGACATCACCCGTGCCTCGGTGCGGGCGATGGTCGACGCGATGGACCGCCTCATCGCCGACGACGACGAGCGCCTCGTCGCCGACGACTGATAGTGATTCGTGTAGCGATTTACGAACGGTTACTTGTGGCCGCGACTGGCTTCGTGGTACTGGAAGACAGTCTCCATCCCGTCGACGAGTTCGTCGAGGTCCACGCTCTCGGTGTCGAACTCCCGCTCCCTGACGGCGCGGTAGCGCTCGGTCCACCGGTCACGGAACAGCCGTTCGATGTCGGCGTCCCTGATTCGCTGGATGACCGCCGCGTCCTCGGACTCGGCGGCCGTGAGTTCCGCCGGCGTGACGATACCCTCCTGTAGGGCGAGGACGACGATGCCGGCCGAGTAGTCGCCCTCGGCTATCTCCCGTTCCCAGGTGGTGAGCCAGTTGCCGATGCGGGCCATCTCCTGGAGGTCCCAGAGGAGGTCACGGACCGTTCCGAAGTCGGCTATCTCGAACTCGGAGGAGTACATCAGGTCCACGTCGGCGTAGGGGAACATCACCATGTTGTGGGCGTCGTAGTGTTTGGCCCCGCCGAGGTTAGCGATGTCCGGGTTGTCGTTGACCACGGCGCTGTAGTCCATCGCGTTGAGCGTCTGCCGGCAGTCGTAATCGAAGACGTCGACGAACTCCTCGCGGCGCGGGGCGTCCTCCAGACCGTCCTCGAAAGAGTACCATAACCGCTCGATGAAGTCGAAGTATTCGTCACTTACCGCCACACGGCTCCGGTCCACGGAGTCGGGGTCCTGGACGAGCCGCCGTGCCTGTTCGAACGTCTCACGGTCGTTGTGATTCTCCACGAGGTCATCGAGCACCGTGACGAACATCGTCAGGACCATCTTCTGTGTCCGGACGTGCTCGCGGTGCTCGCTGTCGACCGACGAGAGGGTAAAGGCCGGGAACAGCGAGTATATCCATTGCCAGAGGAACCGGTCACGTTCCCCACAGAGGCTCTCGTACTCGTTGACGAGTTCGACAATCCGCTCGGGGAGTTCGATACGGTTGATTCGCTTGAGGAACTGCTCGTTGCTCGTCGATTCCGTGCCGGTGCTCATCGTTTCCCTCCGCCGAAAATATCGGCTAGAATACTGTAACCCGAGGCACTTGCAGGTCGAACCGTGTCGTCGGCTGTTAGGTGAGTCCTTATATCTGCCATACCATAGAATGATTGACTTACTTGTAAAACGATTGTGACAGATTGCCAGTGGACAGTCATCAGCCGGGGACAGGCTCTGTATCAGGTACTTACCACTCTACATGACGTGAAATTATGTAATTCGATTATCATTAAGGGCGTTATTCCAGCCGGGATATTCGCGGCTGTGGAGTATGTTCTTCCTAACGGGCGTTACTCGGAGCGAAAGCTACCTGCGGTGGACTTGTCGTCCGAAAAGAACTACGTGAACGCTTCGACCTGGCTTGACTCTTCGTCTCTGACGACGACCGTCCGGCCGCTCTCGACGGTCACGCGGCAGCCGGCCATCCTGAACACGACCGACCCGGCCGAATCGCCTTTCACGGGTGCGAACAGTCTGTCGAGCGCGTCCGGGTTGATGCAGTCGTACAGCCGCTCGTTGAGTTCCAGCGGGTCGACGCCTTTCGTCTCCGCGACGGCGAAGACGATTGTTTCGCTCAACTGTTCGGCGGCCGACGGTGTGTAAATGTGTTCTCGTGTCATATCTTGGTCCGCTGTCTATCGATACCGGCTGTTGTACAAAGCGGCTTCTGGCTACGTCTGTTGCACCGCTCGGCGAGGGGTACTACGTGTGTAGTGTCACCCGTTCTCGAAGAGAAGTTCGAGCAGCTTTCGCTCGCTCACCCGCAGATGACGGTTGACGGTCGGCTGGGTGATATCGAGCGTCTCCGCGACCTCCTCGCCGGTCGTCTCCCGGGGCCACTCGAAGAATCCGCTGAGATACGCCGTCTGTAGCACCTCCACTTGTCTGTCAGTCAGACTCTCCTCGAGAGCCGACCGCATGCTGTCGCCGTACTGGGAGTGTGTCTCCGTCTCCCGTTTGGCCTGCAGCGAGACGCCCTCGTGGTGACTCGACAGCTGGTTTACAAACACCCGAACGTCCGTCGCCGTGGCCACCTGGACGGTCGCCTCTGCACCGGTCGCAGTCGAGACGACTTCCTGCAGGCGCGCGCCCTGGTCGATGAGCGTCCGGACGAGCGTGGGGCCGTGGACGACGATTTCGTATCGGTCGTCGTCCGACACCGCCGCGACCGACGCCACCCGGCTCATCGACTCGACTCTGGCGTGGACGTCCTCGGGGTCACAGTCCTGGAGCTGGACGAACAGCCGGGTCGTCCCGCCCTCGCTTGGCACACCGCCCATGCAGGTGACGGTCACGTCGAGCCGCCTGGCAAGCTCCGAGAGCAGCAGCTCCGGTGCGGTAATCGAAAGCTTTAGCTCCAGGACGCTCCCGGTCGGCTGGCGGTGGCGCGACTGTATTTCCTGGATGGCGTTCGCGATGCTCTCGCCGAGTTCGACGAAGACGGACTCCAGCGTCTTGTCGAAGCGACCGACCTCGTCGGCGTACACCGTGAGGACGCCATAGAGGAACCCATCGTGGGCCAATGGGACGCTGATGACCGACTGGAACTCCCTGGAGACGGCCTCGGTGCGCCACCGCTCGTCGAGGAGGTCCTCGCTGATGGCGTCGACGACCGTCGGCTCGCCGGATTGGGCCGTCCGGACGGCCGGGTGGCCCCCCTCACCGGTCGTCGACATGTCGATTGCGTCGAGATAACCCGACCCGCGACCGGCCCCCGGCCCCACCTCCAGTGCCGACCCGTTGTGCCGTCCCAGCCACGCAAAGGAGAACCACCGGGAGCGGGTCAGCTCCTCACAGACGGTCTGTTCTATCTCCGCCGCCGTGTCGGCCTGGACGAGCACGCGGTCGACCCGCCTGATTATCTCGTTGACCTGTTTCAGCCGTCTGAGCTGCTTGTTTTGCTGGCGGTACTCGTCTTCGCGCTCTCTGAGTGCGCTCTCGCGGTCGACCCGCTCGAGGGCGGCTTCCGCGCTGCTGACCAGGAGCTCGATGAGTTCGTGGGTCCGCTTGTCGTGTTCGTCGAACTCGGCGTAGAAGACGCCGTGGTCCGACAGCGTCCAGTGTTCCCCCTCCTCGCAGTCCACCTCGTCCGTGCCGACGAACACGTCCCAGACCGGCCCGTCGTTGGGCCCGACCGGCTCGCCCGAGTTGCCCATCGGCCGGAGTTCGTTTGCCGACCGGTCGAAGAGGTAGATGGACGCTGTGGGGAGTTCGAGGACGTCGGTGGCCGTCTCGTCGATTATTTCCGCGACCTCCGTACGCGTCCCGGCTCGGAGTAGCCGCCGGGTCGAATCATGCAGGTCGGCGAGCATCCGGGCGAACCGGCGCCGGTCCGAGATGTCCCGAACTACGCCAACCTGCCCGGTGGTCCCGTCGGCGTGTGTGTACGGCGAGAACCGTGTTTCGATGGGGAGACTGTCGCCGTCGGCGGTTTCCAGGTTCGTCGTCAGCGTCCCCACCTCCCGGTCGCCCTCCTGGAGCTGTCTGCTCAGCTCGACGGCCTCGTCGATTGTGGATTCGTCGGTGAGCATCGTCGCCGGCGACCCGACCAGCTCCGACTCGGTGTAGCCGGTCAGTGACTTGATTGCGCTGTTGATAGAGCCGATGGTAAACGTCTCGTCGAGGGTGAAGATACCGTCCTCGATGGTCTCGAAGATGCGGTCGTACTGGTCGAGGCGCTCCTTGCGCCGGTGTGGAGCCGTCGTGTCCCGTGCGGTGCCCAGATACACCGTCTCCCCCGCAGCGTCCTGTCGCTGAAAGGCGAACTTGAGTACGCGGTCGCCCCCGGCCGTCTGCGTACTCACCCGCGCGCTCGACGAGTCGGAGATAGCCGCGATAGCCGAGGGTGTGAGGTCCGGACACAGCTCGGTCAGGGTCTCGCCGACGACCGCCTCCAGGGGGTGCTCGAAGATGTCACACAGCGATTCGTTCGCGGCAAGCACCGTCAGGTCGGCGTCGGTGACGACCGCCGGGTCCGGGAGCCGGGCGACGAGTCCATTAAAGAAAGACCGCGGTTCGCGCTGCTCGTCCGTTCCGTCGTGGTCGTCCCCCCCGGGCCCACCTACGGATTGGTCCATACTTCGGTCTAGTCGTTGAGATTTGAAAGGCTGCTTTCGACGTACTCACCACGTACCGACAGGCGGGACCTAGTTACGTCCCAGTCGGCTCTACGGCCGGTTGTAGCGACTGATGCTTTCGCGTGGCTTCCAACAGACCATCTCAGGGCTCCTCGGTGTCGAACTCCTCGGGTGAGCGGCCGGCCGCATCGACCACCTCGTCGGAGACGACCAGCGGGCAGTCCACCCGGAGAGCGACCGCGATGCCGTCGGAGGGCCGGGCGTCGAACACCATCTCCTTGCGCCGGTCTTCGAGGTACTGTTCCGTGTTTATCTTCGCGTAGAAGGTGCCGTCGGTGAGGTCGTCGATGCGCACACGGTCGATGGCCCCGCCGAACTCCGCGACCATCTCGACCAGCAGGTCGTGTGTCAGCGGCCGCTCGAAGGGCTCGCCGTCGATAGCCAGTTGCATCGACTGGGCCTGGTCGCTGCTGACGAATATCGGGACGATTTCCTCGCGCGCACGCAGGAGCACCACCGGCGTTCCCGACCCCTCTTCGTTGACACCGACACCGACCCCCTCGACCGTGGCCTCGTGTTCCATGAAAACCGGTTCGGCGCGTAGGTATGAAAAACTAGCCCGCTGTCGTTTTGACGGACTCCCGTTCGTCGCGCTGTGACCGACGACGCGAACGCGATGCTTTTGCCCGTGGCACTCTCAGTTCCGGTATGGACGACACCGCTGAGTCCGGCCTCGACCAGTCCACGGAGCGGACCACGGCGGACCTGCTGGAAGACGACGAGGAGGGCCTCGTCGAGGGGATGACCCGCAAGAAGGCCACGCTGTACATCGCTCCCTTCGTCGCCATCGGCCTGTTCGACCTCTTTCTCCTGCTCGGGTGGGGACTGGACCCGCTGTGGGGCTTTATGATTCTGCCCCCGATTCTGTTCGTCAGCGTACTGGGCTGGATTGCCTTTCGAACCGGCTTCGCGAGCGACCGGACCTGACGGTCGGGAGACGCGCTGCCCGCACGCACTTTGGCATCGCAGCCACACCTAGCTGTCGAACAGCCCGTCGACGGCACCGCGTGCCGCCAGCGCCGCGTCCTCGGCGACCCGTTCTTCGTCCGCGCTCGCGTCGGGCGCCTCGACGTAGACGTCCACGTCGAGTACCTGCTCCTCGAAGGTGACCGTCACGTCGTAGTCCGCGACTTCGCTCACGCTGTAGCGCGCGAAAATGACGTCTTCGGCCGCGTCGGCGGCCGTCTCCACGACTTCGTCGTCCGTCGGCATCGGCTTATACTGACTCTCGTAGCGATTTACCGGGACGCCGACCCCGGGGTCGGCGCTATCCGGAGATAATCCACAGTGTTCACTATTACGCGCCGGCGCCGGGGCCGCCTGCCGGGCCGCCACCGAGCATCTGCTGTAGCTCGCTCTGGAGCTCCTCGAACTGCTCTTGGACGCGCTCTTCTTGCTTCTCGAGGGTCTCGACGCGGACCTCGAGGTTGCTGACCTTCTCTTCGAGGTCCTCGCGGGCCTCGTCGAGTCCGGTCTTGACGAGCAGCTCGCCGACCTCCCGATACATCGTGGTGTCAGCGTCGACGTCGTCGAGTTCGTCCAGCGCCGTCTCGGATTCCTGCAGCGTCGACTCGGCCTGCTGTTTCTGTGTCGCGACCTGCTGTGCGGTCTCCTGAAGGTCCTGTAGCTCCTCGAGCTTCTCCTGTGCTTCCGGCGGAAGATTACCCTGCATACTCGCCCGGTCGGGACCCGCAGTGTTAAACCCACGCTTTCACGACTATCGGTTCCAGGTCGTGACTCCACGACGAAGGCAGGGCTGTCACAGTGGTAACAGCGAGCCCCGAAGTCGGGGACGTGGAACGCGCCGCTCCGACTCCCGTGCTGAAAGCCACCTGAGAAAGCCCCTTCTTAGAAAGGAAGGAGCGTGGGGCTTTCCTGTGGGAGCGCGAAGTGCGGGAGCCCACCGACAAGCCAACGGCTTCAGCCGTTGGTAGCTGACTCCGCTACCTCTCCCACCGCTCTCCCGAAGCGCCCCGGTCAGGTGCATCCCGTACCGGACGGTGCGGTCCTCGGAGACGACGGCGGCGGCCGACCGGTCTCGCTGGTCCCGGTTGGCGAGCACCCCCGCGATAACCGTCTGACCCCGCCGTTGAGGTACGGGACGTACGTCTGTACCGGATGTGAGCGCACGACTGACGACATGAGTCCGCAACCGAGGCCGCCACCCCGAACCGCCAACCCTTAGCCCTCGGCGTCCCCCATCAGTTGCAATGAGCGACGACGCACAGGCGTTTGTCCCCGGTCACGTGACCGGGTTTTTCACCGTGGACGGGGACGAGGACCCGACGAAAGCGGGCTCCCGGGGCGGCGGCATCGCGCTCTCGGACGGCGTCTCGGTGACGGTCGAACCGGCCGGGGAGTCCACAGTCGAACTCAACGGCGAGGCGGTCGAGATGGACGCCGTCGAGCGCGTGCTCTCGGCGTTACGCGCGGAGGCGCGGGTCACCGCCGAGACGCCGCTGCCGCTGGGCGCCGGCTTCGGCGTCTCCGGCGCCACGGCACTCGGGACGGCGCTGGCGACCAACGCCGCCCTGGAGCGGGGCCTCTCGTACAACGAACTCGTGACCATCGCACACGGCGCCGAGGTCCAGGCCGGCACCGGACTCGGCGACGTGGTCGCACAGGCGCGGGGCGGTATCCCGCTGCGGCTGGAACCCGGCGGCCCGCAGTACAACTACGTCGACGCCGTCCCCGAGCGGGCCCGCGTGGAGTACCACACGCTGGGGGAGCTATCGACGCCGGACGTGGTCGGGGGCGACACGGAGGCGCTGACGACCGCCGGCGAGCGCGCGCTCTCGATGGTGGTCAAGGAGCCGACGCTGCCGACGGTTCTGCGAGCGTCCCGGCAGTTCTCCCGCGAGGCGGCGCTACTGACCGACGACGTGGAGGCGGTCGTCGCGGACGTCATCGAGGCCGGCGGCGACGCGGCGATGGCGATGCTCGGCGAGACGGTGTTCGCGCTCGGGACCGGACTGACCGACGCTGGCTACGACGCCCGGTCGTGTGCGACGTATCCAGCCGGCGCGACGCTCGACAGTTAGGTATGGGAGTCGATAACGCAGGGACGGAGGGCTTTTCTACACGTGCATAAGAAGGCAAGATATGAGCGACGACGTCGACGTACCGGAGAGCCACCCACGGTACGAGTCACTGTTGACACGCCACCGTATCGAGGCGGGAGTCGATAAGGGCATCACCTCCCGACAGGGGCTCATCGCACAGGGGCGGGGCGAAGCGTACGACTATCTGCTGGGCGAGGAGACCATCGAGAGCGCCGACCGGGCCGAACGGGCCGCCGCCGCCTCTCTCCTCTCGGCGGAGCATGCGGTCATCTCGGTCAACGGCAACGCGGCGGCACTCGTGCCGGGCGAACTAGTCGAACTGGCCGAGGTGACCGGGGCCGCCCTCGAGGTAAACCTGTTCAATCGGACCGAGGAGCGCATCGAGCGCATCGCCGACCACCTCCGCGAACACGGCGCGAGCGAGGTCAAGGGGCTGACCGCCGACGGTCGGATTCCGGGGCTGGACCACGAGCGCGCGAAGGTCGACGCCGACGGCATCGGCGACGCCGACGTAGTGTTGGTCCCCCTGGAGGACGGCGACCGCGCCGAGGCCTTGGGCGAGATGGGCAAGACCGAACTCGTCGTCGACCTCAACCCGCTCTCGCGGTCGGCACAGGTCGCGACGGTCCCCATCGTGGACAACATCATCCGGGCAATCCCGAACATCACCGACCACGCCCGCGACCTCGCCGACGACGCGGACGCACAACGGGCAGTCATCGAGAACTTCGACGCCGACGCGGCCCTGACCGACGCCGAGGAAACCATCCGGGGAGGCACCTGAGATGGGGCTCGCTCCGTACATCTACGCCGACCGACGATGCCGAGTCGCTTCCCGCGACGCATCGAGGAGCACCGCGAGTAGCGAGGTACGACGGCGAACGTCTTGCTGGCCGAGGACGACCTTACTTCGAAGCTCGGCCGTCAGTAATCCCCGAGTACGCCCAGTTTCCGCGCCCGCCGCGTCGCGACCTGGAAAACGAGGTAGCCCCCCGCGAGATAGCCCACGGCGACCCCGACCAGCAGCGCGAGGGCAGGTGCAGAGAACTCCCAGAGGCGAGTGCCGTCGACCATCGCCCGCTGGAGGAGCGCGCTGCCGTGGGCCAGGGGCAGCAGTCGGGTCCACCGGAGGTCGAACGCGGGCGCGGAGATGAGCACGATGAAGCCGAACTGCAGCAGGTTCAGCCAGTTGCCCACCCGCTTGTAGAGGACGGTAATCCCGCCGGCGGCAAAGCCCAACCCGAGCACCGACACCACGGTGAGCGTGGCCACGGTGACGACGGTGAGGACGTTCAGACTGAGCGTCGTCCCCGTCATCACGAGCATCACGGCGAGAACGAACGCCGAGGTGAGGAACGTTCGAACGAGCTTCGCGACGCCTTTCAGCAGCGCGACGGGCGCGAAGCCAAAGGGCGTCATCACGTGGCGCTCCAGGGTCCCCCACTGGACTTCGCTCCCGATGTCGTTGGAGATGGCGGAGTAGGCCCCCACCGACAGCGTCCAGAGGAAGTAGCCGACGATGATGCCCTCGATGGAGTCGGTCAGCGCCCGCCCCGCAATCATCCGGCCGCCGTAGAACAGCACGCCGAAGAAAAACAGCGCGACGACGATACCGCCAATGGCGTTGGCCGGGTAGCGGACGAAGACGAGATACTCCCGGTAGAGGACCGCCCGAATCAGTTGCCGGTAGCCCGCAGGGCGGGCCACGTCGGCCGCTCCCGTCTCGTCGGTGGTCATGGGTCGGCCCCCTCCGTCCCGGTGAGGTCGACGAAGGCCGCTTCGAGGTCCCGGTCGACGCTCTGGACGCTCTCGAGGGTGACGCCCCGGTCCTCGAGCGCTCCCATCAACGAGTAGAGGTCGTCGCTGTCGGCGTCGACAGCGACGCGGCCGCCACGGTCGAGTCCCTCGGTGTCGACGACCGCCGCTCGCTGGGACAGCGCCGCGAGCAGGTCGCCGTCGAAGTCGGCGCTGGTGAGTTCGAGCCGATGGGTGTCGTCGACCCCCAACAGCGCGTCGACGCTGTCGTCGGCGACGACCCGGCCGTCGGCCATGATGATGACCCGGTCACAAACCCGCTCGACGACGTCCATGTCGTGACTGCTGAGAATCACGGTGAGGTCTTCCTCGGCGACGAGCCGGCGCAGTTCCCGCTGGAGCGTTCGGGAACTCTCCACGTCCAGTCCCAGCGTCGGCTCGTCGAGAAAGACCACGCTGGCCCCGCCGGCGAGTACGCTCGCGAGCGACACCTTCTGTTTCATCCCCCGCGAGAGGTCACGGACCGCCACGTCGGCCTTCGCCGTGAGGTCCAGCCGGTCGAGCAGGCGGTCGTGGCGAGCGGCCACGGAGTCGGGGTCGACGCCGCTGATTGTCGCGAAATAGCGCAGATTCTCCCGGACGGTCAGCCGCCAGTAGTCGTTGCGCGCGCCCTCGAGCATCGCGTCAACGTCGGCGTAGGCGGCCCGTGGCGACGCCCGGGCGTCGACACCGCCGATGTGTACGTCGCCCTCGTCCGGGACGACCATCCCCAGAACCGATTTGATGAGCGTCGTCTTCCCGGCTCCGTTCGGCCCGAGCAGCCCGACCACCGACCCCCGTTCGATACCGACGGAGACGCCGTCGACCGCCGTCACCGCCTCGGGACCGCTCCCGAACGTCTTCCTGAGGCCGTCGATGGCGACCGCCGGCTCGCCCGTCGACGCGTCGGAACGGGATTCGACCGTCTCTTCGACGACCCGCTCGCTCGCTGTCATCGCCCCGGCTAGGGCGGCGAGCAAGATAAGTTACAGCCGCCCCGCCTACTCGGCGAAGTAGCTGGTAAACAACTCCGAGAAGAACCCGGAGATGCCGGCGGCCAGGGCCATATCCGAGAGGTCCCACGGACCGTCGTCGTCGCCGGCCATCCGGACCGTGATAGCGACGCTGATTGCGAGCGAGACGATGCCGTTGACGAGATGGGTCTTCACCGTTGTGCCCCGGGGGAGGCTTCTTTGCCGCTGGCGCCCTCCATCGAGGTAATGCCAGTCTATCCCTCGGTCCGCGACCACGCCGTCGCCCTGTGCGAGCGGGCCGGTTACGACGTGACGGTCAGACCCGAATCGAGCCTCGACGGCCCGCCGGCGCTGGCCGAACCCACGAGTGAGGCCGTCGGTCTCGTCGCCCCCGAACAGCTTCGCCCCGTCGCTATCGAACCGCTGACCGAAGCCGACATCGGCCCCTCGGGGCTGGTGCCCCGCTTTGCCGATGCGCTCCGCGAGGACCGTGACTGCCTCTTCGTCGTCCCTTCGACCGAAGACACCGGGACGACGCTCACACAGGTCGCCGCTACCGTCTTGGGCGAGCCAGCGTGTGTCGCCGCCGACGAGCCCGACGGGCGGCAGTTCTACACGGGGCCCGACCGGGTGCCCCTCTCCGATGGTAGTTACGCTTGCGCCCGTGCCCCCGCGTCGGACCTCCAGTGGCGCGAGGTCCGCGTCGACGAGGGCCGGCCCCGGCTCGAACTGAGCGTCGGCACCGAAATCGTGGCCGTCTTCGAACACGTTGACGCGCTGGCCGCGCCGGAACGCCACGCCTTCCAGTTCGCCTACCGGCGGGCCGACGACGGCCGCTTCGAGGTAACCGAGAACGGCGCGGTCGTCGAGCGGTTCCCCGGCCCGACGGCGATGCGCCGGGGCGGTTACGCACCCGTGCCGATGCCCATCGTCCCCGAACACCTGTTGCCCGAGGGCGCCGACCGCTCGCGGTGGGCCGTCTGTCAGCCCGACGGCGGCGCGGATATCCTGACCGAGGCCGGCCTACACGCCTGGGCGTAGGACGACCAGTACAGCAGGGTCGAAGTTACAGACTGCCACTCTCCGGGGCACACACCAGGGACGGTTCGACGGGGCTTGCTCTGACACCGAGTCGACGGCGAGTGACCCGTTCCTAATCAGCGGCGATGACCCGGTTGGCCTCATGGTCGTAGTCGAGTACACCGAGCGCATCCATTTTCGGCAGATGGAGGTGATGCAGTCGCACCGCGATTCGGTCGATAGTCGCCTCGTCCGCCACAGGCGACTCCCGCTCTCGTTTGCTGACAGCGGTCGCGAGTTCGTCGAGGTCGACGGGGGCGCCCAACTCTGCCAGGGCAGCGAGCGTCGTTCGACGCTGCCGTACTGCCATCAGTCGATAATATTCGCCGTCGGTCAGCGACTCTGTCCCCACGTACGTCTCTGTATCGCGTTGTACTGTCTGGCTCATAGTGGTTCTCTTAGGCGAACCGGCCTCCACCGGTCTATCACACACCAGCCCCTCCCGCTTGGTAGTCCCGGCGCCTATTTTGTAAGGCAATCACACCGGTAAATCGAATTCAGTTGCTATCCATTTCTAACTGGTTTCGTACCCGATAGTTGTACTCTACACCTGGTAATTTTGAGTGGCAACTCTCAAATCCCCTCCAACGGCGGAGTGTTCATAATGTTCGGCTAGCTGTGGGCGATAATGGCAACCAACTCGCTGACCGGCACGCTCCGGGAGACGCTCGCCCTCTTCGACAGCCCAGTGGCACCTTGGACGACGTCGGAGATTGCCAGTGAACTGGACCTGGGTCGCCGGAGCACCTACGACCGCCTCGAGCGGCTGGTCGAGCAGGACCGCTTACGCACGAAGAAGGTGGGCGCAAACGGCCGTGTCTGGTGGCGACCACCGGCTACTGACGACACCGGTGACCGAGACGGACATACCGAGTTCGATTCGCTCGTGGACCCCGTCGAGGAGTACGCCATCTTCCTTTTGGACCCCGACGGCCACGTCCGGACGTGGAACTCCGGTGCGCACCGAATCATTGGCTACACGGAAGCCGAAATCGTCGGCCAGCACGTCTCGACGTTCTACACCGCTGCGGACTGCGACGATGATGCGCCCCAGCGGAACCTCCGGGCCGCCACACAGGCGGGGGAGGTCAAGGACGAGGGGTGGCGGGTGCGGGCGGACGGCTCCCGTTTCTGGGCCGACGTGACAATCACGGCGATTCGTGACGACGACGGAGAACTCACCGGCTTCGCGGAGGTCACCCGGGACATGACCGAACGGCACACCCACGAGGAGCAACTGCGCCAGGAGCACGATTTCACCCAATGGGTCCTGAACACGGCGCCAGTTGGCGTCGTGCTGTTTCAGGAAGACGGGACGTTCACGTCGGCGAACCAACGGGCAGACGAACTCCTCGGCCTCGACGACGAGCCACACGACATCGACGGCAACGAGGTGCGCGACGAAAACGGCGACCCGCTCGCCCCGTCCGAGCGGCCGTACATGCGGGTGTTCGACACCGGCGAGCCAGTGCGGGGCGAGCAGTTGCACGTGCCGACTGGGGACGGTGACCACCGGTGGGTCGCCGTCAACGCCGAGCCGCTGACGGCCGAGGACGGCGCCGTCGAGCGGGTCCTCGTCACCATCGAGGACATCTCCCAGCTCAAACACCAGGCCGAGCGCTTAGAGCGCGAACGCAACCAGGCCAGCAGTGAACTCGACGCCATCTTCGAGCGGGTCGACGACGCGTTCTTTGCCGTCGACGACGACTGGCGGTTCACCTACGTGAACGACACCGCAGCGGACCTGGTCGGACGGTCGACCGCCGAGATGCTCGGTGCATGCCTCTGGGACGCATTTCCCCGGATTACAGAGGGGCTCCCGCGAGAGAGGGCAGAGCGGGCGATGGAAACGGGCGAGTCGACCGAGTTCGAGTTCTATTCGGACCCGCTGGAGATGTGGGTCGAGATTCGGCTCTACCCGTCGGCGGACGGCCTGTCGGTGTACTTCCGCGACGTCAGTGACCGCGTCGCCCGGGAACAGGAACTCGAGGAGTCGCGACGACGCTACCAGACGCTGATAGACAACTTCCCGAACGGGGCGGTCACGCTCGTCGACGAGGACCTGCAGTACGTGACCGTTGGCGGCACGCCCCACGATGTGGGGGTTGACATCCCTGCTGATATCAACGGTACAGCGCTCGAGGAAATTCTGCCCCCAGATCTCTCCGAACTGCTGATTCCGCGGTACGAGGCTGCACTGGCCGGCGAGGCAAGTTCGTTCGAAGCCACCCTCGACGGGGGGTGTTATCGCTTCGAAATCGTCCCGGTCCGCGACGACGACGGGGCGGTCTTTGCCGCACTGGGCATGTCACAGGAGATTACCGAACGGAAGGAATACGAACAACAGCTCCAGCGGCGTATCCGCCAGCAAGAGGCCGTCGCGACGCTCGGCCGGCAGGCGCTCGAAACCGAGGACCTCGACGAGTTGATGGCCGACACTGCCCGCCTCGTGGCGGACGTCCTCGACAACGACTACTCCAAGGTTCTCGACCTCGCTCCCGACGGCCAGGAGTTGCGCCTCCGCCAGGGCGTCGGCTGGACCGACGGCATCGTTGGCAGCGCCACCGTGTCGGCTACCGAGAACGATTCCCAGGCGGCCTACACGCTCGCCTCGGCGGACCCCGTCCGGGTCGATGACCTCGCGACGGAAGAGCGTTTCAGCGGACCGGACCTGTTGACCGACCACGATGTGCGAAGCGGAATCAGTACGATTATCGGCTCAGTCGATGACCCCTGGGGCATTCTCGGCACACACGACACCGAACCGAAGGAGTTCAGCCAGCAGGACGTCGCGTTCGTCGAGTCCGTCGCGAACATCCTCGCACCCACAATCCGTCGACAACAGGACGAACAGACCCTACGCATCCAACGGGAGCGACTGGCGGCGCTGAACGACCTCAACGAGGTCAGTCGGGAACTCACGACGGCCGCAATCGAGCAGTCGACCCGCGACGAAATCGAACAGACCGTCTGTGACTACCTCGCCCGTTCGGAGTCGTACACGTTTGCCTGGATAGGCGACGTCGACACCGCTACCGGGACGGTTACCATGCGAGCCGAGGCCGGCGTCGACGGGTATCTCGACGACATCACGATTTCCGTCGACCCCGACGACGAACGCGGCCAGGGCCCGACCGGGCGCGCACTGCGCACGGGACGCCTCCAGGTCACGAACGACATTCGGGTCGCGGACCACCACGACCCGTGGCGAGAACATACCGAGCAGTACGGGTTCAAATCGAGTGCGGCGATTCCGATTGTCCACGAGGACACCGTTTATGGGGCCCTCAACGTCTACGCCGACCGGCCGGAGGCCTTTGGCGGCGACGAGCAAGACCTGATTGCCCAACTAGGCGAGATTGTGGGCCACGTCATCGCCGCCGCCGAACGCAAACAGGCCCTGATGAGCGACGAACTCGTCGAACTCGACTTCCACATGGACCGGTTTCTCGACGAACTCGGCGTGTCGATGCCGGCCGACGAACGCATCACATTCGAGAAAGCGGTCCCGGGGAGTGACGACGAGTTCCTCGTCTACGGGACGGCGACGCCGGGTGCCGTCGAGGCCGTCCATGACATCAGCGACGCCCTCGACCACTGGGAGGCCGTCGAGGTCCGCGACAACGGTGACCCCCAGCGGTTCGAAATCCGCATGAGTGACCCGCCGATACTGTCGACGGTCGCCTCCCTTGGCGGGTACGTCGAAGAGGCCGTGGTCGTGGATGGCGACATCGACCTTCGGATACACCTCGCCCCGAGCGTCGACGTCCGACGAGTCGTGGATGCCGTCGAGGCAGCGTACCCCACCGCCGAACTCCGCCGGCGCCGGCAGGTGACGCGCGCTGCCGCCGACCCACAGCGGATACAGCGGGAGCTCCTATCCAGGCTGACCGAGAAACAGCGGGGCGCACTCGAGGCGGCCTATCACAAGGGCTTCTTCGAGTGGCCACGAGACGCCGTGGGCGAGGACATCGCCGACTCGCTGGGGGTGGCGACCCCGACGTTCCATCAGCACTTACGGAAGGCCGAGGCGGAAGTCTTCGACGCGTTGCTCTCGACCGAAACGCCGTCGTAGCGAGCCGGGTCCCGACACCGCAACGACTATTTATCACTGGGGAATACCACTAGGTGGTATGCAGGACTTCGACCAGTTCAGCGACGTCGGCGAGGCGGAAGTGACCCGCGCTATCGGCAAGGAGTGGACCGAGGAGTTCATGGATTACTCCGACACGGAAGTCATCATCATCGGCGGCGGCCCCTCGGGACTGATGGCCGCGAAGGAACTCTCCGAACGCGGCGTCGAAGTGATGGTCGTCGAGAAGAACAACTACCTCGGCGGCGGCTTCTGGCTCGGTGGCTTCCTGATGAACAAGGTCACGGTGCGGGACCCGGCCCAGGAAATACTCGTGGACCTCGACGTGGACTACCTCCAGTCCGAGGAGAGCGACGGACTGTACGTCGCCAACGGCCCCGAGGCGTGTTCGGGGCTCATCAAGGCCGCCTGCGACGCGGGCGCGAAGATGCAGAACATGACCGAGTTCACCGATATCGTCATCCGCGAGGACCACCGCGTCGGCGGCATCGTGATGAACTGGACGCCGGTCCACGCGCTGCCCCGCGAGATTACCTGCGTCGACCCCATCGCCGTCGAATCCGACATCGTCATCGACGCGACGGGCCACGACGCGATGGCCGTCAAGAAGCTCGACGAGCGCGGCGTCCTCGAGGGCGAGGGGCCCGAAGCCGGCGACACCGGAATGGACGGGACCGGCGGCGACACCTACGGCGCGCCGGGCCACGACTCGCCGGGCCACGACTCGATGTGGGTCGGCGAGAGCGAGGACGCCGTCGTCGAACACACTGGGAAGGTCCACGACGGCCTCATCGCGACCGGCATGGCGACCGCGACGACCCACGGCCTCCCGCGCATGGGTCCGACCTTCGGCGCCATGCTCGTTTCGGGCAAGAAGGCCGCCCAGGCCGCCCTGGACGAGCTGCAGGTCGACGCGCCCGACGTCACGCTGTCGGCGAGTGGGCCCGCGCCCGCTGACGACTGATACTGATTCGTGTAGCGATTTACCAGTATCGTAGAATCCATTATTTCCGTTGAAACACTTATATCACGATTATACATACGTCTTTGAGGCCAGCGGGAATATAAGTATGTGATTATCGGACTATGTCGAACGAAACCGAACAGATGACTGACCACGACTCGCGTGTGACCGGTAGTCTCACCGTCGACCTGTGGGTCAGGCGGCCGGTGTGTGGGCCGCGAACGACGGTTCTCGACCGGCTGAGCGCGCTGCGGACGGCCGGTGTGCTCGACGATTTCAACGTGACCACCTGGCCGGAGGAACTCCCGCTCACTGGCGACAACCGTCAGGAAGACCTTCTGGACACCATCGAGGGCTTCGAGGACTGGGCCGCCGACCGGGGGCTGAGCCTGCGGCCCCCCTTTGAGACGCGGACGGCCTCGCTGCTGGTCGGGGACAGCGAGGACGTGCTGACGACGCCGATGTTGCTCGCGGCCGCCTACGAGGGCGGTGACCTGGTCGGTATCTACCCCTGTACCGACGGGACCGACACCTGGACGATTCCGGAGTTCCTCGACGCGCTGGAGGCCGGCGAGGAGCGCTCGCCGACGGGGGCAGAGACAAGCGCCGTGTTGCCGGCGACGAAACGTCCGACGGGTTAATCGGGCGACGGCGTGACGGTCACGTTACCGTCGGTTCCGGCGACGGCGGTGCCCTCGACGAAGTCGGGGTCACCGAACACGAGCGCTGCGGTCTCGGTATCGATGGTGTCGACGCGGAACGCCAACGACGAGTTCCCCTCGCGGGCCTCGGCAAACGACGAGAGCGCGGTTTCGAGGTCGTCGGTCTCGCTTTCGTTGTCCGGGCGTATGACCCACGCCCAGCCGTAGCGGCTCTCGTTCGTGGTGTGCTGGAAGCTGACCAGGCGGTCGTTGCCCCAGCCGGCCGCCGCCGTGGCCGCCCGCTCGCGGTCGAGTTCGGTCTCCAGGGTGGCGCGTGTGGTCATCTCGCCGAGGGTGTCCGCCCGGGCTCGCTCCCAGCCGCTGTCGTCGGCCGGTTCGACCGTCACCGTCAGATTTGCCGGGGGCTCCTCGGTCGGCGTCTCGTTGTGGATGACCTGCTCGGTCGTTCGTGGATAGTTCTCGTAGGCCACGGAGAGATTCGCCGGGTCGTCGATGCGGGACTCGACGTACTGGCTCCCGAAGACGTAGGGCGCCAGCGCGGACCGGGTCGTTGCGGAGCCGTTGCGGTAGAGCGCGCGGGCGTACGCCGAGTTGGTCCGGATGTCGGGATACTCCTCGGCGTAGGCGTCGGCGACGAAGACGGCGCCGCCTTCGACCAGCGACCGGCGGGCGTTGATGCGGTCAGTCGTCAGCTCGGACTGGCTCAGGCGCCCCCGCCAGGGCAACATTGCCGTCCGGTACTGGACGACGTGGGCGTACTCGTGGGCGAGGACGCGCTCGGTCTCGGCGGGAGACCCGTTACCCGGGTGGATGTACACCGTCCCATGGGTGGTGATGCCGGTCGGCTCGCTCCAGTCCGTCGAGACGTTTTCAAAGCCCAGCGCCCGGTTCAGCGGGATGGCACCGACCCGCTGGAGGCCGGACCGCCACTCGCTCAGATTCCGTACTCGCACCGACCAGGGGTCGATGTCCGTGCCGGTCAGCGCCTCGACGCGGTTGAACGCCGGCGTCGCGTCGACCGGCAGCGTCCCGTTCTCGACGGTGACGGTGTCGTCGATTGTCACCGAAGACGACACGTTCGGTGTGCCCGGGCCGTCTGGGGCTGTCGGCGTTGCTGTGGCGCCCTGTGACTCATCGGTCCCACTCGTCGGCGATGCAGTCGGGTTGCTCGATTGGCCCGCCGGACCGCTGGCACAGCCGGCGAGCACGAGGAGGGCGACGACCGCTAGCGTGGACACGGACCTCCGGGGAGACATACGATATCCGACTGACAGGTACTACAAAGTGGTTACTATTCGGAGTCGTCGGGAACGGTTCCGGACACCACTCCAAGGTAGCCACCGCCGAAGGTGTCGTACCGCCGCGCCACCGTCCGCTCGGTGAGCCGTCGGCGAGCCGCCGCGACACGCCGTTCGAAGGCGGCGGCGTGTGACCCCCGCGAGAGTCGGGCGCCCGGCGCCGACAGCCGGACGAACCCCTCGAAGGCGATATCCAGTGGCGCGGCGAGTGGCTCGCCGCTGCGCTGGAAGTTCAACAGCGCAATGCGACCGCCCGGGACCACGCAGTCACACCAGGCGTCGACGGCCGCGACGGGGTCCGGGAAGAGTCCGGCCACAAAGGTCCCGAGCGCGGCATCGACGTCCCACACTGGCGGCCGGGTGGCGTCGGCAAGCAAGTAGTCGATGCCGGGCCCGGTGCGGTCGGCGTGTCGCCGCGCTGCTCGGAGCATCTCGGCGGTGATGTCCAGGCCGACGACCCGGCCGTCGGGGCCGACCCCCTCCCGCAGTTCGGGGACGTTCGCCCCCGTTCCACACCCCATCTCGACGACGGTATCGCCCGGCGAGAGGTCGAGGGCATCGACCGCCCCGGCCCGCCACGAGCGCAGGCCGGGGAGCCTGGCCACCCGGTCGTAGACGGTCGCCCACCGCTCGTAGAACTCCCCGCTCATCGGCGCTCGCTCACAGGCTGTCCCGGGTCCGCTCGGCGACCGTCACCGCGTCCGGGCCGAGCAGGTAGACGACCGGCTCGACGCCCATCCCGCCGGTCTGGTAGACGACGTCGGCGTCGGGGTCGTCGGCAAGCGCCGCAGCGATGGCCGGTTCGAGGGCGCGCTCTACGTCGAACTCGACGGCGGTGTGGCCCGCCGCTTCGAGCGATTCGACGACGGACTCGTCGTAGCGGACGTTCAGGGCTGCAAGCGCCGGACTCCCTGTCTCGCGGGCGGCCAGCACCACCGACGCGACGTGTTCGCTTACGCCGAACTCCGGCTCGGCCGGGATGGTCGCCCGGCCCTTCACGTCCAGAATCCGGCCCGGGACGGCGGCCACGTCGTCGATACCCTCGCCGTCGGGCAGGGTCTGGACGAGGTTCGAGCCCACCGCCGGGATGAGCGTCGCGAAGCCGCCGGTGTTTTCTATGACTCTGAGCCCCCGCCGGACCGACGACAGCGTCCGCTCGGCGGCCCGGAGCCGCGAGTCGGGGTCGTGGACCGCGAACTCGCCGTCGTAGTCCGAAAGCTCCGGGACGGCCGCCTCGTGGAGTCGGGCGAGCACACCGCCCTGTTCGAGTTCGCGGACGAACACCTCCGTCTCGACCAGCGCCTGGACGGGGCTCATCTCCCCGCTGGCCAGCCCCTCGGCGATGCGGTCGACGAGTTCGGCCAGCCCGCGATGGTCGAGTAGCTGGTCGTTGCGCTCGACCTCGCCGTGGACGTACTTCGAGACGGCGCTCTGGCTGATACCCAGCAACTCGGCGACCGCTGACTGGGTGAGACCGTGCTCTCGCAGGGCCTCGGCCAGCAGCGAGCGAAAGGTCGGTAGGAACTCGTCGACGACGACCTCCTCGATGAATCGCATGGTATCAGTCACCCCTACGTAGTCGGCTCATTGGTCGCCTCCGAACTCCACCGAGTTTCTCGCCGATATCGTTCTGACACGCGGAGCGGTCATCACTGGTCGCCTCCGAACTCGCGGTCCCCCTGTATCTTGCTCGCCTGCGGCCCCGACTGGTCCTGATATTTCGAGCCGCGCTCGGCGCCGTAGGGGCGGTCCGCAGGCGTCTTCAGCTCCGTGAAGGTGAGCTGTGAGATTCGCATTCCGGGCGTGAGCGCGACCGGCGCGGTGCCGAGATTCGACAGTTCGAGTGTTATCTGGCCCTTGTAGCCGGGGTCTGCCAAGCCCGCAGTTGCGTGCACCACAATCGCCAGCCTGCCGAGCGACGACCGCCCCTCGACGTGGGCGATGAGGTCGTCGGGAATCTCGACGCGCTCGTGGGTGGTCCCGAGCACGAAGTCGCCGGGGTGGAGGATGTACTCGCCGCCCGCCTCGACCTCGGTCAGTTCGACGTAGTCGTCGACCTCCGCCTCGGCGTTGGGGTGGATACAGGGGATGTTGGCGTGTTGGAACTCCAGGAACTCCCGGCCCAGGCGCAGGTCGACGCTTGCGGGCTGAATCTGGATGTCGGGGTCATCGAGGGGCTCGACGACGAGGTCGCCGTCCTCCAGTCGGCGCAGGATGTCCACATCGGAGAGTATCATTACACGAGGTACCGGCGTGGGGGACCTAAAGTATCCTGTCTCGGTGGCGGTGGCCATCCGGTTCTCGGTCCGTCCCCACGGTCGGCCCACAAAGTTGATGTCGGGAGTCCGACTCCGCGCCCAACCGATAAGTGCCCTGTGGTACGTGCAACCGCGACGGGACTCCGACGGGGGTTTATGTACCGGTCGCTATGTACGGGGTATGAAGCAGGCCATCGTTGCGCGGGCCGACATCGGGATGGGCGAGGGGAAACTCGCCGCCCAGGTCGCCCACGCCTCGCTGTCGGCCTACGAGGACACCGGCCGACGGGCCCGGAAAGCCTGGAAGGGCTCGGGCCAGAAGAAGGTCGTCCTCAAAGCGTCGAGCGAGTCCGAGCTGTTCGAACTCGCCGACGCGGCCGAGCGCACTGGCCTGCCACATGCCGTCGTCAGAGACGCCGGCCACACCCAACTGGAGCCCGGCACCGTCACCGCACTCGCGGTCGGACCGGGCGAGGAAGACGTGGTCGACCGAATCACTGGCGACCTCTCGCTGTACTGAGGGCACCGAGATGAGCGAAGCAAATATATAATAGAAGCACTAACCTCAGGTGAACAAGAGAACACAATGCAAGGAAACGAACAGCAGGCCTACGACCGCGGGATAACCATCTTCTCGCCGGACGGACGCCTCTATCAGGTCGAGTACGCGCGCGAAGCAGTCAAACGCGGCACCGCGAGCGTCGGCGTCCGGACCGCCGACGGCGTGGTGTTGGCAGCCGACCGCCACGCCCGGTCGCCGCTCATCGAGCGCGACAGCATCGAGAAGATTCACGAAATCGACGACCACGTCGGCGTCGCGAGCGCCGGCCACGTCGCCGACGCCCGCCAGCTCATCGACGTGGCGCGTCGACAGGCCCAGGTCAACCGCCTGCGCTACGACGAGCCCGCAAGCGTCGAGTCGCTGACCAAGGAGGTCACCGACTACATCCAGCAGTACACCCAGACCGGGGGCGCGCGCCCCTTTGGCGTCGCCTTGCTGGTGGCCGGTATCGAGGACGGCCAGCCCCGTCTCTTCGAGACGGACCCCTCGGGGACCCCCTACGAGTGGCAGGCCGTCGCCATCGGTGGCTCCCGCGAGGAGATTCAGACGCATCTCGAAGACGAGTACGCCGAGGAGATGGACCTCGAAGCCGGCGTCGAACTGGCCCTTCGAGCCCTTGCCTCGGTCAACGAGGACGGTCTCGACGCGACGGGCGTCGACATCGCCACCATCGACGTCGAACACCAGCAGTTCAGCAAGCTCTCGGAGGACGACATCGCCGAGCGGCTGACCGAGTTCGAACTCGGAGGTGACGAATAATGCACGACCCGGAGAACCGACTCACCGACGCCTACGAGCCCGAGGTCGGTACTATCCCCTCGGACGACGAGGGCCGCGACGAGGAGAACGTGATCAAAACCGGGACGACCACGGTCGGTATCGCCACCGAGGGCGGCGTCGTCATCGCGACGGACCGACGGGCCTCACTGGGGGGCCGATTCGTCTCGAACAAGTCCGTGACCAAGGTCGAGCAGATTCACCCGACTGCGGCGATGACGCTGGTCGGCAGCGTCGGCGGCGCCCAGTCGTTCATCCGCTCGCTGCGCTCGGAGGCCAATCTGTACGAGGTCCGCCGCGACGAGCCCCTGTCGATTCACGCGCTAGCGACGCTTGCGGGTAACTTCGCCCGCGGCGGCCCCTTCTTCGCCATCAACCCCATCATCGGCGGGGTCGACGAGGAGGGGAGCCACGTCTACAGCGTTGACCCGGCCGGCGGCGTCCTGCAGGACGACTACACGGTGACGGGCTCGGGGACGATGGTCGCCACGGGTACCATCGAGGGCAACTACGACCCCGAGATGAGCATCGGGGAGGCCCGCGCGCTGGCCATCCGCGCAGTTCGGGCGGCGGCCGAGCGCGACACCGGGTCGGGCAACGGTATCGTCCTCGCGGAAATCACCGGCGAGGGCGTCGACATCGACCGCTTCGACGACTACGACTCGGCGGAATAACCGGTCGCCGCGTTCACCGGGGGACGTCGACCCAACCCGATATCCACGCGTCGTCGGCCTCCGGGAGATACGCGACTTTGATATCGTCGAACTCCTCTATCTCGACCTCCGTCCGCTCCCACCAATCGGTCGGCCCACACTCGTCGTGCTGTGCGTCGTGTTCGACCATGTAACGGCACCTGTGGGAGAGTCGCTGTGGGGTCATCCTCGTTATCGGCCGCCTAAACAGAGTAGCCACCGGCTCCGTACTCCACTATAACCCCCCTATAGCGGTGTGGACGGCGTCGTTCGTGGATATAAATACTGGGCGTCGCTCTGTCCGAGTATGGCCGCCGACAGCGCCGACGAGGAGGTCGACCCCTTCGACTCGTTCCGCCAGTTCTTCGCACTGGAACGGGACGTGCTGGTCCTCTCGCTGTCGATGCTCGCGTTCTCCCTTGCATTCCAGATGACGAGTCGCTACCTGCCGGAGTACATGCGCGTTCTTGGTGCGAGCGCGGGTGTCATCGGGCTCTACGGCAGCGTGGGCAACCTCATCAGCGCCGTCTACCCCTATCCGGGCGGCGCCGTCTCGGACCGACTCGGCTCCCGGTTTGCACTGACGGCCTTCGGGGTCCTTGCGACGGTGGGCTTTGGCGTGTGGTATCTCGCTGCCGTCGTCGGCACGACTACCGTAGGCCGGGTCTCGCTGCCGGCCTGGCTGTTCGTCTTCGTCGGCCTCTTTCTGGCACAGGCCTGGAAATCCTTCGGGCTCGGTGCGACCTTCGCCATCGTCAAGCAGTCCGTCCCGCCCGATAGGCTGGCGATGGGGTTTGCCAGCACCGAGGTGTTCCGCCGGCTGGGTTTTCTGGTCGGTCCGCTCATCGCCGCAGGCCTGCTCGCCGCCACCGCCACCTTCGTCGGCGGCTTCCAGGCCGTGTTGCTCGTCGCGATTGCCTTTGGCGCCGTCGCCACCGTTGCCCAGCATTTCCTCTACGACGCGAGCGAGGACACCATCGGAAAATCCTTCGAAGGTATCTCGCAGGTCCTCACGGACCTCCGGGAGATGCCCGCGACGCTGTGGCCGCTGCTGGTCGCCGACACGCTCGTGCGCTTTGCCAACGGGATGGTGTACGTCTTCTTCGTCATCGTCGTCACGGATTTCCTCGCCGTGGGATTCACCGGCTTCGGACTCTCCCTGCGTCCCGACGCCTTCTTCGGCGTCTTGCTGGGCGTGGAGATGGTGGTCGCCATCCTCTCGATGGCGCCCGTCTCGAAACTCGCCGAGTACGCCGGGCTCAAGCCCGCAGTCGCGCTGGGCTTTTCGGTCTATGCCCTCTTTCCGCTCTTGCTCATCTTCGCCCCCGCGAATCAGTGGGTGCTCCTCCTGCTGTTTGCCTACTCCGGCCTCAGATTCGCCGGCCTGCCGGCCCACAAGGCGCTCATCGTCGGTCCCGCAGCGGCCGACGCCGGCGGCCGCGTCACCGGGAGCTACTACCTCGTCCGGAACACGCTCGTGATTCCAAGCGCCACACTGGGCGGGTGGCTCTACGGCGCCGACTGGGCGCTCGATTTCGGCGCTGTGACGCTCCAGGCCGGGCCACGACTGGCCTTCGCCGTGGCGACTGTCGTCGGCGTCGTCGGCGTCGCGTACTTCGTCGCCTTCGGACGGGAGTTCGAGCCGTACGAGTAGACCGACCAGAACGCCAACCCTAAACGCTGACCCGCGTACACTCAGACAATGCGCGAGGCCCACCCGATAGAGCGAGCGGTCGGCATGGAGTACTACGTCAGCGACGCCGACGGCGTGGGCGGCCACCTACGGGCGAGCCCCGAGGACTTCCGTGTCACCGAACTGGAGTCGTTCGACACTGCGCCTGTCGACGCCGAGACGGGCGGCTATCCCCATCTCGTCCTCCGGGTCGAACTCCACGACTGGGATACCAACGACTTCGCGAGCGCGCTCTCGGACAAACTCGGCATCTCCCGTGAACGGGTCTCCTGGGCCGGGACGAAGGACAAGCGCGCGGTCACCCGTCAGCTGTTCTCGGTGAAAGGTATCGACCCCGAGGACCTACCCGACCTCGGCGGCGCCGACGTCGCGGTCGTCGGTCGCGCTGGCCGCCCCATCCTCTTTGGCGACCTCGCGGGCAACGCCTTCGAAATCGCGGTTCGGAACTGCGGGGCAGTCGAGAACGCCGCCGCCGTCGCCGACGACCTGCGGCGGTTCGCGGGCGGTGAGAGAGTCGAACCGCGAGAGGGGACCGACGGCGGCGCCGAACTCCCCGAGGGGCCAGTCACCGTCGCCGTCCCGAACTACTTCGGCCAGCAGCGCTTTGGCTCGCGCCGGCCGGTCACCCACGATGTCGGCCTGGCTATCGTCAGCGAGGCGTGGAAAGAAGCCGTGCTCGCCTACGTGGGTAATCCACACGAGCGCGAGCCCGAGGACACACAGACCGCCCGCGCGTACGTGGACGAGACCGAGGACTGGCAGGGCGCGCTGGACCGGCTACCCCGGGCGCTGGGCTACGAGCGGTCGATGTGTCACACGCTGGTAGAGAACGGCGGCGAGCGGTCGGCGGACTTCCGCGAGGCCGTCGAGACCCTCCCGACGAATCTCCAGACCCTCTTTGTCAACGCTGCCCAGTCGTACGTCTTCAACAGAATTCTCTCACAGCGGCTAGAGCGGGGACTGCCTTTCGACCGCCCGGTCGAGGGCGACGTGGTGTGTTTCAGGGACAGCGAGGCGCCGGGCGACCTCCCGCTGCCCGACATCGGCCGCAGCCAGCGGGTGACCGGGAAACGCCTTGGGACCGTCAAGCGCCACTGCGAGCGGGGCCGGGCCTTCGTCACCGCGTCGCTGGTCGGCACCGAGACGGAACTGGCTGACGGTGAACCCGGCGAGATAGAGCGCGAGGTGCTCGATGACGTGGGGCTGGAGCCGGGCGATTTCGACCTGCCCGGGGAGTTCGACAGTCCGGGGACGCGGCGGGCGATTCAGGTTCGGACGGAGCTAGACGTTGCTCGAGACGGTGACGACCTGACGTTCGACGTTGCGCTTCCGAAGGGTAGCTACGCGACGGTGCTGCTGCGGGAGTTCCGCAAGAACGACCCTGCTGCATGAACTGTCGGTTTTTGACGAACTCGGACAGCTACGGTCCGCGAGAGCCAGAAAGCCCCACTAGCAGTGGACAACGACACTGCCAACAGCCAGAAAGCCCCCGTGCGCTCAACTCCCGCGACTCGTTGTGCGCTTCACTCACTGCGTTCGTTCCAGTGCTTACGTCGTCGAGGTTCGTTGAGCGCACGGCCCCTTTCAGTCCCGCCCATGCCGGCTGGTCAACTGGCTACGGGCAGGGATGAAAGAGGCGGCGAGTTACACGAAGGTGGACGACGTAAGGCGCGAGGCACTACGCGCCTCGGCACCCCCGAGTGTAGCCCGCCGGAGCTTTCTGGCTGTCCGTTGCAACGCTCCCGTAGCTGACTGTTGCTGCGTCGGAGAACCGCCTCGCTTATCCGCCACAGAGCACCTACCAATCGGTATGGACTGCCGGCAGTGTGCGAGCGAACTCGACCGCCCGGGCGATTACTGCCTGGTCTGTCGCACTGCCAACGCGGACGCGGTCGTGCTGGAACTGGCACGCGAGCGGGCGACGGTCACGTCGCTGCTGGACGGCGAGGTCGTCGGCGCACGGACGGTGACGACCACGCCCGAGGGGTCGGGGAGCGACCAGCACGCGGTCGTCGAGTTACGGAACTTCGCCGGCCTCGTCGCCGACGAGGTACAGCGCAAGCGGCCCGAAGAGGTGTACGTCACCGGCGACCGAGCAGTCATCAGCGCGGTCCGGGGGCAACTGCACCACGAGTTCTTCCGCGTCGAGGGCGACGACCCCATCCAGCGGGTCATCGACCGGCAGGGCGAGCCCGCGCTCGAAGTGGTCGAGGCGGCCCCCGAGTCGAAACTGGGCGGGAGCCACTCGACGCTCATCGGCGGCCGGGCGGGAAAGCGGGTCATCTACACCGTCGCCGGCCACCCCCACGTCAAGAAGGTCATTCCGGGGCCCATCGACGCCGGCGGCGCCTCCTCGCCGACGGGCGTGCGGGCGAAGGCGACCCGTGCCGACGCCAACGGCAACGTCCGCGTGCTGATTCGGGACGGCTCCAGCGTCCAGGAGAACCGCGTGGTGACGACGGCGGGCGACCGCGAACTCGGCGAACACGTCCGGGCGGACTTGAACGAGGCGCTGGTCGAAGCGGAACTGCAGGACGAGTGACTCAGACCGCACGTGGGGCGTCCCGCAGACGGTGGAACATGACTGCGGCGATCAGCGCGTTCAGCGCGGCGACGCCCGCGAACAGCAACTGGCCGCTGTAGCTCAAGTAGGCACCGGTCAGCAGAAAGAAGCCGACGGCGACGAGCATCGCGATGCGACCGTGTTCCATGCTATAGTGGACTTGTGTTCCCGGGGAGATAAGTGTAGTGACGCCGTTCAGGGCAGTGTTTAGTTAATCGACAGCGATGGCAAACAGCCAGAAAGCCCCGGCTGGCTCCAGTCGGGGGCCTCGCTGCGGTCCTCACTACGTTGCGGTC
>PXRT01000013.1:348750-351244 GCA_003020925.1 Halobacteriales archaeon QS_6_64_34 | reverse complement strand
CGACGCAAGCACGCTACGCGAGCGCAGCGAGTCGCGGGAGCTGAGAACGCGGGGGCTTTCTGGCACTCTGAGACCGTTTCTGCTAAAGTAAACACGACCTCGTTCAGAGCGCGACACTGACGTCGAGGCCGGTCCCGAGTGCGAGCACCAGGAGGCCGGTACGAGCAGGGTGTCGGTCCAGCAGTACCCGACCGCGGCCGCGGCGACCCAGGCGGTCCAGAACGCAAGCTTCGGCGGGACCAGGCCGGCGAGTCCGACCAGCGTCCGCCGGAGTCGATTCGACATGGGCGGTGTTCGGGGCCAGGGCGACAAGTGACTGTTCCGTTCCCGTCAGCTTCGACCGGCACGCCCACGCCCACGTGCCGTGCTCGCGGATGCGCGTCTCGAAGGGCTTATGTGGCCGCTGGGCCGACGAATGGGTACTATGGCTAGCAAGAGCGGAAAGACCGGCAGCGCCGGCCGATTCGGCGCTCGCTACGGACGTGTCTCCCGGCGCCGCATCAAGGAGATAGAGGCGGAGATGAACGAGGACCACACCTGTCCGAACTGCGGCGAGGACACGGTCGACCGCCAGGGCACCGGCATCTGGCAGTGTAGCTACTGTGACTACAAGTACACCGGCGGGAGCTACAAGCCCGAGACGCCCGGTGGCAAGACGGTCCGTCGCTCCATCCGCGCCGCCCTCGCCGAAGACGAGGAATAAAGCGTCTCGAACCCTATCTGTCAGCCATGAGCTACAAGTGTTCACGCTGTAAGCGCGACGTAACACTCGACGAGTACGGTGGCGTCCGCTGTCCGTACTGTGGCCACCGCGTGCTGCTGAAGGAGCGCGCGCCCGACGTCAAAGAAATCGACGTCAAGTGACGCTCACGCGCACGTGACGCCGCCCCACCGCACCGCTTTCACGCTCGACTACGCCGACGAGGAACTGGCCAGCCACATTGAGCGGAGCCTCCGCCCGGAAATCGGCGACATCGACGGCGACCGCACCACTGCGGAGCTGGCCCGCGAGGGCGCGACGCTGTGCGTGACTGTCGCGGCCGACGACCTCGTCGCCCTGCGGGCCGGCTGTAACACCTGGCTGACCCTGGCCAGCGTCGCCGAGGCCGCCTCTCAGCACTGATACCCACCGATACGCTATAGTTCGTCCAGTCTGTCGGTACGCCCATCACCCAACGGATGAGCACCGAGGTGCTGTACGTCGACGCGGACGCGGGCCGCGATGGCGGACCAGCGCGAGGACCTCTCGGTGGCGAGCGTCGGGCCGTCGAGGCCGCTATCGAGGCCATCGACCGGGAAGCGGAGCTGTTTCCGGAGTAGCCCGATGGTTCCGAATCGGAAATGCAGCCGCCGTACCTAGTGGGTTGGGGTAGTCGACTATATGTACCCGCTATCTATATCAGACGCATGTCAGCTTCAGCAACGGTAACGATTGCACTGCTCCAGGCCACGCAGGCGGAGGCCGTAGAAGCCATCCAGAACGACCTGTTGCTCTCGTCGTCTCTCTGGGTCAACATCGCACTCGCCGGGGTTTCGGCGCTGCTGTTCGTCTACATGGGTCGGAACGTCACCGACCCCCGGGCGAAGTTCATCTTCGGGGCGACGCTGCTTATTCCGCTGGTCTCTATCTCCAGTTACACCGGACTCGTCTCGGGACTGACAGTGGGCTTCATCGAGATGCCGGCCGGCCACGCGCTGGCCGGCGAGGAAGTGATGAGCCAGTGGGGCCGCTATCTCACCTGGGCACTGTCGACGCCGATGATACTGCTGGCACTGGGACTGCTGGCGAAAGTCGACACCGCCGACCTCTTTATCGTCATCGCGGCCGACGTCGGGATGTGTATCACCGGCCTCGCGGCCGCGCTGGTCACCTCGTCGTACGCCCTCCGGTGGGTCTTCTATCTCATCAGCTGTGCCTTCTTCCTCGTGGTACTGTACGCCATCCTCGTCGAGTGGCCCGACTCCGCAGCCGCCGCCGGGACCGACGAGATATTCGGCACCCTCCGTGTCCTGACCGTGGTGCTGTGGCTTGGCTACCCGGTTATCTGGGCAGTGGGCGTCGAGGGGCTCGCGCTCGTCCAGAGCGTCGGCCTCACTTCCTGGGGCTACTCGGCGCTGGACATCGGCGCGAAGTACGTCTTCGCGTTCCTGCTCCTGCGCTGGGTCGCGGCTAACGAGGGCGTCGTCTCGGAAACCGGCTCACCGACGCGCTCGGAGACGGCCGGGGCCGCCCCAGCCGACGACTGACGACGACAGCGGGTACACCGCTACTCCCGGCCGAGCAAGTCGAAAAACAGCAGCGTCACCCCGAAAGAGGCGACCTGTAGCAACGGAACTGACAGCATGAGTAAATCCCACTGTTTGGTTCCGGCAATAAAGACTCGCATCCGCCCCTAGGTAGTGTTTAGTTTAGTAGAAAACGCGGAAGAGAGCCAGAAAGCCCCCGACCGCTCGACTACTGCGACTCGCTGCGCGCTTCACTCACTCCGTTCGT
>PXRT01000013.1:254153-348733 GCA_003020925.1 Halobacteriales archaeon QS_6_64_34 | reverse complement strand
GCGACGTAAGCACCGCAGGCCGAAGGCCGAGGAGCGCAGCGAGCCCCCCGACCGAAGCCAGCCGGGGCTTTCTGGCTGTTGACAGTCTGAATCGCCTAATTAAACACCACCCGCCGCTATCGTCGTGGAACTCGCACGCTACGGAGCGGGCCGTCGGCGGTCCTGCGACGCTCGCCTCGCTTCTGACGAGCACCCGCTTGACTACCAACAGTGTCGCCTATGGCGACAACCGTTGTCGGTCGCGCGGGAACAACACAGCCTCCCGGATGTTCTCCAGGCCGAGCATCGTCATGACCAGGCGCTCGCCACCGAGTCCCCAGCCGGCGTGGGGCGGCATGCCGTACTTGAACATCTTGGTGTAGTACTCGAAGGCCTCGGGGTCTAGGCCCTGCTGTTCGAAGCCGGCGACGAGGTGGTCGAAGCGGTGCTCACGCTGGCCGCCCGAGACCAGCTCCATCGACGGGTGCATCATGTCGAAGCCCGTCGATATCTCCTCGTCGTCGTCGTAGTCTTTGATGTAGAACGGCTTGATTTCGCTGGGCCAGTCGGTGATGAAGTAGTGCTCGCCGACTTCCGACCCGAGGACGTGTTCGGCCTCCGTCGAGAGGTCGTCGCCCCAAACCAGCGGCTCGTCGAGTTCGCCGGTGGCGTTGATTTTGTCGATGGCCTCCTGGTAGGTGAGTCGCGGGAACTCGCCTTCGGGCGCCTCGAATTGCTCTTCCAGCCCGAGCGCTTCGAGTTCGTCCCCGCAGTTCCGTGCGACGCCCTCGTAGGCCGCTTTGACGACGTGCTCGCAAGCGTCCATCGCCTCGGTGTGGTCGTAAAAGGCCGACTCGAAGTCGATGCTGGTCGCCTCGTTCAGATGGCGGGGCGTGTTGTGCTCCTCGGCGCGGAAGATGGGGCCGATTTCGAAGACCCGCTCGAGCCCGGAGCCGACCATCAACTGCTTGAATAGCTGCGGGCTCTGGTTCATGAACGCTTCCTGACCGAAGTAGGTGATGGGGAACAGCTCGGTACCGCCCTCGGTCCCCGTGGCGACGATTTTGGGCGTGTTGATTTCGGTGCAGTTCAGCTCGCGGAACGCCTCACGGACCGAGCGCAGCACTTCGGCGCGAATCTCGAAGATGGCCTTGACCTCGTCCTTGCGGAGGTCCAGCGTCCGGTTGTCCAGCCGGGTCGGGAGTTCGGCGTCGACCTTGCCGGAAGGGTCCAGCGGCAGCTCGGGGTCGGCCGCCGAAATCACGTCGACTGACTCGGGCGTGACCTCGACGCCCGTCGGGGCGCGTGGCTCCGCCTCGACCTCGCCCGTCACCGAGATAACGGACTCGCGCTGGACGCCAAGTCCCGTCTCGACGAGGTCGTCGTCCATCTCGTCTTTCTCGAACTTGACCTGAATCTTCCCGGTGGTGTCCCGGAGGATGAGGAAGGCGATACCACCGAGGTCGCGAATCTCGTGGACCCAGCCGGCGACGGTGACGGTGTCGCCCGGCTCGGCGGCTGCGGTGTACGTGCGGTCGTCCATGCAACTGGGTTCTGAGGCCCTGGACTTAAGCACAGTCTTTCTATGCGAGGTCGCGACGATAGGAGCGACCTCGATACCGTTACGGCGAAGCCAGCGAGCCCTAGAGGTACGGCGAGACGCCGACCGGAGTGGTCCGCAAGCGGCGCTATCGCCCGCGAAACGCGGGTGGGCAGCCGCCTGGGAACAGTTACCAGCCGATAGCGTGCTTTGCGAACGCACTCAGACCGACGATAGCGGCGACGACAACGAGCGATTCGGCCGTTGCCGAGGCCTGCATATGCGGCGGTAGCTCGGCTACTCGGCCGCCGTCGCCGCCTTCGCATCCTGTGCGCCCTCGACGGTCTCACGGACCGCCTCGACGCCCTCGTCGTGGACCAGGTCGCCGACGACGATGGTGTCCGCGTGTTCGGCCATCGTCCGGGCGGAGTCGTAGTCGTGGATACCGCCGCCATAGAAGAGGGTGGCCGCGTCTAAGATGTCGGCCGCAGCGGCGACTTTCTCCGTCTCGCCCAGCATGCCCGAGTACTCGACGTAGATTATCTCCTGGCCGAGCAGGTGTTCGGCGGCCCCGGCGTAGGCCGCGACTTCGTCCGCTTCGAGGTCACAGTTCGCCTGCGTGTAGGTGGCGACGGAGGCGTCGGGGTTCATGACGATGTAGGCCTCGGTGAAGGTCCGGGACCAGTCGATGTCGTCGTCCATGCGAATCCACTCCTTGTGGGCGCCGGTAATCCAGGTGACGTCGCCGGCGTTCATCACGACCGGAATCAGGTAGCCGTCGTGGCGGTCGCTGTGGACGACGGACGCGGGGTTCGACGGCTCGATATAGATGGGTATGTCGTGTTTGCCACAGGCGTCGACGACACGTTCCATCTTCTCCTCGGTCATCCCGGTCGTCCCGCCGACCTCGATGGCGTCGGTGCCGGTCGCCGCCACGTCCTCGAACGTCTCGTCGGCGTGCAGTGTCTTGTCGGGGTCGATTTTGATGATGTGGTCCCAGTCCGCCCAGTCGCTCATACGCAAATGGACGTTCGTCCGTCGGCATAACGGCTTCGGATAGGTGAGAGTAATCGTCGGTGCCCGCTGGCCCCGCTCACCGAGCAGGCCAAGCAGCCCCTCGTTCTCGCGCCGACGGGAAGTTCGCGGAGTGAGCGCCACCGCTTACTGGCTCGCGCTCCAGTATCAGCGTATGCACCAACTAACGACCGTCGAACAGGTCCACGAGGGCGGTATCGACGACGATGGGCCGAGTTCGACATCGCATCTGCAGCTATACCGGTGGTGATACTCCACGTTCGAGGCGCTTTGCAAGGGTTCTCGTTCGACTCTGCTTCTGTTGTATAATTGTACATAAATATGACTAGAAAATGCAGTTCTCAGCGGAATCGTGCAGCAAAAATAGTTGAGAAAAAGACTTTAGATGACACACGTCCAAGTAACAGGTAGAAAGCGGTCGGGACCTAAACTCGGGGCGTCGAGTGGATGTCACCGGCCCGAACACAGGAACAGCAAATGGCTAGACACGATTACGACCTCCCGGCGGACTACGAGAAGCGAATCGCGGAGGGAACGATGAGCGACTGGTACACGCAGGAACGCGCCAAGCGACAGGCGCTCCAACAGGAGACGAACTTCGAGCGGGAGTTTCTCGGCCTGCGTGACAGTATCGAGCGGCTGCTTTCGGCCGCCAGCGAGACAGTGAAACTGAAGCGCTAGGCCTCCAGTTCGGTCTGCCAGTCCCGCACCTGGCTCGCACTGACGCCCTGGACTTCGGCGGCGATGACGTCGGCGTCGGCATCCTGCAGCGCCTCCAGCGAGTCCACGCCCGCCGCTTCGAGCTTCTCGGCGGTCGCCCCGCCGATGCCGCTCAGGTCCTCCAGTTCCTCGACCGCGTTGCGGGCGCGGTACTCCTCGAAGTTACAGATGGGACAGCCAAGCTCCCACGGGTCGTCGCTGTCGGGGTCGACGACCAGCTCCGGCAAACCGTGCTCCTCGCAGAACTCGTCGGTCACTTCGATGTCGCCGTTGCGGGGCAGGGGCAGCGAGTACTCACAATCGGGGTAGCGCGTACAGCCGACCAGCCGAGAGCCCGACCGGAGGTGTTTTATCGCTAGCTCGCCGTCGTGTTCTTCGCCACAGTCCGGACACGGCCCAATCATTTCGTCGTCGCTCTCGTCGGCCTTCTGGGCCTCACAGCGGGGACAGCCATGGACGAACGTGTCGCGGCCGGCCAGCAGCTTCACGTGGTGCATCTCGTGCTCTTTGCACTCCTCGTCCAGCACCAGCGGCTCGCCGGTCGAGGGCAGGGGAAGCGTGTTCCGGCAGTCGGGGAAGCCGTCACAGCCGACGAAGTAGGAGCCCTGCCGGGAGCGCCGGACCAGCATCGCCTCGCCACACTGCGGACACGGGCCAAGCGTCTTGTCGGCCTTCAGTGACTCCTGGAGGTGTTCGCCGATTTCCTCGCGGGAGTCGGTGAGTTCCTCGAACACCGTCTGGAGCATCTCCCGGGACTCGTCGGTCACCTCGGAAAGCGTCGCTTCGCCGTTGGCGATGCGGGTCATGTCCCGCTCCAGCTGGGCAGTCATGTCGTCGCTGACGACGCGGTCGGCGAACTCCTCGGCGGCCTCGACGACGGCCATCGCCAGCGTCGTCGGCCGTGGCGGGTCCCCCTCGATGTAGCCGCGGTCGTACAGTTTCTCGATGGAGTTGTGGCGGGTCGAGTTGTGGACGACCGCGCCACCTTCGACAGTGAAGTTTGGTGACCTTTCGCTTACTGTGAGGTCGTATACGTACCCGTCGTACTCGCGCTCTTCCACATCCTGAACCGTGACTGTCGACGGTTCGCCGTGAAGTGTCGCATACACTGATCCCTGGAAATCAGTCGCGATGTACCGAATGGTCCGGTTATCGTCGAGACTGCGGTTGCTACCATCGATTCGCTTCTCGACGTGACCTTCCGCACGCAGTTCACGGACGTATTTGTGTACACTACCCCGACTGACACCGAGCGTGTCCGCTAGCACAGCACTTGTTTTCGGTTCTTCCCGTATTGCGGCAAGTAGCTCTGCTTTCCGAGTGGTGACCTCGTACGTTGTGAGGGCATCGAGTCCGCGGTAGAACTTTTCGCCCGACGCAATCGGTACTCCGTTGAGGAATCGTTCGAGATTCGTCCGGCCCCGGATGTGGAGCTTGTGCTGATCGGGTGCCAGTTTCGTCTCGATACCCATCTCAGTGAGCATCGCTGCGACACCAGTCAGCATCGTGTGGTCCGTGTTCGAGATGAACGCCTTTCCCTCCCGGGAGATACGCCCTTCGTCGTCAAATAGCGCACCGATGAACGCCGGTCGAACTGCTTCGGGAACGACCGGTGTTCCGTTTTCGGTCACGGTTTCGAGGATGCATATGAGGGCTCGGCCGACCGCCGACGGAACGTCGACCTGGTATTTTCGTTTGTGGTGTAACTCCCGGCCCGACCGGTCGCTTACGGCCGGTTCGATATCGAACAGTCGTTCGATATCACGGGCGAACCGCGCTATCAACACCGGGTCCGTATTGTGATACCGCACGTCGACGACGTTCTCGTCATCGTTACGGTGTATCGAGCCGTCACCGAGGAGACAGCCGATGACTCGCGCCAGTTCCGGCGACCACTCCAGCGGGAACGGGTTCCGGAAACTCCTATCGTAGTTCAGTCCGTGGATTCGGTCCGGACGGATATCGAGTTCGGCGAGTAACCAGACGGGGACAGCTTTCTCACCCCGTTCGTATTTTCCTATCGCCGAACTGTACGAACCGTACTGGTCGGCAAACTCGGTTTGATTCTCACCGGATGCTTCGCGCCGGACGGCGAGTTCGCTCCCACAGTCGACACCGTAGAGCTTCGAATCCTTGTCGCAGTCCGTCGCGAACGCCGCCCACGAGACCACCGTTTCCGCAGTCTGTTCTACCATCATTTCCGGTGATCTGCGGGCGGCGACAAGTCGGGAACCGGTATCGACTTCCGCTGCCGGACGGACCATTATTTCCCCATCCTGTCGAACGTACAACGGGTGGTCGTCGGTTACCGTCATCGTCCCGCGCGGAGTAGCGATTGTACGGACACCCTCCCCATCGTTCAACGGCCGCTCGCTGACCAGCGTCGATTCCTGTTCAGCAAGTGTTCTGTCCCGCTCGTCCAGCGAGAGTACTGTCGGTGTCTCCTCGGTGACGGCGATATCCGTGTCACCGTCCGCAAGGACGACCTGGCCCTCGTCGAAGACTGAAGCGATGCCCCGACGCTCGATATCTCCGTTTTCGGCCCTGACAAGCACCTTCGTATCCTCTGTGAGGCATTTCGTTCCCAACCCTTTCTGCTCCATCGTCTCGATGAGGCGGGACTGGCCGTAGCGGCGGGGCGGCTGTGTCTGTTTGGCCGCCTGTCGCACGTCGGTCATCGCCAACTGCTCGCCCTCTTTGACGTCGGGGACGTGCGTCTCGCTGGCGCTGGAGTACGGGTAGACGGCGTGATAGCCCGGCTCGACCAGTCGCTTACCGTTGGCCTTCAGCGAGCGGTCGGCAGCCTCGGCGACCACGCGCAGGCGCTCCCAGGTGGCGGCCTCGGCGACCGTCGCAAAGAACCGGCGGACGACGAGTTCGTACACCTCCCACTCGTCCGCCGAGAGTTCGGAGTTGGGTGGTAGCTCCCCGGTCGGGTGGATGGGCGGGTGGTCGGTGGTCTCCTCGTCGCCCTCGGTGGCGACGATGTCGTCCTGTTCCAGTAGTACTTTGGCGTCCTCGCCGAAGTCCGGCGAGCTGATGAAGGCGTCGAGCAGCTCGTCTTCCTCGAGGTCCTCGGGGTAGACGGTGTTGTCCGTGCGCGGGTAGGTCATGTAGCCGGCGGTGTACAGCTGCTCGGCGATGGACATCGCCCGCTGGGCGGAGTAGCCCAGCGAACTGGCCGCCGAGATGAAAGCCGTCGTGTTAAAGGGCGTCGGCGGGCTGTCCGTGCGGGTGCGGCGGCGGACGCTCGTGACCGTCGCCGAATCGGCCCCGGCGAGGTCGGCGTAGGCCGCGTCGGCGCTCGCCTCGTCCCAGACGCGTTCGGCCTCGCTGCCGTCGTCGTCGTAGAAGTACTGGGCCTCGAACTTGGAGTCGTCCACAGAATCGGGCCCCGATTCTGTGGGGTCAGCCGAGGTTTCCTCGGCAGAGTCTTTCGTGAGGTCGGCGAATATCTCCCAGTAGTCCTCGGGGTCGAAGGCCTGGATTTCACGCTCGCGGTCGACGATGAGCTTCAGCGTCGGCGACTGGACCCGACCCACGGAGATGAAGTCGTCGCCCAGTTGGCGCGCCGAGAGGGAGAGAAAGCGAGTGAGTGTGGCTCCCCAGACGAGGTCGATAATCTGGCGCGCTTCACCCGCCGCCGCGAGGTCGAAGTCGATGTCGTCCGGGTCCGAGAAGGCCTCCCGGACCTCGCGTTCGGTAATCGAGGAGAACCGGACCCGCGAGACCGGGACGTCGGTCACCTCACGGATGAGTTCGTAAGCCTCCTTCCCGATGAGTTCGCCCTCGCGGTCGTAGTCGGTCGCGATGACGGCGCTCTCGGCCTTGCGGGCCAACTGCTTGAGCGTCGTGACGATGTTCTCCTGGGTGGCCTCCTTTGTCACGTCGGCGTCGATGAGTTCGACCGGCTCGACGTCGCGCCAGTCGTTGTATTCGGGCGGGAAGTCGACGCCGACGACGTGGCCCGAGAGCCCCACCACGCGCTTGGTCCCCCACCGGTAGACGTTGACCCCGTTTTTGCGCTCGCTCGACGCTGACCCTTCCGAGAGAATCTCGGCGATGCGGCGGGCGGCGTTGTCCTTCTCCGTGATTATCAGCTCCATCGGACACCACCTGACATGCTCATTAGGGGTCGCTACGCTCGGGGGCGTTCTAAAGACTTTCGGGAAATCGAGCGACAGCGTGGGCGTGCGTGCTCGTGCGCCCGGTCTCGCGTGTATGAGTCAGGTCCGGGCGGCGGTATTCGATGGGCTCTTGGGTCCCTGGCCTAACTCCCGGTATGGACAGACGGACCGCCCGTATCTTCCGTGCGGTGGCCGCCGCGCTCGTCCTCGTCACGGCGGCGTATCATCTCTGGTGGGGATTCCCGCGAAGCCTCGTCTATCTCGCAGCCGTCGGCAACGGCGTCCCGCCGGACCCGCGCCCGTTCCTCTTTGTCGCGTTCGGACTGCTCTTGCTTGTGGGCCCGTATCTCGTCAGCTTCGACGTCATCTCCCCTCGGACGGCCTACGCCGGCGCGACGCTCCTGCTCGTGGGCTCTATCGCCGCGTGGGTCACCTGGCACGCCACCGGTCACGGCGCCTTCCTCGTCGAGGGCTTCTCGGCGCCGGGGTCGGGCGGCGACGGCCACAGCCACGGGAGCCAGAACACCGTGTTGCTCATCCTCGACCACTTCAACACCGAACCCGTCGAGGGCGCTCTCAAGCTGGTCGAAACCGCCGCCATCGTCGTCTTTGTGACACTGTTGGGTCGGGACCCCGCTATCGCCTCCCGCGACACAGCGGAGCAGTCTGTGGCTTCGCGAAGGGGCGACACCGGCGAGAACTGATGCTGGTGGCTGTAACAAACTGAAGGAATTCGCGGTGGCGAATATCTTTACGAACTTACAGCCACCAGTATGAACCGCAGTCCGTTGGCCGTCACCGCCGTCGCGTACAGCCACGGGTTCCGGTCACTCAGTCTGCCTGCAGGAGCTTGACGATAAAAAACTGCTCCCGGACCGCCCGGTCGCGTGGGGGCGTCACACGTAGTAGCCGCCGGGTAACGCGACCCACGAGGCGGCCACCGTACAATGCGACCGAGAACCGACGACCGGCGCCCCAGGCAGTGGCTACAGTTCGGTCAGTTTCTCCCACAGCCCCTGTCCGTCCGTCCCGTCGGCGAGCCCCTGGAGTTTGCGGTGGGTCTTTCGCTCCTGTTCGAGTACGCCCGTCAGTGGCTCCGTCACGTCGTCGCCAAAGCCCGCGCTCTCGGCCGTCCGGAGGAGCCCCTCGTAGGTGGTTATCTCGATACGCTCCGTCGTCAGTGCCACGGTGAGATACTGCCCGTTGTGGAGTTCCTCGTCGCGAACGCGGTCCTCGAACTGCTCTCTCTCGGCCAGGAGCCCGTCGACGAGGTGGTTGTCCCGCCGGGTCGGCTCCGCTCCGAGTCGCTCGAAGGTCTCCTCTACCAGTTCGACCTGCCGTTCAGTCTCGTTGCGGTGGATTTCGAAGCCGGCCTCGAGGTTGTCGTTCGTAACCCGGCGCGCCATCTCGTCCAGCGCGTCGACCAGTTTCGTCTCCATGTCGAGTGCCGCTGCGAGGTCGTACGCGAACAGGTCCGCCGGGTCGCTGAGTTCGGACTGGGAGTCACTCACGGGTACATCACGAGTGGTAGTAGGGCAAACAGCCGGAAAACAGTTGTCACAGTGACATGAACTGTGCGCTAAGGGATGGTTCTGGCCCCACACTCTCGGCGTCAGGTTTCGCCTCGCGCCTTCGCCCGATGCGTCTGTGCGAACCACCACTGGAGCGCCCGCTTGCCGGGTTCGGAGGCGGCAATTCGGACGCCGGCGTCCATCGCCTTTGTCTGTACCGGCTCGGGGAGGACGGTCGAAATCACCGTACCGAGGCTCGCCGGCCAGCCCACCTCGTACCGGCGCTTCGGGTGCCCGCTGGTCGCCGCTTCGAGCATGGCGTCGGCGACATCGTGGGGGGTCGCGATTCCCGGCCCGCCGCTTTTGACGGTGTGGAGCAGTTCGAGCACTTCGTACAGGTCGGTGTAGGCCGTGTCGTGGTCGACATCGACGAGTTCCTCACGGACCCGGTCGTAAAACGCCGTCGCGACGGCCGTCGGTTCGACGATGACGACGTCGATTCCGTGGTCCGCCACCTCCTGGCGGACGCTCCGGGTGGCCGAGGCCAGCGCCGACTTCGACCCGCTGTAGGCGCCGCTGCCGGCGACCGGGTACCGGTCGGTGACGCTGGTCACGTTGATGATGGTCCCGGAGCCGCGGTCGCGCATGTGGGGCAACACCGCTCGCATCGTCCGGTGGGGACCGAACGTGTTCACGTCGTACTGCTGGCGGACCTTCTCGACCGGGATGTCCTCCAGTGGCCCCATCTGTCCGAACCCGGCGTTGTTGACGAGGCAGTCGAGCCCCCCTTCCTCGGCGACGATTCGCTCGACCACCCGCTCGACGGCGTCGGTCTTGGTGACGTCGAGCGCCGCTGTCTGTGCCCCTGCGTCTCCCAGTTCTGTGAGCGCACCCGCGTCGCGGGCGGTCGCGTACACCGTCCAGCCGTCGGCGAGGAACCTGTGTGCCGCGACCCGTCCGACGCCCGACGAACACCCGGTGATGAGGACTGTCTGTGGCATCACGAACGGATAGGAACTTGACATGAATAGGTTCCCGGGGCGCCCATGCGTGGCTGGTCAGGGTCGACCACACTGGCAGTGCGACCGCGCGAAAAATACCGTCCCGCTCTACCCGTTTAGCTCGGCCCGCTCTACTCGTCCAGTTCCGCTCGCTCTACTCGTCCAGCTCCGTCCGCAACAGCCCGTTGACCTCGCCGGGGTCGGCGCTCCCGCCGGTCTTTTGCATCACCTGGCCGACCAGGAAGTTCAAGGCGTTGTCCTCGCCGTCGTAGTAGTCCTCGACGGTGCCGGGGTTCTCCGCGATGGCTTCCTCGACGGCCGCCTGTACCTCGTCGCCGGAGGTCTTGCCCAGCCCCTCACGCTCGATGACGGTGTCGGGGTCGTCGTCGGAATCGAGTATCTCCCGCAGCACGGTCTCGTGGGCGTTTTTCGCGGTTATCTCGTCCTCGGCGACGAGTTCGACGAGCCGGGACACCTCCTCGAAGCGGCCGTCGATGTCCGTGACGGCCATATCGCGGTAGTTGAGTTCGCCAAGCAGGTTGTCGGCGACCCAGGTCGCCGCGAGGTCGGCGTCGAAACGCTCGGCGACGCTCTCGAAGAAGTCCGCGACCTGCTTCGTGCTCGTGAGCTTCGAGGCGGCCTCGTCGCTGAGCCCGTACTCGGCGACGAACCGCTCGCGGCGGGCGTCGGGCAGTTCGGGAATCGAAATCCCGTCTTTCCAGCCCGCGACCTGCAGCGGCGGGATGTCGGCCTCGCGGAAGTACCGGTAATCCTTCTCCGCTTCCTTCGAGCGCATCGAGACCGTGTTGCCGTGGGTCTCGTTGAAGTGGCGCGTCTCCTGTTCCACCGCGCGCCCGGACTGGACGAGTTTTCGCTGGCGGGACTCCTCGAAGGCCAGGGCCTTCTCGGCGCCCCTGTGACTGGAGATGTTCTTGACTTCCGTGCGGTTGGCCGCTTCGAGTACCTCGTCGTCGATGCTCCCGTCCTCGCTCACCTCGTCGGCGTCGACCATCGAGAGGTTCGCGTCGATGCGGAGGCTGCCGTCACGGGTCGCGTCGAAGACGCCCAGATACTCCAGGACCTCCTCCAGCTTCTCGAGGAAGGCCCGCACCTCGCTTGGCGCGCGGAAGTCCGGTTCCGTGACGATTTCCATCAGGGGCGTCCCCGCGCGGTTGTAGTCGACGAGCGTGTAGTCGGCCCGCTCGATGCTCGTGGTGCGGGACTCCAGGGGGCCGTTGCCCTCCCGGACATGCTTGATTGAGCCGGGGTCTTCCTCCAGGTGGGCCCGCCGGATGTCGACCGCGCGGCGGTCGCCCTCCACGGCGAATTCGAGTTCGCCGTCCGCACAGATTGGCGCGTCGTACTGGGTTATCTGGAAGTTCTTGGGGAGGTCGGGGTAGTAGTAGTTCTTCCGGTGGAAGGTGGTCTCTTCGGGGATGTCGGCGTCGATGGCCTTGCCGACCTTGACGGCGGCCTCGACGGCCCCCTCGTTGACGACCGGCAGCGCGCCGGGCAGGCCCAGACAGACCGGACAGGTGTTGGTGTTTGGCTCCTCGCTTGGCTCGGTCGAACAGCCACAGAATATCTTCGTCTCCGTCTCTAGCTGGACGTGGACCTCCAGCCCGATGACGGCCGCGAGCTCGCGGGACTCGGCGGCTTGTGCAGTCATTACCTCCGGTTCGGCGTCCCCCGGCTAAAGCGTAACGACCCCTAGCTGTGGTGTTTGACTGATACGGATTATTGTAGCGATGTACTGTACTGGCGGCGGGCCCACCGGCGGCTTGTCACGGCGGTTCGCTGACAGGATGCTGGCAAGAGCCCCTACCAGGCCGTCTCAGTAGACCCGGCTCCCCAGTGGCACGTCCCGCTCGGTCGTCAGGTGTACGACGCCGTCGTCGCCGTCGACGCCGGTGACGAGACACTCGCTCTCGAAGCCCGCGATGGTGACAGTCCCCAGGTTCACGACGGCGACGACCTGGTTGCCGAGGAGTTCCGCACGGTCGTAGACGTCGGTCAGCCCGGCGGCCGACTGTAGCGTTCGGTCGCCGAAGTCGACGGTCAGTTTGTACACGTCCTTGCGGGCCTCGGGGAACGGTTCGGCGGCAGCGATTTCGCCGATGCGCATCTCGACGTCCTCCAGGAACGTCGCGGGGTCGATTGGGTCTTCGCTAAATCCCATGGCCACAGGTTCGGTGGCCACGGCCCTAACGGCTGCTGTCCCGAGGGGAAACCAACCCCCTTTTGACCGTCGGAGGTACACGAACAGGTATGAGCCACGATGACTTTCCCACGGACCGCCCGGCGGTGGTCACCTGTGGGCTCCCCTACGCCAACGGCGACCTCCACGTCGGGCATCTCCGGACGTACGTCGCCGGCGACGCCCTCTCGCGAGGGTTGCGGCGCATCGGCCAGCAGACCGCTTTCGTCTGTGGGTCCGACATGCACGGCACGCCCGTCGCCGTCAACGCCGCCGAGGCGGGGGTCGACCCCCGCGAGTTCGCACTCGACTACCACGAGACCTACGCCGAGACGTTCCCGCAGTTCAACGTCGAGTTCGACAACTACGGCCACACGGACGACGCGACCAACACCGAACTCACCCAGGAGTTCGTCCGCTCGTGGGTCGAGGAGGGCCACGTCCACGAGAAGGAAATCGAGGTCGCCTGGGACACCGAAGAGGACCAGCCACTGCCCGACCGCTACGTCGAGGGCACCTGCCCATACTGTGGCGAACAGGCCCGTGGCGACGAGTGCGACGAGGGGTGTCAGCGCCACCTCGAACCCGGAGAAATTGAAGCTCCCGTCTCGACGCTGACGGGCAATCCCGCCGAGTACCGCACGCGCGAACACAAGTTCCTCCGGCTCTCCGACTTCCAGGGCTACCTCCAGGAGTTCCTCGACCGCATCGAGGGGACCGACAACGCGAAAAACCAGCCCCGCGAGTGGGTCGACGGCGAGCTTCAGGACCTCTGTATTACTAGGGATATGGACTGGGGCATCGATTATCCCACAGAGGACGATACCGAGGACTTCGTCCTCTACGTCTGGGTCGACGCCCCCATCGAGTACGTCGCCTCGACGAAGCAGTACTCCGAGCGCGTCGGGAAATCGAAGTACGACTGGGAGTCCGTCTGGAAATTCGACGGCGAGCGTCGCCACGGCACCGAGTGGGACGACGACTGGACCACGGCGGGCGGCGAAATCGTCCACGTCATCGGCCGTGACATCATCCAGCACCACGCCGTCTTCTGGCCGGCCATGCTGCGGGGCGCCGGCTACAACGAGCCCCGCTCGATTCTCGCGACCGGCTTCGTCGGCATCGACGGAAAGGCCCTCTCGACCTCACGGAGCCGTGCGGTGTGGGCCGACGAGTACCTCGACGCCGGCTTCCACCCGGACCTCTTCCGGTACTACATCGCCACCGGCGCCGGCCTGGAGACCGACGTGGACTTCTCCTGGGACCGCTTTGCCGAGCGGGTCAACGGCGAACTCGTCGGCAACGTCGGGAACTTCATCAACCGCGCGCTGCTCTTTGCCCACCGTAACTTCGACGGCACGCCCGATGCCGACGTCAGCGACGACGTCCGGGACCGCATCGAGACGACGCTGTCTGCGTTCGAGGCGGCGGTGCGGGAGTACGACGTCCGGGCGCTCGCGGAGCTTGCGACCGACCTCTCGGACTACGGTAACGAGTACATCCAGCGCACCGAGCCGTGGCACCTGGTGGACGAGGACCCCGAGGAGGCCGCCCGGGTCATCCGCGACTGCGTCCAGCTCGCCAAGGCCGTCGCCGTCGTCATGCAGCCGGTGCTGCCGGGCAAGGCCGAGCAGCTGTGGGGCCAGCTCGGCGAGACCGGCTCGGTCGCCGACGTCTCCCTCTCGACTGCGCTGGAGGCCCCGCCCGAGACCTTCGACGAGCCCGACCAGCTGTTCGAGCAGGTCGAGGACGACCACATCGCCGAGCTGAACGAGGAGCTCCAGACCCGCATGGACGACGCGAGCGAGGACGAGGATGACGGCGACGAGGAGGACGATATCGACCTCGAACCGCTCGAAACCGACCGCATCAGCTTCGACGACTTCGAGGGCGTCGACATGCGCGTCGGCGAAATCCGCTCGGCCGAGCCCGTCGAGGACGCCGATAAGCTCCTCAAACTCGAGGTCGACATCGGCCACGAGGTCCGACAGGTCGTCGCCGGCCTGGCCGAACTCCACGATATCGGGGACCTGCCCGGCACGCGGGTCATCCTGCTCGCCAACATGGAGCAGGCGACCATCTTCGGCGTCGAGTCCAACGGCATGGTGCTTGCCGCCGGCGACGAGGCCGACCTGCTGACCACCCACGACGACGCCCCGCTCGGCACTCGCGTTCAGTAAGAGCTGGCATCCTGTTTCTACCACTGTGCCAACAGACAACCACGACCAGTCGCCGGCCCTTTTTGTAGTTCGCCGTCCTAGCGACGGGCATGTCTGCCGACGGGAGCGACGACGAGTTCGTCGCGGAGTACGAACCCGCGACAGCGGCCGATATAATCGAGGAGGCCGAGCCGTCGGCGACGGCCGACAACGGGGAGGACGAGGAGGGGGCCGTCGCGGGGTCGTTCGCCCCGGACGTGGCCGTGACGCCACAGGCGCCCGCCCCGGAGAACACCCTCTTTGTAGCCCTGGGTAGCTGTCTGGCGATACTGGCGCTCGCGGACACGGTCGTCGGGCTGAACCCGGCACTGGTCGCCGGCGTCGTCGCCGCTGTCGGGCTCACGACGGCCGTCTGCTATGGCGTACTCGTCAAGACGACCCCCGACACTTAATCAGCCAGCGGCTCTAAATGGTGGTATGAACGTTCCCGTGGGTTCGCTCGCCCTCGTGCCCGCCCAGCTCGAACCGTTGTTCAGTACGACGATATCGGCCATCCTCTTTCTCGCTGGAGCGGGGCTCATCGTCGCCGAGGCGTTCGCGCCGGGGACGCACTTTTTCGTCCTCGGTTCCACCCTGCTTGTCGCCGGCTTGGTCGGCTTCTTTATCCCGGCCGGTCTCGGGTTGCTGGCGCCGCTCATCCTCGCGGCCGCCGTCCTCGTGACGACGGCCGTCACGCTGTGGGGCTACCGGAAGATAGATTTCTCGGCGCCAGGCCGGGGTCAGTCGCTCTCATCGAGTTCGCTCCAGGGGCAGTTCGGCACCGTCACCGAACGGGTCACGAAGCGTACGGGCCAGGTCAGACTGGAAGACGGCGGCTTCAACCCCTACTACGAGGCCCGCAGCATGACCGGCGATATCGAAGCGGGAACTGAGGTGCTGGTCGTCGACCCCGGCGGCGGCAACGTCCTGAAGGTGGAGGCGACGGCGACCGACGACGACGACATCGGTGGTGTTTAGTTAGGCGATTCAGACTGTCACCAGCCAGAAAGCCCCGGCTGTCATCGGACGCGAAGCGTCCGATTGCCCGCGAGAGCTTCGCTCTCGCCCTGGCTTCGGTCGGGGGGCTCGCTGCGCTCCTCGGCCTTTGGCCTGTGGTGCTTACGTCGCCCGCCTTCCCGAAGCCAGCCACCGGGAGAGCCTCGCTCTCCCGAGCAGTCGGCGCACAGCGCCGACAACGCCCCTTTCAGTCCCCCCCGCACTGATTACCCAGCCGGCATGGGCGGGACTGAAAGCCCCCGACCGCTCGACTACTGCGACTCGCTGCGCGCTTCACTCACTCCGCTCGTTGCAGTGCTTGCTTCGCCTCGTACGTCGAGCGGTCGGGGGCTTTCTGGCTCTCTTCCGCGTTTTCTACTAAACACTAGCCGACGAGGCCACCGAAGGCTTTTATTTCGTCCGGCCGGAGTCACACGTGTCATGTCAGCCCCGCTAATACCGCTACAGGGCTTCCTCGCCGGTGGCGTCTTCGTGTTCGTCACGATGGTGCTGCTGGTGCTTGCCATCGCTGTAGCGTACTCCAGTGTCGTCATCATCCGACCGTATCAGAAGGGCGCCTACACCGTGTTGGGGACCTACCGTGGCATCCTCGACCAGGGGATTCACTTCATCTACCCCTTCGTCTCCGATGTCACCCGTTTCGACATGCGGACTCAGACCCTCGACGTCCCCCGACAGGAGGCCATCACCCGCGACAACTCGCCCGTGACCGCCGACGCCGTCGTCTACATCAAGGTGATGGACCCGAAGAAGGCCTTCCTCGAGGTCGACAACTACGAGCGCGCCGTCTCCAACCTCGCCCAGACCACCCTCCGTGCCGTCCTGGGTGACATGGAACTGGACGACACGCTGAACAAGCGCGGCGAAATCAACGCCCGCATCCGCAAGGAACTCGACGAACCCACCGACGAGTGGGGTGTCCGCGTCGAGTCAGTCGAGGTCCGCGAGGTCAACCCCTCGAAGGACGTCCAGCAGGCCATGGAGCAACAGACCTCCGCCGAGCGGAAACGCCGTGCCATGATTCTGGAAGCGCAGGGTGAACGCCGCTCCGCCATCGAGACCGCCGAAGGTGACAAGCAGTCCAACATCATTCGGGCCCAGGGTGAAAAGCAGAGCCAGATTCTGGAAGCCCAGGGTGACGCCATCTCGACGGTGCTGCGTGCGAAGTCCGCCGAGTCCATGGGCGAACGCGCCATCATCGACAAGGGGATGGAGACGCTCGGCGAGATGGGCCAATCCGAGTCCACGACCTTCGTCCTGCCCCAGGAGCTCACCTCGCTGGTGGGCCGCTACGGCAAACACCTCCAGGGGTCGGACGTCAAGCAGAACGGCCACACCCTCGAAGCCCTCGACTTCACCGAGGAGACCCGGGAGATGCTCGGGCTCGACGACATCGAGGAGATTCTCGGCCAGATAGACGAGGAGGCCGAGGTCGACGTCGAGGCCATGGAGCAGGAGGCCCAGAAGATAAAACACGGCGAAGATACCGGCCTGGACGACGCCGACGAGATGATAGAGCAGATGGACGCCGAAATCGACGGCGGCGTGGGCGGCGAAACCGACATCGCCGGTGGCCCGGACGACACCGGCGGGTCGGACAACGCCCCTGCCACTGAGGACAGCGAGGACGGTAAGTAACTGCTACCGAACACTTTTTATAGCAGAACATCTTCCGGGAAATATATGACTGGCAACGAAGGAGTTGACGAGGAAAAGCGAGCGACGTTGCGTCGCTTCGCCGCCCTCGGTGCCGCTAGTCCCTTCGTTGGCCTGGCCAGCGGCGACAGCGAGAGCGACACGCCCGACGCCATCGCGGGTTACGTCTCGTCGCGCCCGGGAACGCACTTCTCGAAGCTCCGTGACGACCTCAAACTGGGGACCGGTGAGGCCCAGCACCACCTCCACCGACTGGAAACCGAGGGCGCAGTCACGTCCCGGAAGGACGGCGACTACCGCCGCTACTTCCCGGCCGACCAGTTCTCGGAGTTCGAGCAGGTAACGCTTGGGTACCTGCGGCGGTCGACCCCCCGGGGGATGCTCGTCGCGCTGCTCCGGGACCCCTCGGTGTCGGCCTCGGAGCTTGCGACCCGGCTATCGGTATCACGACCCACGATAAGCAAGCACGCAAACGACCTGGAAGCGGCGGGACTGCTCTCGCGGTCGGACGGCTACGCCGTCACCGAACCCGAGACCGTCCTGACCCTATTGATTCGGTACGCCGATTCCTTCGGCGACGGCGCCACAATGCTCGCCGCCGACGCCGATTCCCTGCTGCGGTACGACCCATAGACGACGCTCCTTCGTACGGATTATTGTAGCGATTTACCGGTAATCGCCGACCCGCGGTCGACAATATCCGAAAATAATCTCAAACCGTATCAGGCCTCGACCATCCACGTCGTCGAGGAGGAGTAGCCCCACTTCTCCACGTCGATGCTGTGGTCCCCCTCGGCGATGGTGGTCATGTTCGTCCCAACTTCCTTGGCCGAGAGCCCCAGCTTCTCGCCGATGAGGCGCGACTTGAAATAGGTCTGCTCGTCGGCGTTCGCCTGCAGGTACTCGAGGATGTGTCGCTGTTTCTCCGAGAGCGGGCTGTCGGTCGCCTGTGCGGTTGCGCTCATGTAACAGGTAGTTTGTCCGAAACTCCCTTAGGGGGTTTGGTACAGTGGGTTAACCGACCGCTATCTTGCGGTTTGTTCGCCTTACTGGTCGCGTCACGCCCGCTATCGGGGCCGTTACATGTCGGTTGGTACAGCAGGGAAACGGGCCCGACTGTCGGGTCGCCCCGTCCGGCAGTTCTTTAATCGTGGCCGGATAGTGTGGCAAACAGAGGTCTATCACTATGGAAATCTCGGACGAACTGCTGTGTCTGTTCAGTACTGACGTGACTGTCGAGGACGACCGCTATCTCGTCGAAGTACCGCGACGCGAGGTCGAGACGGGCGCCATCGAGGCGGGCGGGACGTATCGGGTCGCTCTCATCTCCACCGATATCGGCGCCGAAGCCGACGAGAGCAACGAGGCGGAGACGCCACCGGATCAGCCCCAGCCGCCGGTCGAACCGGGCGAGACCCGCTACGTCGAAATCGAGGATATCGGCAAGCAGGGCGACGGCATCGCCCGCGTCGAACGGGGCTACGTCATCATCGTCCCCGGGGCCGACATCGACGAACGCGTCAAAATCGAAGTGACGGAAGTCAAGTCCAACTTCGCCGTCGGCGAGATACTCGACGAGGACATCTAGAGTTCGCTTCCGTCCGGCCGTTTCTGGCCCTCGGAGTCGTGGACGACGACGCCCTTGACGGCCGTCGGCTCGTAGTTCTCTCTGACGCCGATTGCCTCCTGTAGCTCCCGGACCGCGCGCTCTTTGAGCGCAGCGGCCAGCTCCTCGGCGTCCGCTCGCGAGATATCCCGGCCCAGCCCCTCACACTCGTGGGCCCGGACCATCCCCTCCTCGTCGACGGCCTCGCCCATCGGCTGGGTCGCCTTGACGTGCGTATGCGCGAAGCATGGCCGTCCGAAAAGATAGGCTCTGTCTTAGTTTTTCGATTCATCACTTATCTTGGAAAACAATCTTCGTCGCCGTCGGTTGTTGCTGAGGACTGAGTAGCAGTCGCGCCTAATGTTGTTTGTGCCTCTGTTGCCTCACTGCTGTCTTCCTCCTTGTCCACGGTTTTGTCCTCTTCTATTTCAGTTTCGTCAGTCTCGATATCGCCATCCTCATAGTAGTGTTCGCGGAAGTACTGACCAGTGGTGGATAATCCGTACTCCCCCTTTTTAGGTCTGTAAAAGGGGATGAGTCTATCCCACTTATTGGTTGGATTTTTTAACCAACCATTGACAACTCCTTTGCTCTCATCCAGTTTTTCGGCAACTTCTTTCGGAGTTTGAGTTCCATGTTCGGCCACAGCCTCAAAAGCATTGTAGGATTTAGAGTCTTTCAGCCTTTCCCATTGTTCACTCACCTTTTCACTTTGATCTAAGCCATCTTTAGCAAGCAGTATCACCACTTCGACCCGCTCAATCCGATCAAACTCGTCAAGCCCTTCCATATCTTCAAGACCTTGGATTTCTTCACCGAACAACTTGTAACTCGACTCTTTTTTCCCGACAAGAGTATGGGTTACAGCCTCAACGATATCGGTTTGAAGCCAATGCTCGTTTAGCTCAAACTCGTTTGCGACTTCTTGAAGGAACTCTTCCCGAGCCGTCCCAAGCTGCTCCTCTTGTTCCTCCAGCTTATTAAGCTCACTACGTCGGGTTTCAAGGACCTCCTCGGCCTTTTTTGCAAGCCTGTGGTCTTTGCCGTGTTCTTGAACTAATCTTTCGTATTTTTCTTCTCCCTGCTCGATTTTTCCCCTAAGTTCCTCCTTGTGACTTTCATCAACTTCGTCATCAATCGAACTAAGGTATTCATCAGCCATCTGGGAAATGTCTTTGTCAGTCATGCCTCCACCTCCTCACTTTCGTTTTCGCCCTTGCCCCATGTTGGCTCACCAAACTGGTCAACATACTCATCAATCACCATTTCACCAGTTGAAGTCAACTCGACCTCCTGATCGGGTTTGTGTAGATATGGATCATTATCCAGAACGTAGTAGAGTTGGCCCCGAAGGTCACCAGATTCTAAGCCCATCCTCTTTTCGAGTTCATTCTTTGTCATCGATTCACCAGTTTCCCGTAGCGTGAACATCATACCCGCAACCTTGGGATCACGGTCGTTTAGACTCTCAACATGATCCGCCGCATCATACTGAGCCTCCGCAGTTTGCCGTAACCTTGACACCCGTCTTTCGACAGCTTCAATTGCCTCGTCAGTGGAGTCGGTTTCTGCGATGATTGCCTCGGTGTTGATTGTAACTCCGTTCTTGCTGAAATCCTCTGCAAGAACATTTTCCACGGCCTCAAGAACATCCTCCTCAATCTCTTCGCTGTAAGGGAAAACCACCTCATCGCCTTGATTCTCAATTGTGCCGTCCAGGGGGAATCTAATGTCGGCAACCTGCTCCAACAACTCTGACCTCACCGACTCCAATTTTCCTTCGAGTTCCTTACGTTCATTACGCAGTTCATCAATCTGGTCTGACATATCGGCTCCGTCTTTGGCGGCACCCACCTCCGCAAAAAGTTGACGGGCCTTTTTTTCGGTTTCCTCGGATTCTACCCCGAAAGTGTCGCGCTGGAGTTCCGAGATCTTTTCATTGACCTCCTCAATCTCAGTCTGCAGTTCGCTGAATCTTTTTGCTGTGTCAATTAGTGGTTGTCGCATGTCTCTACATTACTTGCCATGCTACAAAAGTGTTATGCTGGAAATGGGCTTGCTATGCGATAGTAGGAGATGGCATGCTGAACTGAAGCTTGCACTCTAACGCAGAGGATAGGCCTAACTTTCGTCGGTCGATTATCCACCCCTCTGGAACTGAGAAGTTACGTTTCCCCGAGGCTAATTTTGATGGGGGGACTCACTCTTGATTGTCGAGTGGTATTCCGTCTGGCCTTTTTTGTCCTTCAGAATCGTGGACCACAACTCCGTCCAAGTCCGTGGGTTCGTAGTTGTCGCGGACCCCGATGGCCTCCTCAAGCTCTCGAATGGCCCGTTCCTTGAGGGCGGCGGCCAGTTCCTCCGCGTCCTCTCGTGAGATGTCTCGCCTCAACCCCTCACATTCGTGCGCTCGAACCATCCCCTCCTGATCGACAATGCCACCCATCGGTTCGGTGGTGCCAAGACCACCATCTTCATTGTGTTGACGTTCGTCTACATCTCCAATGCTGAACGGGTAGGTCTTGCAGATGAGCGGGCGGTCTTCGTGGACGGTGCAGGCGCCGACGCCATCTGACTCGTCGTAGAACGTACAGTCGCCACAGTCGTCGGTCTGGAGTGCCCACTCGAAGGTCTCGCCCTGGGGGCCGTCGGGCGTCTCTTCGATACCGTAGGGCATCGGTCGAACCACGTCACGGAAGTCGTAGTCGCCCGCCGCCTGCAGTCGGCGGATTTCGTCGGGGAAGACAGTCGCCGTGTGTGGCTCCGGGTCGGTTCCACCGTCGGCTGGTTCCGTCGAGCCGTCCCCACAGCCCTCGTCAGCAGCTTTACAGCACGCTCCACAGCGCGTACACTCGAAGCCGATGGTCTCGATGGCGTCCGCCAGCGCACTCACGTCCAGTTCGCGAGCGCGCTCGAGTTCGGTTTCGAGTGAGTCCATACCCGACACTGGGCGTGGACGGACAAAAGGCGTGTGTCACGGGCGGCCGCTCGCCGTCCCACCGAACCGTGCGCGGCCGAGGGGCAAAACTCCGGCGACGGCCGACGGCGGCGCGTTGTAACGATTTACCGGTGATTTGCCGGGGCGGGTCCGGCAAATCACGGAAATGGCTTACAACTGACCGTATCAGGCTGTGAGGAAGTAGACCTGCTTTCGCGCGTCGGTGAAGCTGTACCGGGAGTCGACGAGTTCCGACTCCTCTAGCCGGTTCAGTGCGTAGCGGACGGTACGGTCGGGCAGCAGCGACGTCTCGGCGAGTTGGCCCTGCGAGAGGGGGGCGTCGTCTTCCAGCACTTTCGCGACGAGTTTCGCGCTCGGTGGCAGTTCGCGGAGCCGTTCCCGGAAGTCCTCTTTCGCGAACGGTGATGCCGACATCTCCTCGGTGGTCGTACTCATACTGGACGGTAATCTATCACTGGTGGTAAAAGTTGTCTATATCCATGACCAAACAATACAGATACTATGATGTGTTTAATGTCTCCTTATACAACTGCCGATTCATCGGATTCTTTCGACTGCGAGGGCGGTTTCCCCGTCGCCCGGTGTGACAACGCGGATTCCAATATCGTTTTATTCCCCCGGCGGGCACAATTGTTCGTGAAAGGGCAGGAGTGGTATCAGACCGACACCGTGGCCGAAGAGTACGAGGCCAAGCGGTTCTCTCGTGGCGGCCGCCTCATCGACCGTCGGGAGAAAGAGGCCGTACTCGACGCTATCGGCCCGGTCGAGGACAAGCGGATTCTGGAGGTCGCCTGTGGCACCGGTCGCTTTACCGTCATGCTCGCCGAGCGTGACGCCGAAATCACCGGACTCGACATCTCGGGCCCCATGCTCCAGCAGGGCCGAAAGAAGGCGAGAGCGGCCGGCGTCTCCGACCACGTCGAGTTCATGCGGGGCGACGCCGCTCGCCTGCCGTTCCCGGACAACCACTTTGACACCGTGCTGGCGATGCGGTTTTTCCACCTGGCGGATACGCCCGCCGCCTTCCTCGCGGAGATGCGCCGGGTCGCGAAGACGCAGGTGTTTTTCGATACGTTCAATCGCTTCTCCACGCGGTCGCTGTACAACTGGGCGCTCCCGATGGGGTCGCGGCTGTACTCGCGCTGGGAAATCGACCGACTGCTCGACGGCGCCGACCTCGAACTGGTCGAGGAGTCCCACGATTGGGTGCTCCCCTATGGCTTCTACCGAAAGATTCCGAACGAACTGGCCGCCTCGTTTCGCTCTATCGATACGGCCATCGGCGCCAGCCCACTCGGTGACAGGCTCGCCTCGGTCTCCTACTGGAACACGCACGTCTCACCGCAGTAGCGGGGCATGACAGTCCGGCGCCGGTGATTCACCCCCTCCCGGAGTCACTGCTGGTCCGTTCCAGGGCGACCTGTAGCCCGCGAGTTTTAAGCGGTTCCGGCATCGAATCCTGGAGTATGGAGCTATCGGTAGTGGTCCCGACGCTGAACGGCTGCGAGGAGCTGGCCGGCTGTCTGGACGCACTCGCCGAGCAGGTGCCCGACGCCGAGGTTATCGTCGTCAACGGGCCCTCTGCCGATGGCACGACCGGGATGGTCTGTGACCGGGACGACATCGAGGTCCTGGTCGAAATCGCCGACCGCTCGGTCACCGTCGCCCGCAACGCCGGGCTGGACCGGGCGACGGGCGACGTGGTCGCGCTGGTGAGTCATACCCTCTCCGTCGAGGCTGGGTGGGGCGAGGCCGTCCGGGCGGGCATCGCCGACCACGCGGCGGTGACGGGGCCGACCCACGAGCAACTCACCGCAGGGATGACGACCGAGTCGAAGGAGTCACGGACCATCGCCGGTCGGTCGGTCACCTACTTCAACGCCGGCAACGTCGCGTTCCGACGCGAGGCGCTCGACGCGCTGGACGGGTTCGACGAGTACCTGGAGATAGGGAGTTCCCGCGACGTGGCCCACCGGCTGGCCGACCGGGAGTACTCGGTCGGCTGGGACAGCGGGATGTGCGTGCGCCGGGAGTTCGAGGCCGACGGCGGCATCCGCGAGCGGGACTGGCACTGGAAGTACCGGTCGCTGGCCTACCGCATGGTGAAAAACTACGGGATGCGGCCAACGGTGGTTCGCCGGCTGGTGAGTCACGCCGGCAGCGACGCTATCGAGGCGTCGAAAGGCGTCGTCCGGGGAGACACGGCCCCGTCACAGTGGTTCTCGACCGGCCGGGACGTCGTCGGAGGCGCCGGGACGGGCAGCAAGGACGGCCTGCTCGCGCGCTATCGGGGCGGGGAGAACCCCAACGGCCGCTCCGTGCGGGCCGACCGCGCGGTCGCGGTGTACGACTGGCGGTCGTAGTGCTAAAACTGCCGGGGCGCGAGCGGTTCGACGACCCGGCCTGCGTTGTTCGAGAACACCTTCTTCATCGCGTCCTGTGGGACATCGAGCGTGAGAATCTCCATCACCGCGACGTTTGGGTGGGTGTGGGGTGAGCCGCTGCCAAAGAGTATGCGGTCCGGGTGTTCCCGAATGGCACACTCCAGGGGGTCCCGGTAGCGGACGCTGCTCGTATCCAGGTACAGTTGGTCGTGGTCGTCCAGCAGGGAAATGGCCTCGTCCATCAGCCGTACCCGCAGCGGGTGGGCCCCGAAATGCGAGAGGATGACGGGGATGTCGTAGTCGAGCAGTTCGTCGGCGATATCCGAGGGGGGGACCTCCTCGCCGCCGTGGACGAGTACCGGCAGGGCGACGTCGGCTAGCTGTTCGAGCACGGCCTCGCTGGGCAGTCCGTCCTCGCCGGGGTGGAGCTTGAACCCGTAGAACCGGTCGTCGTAGGCGTACTGCTCGATGTCCTCGGGCGTCGTGTGGTCCCCGCCGCCCCGGCTCGTCAGGTTCCGGAGCCGCGAGCCGGCGCTGGCGTCCGGTTCCCGCGCACCGTTGATACGGGCAAAGGCCACCAGCGGTCGGCCGACCGACATCCGCGCGACGGCGTTGTTGGCCTTCAGATAGTCACCCTCGCGGGCGTTGGGGTAGACGACAGCACGGACGACGCCGGCCTGGTGCATCTCCCGTTCGAGCTGCTCGGGGTCGCCCAGGCCGGGCCGGGGCCGGCGCCCCGCGTCCGGCTCTACGCGTGCGTGTACGTCTACGACCCGAAAGCCGTGCTCCAGCTCCAGCATCGACTGGACATGGGTGAAAGCCCATAATAAATCATCGGGCCGTCTCGGCACCGCTCCCCCTCGAGATAGCAGGTACCGCTCTCGTCGGGCGGTCGGGTCGGCCGCGCGTTCGATGGTTTTATATAGAACCGCTTACGATGAACAAGGTGAGGTTACACATCTATGTCATCTGGCCAGCGGCGCATGGGCGGCCAGCCCCTCTTCATTCTCGACGAGGACGCCCAGCGCACACACGGGAAGGACGCACAGTCGTCGAACATCTCCGCCGGGAAGGCCGTAAGCGAGGCCGTACGCACCACGCTCGGGCCTCGGGGGATGGACAAGATGCTCGTCTCCGACAGCGGCGACGTCGTCATCACGAACGACGGCGCGACCATCCTCTCGGAGATGGACATCGAGCACCCGGCCGCACAGATGATAGTCGAGGTCGCACAGACCCAGGAGGACGAGGTCGGCGACGGGACGACCACGGCGTCCGTGCTGGCCGGCGAGCTGCTCGCGAAGGCAGAGGACCTGCTCGACGACGATGTCCACCCGACGACCATCGTCGAGGGGTATCACACGGCTGCGGGCCTCGCCCAGGACGCCATCGAGAACGAGGTCCTGGACGTCGAACTCGACGACGACACGCTCGTCGAGGTCGCCGAGTCCTCGATGACCGGCAAGGGCACGGGCGACGTCGACGCCAAGCGCCTGGCCGAGGTCGTCGTCGAGGCAGTGCGCCACACCGACAGTAGGGTCCACCGCGACAGCATCGAGGTCCACACCCAAACCGGCGCGGCCACCTCCGCGACCGAACTCGTCGAGGGCGTCATCATCGACGACACGCCCGCTCACGATAACATGCCCCGCTCGGTCGCCGAGGCCGACATCGCCGTTCTCGACGCCGAACTCGACGTCACGGAGAGCAACGTCGACGCCCAGTACAACGTCACCAACGTCGACCAGCTCAACGCCGCCCTCGACGCCGAGGAGTCCGAACTCACGGGCTACGCGGACGCCGTCGTCGAGTCGGGCGCCGACGTCGTCTTCGTCACCGAGGATATCGCCGACCGCGTCGCCTCCCAGCTGGCGAAAGCGGGTGTCCTGGCCGTCGAGAGTGTCAGCTCCGGCACCGCCAAGGACATCATCGAGACCACCGGCGCCAAGCGCGTCGGCTCCGTCGAGGACCTCGACGAGGATGTCCTCGGATTCGCCGAGTCCGTCGCCGTCGAGAAGCACGGCGACGACGAAGTGACGTTCATCCAGGGCGGCGCGGCCGCCGAGGCGGTCACCGTCTTCGCCCGGGGCTCGACCGAGCACGTCGTCAACGAAATCGAGCGCGCGCTCAACGACGCGCTCGACGTGACCATCGCCGCGCTCGACGCCGGCGGCGTCGTCCCCGGCGCCGGCGCGACCGAAATCGCTGTGGCGGCCCACATCCGTTCGCAGGCGGCCTCCATCGAGGGCCGGAAGCAACTCGCCGTCGAGGCCTTCGCCGACGCTATCGACGTTCTCCCGCGCACACTCGCGGAGAACACCGGCCTGGACGCTATCGACGCCCTGGTCGACCTTCGCTCGCACCACGAGAGCGAGGGCATCGCCGGCGTCATCAGCGAGGGCCAGACCGGCGTCGTCGACGACCCCGTCGATTACGGCATCCTCGACCCCGCCGCGGTCAAGCGCGAAGCGGTCGGCTCGGCCACCGAGGCCGCGACGATGATTGTCCGCATCGACGACGTCATCAGCTCGTCGTAATCGACTGACTGACGGGTATTTTATCGGCTTCCGACCGTCGTCGCTGACGGCGAACGAGCCAGTGTGTCGTTTCAGTTCTCGAACTCGCCCAGAATCGCGGAGTTGTCGCTGACCGGGTCGTTCCAGATTATCTTGATGTTCTCACCGGTGGGGTCACAGGTGCCGTCTCCGATAGTTATTGTATCTCCGCTGGAGACGGTATCTGTCGAGGACAACGAACCGACGGCACACGAACCCTGTACGCTCAGGGCATCTCCCGTGACCTCGTCGCCGCTATCGTGTGTCGCCTGAATGTCACCGTCGTTGTACTCGTACTCCCAGCCCACTTTCGGCGTGTCGTTCGTCGACTCGCTGCCGATATCCAGCGTGAAGGTGGCGACGACGGCCCCGAGAACGACCGTCACCGCGACCAGTAACAGGATGCCGACCACCGACGACGCTCCCCGTGAATCCATGTGCCCCCGAGGCATGTATCATCGGTGGCATAGCTTTCTATATAAGGCTGTTGGTGGCTACAGCGGCTCGTGAGGAACGTGGCCTACCGCAAGAAGGGACAGACACGAGGAAACCTCGTGGTGCGGCGACAGCGTCGGTGTGACCGACGACCATGCCCACGGTACGTCGCCGCGATAACAGATGGCACCGACTGGGGGTGGCGTCAGTTCCTGGTGGTCTCACCTCCCATGGCACGTTCGGTGACCGCAATCCGGCGAGCAGGCTCCCGGCGGCCCGTCTTACGCCTGCGACACAACAGCGGGGATACCTGTTCGTCCGGCATACATTGGTTTAGGCACACCTAAAATACAAAAAGTTGTCGGTTTTCGGCCGACCTAAAAATATGCCGCGCGCTCATATTCTTGGTTCGGCCGCTATGAACGCCTCCTCGTGTCCGAACTGCGGCAACGACCTCTAGTCGGATAATGGTCGACATCCCAGGACGTATCGCTGGGGCGCTAGACGACGTGGACCGGTTCGTCCTCGCCCACCATCCCCTGCTGGTGTTGTCGGTGCTCCATCTGACCGTGCCGGCGGTCGCGACGCTCGACGTGCTGGCGTTCTATGCCATCGGCGTTGCCGCCATCGGCCCGATGGTGGGATACAAACTGCTGTACCGGCGGGGGAGCCGACTCCTGTATGAACTCATCTACCGGACGAGCGAACACACGCTGCGCATCGTCACGAAGGCCATCCTCGCTACCGGGCTGGCCTGTCTGGCGTATCCGGTCGTCTTTCGGCCGGCCGTCCGACTCCCGGCCGTCGGGCTCTTCCTGGCCATGCTGGTCCCCTACGTCGCCTACAAGGGACTGACGGCACTAGACGAGTGCAAAGAGTGCCCGGAACAGCCGGAGTTCCCGAACTGCAGCGGGATGAATCTCAACGACTAGCTCCCCACTGCAGGTCGATGCCGTCGCCAGCCACGACGCCGAAGGCATCGTCGCCCCGGCCGCGATTGACGGCGAGTTCGACGTTGCCGTGGCTCCCGACGGTGACGAGCCGGTCGCCCGGAGCCAGTTCGGCGTAGGCCCGTCGGACCGGGACCGACTCGCCGTCGATGGCCACCTGTCCGCCAAAGGCATCGGCAAGCACGCGCCCCGGGATATTCGTGATGGCGTTGCCGAAGTCGTCGACGACCAGCACCTCGCCGGTGGCGTGGCCGTCCCCGACGACCGACTCGGGAAGCCACAGGTCGGTGTACTCCCCGGTCGCCGTCGTTCGCTCGTGGCCCCCGAGAGCGCCGACACCGGTCTCGTGGACCGTCGCCGCAGCGGGGGCGAACACGTCCCGGCCGTGGAACGTCGAACTCGCAGGGTCGTCGTAGGCCCAGGTGAACGCCTCGATAGGGGCCCCATCAGCAGCCACGCTCGCCAGTTCCCGCGCGGCCGGGAGGAGGACGCCGTTGTCCGGGCCGACGAGTGCGTGGTCACCGACACGGACGACCACCGCGTCGCGGTCGGTGCCGACGCCGGGGTCGACGACGACGCAGTGGACCGCCGGGGGAAAGTACGGCAGCGTCTGGGCCAGCCAGAACGCCGCCGCTCGCACGTCCTGTCGGGGGAGGTCGTGGGCGATATCGACGAGGCGGGCGTCGCTCTGTCGACAGATGACGCCTTTCATCGCCGCCGGATACGGCGAGCCGAAATCGGAGGCGAGCGTTATCATCCCTCGTCGCCGATGGCTGTGTCCTCTAGCTCCTCGTCCTCGGCTACGTACCGGGACAGCGAATCCGTCTCGGAGATGTGCTGGAGCCGCTGGATACCGCTTATCTCCTCGATGGTCTCGACGACGGGGTCAGGGACGCGGTCGCGCCACGCGCGGTCCGCTATCATCCGGTCGCGAATCTCGCTGCCCTCCAGCCGGTCGCGGTCGAACATCGGCGACTGGCGCACCTCGATGCCGCTCTCCTCGAACAGCCTGACGACGAGCGGGTTGTTCGAGTACGCCACGTCGAACTCCGGGCACATGCTCTCGACGTGGCTCACCCAGACGGCGTTGCGGTTGATGTCTTCGAGGGGGACGACGTAGGTCGGCAGGTCGAACTCGGCGACGGCCTTCGTTATCATCATGATGCGCTCGCCCGCCGTGAAGGGGTCGTGTGTCGTGTGTGAATCGTCGGCACTCCCGATGCCCAGCACCAGCTCGTCGACCTCTTCGGCGATTCGTTCGACCATCGCGTGGTGGCCGTCGTGGTAGGGCTGGAACCGGCCGATGTAGAACCCGCGCATATGATGACGTGCGGTTGGTGGTCTGATAAACCCGACGGGCCGTCGACCTGTCCGGAACGACCCCCACAGAGCCACCGCTATCTGGCGATTACACGGGTGTGGTAACCGCACTCGCGGGGAGAAAGTATATCAGTGGACAGGCCTTCCAAACCGATGGTAACAACGTTTGTATGAGCGACAACACCGACACTGACGCGGCGCCCGATGCCGACCGGGAGGCGCCCGACCCCGAGGAAGAAGAGACGCCCGACGGCCAGCGCGTGGCCGACGGGGCGTCCGACTCCGAGGGCGAGGCGCCCGACACCGGCGAGGGAGCAACGTCGGACACGACGCTCGGCAGCGACGTCGAGATTGAGGGTGGGTCCGAGTTCCAGGACGCCGAGGAGCAGTTGCTAGGTGGTCTGGACATCGACTCGACCGACGACATCGAGGTCCCCGACCGCCTCGTCGACCAGGTCATCGGCCAGGACCACGCACGGGACGTAATCAAGAAGGCGGCAAAACAGCGCCGCCACGTGATGATGATTGGCTCGCCCGGGACGGGCAAGTCGATGCTCGCGAAGGCGATGAGCCAGCTGCTGCCCCGCGAGGAACTCCAGGACGTCCTGGTCTATCACAACCCCGACGACGGCAACGAGCCGAAAGTTCGAACCGTGCCGGGCGGCAAGGGCGAACAGATTGTCGAGGCCCACAAGGAGGAGGCCCGCAAGCGCAACCAGATGCGGACCTTCCTGATGTGGATAATCATCGCCATCGTCATCGGCTACTCGCTTATTATCGCCCAACAGATTCTGCTGGGGATTCTCGCGGCCGGTGTCATCTATCTCGCCTTCCGCTACAGCTCGCGTGGCAGCGACTCGATGATTCCGAACCTGTTGGTCAACAACGCCAGCCAGAAGACCGCCCCCTTCGAGGACGCTACGGGCGCTCACGCCGGCGCGCTGTTGGGTGACGTCCGCCACGACCCCTTCCAGTCCGGTGGCATGGAGACGCCCTCTCACGACCGCGTCGAGCCGGGCGCCATCCACAAGGCCAACAAGGGCGTGCTGTTCGTCGACGAAATCAACACCCTCGACATCCGCAGCCAGCAGAAGCTCATGACGGCCATCCAGGAGGGCGAGTTCGGCATCACGGGTCAGTCCGAGCGCTCCTCGGGCGCGATGGTCCAGACCGAACCGGTCCCGACGGACTTCATCATGATAGCCGCCGGGAACCTCGACGCGATGGAACACATGCACCCCGCGCTGCGGTCGCGTATCAAGGGCTATGGCTACGAGGTGTACATGGACGACACCATCGAGGACAGCGCGGAGATGCGCCGAAAGTACACCCGCTTTGTCGCCCAGGAGGTCGAAAACGACGGGCGGCTCCCGCACTTCACCGAGGAGGCCGTCGAGGAACTCATCCTCGAGGCCCGCCGCCGCGCGGGCCGGAAAGGCCACCTCACGCTGAAGTTCCGCGACCTCGGTGGGCTCGTCCGCGTCGCGGGCGACATCGCCCGCGCAGAGGACAAGGACCGTACCGAGCGCGCGGACGTGCTCCAGGCCAAACGCCGCTCTCGCTCCATCGAGCAACAGCTCGCGGACAACTACATCGAGCGCCGGAAAGACTACGAACTCACCGTCAACGACGGCGACGTCATCGGTCGCGTCAACGGGCTCGCCGTCATGGGCGAGGACAGCGGCATCGTCCTCCCGGTGATGGCCGAGGTCACGCCCTCGCAGGGGCCCGGCCAGGTCATCGCCACCGGCCAGCTCAAGGAGATGGCGGAGGAAGCGGTCCAGAACGTCTCGGCCATCATCAAAAAGTTCAGCGACGAGGACATCTCCGAGAAGGACGTTCACATCCAGTTCGTCCAGGCCGGTGAGGGCGGCGTCGACGGCGACTCCGCCTCCATCACCGTGGCGACGGCCGTCATCAGCGCCCTGGAGAACATCCCCATCGAGCAACATATCGCCATGACCGGCTCGCTGTCGGTGCGGGGCGATGTGCTCCCGGTCGGCGGCGTCACCCACAAGATAGAAGCTGCCGCGAAGTCCGGGCTCGATACGGTCATCATCCCCGAGTCGAACATGCAGGACGTGATGATAGAGGACGAGTACGAGGACATGATAGAAATCATCCCCGTCTCGCACATCTCGGAAGTGCTCGAGGTCGCACTCGCCGGCGAACCCGAGAAGGACTCGCTGGTCGACCGGCTCAAGTCCATCACGGGCAAGGCCCTCGAACACGATGTCGGGCGACAGGGCAGCGGCAGTCCCAGCCCGCAATAGATGCCACAGTGGGCCGCGTTCGTCGGCCTCACGGGCTTTCTGCTGACCGTTTTGCTCGGTCTTTCGAAACTCTCACACCGTTCGCTCTCGGGCGATAGCGCTGGCGTGACCGCCCGCACCGACGGGTTCGACCGCGTCCACCGCGCCGGCCCCGCCGACGACACCTACCCCCGATTCGAGACGAGACGCGCCACCGGAGAACGCCGACACGTCGAGGACCGGCTCTCGACCGACGACCTCTCGACGGGCGCCCTGCTTGCCAACGTCGCGCTCACGCAGGGGCTGTTCGGCGTGCTCCTGCTGGGCGGGGCCTTCCTCTTCGAGATACCCCGTTCGGCCTTTGGCGTCACGGCGGCGGCGCTCTCGACGGGGCTGCCCGGCGTCGGTATCGGCCTGGCGGCCGGCGTCGGCTTCTGGGTCGGCAACGAGTTCGCCACGGCAGTCGCCGACGGTTTCGGCATCGGCGTCGACGACGCTCTCAGGGAGCTGCTCGCGCCCGACTCGCGGGCGGGGTGGGTCGTTTTGCTGGGGGTCGTCCTGCCGATAATCGCCCTCGTCGAGGAGTTGCTCTTCAGGGCCGCCGCCATCGGCGTCCCCGTCGCCGGCCTGGACGCGCCCGCGTGGGCGATGGTCGTCCTCGCCTCGATAGCCTTCGCGCTGGGCCACGGCGCCCAGGGATGGGTCGGTGTCGTCGTCACCGGTGCCCTCGGGGTGGCACTCGGTGCGCTTTTCGTCCTCACGAACAGCTTGCTGGCCGTCGTCGTCGCCCACTACCTCGTCAACACGCTGGAACTCTGTGTCCACGAGGGGCTGGGCGTCGAGCGACTCGGCCAACTGCTGATGAAACACCGTGTCGACGGGTAAGATTAAAGACGCTTCTACGTCGGCGACGACGGCAGCGGTATCCCCGAGGTCGAGCGGGCATCGCTGTTCGATACCGACGGCGGGTTGACGACCCCCCAGCGGGTCGAGGTCAGCGGTGTCGACCTGGTCCGCTAGTACAGCCCTTCGACCGACTGAAGCTTTTGCTCGACCTCCGGCGGCGCGCCGCTGGGGCCGTCCCGCACCCGGTGGTCGGGGATGAGTAGCGGGACCGGGTTGGCCGCGAGCGCTTCGCGGACCTGTCGCTGGTCGTCTTCTTCGTCCGCCCCGAGCCCCTGTGTCATCATCACCACCTGCTCGACGGACCCCTCTTCGCCGTAGGGAATCTGGTCGACAGCTTCGAGTACCGTCCGCTGTTTGGTCGGCACCGTCAACCCCACCGTCACGTCCTCGAAGTTGTCCTCGTCCCCGCCGAGATACGCCTCGATGCGGTCAAGCAGTGGGTGGTCCTCGGAGCTGTCGGCCTCCGGTTGGGTCGGAAACGAGACGGAGATGGTTCGGTCGCCCGCCTCGCCGAACTGGACGTAGCGGTCGAGATACTCCGACTCGCGGGCGTAGATGCCGGCGTCTCCCGTTGGTTGTTCCATGGCTGACAATCGGCCCGCCACCCCTTGAATATACGGGCTGCTGTCGGGGCGGTGTTTAGTGAGGCGATTTAGACTGTCACCAGCCAGAAAGCCCCCGACCGCTCGACTACTGCGACTCGCTGCGCGCTTCACTCACTCCGTTCGTCTGGCTTCGGGAAGGCGGGCGACATAAGCACCGCAGGCCGAAGGCCGAGGAGCGCAGCGAGCCCCCCGACCGAAGCCAGCCGGGGCTTTCTGGCTCTCTTCCGCGTTTTCTACTGAACTAAACACTACCGCTGGCGCCGACCGCAAAAACCTCCGGCCCAGTATCTACCATCGGACGACAACACTTATGTACACTTCTGTACGTTAGTGTTCAGTAATGGAATCCAACGGACGAATGGCACCAGAAGTGCAGTCGATACTCGCGGCCGCCCGCGAGCGCGGTGGCGGCGGCGAGCGCGTGGTCGTCGACGCGCGCTCGCTGCCCGAGGCCTTCGAGCGGGCGGAGGCCGACGGCCGCGTCCCGGTCATCGCGGAGGTCAAGCCGACGAGTCCGACCGCCGACGGCGAGCGCACCGACGACCCGGTCGAACTCGCCCAGCGGATGGTCGCGGGCGGCGCGGCGGCGCTCTCCGTGTTGACGGAACCCGACCACTTCGGCGGCTCCGCCGGGACCCTCCGGCGGGTCCGCGAGGCCGTCGACGTTCCAGTGTTGCGGAAGGATTTCGTCCTGTACGAGGACCAACTCGACGTGGTCGCCGCCGACGTCGTCCTGCTTATCGTCCGCTTTCTGGCGGAGGACGGCACCGACGACCTCGCGGACCTCCTCGCTGCGGCCCGCGAGCGCGGTTTTCAGGTGCTCGTCGAGGCCCACACCGCCGGCGAAGTCGAGCGGGCGGTCGCGGCCGGCGCGGACATCGTCGGTATCAACAACCGCGACCTGGCGAAACTCGACGTCGACCTCGACACCTTCCCCGACGCGGCGACGGCGGCGCCCGAAGCCGTCACGCTCATTGCGGAAAGCGGCATAGGCTCACCGGACGACGTCCGCCGGATGCGCGAGGCCGGGGCCGACGCCCTGCTCGTCGGTTCGGCCATCATGGACCACGGCGGCGATTCGGACGTGACCGAGAACACCCGGCGGCTGACGGCGGCCACAGACACGGAGACAGACACATGAGCATAGAGGACCCCAAGTTCGGCGAGTACGGCGGTCAGTTCGTACCGGAGGCGCTGATGCCGGCCATCGAGGAGCTGGCCGACGCCTACGAGCGGTACGTACTGGACAACGAGGACGGATTCATGGACGAGTTCCGCTCCAGACTAGCGGACTTCGGCGGCCGGCCGACCCCGCTGCAGTACGCCGACCAGCTCTCGGCGCGCTACGACACGGACATCTACCTGAAACGCGAGGACCTCCTGCACGGCGGTGCCCACAAGCTGAACAACGCCCTGGGCCAGGTCCTGCTCGCCAAGTACATGGGTAAGGAGCGCATCATCGCCGAGACCGGCGCCGGCCAGCACGGCACCGCGACGGCGATGGCCGCCGCCCACCTGAACATACCCTGCGAGATTTACATGGGCGAGACCGACATCGCCCGCCAGCGGCCCAACGTCTTCCGGATGAAAATAAACGGCTCCGAGGTCGTCCCCGTGACTGTCGGTCGAGGGACGCTCAAGGAGGCCATCTCGGAGACGATGCGCGAGTGGGCGACCACCGTCGAGAACACTCACTACGTCATCGGGTCGGTCGTGGGCCCGCACCCGTTCCCGAAGATGGTCCGGGACTTCCAGGCCGTCATCAGCGAGGAGGCCCGCGAGCAGGCCATCGGGAAGACCGGCGGGCTACCGACCGACGTGGTGGCCTGTGCCGGCGGCGGCTCGAACACGATGGGCGCCTTCGCGGAATTCGTGGATGATGAGTCTGTCGACCTCCATGCCGTCGAGGCCGGCGGCTCCTCGCTGGAAGTCGACGAGAAAGCGGGGGTCGCCCCCAACTCCGCGACCCTCTCGACCGGCGACGAGGGCGTGTTGCACGGCGCTCGCACCAAACTCCTGCAGGATTCGGACGGCCAGATTATGGAGTCGCATTCGGTCTCGGCCGGGCTGGATTATGCCGGCGTCGGGCCGGAACTGGCCCATCTCGTCGACGAGGGCCGCGTGAACCCGGTCAACGTCGACGACGACCTCGCCCTGGAGGCGTTTCACCGCCTCTCTCAGGACGAAGGCATCATCCCGGCCCTGGAGACGGCACACGCCTTTGGCTACGTAGAGAAGCACCACGACGACCTCGGTGACACCGTCGTCATCAACGTCTCCGGCCGCGGCGACAAGGACCTCGAAACGGTCATCGAGGAGACGGAAAAGCGCGACCTCGATATCGCGCCGGACATGTCCATCCTCCAGCGGATGGGCGGGGGTGGGCTCTGATGGGGCTCGAATCGGCCTTTGCCGACGAGCCGGCGTTCGTCCCCTATCTCGCCGCCGGCGACCCGAACTACGGGGACTCGCTGGCCTACGTCGAGGCGCTCGCTGCGGGCGGGGCCGACGCCATCGAACTCGGGTTGCCCTTCTCCGAACCCATCGCCGAGGGGACGACCATCCAGAACGCCATCGTCCGCTCGCTGGAGGCGGGGATGACCCCCGAGCGGTTCTTCGAGTTCGTCGCGGACCTCGACGTGGACGTGCCGCTGGTCTGTATGACCTACTACAACCTGATTTATCAGTATGGCCAGGCGGCGGGCCCCAGGCCCTTTGTCGCGCGCGCAGCCGAGGTCGGCATCGACGGCTTCGTCGTGCCCGACCTGCCGGCCGAGGAGGCCGGCCCGCTGCGGGCGGCGTGTGACGAGTTCGGGCTCGATTTGGTCTTCATCGTCGCGCCCACGACCACGGCCGAGCGCCTCGACCGGATGCGAGAGCAGGTGTCGGGCTACGTCTACGTCCAGGCCCGCCTGGGCGTCACGGGCGCCCGCGACGACGTCGGCGACGCGACCGAGGAGTCACTCGCCCGCATCGCTGACTGGGACGTGCCCAAAGCGGTGGGCTTCGGTATCAAGACCGGCGACCACGCCGAGCGAATCGTCGCGTCGGGGGCCGATGGCGTCATCGTCGGCTCGGCGCTCGTCGATATCGTCGCCGAGGGGTACGAGAACGACGACCCGACCGACGAGGTCGCCGGCCGCCTCGAAGCACTGGCACGAGAACTCAAGGCTGGTGCCCTCCGAGGGACACAGGAACGGCCGCAACCGGAACGCACATAATCGTTCTTGCCACAGTTTGCCACAACATGAACACAGGGACACGCGCTCGACTCGACCGCCTCGGGACAGGCGACCAGTACGTCATCGTCCCGATGGACCACGGCATCACAATGGGCGCCGTCACGGGGCTCAAGGATATCGAAGCGACAATCGACGCGGTCACTCGCGGCGGGGCCGATTCCGTCCTCACCCAGTGGGGTATCGCCGACCGCGTCCACCCGAACAAGAACGACGCGGGCTTTATCGCCCACCTCAACGGCTCGACCACGATTGGCCCCGACGAGAACGACAAGCGCCAGACGGGGACCGTCGAGGACGCGTTGCGTGCCGGCGCCGACGCCGTCTCCTTTCACATCAACGTCGGGAGCAAATACGAACGCGAACAGATAGAGGGACTTGCGGCCCTCACAAGCGAGGCCGAACGCTACGGGCTCCCGGTGCTGGCGATGACCTACGCTCGCGGCCCCGACATCGACGCCGAGGCCGACGAGTTCAACCAGGCCGTCGGCCACGCCGTCCGCCTGGGCGAGGAACTGGGCGCCGACATCGTCAAGACGGCCTACACCGGCGACGCCGCGAGCTTCCAGCACGTCGCTGACTCGACGAGCCTGCCCGTCGTCATCGCCGGCGGCTCGAAGGGGACCGACGAGGAGACGCTCGATATGGTCCGGGGCGCGATGGACGCCGGGGCCTCCGGCGTGTCGATGGGCCGGTCCATCTTCCAGCACGACGAACCCGAGAAGATCGCACGCGCGGTCGCGAGTGTCGTCCACGACGACAGCGAGGCCGAGGACGCGCTGCACGCGGCGGGGTTGGCCGTCGAAGCCTGATGGGAGTATAAGCAATGGTACGGCCTGCACTACAGCTGTACTCGGTCAGAGCGTCCGAGCTACAGCGTCCGGCGCTGCTGTCGCGGGTTCGGGACGCCGGCTACGAGGGTGTCGAGTTCGCCAGTCCGCCGACGGCCGACCCCGACGCGCTCGCGGCTGAACTCGCCGATGCCGGGCTGGAACCCGTCGGGATACACCTTCGGGTGACCGACCTTTCCGGTCAGTTGTCGGACCTTATCGACACCTGTCACCGGCTGGGCTGTGACACCGTGGTCATCGCACACGTGTCACCGTCGCATTTCCGGACCCGCAGCCGTGTCCGGCGGCTCGCGACGTACGTCGAGGACGGGGCAACACGGCTGGCCGAGGCGGGCATCTCACTGCACTACCACAACCAGTGTTTCGAGTTCCAGCGGGTCGAGACGCCGGCTCTCGTCGACACTGCAGCCGACGTCTTCAACCCGACCCCGCTCCCGCAGCCGGGCGGGCAGTCCCGGACCGGCCCGCTGGCGACGGGTCGGCGGATGGCCGGGACCGCGAGTGAACGCCTCCTCGATACGGTCACCTCGCTGCCGACCGCCGACGAGTTCGGTGAGACAGGCTTTGCGTACTTCCTCGACCGGACAGACGCGGTCCGTATCGAACCCGACATCGGTAACGTCCGGGCTGCCGGTTTCGAGCCGGCTACAGTGCTGGACGCGACCGCCGACCGGGCGACGCTCGTCCACGTCAAAGACAAGCTGGTGACGGCTCCGGGGCCCGACCCGCAGGCGACCGCCGCGCCAATCGGTTCGGGCGACGTCGACGTCGAGGCGGCAATCGAACTGGCGGCCACAGCCGACGCCGAGTGGGTCGTCCTCGAGAACGACGACCCGCCGGACCCCTCGGCGCCCATCTTCAACGGGGCTGACGCCTTCGAGGCAGCGGGTGTCTGAGCGCTGTTAACGCTCATATAACAAGGTCGACTGGGCCTGAAACGAACGGCATGGAGCACGCGGCCGAGCGAGCCGACACCGGGCTGGCGTACACGCACGAACGCATCGACGACGCCCCACCCTGTAGTAAACTCAACAGTCTCCAGACGACGGACCTGACAGGTAACGGCCACCCCGACGTCATCGTGGTCGGGATGGGAGGGAATCCGACCGTCTCCGTCGGGGGTCAGGCGGTCCAGTTGCCGATGACCGGTCCGCTGAGCCGACTCTCCCTGCGGTTCGAGACGAACATCTTCTGGTACGAGAACCCGGGATGGGAACGTCACACCCTCGCCTCGGAGTTCAATCTCCACCCCGGCGTCGGCAGTGACCTCGCGGACATCAGCGGGAACGGGCGACTGGATTTCGTCGTCGGCCAGGGCTTTGGCAAGCCCGACCTCTACTGGTACGAACAGCCCGAGGACCCACGGGACCCGTGGCGACAGCACCACATCACCGACGCCTTCGAGAAGTACCACGACCTGCTCGTCGCGGACATCGACGACGACGGCGAGCCCGAACTCGTCGGACTCTCACAGGACGCCGAGTCGGTGTTCTACTACGATATCCCGGCTGACCCGTTCCAGGAGCCGTGGCCGGCCGCCAACTGCCACGTCCTTGACGACGACCGCCGCTGTGAGGGGCTGGCAGTCGCCGACATCGACGGCGACGGCCGAACCGAAATCGTGGCCGGGACGAACGTCTACCACCGGCGCGGGGACGAGTGGGTCCACGACGACATCTGTACCGGCTGGGACGACACCCGCGTTGCCGTCGCGGACCTCGACGGTGACGGCGAGTTCGAAATCGTCCTCTCGGAGGGCGACTCGCCGACCTTCGGGACCCACCCCGGCCGGCTAGCGTGGGTCGACTACCCCGGCGGGACGCCGGAGATACTCCGTGACGGCCTGTTTAACCCACATAGCCTCCAGACGGCCGACGTGACCGGCAACGGCTACCCCGACATCTACGTCGGCGAGATGGCTCTGGGCGAGACGGAGACGCCCGAACAGTTCGTCTTCGAGAACCACGGCGACGGCCGCTTCACCGAACACTCCATCGAACGGGGCGTCCCGACCCACGAGGCGAAACTGGCCGACATGACCGGGAACGGCTCGCTGGATATCGTCGGGAAATCCTACGGGCCCGACCACCACGTCGATATCTGGTACCGGGACTGACGGCCGTCGGCCACTGCTGGGGTTTCGCCACGTTCAAGCCCCACCGTCGCAATCGTGGGCGTATGACACGAACCGTCTGGCTCAAGGCCGACAGCGACGTCGGCGACTGGGAGACACGCAGACGACGCATCACTGCCGGGCTGGAGGCCGGCGTGGACTGGGTACTGGTCGACGAAGCCGACGTCGAGAAGGTCCGGGAACTCGGGCAGGTCAACGTCGCCGCCTTCGCCACCGGCGACGTCCACGTCATGGAGGCCGAAGAGACCGAGAGCGACGCCGACGCCACCATCGTCGGCAAGGACGGGGAGGGCGACGGCACCGTCGACCTTCCGGGCGACTTCTCGGGCTCGGCGGACCTCTCGACGCTCCGGCGCGACGGCACGACGCCAAACGGCGGCTACGTCCGCATCTTCGACGAGGACTACGAGGCCTTCGCCGAGGCTGTCGCCGAAGAAGCCGACTACACCATCGTCATCGGCGACGACTGGCAGATAATCCCCCTGGAGAATCTCATCGCCCGGGTCGGCGAGGAGACGGAACTCATCACGGGCGTCCAGACCGCAGCGGACGCCCGCACCGCCTACGAGACGCTCGAACTGGGTGCCGACGGCGTGTTACTGGATACGGACGACGTTGACGAGATTCGCAAGACCGTCGAGGTCCGCGACGAGGCGGGCCGCGAGCAGGTCGACCTGGAGTACGCAGAAGTCACGGCCATCGAACAGACCGGCTCGGCCGACCGAGTCTGTATCGACACCGGGAGCCTGATGGACCACGACGAGGGGATGCTCGTCGGGTCGATGGCCCGTGGGCTCTTTTTCGTCCACGCGGAGACCGCCGAATCGCCCTACGTCGCTTCCCGGCCCTTCCGGGTCAACGCCGGCGCGGTACACGCCTACGTCCGCACGCCCGACGGCGGCACGAAGTACCTCTCGGAACTGCAGTCCGGCGACGAGGTCCAGATAGTCGACGAGAGTGGCCACACCCGCGAGGCCATCGTCGGCCGCGCGAAGATAGAGAAACGCCCGATGTTCCGCGTCCAGGCCGAGACAGAAGCGGGCGACCGCATCGAGACCTTGCTCCAGAACGCCGAGACAATCAAGGGCCACACCCGCGAGGGTCGCACGGCAGTCACCGACCTCGAGGTCGGCGACGAGATTCTGGTCCACTACGAGGACACGGCGACGCACTTCGGCGAGAAAATCGAAGAGAGCATCATCGAGAAATAATACCGGGACGCGCCTACTCGTCGTCGGTCTCGGCGGGCCGGTCGAGTTTCGTCGTACACCAGTGACAGAAGTCGAGGTCTTCCTCCAGTTCCTTCCCGCAGTGGGGACAGGTCGTTCCCTCGACGACCTCGGCCTCGGCGTTGCCCTTCGTGGCCATGTAGAAGGCATCGGCCATCGAGAGGGCCGTGATGAGAAACAGCGCCACCGAGGCCTCCAGCGGGATGTTGCTCGAGACGGCCAGGAGCGCATCGACCGAGAACCCGTCCTCCAGTGGCGCCATCACCGACTCCTCGACGAGCAGCGTCGTCGTGCTGAAGACGAGCCCGAACCACAGGACCGCTCGCAGCCACTCCCGGAGGTAGACGTGTCCCAGGCCGGGGTAGATGAACGCGAGGACGGCGGCGAGCCACGGCCGCTTGCGTCCGGTATCGCTCATACTCCGCGAATCTAGCGGGGACACCCCTATATCTTCCGACCCGCGAAGTCATCCAGAACGCCCGGTCGCTTGGGCCGTCTCATAGTGATTCGTGGAGCGATTTACCGGGACGCGCCGACCCCGGGGTCGGTGCTATCCGGAATAATCTACAATAATCCGTATCAGCGCAACACGACGTACATCTCGAAGGCGGCTGGGCCGCCATTTGGGGCGTCGACCGACGTTTCACTCTCGCCGCCGACGAGGATGCTCGCCGGGTGTCGCCGGCCGCGTGGCTCGGCGGCCTGAAGCGCCGACTGGACGACATCGCGACGCGACTCACGTACGGTCGCTGAATCGCCACGCTCGTCACCTCAGCTTGTTTTACCGCCCGAAGCGGGTCCGAGCGAAAGCCACGCCCGAGAGTTCGGTGTTGCGGTGGATGCGACCCGGTGGCTCACTCGCTCTCTAGCCGGTCGACCAGCGAGCGCAGCGTCGCCAGGTCGTACTGGCCCGGCGCGGTCGCCGCTTCGGGGTCGACGGGCGCGTAGCCGATTCGGGAGCCATACAGCGGCGCGACGGCCCGGGAGTGTCGGCCCGCCTCGCCCATGCACATCGTCGCCACCTGCTCGCCAGCGGCGGTCAGTTCCCGCGTCGCGCCCAGCATCGACAGTACGTCGTCGGGCGACCGTGCGGTCGAGGCCAGCTTGCCCACGTCGCCGTACGCGCAGGCCCGTTCGAGGCGGTCGACGATGGCGTCCCGCTCGGGCGTCGCCTCGAAGTCGTGGGTCGAGACGACCACTGACGCGCCGTGGTCGCGGGCGTGGGCGGCGACCCGCCCGGCGTCGTGGTCGCCCTCGCCCGACAGCGCCGCGAGTTCGAGGTCGACAGCGGTGACGGCCTCGTACTCGACGGCCCGCTCCAGCGCGTCGAGTCGCGCGGCGGTGTCGTCGGCCTCGCCGCCCTCCCAGGCGACGCGGTTGGTCACAAGCACCGGCAACTCGCCGTCGTAGGCCGCGAGCCGGTCGAGCGGGTCGGCGGCGAAGTCCATCCGCAACTCGATGCCGTCGGCGTCGGCCCGGGCGTGGGGCTCCATCGCGAGGTCGGCCCCGGCCGCCAGCAGCCGGAACGAACTGAAATCCATACCCCGTCTTCGGACAAGCGGGGCAAAATCCCGTCGTTCTCCCGGCCGTCGCCCTCGGGTATACTGCCGGCAGTGTTACTCGACGGGGACGTGGCGGACCCGATACCCCTCGCCGGTTCGCTCTACTTCGCCGGCGGCATAAAAGCGGATGCGTCGTTCCTGTTTCGTGTTGACCGCGAAATCGTAGTATTCGGCCTCGTACCCCGGCTCTTTGCCGTCGGCGCGGCGCCTGCTCACCCACTCGCGGTGGGCCTCGAGGCGCTCCCTGGCAATCCGGCGCGAGCGGTCGCCGACCCCTTCGACCCGGTCGGACAGGGCCGAAAGCAGTTCCGCGTCGCGCTCGATACCGACGGAGTCGCGGCCGGCGACCATCGCCGCGAGCGTCGTCGTCCCCGTGCCGAGAAACGGGTCGAGGACAGTATCGCCCCGGACCGAGAACATCGAGACGAGGCGGTGGGGAATCGCGAGCGGGTAGGCGCCAGAGCGGTCCCTGAGCCCGTCGTCGATACCCTGTGTCTCGCCGGGCAACTCCCAGAAGTCGGAGAACCACTCGTTGCGCTCCTCCCAGAAGTAGGCGCTCTCGTAGCGGCGGTCGGCGCCGGGTTCGAACTCCCGGCGTCGGCCGTTGCGGAAGACGAGGATATGTTCGTGTTCCAGCGTCGGATAGGCGTTTGGCGGGACCATCCCAGAGCCCATGAACTTCGCGCCGCTGTTGGTGGGTTTACGCCAGAGGATATCCGGTAAGGCTCGCAGGCCGTGGTCGGTCAGGCGGTTGGTAATCTCGGCGTGGTTGGGATACTGGCGGAAGCCGTCCGAGAGCGAGCGGGTCGCGTCGCCGACGTTGATACAGGCGATGCCCCCGGGTGTGAGCACGCGCGCCAGCTCGGCCCACACCGTATCGAGTACGTCATGCATCAGCGAGAAGGCCCGGTCGCCGTCGCCGGCGCCGAGCGCGTCGGCGATGTCAGCGTTCAGGGCTCCGAAGATGTCGTCCCACATCTCTATCATGGGATAGGGCGGGGAGGTGACGACGAGTTCGACGCTATCGTCGGGCAACGGCAGGTCGCGGGCGTCGCCGGTGATGGCCCGGTGGCGCGTCTCCATACGGGTCGATGCGGGGGGCCCGACTTGTGCTTACCGTTCGTCGATTAGCGTCTGAATCTCGTTTATCTTCGCGGTCTGCTGTTCGTTAGCCGCAGCGATTTCCTCGATTTCGTTTGCGACCTCCTCGGCGTTCTCGGCGGTCATGTCGACCATGCTGGCGACCTCCTCGGTGGAGGCGGCCTGCTCGTCGGTGGCGGAGGCGACCTCCTCGGCGCCGCGTGCGGCTTCCTGGACCGCTTCGTCGATGTCCCGCAGGATTTCGACGGTTTCGCTAACCTGCTCGATGCCGGATTCGACCTGCTCGTTTGCCTCGTCGATGCTCTCGACGGTGTCCTCGGTGTCGGCCTTGATGTTCGAGACGAGCTGTTCGATTTCCGTGGCGTTTTGCTGGGACTCCTCGGCCAGCGATTTGACTTCGTCGGCGACGACGGCAAAGCCCTCGCCGGCTTCGCCCGCGCGAGCGGCCTCGATGGAGGCGTTCAGCGCGAGCATGTTCGTCTGGTCGGCGATGTCGTTGATGACCTCGACGATTTCGTCGATTTCGTCGATGCGGCCCCGGAGCTGTTTGACGTCCTCGGAGACCATCTCGTTTGCCTCGTCGACGGACTCCATGGCGTCGATGGCGTCGTCTGCTACGTCCCGGCCCCGGCCGGCCAGCTCCCGGGCCCGTTCGCTGACCTGCTGGACCTCGTTCGCGCTGGAGGCAACCTCCTCGACGGTCGCCGAGAGGTTCGAGACCTCGCCCGCGACCTCCCGCATGTTGTCCGATTGCTGGTTCGCGAGGTCGCTTATCTCCTGTGAACTGCCCGAGACGTTCTCCGAAGTGGCCAACAGCTCGTCGATAGCACTCCCGAGTTCCTGGTCGGTGTTACCCGAATCGGCTATCTCCCCGCCGCCACTGCCGAAATCCGTAGCCATGTACACAACGCATCTGGCCACCGAATTAAACGTATCTGTGCGGTTATCAACCCTGATTCTACCCCGACAGCAAAAGTGACGGCGAGTTTATGCGACCGGGAGGTCCTGCTCGGCTTCGAGCAGTTCGTGGTAGCGGTTACGGATGGTGACTTCGGAGATATCGGCGACCTCGCTGACCGCGGCCTGGGTCGTCTTCTCGTTGGTCAACAGTGCGGCGGCGTAGACGGCTGCCGCGGCGAGCCCCACGGGCGATTTCCCGGAGTGGACGCCCTGTTCTTTCGCGTTCTGGAGGAGCCGGCGGGCGCGGTGTTCGGCCTCGTCTGAGAGTTCCAGCGACGACGCGAATCTGGGGACGTAGCTCTCGGGGTCGGCCGGCTTCACTTCGAGTCCGAGTTCCCGAACTACGTAGCGATAGGTGCGGGCGATTTCGCTCTTCTCGACGCGGGAGACCTCGTTTATCTCGTCCAGCGACCGGGGGACGCCGGCCTGTCGGGCGGCCGCGTAAACGGAGGCCGTCGAGACGCCCTCGATGGAGCGGCCCGGCAGCAGGTCCCTCGGGCAGGCCAAGCGCGGAGGCCATCCGGTCTATCTCACCGAGGGCCTGCTTGAGGTTGCGCTCCTTGGAATCGCGGGTGCGGAAGCGCTCGTTCCACTTGCGGAGCCGTTGCATCTTCTGGCGCTGCTTGCCCGACAGCGAGTTGCCGTAGGCGTCCTTATCGCGCCAGTCGATGTTCGTCGAGAGGCCCTTATCGTGCATCATGTTCGTCGTCGGGGCGCCGACGCGTGACTTCTGGTCTTTCTCGCTGGAGTCGAAGGCGCGCCACTCGGGGCCGCGGTCTATCTCGTCTTCCTCGACGACGAGGCCACAGTCCTCACACACCGTCTCGCCGTGTTCGTCGTCGATGACCAGCGAGCCGGAACACTCGGGGCAGGCCGTCGATTCCGACTCCGTCGACCCGGTCTCTTCCTCTGTCTGCTGTCGCGTTCGTGTTTGCTCGTTCATTGGTTGCGATGGCGGGGGCTCACCGGGCACAGTTCCGTGGAGAACCCGGGGGCAATCGGTAAAACTGCATCTATTCGAAAGACATTTAAAAATTTCGGTATCGTTCACCGGACGCCGGTCTAACGCCACGAAACACCGGTTTACATCCGGTGCTGACACCCATTCAAATAATAACATCATGAACCATCCGGTAGTTTTCCCGTCCATGCACGTCGCAATCGGGAGCGAGGCACTCGGCCGGCAGGAGGGCGCTATCGGCGTCTACACTGCCGGCCGCGTGAGCCGGACCGAGGCGCTCGTCGGCGCTGTGGCTGGGGCCCGTTTCCGCGTCAGAATCTCGCTGCTCGCGGTTCCCTTCGGTCACCGCTGCGCCTTTGTCGAGATTCTTCCTTCGGTCAGAATCTCGCTAATCGTCCGCTTCGGGCTGGATGTCCTCGACGTTCCGGGACTCCTCGACGGCGGTGGTCAGGGAGACGTTGAGCCAGGCCATCGAGACGACGCCGCCGAGAATGGTGACGGCGTTCTTGACGGCGTGGTCGACGATAGCGATGCTGAGCGCGGCCGTGACGCCCACCGGCGTCAGCGGCGCGACGATGATGGTAAAGGCGCCCTCGTAGAGCCCGACGCCGCCGGGCGTCAGCGGGAGCACTTTCGCCAGGTTCCCGACGCTGACCGCGAAGAAGCCGACGGCGACCAGCGACGGGGAGAGCGCGTAGCCAAAGGCCCCAAATACGGCGAGCGCGGTCACGACATCGAGCGCCCAGATGGCGAGGCTCCCCAGGCCCACGTGGGCGAAGGCCGACCCGTCGGCGGTCACCGTCTGGATGTCAGCGACGAACCCCTCGACGATGTTGGCGACGTAGTCGGCATAGGAGTCATCGGAGAGGCGGCCGATGGTGGCCCGGACGAAGTTGCCGTCGGTGCGGGCGCTGGCGACGATGGCGACGACGGCGCCGATGGCCGCGAGACCCACGGCGGCGGCGACGTAGACGGCGGTCTGGCCGCTCTGTGCGGTGTCACCGCCGACTGCGTCGCCGGTGATGGCGGCCAGCAACTCGCTGGCGGAGCCGGTCGCGGCCAGCCCAACCATCACGACGCCGGCAAGCACCGTAATGGTCAGCAGGTCGAAGACGCGCTCGACGGCCAGCGACGCGAAGCCCGACGGGTAGGGGATGGAGCGTCGGGCCTTGACGACGTAGGCGCGGACCCCGTCACCGAGTCTGGCCGGGAAGACGAGGTTCCCGGTCTGGCTGATGAAGATAGCGCCGGTGAGGAAGCTCCACTTCTCGTGAAACCCCATCGAATCGAGTATATCGCGGTAGCGAAGGCCCCGGAGCGGCCACGAGACGGCATAGATGAGGGCGCTGACGGCGACCAGCCCGGGCGAGGCGCCGGCCATCTCCTCAAGCACTGTCCGTGGGTTCAGATACTGCGTCATCAGGAGCAGGGCGACGACGACCAGCAGCGTTCCGGCGCCCATCGACACCCGGCGGGTGATGCGCGGGCTGACCGACAGCTCCCAGAAGGTCCGCAGAATCTGGCTGCCCATCCCGAAGACGTCCCGGACGATGTCGACCTTCGAGTCGCCCTTTGGCTCCCAGTCGACGGCGAACTCATTGACGCGATACCCCTCCCGCTGTGCCTTTACGAGCAGTTCCGTGTCCCAGAACCAGTGTTCGTCCTCGATTTTGGGGCCGAGTTCCTCGAACGCCGTTCGGGAGAGGGCTTTGAACCCACACTGGTGGTCCTGCAGGTCCGAGCGAAGGACAGTCCGAACGAGCGTGTTGTACCCCATACTCGGGACGCCTCGCTTGGGCGGGCGGTCGGCGCGGTTCTCGGGGAGCCATCGGGAGCCGGTGGCCACGTCGTACTCGCCCGAGCGGATGCTCTCGACGAGTTCTTCGAGGTGGCGTATGTCCGTCGCGAGGTCGGTGTCGAAATACACCAACGTCTCGCCGTGGGTCCGCTCGAAGGCGTATTCGAGGGCGCCGCCCCGACCGAGGCGTTTGTCGCTGTGGACGTGCCGGATTCGGTCGTCCGCCTCGGCCATCCGGGTCGCGATGTCGGGCGTCCGGTCCGCACAGCCGTCCTCCGCGACGATTACTTCGAAGGTGCCTGCCGGCAGAAACTCCCCGAGGGTATCGAGCGTGACCGTCACCGTCCGCTCGATTGTGTCCTCCTCGTTGTACGCGGGGAGGACCACACTCACCTCGATATCGTTCATTGACACCCTTTGTGCCGTCGAGATAAAAGTAGCTTCCGTTAGCTCCTGTGACAGTAGTGCATACCACGGCTGACAACCGGGCTACGACGGCCGGCCCAGTCAGTCAGCGCCTTCCGGTCGCTCGGCGGTGATGAACTGCCGAAGGTCGCCACCGACCTCCGCCGGGGCGTCGTAGGGGCGGCCGACCACGATGTCGCCGGCCCGACGCTTGCCCACGCCCGGTACCGTCGCCAGTTCGGCCATCGACGCGCTGTTGACGTCGAGCGGATAGGGGACGCCGGTCACCGAGCGGTAGCCGTGGTCGGTGATGGCCACGTCGATAGTCCGTCCCAGTTCACGCTCGCCCGGTAGCCCGACCAGCAGCGGGTAGGTTCCGAGCTGTCGGCCGAAGGTCTTGCCGTCCTGGTGGTACTCCAGATGGACGTCCGGAAGGACGGTCCCGGGCGGGGCGACCCGCTGGAGCATCGGGTTGTCGATGGTCTCCCGGACCTCCTTCTTGTACTGCTTGAACAGCTGCTTGTGGTCCTTGGCGATGTCGGCGCCGGTCTCGGCCATGTCGGTCCCCTCGAAGGCCATCACCTGGCGGATGTTCACTCGGCGCAGCATGAGCCCCTCGTCGTAGACGCGCTGGAGGAACCGCTTGTTGTGTTCGAACGTCTCCCGGCGCTCGCCTTTCAGCCCGTGGACGAGGTTGATACCGGGGAGCAGTTTGGGGAGCCGGCGGGCCGCGTCGTCGCCGAAGTTCGGCGCCGTCTCTCTGGCTTGCGGCGATGCCGCTCGCCTGTCCGACCCGCGTAGCGGGTCGCCGTCTCCCCCGGGACGGAAGCCGGCCACCTCGTTGACGATTTTCACGGCCTCGAAACACTCGTCGGCGGTGACGTTGAGGTTGTTGTCGCTCATCACCTCGGGGTCGGCCGATTCGAGGCCGAAGGCGGCCGTGTCGCCGGGCGTGTTGTGCTCGGCAATGATGTGAATCCCCTCGCGGGCCTTCTCGGGCCACTTCACGACGGTGATGGGGTTCATGTTGTCCAGGTGGAGCGTCTCCAGGTCGGGTGCGACCTCCCGAATCCCACCGTAGAGTCGCCTGAGCGCGTCGGGGTTGGGCGCCTCGCCGTCGCCGCCGTAGGCGAGGATGTCGGCCTGCCGGCCCAGTCGGAAGTGGGCCACACCCATATCCGAGAGGGCGTCGACCTCGTCGACGACGCTTTCGGGCGGGCGGAAGTCGGGGTTGCCGTACATCGGCTCCGTACAGAACGAACAGCGGTAGGGACAGCCCCGCGAGGTCTCCATCTCGCAGATGAGGTAGTCGGGGTGGTTCGGATGCTGCTCGACGACGAAGGCGCCGGCGCGGGCCCAGCGTGTCTCCTCCTCGATGTCGCGGTAGCGGTCGTTGAACCCCTCCAGCCCCGACTCGACGAGGTCGAAGACGGCCGCCTCGATGTCGGCCATCGCGAGGAAGTCGAAATCGAGGTCGTCACGGGCCGTCTCGCTGGCTCCCTCGTTGGCCTCGCCGACGCCAAAGCGGACGGGCCCGCCGATGATGGAGGTGCCGTCGGCGGTCCAGGCCAGCTTTCGAACCTCGTCGGGCTCGGCGGGGGTGCCCCCCACGTACTTCCCGGGGACGGTCATCCCGCCGACGTACACCATGAGGTCGGCCGCCTCGACGTCGCGCCACAGGTGGGTGTCCTCGCGGAGTGCGTCGATGGTGTGGTACGTAATCTGTGCTTCGGGGACGCCGGCGTCGACCAGCGCCCCGGCGGCGTAGCGCGGGTACGTGGAGATGTACGGCGGGACCCCAAAGTGAGCGGGCTCGTCGACGTAGCCGTCGACGATTGTCACATCGAGTTCGGCGGGGTCGGTCATACCGGCAGGTTACGCCTCGACGCCTAAAACCGTGTTCGGTTGGACTCGGGCCGGTGTCGTCGTACTCGTCACTGTCGCCGCGTTCGATACGTTCGAGCGCTCGTAGTCGCGGTAGCGGACCTGGACCGCTGCCTGCTCGTCCGTTCGGCCGTTGATGGCTCGGGCGAGTTCGTTTGGCAGCTGCTCGTAGGACCGGTCGCTGGTCCGCGAGAGCGTCACCGTCACCGTCGACGGGTCAAACAGCGGCCCGACGCCGACGTATTCGGCCGTGATGCCGACGACGCCGAGTTCCTCGTAGGCGGGCTGCTGGAGTACATCCGTCGTCGCCGTGTTGACCGACCGCTCGTATATCACTTGCTGGTACGTTCCGACGCCGACGGCGCCGACGACCGCGAAGACGACGATGATCGTGGCGGCGAGGGCGGCGGTCCGTCGGACGCCGTCCGTGGTGAACACGCCACGGTCGACGTGGTCCGGCTCGTACCCCAGATACTTGAACGTCAGAAAGGCGCCGAGGTTGACGGCGACGATGGTCAGCGTCAGCAACACGACGGCCCCGACGCCGACCGCCGGCTGTCCCCAGGCGAAGCCGATGCCGGCGGCGGCCGCCGTGGGAATGAGTGCTGCGGCCACCATCACGCCGACGATGGCCACCTGCCCCTTCGTCGCGAGGCTGAAAGCGCCCGCCGCCCCAGCCGCCAGCCCGACGACGACCGAGAGGAGGCCCGGCGAGAACCGGAGGGCTATCAGCTCCATGTTCGCCACGGCGAGTTCGGACGGCACGGCGAAGACGCTCTTCAACAGCCAGCTGACGACCGTCGCCCCGGCGACGGCGAGGCCCAGCCCCATGCCCTGCATCTTGATGCTGTCGAAGACCATCCGCTGGTCGTCCCGGACGAGGCCGATGCTCGCGGTCAGCATCGGGCTGACGATAGGGGCAAGCACCATCGAGCCGACGACGATGGCCGGCGACCCGATGAGCAGCCCCGCCGTCGCGATGACCGTCGCGAGAGCCATCATCCACAGGAACGACCGGTCGTTGAGCCGCATGTCCTTGGCCTTCGACCGGAGCGTTCGCGGGGCGACCCTGTTCGGGGTCTTCGCCCACTTGTTCTGGACCTCGTCGACGCCCTCGTAGGAGGCGAACTCCGTATCGATGGAGACGATGTACCAGTCCTCCTCGAGCCCGACGTCGTCGAGTTCGTCGAGCACGTGTTCGACGGCGTCGGCGGGGACGACGAAGGAGACGAGTGTCCGGTCGCCCCTGCCGCTGGTCTCTTTCGTGGTCGAGACGCCCAGCTTCCGCTCCCTGAGTGCCGAGACGATGTCATCGACCTTCTCGTCGGGGACGATGACCTGGAGTAGACGCATTGGCTATCCGTGGGTCGGAACCCGCAAAAGTAGCCGTCCGGTATCGAATCTGCTCGCTCGCCAGCGGCCGGAGCGTTCGGTGTTTCGACGGGCCGGCAGTCGGTCGGCGCCGGTAAGTTCGGCGTATTCACCGGCCGACTGTCGGCCCGGGACGTACCGTCGCACTCGCGGGCCCGGACTGGTGGCTCATAGTGATTCGTGTAGCGATTTACCGGTACGCGCCGACCCCGGGGTCGGTGCTACCCGGAAATAATCTACAATAATCACTATCAGTCGTCGGCGCTGACCGGCTGTTCGTCGGCCTGTGCCGCCCAGAGGTCGGCGTACTCGCCGCCCCCCGAGAGCAACTCGTCGTGACCGCCTCGCTCGACGATTTCGCCGTCGTCCATCACCACGATAGTGTCGGCGTCCTGGATTGTCGAGAGCCGGTGGGCGATGACGAAGGCGGTGCGGTCCGCGACCAGTCGCTCGATGCTCGCCTGAATCGCGCGCTCGGTCTCGGTGTCGACGTCGCTCGTGGCCTCGTCGAAGATGATGATTTCGGGGTCGTTCAGCAGCGCCCGCGCGATGGCGACCCGCTGGCGCTGGCCGCCCGAGAGCTTGATGCCCCGTTCCCCGATTTCGGTGTCGTACCCTTCCGGCAGCGCCGAGACGAACTCGTCGGCCTGGGCCGACCGCGCGGCCTCGCGGACCCGCTCGCGGGCGGCGTCGTCCCCCCGTTCTTCCCCGTCGAGGACGTCCCGGTCGCCGTAGGCGATGTTCTCGGCGACGGAGCCCGAAAACAGGTAGGGGTTCTGCTCGACGACGGCGATGTCCGCACGGAGGGACTGGAGGGCGTACTCGCGGACGTCGACGCCGTCGACCGACACCGCACCCGAGTCTACGTCGTGAAAGCGGGGGACGAGCTTCAGCAGCGTCGACTTGCCGGCGCCGGTCGGACCCGCCAGCCCGACCGTCGCCCCGGCGGGCACGTCGAGCGAGACGTTTTCGAGTACGGGTTCGGCCGTCCCGTAGCCGAACGTGACGTCAGCAAACTCGACTGCCCCGTCGATGCTGTCGGGCGCGTAGGGGTCTTCGGGGTCGGTAACTGTCGGCTCCTGGCCAAGCAGGCCAAAGACCCGCTCGGCGCTGGATTTGGCGAGCTGGTACTTGTTTGCGGACTTGCCGACCCGTCGCATCGGCGAGTAGAGCCGTCGCAGGTAGAGGAAAAAGGCCGCGAACCCGCCCGCGCTGAGGATGGCCTCGTTTTCGGGGCTCGTAATGAAGTCCATCCCGGCGATATAGAGGATGGCGACGAAGACGACGCCGGTCAGCAGGCGCAGTCCGGCAAAGAAGGCCCGCCGAATCCGCAACGCGGCGACCTTCTCGTCGTGGTACTGCTGGCTCTGTTCGACGACCCGCTCGCGCTCGAAGACGTAGCGGTCGAAGGCCTTGATGACCGGCGCGCCGCTCAAATTGTTCTCCAGGCGGGTGTTGAGACGGCTGACGGTCTGGCGAATCGAGCGGTAGCGCGGCTCGATGTAGGACAGAAAGAGGTAGCTCGCGAGCCCGACAACCGGGACTGGGGCAAGCGCGACGAGCGCCAGCAGCGGCGAGTAGGTGTAGAGGATGACGGCGATACCCCCGACCGTTGCCACCACGCGGATTATCTGTCGGAACTCCGTGTTGAGAAACGACTCTAACCGGTTGATGTCGCTGTTGAGGATGGACATCATCCCGCCGGTCTGATGATTGGCGAAAAAGTCCATCGAGAGGCGCTGGAGGTGGTCGTACGTGTCGTTTCGCAGGTCCCGCTGTATCTTCTGGGCTGAGGACTGCAACAGATATCTGGAGGCGAATCTGGTGACTGACCTGATGAGATACGCTATCGCTGCGATGACGACCAACCGCCGGAGAAAGGAGATGCGGGCCGCTTCGGTCGCGATTTCCCCTCCGGGGAGCAGGCCGGCCCGTGTGAGGAGGCCGGGCTCGCCGCTCCGGAGCACGATTCGGTCGATGGCCGCCGCGACGATGATTGGCGGAACCAGCCGCGCGAACCGTGTCAGAAAGGAGGTGACAATCCCGACGACAAGCCGGAGTCGGTAGGGCCGGGCGTAGCCGACGAGCTTCAGTATCGGGTTCCCGTCGACGTTCTCGCGGACCCCGTCGAAGCCGCCGTCGTCGCTCATACAGTGTCTTTGGCTACGGACGCATATACCTCCGGCTTCTGGCCAGCTTTGACTCCCCCTTACACGTAGATACAGCCTTCCGCTCGCGTGCCGGCGGGCCTCGGATGCGCACCGCCGTCGACGCGGGCGGCGCTGACGGCCGCCGCAAGCGAGTCCAGCGCGTCGTGATTCGACAGGTAGGTCTCGTGGTGGTCGCCGAGCGCGACGCTGCAGTCCTCGACGGCCGCGAGGTTCCTCTCCCGGCGCGGGCCTGTGCCGTCGGTGTTCTTGTACCCCTCGCGGTAGCAGCCGAGCCAACTGAAAGTCGCTGCGGGGTAGACCTCACAGACAGCGGTCTCGGCCTCGGCGTCGTCCTGCATCGGTATGACCGCCGTCTCCGCTCGGTCGGCAAGGCGCCCGAGTACGTCCCGGGCGCCGTGGTAGGTCATGCTTCGGACGCGGTTGGTGTAGGGACAGAGCGCCCCGCGACGGGCGTCGGTCTCGCGGCGCAGGTCGCGTTTGCCGACGGTCGCCTCGGCAGTGTCGCGACAGACCGCCGAAAAGGCCGCCGGGTCGGCCGGTCCGTCGTCGCTCCCGACCCACTCGAGGGAGCCACGCCAGTCGCCGTCACACCGGGCGTCGAGCACCGCCTGTGGCAGGCTAAACGGGAAGTCGAGCCCCGCCGTCTGCACGTCGTCGGCCGCGATGCGTTCGACCAGTCCCGCGTGGGCGCTCTCGCGGTCGCGGCCCCACCTGTCTGTCGCCCGGTAGCAGTCCTCGATACGTACCCCGACTTCGGTCTGTGTGGCTTCAGTCACCCAGAGCGCGTCGCCAGCCGCGCTCGCCCCGCTGAAATCCACACCTAAGACACCGGAACCCATGCCCCATCTGTCCGAGCCGAGTGGCTTCAGTCTTCTGACAGCCTCTCGCCGATGGCCGGTGTGGCAGGTCCGCTGTTGTGAACCGCCTCGGCCTGCTCCGCCTGTAGAACGGTAGCTGTTCTCGGTGCTGGATGCCGAAAGCGGTTTGGCGCTGACGGACGAACGAAATCCCATGCCAGAGACGCTGGAGGTCGTCTGTACTGACGACGACTGCACCCTCGACATGTTCGAGCTCCACTACACCTACGATATGCCCGACGAGACGGGTGTGGCTGACTTTTCCTGCCCGTACTGCGGGGGCGTGGACTGTCTGGAGGCGGTCGAGTTATGATGGGCATCGGCAAGTCCATCGGGTCGGCCATCCTCGAGAACCTGGGTCGGGCCGCCGGTCGGGTCCAGGAGAACAAGCCGCTGCCGGCGGACCTCCTCGAATCCGACGACGCCTATCTCGTCGTCTTCGACGCGCCGGGCGCGACCGCCAGCGACCTGCAGGTGCGCTACGTCGACGACCGCGTCGAGGTGCGCTTAGACCGGTTCCGTGAGTTCTATGACGACTACGAGATGAGCTACCCGGGTCGCGGGCTCGCACTCGACGGGTCGGTCACGCTGCCCGAGGACGCCGTCGTCGACGCCGAGGCCGCGACGGCGACGCTGCAGGGCAGCGGCACGCTACACGTTGAGATTCCGAAAGCCGGGGCTCACCACTCGGCTGTCGGGTCACCGAGCGGGTGAAACGCCTCGTCGCCGCCAAAGCGGGTCGGGTCGAACTGCTCGGCCAGCGGCGCATCGACTGTCGGGGCGGTCCCGTGGAGTCGCTCGGCCAGATACTCGCCGATGGCCGGCGCGCGCATCAGCCCGTGGCCCTGCCAGCCCGTCGCCACCCAGAGCCCGTCGGCAACCGGACCCACGAGCGGGTCGCGGTCGGGCGTTGCCGTACAGGGGCCGGCCCACGACTGGGCGATAGCGGGGTCGAGCCCCGTCGCCGCCCGGAGTCGCTCCAGCGCTGACTCGACGAACTCCGGGTCCGCCGCCGGGTCGCAGTCCTCGGGGTCGACCGCGTGGGCGCCGTCGCCGACCAGCAAGCCACCGTTCCGGGGCCGCCAGTAGAACTCCCGGCTGGCGTCGTACAGCGACGGGAGCGACACGTCGACCGGCCCGGTGACGAGCACCTGTGCCCGATACGTTTCGAGTGCGAGCGGGATATCGACGGCGGCGAGCAGGGGGTTCGTGGCCGGGCCGGCCGCGACTACCACAGCGTCGAAGACCGTCTCGTCGTCGGCCATTAGGACGGTCGTCGGGTCGGCCAGTGACACCGGCGTCTCCGTTCGGAGCGTCGCACCCGCCGTCCGGGACCGCTCGGCGAGGTGGTTGACGACACGGTCCGGGGTCACCGTTCCGGCGTCGTTCGCGACCGCACAGGCAGTCAGGCCCGCTGTCTCGACGGCTGGATACCGCTCGCCCAGCGCGTTCGGTGGAATCGCTTCGACGTCCAGGCCGAGCGCCCGCATCTCGGTGACCTGCTCGTGGACCGCCCTCGCGTCGCGCTCGTTCCGGGCGACCCAGACGTACGGACACGGCGAGAGCAGCCCCCACTCGCGATACCGCTCCAGGGCACGAGTGGCGACGGCGGCGTCGGTCGGGTCCGCGAACGCGCCGTAGCAGATACCCGCCGCGCGCCCGCTCGCGCCGCTCCCGAGGTCGCCGCGCTCGTACAGCGTCACCTCGACGCCGGCCGTCGCGAGGTCGCCCGCTACTGCGAGCCCGACACAGCCGCCACCGACGACGCCGACACGCATCTATCGACCCGTGTGGGCCGCGCTCGAAACTCCCGCTCGACTCATCACCGCACCTCGTCCGCGCGCTCTGGCAGGTCGTCGTCCGGGCCGGCGTAGCGGTCCGGCTCCGGGGGCATCGTCCAGTCGGTGGCCAGTTCGAGCAACTGGACCAGCATCTGTGCCGTCGCCCCCCAGACGGTGTAGCCGTCGACGTAGAAGAAGTGGAGCCGTATCTCGCCGTAGTGGGGGTGGGCGCGGTGCTCCGATTCGTAATTGTCGAGGTCCGTCAGCGCCGCCACCGGAAGCGTGACTATTTCGGCGACTTCGGCGTCGTTCGCGACGTATTCGCGGTCTGGGATGTGGCCGACGAATGGGCGCACCGAGTAGCTCGTTATCGTCCGGATGTCGTCGAGCCGGCCGACGACGTGGACCGCCGTCGGGTCCAGCCCGATTTCCTCGTTTGCTTCCCGCAACGCCGTCGCCAGCAGGTCCGCGTCCTCGGGCTCGCGACCGCCGCCCGGGAAGGCCATCTGGCCGGGGTGGTCGCTCAGGTGGTCGGCCCGCTTCGTAAACAGAATCGACTCGCCCTCCGCGCGGCCGACGACCGGGACGACGATAGCCGCCTCCCGCTCCTCGCCCGTGACCGTCACGGGGTCGTGGGCACCCACCCGGTCGAGGTTCATACCTGCACAGACGGGGGCGACGGTCTTAATTCGACTGGGTGGCCTCGTCGAGGCGGCCACGCGCCGTCGACAGCTCCACCGGCCCCCACGCTTCGAGTTCGTAGCTCACGTCGAGCAGCGTCTGGATGCGCTCGTCGTCACGCGCCCGGACCGCCTCGGCGGCGTCATCGCGGAACCGCTGTTCGGCCGCCACGGCCGCCGCCTCGTCCGAGACATCGCGGCCGGGCACGTCGAGGATGTGCGGGAGGTCCTCGGTCCCCTCGGGGATATCGGGAAACGCCGCCGGCCCGACCACCACGAGCGGCGCGTCGACATCGGCGTCGTGGTCCCACTCAGCGGCGTCACCGCTTCGCTTCGAGGCCGCATGGCCCTCGCTAGCCACCGCCACGAGGTGGTACGTCGCCAGGGCGGCGTCGATGGCTGCCTCGAACGCCTCGCTGTCTACGTCCTCGCCACGCTTGAACGCGAGTTCCCCGCAGGCTTGGACGAGTTCTTCGTGGGTCAGTGGCCCCACGACGTCGACGACCCCGGCGAGTTCGTCCGGTGTCAGCTCCATACCCAAAGGCGTGTGGCCAGTGGCTTCAGCGTTTCCGCCCACATACGGGAGGAATCGCGGAATCACTATCAGGCCCGCGCTGTCTCGGGGAGGCGGCCGTCGACGTGGAGCACGAGTAAGACGACCAGCAAGACGACCAGTCCGGCGCCCATCCACTCGAAGATGGTGGGGAACGCGACGCCGGCGTCCCGGAGCAGGCCGACGAGGAGGCTCCCGGGGGCCTGTATGACCATCATTCCCGCGCCGTAGGCCGAGTACGCGCTGGCCCGATGCTGGTCCGGCAGCGAGCCGAGCAGGTAGGTGTCGACGACGGGGAAGATGCTGTGGATGACATAGCCCATGACGGCGCTGAGGGCAGCCAGCGGCCAGAACCCGCCCAGTGCGGGCAGCAGGAGGACACAGCCGGTAAAGGCCGCCCTGATGGGTTCGATGAGCGGTGCGAAGACGACGCGGGCGAGGTTGATGACGAATATCAGTCCGAGCAACGAGCCGAACACGGACCGTCGGGACACAGCCACAGTTAAGACGAGGCCCGGAAGTCGCTTCCGGAACGGCGCGGCCTTTTTACCTCCGGCTGTCACACTGTCGCGTATGGATTCGGTCAGGAAGGCCCTCCGGAGCGGGGACGTCGAGAAAGACAGCTACGGACGGCTCTCGTGTAGCGCCTGCGAGGAGCAGTTGGCGACGGACAACGACCCCGACGAAATCGGGAAACAGCGGGTCTGTCCGGAGTGTGAGCGTTCCTGGACGGAGCTGAGCTGAACGCTACTCGAAGACGGCGTCGAAGGCGTCGGCGCCGAGCGGTTCGTATCGGCCTGCATCGACGTTCTCCCTGGCGTGTTCGACCGAGCCGGTCCCCACCAGCGAGCAGGTCACTCCCGGTGCGCTCCGGGCGAAGTTGATGGCCCGCTGAGCGCGCGTCTCCCCCGACAGTTTCGTTTCGACGCGTTCGGGCATCTCCGTCGCAAGCCGCCCCTGCATGATGGCGGCGCTTGTGAACACGTCCAGGCCGGCCTCGTGGGCGAACCACAGCGCGGACTGCGGGCCGTCGGCTCCCTCGTGGGCCGTGACGGTGAAGGCGTCGGCCATGAAGACGTTGAAGGGTAGCTGTACCGCCCGGAAGTGCGTCGCCGTGTTACCCGCCGACTGTGCTGCGGCCCGGGCCCGCTTGATGACTTCGGGCAGCGAGAGGTACGTCTCGTGGTCGGCGGACACGCGGAAGGCGTCCCACGTCGCCACGCCGTAGTGGTCGATATCGCCGGCGTCGACCCGCTCCTCCAGCCGCTCGAAGGCCGCTTCGAGCTGGCCGTAGACCTGCTCATGGCTCTTTTCGGCAAGCTGTGTCTCGGGGTTGTGGACGTAGTAGAGGTCGATGGTGTCGAGGCCGAGATTGTCGAGCGAGCGGTCGAGCTGGTCGTCGATGTAGGCCGGCGCGATGCAGTGCTGGCCGCCCACGAGGTCCGCCCGGTCGACGAGGCCGGTGTCGACGTACTCGCGCTTGACGAACGCACCCGGGTCGGCCGGCCGCTCGCCGTCGAATGGGACAAAGCCGCCCTTGGTCGCGACGACGGCCGCCTCCCGGTCGATATCGGCGTCGGCAAGTGCGCGTCCGACCGCTCGCTCGGAGCGCTGGTGGCGGTAGTTGATGGCCGTATCGACGACGTTGACGCCCGATTCCAGCGCCGTCCGGATGGCTTCCTCGTAGCGCTCGTCGCGCTCGTCGGTCGGGTCCCCCAGGTAGGTCCCGACGCCGATACTCGAGATGATGCCGTCGCCAAAGCGCCGGAAGAACGTCCGTGCGAAGTCGTCGTGGGCGTCCCGGTACGCCCATGTCCCCTCACGTGTTGCCATACGGGACGTAGCGGGCGTGTCGATAAAAGGAGCGAGGTCTTATCTCATCGCTCGCCGCCCATCGCCTCGAACAGCCGTTCCTGCAGGTCGACCTTCGAGACGCCGTCGCTTGGGCCGATGCCGTCCATATACTCGACCGGAATCTTCCCGCCGCCCATGCGCGCATGACCGCCGCCCTCGGCCATCGGGATATCGGCGACGACGGCTTCGATAGCGCGGCCGATGTGGACCCGGTCGTCCCGGGAGCGGCCGGCGATGCGGATGGTGCCCTCCTTCTCGCCGATGACGACGACGGCCGAGACCCCCTCTAGCGTCTCCAGTTCGTCGGCGGCCTGGGGAATCGCGTCCGTGTTCGACACCTCGCCCACGTCGCTGAAGCCGTAGGGCGCCCTGACCTCGCGCTCGCTGATGGCTCGTGATTTCACGTCCAGCACCTCGGCGTCGACCTGCGGGTTGGCGATGCAGTTCAACAGGTCGGTGTCGACGCCCCCGTAGAGGTACGCCGCCGCAGCGAAATCCGCCGCCGAGCAGCCGTTCGTCAGCGACCGCGTGTCCGACTGGATGCCGTAGATGAGTCCCGTCGCGACGTGGCTCGGTATCGCCTCGGCGGGGACCCCGGCCGTGTCGACGCCGCCGTCGGTCAGTGCGACGTCGACCTCGAAGAAGTCCCACTCCAGGTTCTCGAAGTACTCGGCGAAGATGGTCGCACACGAGCCCATGTCGGTCCGGACGTCGGTGAATTCGGTCCCGGTGCCGTCGCCGGGATGGTGGTCGACAACGGCCATCGGTTCGACCTCCTCGGCCCCCGGGAAACCGCGTGGCTCGTTGTGGTCGACGAGCACGACCGCGTCCGTCTTGATATCCCCGACGGTCTCGATTCGGTCGAAATCGAGGTCGAGTACCGTCTGGAACGCCCGGTTTTCCGGTCGGCGAATCTCGCCAACATAACACAGCGTCGTGTCGGTTCCTGTGGCGGTCGCGAGCTGGTCGACGGCCAGCGCCGACGACATCGCGTCCGGGTCGGGGTTGGGGTGCATCAGCACCGTCACGGCGTCGCGGTCGGCCAGCAGTGATTTGAACTGACTGACGGGCGGCCGTGTCAGATAGCGATAGAGCACGGTCCCGCCACCACCCAGTACGAGCAGGCCGACGACGACACCGGTGACAAACACCGGATTCTCGCCGGCGTAGCCCGGGACCCCCTCGGCCACGCTCACCAGGTCCCCAGCGGCTCCCAGGTACATATTGCGTGTCTGGTTCGGGAAACGATAAGAAGGTTCCCCCGCTCATAGAGGGGGGTGTCGCGAGGTATCGGTAGGTTCCGACCCGGCCTGCGCTATCCAGATATGACCGACAGCGACCCCATCACCCCGCGTCGTAGGTCTCGACCGCCGCCCGGTACCCCTCTCTGAACGTCGGGTATGCCAGGTCGTATCCGAGCCCTCGCAGCCGGTCGTTCGAACAGCGCTTGCTCGTCCGGATGCGGCGCTTGGCCGTCTCGGAGAGGTCGGGGTCGGCCAGGCGCTCCTCGGTCGTCTGTTTGGGCGGGAACGCGACCCCGCAGGCCTCGGCGAGCCAGTCCGCAAAGCCCCACTTCTCGACCGGTTCGTCGTCCACCATGAGGACGACCTCCTCGCGGTGGTCCGCCTCCAGCAGAAACCGGACCGAGCCGGCGGCGTCCGCCCGGTGGACCATGTTGAGATAGCCCGCCGTCACGGGCCCCTCCAGATACCGCTCCAGCCGGTACCGCTCCGGCCCGTAGAGCCCGGCGTAGCGGGCGACGGTGCCGTGGCCGCCGTACTCCGTGGGCCGCTCGCGGGCGACCCGTTCGGCTTCCGCGAGCACTTCGGTCTTCCCGGTCTGGGGGTCCAGTGGCGTCTCCTCGTCGACCCACGCGCCGTTGTGGTCCCCGTAGACGCCCGTACTCGAGGTGTACACCAGCCGCTCGGGGGCGTCCTCGCGCGTCCAGAAGTGGTCGATAGCCGTTTGCAGCCCCTCGACGTACACCTCGCGGGCCACATCGGCCCCGCGACCGCCCGAACTCGCTGCGAAGACGACCCAGTCGGCGTCGGGCACCGCTGCCAGCGAGTCGCCGTCGGTCACGTCCGCTTTGACGGCCTCGAAGCCAGCGTCTTCGATAGCCTGGAGCCCGCTCTCGGAGCGACGGACCCCGACGACATCGTGGCCGTCGGCGAGCTGGCGGCCCAGTTCCAGCCCGACGTAGCCACAGCCCAGGATGGCGACCCGGCTCATCGTTTCCGGCTCTCGATGTAGCTGTGCAAGAGCGCGTACTCCTCCATTGTCATCGGGTAGCGCCCCTCTATTTTCTGTTGAATCTCCTTGGGTTCGAGCTGGCTGTCGATACCAGAGGCCAGCGCTTCGACGTCCATCACGGCCGTCGTCATTCCCATCAGGAGGATGTCCTGGGCCTCGGCCTGCAGCGCGTCGGCGGCCGGTCGGTCCGGGTCGGTCGCGAGGACGGCCATCGCGTCCTCGAGGGAGAGGTCCGCAACGTCGCCGTCGGCGACGGCGTCGACGGTTTCGCGGTCCAGTTCCGCCGCCTCGGCGACGGTGTCGGCCCCGACGGACTCGACCGTCGCCGCGAGCACCGACCCGTAGGCCGACAGCAGCGCCTCGGGCGACTGCTCGCCCGCCTCCGGAAACTCGGTTCTAAGCATGGCTGTCGCTACGGGGCGAGGGCGTTATAGGGATTCGTTTCGGTGCCGATACTATCGGTATCGAAAGCGCTCGGTGACCAGCTATCGGGAGCCCCGACCGCTCATCCGGCCGCTGGCCACCCCGCAGAGGTCTCCACGCTGTTGCCGTCCTTGTCGCCGACGCCGCGTGGTCTGGGTGGGACCACGACGACGACGCCGGTGTCGGCACGGAAGGAGATGCGCCTGTTCCGTCCCAGCTGCTCGGCGTCCCCGTTGCCGTCCGCGTCGAGATGGACCGCTCGGTCTTCGCGGACGTATCGCAGCGTCGCACCGGGCGTCTCCGGTGGGCCGTAGCTCGCAGTCACGCTAAAGCGGGCGTACGTCCCTTCGACCGTAACCCACCAGATATTCAGCGTCAGGTACCACGGGAGAGAGGGCGGTGCGAGCGGAAGCCCGGCCGGCAGGACCTTCGTTCCCAGCCGCCGCTGTGTGACCCGCTCGACCGCCTCGCGGCTCCGGCTGGCGATGATATCCTGGACCCGGTTACGTGCGGTTTCGCGAACCGTGTTTGCAGTCCGGTTTACGACGCCCTTCGACGGTCGCGCCCCGGCGGTCGACAGCGTCGTGGCCGTGGTCCGTCGGAGGCGGACGCGGAGCCAGTCCTGTTCCAGCGTGGAGAGGTCTCGACGGGCGCCGGCCACCTCGGCGACGCGCTCTGTTGCGGAGTTGTTCGCCAGGGCCAGCCCGCGCCCTGCCGTCGTCCCCCACGTGTCCATCGCGTCGTCGACGATTTGCCGGCTCTCTGCCCGCCCCGCATCCGTCTCGGCCCGGACCCGTTCGGCGAGTGCGGCGGTGACGGCACTGTTGGCCCGGGCGACCTCGGTCTCCAGTTGCGACCGGCGCTCCTCGAGCGTCGAGTCCGACCCGGCCTCGGTGTCCTGGGCCGCCGAAAGCGTCGACGCCGCCGCCGCGAGACCGACCCGATTCCGGGCGCTGGTGCCGGCGGTCAGCACCTCCGTCGCGGCGTTGCCGTACGGCACGCTGAACACGTTGACGTTGCGGGCCACGAGCGGGTGCTCGCTGCCGTTGACGGCCGGGAAATTCGACTCGTCGACCGACGCAAGCGTCAGGTACTGTGGCTGTGCTTCGACCTGCGTCCGGACCGGGCCCGCCGGCCCGGTCGGAGTCGGTCGCGTCCGCGCTACCCGCGTCTCGCGGGCGGTCAGGGCTCGCCTGAGTTCGCTCAGCGACCCGTCGGGGACCCCCTCTAGCCGGTCTGAGATGCCCGCCTCGACGTCCGAGTGGTTCGCGGCGTGGCCGCCAAGCCGCCGCTCGACGGCGTCGAGGAACTCGACGCGGGCCGCGACACGGGCTCTGTCGGCCGCGCTGTCGTAGCTTTCGGGGGCGTCGACCAGTTCCGAGCGGCGCTGTCGAAGCTCCTGTCGGAGCTGCCGGGCCGGGTTTGCCCGGACGGTCCCCACCGAGCCCCGGTCGGTCGCCACGGTGATGTCCCGGACACGCTCTCGGAGCCCCCGCAGGTCCCGGGCCATCCAGGTGTGTATCGAGTCCGGCCGCTCCCCGGTGATGGTTGCCGTCCGCCGTTCGAACGCCCCCAGGGCAACGTCCTTCGCGGCGCGTTTCCGGCTCCCGTCCAGCAGCTCGTCGCTCGCTCGCTGCTCTATGTCGGCGAGATTCTCGCCCCCGAGGGGACTTTCGTCTGACTCGTGGACCGTCTCGATGCCCCGGACCGGCGCGAGGGAGTCGTTCCGGTGCCTGCCGACGAGAGTGAGAGAGACGCGAACCCGCTCCTGTCGCGTGTTTCTGGTGTATCTGGTGTCCTGGCCGTTCCGCCAGGTCACCCTGCGCGTGTGGGTGACATCGATTGTCCGCCCCCAGCGCTGGAAGGCGTGCCAGCCATCCGGCACGCTCACCCCGATATCGAACGAATCGACGACGCTCGCGTCCGAACTGGTGACCTCCCTGACGAAGGTCCAGTTGGACCCGGGCGGGTCGGGTCGGTCGGGGTGACCGCCCCTGACGCGCTCGCGCTCGGTGACGACTCTCGCCCTCACGGTGTAGGCGTCCCTGGCGGTGGCGTTAGCGGGTCGTCAGGGCCCGTGGCGGCCCCGCCGCCAGTGGTGATGTTCTGACTCGGGGGTCGGTAGCTGGTCTGGCGCAGTATCTCACTGGCGAGTTGGCTGTTACTGCCGGCGACCGTATCCCTGATGCCGACGAGGGTCGTTGCCTCGGTCAGTGCCTGTCGTCCCTCGGGGTCGCTCCGGCCAAACACCGACCGCTGGACGCCCAGTAGCGCGCCGTTGGTCGCCAGGCTCACGTGTCTGTTCGCGATGACGTTCTCGATTGGCGCGCCGCCGAACTGGGCGTAGCCCCGCGCCCACGCGATGGGGTAGAGACGCCCTGTCAGCCGCTGGCTCAGACCGGGATTTGCGAGCCCGTTCGTCACTTTGGTCTCGTAAGTGTCGACCTGGTCGTGAACGTGCAACACCGGCGTCGGAACGACGACGGTCCGGTCGACCGTCCGGCGGGTGATGACCTCGCCGCCACGGCGGGCGGTCAGCGTGATGTTCTCGACGGTGACACGGAGTGCGGTATCGTTCTCGCCGGCGCGTTCGAGTGTCACCTGGTCTATCGCGCGCTCGTACTCCGCCGTCGATTCAACTGCCGGGAGCGATGCCGTGGCATTGACCCCGCCATGACGGGCCGCGAGCCGGGCCAGATTGGCCCGGACCTGCAGGTACACCCGCAACCGCAGGCTATCGCGGAACGGCTGGTCGTCGCTCAACGCGCGACCGACTGGCGTGTCGGCCGGTTCGACCACCGGTGTGGCAGCGGCCCGACGACTGGCCGTCGCAACCCCATCCCGGACGGCGGTCGTACTGGCCGCGCTCACGTCGGTCAGCGAGCGCTCGACCGCCGTCTCGCTGGGGGCCGGCTCGGTCGACAGCGTCGGCGCGAGCGCGAGGCTCGCCACCAGCAACAGGACGCCGACGACGGCAAAGGGGACCCGGCCACGCCGGTCGTCAGCCAGCGAAATACGTCGGCTCATGGCTCCCATGTCCTGACGGCGATGGTAACGTTGCCGGTGTCGACGGCGCGGGCAGCGGCTTCGGGGGAGTCAAAGCGACTCCGCATATCACGCCTGAAACGGCCTGTCAACCGCTCTGTCAGCCGCGTGTTCAACTCGTTCGTCGGCGTCGATTCGACCGATAGCTGCCCGCCACGAGTGAGCGCCGCCATCCGGTCGTAGCGACGGGTCATCAGCCGGTCGGCAGGGTAGTCCCCGTCGAGGGCTAGCTGGGTCTGCTGGGGCGGAAACAGTCCATCGACGACGGCGCCGGCCACCACTGCCGCGACCGCAGTGTAGCCCCCCTGGGAGGCCGCCCAGCGCGCTCGCTCGCCGACCGCCGGCGCCGGACTCGCGACGGTCGTCGTCGCGGCGTCCACGTCGGCGCCCGGCGGCGGGCGCTCCCCGACACGCACCGTGGCATTGAGCGGCGCTCCGCGATAGGGTTCCCAGCGGGCACGGACGGCGGTTCGGCGCCCGCGTTCGTGAAGCCGGTTTCGCGTCGCCGTCGCGACTGCCTGCTCGAAGCCGCTGCCGGCCTTGGAGAGTCGGTGCCCCTCGTAGCTGACGCGACTCATCGCCGCCTCGGCCAGCAACTCCGCGAGCGTGCCGTGGGCGGTACGCTGGTGTGTCGCCGTCGGGTTGGCCGTCCAGTTTGGTGGGCTACCCGGCACGACAAGCGCGTACTCGACGCTTGCGGTACTCGTCGTGAGCAGCTCCGCCCGCTCGGCAGCGGGGTCTTCGACAGATGCTTGCTCGACGGCGGCGCCGTTGACGATAACCGCGACGGCGGCGCCGACAAGCAGGAGGAAGCCGGCCACGTCGACCACAGTGCTGGTCGCACGAGTCATCGCCAGACCGCCACCCTGAGTCGGCCCCGCCGGACCGTCGCCGGGCCGAGCGCGACGCTGACCGTTCGGGTGTCGGTGTCGGCACCCGCCGGCGGTGTCGGCCCGGCGGACCACTGGCGTTCGGCCCGGAGCGTGACGTTGGCCTCGTATCCCGACGGAATCGCGGAACGCGAGTCAGGCACCCGACCGGGGTCGACGACGCCGCCGGTGGTTAGCTGCCGTTCGACGGCGTCGGCGGTCGGCGTCGCCAGGTCCCGGTCGCTCCCGACGCCGGCGAGCGTATCGCCCAGCGTCCCGGCGTACAGCGCGAGCCCGGCGGTCACGGCGAAGACGGCGGCGAGCGCCGCCAGCGGCTCGGTGGCCGCCCTAGCCGACGAGCGTGACATCGACCCCTCCCCAGGCGACGTGTCTGGCCGTCAGGCGGTCCGGCGCCGGGCGCCACTGCTCTCGCTCGGGACCGGTGGTCTCGGTCGCCCGTTTGAACACCGCCGGCGAGTCGAACACCGCCGACGGTCGCTCACCGTCGAGGACGGCGGCGAGACTCGCGTCGACGGCCGGGACCACCGGCTGCAATAGCGTCTCGTGGACGGTGCCACCGTCGGAGCGAAGGCCAAGTTGGCGCCCCGTTAGCGACCACTCGGTGGCCTGGAGGTCCCGCGTGGCGACCGACCCCGGTGGGCTCGTCGCCACCTCGTCTATCGTCGTCGCGGCGGCCGCGCCGTCCGGTGGTGCCGACGTGGGTAACTGCGTGGTGACGCCGAGGACGGCGACGCTCACTGCCCCGACAGCCACCCAGACGTACGCTGTCTCGACGTTGGTGTCGAACATGGGCCGGGCTGGCCCCGGCTTCGGATATAAATCTTAGACGAGCAGCCCGGTCGCCACGACGGCCACACAGTAGACCAGCGTCGCCGAACACAGCGCCAGCCCGGCCCGGTAGCCCACCAGCGCCCGGTCGAGCCCCCGATAGAGCCCGGTCGAAAGCGCCGTCAGCACGACCGCCAGCACGAGACAGTACCAGCCGATGACCGGGCCGAGCGACGCCGTCGACACCGATTTGATGGGGCCACCGCTCTCCATGGTCGCCGACATAGCGACGGTCGCCCCGCCGACGAACGGCCCGAAGACGGCGGCGGTGTTCGACAGGGTCCCGGTGACCTGTGAGAGCTGGCGACGGGTCTCCCGTTCGACCGCCGCCAGTTCCTCGAAGTGGTCGCCCATGGTCGCGATGGTCTCGCCGGCAGGTGGGCCGATGTCGGCAGCCGCGCCAAGGAGGACGGCGGCCCGCTGGAGATGTGGGCTCGGCAGCGTCGACAGTGTGCCGTACTCGCCGCGAAACGCCGTCTCGATGTCAACACCGAGCGCCCCCTGCCGGTCGACCGTTTCGGCCAGGACGGCCGACAGCGGCTCGGGCGTGGCGTCGACCGCCGCGTCGAAGGCCGCTTCGACCGACTCACCCCGCTCGACGCGGCGGCCGATTGCCGAGAGCGCGGCCGGCAATCCGTCCTCGGCGGCTTCGATGTGGTCCCGAACCGCCGCGACGGGTCGGTAGTAGACGACCAGCGCCGTCCCGGTGCCCAGTCCCAGGGCCGCTATCGGTGGCGCCCAGGTCGGGAGGAGGACGCGCCCGGCCAGCCAGCCGCCGACGGCGACGGCCGCCCCGGCGCCGACGGCCTCCAGCGGCCCGGTCGAGACGTCCGGGTGGCTCCGCCCGACGGACGCCGGCGGAAAGGCGACTGGTCGCCCGGCGAGCAGCCACGCGCTCGCGACGACCAGCCCGCCGGGGAGGGCGATGCCGTAGGTCACGACGAGCAGGGACGTGGAGACGGGCACACCGGCCGCGCCGACCGCCGGCAGCAGCGCGACCATCGCGAGCGGGAGGAGGACGCCGAACGCGTACAGCGCCGTCGCCGGCGCGCGCAGGTCGGCGGCGAACGACGCCATCTCGTCGCGGGTCCCATGAAGGACGGCGCGCCGGGCAGCGGCGAGGAGTTCGGCCCGCTCATCGGGGGTCACCACCGCCGCCCGCTCCACACGAGTCAGCGCCTGGTTCAGGGCGGGGAACTCCTCGGCCCACTCGCGGCCGAAGGCGTCCAGGCCGCTCCGTGGGGTCCGAGCGGCTCGCCGTCGGTGGGTGTCGAGACTTCTCGCCAGCAGTCCGTCGCCCGCGCTCGCAGCGAAGGCCGCCGCCCGCTCGGCGGTGGGCCACAGCGTCATCCCCAGTACCAGCGTCGCCACGAGCGACGGCGCGGCACCCAGCGCGCGGATGCGGCGGGCCTGTGCCGCCAGGCCGACGCCGTAGCGGCCGGCCAGTGCGACCCCGACTGCGGCGACAGCGCTGCCGGTACCGACGACGACCGCGACGGGGCCCGACCCGACGGCGAGAGCGGCGACGCCGACCAGCCAGACGGAAACGGCCAGCGCGTAGCTTCCCCCGAGGACCGTCTCCGCGCTCGCTGACAGCCCGAGCAGCCGACAGGCCCGCCGGTACCCCTCTGGCACGGTGACCAACCGGTCACTCAGTTCGGCCGCTTCGGGGTCCCCGTCTCCCTCGGTCCCTGTCATCTGTCGGAGTTACCTGCCGTCAGGTCCGGCGGCCCGAGCGCCGCCGTCCGGTCGGCGATGGCCTCGCGAACCCCTGCGTAGGACTCCCCGGCGTGGGACAGTGACTGGACGAGGTGACTCGACCCCCGGTCGATACGGCCGGTGGCCGTCGCCGTCGGTCCGTCGCGCTCGAACAGCGGTTCGAAACCGACCCCGTCCCCGTGCTCCCGGACTTCCTCGACCGCCGCGATACCGCGCCCGCCGTCGGCGGTCGGCGGGTCGAGCGTCACGACGAGGTCCGTCGCGGCGAAGGCGCTCTCGGGCACGTCGAGGTCGGCGACGAGTCGCTCTCGCACGCTCTCCCCGCCGGTGCCGTGTATCGTGCCCAGCACCGCGCTGTCGCCACCGCCGACGCGCATCGCCTCGTAGAGGACGCCCGCCTCCTCGCCGCGCACTTCACCCACGACGAGTGCGCCGTCGCCCAGTCGCAACGCGGTCCGAAGTGCGGCCGTCGCGTCTATCGAGGGGCCGTCGCCGGTCTCGGTCCGCAGCGGCTGGACGTCCCGACCGGCCGCCTGCAGGGCCGAGACGGGGAGTTCGGGAGTGTCCTCGATGACGACCGTGCGGACTGTCTGGGGCAGTTCCCAGAGAAGCGCGCCCAGCGTGGTCGTCTTTCCGGCCCCGCGTGGCCCGGCGACGAGACACGCCGCGCCGCGCTCGACGGCGACCGACAGCAGGCCGGCGACCCGCGCCGGGACGCTCCCGTTCTCGACGAGGTCCCTGAGACGAAATACCGCCTCGTCGTGACCCCGGAACGCGAAGCCGACGCCGTCGCTGACCGGCTCGGTGACACCGGCCACGCGGACCCGACGGCCGGCGACCGTGGTGGTGGCGTCGAGCGTCGGGCTCGCCCGCGAGAACGCCCGGCCGCTTGTCCGACGGAAGGTCGAGGCGAGCGTGCGGGCACCCCGGCTCGTCAGCCGGACGTTCGTCCGGAGGGTCTCGCCGTCGACGCGGACCCGCAGTCGGGTCTCCTCGACCGGTGCCGTCGCGAACACGTCCGAGACACGCGGGTCGGCGAAGACGTCCTCGAGGACTCCGAGTCCCTCGGTGTGTTTCCGGAGCACGCTCGCCAGCCGGGTCGCCGTGTGACCGTCGTCGGCGACCCGCTCGGCGGCCGCCTCGGGGGATATCGGCCCGTCGGTCGTCCTCGCCAGCAAGGCCACGGCGTCGGACAGCGCTGCCGTGGTCGCCGGGTCGAACTCGTGTTCCTGCGGGCGGACGTGGTAGCTGTCCAGCTCGCTCGCGGGTGTCTCGTACCGGCGGACAGTCGCGCCGGTCTCGACGGTCCGTCGGTCCCGTAGCGTCGCCGTCGCCGGCGGGCTGGCCGCGATGCGCGCGTCGCTGACCGCCGGACCGACGTACGGGTCCAGCGCCCGCTCGGGTGTTACGCCCTCGGCGGCGACCGATAACCCTGTCTCGGCCGCCAGGTCGGCGACGTGGCCCGCCCGGCCGGTCGCCTCTGTCGCGGCGGCCAGTGGCTCCCGTCGGGTCCGCCGGGCCAGGCGCTCGTCCGTGGCCGCGACCCGCGCCGCGAACCGCCCGGCCGCCACCAGCAGTGCTGTGTCAGCATCGAGATACGCCCGTTCGAGGCCGTCAGCGGTCGTGACGACGCCGTCGACGTCTCCCTGCCCGAGGGCCGCGACGACGGTCGCCCGGCAGTCCGGGGACTCGCCCAGGCGACCGTCGCCGGGACAGTCCCCGGCGTCGACGGCCAGTGTCCCGCGCTCGAACTCGGTCCTACAGCGACAACCTGCCTCGCGCTCGTCCTCGGTGAACCACTCACGCATCGCGCTCACCGCCCAGCCGTTTCACTGTCAACACCGGCTCCCCGCTCTCGGACCGCAGTTCGAACACGAGTCGGTGACTGCCGGGCTCGCGGATGGTCAGCGGCCCGCCACCGACGGTACGGACGGGGACGCCGGCGAGACGCGTGTGGCTCCTGGCGTCGTCGCCGACCCGCCAGGCGGCCAGTGCGACCCCCTCGCGGGTGATAAAGCGAAGCTCGGTGACGGCGGCGCTTGTCAGCGACCGACCCGGCAACCTGAGTTCGGCGACGTGACGGGCGCCCGGGCCAGCCGTCGGGTCGTCCGTCTCGACCATCGTCCCGAGGTCGGCCGAAAGCGCAGTGAGCTGGCGGTCCATCGCACTGTCGGCCCGCGTGGCACCGGCGTCGGCCATCGCCGGGGTGGCGACAGCCAGCAGCGCGGCGGTCAACACCACCGCCAGGACGACGCGGACTATCACAGCAGGGACCGTATCTGTGCGAGGACGCCGGGCTCGCTCGAATCGGTCGTCGTCTCCCCCGATTCCTCGCCGTTTGCCTGCGCTGTGCCATCCATTTCGACCCCGGACAGCCCCGCCGGTGTCCTGCCGTTGGCGCGGCTCTCGGCGGCGTTTCGCTCTCCGTCGGTGGCCCGCTCCACCCCGTCGAGGCGTCGTTCCAGCCGCTCGGTGGCCGCCAGCGCCGCGTCGGCCCGCCCCTCGACGCGCTCGTTGACCGAGCGGACGTTACCGACGTACCCCCGCAGCGCCTGTGTGGCGGCCTCGAGTTCGTCGGCGCTGTCCTGCAACCCGGCAACCTGGTTTTCGAGGCTCTCGACACGCTCGGTCAGTTCCGCGAGGTCGTCCACGGCCGGGAACCCGTGGTCGCCGTCGGTGACGGCTCGTTCGACCGTCGCGACCCGTTCTTCGAGTGTCTCCACGTCGCTCATAGACGGCCGTGTTCCCGTTCCGGTATTTGAACCCTCGGCCGAGGGTTCTTATGCGTTGGCGGGACCACCGAGCCTGTGACCGAGCACGAACAGGCGAAAGCGGCGCTGGCGGCGCTGGCCGACCCCGAGCGCGAGGGGCCAGCGGACCGGCGCACGGGGAGCGAATCGGCCCGTGAGCAGGGGGGTCTCGACTATTGCGGGGACGTATCCGACGGGCCGTTCGAGTGGGGTGCCGACGGAACAGTCGGCCGGGCGAGCCCCGGACAGGACGACGTGGCGGTCGAGTACCGGCGGGTCATCGAACGCGCTGTCGCCGCAACCGACGATATCGAGGCGGCCGCCGCGTTCGTCGAGTCGGTGGGCCTCGACGGGCTAAAGCGGGCGGTCGAACGGGCCGAACGCGAGGTCAGCGGGCTGGCCGCCGACGGCCGCGAGGCGCTTGCGACCTTCGAGCGGTACCGGACTGCGGCTGAGGGGCCCATCGAAGAGTGACGTATCACTTTCACCCCGGTGGCGACACGGCTTTAGGAGCGGCTGGCTTACGCCCGCACAGATGACACGGGTGATACACACCGGCGATACCCACATCGGGTACCAGCAGTACCACGTGCCCGAGCGCCGGCAGGACTTCCTCGCGGCGTTCCGGACCGTCGTTCGGGACGCCATCGACGACGACGTGGCGGCGGTGGTCCACGCCGGGGACCTGTTCCACGACCGTCGGCCGACGCTGTCGGATATCATGGGCACGCTCGAGGTCCTCGAAGAGCTCGCTGACGCCGACATCCCGTTTCTGGCCGTCGTGGGCAACCACGAGGCCAAACGCGACGCCCAGTGGCTCGACCTCTACGCGTCGCTGGGGCTTGCGACGCGCCTCGACCACGAACCGACCGTCGTGGGTGACACCGCGTTCTATGGCCTGGATTTCATCCCGCGCTCGAAGCGCGATGACTTCGGCTACGACTTTGCTCCCCACGACGCCGCCCACGCCGCGCTCGTCACGCACGGCCTCTTCCAGCCCTTTGACTACGGCGACTGGGAGGCAAGCGAGGTGCTCGAGAAATCGTCCGTCGACGTTGATGCCCTGCTACTGGGGGACAACCACAAGCCGGGCAAACAACAGGTCGACGGGGCGTGGGTCACCTACTGTGGGTCTACTGAACGAGCCAGCGCCAGTGAGCGCGAGGACCGCGGCTACAATATCGTCAGCTTCGACGACGACGTCCAGATTACCCGGCGCGGTCTCGACACGCGCGAGTTCGTCTTCGTGGACGTGGAACTCGACGCCGAGGAGGGAATCGAGCGGGTCCACAGCCAGGTCGGCCAGTACGACCTCGCGGACGCCGTCGTCATCGTGAGCGTCGACGGCGACGGCGAGCCTATCGCCCCGGCGAGCATCGAGGAGTTCGCCCTCGACCGGGGAGCACTCGTCGCCCGCGTCACCGACCACCGGGAACTGGCCGCCGACGAGCGCAAGACGAGCGTGAGCTTTGCCGACCCGGACGACGCCGTCGCCGAACGCGTACGGGAACTCGGACTGAGCGGGGCCGCCCGCGACATCGACGAGACGGTTAGAGCTTCGAAAGTCGCCGACGCCAACGTCGCCGAGACGGTCGAGGACCGGGTGCGAGAACTGGTCGAGGACGACCCCGAGGCGCTGGATAGCGCCGGGTCGACGGCGGATGACGGCAAAGACCAGTCCCTGGAGGAGTTCCTGTGAGGTGTCGCTGATGCGGTTCCAGCGAATCGCGATGGAGAATTTCAAATGTTACGAGAACGCCGACCTCACCTTCGACCCCGGCGTGACGGTCATTCACGGGCTCAACGGCAGCGGGAAGTCCTCGTTGCTCGAAGCCTGTTTCTTCGCGCTGTACGGCTCGAAGGCCATCGACGAGAATCTAGAGGACGTGGTCACTATCGGCGCCGACGACTGCACCGTCGAACTGTGGTTCGCCCACGCGGGCGGGGAGTACCGCCTGACCCGTCGGGTGCGCAACACCGGCGACCGCGCGACGACGGCCAAATGTGTTCTGGAGACACCGGAGGGCACATTCGAGGGAGCGCGGGCGGTCCGCCGGCGAGTCACCGAACTGCTGCGTATGGACAGCGAGGCGTTCGTCAACTGCGCCTACGTCCGCCAGGGCGAGGTGAACAAGCTCATCAACGCCTCGGCGAGCGACCGCCAGGACATGCTCGACGACCTCCTCCAGTTGGGCAAGCTAGAGGAGTACCGCGAGCGGGCCAGCGACGCCCGAGTGGGCGTCAAGCGCGTGCGCGACGACAAACAGAGCCGCCTCGACCAGGTCGACGACCAGATAGACGAAAAGGAGGAGAAGGGCCTCCACGAGCGCCTGAACGCCCTGGAGACCGAACTCTCCGAGACGACCGCGGAAATCGAGCACATCGAGAACCAGCGCGAGACGGCCAGCGAGACCCTGGAGCAGGCGACGGCCGTGTTAGAGGAGTACGAGAAGCGCCGCGAGCAGCTGTCGGAGCTGACCGGCGATATCGACGACCTCGAAAGCGAGATTACGGAGACCGAGCGCGAGCGCGAGCAGCTCAAAGAGCGCATCTCGGCGCTGAAGAGCGAACGCGGGGAGCTACGGGGCGAACTCGACGACACCCTCGCCGAGACCGACCTCGACGACGCCGACCCGGACCGCGTTGCGGCCCGCATCGAGGACCTGGAGGACGGCGCCGAGGACCTCCGCTCGCGTATCGAGCGCCGGAAAGTCGAGGCCCAGAAACACAACAGCGAGGCCGAGTCCCTCAAAGCGGCGGCCGAGGACCTCGCCTCTCGGGCCGAAACCAAGCGCGAGGAGGCCGACGCGCTCGAATCGGAGCTGGACGACGTCCGCGAGACCGTGGCCGAGCGCCGGGAGAAACTCGCCGACATCGACGAGCAGGTCGAGACGCTCGAAGCACGCTTCGCGACGGGCGACATCGACCGCGAGGGCGCAGCGGACCACCGCGACTCGGTCGCTTCGGACCTCGAGACGGCCCGCCAGCAGGTGACGGAACTGGCGACCAAACTGGAGAGCGAGCGCGATTCACTCAGGGAGGCCGAGGCGCTGCTCGAGGAGGGGAAATGTCCGGAATGCGGGCAGGACGTGGCCGAGTCCCCACACGTCGACTCTATCGAGGACGACCGCGAGCGGGTCGCCGACCTGGAGGACGACCTCGGGACGGCCCGCGAGCGGGTCGAGACGCTCGAGAGCGACCTGGAACGGGCCGAGTCACTGGCCGCGGCCGCCGACCGGCTCGACACGCTCGAATCGGACCGGGCGAACGTCGTCCAGCTCATCGAGGAGAAAGAATCCGGGCTGGACGCCGACGAAGCGCGCGTCGAGGAGCTGCGCGAAGACGCTGTGGAACTCGACGCACAGGCCGAGGCGAAACGCGAGGCTGCCAGTGAAGCCAAGCAGCGAGCGGCGGAGGCGCGCTCAGTCATCGGCGAGTGCAATCAGGACCATCAGGAGGTCAAGCGGTCGATACAGCGACTGGAGCGAATCGAGACACTGCTCGACGACATCGGGGACCGCGAGGACGACATCGAGCGGCTGCGCGAGAAGCGCAGTCAGCAGGCCGAGATGAACGACCAGCGACGCGAGCGGCTCGCGGAGAAGCGCGACCGCAAGCGCGAACTCGCCGACCAGGTCGACGAGGACCGCATCGAGGAGGCCCGCGAGGAGAAACAGCGAGCGTCGGCGTACGTCGAGAAAGCGGGCGCGAAACTCGAGGACCTGCGCGAGCAGCGCGACAAAACGCAGTCAGCTATCGGCGGTGTGACGAACGAACTCGAAGAACTGGAGACACTCCGTGAGCGCCGCGAGGACCTGGCCGAGACGGTGTCGACACTGGACGCGCTGTACGAAGAGAGCGAGCAGCTCCAGGAGATGTACGGCTCGCTTCGGGCCGAACTGCGCCAGCGCAACGTCGAGACGCTCGAACGGATGTTGAACGAGACGTTCTCGCTGGTGTACCAGAACGATTCCTACTCCCACATCGAACTGGACGGGGAGTACCAGCTGACGGTGTACCAGAAAGACGGCGACCCGCTCGAACCAGAACAGCTCTCGGGCGGGGAGCGGGCGCTGTTCAACCTCAGCCTGCGCTGTGCCATCTACCGGCTGCTGGCGGAGGGCATCGAGGGGGCCGCGCCGATGCCGCCGCTCATCCTCGACGAGCCGACGGTGTTCCTGGACTCGGGCCACGTCACGCAGTTACTGGACCTCATCGCCTACATGCGAGACGAGGTGGGGGTCGCCCAGATTCTCGTCGTCAGTCACGACGAGGAACTCGTCGGCGCGGCCGACGACCTCGTCCGGGTCGAGAAGTCCGCGACCTCGAATCGCTCGCACGTCTCCAGGGTCGAGCGCATCGAGGAGACGGTCGCCGAACTCGCGGACTAGCCTGGGGCGTCAGCGGACAGTTTATAACAGGTTTGTTTCAGCGCTGTCAGGGACGGATTGCCTATTCAGTGTATCTGCAAACTGCTCGCTCCCGTCGGTCGCTCGCAGTTACCGCACCGTCTGGTTCCGTGTCGTTCGGGCCGCGCCACGGCGCGTCCCTCTGTACTGGCAGAAACACAAGCGAGCGCGGCGGCGGGCCGGATGGCCCGACAGAGCGCGAGCGACACATCCCGAACGGTCGCTATCGAGAGAATGAACGAACCGCGAGCGAAGCGAGCGGTGAGTGAATTCTCTGCATCACCCATTACAGGCCACCTTCCCCAGGATTCTCATCAATTGCTTCCGGCGTCTGGTCGCTTCCAGGCTCAGGCCCGTAGCACGTCCCGCCGCTGTAACACTCACCCACTTGGACCGCTTGGTCGTCGGCGTAACCCGCTCCAATCTCTGGTCGGCTTCTGACATAGATGCTACTCATCCGGAACGGGAAGCTCCGGATCGTCGCAGTGTTTGTCGTCCAGTGCTGTATACGGGGATTCGCTTCCGGGTTCATTTACCCGCGCTACTGAAATCACAGTATTGTATTCACAGCCTGCCTCGCTAATACTAAGGGTCAAATACTCCGGCCGGGTAGCGCAACGGAGCGTTACATCGGAACTTTCACCGATAGCAACACCTCCGATTTGATGCTGACAAACAATCTCTCTTTCAGTGGTATACCCTACAACACTCACCTCTTGGAATCGTGCTGCCGAATTTTCGATATCCGGCGCGGTTGCCGTGACTTCCATTTCGATACTTATCTGATTATCAGACTCCACAGGGCGCTGTAAATTTTTCATGCTCAGTGACCGTCCTGCTGGTCCGTAATAACAGCCGCTAAATACGGATACACTGGGAAGTACCATCCATCTCAATATTGTTCGGCGGCTGAACATATTAATCCTCTACCGAAGGAATGTCCTCGAAATCGAGAGTCGTCAGCTCTTCGATACTGAATGCTGTACGATCCAGACCGAACAACTCTGGTCGTTCTGCCATTACAGACCATCCGCCAAATGTGCTTCCGCTAACTGCTTCCGGCGTCTGGTCGCTTCCAGGCCCAGGCCCGTAACACGTCCCGCCGCTGTAACACTCACCCACTTGGAACGCTTGGTCGTCGGCATAGCCCGCACCCAACCCATGGCCGAGTTCCTCCATCAGAACTCGATGTGTGTTGCGGTCCCCAGTGATGCTATCATCGAACATAACCGCTCCGTGTGGAGTTCCAAAGCCCTCTTCGATGAACAGAACCTGCGTTGGTGATCCCGTATGGCCTTCCATCCCGCGGACGCCTTCGGGAATCTGACCGAGCGTATCATGTGGGGTGTATTGGGGCTCGTCTTCACCGTAGGTGTTGGCAAAGAACAGGTGCATTGACTCGTCGTTTTGATGATACTCGTTCTCGACTAAATCCGTTTCCCAGACGTTGAAACTCGATGGCTCAATGCAGTTTCGACTGTCTACTGCTGGACTGGGATTATTGTATCCCCGGCAAATGTTTTGTAGCTCCGTAGGTGTGAGCTGTTCGTCCAGTGTAAACTCTAATGTGATCCCGTACAACTGGTAGTTTTCGCGGGTCACCGCAAGCACATCTTCGCTTCCGATTGTCATCGTTTCTGGGTTATGACCCTCAAGATAGTCGACTTCGATACTGAGGCTCCGGTCTGGAACGTCGTTACCATCGTTGGGGTCCGTTCCCCAGTGGCGCTCGCCGAGGTGGACATTCGAGTGTTCGCTGGTATCGTCACCGTCGATATCGACCCCAGTCGCCGCTGCAGTGCTTGCATTCACATTTATCGGATGGACGCCAGTCTGTTCGTCGACGCGTTCTTCTTCACCCTGAATCCCGCTCGGTGCTCCGTTGCCGTCGTCGTCCTGTAAATGCTCCCGATACAGCACGACACTATCACTGTAGCCGACGCCATAGACACCAACCCATCTGTCCCAGACGCCATCCCCATCGCTGTCAGGATCGGTCGGGCTTGTTGATGCAAAATCATCGTCTTCAGTAATCCAAGATGTTCCAACTGCAGTATTATATTCAATACTCCCACTGACTTCCCAGCCGTCAGTCAGGCCATCATCATCGGTGTCGGGGTCCCACGGATCCGTCCCATTATCAAGCTCATCCTCATTGGAGAGCCAAGTATCAGTCCGAATATTTCCATCCATGGCCTCAAACGTAACCTGCGATGTAGCAATTGCACCCCCTACCGTGATGAAATCACTGTCATCGGTCGCATCATTTAATTCTGGTAGCCTTGTCGATCCAGTAATTTCCTCCCGGAGTCCAGAATCCAGATTAGCTAAGAGTTCCTCGTGGTCCTCAGTAATCTCGTAAGTCGTGTTCGCCTCTGGGTCGGTATGTGTCTCCTCAATCTCGACATCATCGTCAAGGCCGTCCCCATCACTGTCGACTGCTAGAGGGTCCGAGGTAACGTGTATTGTCCCATCTACGATTACATCTTCAATCCCAGCCCACTGATATGGCTCCCCAGACCTGGAAGACGTGTTGTTAACAACGATATCCCATCCCTCCACTTCTTCGGAGTCAGAGAGCCCATCGCCGTCGGTATCAGACGATACCGGATCACTCGACCACGCATAGCCGGGGAAGTGAATCACGTCAGCATCCGAGAGGTTCTGGTCGCCCAGATACGTATCCATGTCTACTTCCTCGCCGTCGGGAACCCCGTCGCTGTCCGTATCGTTGTCGTTCGGGTCCGGCTGGACTGTCCGAGTCGTGTTCGCCAGCGGGATGCCATTCTCTTCCCAGCTATCGCTGATGCCATCGCCGTCGGAGTCAATCGTTGTATTCGCTGACTCGATGTTGACTCGGGGGTTCACGCTGACTTCACGGGTATCACTTCCGTAGTCCTGTTCAAGCCGGAAGATGTCGTACTCTTGGCCGTTCTCATCTTCCAGCACCATCGTGATGGCGGCGTTCGACCACGCGGCTTCGATGTGGGCGGTCAGGTTCGCCTCAATAAACACATCGGTGTCGGAACTACCGCCGGGTAGCGTCAGCGTGTGTTCGAGATATCGCATCCGATTGGTTTCCTCTTCGACGTACGCTGAGCCATTCCGGAATTCACAGACGCCAACGACCGGCGAATCACTGTACCCATCGTCACGTGGGTCGTTTCGACAGGTCCAGGTCGCTCCGTTGACCGTCGTAGAATTGCCCGAATCGGTAGTAATCGCCTCAGTCGTATCGAACTCAAAGGCCTGATTTTGTCCATCGAACGAAGGCTGCGAGAGTTGGGCTTGTTGGGTAGCTGTGTCGATGGCTTGCACCGAATCAAACGGGACGATGGTTGAGAAGTGAGATGTGTTTGCAGAGACGGTGTTGTTCTGCGGGTCGACAGTAGATGGAAGCCGGTGATACGCACCGGTGGTCTCGTTGAATCGGTAGAGGGTAACCGATGACTCATTGGACGAGATGGCCGACTCGTTGTATGTCGCCGTCACCGTCGCTTCCGAAAGGTTGCCACCGACATCGACGTAGACAGGGGAGCCAACGAGACTCTCATTTGGCGCTCGCTCCGCAGTGAACCGTGCATGAGTTGCCGGTTCGACCGTTGAGTTCGACGCTAAGTTCCCCTGACCAGTGAGCTCGATGTTCACGCCGAGTGACTCGTTTTCGGTTTCAGTGGTGAACGTCTCGTTGCCGTCCTCGATACCGTCACCATCGGTATCTGGGTCTGTCGGGTCAGTGCCGAAGGACGCGGTGAGTTCTGTTCCGTCAGAGAGGCCGTCGCTGTCGGTATCGAAGACGAACGGATCCGTCTCGTTATCGAGTTCCGCCGTATCATCGAGTCCGTCGTTGTCGATGTCGGCGTAGAGTGGGTCGGTCCCGTTGGCGAGTTCGGCCGTATGCGTGAGCGAATCGCCATCCGGATCTTCCGACGCGTCCGGCGTTCCGTCATCATCCGAATCCAGTACCAGTGGGTCTGTCTCGGTCAGTATGTACTCCTCCCCGTCGGTCAACCCATCACCATCAGTATCCGCGTTTAGCGGGTCGGTACCGAGTTCGCGCTCTTGGAGTGTCCCGAGTCCATCGCCATCGAAATCCTCCCGGCCGTCGATGGTCCCGTTGTCAGCTTCGTCACTCTCGGTCGCATTTGAGTCGCTGTCGAAATCCAGCGGATCTGTGCCTATGACCTGCTGTTCATCGGCCGCTGGAAGCCCGTCGCCGTCCAGATAGAGCGTCGCTGACGCTTCGCTTCCGGTGGTGTCTGTGGAGTTGTGTTCGTTCTCACTGGCGGTGTCACTCTGGGCCCGCCCCTCGTTTTCAGCAGCGTTGTCATTTTGTGGTTGCCCTTCGTTCCCACCGGCGTTGTCGTTCTGTGGCTGCCCTTCGTCGTTACCTGATCCGTTATTCTGTGCCTGCCCTTCGCTACTGTTACCGGGAGCCAAGCCAACACGGACATCGATGGTGTTGACTCGTTCGGTCAGATTGACTATCGTTCCGTAGGAGATGTTCTCCCCCGAACTGACGCCAGCAGTCTGGGGCTGTGTCGTGACTGTTCGGTTGCCGTTGATTGTGATAGTGACGTTGCCAAGCAGTTCGGGCGGCGGATTCATCGAGATGTTGCCGGAAATCGGGTACATGAGTGTCTCGTTTTCGGTCTGTACCGGATCAACCGTCTGATCGATAGTCACCTGAATTGCGCCACTCTCTCCGTCTGCCATCGATGTATTCGAGTTGGTCGAATTGTCGGCATCCGGTTCGTCTGTCTCCCCGTCGTCATCCATCTCGGTCTCGTTGTCGTCACTGTCGACTGGGCTATTCTCTTCGTCAGAGGCGGACCCGTTTGTGGGGTAGAAATTAGGAGAGTACTATAATAAGATTATATTGAGTTCCCCAAATTTTACTAATTATACAGAGAGGCTGACGTAAATAAAAAGGGTGGTTCTGTGATTATGTCATCTACAGTGACTACTGCCAATCAATTCTGCTCGGCAGTCTGAACCGCTGTATTAGCACCCTGTACTGACGAATCGCTCTCCTGTAAGTGAGTATGCGAACCGTTCTCTGATACTGCCGGACTAGCCAGTGAGGAACTCGACGGCGTCGCTCGCCGTTTCTGTCGTGTCGTAGCCCGGCTGGCCGAGCACTTCGGTCGCCTCGACCAGCCCGGCGGCACGGTACTCCCCGAGCAGCCCGTGGAGGTCGCTCTCACAGAGGTCGTAGCTGTCGAGCAGGTCGTGTACCGACAGCGGTCCCCGCCGGTCGAGTTCGACCAGCAGCCCCAGCGCCCGGTCGTCGTGGGCGGCCGTGAGGACCTTACAGACGGACTCGGGGACGGCGGTCGCGGCAGTCGAGAGCGGTGACTCGCCGTCTATCGGCTCCAGGTCGTCGTTGGCGACGTGTTTCTCCGTCCCCGTCTCCGGGTCACGGACGAGGCTCGACTCGCCGGACTGCTTCAAAAGTACGTAGTGGGTCCCCGACCCGTCGCGGACGGTTCGCATAACCAGTCGTAACTTTCGGCCGTTGTTAGCCGTTGTGGTCGGTGTCCGGCCCGTCCTCGGTCTCATCGTCGCTGTCGCGCCCCTCGACGAACTGTCGATAGCGCAAATAGCCGTACCCGAAGACAATAATCCCGACAGCCGTCACGCGGAGACCGAGTTCGACGCGTCCCTCGAAGTAGGCCAGCATTGGTCCGACCGACAGCGCCAGTAGGGCGACGTTGAACACGACGACGAGCTTCCAGAACAGCGAGGTCACCTCGCTGTTTGTGGCACCGTCGGGCGGGTCCGGGGCCTCCGGGATGTCGGGGCCGAGGCTGGATGGGTCGAACTCCTCGGGCTCGTAGGGGCTTTTCTCACCGAGGGCGCCCCCGCCGTCCTCGTCGGGACCGTCTAGCACGTCAGACAGTCGGGGCCCGGCGGATAAAAGTCTCAGGCCCGGTCACTGAGCGAGACCGTCACATCGGTCTGGACCCACGCGAGCGGATTCTGTGCGTCGTAGAACACGGTGTCCTCCTCTGTCTCGTAGGTTTCGGTCGTCTGGACTGCCTTGGGAAGCGCAGGGTCCGACCGGAGCTCGTTTGCCCTATCCGACTCGCCGTCGGGCGCTGGGTGGTGCGACATGAGGTGTCGCCTGTGGGTATGCCACTCTTTACCATATACTTTCCGCCCGTGACAAACATGTACGGTACCCACCCGCCGACCGCCGATGTTTTTATGAACGGTCTCGAAGGACGGGCAATGAGTGAGGAGAGTCAGAGCGCCCTCGGCGATTTCGGGACAGACGAGGGCGACGATGCCGACCGGCCGACGGCGGAGGCTGTGGCCGTCGCGGGCAACGGTGACGGTGGCGCGAGCGTCGTCGACATCGACGAGCGCCAGTTTCCCGACGTTGAGGGGACCGTCGAGTTCGTCGTCACGCAGGTCGATTACACCGTCGAGGGTCGAGGCGACGAGGAGTTTCCCGTCGTCCACGTCTTCGGCCGGACCGAAGCGGAGGAACCGGTCCACGCGCGAGTCTACGAGTTCAGGCCGTATTTCTACGTACCGACCGACAGCGTCTCCGAGGACCGACTCCGCCAGTACGACAGCATCACCGGCTGGGAGGAGACCGACGAGATGGGCGAGCCCTACGAGTCCATCCGTGGCGAGCGCCTGACCAAGATATTCGGGCGGACGCCACGCGACGTCGGTCAGATGCGTGATGACTTCGACCACTACGAGGCCGACATCCTCTTTCCCAACCGCCTGCTCATCGACAAGGACATCACGAGCGGGGTCCGGGTCCCGGCCCGCGAACTCGACGACGGCAGCCTGAAAGTTCACCACGAGGAAATCACACCGGTCGACGCCAGCGCTGCCCCCCGAGTCAATACTTTCGACATCGAGGTCGACGACCGCCAGGGGTTCCCCGAGGACGGTGAGCAGACTATCGTCTGTCTCACCTCCCATGACTCTTACACCGACGAGTACGTCGTCTGGCTCTACGAGTCCCCCGACGGCATCGAGGGACCGGAAGCACTGGCCGGCTACGACCCCATCCGCGAGGACTTCGAGGCCGACGTGCGGGTGTTCGAGGAGGAGACGGCGATGCTCGATACCTTCATCTCCTACATCGAAGACACCGACCCCGACGTCTTAACAGGTTGGAACTTCGATGATTTCGACGCGCCGTACCTGCTCGACCGCATCGAGGAACTCCAGAGCTACGACCACGACTACGACCTGAACATCGACCGCCTCTCGCGGGTTGACGAAGTGTGGCGCAGCGACTGGCAGGGTCCCGACATCAAGGGCCGGGTCGTCTTCGACCTCCTCTATGCCTACAAGCGCACGCAGTTCACCGAACTGGAGTCCTACCGGCTCGACGCCGTCGGCGAACAGGAACTCGGCGTCGGGAAGGAGCGATACACCGGCGACATCGGCGACCTCTGGGAGCAAGAGCCCGAGCGCCTGCTAGAGTACAATCTCCGGGACGTCGAACTCTGTGTGGAACTCGACCGCGAGCAGGACATCATCGACTTCTGGGACGAGGTCCGCACGTTCGTGGGCTGCAAACTGGAGGACGCGACGACGCCGGGCGATGCCGTCGACATGTACGTTCTGCACAAGCTGCACAGCGAGTTTGCACTCCCATCAAAGGGGAAACAAGAGAGCGAGGACTACGAGGGCGGGGCCGTCTTCGACCCGATTACCGGCGTTCGAGAAAATGTCACCGTGCTGGACCTGAAGTGTTTCAGTGGCGATACGGAGGTGATGACACCCGACGGGCCGACAAATATCCGATACCTCCAGAAGGGCGACGAGGTGTACACGCTCGACCCGGACACCTTCGAGTGTGAAGTGAAGCCGGTCACAGAGACCCACCAGTACGAGAACAAATACGGTGAACTCCACCACCTCTCGGGGAACACCCACGATTTCAAAATCACGGAAAACCACCGACTGCTGTACTCGAAACAGCGAGGCTGGGACGAGCAGGAGCCGGGTGATTTCGAGTTCGACGCATACAGAGATATTCCGGATTACGAGCGGTTCGCGTTCCCACAGCACGAACCGATGGGTGGTCGGTCCCCGGACACGTTCGAACTCATCGAGGAGGTAGACGGCGGCAACGTCGTCGTCTACACCGACGACGACCTGCGGGTGTTCCGGAACGTCGTGCCGAGTGCCGTCCGCGACTCGCTGGAACTCGTCCACGGTTCCTCGGCCGCGATGGGCATCCAGCAGTCGGTCGGAAAATATCTGATTCCACTCCCGGTCTATCGGGAGCACAGGCAGTGCATCGGCGACCACGCCGACGATGTCTTTCTCAAGTACGGGCCACGGCATCGCGAGACGCCACTGCAATTCGAGATGGACGACTGGCTGGAGTTGCTCGGTTGGTTCGTCACCGAGGGGAGTACAGACCGAGCGAACGGTCGTCTGACGCTCCATCAAAACGACGAGGGCGGACGCGAGGCCATCACGCGTCTGCTCGACCGGATGGGTATCAACTACAACACGGACACGCGCGGTGTCAATATCTCGAACCGATATCTTCTCGACTGGCTTTCGGACAACTGTGGTGACGGCTACGTGGACAAACGGCTTCCCGACTGGGTATTCGACCTGGACAGCGACCTGTTGGGAGTGGTACTGAATACGATGATTCGGGGCGACGGAAGCCGAACGGAGTCGGGACTCGGCAAATTCTGGACCAAGAGTCCACATCTACGTGACACCGTCGCCGACATCGCCGTCCGGTGTGGGCACAAGCCGACCGTCTCCGAGCAGTCCGACGGGACGTACTACGTCTCCATCGGCAAGCGCGGGTCGTTTAAGAAGGAGACGAACGCCGACGTGGAGGCACATGACGGCGACGTGTTCTGTATCACCGCACAGGACAACCACGTCGTCCTCGCCGGTCGGAACGGGAACTTCCAGTGGATAGGTCAATCGCTCTATCCGATGTGCATGGTGACGACAAACGCCTCCCCGGAGACGAAGGTCGACCCCGACCAGTACGACGGGGAGACCTACCGGGCACCCAACGGCACACACTTCCGGAAGGAGCCTGACGGCGTCATCCGGTCGATGGTCGACGAACTGTTGACCGAGCGTGAAGAGAAGAAGGCACAGCGAAACAGCTTCAGTCCCGAAAACCCGGAGTACGAGCGCTTAGACCGCCAGCAAGCGGCAGTGAAGGTCATCATGAACTGCTTCACACCGGACACCGAGGTGCTGACACCTGACGGTGTGCGAAACATCCGGGACCTCACCGTCGGCGACGAGGTGTACTCGCTGGACCCCGAGACGATGGAGATGGAGGTCAAGCCGGTCGTCGAGACTCACGAGTACCCCGACTATCGCGGTGACCTCGTCGATATCGAGACGAGCAAGATTGACTTCCGCGTGACGCCGAACCACCGGATGCTCGTCCGGAAAAACGAGACCAACGGCATCACCGAGGACGGCTATTCGTTTGTCGAGGCCGGTGACCTTGATGACGCGACGAACTACGAACTCCCGCACGACTGGGAGGGTCCCGACGGCGACCCGCTGGAGACTGTGGACCTGACGGAGTACGTCGATGACTACGAGGTGTGGGTCCGACCGTCGGTTCGTGGCCACGCCTTCGCCGCCGAACTCGGCTACTACCCCGACAAAGCACTGAAAAACGACATCGGGCAGGAGGGATACGTCTTCGGTCCGGCGGAGTTCGAAGAACATCGGGAGTACATCGAGTCGGTCGCAGAGACGACGTGCATCCACGCCGAATCCGGTCGGAAGTGGATTCCGCGAACGTACGACGGCGACGACTTCCTCGACTTGCTCGCGTGGTACGTCACCGAGGGTAACGTCTACACCGCCGAGACGAAACTGAAAATTGCCCAGAACGCGGTTACGGACGGCGGCGAGGACCACCATGCGAATATCGGTGACTTGCTCGAAGCACTGGCGGGTGCCGATAGCTTCACGAAACGGATTCCGGAGTTCGTCTTCGACGCCAGCCAGCGACAGAAACGGCGCTTCCTCGGGACGCTCATCGACGGCGATGGCGACCGGCAGACGGGGTCGTGGCGCTACTCGACGACCAGCGACCGACTGCGCGACGATGTGCTTCGGCTGTGTGCCCATCTCGGCCTGACAGCGAATTACCGCAAGGACGGCGATACATGGCGAATCCACGTCACCGAAGAGAGCAAGAACACGCTCCGCATGCACCGCAGCGGGTCGACGAGTACCGCGGACGACGGCGTCTACTGTGTCACCGTCAAAGACAACCAGACGCTACTGGCCGGTCGCAACGGGAAATTCCAGTTCGCTGGGAATTCGTTATACGGAGTTTTGGGCTGGGACCGCTTCCGCCTCTACGACAAGGAGATGGGTGCGGCCGTCACGGCCACTGGCCGCGAGGTCATCGACTACACCGACGAAGTCGTCGAGCGCGAGGGGTACGAGGTCGTATACGGGGACAGCGTCACAGGCGACCGTCCAGTCGTCGTCCGCGACCCCGACGGTACGGTCCGAATCGAGCCTATCGCCGAATTATTCGAGCGGGCCGAGGAGCGAACTGTGGTTGCCAGCGACGGGGGGACGACCAAAGATGCGCCAGCCACCAAGGACCGCATACCACTAACGGGGTGGGACGCCCTCTCAGTCGACGACGACGGCAAGTCCGAGTGGCGTCCGATCACACAGGTAATCCGTCACAAAACCGATAAGGATGTCGTCACGCTCCAGCACGAGTTCGGCGAGTCGACGACGACACGAGACCACTCCTACGTCATCGAGGAGGGTGGTGACCTCGTGGAGCGACCGCCAGACGATGTCGACGAGCCGCTTCGCGTTGATGGGCTTCCGGGTGTCGACCCCGTCGAGACAGTCGATGTCTACGAGGTGCTGAGCGGATACACGAGGACCTATGAAGATGGCCGGATGGTCGGCGCTGAGAACGCCGTCGGGAAAACGAAACGCGTCCGCGCCGACGACGAGTGGGTCTGGTTCGGCCATAGTCACCACGACGACATAGATAAATATCCGAAAGTAAAACGGCACGTCGACCTCGAAAGCGAAGACGGTCGCGCACTGGTCCGTCTGCTCGCTGCCTATGTTACTGACGGGAGCGCCTCGACGACGGAGACAACCGACAGTCACTTCGGCGCGAGTATCTGTGAATCACGTCGCGAGTGGCTCGACGGACTCCAGCAGGACTACCATCGGCTGTTTGCCGATACGACGGCAAGTATCGTCGACAGCGATAGCAGCGACCAGCGAACCGTCGAATACGAGACAGCCAACGGGCCAGCGTCGGCGTCCTACGACGACGGCACGAAGAAACTCCGGATGATGAACGAACTGGCGGCCGTCTTCTTCCGCGAGTTCGCGGGACAGACATCTCGGGGGAAGCGAATCCCGTCGTTCGTCTTTCACCTGCCTGCGGACTTGCAGTCGCTGTTCATCGACGTACTGGTGGAGGGCGACGGCTCGCGGGAGTTCCCGCGCTACAACGACGACTACAGCGCGCGGAACTTCGACTTCGAGACCACGAGTCGGGAACTCGCCGCCGGGCTATCAATACTGCTGACACAGCGGGATACGAAGCACTCGCTGAACTACCGCAACGACAAGGACAGCTATACGATTCGAACGTGTGACTACTACCGCTCAGGCCATGACCCTGTGGTGACTGAAACCGACCACGACGGCTACGTCTACGACCTGAGCGTCGAAGCGAACGAGAACTTCGTCGACGCCGTCGGAGGTATCGTCCTCCACAATACCGACTCCGTCATGCTCCAACTGGGCGATGTCGGCCCCGAAGACCTTGAAGACGACATTGAGGTCACCGACGAGATGCGCGAGAAGCATCCCGAGATGGGCGAAGACGCGCTCGAACTCATCGCGGCGACCATCCAGAAGGGGTTCGAACTGGAGGACATCATCAACGCCTCCTACGACGAGTTCGCCATGGAACGCCTGAACGCCCAGTTCCACCGCTTCGAAATCGAGTTCGAGAAGCTCTACCGTCGGTTCTTCCAGGCGGGCAAGAAGAAGCGTTACGCCGGCCACAGCGTCTGGAAGGAGGGGAAACACGCCGACGACATCGACATCACCGGCTTCGAGTACCAGCGCTCGGACATCGCGCCAATCACCAAGCGCGTCCAGAAGGAGGTCATCGACCGCATCGTCCACGGGGAAGACGCCGAGTCCGTCAAGTCCTACGTCGGGGAGGTCATCGAAGACTACCAGGCCGGCAACGTCGATTACGACGACGTGGGCATCCCCGGTGGCATCGGCAAGAAACTGGACAACTACGACACCGACACCGCGCAGGTCCGTGGGGCGAAATACGCCAACCTCTTGCTGGGGACGAACTTCAAGAGCGGGTCCAAACCCAAGCGGCTCTATCTGGACCGCGTCCACGCGGACTTCTGGGACCGAGTCGAGGCCGAGCACGGGCTGGACGCCTCGACCGACCCGCTGTACGGTGAGTTCCGCCGTGACCCCGACGTCATCTGCTTCGAGTACGCCGACCAGATTCCCGAGGAGTTCGAAGTCGACTGGGATAAGATGCTCGACAAGACGCTGAAAGGCCCTATCGCGCGGATTCTGGAGGCGCTTGACATCTCCTGGGACGAGGTCAAATCCGGCCAGGAACAGACCGGACTCGGCAGTTTCATGTGACGGCTGCGCCGTCGGCGATTTTCCACTGGGGAAATATACTTTTCAAATACCAAAATCGAGTTCGCAGCAATGCGAAAGCTTGATGGGGCAAAACAACCTTGTTTCGGTTGACCTAAGACTACCATGGCAGTACTCGAAATCAACAATCTACACGCGGAAGTTGCAGAGGAAGGCGGTGAGACAATCCTTCGCGGTGTCGACCTCGAAGTTGCGTCCGGCGAGATTCACGCCCTGATGGGCCCCAACGGCTCGGGCAAGTCGACGATGGCGAAGATTATCGCCGGCCACCCGGCCTACGAAGTCACCGACGGCGAGATTCTCATCCACCTCGAGGACGACGAGTTCGGCGAGGGCTTCGAGATTCCCGACGACCTCCGAACGTGGGACCTGCTGGACCTCGAACCCAACGAGCGCGCCGCGCTCGGTGTGTTCCTCGGCTTCCAGTACCCCGCCGAAATCGAGGGCGTGACCATGGTGAACTTCCTCCGGACGGCGCTCAACGCCAAGCTCGAAGAGCGCGAGGAACTCTTCGAGGACGACGAGGAAGAAGAGGCAGAGAGCGAGGACACCAACGAGGACGCCGCCGGCTACGATACCTCCCCGATGGAAGGAGACGTCGAAGAGGGCGAAGTCGGCGTCGCCGAGTTCCAGGAAATCCTCCAGGAAAAGATGGAGCAACTGGACATGGACGAGAAGTTCGCCTCCCGCTATCTCAACGCCGGCTTCTCCGGCGGTGAGAAAAAACAGAACGAGGTCCTCCAGGCCGCCATCCTCGAGCCCTCCATCGCCGTGCTCGACGAAATCGACTCCGGGCTGGACATCGACCGCCTGCAGGACGTCTCGAACGGCATCAACGCGCTCCGTGACGAGCAGGGCGCCGGCATCCTCCAGATTACCCACTACCAGCGCATCCTCGACTACGTCGAACCCGACCACGTCCACGTGATGCTCGACGGCGAAATCGCCCAGAGTGGCGGCCCGGAACTCGCCGAGAAGCTCGAGGACAAGGGGTACGACTGGGTCCGCGAGGAAGCCTACGAGGCTGCATAACACCCAACCGTCCACACCACTAACAGCTACATATCATGAGTTCAGACCAAGACCACCTACAAGAGACCGACACCGAAGCCCGCTTCGAGTTCAAGAAGGAGGAAAAGTCCGCCTTCGAGACCGAGAAGGGCCTCACCGAAGAGACCGTCCGAATCATCTCCGAAGACAAGGACGAACCCGAGTGGATGCTCCAGCGCCGCCTGCGCGCCTTAGAGCAGTTCCAGGAGATGCCGATGCCGACCGGCTGGCCCGGCGCGCCGGACCTCTCGGAAGTCGACATCGCCGACATCGTCCCCTACATCCGCCCGGACATCGAGACCCGTGGCGGCGCCGAGAACTGGGAGGACCTCCCCGAAGAGATTCAGGACACCTTCGACAAACTGGGCATCCCGGAAGCCGAGAAGAACGCCCTCTCGGGCGTGGGCGCCCAGTACGAATCGGAGATTGTCTACCAGAACATGCAGGAGCGCTGGGAGGAGAAAGGCGTCATCTTCTGTGACATGGACAAGGCCGTCCAGGAGCACGAAGACCTCGTCAAGGAGCACTTCATGACCAAATGTGTCCCCCCGAGCGACAACAAGTTCGCCGCCCTCCACGGGGCCGTCTGGTCCGGTGGCTCGTTCGTCTACATCCCGGAAGACACGACGGTCAACATGCCCGTCCAGGCGTACTTCCGCATGAACAGCGAGGGGATGGGCCAGTTCGAGCACACGCTCATCATCGCCGAGGACAACTCCGAGGTCCACTACATCGAGGGCTGTTCCGCGCCGAAGTACTCCGCGTTCAACCTTCACAGCGGTGGGGTCGAGGTGTTCGTCGGCGAGAACGCCCACGTCCAGTACTCGACCGTACAGAACTGGTCGAAAAACACCTACAACCTAAACACCAAGCGCGCTATCTGCGAGGAGGAGGGCACGATGGAGTGGGTTTCGGGCTCGATGGGCTCGAAGGCCACGATGCTGTACCCCTCGACCGTTCTCAAGGGGCCCGGCGCGACGGACAACCACATCACCATCGCCTTCGCGGGCGAGGGCCAGGACATCGACACCGGCGCGAAGGTCTACCACAACGCGCCCGACACGAAGTCCACCATCGAATCGAAATCCATCAGCAAAGACGGCGGCCGCACGAACTACCGTGGCCTCGTCCACATCGCCGACGGCGCCGAGGACTCCTCGACTGCCGTCGAGTGTGACGCGCTGATGTTCGACAACGAGTCCACCTCGGATACGATGCCGTACATGGAGATTCAGGAGTCGAAAGTCGACGTCGCTCACGAGGCGACCGTCGGCAAAATCGGCGACGAAGACGTCTTCTACCTCCAGTCGCGCGGGCTGGACGACGACGACGCAAAGCAGATGATTGTCGCCGGCTTCATCGAGCCGATTACGGAAGAGCTGCCAATCGAGTACGCCGTCGAACTGAATCGCTTAATCGAACTGGAGATGGAGGGCTCGCTCGGATAACCATGAGTACGCAGGTACACGCTACACTCAACGAAGACGTAGTCGAACAGATATCCGAAGACCTCGACGAGCCCGACTGGCTGCTTGAGACGCGCAAAGCGGCCTTTAGGGCCCTCGACGACCTGGATATGCCCGACGTCATCCGGACGCCGGGCCGCAAGTGGACGAACCTCGACGCGCTCGACTACGAGTCGCTCGTGGACCCCCTGGAGTACGCCCAGGACAAGGACCGCATCGACGCCGAGGGCGTCGACGTCCTCTCCTGGAGCGATGCCCTCGAGGCCCACGGCGACCGCATCGAGGACCACTTCGGCTCCGTCGTCGACCCACAGCGGGACTACCTGACGGCGCTGTCGACGGCGCTGTTCTCGGCCGGGACCGTGGTGTACGTCCCCGAAGGAGTCGACGCCGAGGACGTGAAGATTCGGACGACCATGAACAGTCGGTCGCTGTTCAACTACACGCTCGTCATCGCCGAGGAGTCGGCGTCCGTGACGATTCTGGAACGACAGACGACTGGGGAGAGCGTTGCGCCTTCGGCGCAACGAAACGGAGGCGGCGAAGCCGCCGCGAGCGGCGGCGACCAGTACTACTCCGGCGTCGTCGAGGCCGTCGCGGGCGAGAACGCCTACGTCCAATACGGTACCCTCCAGAACCTCGCGGAGGATAGCTACAACTACCAGGTCAAGCGCGGCCACGCCGACACCTACGGTAGCATCGACTGGATAGAGGGCAACATGGGCTCGCGCCTGACGAAATCCAGCGTCGAGACCCGACTGCTGGGCGACTCCGCAGAGTCCAAAATCGTCGGCGCCTTCTTCGGCCACGACGACCAGCACGTCGACATCGCGGCTCGCGTCTGGCACGAGGCCGAACACACCGTCGCCGACCTCATCACCCGTGGCGTCCTCGACGACGAAGCCCGCTCGGTGTACGAGGGCGTCCAGGACGTCGGTCGCGAGGCCTGGGACACCTCCTCGTATCAGCGCGAGAACACGCTGATGCTTTCGGACGACTCCGAGGCCGACGCCTCCCCGAAGCTCATCATCAACAACCACGACACCGAGGCCTCCCACTCCGCGACAGTGGGCCAGGTCGACGCCGAGGACATGTTCTACATGACCTCCCGCGGTGTCGACCCCGAGAAGGCCAAGAACATGCTCGTCGAGGGCTTTTTCGTCCCGGTGATGGAAGAAGTCGCGGTCGACGAGCTCCGCGAAGATCTCGACCAGCTGATCTACGAGCGGTTGCGTGAATAGCCCGTAGGGCTGTGATCGCAAGCACGTGAGAGCGCTGCTCTCACGGCGTCTTCGGGAGTAGCGAGGTGCCGAACACGGAGGCACCTCGGAAACGAGCGGCGAACGAAGTTTTTCCCCTGCCAGCGGAATCCTCACCGATAGAGGGCGACCGCCAGTCACATCCAGGACGGCCGGCTGTCCCAGTACGCCAGAGAGCGCCGAGTATCTCCCCAGACAGTATCATACGGACCGTTGTCGCAATTTACCAGTCGATGTCGACCCCGGTGTTGGAGATACTCTACGACGGTCCGTATCAGTCGTTTCGTTCCGCGCGCTCCTCGGATACGGCTGTCGTGCCGAACCGCGACGCTATCTCTGTTCGTTTCAGCAACATGAACCCGGAGAGGATCGCCACGAATCCGGAGAGTCCGGCGACGTCGACGCGTTCGCCCAACAGGAAGAATCCGAAGACGACGCCGAAGGCGGCCCCAGCGTAGGCGATGAAGTTCATCTCGACAGGGCCGAGTCGATCGAGCAGGTCGAAGTAGAGAAAGTAGGCAAGCGCACTGGAGAGGACCGCGAGATACAGCATCCCCAGCATGGTCGTTCGCGTCCACTCGATCGGGACGTACGGCGTCCCCGAGCGAACGGTGACGACGCCGTGGAGGGCGACTGCCCCCAGCGCCATCGACCACGCTTCCATCGTCATGGCGGGCTGGGTGGTATCGAGCCGCTCGGTCAGGACACTCCCCAGCGCCATACTCACCGCTGCACCGACGACCAGCAGTTGGCCCACCACGTTCGACGCGAGCAGCGACTTCGCGTCGGGGGCCGATATCGCGACGATGCCGGCAAAGCCAAGCAGAACTCCGAGAGCGTCGAGGGCGTCGAGTCGCTCCCCGGCGAGCAGTAACTTCGAGAAGCCGGCCGAGAAAAGCGGCATCAGCCCGACGAGAATGCCGGCAATCGCGCTGGGAATCAGTTGCTCTCCAACGAACAGGAGCGCGTTGTAGGCCGCGATGATGAGCGTGGCACCGAGACCGACGGACAGCCAGTCGGCCCGCGACCGGGGGTACCAGTAGTCGGCGGTCAGGGCCACGGCGACGACCATGATGGCCCCGGCGATGTCGTATCTCACCGCCGCGAAGGAGACTGGGGGGTTCGCCGCGACGCCGACCTTGATCACCGGATACGCCCCGCCCCAGATGGCTCCGAGGAGGACGAACAAGACGATATTTCTGTACTGTCCCACGCGACTGTTCTTGTGTCGACGTTCCTATCGGTTTTACGACTCGATTGATTGGCACTGCTTCCCGGCCAGCGTGCCACGAACGGATTGACTCCCGAAGCGACGGTACCCAACAGGGAACCCCTTAAGTTCCACCCTCCCCGACATTGCGGTATGACCGTATCGCATCGCCGGGAGGTGCCGCCGTGAGCCTGACCCAACCGGTCGCGTCGGACCACCAGCTGGCCCGACTGCTCCAGATTGGCATCGTCCTCGAGGAGGTCATCGAGGCCCGGGCCGGCAAACACGCGGCGGAAACGGACGACGCTACCGATGCCGACCTCGCTACCCTGCTGCAGGAGGCGTCGACGGAGTCGGCCCAACACCGCCGCCAGCTGGAGGAACTCCTCGCCGACCTCGACGCAGACACCGTTCCGTTCGAAGAGATTCAGACGCTCGTCGAGGCCCAGTACGAGGCCGACGAGGACTTCGACGGCGTGCTGTACGACCAGCTCTGTAACGAGGAGACGGCCTACAAGTTCTACGACGACCTCATCGACGCTATCGAGGCGTCGGAGACGGGGTTCAGCGTCGACCGCAACCGACTGCTCGACACACTGCGACTCATCCGCGCGGAGGAAGCCGAGGGTGTCGAAGACGTGACCGAACTCATGGAGGCACGACTATGAACACGCAGGCTCAGTATCTCAAAGCGATATATCTCACCCAGCAGCAGGCTGACGGCCCCGCATCGACCGGCGACGTGGCGGACCTCTTGGACGTGAGCCCCGCCAGCGCCAACGAAATGATAGGTAAACTCGAAGACCGGGGCCTGCTCGACCACGAGAAGTACAAGGGCGTCGACCTCACCGACGAAGGTATCGCGCAGGCCCGCGACGCGCTCCAGAACTACTGTATCATCGAGCGGTTCCTCATCGAAGTTCTGGAAGTCGAGGAGTTCCGCGCCGAGGCAAAGACCCTGGAGGGGGTCATCGACGAGACCGTCGCCGAGCGCCTCGACACCATCATCGACCGCGAGCCGCAGTGTCCCGACTGCTTCAACGCCGAGGACGACGTCTGTGGCCTCATCGACGTCGAGGCCGAAGTGAGCGGCGACTGACTCTCGAAGCGTTCAAGTGCGTTCCGACGGTCTGTCCGAGTGCAGTCCCGTGGTGTAGTGGCCAATCATATGGGCCTTTGGAGGTGCTCGCATCCTGCGTGTGCCGAAGACAGCCCATGACGGCAGTTCGAATCTGCCCGGGACTATGACAATTATCTAACAATTTTGAAGCCGTTAGATAGGGTTCAAAACGGCATATTTCGCGACTTCTGAAAAATACGCTCATATAGCCTACAAATAGGCGGCGTCCCACCGCATGGGCTTGCGGACGTTCCCGCAGTCCTCACACTCGATTCGGCCCATCGAGTCCATCGCGAGGGCGAGGGTGTTGCAGTTGCTACAGAAGTAGCCGTACTTGGCGTCGCCCTCGGGTTCGGTAAAGACGACGTGGAAGGGGGCCCTGGAGCCGCGTTCGTGGTTGTCGTGGTCGACGTAGACGGTGCGGCCGTCCGTTTCGACGGCCTCGCGGCCCCACTGTTCGGACTCGGCGTAGATGTTCTCGACGTAGCTCTGGCCGTCGATTTCGACGGTATCGGTGCCGACCCGGTGGAAGTCGCGGTGGTCGTAGAACTCGGTTCCGGCGGTGTTCTCGGCCAGCACCCGCCCACGGAGGTTTTTTACGTCGAGTCGCCCCAGTTCCTCGCGGGTCGCCTCGAACAGGTCGCTGGCGGTACCCTCGCTACGGTAGGCGGGGTCGACGTGGAGCCACAGCATGGTGGCGGTGTTGGCGGCGGCGACGACGCTCTCTGAGAAGCCGACGACCTGGCCGGCGCGGTCGGCGACGAGTATCACGTGGTCCGGGTCCTCGAGCATCGTCGCCAGTCGGTCCTCGCCGTACCACTCTTCGATGGCGTTGGTGATGGCCTGTGGGTCGAGCGGATACGATGCCGCCAGTGACCGCCGCGCGACGTCCCGGATAGCTGGACTGTCGGCCGACCGTGCACGTCGGAGTTCCATACGTCTACCCTGGACACGAACGGGTATAAACGTACAGTCCGGCTGCGAGGTCCGGGGGGTGACCGGCGCACAGCCGGTGGTTATTACGACAGCGTTTTTGGTAGTGTTTAGTTTAGTAGAAAACGCGGAAGAGAGCCAGAAAGCCCCGGCTGGCTTCGGTCGGGGGGCTCGCTGTGCTCCTCGGCCTTCGGCCTGCG
>PXRT01000013.1:146519-254109 GCA_003020925.1 Halobacteriales archaeon QS_6_64_34 | reverse complement strand
ACGAACGGAGTGAGTGAAGCGCGCAGCGAGTCGCAGTAGTCGAGCGGTCGGGGGCTTTCTGGCTGGTGACAGTCTGAATCGCCTAACTAAACACCACCGCGTTTTTCGAAGAAAAGCTTATACTCCTGGACACATGATTTGAAAACACACATGGAGGTTGATTATCACGCATAGATGGAGTGGATAACTGTCTGAAACAACCGAGGCATGTCTTGCCGGCTAACGGCGCCGGCTGCCCGCCGAGATGGCCGTTCATTGCCCGACAGCGCGACGCCGGACCCGACCCGCTGCGGGCGCTTGCTCAACCATACCGCCACTCTCGGCACCGCTGTTTTCTGTCCGTCCGTTCGATTTCGTCACCGCTGAGGGTGTCGTAACGCTAAAGAGTCGAACGGACCTTCGTATCTGTAAGATGAATACCGGAACCTATCGCCGGAGGGGTCGCTGTGGGCGTCGAGATTAGGGAGTCACCAGTCTCGGACGAGGAATTCGACGCGATGCGGGAGTTCGTCCACGACTACCTGGCAGCCAGTGTCGAAAACGAGGACGAGGGCGGCCGGATGCGCTGGTACCCCTGGCACTCGGCGGAGTACCGATTCAACCACATCCTCAACGTCGTCGATATCGCGACGACCATCGCCGAGCGCGAGGGGGCGAACATCGACGTCACGCGAGTGGCAGCCCTGTTCCACGACATCGCGAAACTGGAGGCCGAACAGGACGTCCATGCCGAGGCCGGCGCTCGCATCGCCCGGGAGTATCTCACGGTCCACGGTGACTACCCGGAGTCGTTCGTCGACCAGGTCTGCCAGTCCATCGAGGCCCACTCCTACCAGGGTGACCTCGCTGACCTCTCGCTCGAGACCCAGTCGCTCGTCGAGGCCGACATCCTCGATAAAGTCGGAGCCAACGGGACGGCGCTGATGTTGCTTCGGATGGGGTACGAATCGCGAACCCACATGGACGCCGCCGAGATGGTCGACCGCGTCATCGAACGGGGCGAAGACGCAAGCGACCGCGTCGAGAGCGACACCGCCGAGTCGCTGGTCCACCAGCGGCTCAAGCGCACCCGGTGGTTCCAGGAGTGGCTGGAGATGGAAGTCGCCGAGATGACCGCCGAGGACGGCTTAGACGACGTGGCGACGGGTATGGGCGACTCCTAACTTCAGACTGACTGCCAGAGAAAGAGGAGCCCGAAGCCGGCAAGCAGCGCCGCGCTGAGCCACGCGATGACCGGCGCGAGCCGCTCGACACGGTTCCGTGCGGCGACGATAGTTGCCGGAAACCCCGTTATCCAGACCAGAATACCCCCGAACAGCCCCACGAGCAACCCCGGGTGGCCGGTCTGGACGACGAACAGTTCGGCGAGTGCGGGCCCGACCCCCGGAAGCGGCGCGAGGACGTCGACCTGCCCAGGTTCGAGCAGCCCGACGCCGACGGTCAGCCAGAACAGCACCTGATACGGGTTGGTCAGTGCCAGCACGAACGCCTTCCGAAAGCCACGGCTCTCGCTGGCAGCGGTCGCTTCGACCGACGATAGGGCGGTGGCGTTCTGGACCGCGCCGTAGGCGAAATACAGCATCAGGAGGCCGCCGACCGCAACCATCACGCGGCGAACCGTCGGGACCTCCTGGACGACGGTGACGACGCCGACGAGCGAAAGCAGAAAGAAACAGATGTCTGCGACCATCGCGCCCAGACCAGCCGCGAAGCCGGCCCGCCACCCTCGAAGCGCGCTCTCCTCGGCGATGACGGCGTTCATCGGGCCCGGGGGCGCGGCGAGTGCCAGGCCGAAGACGGCGCCACCGACCACTGTCGTGAGCAGCGCGAGCGGCGCGAGCGTCTGGAGTGGATAGGGATGCATCTACTGTAGGTGAAAAACGAAGAGAGAAAGAGACGCCGGATTACAGCTTGCCGGCCTTCTGCAGCTTCATCAGGTCCTCGGTGTCGAGGGTCTCGCCTTCCTTGAACTTCTGGTAGATTTCCTCGGCCTCCTCGCGGGCGGCCGTCCTCGTGGTGCTGGTCGGCCGCTTCCTGGGCCTCGACGAACTCCTCGTGTTTCTCGTCGGCCTCGTCACGGATTTCGTCGGCCTCGCGGTAGGCCTCTATCATCTCGTTGTGATGTTTCTGGGCCTCGTCGGCCAGCTCCGTGACCTTCTGGTGGTGTTTCGAGGCTTCCGAGCGGACCTCTTCGGCCTCCTCTTTGAGCCCTTCGAGGTCACCAGTCTGGTCGAGTTTCTCCTTTTTGCTCTGGAGCTTCTCGCGTTTGTCCTCGATTTTCTCGATGAGCTTTTTCTCGTCTTCCGAGGAGAGCACCTCGGTCTGCTGTTTGAACTCGAGGTCTTCGATTTCGTCCGTGAGTTCGTCGACGGACTTGCCCTCGTCGAGTTCGAGGTCGTTTTTGACCTTGTCGACCTTGTCGAACAGCTCGTTGGCCTCCGCGTTGAGTTCGTTTCGCTTGTCCTTGTGCTCCTGGACCTGCTCGTTGAGCTCGTCGCGCTTCTCGCGGTGTTCCTGGGCCTCGTCGACCTTCTCGCGGGTCTTTGCGTTCAGGTCGTCACGGGCCGAGGCGCGTTCGGACGCCATCTGGTTGAGCTCGTTGCGCCGGTCCCGCAGCTGACCGGCGAGTTTGATGAGCTCGCCCTTCGATTTGTTCTGGAGGTCCTCTTCTGTTACTGCAACGTTCTTTGATTCGTCTATCGAGTCTGCCATTGTTGAATCCTCTATGCCATCACCGCTCCCGGACAGGCAGATACGTCGCTATGAAGAGGCTGGCACCAATAACAAGGGTTCCCTCTCATGTTGGGCGCGGTGCGATACTGCCTGAACGCGAAAGCGTTCTGGTACCAACAACTACCGTCGGACAGTGTTTAAATATTGCGGTGCAACGAATACCGTGGCGATGCCTCACACACCCGTCTCCGGACGCGTGAAGGCATAACACGGATTCGCCACTGGTTAAATATTACCGTCGATACGGTACTCGTTTTTCACGGCCCGACCCTCGACGGCGGCGGCCAGTGTCAGTTCGTCACCGGCGGCCAGTGTCAGCGAACCGACCGTCACGCGCCCGTAGGCGCCGATGACGCGCTCTTCTTGCTGGCGCTCGCCGTTGTGGTCCCACTCGACGGTGACCGTCGCCCCCGACGGGCGGTCGTGGCAGGCGACGATATCGCTCTCGCCGGGGGTCGGGTCCGAGAGGAACACCTGCGTGGGCTGGTAGCTGTCGGACAGCGTCCCGTAGGCCCGTTTCTCGGTGCCGTCCTCGGTGAGAACGCCCGTTCCGGCGTCGGCCACGTCACGGAGGCTATCCAGGACGATGATATCGCTCTCGCGCTGGCGGAGCCCCTCGGTGACGGCCTGGACGACCCGGGCCTGGAACCCTATCTCGTCGGTACCCAGCGAGCCGGCGCCAAAGCCCCCGACCACCTCGCCGACGCCGTAGTGGTCACAGAGCCACGCCAGGTCCGTCACCGAGCCGTGGCGCCAGCCGGGGTACAGCGTGACGGCGTCGGGGTCGATAGCCGGCGGGCCGACGACCGGAAAAGTGGGGACTCCCTCGACTCGCTCGGCAACCGCTTCGGCTGGCGCCGGGTTGTACCTGGCCCGCCAGGCCCGAAACCGGTAGCGGAGCCGGTCGAGCGTGCCCGACCCCAGTCCGTCGGCATACGGCGCGACCGGTTCGTCGTGGACCGCGACACAGGCCAGGCTCGGATGGTGGCCGACGTAGGCAGAAAACGATTCGGCCAGCTCACGGCCCCGGTCCATGTCGAAGCCGCCGGGCCCGGTAAGCGGGAGGTCCGCCCAGAGCAACACGCCGTGTTCGTCACAGGCCCGAGCGACCGCCGGCGGGACCCCCTGTGCGCGAACGCGAACGAGATTGGCGTTCGCCGCGACGGCCCGGCGGACATCCTCGACCGTCGGGTCAAGCAGCGTCACTCCACGGACGGGGACCCGCTCGCCGTTGACCTCGAGGCCGTCATCGTAGCCGACCGAGCGCAGCCCGGTCGTCACCGAGTGCTCGGCGTCGCCGAGCTTCGCCCGGACCACGTAACGGGGCTGGTCCCCGAGGTCGTGGGGCCACCACAGCGACGGGTCGCGCACGTCGATGGTGTGCTCGACCGTCGTCCGCCCGGCGTCGGTCTCGACCGGCGTACGGTCCATCATCCCCCCGCCCCTGACCTCGCCAGAGGGACGGATAGAGAAGGTGAGCCGGTCGTCGATAGGCTCGCTCGTCGCTATCTCGGCCTCGATGTCGACGGCGGCCCCGTCGCCAGTGAGCCGGGGTCGGGCACGCATGTCGTACACACAGGGGTCCGGATAGGTCTCCAGGGTCGCCCCCCACCAGATACCGGGGACACACCGCTCCTGTGGGAGCTGGTCGGTGTCGTGGAGGCCGCCAAAGCGGTCCTCGGGAGCCCGGCACTCGACGACGAGACGGTGCTCCTCGGCGTCCGGCAGCCGGACCCGAAGCGGCGTGACGTAGCTGTCAGACTCGGCGACGGGCTCGCCGTTACACCAGACCCGCGTGTGAGCGTACGCCCCCTCGAGAACCAGCACCGCGTGGTCGTCCGCGCCCGCCCCCGGGTTCGCGACCGTAGTCTCGTACGCGACGGCGTCGGCGCCGACGAACTGTGTCGGTCGACCCGGGACCGACACCGGCTCCCACGACTCCGGGGACGGCAGCTCCTCGTCCGGCGCCACCGCCGCGCCCCGCCACGAAAGCGACATACCTTGTGGCCCGTCCCCCGGGTGCATATCCTTTATCCCCGCGCCGGCGCCGAGGGTGCCCAACTACCGGCCCGCCAGCTGTCACTTTCACTTTCACTCCGGGGACGGCTCGGATTAAGGTGTGGGCAGCCCGTACGCGGTGGCATGATACAGGACCTCGAGACCGACGCCGGCCGCCGGGAGGCCCACGAGTGTGCGTGTGGCGCGGTGACGGTCACCGTCGCCCGTCCGGAGTCGACCGGCTAAAATACCGCCGTCGGGAACGGCCGGTATGGAACACGAGGTCGTCATCGAGGCAGCGGGCCACGAGAACGTCACAGCCGAACACGCGAGCACGCTGGAGGTCACCAGCGACGACTTTCTGACGCCTGCCGGCGACTGCGTTCTGGGTGTCGAGGCCGATACGGTCCCGGCGGACCTCGACGACGATTTCGTCGCGGCCTGCCAGTCCGCCGACGCGACCATCACCGCCACCCTCGACGTAGACGGCTCTCGGGCCGTCATCGAGGGGACCGGTCACCCCGACCTCTCGTTCGAGAACGACCGCAGCCACGTTCTGCGGACCAGCGACTACGTCGACGACCGGACCGTGATGGTCGGGGCCGACGCCGCCGCCGGCGATATCGACCGCGACCTCGTGGCGGCGCTCGCCGACGGTGCCGACCTGACGCTGACACTGACCGTCGACTCGGCCTGACCCCCGTGGGCGTTTTGCTTGTCGCGCCCCACCGCCCGATATGAGCGACGACGAGCCGACGAAAAACATCAGCGGCGGCGCGTCGGGCGGCGGGACCGAAACCGCGTTCGACCCGGCTACGGCGGGCACGCGGGCCGAAGCCGTCGTCGACCGCCTCGGGGAGCTGTACTGGACGAAGACCTACGGCGGCCGGGACGCCTTCGAGTGTCTCGTGCGGACGATTCTCAGCCAGAACACGTCGGACACGGCCAGTCAGCCCGCACACGACGCGTTGATGGAACGATACAGCACGGAGAGCGGCGACACGGACCTCGTCGACGCGCTCGCCGAGGCCGACCAGGGGGACCTCGCCGAGACCATTCGGTCGGCGGGGCTGTACAACCAGAAATCCGAGCGAATTGTCGCGCTGGCCGGCGAGATACGCGAGGAGTTCGGCGGCGAGGCGGGCTTCGACGCGTTCGTCAGAGAGGAAGACCCCGACGCCGTCCGGGACCGCCTGCTGGAGATGAACGGCGTCGGCCCCAAGACCGCTGACTGCGTGCTGCTGTTTGCCGGCGGGCGCGGCGGCGTCTTTCCCGTCGACACGCATGTCCATCGCATCGCCCGCCGGATGGGGCTGGCGCCCGCCGACGCCGACCACGAGACGGTCAGAGAGCACATCGAGCGGGACGTGCCAGCCGAGAAGTGTGGCTTCGGCCACACGGCGATGATACAGTTCGGCCGCGAGTACTGCAAAGCACGCAAACCGGCCTGTCTGGACGACCCGGAGGCCTGCCCGCTGGCCGACCGCTGCGACCAGGTCGGCGTCTACCCCGAGAGCGGCGAGGTCGTCGACCCGTCTGATGCGGTCTGACCGGTCGATTCGGTAGCGGAGAGTACACTATCTGGTGTAGTGTCTTCAGTGGCTCCGGGACCGGCAGCTTCAACCTGACGCTCGAACGGCAGTAACCTGGCCGACGGCGCCGTCGATTGGGCTCAGCTCCGGTGGCCCCACCGCTCGCCGTCGTCGGCGTAGCGCGCCGAGACGATGCGGTTGAACTGGTCGTCCGACAGCGAGATATCCGTCGCGGCGACGTTCTCGTCTAACTGGTCGACGGTGCGGGCGCCGACGATTGGCACACAGGTGATATCGGGCTGCTCGATGAGCCAGCGCAGCGCGACCTGTGGCGGGGTCGCGTCGAGTTCGTCCGCGACGGCCCGGAGTTCGTCCAGGACGTGCCAGCCCCGCTCGGAGAGATAGAAGTCCTCGAAGCGGTCCGACAGCGAGCCACGGGCGCCCTCGGGCCCCTCGAATTTCGTCGGGTCGTCGTCGTCCGTGTGCTCGTATTTCCCGGTGAGAAAGCCACCCGCGAGCGGGGAGTATGGACAGACAGCCATGTCCTGGTCGGCGGCGACGTCGAGATAGTCCGTGATGTCGTCGCGGTAGCCGGCGTGAAAGAGCGGCTGGGTCACTTCGAACCGTTCGAGGCCCTCCACGTCGCTTTTCCAGAGCGCCTTCGTTAGCTGCCAGGCGGCCATCGTCGAGGCGCCCAGATAGTGGACCTTCCCCTCGCGAACGAGGTCGTTCAGGGTTCTGAGCGTCTCGACGATGTCGCTGTCCTCGTCCCAGCGGTGGATGTAGTAGAGGTCGAGATAGTCGGTGTCGAGGCGGTCGAGGGTCCCCGCAATCTGGGCGCGGATATGCTTACGGCCCAGCCCGGAGTCGTTGGGGCCTGGTTCGCCCCAGCCGTCGAAGGGGAAGTACACCTTCGAGGCGATGACGACGTCCTCGCGGTCGCGGTCCTCGAGCCACTCGCCGATGTAGCGCTCGCTCTTCCCGTTGGGTGTCCCGTAGACGTTTGCCGTGTCGAAGAAGTTGATGCCGCGCTCCCACGCCGCGTCGAGCAGTTCGTGGGCCTGCTCCTTGTCGGTCTCGACGACGCCGCCGGTCTCACGGCCGAAGCGCCAGGTCCCGTAACAGAGCTGTGACACTGTTGTCCCGGTCGAACCGAGTCGTGTGTACTCCATAGCCGGCCCGAGACGGTCGACAGTGAAAAGTACTGGAGTAGCCGGCAATCCCAACGGCCGTTGTACCGAACTGCGGTGGCCTCGCCAGCGTCCCGTCGCTGGCGAACGGGGAAGGGCAGGCTGTCACGCGGAGCATACCGCTCGCCCGTGGCGAGCGGTTTCACGGGAATCGAGGTCGAAGACCGAGATTCCCGCATTTTTCCCCAAGTTTTTGCAATGGGGGGCTCCCCGCAGCGAGCGAAGCGAGCGAGGAAGCCCCCCGAAATAAAAAGTGGGTTTAGATAAACCGGAACGTCTCCAGATTCTCGGGGGTGAAGGTCCGGAGGTTGTAGTCGTGGTACAGCGACGAGGAGAGGTCCTGCGTGGCCGACTCGTCGCCGTCGACACAGAGCACCTTCTCGGGGCGGGGGTGCATCGTCTTGACGAAGTTCTCCAGGCCCTGGCGGTCGGCGTGGCCCGAGAAGCCGTCGACGGTTTCGACCCGGAGTTCCAGGGGAACGCGGTCGCCGTCGAGGGGCACCGAGTCGGCGCCGTTCTGAATTTGCTCGCCCAGCGTCCCACGGGCCTGCTTGTCGACGAACACGAGCGTGTTGTCGGGGTCGGGCGCGAGCGCTTCGAGCCAGGTCCTGACCGGCCCGGGCGTACACATTCCGGGCGTCGAGAGGACGACGCTGCCCTCCTCGCGGGCGGCAATCTCGCGCCGCTCCTCGTCGTCACCGACCGGCCTGAACTGCTCAGCCAGGAAGGGATTCTCGTCGTCGGCCTGGAGCCGACTCGCCATGTCGTCTCGCAGGAACTCGGGGTAGCTGGTGTGGACCGCCGTGGCCTCCCATATCATCTGGTCGAGGTAGACCGGCATCTCGGGCGCCTCGCCGGCGTCCATGAGCGCTTCGAGGACGACCAGCAGTTCCTGTGGCCGGCCGACGGCCTCGGTCGGAATCACCACCGTGCTGTCGTTTTCGGCCGCGTGCTGGAGGCGGTCTTCGAGCTTGCGCTCGGCGTCGTCCCGGTCGGTCTGGTAGTCGTTCCGGCCGCCGTAGGTCGACTCCAGAATCAGGGTCTCGACACGGGGGAACTCGTTGACGGCGCCGTCGAGCAGCCTACTGCTGTCGTAGTGGATGTCGCCCGAGAAGGCGACGTTGTAGAGGCCGTCGCCGATGTGGAAGTGGACGACCGAACTGCCCAGCACGTGGCCGGCGTTGTGCAGCGTCAGCTTCACGTCGGGGGCGATGTCGGTCACGTCGCCGTACTCCAGCGGGATGCAGTGTTTGACTGCCTCGCGGACCATCTCGGTGCCGTATGGGCACTCCTGACCCGTCGCTTTAGCCGAGTCGACATACCCAAGCGTCAGCAGTCCGAGCAGGTCTCGCGTGGGTTCGGTGCAGTAGATGGGGCCGTCGTAGCCGTTTTCGTACAGCAGTGGAACGAGGGCGGCGTGGTCGAGATGGGCGTGGGTCAACACCACGGCGTCGAGCGAGGTCGCCCCCGACCCGATGGCCTCGGGGATGTCCAGATGGGGCTGTTCGGTCCGTTCGCCGGGTTTGTCGCCACAATCGACGAGGATGCGGCTGTCGGCCGTCGAGATGATGGAGGCCACGCGTCCCATCTCCTTGCACCCGCCCAGCGTGGTGACCCGGACCCACTCCTCGCTCGCCATCGGGTCGCGGTGAATCTGGCGACCGACCCGCTCTAGGATGTCGCGGCGGTCGTCCCGTTCCTGCGTGAGAAAGGTCCGGACGTTGGAGACGGTCGGCGAGTCGATGGCCGGCGTCCGCTCGACTTCGGGCGTCCAGCCGGTGGCTTTGGTTATCTCCCGCTGGGTCTCGCCCCGGCGGCCGATGACCTGTCCCGGCCGCTTGGCGCGGATGACGACCTCGCCCGTGTCGGCGAGAAACTGGATGTCGGTTACGTCGGCGTCCTCGGGGACGAGGTCACGAATCTCCGCCTCCGCCGCGTCAGGCGGCGTCAGCACGTCCGGGTCCGGCCGGACGGTGATGCGCTTTCGCAGCGTGGAGGCCAGTCGCCGGACGAGGTCGCTGTCGGCGGCGAACTCCTTGGGGTCGCGGGTGTAGATGACCAACTCCGGCCCCTCGTAGGTCACGTCGGAGACCGTAATGCCTCTTGGCACCTCTTCGTCTATCGTTTCACGGACGTCTTCGAGTTGCTTGTCTACCGTGCTCATAGTGTAGAACCGACGGCGGCCTGTTTCGACTGCCGCCGTCGCGGGTCGGCCCGGACCGAAGCTCCCTCCGGAGGCGAGCGTATCATCGATGGTACTGCCCGGAAAACCGAACGTGCCAGTAGATTTCGCAGTCGAATTATTAAAGACTTCGCACTTCTCGTCCGGTGGTGTTTAGTTAGGCGATTCAGACTGTCACCAGCCAGAAAGCCCCCGACCGCTCGACTACTGCGACTCGCTGCGCGCTTCACTCAGCACCACAGGCCGAAGGCCGAGGAGCGCAGCGAGCCCCCCGACCGAAGCCAGCCGGGGCTTTCTGGCTCTCTTCCGCGTTTTCTACTAAACTAAACACCGCCTCTCGTCCTGGATTCGGCTGCCGACCGCCAGCGCGCCCTCGCTTGGCTGTGGCGGCGCTGGGAACACGGCCGGGCGCCACACCGAAGTTCACCGCCTACGAGGTCGGCCCATGCGCGTGACACCAGCTGTGGTGGCCGACGAGTACGAGTGGGTCCACGGCCGGGCCGACGTGGTGGTCCCGCTGGTCAACGAGACGCGGAGCTATCTGGGCGAGCAGTTCGGCGCCGACGTCGACAGTATCGCGGAGGCGGACTACCACGAGGCCGTCGACGCTGTGTTCGAGGACGGCGACAGGGCGGTCAACGTCGCGGCGCTCGTCGGGCTCCTGCGTGACCTCGACGTCGAGGACGACTATCCGGGCTTCGTCGTCGACGAGCTGCTGGGCCGGGAACTGGCGGCGATGCTCGCCGGCGGCCAGCCCCTGCGCTTGCTCGCCGAGGCCACCTTCCACGTCGCGGACGTACACACCCACGGTGGCCCCGAGGCGTCCGCCGGCGCTGACGACCTCGATGCGGCGCTCGCAGCGGGCGTCCAGACGCGGCTTCCGGGGTGGCCCTGGACCGAGGGCGAGAGCCCGTTCTCGGTTTAGAAATTCAGGGTCGGCGTCCCCAGGAACGCCGTCTCGTACCCCTCGTGGCGCGAGACCTGCGACGGGCCGACGGTCTCGACGGTGACGGCGGGGTCGCCGGTCGCCTCGACCACGGCGCCGTAGTGATAGCCGATGTCGGGGTGGACGGCAGCCGAGAGGGCGTCGTCGTAGACCGTCTCGCCGCCGACCTCAACGGTGCTATCGAGGCTCATCATCGGTAGCGGCACGCGGTTGTACGGCGTGCGGACCGACACCGCGAGATAGGACTGGCCCGACTCGAGGAAATCGGCCCCGGTGAGCCACGTCGCCGCGTACACCTCGTCGCTCCCCCGCCCGGTGCCCAGTAACTCGCCCGGAAGGGCCTCCGGCGCGGGGACCTGCGAGGTGGGCAGCATCTCCATGTCCATCAGTTCGAGTGCGGCCCGGCTCCCCCGCTGGTCCGGGTACTCGGTGTAGGCGATGTTGTCCCGCGCCGAGCGGGAGAACTCGAAGTTGGTGGCCCACTCACCGGCGTCGCCAAAGCGGCCGGCGAACCCGCCCAGCCGGCGCTCGGTCATCCCGTCGACCCGGACGGTTATCTCGTAGACGCCCTCGCCGTCTAACTGGTAGTTGTCGCCGTAGTGAAAGCCCATGTTCTGTGAGGCCATCGGCCAGGGCTGTTTGTCCGCGACCGTCTCGCCGTCGGCGTCGATGGTGATGGAGACGCCCGACTGAACCGGGAGGACCATCGTCGTCTCGGGGTCCCACACCGACGCCATCAGGTGGACGCTGTCGGCGTCCTGGATGGTGACCTGCTCGGTAGTCGTCCCGGTCACCGTCCAGAAGCGGTGGGGGTAGGAGTAGGTGAGTCCGACCCTGTAGTCGCCGGCCTCGCCCGTGCCCAGCGTCTCCATTCCCTCGGCGTGGGTCGGGTAGTAGGTCGCCTTGGGGCGGTCTTCGACCAGCGGCGGCGACTGCGTCGACTGCTCCTGGAGCGAGCCACACCCGGCGACTATCGATGCCCCTGCCAACCCCGCGCTCGCGAGGAAACGACGGCGGTCCATACCGGCCCTAGCAGTCGTTATTCAAAGACGATTCTGGTACGGCTGGCGAACGCCGTGGTCGCATCGACGCCGCTGGCGACTGGCCACAAACAGTTAGAAATCGAACATACTATCGCAATCGATTTATTTATTGGTACCGAGGGGGGTGAGAGTAGTAATGGATGTCAGCCCAGACCCGAACACGCCGATGACTGTCGCGGTGGTGGAGGCAGTAAGTTCCTTCGAGAACCGTGCGCCCACCGAATTGCCGACACTCCACGATACCGTGGACGCTGAGGCACTGGCGGCGCTTTTCGAGACTGAGGGCGACGTAAACGGCGGAGTCAGTTGTAGCGTCACGTTCACGTTCAGTGACTCGCAGGTGACTATCGAGAACGGCGAACGCATCGTCGTCGAGGCAGCGTCGCCGACACCGGTCGCCCGTCACTGAGCGGTCGATAGCTCGCTCCGAGACCCGTTCAGGCGGGGTCGGCCGGCGGCAGCGCCCGCAGGTCGCGGGGCGGGAGCAGGTAGTTCCCGCGACGTTCGACCCGCATATACTGGAGGATGCCGTTGTTGACGCGCTGGCCGACGGCGGACTCGTCGGCCACGTCGGTGCCGTTCATCATCGACTTCGTCGCGACGAAATCGGCGATAGAGCGCTGCAAGGAGAGGAAGTGGACCCGGGCCTCGCCGCCGTCGGTCGAGTCGAAGTCTCGCCGGAGGATTACGGGGGTGTCGTTCTCGTCGCGGGCCCGCGCGACCTTTTGGGCGTGGCCGGCCACGCCCTCGGTCCGGCTGTTCTCGACGACGTCCTCGGCACACTCGTCGATTCCGCTGTCGGTGCCGAGGTTCTCGCCGACCCCTTCGACCCTGTCCTCGTCGGCGTGGGCCGGGCAGAACATCTTCGAGACGCGCTGCTTTCGGGAGTCCTGCTCGTACCACTGCTGGAGCTGCAGGCGGATGCGCGAGAGGTGCTGGGTCGTACCGCCGGCGAAGGGCCCCGACTCGACCGTGACGCGGTCTTCGCTCGCCTGGTTCCCGTCGAAGCCGGAGTTGAACCCCATGAACAGCGGGGCGTCCTCGGGCACCGGCTCGGAGTCCGGAATCCCGTCGACGTCCTGGTTCTCTGCGGGGAGGCCGGCCCCGACGAAGCCGGTGCGGCGGTCCGCTTCACTGAATATACCGTCGAAGGAATCTCTCATCTCGGTGTCGTTGACCGACTCTCGGTTCCCCTTGAGTGCCTCCTCGGCGGCCAGCACGACCTGTTCGTGGTCACTCGCCAGATGGCACGTCGCGTCGGGCGTGTCGAACTCGGGCTCCTCGAAGGGGGCCAGTGCCGCCGGGTCGGGCAGGTCGACGCCCGTCGGCCCGCTCTCGAACCGCTCGAAGTACGCCGGGCTGTACCCCAGCGTGAACTGGAGCCCGTTGGCCTGCCAGGCGTAGGCCCGCTCCAGTGACTCCAGCGCGTCGGTGACCTGTTGTCGGTCCCCGCTGGTTGGCGTCCCGTCGCGCTCGTAGTTCAACAGGAGCAGGACGTGATGACGGCCCAGCCGGCGGTTCCCGGCGTCGTCCGTGGGCAACCCCCCGTCCCAGGCGTGCTGTCGGGCCGGCAGCGTCGTGGGGTCGGTCCCCGAGGGGACGTCGGGCGACCCGAACCGGTCGAGACAGGCTGCGAGTGCGGACGCGCCACCGATAGCGACGGCGCTTTTGGCGAAGTCGCGTCTGGAGATACCACGGTCACTCATCGACACGAGCTAGGGACTCACCGAACTACTCGTTTCTGGTACGCCCGTCGAACGTAATAGACGCGGTCAGCCAGTCCTCACTGGGGCTCCTCTAGCAAGCTATCGACCAGCCGTTCGAAGCGGTCGGTCAGCCGCTCGGCGAGGCTCGGCTCGACAGTCCGAAGGAGCGCCACAGTCGCGTCGGGACGAACCAGCGAGAGCGTCACCCGGTTGCCGTTCCGGTGTTTCGCGACGATATCGCTGTCCACCAATCCGTCGAGGTGATGCTCCAGCGTGGACCGGGCGATGCCGACCCGGTCGGCGACGGCGTCGGGCCGCGTCTCCTCGGCGTCGTACAGCGCCGCGATGACGTCCCTGGCGGTCTCCCGGCGAAGCAGAGCTAGCGCCGTCCGCTCCCAGCCGTCGTACCCCGGCGGGTAGTAGTGGGTCCGACCGCTGACCCGCTCGACGCGAACGTCCTCCAGCCGACCGAGGTGGTACTGCACCTGTCCGGTCGCCAGGTCCAGCGCCCGCGTCAGCGCCCGGAAGTGGATGCCCGGCTCCCGCTCGATTCGCCGGCGGATGCGTGCCCGCGTCTCGCTCATCGACTCACCTCCCGTGGCTGGGCTGCCTTGCGGACGTCGTACACCGCTCCGAGCACCAGTAGCACCACGACGACGTCGGCGCCGTGTTCGAGCGTGTGGTGGGTCGCCGGACTGACGGCGCCGGCCATCGCCAGCCCGCCAAGTAGTGGCTGTGTGGCGAGGGCAGCGAGGGCGAGCGTGACCAGCAGATACGCCCGCGACCCCCGCCGACGGTAGGCCGTCACGCCCGCCACGCAGAGGGCCGCAGTGGCCAGCACCGAGAGCGCGAGCACGATGGTGAAATCGACGTGGAGGGCACCCCAGTGCCCGCCGACGTGACCCGGGATACTCATGGTCCGAACACGGGCTGAATCCACCTGAGTCGTTCGGTTCGTGGGGAGTTTTTTACGGCCGCCCTTCGAGCGATGGGTATGGACAGCATCGGGTTCATCTGTGACCCGAGCCACCCGCTGATGGGTCCGGTCGCCGAGCGGCTGGCCGCGCGCGGGTTCGCGGTCGAGTTTCACCGCCCGACCGACCCGGTCACCCCAGCGGACATCGACGCGCTGTCGGCGCTCGTCGGTGGCGAACTCCATCCGACCGCTCTCAGTGCCCTCCAGTACGCCGACGCGAACGCCGTCCAGACCTGGAACGGGTTCGACGCGACGGTGGCGCTGTCGGCCCGCCTGGTCACGCTGGAGGCGCTGGGCTCGCTTGGCTGTCGAGTGCCCGACGTTCGCTTCGACGGCCCACGGCCGGGGTACGCGCCCGGTCGCCGGTACGCCTGGAGCGGTTCGCTCGCTGCCGACGGCACGGCGCCGTTCTACGTCGAGCAGGTCGGCACTGACTCGGTCGACTATCGCTACTACGCGGTCGACGACGGTCGCGAGACGCACATGCGCACACTCGAGGTGCGGACCTCGCTCCCCGACGAGACCGCGACCCAGGACGACGCCCCGCTGCTCCGGGGGGCCGACGTCGACGTGTCACTGGCCGCCTCGGTCCGCGAGCTACTCGACCGGCTCAGTGCCCGCGCCGTCGCCGTCGATTTCAGCCGGGGCGAAGACGGTGAGTTCTATGCACTGCGAGCGACACCGACACCGACGTTTATCGGCGCCGGAATGGACCGCCGGGTCGCCGATTCCATCGCGTCGCTGACGACTATCGGGGCCTGACGCGGCCCCTTCGGATACTTTAATACCGCCCTGGGCCACCCTCCGGTAATGAGCGGCGAGCAGGAACTCGGTATCACGGAGAGCAAGGAGCATTCACCCGGCGAGTGGTACGCCGAGGTCGTCCAGAAGGCCGGCCTCGCGGACTACGCCCCGATGGGCGGGTTCATCGTCACGAAACCGCGCGGGTACGCGGTCTGGGAGCGAATCCAGAACCACCTCGACGGCTGGTTCAAGGACACCGGCGTCCGGAACGCCTACTTCCCGCTGTTCATCCCCGAAAGTTTCCTCGAACGGGAGAAAGACATCGTCGAGGGATTCGACCCCGAGGTCGCCTGGGTCACCCACGGCGGCCACGAGGAACTCGAAGAACGGCTGGCGGTCCGGCCCACGAGCGAGTCCATCATCGCGCCCTTCATGGCCGACTGGACGCGCTCGCACCGTGACCTCCCGCTGCGCTTGAACCAGTGGTGTTCCGTCGTCCGGTGGGAGGCCACCGAGACCAAGCCGTTCTTCCGCACCAAGGAGTTCCTCTGGCAGGAGGGCCACACCGCACATGTCAACGAGGACGGCGCGTGGGACGAGACGATGACCCGCCTCGAACAGTACAAGCGCCTCTACGAGGAGGTCATGGCGATGCCGGTCATGGAGGGGCGCAAGCCCGAACACGACAAGTTCCCCGGCGCACACACGACGACGACCGTCGAGGCGCTGATGCCCGACGGCAAGAGCGTCCAGGGGGGGACCTCCCACTATCTCGGGACCTCCTTTGCCGAGGCTTTCGACATCACCTACGCCGACGAGGACGAGGAGGACAACGTCGCCCACACCACCTCCTGGGGGCTGTCCTGGCGTGCGATGGGCGCGCTCATCATGACCCACTCGGACGACCAGGGACTCGTCTTGCCTCCCACCCTGGCGCCCACCCAGGTCGTCATCGTCCCTATCTGGCAGGAAGACACCAAAGACGAGGTCAAGGAGTACGCCGCCGACCTCGCCGTCGACCTCGAGGACGCTGGTGTGCGGGTCGAACTCGACGACCGCGACCACCGCAATCCCGGCTTCAAGTACAACGAGCACGAACTCAACGGCGTTCCCCTGCGCGTCGAAGTCGGGCCCCACGAGGTCGAAGACGGGGAGGCGACGCTGGTCCACCGCCCCGACGGCGAGACCGAGACAGTCGACCGCGACGGAATCGGCGCCACCGTCTCGGACCATCTGGACACCGTCCACGCCAAGCTCTATGCAAGCGCCGAGGAGACCCTCGAAGGCGAGATTCGCGAGGCCGATTCGCGCGAGGAGATGCTGGGTACCATCGGCCAACACGGCGGCTACGTCAAGTGTGGCTGGTGTGGCGACGAATCCTGTGAGGACCCCATCAAGGAGGCCATCGCCGCCGAAATCGTGATGGTCCCGCTGGACCGCGACGAGGAGCCGGTCCAGGACGACTGTGCTATCTGCGGTGACGACGCAGCAGAGACCGCGTACTTCGCAAAGAGCTACTAAGAAAAGGTCGAAGGATAGGAAATGGGGCCGAGGGAGCGTGTGACTTTCTCCATGCCCCCGTTGTCGACTCACCCCTCCCACTACATAAATCGGCGTCAGACTTGGGGCTGACAACCGGCAGACAGCCACCGGGAGAGCGAGCTCTCCCGAGCAGTCGGCGCACAGCGCCGACAACGCCCCTTTCAGTCCCACCCGCACTGATTAATCAACCGGCATGGGCGGGACTGAAAGGGGCCGACCGCTCGACGTGCGAGGCGAAGCAAGCACTGCAACGAACGGAGTGAGTGAAGCGCGCAGCGAGTCGCAGTAGTCGAGCGGTCGGGGGCTTTCTGGCTCTCTTCCGCGTCTTCTACTAAACTAAACACTACCGCCTGATGACTTCGCCCGTCACGATAGTCGGCGTATCTCGCGGGGGCGGTAGACGCCGGGTCACCGCGCGCGTGGACCTGACGCGGCGGTTCGGCGCGGCAAATTTTGCGGCGACAGACGGTCGAGTGTGTCCCTTCCGGAGTCCGTCAATCGCCAGACAGCGCACTTGATTGTGAACAGTATATATCTCCTAATGGGGGGATTAGGAACACTAGTCCCTTGATGAACATCCTCTTATGGGAGTCGTGTCTAGATGCGCGCACACATGGTTGAGCGACACAGCAGTGACCACTCTGTGGGCGAGGCCGGGCTCGCAGACCCGACTGAGGAACGGTCGAACTGCGGCGTCGGGGTCGTCATGGACCTCGACGGCGAGCGCGACCACAGCACCGTTGCAGACGGGCTCGAACTTCTGGAGAACCTCGAACACCGGGGGACCACCGGCGCCGAGAAGGGTACCGGCGACGGCGCGGGTATCATGCTCCAGATTCCCCACGAGTTCTTCGCCGACGAGATAGACGCCGACCTCCCCGAACCGGGGGCGTATGCGGTCGGGACACTTTTTCTGCCGAACGACGACGACGAGGCCGCGACGGACCTGAAGGCACTCGTCGAGACGGAACTGGCCGGTGAGGGCCTCGAGGTGCTCGGCTGGCGGACGGTCCCCACCGACAACAGCGACCTGGGCGCCACGGCGCTCGAATCCGAGCCCGAACTCGCCCAGTTCGTCGTCACCGCCGAGGACGGCGCGACCGGCCAGGACCTGAACAACCAGCTCTACGTCGGCCGGCGCGTCCTGGAGAACACGGTCGACGAGGAGCAGCCGCCGGGTCACGACCGCTTCTACGTCGTCTCGCTGGCCTCCGACGTCGTCGTCTACAAGGGGCTGCTGAAAGCCGAACAGCTCCCCGGCTACTACCCGGACCTCTCCGACGAGCGCTTCGAGTCCACGTTCGCGATGGTCCACGCCCGCTTCTCGACGAACACGCTCGGTGCCTGGCATCTCGCACACCCGTACCGGCGGGTCATCCACAACGGCGAGTTCAACACCATCCAGGGCAACATCAACTGGATGCGCGCCCGCGAGACCGACATCGCGAGCGAGCGATTCGGCGAGGACCTCGAGCGTATCAAGCCCATCATCGACGACCCCTCCCAGTCCGACACCGCAAGCGTCGACAACGCGCTGGAACTGCTGTTGCAGGGCGGCCGAGACCTGCCCCACGCCCTGCGGATGCTCATCCCCGAGGCCTGGCGCGGCGAGATGAACAACGTCTCGGGCGACCGCCGGGAGTTCTATGACTACCACGCCTCGCTGGTCGAACCGTGGGACGGCCCCGCCCTCGTGGCGGCGACCGACGGCGAGCGAATCGGCGCGGTGCTTGACCGCAACGGCCTGCGCCCGTGCCGGTACGACATCCTCGAGGACAACACGCTGGTCATGTCCTCGGAGGCCGGCGCCCTGGAGACGGACCCGAGCGACATCGCCGAGCGCGGCCGGCTCCAGCCGGGCCAGTGTTTCCTGGCCGACCCCGAAGAGGGCCGTGTCATCCCCGACGGCGAAGTGTTCGAGTCCATCGCCGACGACAAGTACGGCGAGTGGGTCGCCGAGGAGCAGCTCCACCTCGACGACGTGGCCCCACGCGAGGACAACACGCCCCAGGACAGCGTGGGCGGCCTGCGCAGCCAGCAGGCGATGTACGGCTACACCTACGACGAGGTCGACCACCTCATCGAGCCGATGGCCGAGAAGGGGAAAGACCCGGTCGGCTCCATGGGCGACGACACGCCGCTGTCGGTGCTCTCGCAGTTCAACCGACCGCTCTTTACCTACTTCAAGCAGCTGTTCGCCCAGGTCACCAACCCGCCGCTCGACTACATCCGCGAGGAACTGGTGACGTCCCTGGAGTCGCGGCTCGGCTGCCAGCGAAACCTGCTCGACGAATCACAGGCCCACGCCCGACAGCTCGTGCTCGACTCCCCGATTCTGACCGACGAGGAGACCGAGTCCATCAAGCAGCTGGACCAGAACGGCATGACCTCGAAGGTCGTCGACATCACCTACGAGAAGGGGACCGACCTCCGCGAGGCCGTCGAGGCGGTTCGGGCCGAGGCTTCCGCCGCCACCAAAGAGTACGATATCATCGTCCTCTCGGACCGCGCTGCCGGCGAGGACCGCGTCCCGATTCCGTCCCTGCTCGCCGTCGGTGGCATCCACCACCACCTCGTCCGCAACGGGCTTCGCAACCAGGTCGGGCTCGTGCTCGAGTCCGGTGACCCGCGTGCAGTCCACCACTTCGCGACGCTCATCGGCTACGGCGCGGGCGCGGTCAACCCCTACCTCTCCTATCAGACCATCGAGGACCTCGTCGCCGGTCCCGACGGCGCGGACCTGGACAAGGCCATCGACGCCTACATCACGGCCGTCGAGGACGGCCTGCTGAAGACGATGGCCAAGATGGGCATCTCCACCGTCGAATCGTACCAGGGCGCTCAGATTTTCGAGGCCGTCGGTCTCTCTTCGGATTTCATCGCGGAGTACTTCCAGGGGACCACCTGCCGGACCGAGGGCATCGGCCTCGAAGCGGTCGAGGAGGACCTGCTCCAGCGCCACGAGGTGGCCTGGAGCGAGGCGGAGCCCGAGATACCCCGCCAGGGCGAGTACGAGTTCCGCTCGAACGGCATCCACCACCAGTGGAACCCCAACACGGTCGGCAAAATCCAGCAGGCCGTCCGGATGGGCGACTACGAGACCTACCAGGAGTTCGCCGAGCTCATCAACGACCAGAACGAGCAGCTCCAGACACTGCGCGGGCTGCTCGAGATGGACGCCGGTCGCGACTCCGTCGATATCGACCGAGTGGAGCCGGTCGAGGATATCGTCGAGCGCTTCGAGACCGCCGCGATGTCGCTTGGCTCGCTCTCCCCGGAGATGCACGAGAACAACGCCATCGCGATGAACCGGCTTGGCGCCAACGCAAACACCGGCGAGGGCGGCGAACCGCCAGAGCGCTTCGGGACCGAAAAGGAGTGCAAGACCAAGCAGGTCGCCTCGGGCCGCTTTGGCGTCACCTCCGATTACCTCTCGGAGGCCGAGGAGATTCAAATCAAGATGGCCCAGGGTTCCAAACCCGGCGAGGGCGGCCACCTGCCCGGCAAGAAGGTCAACGAGATGATTGCCCACGTCCGGTACGCCACGCCCGGTGTGGGGCTCATCTCGCCGCCGCCGCTGCACGACATCTACTCCATCGAGGACCTCAAACAGCTCATCCACGACCTCAAAGCGGCGAACCCGGAGGCCGACATCAACGTCAAGCTGGTCGCCGAGGACGGTATCGGGACCGTCGCGGCCGGCGTCGCAAAGGCCAACGCCGACGTGGTCCACATCTCGGGCCACGACGGCGGCACCGGCGCCTCGCCCAAGACCTCCATCAAGAACGCCGGGCTCCCCTGGGAACTCGGCGTCGCGGAGGCAAACCAGATGCTCCGCGCGACCGGCCTGCGCTCGCGCATCGAAATCCACGCCGACGGCGGGATGAAGACGGGCCGGGACGTGGCCGTCGCCGCCCTGCTGGGCGCCGAAGGGTACGCCTTTGGGACCGCGTCGCTGGTCACCTCGGGCTGTGTGATGGCCCGCCAGTGCCACGAGAACACCTGTCCCGTCGGCGTCGCCACGCAAAACGAGAACCTCCGCAGCCGGTTCCCCGGCGAGCCCGAACACGTCATCAACTACATGACCTTCGTCGCCCAGGAGCTGCGCGAAATCATGGCCGACCTGGGCTTCGAGACGGTCGACGAGATGATTGGCAAGGCGAGTGTCCTCGAACAGCGCGACGACGTCAAACAGCCAAAGGCCAAGAAGCTCGACCTCTCCTCGGTCATCGCGGAACCGGCCGGCGACGACGGCCGCTACAAGCAACGGGTTCAGGACCACGACATCGACGAGCAACTCGACTGGGAGCTCATCGACGCGGCCGAGGCGGCAATCGAGGACGGCGAACCGGTGGCTATCGACACCGACATCAGCAACGTTCACCGCGCGGTGGGCGCCACGCTGTCGAACCGCATCTGCCGTGCCCACGGCGGCGAGGGGCTACCTGACGACACCATCCGTGTGGACTTCGACGGCACCGCCGGCCAGTCCTTCGGCGCGTTCCTCGCACAGGGCGTGACGATGGAACTCACCGGCACCGGAAACGACTACGTCGGCAAGGGACTCTCCGGCGGGAAGCTCGTCATCAACACGCCCACCGAGGCGTCCTACGACGCCGCCGACAACATCGTCATCGGCAACGTCGCGCTGTACGGCGCGACCCAGGGCGAGGCCTACGTCAACGGGATGGCCGGCGAGCGCTTCGCCGTCCGCAACTCCGGCGTCAAGGGCGTCGTCGAGGGCGTCGGCGACCACGGCTGTGAGTACATGACCGGCGGCGCCATCGTCGTGCTTGGCGGGACGGGCAAGAACTTCGCGGCCGGGATGTCCGGCGGCGTCGCCTACGTCTACGACCGCGACGGCTCCTTCGCCGAGCAGGCGAACACGGGGATGGTCTCCATCCGCGACAGTCTGGAGGCCAAAGACCGTGGGATGCTCACCCGCCTCGTCGAGAACCACGCCGCCTACACCGACTCCGAGCGGGCGAAGGAACTGCTCGAAAACTGGGACGACGAACTGTCGAACTTCACGATGGTGATGCCCGACGCCTACGCCGAGGTCATCTCCGACCGCGAGCGGGACGACGTGCGCAACGAACCGCCTGCGGCGGCCACGCCGACGGCCGACGCGACCGAGGCGGACTTCGTGGCCTCCTCGGACGACTAGTGGGAGGAAGCGCGTAAGCTTGATTTGACTTCGGGAAGAACGGTAACACACGTCCATCAGGGGCAGAAGTCCTCGGATGGACGGGCTGTCCGTCAGCCAGCCCCGAAGTCGGGGACGCGGAACGCACCGCTCCGACTCCCGTGCTGAAAGCCGCCTGAGAAAGCCCCTTCTTAGAAAGGAAGGAGCATGGGGCTTTCCTGTGGGAGCGCGAAGTGCGGGAGTCCACCGACAAGCCCACGAGTTTACTCGTGGGTAGCTGACCCACCGCACCTACTCGTTCAGGTTGTACAGCCGCCGGAACACCGTCGGGGGGAACTTCGGTTCCAGGCGACTGGGCGGGCGGCCGCTCTCGTATCTCTCGACCGATTGCACCCGGTCGACGACACCGATGTCGGCGAGTTCGTAGAGGTAGCGTTTGATAGTGCCCTCGGCCAGGTCGGTCCGGTCGGCTATGGCAGCCGTCGCGACGCTGACGCTCTCGCGGTCGGCGGGGTCGAGGTCGACCAGCGTCCGGAGGACGGTCTGTTTGTTCTCGGGCAGCGCGAACACGCGACCGAGCGAGACACAGTCGTCCGGAACCGCCTCGATAGCGGCCTCGACGTCGGCCTCGGTGATGCTCGTTCGACCCGCCTGAGCGGCCCGGTCAGTGGCGACGAACAGCGCTGCCAGGGCGTCGTGTGCGTCGCCGTCGGCCCAGTCGGCGATAGCGGCGCTCAAGTCGTCCAGTGTGGTCCGGTCCAAGGTGGTGGCCGCCCGACTCAGGAGGACCTCAACGAGGACGTGGCGACGGTAGGGACCGGTGCGTATCGACGCGGCCGTGTAGTCGGCAAGCACAGTCGCTTCGGGCTCGGTCCGGCCGACGGCGAGCCAGCTGACGCTGCTTGGCAGGGCCGAAAAGCGGTCGACGAGGACCTCGGGTGCCGTGCTCCCCGGCTCGCCGACGTGGTCGACGGCCAGCAGGAGTCCGGCGCCGCTCGCTTCGAGTTGCTGGTGGAGTCGGGTCCGGAGGGTCTCGGTGCTGATACCGTGGCGAGGGACCCGCTCGTCGGTGAGTGCATCGACCAGCGCGTGGTAGAAAGCGAACTCGCTGGTGTAGCGTCTCGTGTCGACGTAAGCAAACTGCAGCGGTCGCGTCGGCTCGACGCGGGTCGTCGTGTAGATGACGGTGTCCGGGTCTATCGTCCGGCGGTCGAGCTTGGCGAACAGCGCCGTCACTACGGCCGATTTGCCGGCGCCTTTCGGCCCGTAGAGGTAGCCATGTGGCGGCAACCGCCCGCCGAACACCGGGTCGAGGTGGTCCAGCAACTGTTCGAGGAGCCGGCCCCTATCGGTCGGTTCCTCGACGTGTGTCGCCGGCGAGAGCGGTTCGTACTCCTCGATTAGCCGCGACTCGTCGTCCCGTCGCTGGCGCCGTCGTATCCTCGCTTCGATGTCCATGATACCGGTCGCTGTCAGGTCCCCGCGTGTGCTTCCCAGCCGTGGCTTCGGTGGAGTGAGACGGTTGGGTGCCTTCTGGTCTGCACGATATCGTGGGGTCGGCGGGAAATCGAGACACCCAACCGTCTGTGCTGCCGGATATCCAGGCTGTCAGTACACCGGTAACTAGCACGATTAATCCACATAAAAGTATCAAAACCGGAGATTTTCTTTTAGCCGAACATATCCGGTCAGTCCGGGACAAACCGTTTTCCCGTCAGGGCGAGGAGACACACGCATGTTCGATAAATCGACGTGGATACGCCTCCCGCGCAACGTCGTGGTGGGCCACGGCGTTCTCCCCCAGACGCTAGACGCCGTCGAGGAACTCCATCTCACCGGGCGGCCGCTGGTCGTCTCGAGCCCGACGCCGTACGAGGTCGCCGGCAAGCGCGTCATCGAGCAGTTCGCCGACGCCGGCTACGACCCGGACCACATCATCGTCGAGGAGGCCAGCTTCGACGCCGTCCAGGAGGTCATCGCCCACGCCGAGGACGTCGACGCCGGCTTCTTACTCGGCGTCGGCGGCGGGAAAGCAATCGACATCACGAAGATGGCCGCCGACCACATCGGCAAGGGCTTTGTCTCGGTCCCGACGGCGGCCAGCCACGACGGCATCGTCTCGGGCCGTGGCTCGGTCCCGGAGAAAGACACCCGCCACAGCGTCGCCGCCGAGCCGCCACTGGCCGTGGTCGCGGACACCGAGGTCCTCGCGGAGGCTCCCTGGCGGCTGACGACGGCCGGCTGTGCCGACATCATCTCGAACTACACCGCCGTCCGGGACTGGGAGCTGGCCTACCGGCTGAAAAACGCACCCTACAGCGAGTACGCCGGCGCGCTCTCACAGATGACCGCCGAGATGCTCGTCGAGAACGCCGACTCCATCAAGCGGAATCTGGAGGAGTCGTCCTGGATAGTGGTCAAGGCGCTCGTCTCCTCCGGTGTGGCGATGTCTATCGCGGGCTCTTCACGGCCCGCAAGCGGCGCGGAACACCTCTTTTCACACCAGTTAGACCGCACCGCACCGGGCGCGGCGCTACACGGCCACCAGGTCGGCGTCGGCGCCGTCATGACTGAGTATCTCCACACCGGCCCGCAGGGGCGCTGGCGCGACGTACGCGACGCGCTCGCGGCCATCGGCGCGCCGACGACGGCGGCCGAACTCGACATCGACCGCGACACCGTCATCGAGGCGCTGACGACGGCCCACGAGATTCGGGACCGCTACACCATCCTGGGCGACGGGATGAGCGAGGAAGCGGCCGTCGAGGCGGCGACCGTCACCGGCGTGGTATAGCGAGGTCGACCGGAGAGACCTCGAAAAGCGAGTGAAACGAGCCGGAGCGCAGTAGCGAGTTCCGGCGGCCCCGCCTAGACGAGTTCACCGACGGCGTCGGCCTCCGCGTCCCAGCGCACCGACTCCTCGCTTCCCTCGGCCGAGTCGATGACTTCGGCGGCGAAGACGACGCTCAGTCGGTACACCGTCCCAGCGGACTCGTCGTCCTCGTTGCGGATGCCATGGATGTTCGCTCTGACAGCGTCGGTGACGGTGCAGTCGACGCCTGCCGCCTCCCTGACGATGCGTCTGACCGCTTCCGAGAGCCGCTCGTCCGGCCGCGTCTGGCCGCGCGGTAGTAGCCACTCCCCGTTCCCCTCCCGAAGGAGCACTGCCTCGTCGTCGTCGCGGACCACACAGCGCACGTCGAGTTGGCCGTCGCGGGACCGTTCGAGGCTCCGCTGGTACCGCTCCTTGGCCACCTCGAACGTCGTCTGTGTGACCTCCGGCGGGCCGAACTGCTCCTCGAGTCGCTTCAACCGCTCCTCCACTCGCGAGCGGGAGCGGTCGGCTACGTCCATGCCGGGTGGTCGCCACGTACTCCTATAAAGCCGGCCACTCGTTTTCAGGCTCTGAAACAGCCATGTGCGGGGTGTAGCGGCGGTATGGGCGAGTGGCGGCCCTAGACGTGTTCGTCGAGGAAGTCGACGACGCGGGTGTAGGCCTCGATTCGGTTCTCGCGTTTGCTGATGCCGTGGCCCTCGTCGTCGAAGACTTTCAGCTCCACGGGGACGCCGTGGGACTCGACCGCCGCCGCTATCTGTTCGGCCTCGCCGACGGGCACTCGTGGGTCGTTCGCGCCGTGCAGGACGAACAGCGGCGCAGTGATGCGGTCGGCCCTGTTTATGGGGGAGATGGACTCCAGAAACTCCCTGTCGTCGTCGAGCGAGCCGTACTCGGCCTCCCGGAGTTCGCGGCGCCACTCGCCGGTGTTCTCGAGGAAGGTAACGAAGTTCGCGATGCCGACCACGTCGACGCCAGCGGCCCAGAGGTCGGGGTACTCCGCGAGCGCCGCAAGCACCATGAACCCGCCGTAGGACCCGCCCATCGCGACGATGCGCTCGGGGTCGACGGCCGGCTGGTCGTGGAGCCACTCGACGCCGGCGCGGAGGTCTGTGACCGAGTCCATCCGTTTTTCGACGTCGTCGAGATGCGTGTAGGCCTTCCCGTAGCCCGTCGAGCCCCGAACGTTCGGCTCGAGGACGGCGTAGCCCCGCGAGAGGAAGTACTGCGTGAGCCCGGCGAAGGAGGGCCGGCGCTGGCTCTCGGGCCCGCCGTGGATGTCGACGATGACGGGCGTCTCACCGTCCCCGTCGGCACCCGGCGGCAGCGAAAAGAGGGCGGGAATCGCCCGGCCGTCGAAACTCTCGAAGCGGACGACCTCGGGTTCGACGAACGTCTCCCGTGGGATGCCCGCCGTCGAGGCGTGGGTCCAGCGCTCGGCGTCACCCGTCGCGGTCTCGACGACGAAGACGTTCGTGTTGCGGGTGCGCCCGGTGACGCTGACGGCGAAGCGGTCGGCCTCGGGACCCCAGGCCACACCCCCGGCCAGCCCGCCCGGCAGGTCCGGCATCGGGAACTCCGAGACGGTCGTCGGCCCCGCTAGCTCGCCGACGTTGAGTTCGTTGTACCCCTCGATGTTCCGGGAGTAGACCAGCCGGCCGCTCGCCCGGTCGACCGAGACGCCGTCGATGTTCCAGCCGCCGCCCGCCCGGACGGTATCCAGCTCGCCCGACAGCGAGAGCCGCGCGAGTTCCAGCGTGTCGCTCCCGGCGTCGGTGACGAGATACAGCGCCTCGCTGTCGGGCCCCCAGGAGACGCTGGAATAGCGAACCGACCCGTCGTGTGGCGTCAGATGTGTCCGCTCGCCCGAGTCGATATCGAGGACGTAGACGTCCTGGTCGAAACTGGAGTGGGCCTCGCTGATGGCCAGCTTCTCGCCGTCCGGCGAGAAGCCGGTGACGGTGAACCAGCCGTCGCCCTCGAAGACGAGTTCGGCGTCGCCGGTTCCGTCGCGGGCCTGAACGTAGACGTCGAAGACCGCCTCGTTCCGGCGGTTCGAGGCGAAGGCAAAGCGGTCCCCGTTGGGCCCCCAGCCGCCCCAGCGGTGTTTCGCGTCGGGCAGCCCCGTCAACTCGGTGACGGTGCCGTCGTCGTCCAGCCGGTAGAGCTGGGTCCGTTCGTTGCCGCCCTCGTCCATCCCGAAGGCGAGTTCGGGTCGCGTCGGCGAGTAGTCGACGAAGCCGACGGGCTCGTCGTAGAAGGTGCGCTGTTCGGGCCACCCGCCGGGCTCGTCGAGTGTCCATACCTGCCCGACGCCGGTCGCGTTCAACAGGAACGCCAGCCGGCCGTCGGGCCCCATCGACGCGCCGTAGGCGCTCCGGACGTTGAGATACCGTTCGAGGTCGTACACGCTCGCTAGCATGACTGGGTGGTGCAAAACGTTTTGCTGGAACCGAAGTGACTCGGAGTGAGATAACAGCGCGGAGTACCGGATACGCAGAAAACCCTCGCGCTTCAGCGCGGGGAGGATGTCACAGCGTGGCCTGAAACGAATCAGCCCACTCGACCGGGACCGGTAAATCACTGAGCACGCCTGACTGCAAACGATAATACCCATTATGGGCTTTCTGCGCGTGTGCCTCAATCCATACGCGCACTTCAGGGCTATTCAGGTACTCGACCAAACCGTCAATCGACATGTCAGCCTTCGGTACAGCGTAGTACACTGAGTGCTTCGGAACGATACCACCGTCACTTTCCGGCCAGAACGTTGGTTCCGTATCGATGTCTCGCCACACGACTTTCGACTGCAGGATATCAGTCATCGGCGGGTTCTCATGCCACGCGTACCACTCTTTCCCCTTCTTCACGCACGACCGGTCCGCTAACCGTTCACGGTGCCGTTCTAACCAGTCATAGCACCCGCCAAGTTCGCCCGGGTCGGCGAGTGTTCCGTCGTCCTTGTACGGACAAATGAACACCGAGTCGGTGTACGGACCATCGAACTCCCGTAACTGACCCCCGCTTACAGTCGGTCGAATCCACTCATCACTAACCGACTCTGGAACATCGTCACGGTCCAGTACGAACACTTTGTCCGCGCCAGTTGCCAATCCGGGACTGATACGTTCAGTGACGTCACTGAGTGTCACACCGGTATACAAATCCGCAACGTCCGCGTCCCTGATACTTGCTGCCCAGCTGTCCCCACCGGGCAACGTCGTAGTGTGGGTTGACCCGTCCCGTAACGTCACTCTCGTCTCTCCGCCACCGGTCGTGCGTCGAACCGTCGTTACGCATGGGAACGTGATGAGCCCAGTGAACGCATCTTCCGGGATATGCTCGATTTCTTCGACGTGCACGTCATCGCTCGTCAGTAACCGGCGCAACGGCTCGGCGGTGTCCACGTACTCGAATTTCTCTGGGGTGACGAACGACAGGACACCGCCATCTGCGAGCAACGACAGGGACCGTTCAAAAAACAGGATATACAAGTCAAATCGGCCGGCTGCCGTCTCGAACGCGGCTTTGTACCGGGATTTCTCGTCCTCGGTTAGTCCTTCAATCGGGACGTACGGCGGGTTCCCGATGATGTAGTCGAACACACCGGCGTCGAGCATTGTATCGGCCAAGAAATCCTGTTCCTCGAATCCGACGTGTGTTACCCCGCGGTCTCGTGCCCTTTCGAGGTGCTCTATGTCCGTTTCGACACCTACCCCGGAAGGATATTCCCAGCCACCCTCGTCGCAGACGCGTTCGACCGCTGTGGCAAACGGGGCGTCTCCGCACCCTGGGTACAGTATCCTATCGTCACTGCTTGGCGGGTCGTCACGGAACGCTCGCCGAACGATTTTTTCGGCGAGTGCATCCGGCGTCGGCACGTGCCCCTTCATCTATTGTTGCGTGGTGCGCGTTCGGACTTTAAATTACGTAAACTCACTTGCCGAGTGGACCTACTCGAAATCAATGTGCCCGGAGACGTGTGACGCCAGTGACCGGGCAAATCGTTCGAATTTGAGTTCCTCGTTCGGTTCCCAATGCTCCCCGTCTAACCCGACATTCCCGTCAGACAGGATGAACGCGGACTGGTTTACGAGCCTTTTTCGAACCATTCGAAGGCAAAGCAGCTCCATCCGGTCTACGTACGTCGCATCACGGAACTGCTCATCGACGTCGAAATTCACCTCTCGCAACTGCGGCACGTTCCGGGACTCGTCGTTATCCGCCATGAGCATCAGGTACCCGATGAATGGTTGCGGAGACGGGGCGAACACGCCTTCCTCGTACGCCTCAATAATGTCAGTGTTGTTCCCGATGGCTTCCTCCGCCCGGTTGTTCAGGTTGTTCCCAAAACTCGATGCTTGACTCTTATACTCGACGACGGCTAACAGTTCGCCGTCGTGTACGACTGCCGTATCCCACTCTTTCTCATGGCGATAGAACCCGGGGAGTGTGGCGTGGTAATCGTGTTTCACCGAGTCTCTTGGGACACCGGCGTCAACGACGATGTCCTCGATAAGCCCGGCGAACCCGTCCATTTGCTGCCCGCCGAGTACCTCGGCACGCCGGCCGCGCGTCGAGTCTTCTGACTCGCGCTGTGTTGCACCTTGCCCGGACCGGGTCTCCCAGTACCACTGCACTGCATCGGAGAGTTCGGATTCGAGATTATCTATCGTGATTCGGGTGTGCTTGCTCGGTGTCCGTATTCTTACCGCTCTCTCTTTCCCTGCCAGTTGCGCAGATGGGGTGGGTTTTTGCCCGACGCTATCCTCGGGTCGGGTATGCGCGTCGCGGTCGTCGCTATGGAGACGAGCCACCACCGGGACACCGAGGGACGGCGCCACCTCGACCGGCTGGCCGGGACGCTGGCCGAAGCCGGCCACGAGGTCTCCGTCTTCTGTGTACGGTGGTGGGCCGGGTCTTCGAGGCAGTTCGAGCCCGACGCCGTCACCTATCGCGGCGTTACCACCGACCCGACTGCGGCCTCGTTCTGTACGCGGCTGCCGGCGCTGCTGGCCAAACACCGCCCCGACATCGTCGTCGCCTACCCGACGCCGTCGTCCGTGTTGCGGGCGGCCAACGCCGGTGCTAAGCTCGCCAGAGCACCGCTGGTCGTGGAGTATTTCGGCGACGGCGAGGAGCCGGTCTCCGACCGCGCGATATCGGTCGCCGACCAGTTCGTCACCCCCTCCGAGCTCGTCCAGACCCGTCTCTGGGAGGCCGGCGCCGACAGCGACCGGACGACGGTCATCCCAGAGAGCATCGATATGGACCTGGTCCGGGACGTGGAGCCGGCCGAGGAGGTCGACGTGGTGTGCGCACACCCCCTCGACGAGAGCGCGAACATCGAATCGCTATTTTTGGGGCTGGCCGAACTCCGACAGAAGGGGTGGTCGGCGACGGTTATCGGCGACGGCCCCGAGCGCGGGGCCTACGAACAGGAGGCCGCCGACCTCCGCATCGACGACCGGGTAACGTTCGTCGGCTCCTGTGACCGCGAGCAGCGGCTGGCCATCTACAAGGGCGCACACGTATTCGTCCAGACCGCGTGGCGCGGGCATTTCGCGACGGAACTGCTGTGGGCGCTGGCCTGCGGTTGTATCGCCATCGTCGAGTACCAGGCCGAATCGAGCGCCCACGAACTCGTCGAACATCGCGACCGGGACTTCCGCGTGACGACCCCCCAGGAGATAGCCGACAGCATCGTCGAGTCGGCCGATATGGACCACCGGACAGTCGACGAGTCACTGGCCGAGTACGACCACGCGGCGGTCGTCGACCGCTACGAGACGCTGTACGAGCGCCTGGTTGACGAGCGCGGGCTGTTCTGAATCACTGCAGATACAGATAGAGCATGGAGAACACGATGCCGGCCAGGCCGGCCTGCAGCACCGCTTCGAACAGCCCGCCGTCGAAGAGGGCCGCCTGAATCGCGCCCCAGACCAGGACCCACGCGACGGTGTTGATAGTCGTGAAAACCCAGGGGTTCCGCATGGATAGCTCGGGCACAGTGGACCGTTGTCGACCGGCGGTAAAATCTCTCGGGGTCGGAACGTGTCGACTGTTTGGCGTCCGGCCCGACCAGACGAAACCCGTTTTGGGCTCCCGCACCCAGACGACAGTAGTGACCGCCGAGGACTCCGACGACACCAGTACTTTGGAACTCGACACGGTGTACGACGCCATCGACGCCGTCGGCCGCCCGCATCTGACGGCGACCGAACTCTCCCGCAAGACCGACCTCACGCCCGGCGAAGCGCGCGAGGCCCTCGAAGCCCTGGCCAAGGACGGCGAGATACAGCGCCAGGACGTCTCGGGCGTCGAGTCGGTGTGGTATCCGACCGACGTGGCCGAGGTGACCGACCGCGAGCGCGTGATTCTGTTCCCGGACCGCCGGGAGGTCGTCGTCGAACATCCCGACCAGTTCACACGCGCACAGCTCTCGCAGTTCGCCCGGCTGGGCGATGCCAACCGCTCGGGTGGCTACGTCTACGAGCTGCGCGAGGCCGATATCTGGGCCGCCCCCCACGAGACACTGGATGACCTGCTGTCGACGATGCGGGACGTCCTGGGGGAACGGTCGGCTCACCTCGAGGAGTGGGTGACGGGTCAGTGGGAGCGGGCCCGGAAGTTCAGGCTGTACACCCACGAGGACGGCTACGTCGTCCTCGAAGCCGAGAGCGACGACTTGATGGGCAACGTCGCCCGGCCCAAGCTTGAGGACGACCTCCTGCGAGCGCCCATCTCCGACTCCGAGTCGTGGGTGAACGAAGACGGCACCGCCGAAGTCAAGCGAACGCTGTACGAGGCCGGCTACCCGGTGCGTGACGACCGCGAACTGGCGACCGGCGAGCCCCTGGAGATGGAACTCCGATTGTGCCTGCGGGACTACCAGGACGACTGGGTCGAACGATTCACCGAACAGGGCTCCGGCGTCTTCGTCGGCCCGCCGGGGTCGGGCAAGACTGTCGCGGCGATGGGCGCGATGGCCGCCGTCGGCGGCGAGACGCTCGTATTGGTGCCCTCGAGAGAATTAGCGACACAGTGGCGCGACGAACTCGTCCGCCACACCGATCTGACCGACGACGACATCGGCGAGTACCACGGCGGCGAGAAGGAGATTCGGCCGGTGACGATTGCGACGTATCGGACCGCCGGGATGGACCGCCACCGGAAGCTGTTCGACCGGCGAAAGTGGGGCCTCATCGTATTCGATGAATGTCATCACATTCCAGCCCCCGTCTTCCGCCGGAGCGCCGACTTACAGACCAAACACAGACTGGGACTCACGGCGACCCCCACACGGGAGTCCGACGACGAGGAAGAGATTTTCACGCTCGTCGGGCCGCCCATCGGCACCGACTGGGGGACGCTCTTCGACGATGGCTACGTCACCGAGCCGGAGGTCGAGATACGGCTGGTTCCCTGGGGGAGCGACGACGAGCGCACCGAGTACGCCGCTACGTCGGGCCACGGCCGCCGGCAGGCGGCGGCCGGCAACACCGGGAAGATAGACGAAATACGCTACACGCTGGCGGAGAACCCGGCGGCCAAGGCGCTCGTCTTCGTCGAGTATCTCGACGACGGCAGGGCCATCAGCGAGGCTATCGACGCACCCTTCGTCAGCGGCGAGACGCGCCACGCCGAGCGCGAGCGGCTGTTCGACGCGTTCCGCCGGGGCGAGCGGGACACGCTCGTCGTCTCCCGCGTGGGCGACGAGGGAATCGACCTCCCCGACGCCGAACTCGCCATCGTCGCCTCCGGCCTGGGCGGCTCCCGCCGTCAGGGTGCCCAGCGGGCCGGGCGGACGATGCGCCCCGCCGGCGACGCCCGGATGGTCGTGCTGGCGACCCGTGGGACGACCGAGGAAGACTTCGTTCGACGGCAGATGCGCCACCTCGCCTCGAAGGGCATCCAGGTCACCGAGCAGGAGGCCCACGCCGTCGAACCGAAAACCGAGTAGTCCGGTCGTGAGCGGCGCGCGGAATACCGAGGACGGTTGATATGCTTTGGTTGCCAGTTGACCTCCTCCCCGCGCTAAAGCGCGAGGATTCCCACGGCACCGCACCGCTGGGTTGGGATATTAGGGTTTGGCGTCACTCGGCGGTTGGAATCCACTATCGGCTAGGGCCACCAGTTAGCGGAATCGGTCGAGGTCGCGGGCCGCCTGGGCGACCCTGACTGCAGTGGCGTTCTCGGCCACGTCGTGGACCCGTATCACGTCGGCGCCCCGCTCGGTGGCGAGGGTGGTCCCAGCGATGGTCGCTTCTAGACAGTCGCCGGGCTCCTCGCCGACAAAGTCAAACAGCGACTTGTGGGAGTGACCGACCAGAATCGGACAGCCAAGCGCCCGGAACTCGTCGATGCGGTCGAGCAACTCGAAGCTCTCGGCGGCCGTCTTCCCGAAGCCGATGCCGGGGTCGACGAGAATCTGCTCGCGGTCCAGGCCGGCCTTCTCGGCCAGAAGGACGCGTTCGGTCAGCTCGTCAATGACGTCCCCGACCACGTCGTCATAGTGGATGTCGCTGTCGGGGTCGACGGGCGTGTTGATGGAGTGCATCACGACGACTGGCACGTCGTACTCGGCGGCAACGAGCCGCATTTCGGGGTCTTCCAGCCCGGAGACGTCGTTGAGGATATCGGCGCCGGCATCGAGGGCCGCGCGGGCCACCTCGGCTTTCCGGGTGTCGACGGAGATGGCCGCGTCCAGGTCCGAGAGGGCCTCGATGACCGGTACGACGCGGTCGATTTCCGCGTCGACCGGGACGGGGTCGGCCCCCGGTCTGGTCGACTCGCCGCCGATATCGAGGATATCGGCGCCGTCTTCGACCATCGTTTCGGCCCGTGAAACGGCGTCCTCGACGGCGTTGTACTCCCCGCCGTCGTGGAACGAGTCGGGCGTGATATTCAGAATCCCCATGACGGCGGTGCCGTCGCTCCACGGGTAGTCGGCGTCGTTGGCGGGCTGGTGGATGTCCAGAGCCTCGCGGAGTTCATCCGAAAAGGTCGAGAGGCCGTACGGTTGGCCGTCGAGCTTGTCGGCCAGGCGCTTGAACTGCGCCATCGTCCCCATCAGCACGCAGTCGACGCGCTCCTCGTCCTGGTCGTTCAGCCCGGAGACGCCACACTCCCCGCCAAGGGAGAGCAGTTCCTCCTTGAGATACTGGGCCTGGCGGGGCTGGACCCGCGTGCGGAGGACCCGGTGGACGGCCTTCCCGCGCATCCGCCAGGCGCCCGCCCGGGTGACGTGGGCGGCCTCGATGGTCGCTTTCGCCCCGGGAATCGAATCGACGTCCTTGGGTATCATCGACCGCGACCAGCGCGTGCGGGCCTCGCGGACGGCATACAGCGACCCCGTCACGAGGACGGCATCGTCCGGCCCGGCGGCGTCGAGCGCCGTTCCCAGCGCGCCGGCCACGTCCGAGCGAGTCGCGACCTCGGCGTCGGTCGCTTTGCGCAGTGTCTCTGCCAGCACGTCGGGGGACTCCGCCCGGTCGACGTTCGGTCGGCAGGCGATAACGCGGTCGGCCGCCCCGAGTTCGGCCGCGATGGCCGCATGGTCCTTGTCTACCATCGCGCCCAGGACGACGTGTAGCTCGTCGAACTCGAAGCTATCGAGCGTCTCCATCGTCCGTGCGAGCCCGCTGGGGTTGTGCGCGCCGTCCAGTACTGTCAGTGGCGACTCGCCCATCACCTCGAACCGGCCGGGCCAGTGGGCGTTTCGCAGGCCGCGTTCGACGTCGGCCCGGGAGATATCCGCCCCAGTGATGTCGGCGACCTGCTTGACGAGCGTCGCGGCGATACCCGCGTTGTGGGCCTGGTGGGCGCCCAGCAGCGGGAGATGGGTGTCGACGACCCAGCCCGGTCCGTCGATGGTGGCGGCGGCTTCCAGCCCCTCGCGGCCGCCGTAGCTGACGGTCACGTTGGAGTCCTCGCCGTCGTCGCCGACGGTAATCACGTCGCCGGCCTGCGCGCGCGCGGCAGCGAGTGCGTCGCCGGTCGCGCCGGTCACCAGCGGCCTGTCGGCGGGCGCGACGTGGGCCTTGTCCGTCGCGATTTCCTCGACCGTGTCACCGAGTATATGCGTGTGTTCCAGGGTGACACTCGTCACCGCGCTGGCGACCGGGTCGACGACGCTGGTGGCGTCGTACTTCCCGCCGATACCCACCTCGAGGACGGCGACGTCGACGTCCTGCCGGCCGAACTCCCAGAAAGCAAAGGCGGTCAGCGTCTCGAAGAAAGTCGGGGAGTCACCGACAGCCCCCTCCTCAGTCACGTACTCGCGAGCGGTCTCGACGAACTCGACGACGGCGGCCTCCGGAACTTTGCGGCCGTTGACGCGAATGCGCTCGCGAACGTCGTCGAGGTGTGGCGAGGTGTAGAGGCCGACGTTGAGGCCGGCCTCCCGGAGCGCCCGCTCGACCATCCGCGCGGTCGACCCCTTGCCGTTGGAGCCGGCTATCTGCACACAGTCCGGTCCCTCGTGGGGGTCGCCCAGTTCCGAGAGCAGCGCCCGCGTGGCGTCGGTGCCGGCCCGGGAGTCGAACCGGCGCAACTCGAAGAGGAAGTTCGCGGCCTCGTGGAACTCCATGCCCGCTGTTCCGTAGCCGTCCGCTTTAGGCTGTCGGACCAGCGACTGCGCCCCGTCGCTGTCGCCGTCGGTCGGGGCGACGATGTCTCCGCCGGCGTCTCCGACGCCGTAGACGAGTCGTCGCCGCTACAGCCCGCAAGCGCCGCGACGCCGATCGCCCCCACCGCTGCGAGCAGCGCACGCCGAGTGCTACCATGAACTGTCCGGCGCATACGCCCGTCTGTTGACCGACCGCATATACTGCTGGCGGTGTCGTCAGGCCTCGTCGCCGGCCTGCAGCCACTTGACGACGGCACCGGTCACCGCGAGAAAGGCAGCGCCCAGCAGCGGCGCGGCGTCGACCGGCTCGGTCGGCCGCGACTCGGCCTCGTCCGTCGCCGGTGCTGTGATGTCTTCGACTGCGGGCTCGTCGTCGGTCGCGGACTCGCTCTCCGGCGTCGTGTCTCTAGTCGTCCACTCCACGTCCGAACGGTCGCCCTCGGTTCTGCCGTGCGGTCTTTCGTCCGTCTCGGACGCCGACAGCCCCGTCGCGGCCGGTTCGCCGGTGTCCAGTCCCGCCGCTGGCGGCGGCGTCTCGGACTCGTCGCCGTCGCCCTTTCGACGCAGGTAGACCCAGATACCGACCGTCGCGATGCCGAGCATCATCATCGAGATGCCCAGCCCGAGCAGCCCGTAGGTCTTCACGACCGAGGCTTTCTCCTCGTCGGTCTCGCGGTCGCCCTCGGTCGCGATACCCGGCACTTTGCCGAGCACGCGGGCGAGCCTGGGCGAGTCGACGTCGACCCGGTAACGCGTGAACGTGCTCATACTGGCTACGACGGTCGGGCGAAGTAAAAAGCCGCCTGCTGTACCACGGCTCGCGGGTGGCCCCGCGCTGAGCGCTCCCTGTCTGCTCGCTACTCGCGCTCCCGTTCGAGTTCGCGGTCCGTCCGACTGCGCTCGGACTCCGGCACCCGTCGCTCCTCCTCGTCGAGCAGCGTCTCGAGGCACGCCTCGAACTCCCGCTCCGAAAGTTCGCCGTCGACGTAGCGCTCTTTGGCCGTGGCCCGTCGGTCCTCGAGGCTCGGCCGGAGGCTGTCGGCCAGCCCGAGTCGCCGGAGCGGTGGCACGGCGGCCTCCAGGCCGGACAGGACGCTCGCCGCGCGCCTGCTCTGGGGCACCGACGGGAGCGAGGCCCGGCCGGCGAGCGTCGAGAAGAGCCCGGCGGCAAAGACCAGTGTCAGCCCGCAAAGCAGGAGCGTCACGAGCAGGAAGGCGCCGACGGTCACCACCAGTGAGCCGCCGGTCAGCAACACGGAGAGGGTCGCGAGGACGCCGACGATGGCGACGCCGACAGTCGACAGCCCGGACAGGACTGTGGCGGCAAACAGGAGCCAGTGGCGGTTGTCGGAGAGCCAGCTCACAGCCGGCCTAACGGACGTCGCCCCAAAGGCGTTTGGTCTCGACCCGCCGGCACTCCCGTTAGTCGTGCCGGAAACACCGGTAGACTCCCGCTGGTCGTCTTCCGAGCTTCAGACACTCTTTCGCTGGCGCTCAGTCGTGTCTGAAAGACCGCTGGCCGGTCATGACCATCGTCATGTTGTGCTCGTCGGCGGCCTCGATGACGCTCTCGTCGTTTTTCGACCCGCCGGGCTGGATGACGGCCTCGATGCCCGCTTTCGCGGCCTCCTCGATGCCGTCCGGGAACGGGAAGAACGCGTCGGAGGCCATCACGGCGCCCTCGGCGTCTTTCCCCTCGGCGTGTTCGTCGGCTTTCATCGCGGCTAGTCGGACGGCGTCGACGCGGGAGACCTGGCCCATCCCGATGCCGACGGTTTCGGTCCCTTTGGCGAAGAGGATGCCGTTCGACTTGACGTGTTTGAGCGTGTGCCAGGCAAACAGCATCGACTCGATTTGCTCGTCGGTGGGCTGGCACTCGGTGACGACTTCGAGGTCCTCGGGCGTGAGATGCTGGCTGTCGCGCTCCTGGACCAGCCGGCCCCCGACGAGGGGTTTCTCGGTGAGCGTATCCGTCACCTCGAAGTTGTCGGACCGGTCGGCCTCGCCCAGTCGGCCGTCCCTGCGGTTGACGTTCAGTACGCGCAGGTTCTCCTTCTGGAAGAGCACGTCGAGGGCGGCGTCGGTATAGCCCGGCGCGACGACGACCTCCTTGAACGAGTCGATAATCTGCTCGGCGGTCGCCGTGTCGCACTCCCGGTTGAGGGCGACGATGCCGCCGAAGGCGCTCATCGGGTCCGTCGAGAGGGCTTTGCCGTAGGCCTCGGCGACGGAGTCGGCGGTCGCACAGCCGGCGGGGTTGGTGTGTTTGATGACGGCGGCGGCGGGGTCGTCGAACTCCTTGATGAGATTCAGGGCTCCGTCGGCGTCGTTGTAGTTGTTGTAACTGAGCGCTTTGGCGCCCTCGTTCAACTGGTCGGCGTGGACGACGCCGGCCTCCGAGACCGTGGTGTCGGCGTACAGCGCGGCGTCCTGGTGTGGGTTCTCTCCGTAACGGAGGTCCGCGGCACGGTCGTCCGAGACCAGTCGGCGGGCCGGGAACTCGCCGCCCATGTCGCCCTCGATGTCGACGGTCCCGTCGTCCCAGTCGATATCGACGCGGTCCTCTGCGAACCACTTCACGACGCGCGGGTACGCGGTAAATTCGCCCTCGTACAGGACCCGGTCTTTCAGGTCGTCGACCCCGTCGCCCTCGAAGACGGGGATTGGCTCCTGGGTGACGATGGGGCCGCCGTCGACCGTCTCGTCGACGACGTGGACGGTACAGCCCGTCACCTTGACGCCCGCGTCGATGACCTGCTCGTGGGTGTCCATCCCCGGGAAGTTCGGGAGCAGGGACGGGTGGACGTTCAGGGTGGTGGGCGTCCCCTCCAGGAACGTCTCGCTCAGGATGCGCATGTAGCCGTCCAGTGTTACCAAATCGAAGTCGTAGTCCGCGAGCGCCTCCAGGACCCGCTCCTCGTGGGCCTCGCGTGGTTCGTCGTCGCCTCGCTCGATGACTTCGGTCGGGATGCCACGCTCCGCCGCCGCCTCCAGGACGGGTGCGTCGGCGTCGTTCGTCAGCACGACGGCGAACGCAGCGCCGCCGGGCGAGCGGTCCGCGATGTTCAAGAGATTCCGGCCACGGTTGCTGGCCATACCGGCGAGTTTCATATCTACCTCCGGGCGGTCGGCGCGCAAAGGAGTTGCGAAACGGTCGCTGGTCTCGGTGGATATCAATACTGAAACGGTTTGGAAGCGACCTAATATTTAATTGCTTCTATAGTAAATCTGTGCGCATGCCGACGGACTCCGGGTATCCGGACACCGCTCCCGCCATCGACCAGCTGCTCGAGACGCTCTGTCACCCCGTCAGGCGCGAGATAATCGACTACGGCAGCGAGTCCGGCCACATCGAGTATCATGGCCACCCCGAGGCGAGAGCACTGCTGGATGACGTCCGTGCCATCTTCTGACACTCGGACGGAGTAACAAACAGTCCGCGACGTGTGGACGCTCGCCCCACGTGTTCCGAGTACTGGCACAGCCGACAGTATTAGTAGCCGGCCGACCACTCGCCAGTATGTCGAAGCTTCGTTGTCAGCGCGCCGGACTGGTCGCCGCCGCCGGCGGCCTCGTCTGGCTCGCGTGGGTCGTCGCGGCCGGGATGGTAGGCCGCGAGCACACCTCTGTCCTGCTGGGAGTCGCGCTGTCGACGCTGGCCATCGTGGTCGGACAGTACGCCGTCGAGAGCTTCTACGGGGCCCGTATGAAACGGCCCGGGACGGCGGGTGCCTGGCTCGGGGCGCTCGGCGGTGTCGTCTTCGCCGTCGGCCAACTCGTCGCCGTCACGGCCGGCGGCGGCGACGCCATCGTCGGTATCGGCGTGCTCGCGCTGGTAAGTGGGTCCCTCCTGGTCAGCGTCGGCCTGGTCCGAACCCGCGTCCAGCCGCCCTGGCTGGGGGTCTTGCTGTTCGCCGGTACCCTCGCCTTTCTCGGGTTCAACGAGATATCGCCCTGGACCGCACTCCCCTACGGCCTAGCCTGGGTCGCGCTGGGACAGGACCTCTACCGGTACGACCCGCCGGACGGCCGGTTCGGCGAGGCCACGGACGAGTACGGCTGGTTGTCCTGAGCGCGCAACCGCCCGGAGATATTTGGTCGGCCGGACGAGAGACGTGAGCATGAGCACTCAGCGTTCGATTCTGGTCCATATCTCGACCGACAGTATGACACCTACCTGAAACTGCCCTGACGCGGACACTACCGACTGCGACGTTTCGCAACCAGACGGGTGCCGGCCGTGGTTTCGACCGCACAGCCGCCAGTGTGAGTCGACACGCTTTTTCGGGTCTCCGGTAGACTCTCCGGTATGACCGACAGAGGGCCACTCGCCGCTGTCTCGCCGCTTGACGGCCGCTACGCCCGCTACACCGAGCCGCTCGTCCCGTACGCCAGCGAGCGGGCGCTCATGCGCGCCCGCGTCGAAGTCGAAGTGGAGTATCTCGTCGGCCTGGCCGACCTCGAGGCTACGCCGCTGTCGATTTCCGAGGCCCAGCGAACCGAGCTTCGCGCGCTCTACGAGGGCTTCGACGACGAGGACGCCGCCGTCATCAAGCAACTGGAGACCGAGGGGTACGGCGAGTACGCCGCCACGAACCACGACGTCAAAGCGGTCGAATACTTCCTCCGGCTGGGGATGCCCGAGGGGCTCGAAGCCGACCACTGGATTCACTTCGGGCTGACCAGCGAGGACGTGAACAACCTCGCTCACCGCCTGCTGGTCAAACCTGCCGCCGAGGAGGTGCTCGTACCGGAACTGCGCGAGATTCGGAACACGCTCGTCGAGATGGCACACGACTACGCCGACGTGGCGATGCTCGCCCGGACCCACGGCCAGCCCGCCACGCCGACGACCTTCGGCAAGGAGATGGCCGTCTACGCCTCCCGACTCGGCCAGGCCATCGCTCGCATCGAACGGGCGGCCACGGACCTCTCGGGGAAACTCGCCGGCGCATCGGGCACCTACGCGGCCCACCACGCCGCCTATCCGGACGTCGACTGGCCCGCCTTCGCCCAGTCGTTCGTCGGCTCGCTCGGGCTGGACCACGAGCCACTGACCACGCAGGTCAACCCCTGTGACGACCTCGCCGTGCTCTTTGATGCGGTCTGTGGCGCGAACAACGTCCTGCTGGACATGGACCGGGACATGTGGCTCTACGTCTCGGACCGCTATCTGGGCCAACAGACCGTCGAGGGCGAGACCGGCTCCTCGACGATGCCCCACAAGGTCAACCCCATCGACTTCGAGAACAGCGAGGGGAACCTCTCGAAGGCCAACTCGGACCTGGTCTTCCTGGGCGACTACGTGACGAACTCCCGGCTCCAGCGGGACCTCTCGGACTCGACGGTCAAGCGCAACGTCGGCTCGGCCCTCGCCTATTCGCTTATCGCCTACGGCAAGTGCCAGAACGGGCTGGCCAAGGTCGTCCCCAACGAGCAGGTCATGCGCGAGGACCTCGAGAACACGCCCGAAATCATCGGCGAGGCCGTCCAGACAATCCTCCGGCGGGAGGGCCACGACGACGCCTACGAGCAGGTCAAGGAGGCGACCCGAGGCAAGGACGTGACAATCGCGGACTTCCGCGAGATGATTGCGGACCTCGACGTCAGCGAGGACGTGCGGGCGGAGCTAGAGGCGCTGACGCCGGCGGGCTACACCGGGCTCGCGGCCGAGTTGGCCGAGGGCGTCGACGGGGCATGACACCGCTACGCCACGAGCGGTTCCAACGCGATATCACCATCGCTGCTGACCGTCACCACGTAGTCCTTACGAATAGCTGATGGCCACCTGCCCCTGTCGCGGCCATCGAACACAACCCTCAGAACCCTCTCGGTGGACACAGAGCCGGCGGCGGCCCCGTCTCAGGATTGATACGGAGCCTTCTCGAGTATGGCGGCAGTACTACCCCCGGGGGTTAAGTCCGATACTGTCATAGTATCTGATATGTTCACGGACCGCACGGACGCCGGTGAACAGCTCGCTGCCGAGCTCCGTGGGTTGGACGTGGATATCGCGCTGGGCATCCCGCGCGGCGGACTCCCGGTGGCTCGACCCGTCGCGGACGCACTCGACGTGTCACTTGACGTGGTGGTCGCGAGCAAGGTCGGCGCGCCGGGCAACCCCGAACTGGCAGTCGCCGCCGTCGCCGACGACGGGACGACCTGGCGCAACGACTCCCTCGTCGGGAAGCTCGACCTGACCACGGGGTATCTGGAAGACGAAATCGACCACGAAAAGCGCGCTGCCCGGGAGAAGCGCGAGCGCTACCGGGAGGGCCGGCAACTGATTTCCCTCGAAGGCAAGCATGTCTGTGTTGTCGACGACGGGTTCGCCACGGGCGCCACGATGTTCGCCTGCCTCAAGCGGGTCCGGGCGGCCGGCGCCACGAGTGTGACCGCTGCGGTGCCGGTCGGCTCGCCCCGGACCGCCGACGAACTGGAGCGCAAAGTCGACCGCCTCGTGATACTGGCGACCCCCCGGAGCTTCAGGGCCGTCGGGCAGTTCTTCCGGGACTTCTCGCAGGTCACCGACGAGGAGGCGATGGCGCTTCTAGACTAGGCGCTCGACGGTCTCTCGAACCGCCCGCGCGGCGGCACGAACCTTCGAGAGACGGACGTACTCGCGTTTCGAGTGGGCGACCGCGCCGATGTCGTCGGAGAGCACGCCCGGACCGAAGACGACCGTCGGGCCGTTCTCCGCGAAGTAAGAGGCCTCCGTCGCGGCCTCGAACGGTCGTACTGCCCCGCCGCTGGCGCCACCGAGCGTCTGGACGAGGTCGCTGTCGGGGTCCGTCGCGAAGGCGTCGGGAAACGGCGTATCGGGCCGGATGAGCGCCACCTCGAGTGACATCGACTCGGGCAGCCACTGCGAGAGATGGCGCTCCAGGGCCTCGGGGAACTCCTCGCTGGTTTCGGGCGGCACCGAGCGACGGTCGAAGGTGATGGTACACTCGGCGGGTATCTGGTTGGTCGCCTCACCGCCCTCGACCATCGACGGCGTCAGGATGGGGCGGCCGAGTGTCTCATGCTTACCCGGACCGGTCTGTTCGTCAAAACTTTCCATCGCTTGCAGAACCGGTGCGGCCGCGCGGATGGCGTTGGCCCCGCTTCCGGGGTCTGCGGCGTGACCGCTCTCGCCGTAAATCGTCACTGTCCCCTCGAACTGCCCTTTCGCGGCGGTACAGACGTCCAATCCCGTGGGCTCGCCGACGATGTACCCGTCGGCATCGAGGGTTTCGGCGAGGTGGGCGCCCCCGGTCTGGGTTGTCTCCTCGTCGATGGAGACGGCCAGCGTCACCGCGCCCTCGGCCGGCTCGACGGTGAGGAAGGCCTCCACGAGCGCGGCGAGTGGCCCCTTCGCGTCACACGACCCCCGGCCACAGACCACGTCGCCGGTGAGACCGCCACCGTCGCCGGTTATCTCCTCGTCACCAGGGGGGGCCTCCCGGCGCTCGTAGGGGAGATGGGGCGGCACCGTGTCGATGTGGGTGTTCAGGACGAGGTGGGTGCCCTCGCCGGCCGCTGCGGCGTCGGGGTCGGCCGCGCCGGTCGTCGCGACGACGTTGCCGAGGTCGTCGACCGATGGCTCGGCTCCCTCGCGGTCCAGCGTCGCCACGAGCAGGTCCCGCATCGGCCCCACCTCCGCCGTCGAGTCGGTCTCGACGGCCTCGCGGTGGAACCGCTCCAGGTCGAAGCCGACGCTCATCGCTCCATACGGGTCACGTCGGCCAGCGTCTCGCGCTCGCGGACGAGACGCGTCTCGCCGTCCTCGATAGCGACCTCGGCGGGCCGGGGCTGTGAGTGGAACTGGTTGGCGAGTTCGTAGCCGTAGGCGCCGGCGTTGCCGATTGCCAGCAGGTCAGTCCGCTCCGGCCGGGCGATGGGTCGGTCGGTACAGAACACGTCGGCGCTGGTACAGCACGGGCCGCCGACGGAGACTGCCAGCGGGTCGCGGTCGGGCGCCGAGACGTTCCGGATAGGGTGATAGGAGCCGAACATCGCCGGCCGGATGAGCGTCGCCAGCGAGGCGTCGACGCCGACGACGGTCGCGGCGGGGGCCTCTTTGACCGTGTTGACCTCCGTGAGAATCAGTTCGGCGTCGGCGACGACGTAGCGGCCCGGTTCGAGCTTCACCTGGGCATCGAGCTCCCCGACGGCGTCCCGGACCTTCTTTCCGACCACGTCCATATCGAGGGGCTCCTCGTCCTCGCGGTAGGGCACGCCGAAGCCGCCGCCGAAGTCCACGAACTCCAGGGGGGTGACGTCCCGCTCTACGTGCCGTCCCACGTCGGCGACCGTCCCGATGGCGTGGCAGTGGTCGTCGAGGTCGTCGTGGAGGACGCCGCTGCCGGCGTGGGCGTGGATGCCGACGAGGTCGAACCGCGCGGCGATGTCTTTGGCCACCTCGGGCACCTGCTCGTAGGGGATACCGAACTTGGCGTCTTTCCCCGTCGCCACCTTCTCGTGGTGGCCGGTCCCGATACCGGGGTTGACGCGGATGGCGACCCGACCGTCGTACCCCCGGTCTTCGAGGCGGTCGAAGGTGTCGCGGGCGCCGCCGGTGATGGTGAGGCCGGGATGGTCCGCTGCGAGTTCGACCGCGTAGTCGAGGTCCGCGTCGGGTGGGTTCACGGCGGTGTACTGGAGCGTGTCCGGGTCCGCGCCGGCCTGGACGGCCCGCTGTAGTTCGCCGGCGGCGGCACACTCGATGTCGGCGCCCGTCTCCAGGAGCGTCTCGAGGACGGCGCGGCCGGTGTGGGCCTTCGCAGCGTACATCACGTGGGCGTCGGGGAAGGCCGACGCGAAGCGGTCGTAGTTCCGTGCGACCCGGTCGAGGTCGACGACGTACAGCGGCGTCCCGTGGTCGGCCGCCAGCCGACCGAGGCGGTCGTGGTCCCAGTCCGCGAGGCGGCGGACCGGCGGCGAGTCGTGACTCATTGCCCGAACAACGGCGACGGCCGGTAACAAGGGTTGCGCTCCCGACCGAGGTCGGCCTGTATATTTATCCCAGAATAGACGAATGCACTAGCCGGCACCCGGAATGGATACCGGCGAGGACTACACCGGCCAGTACGCCGCCGACTTCTTCCCTGCCCCGTGCAAGGTGGTGTTTAGTGAGGCGATGCAGACTGTCACCAGCCAGAAAGCCCCCGACCGCTCGACTACTGCGACTCGCTGCGCGCTTCACTCACCCCGTTCGTTGCAGTGCTTGCGTCGCCTCGTACGTCGAGCCCGCAGGCCGACGGCCGAGGAGCGCAGCGAGCCCCCCGACCGAAGCCAGCCGGGGCTTTCTGGCTCTCTTCCGCGTTTTCTACTAAACTAAACACTACCTTGCATGGTACCCAAACATATTTTTGCACCAACAGCCGATTACACGCAGGAATTGGAGCTATCATGGAACAGGAGGTCCCACGACGCCAGCCGCTGGAACTCGTCAAGCAGGGGAGCCTCTGGGTCGTCGAGGACTACCGCAAAGGGTCACGCAGGGGCGAGACCCACACCACCCACGACTCACAGCTGTCGGCCCTCCGTTACGCGAAATCGAAGATGGAGGCCGACTGCCACCCGTGTATCGTCCGCTGGGACTCCCCCCGCAGCGTCGGCGCCCTCTACTGGAACCCGCTGTTCGAGACGCTCGAGGTCCGGCGCGACGAACTCGTCGGCGGGTGGAGCGTCGTCCCCGAGGCCGGGACCTGTGCGATGATGGTCGCGCCATCGTGCGAAGACGCGGCCGACCCCGCCGACCGGTTCGACTCCGTCGGGGCGTTCCATCGGGCGCTCGCGAACGCGGTGTAAGCGAGGAAGCTCACTGCGTTCGCTTCCCCGCTAGTCTCTCAGCGCGTCCTCTCGCTCCGTCGCTTCCAGGGTCTCTTCCTCGATGTCGGTCGCCACTACGGCGGGCTTGTAGGCGCCGCCGGGGATGAGGTCGTACTCGCCGATGGAGGAGTCGACGAAGCGCTGGAACGCGCGACGCTCGGGCGGCAGTTCACCGTAGAGGACGTCCGCCTCGACGAGGTCGTAGACCGGGATACGCGGCGTCAGGAGCGTGTTCTCGCCGACGATAGAGCCCTCGCCGACGACGAAGCCACTGGTCACCCGACAGCCCGCCCCCAGGGAGACGTCGTCTTCGACGATGACGGGGGCGTTCTCGACCGGTTCCAGCACGCCGCCGATGAGCGTGTTCGCGCCGAGCTTGACGTTCTCGCCGATTTGAGCACAGGAGCCGACGGTGTCACAGGAGTCGACCAGTGTTCCGTCACCGACGTGGGCGCCGATGTTGACAAAGGAGGGCGACATCATGATGCAGTCCTCGCCCAGATACGCGCCCCGGCGGATGGTCGTCCCGTCTGGCGTGTTGCGGGTGCCACGGTCACCGAGGTCGTCGGTGTCACGCAGCGGGAGCACGTCGTGGTAGGTGACGCCGCCGTACTCACGTGAGACGGTCTCCCGAAGGCCGAAGTTCAGCAAAATTCCCTGCTTGACCCACGTATTTGCCTCCCACTCGCCGCCGGACTTCTCCGCTGCTCGAACGTCACCGGCTTCCAGCGCGGCCAGAAACTCCGCCAGCACGTCCAGATGCTCGTCGGTGGTGTCGGCCGCCGTCAGTCCGTCCTGTTTCCGTTCCCAGAGGGCTTCGACGTCTGCTTGTAGACTCATGAACGACCATATTTCACGGACCCTATTACCTGTCGGGGGTTCGACTCGTGGCCGTGATTTCCTCGGCGGACTCTCAGGACTCATCGCGGCAGCCACGTACTCGATGGAGGTCCCTGCTGGGGTCGCTGCACAGGGAAGGCACTGGACATCGAGTACGCCTCGACCAGCGACGGTGCGAACGTCCACCAGTACGGTTACGCCGGCGGCGAGAACCAGCAGTGGACTCTCGAACAGTTGTAGGCCGCTCACCTCCTCGAACTGTCGCTCCGTCTTTTAATGGCGTCGTGCCTCGGTGAGAAACCGTGGATATTTCGCTGTTACGCGTCTATGACCTCGCCGAACTCGTACTGGCCGGGCTCTCTACCGACCAGCCACGCGGCGGCGTCGAGCGCGCCGGCGGCGAAGACGGCGCGGTCCTCGGCGTGATGGGAGAGGGACAACACCTCGTCGTTGCCCGCGAGGATGAGTTCGTGTTCGCCACGGATGTCGCCGGCCCGGCGGGCGAAGACACCGATTTCGTCGTCCTCGCGGGGGGCATGCCCCTCGCGGCCGTACACCGGTTCCACGTCGCGCTCCGCTTGGACGACTTCGAGCAGGGTCTTGGCCGTCCCGGAGGGCGCGTCGACCTTCCCGTCGTGGTGGCTCTCCATCAGTTCGAGGTCGTAGTCATCGAGTGCCCGCACCGCCTCCCGTACCGTGCGCTGGAGCACCTGGATGCCCCGCGAGAAGTTCGTCGCTTTCAACAGCGGCACCGACTCGCTGGCGGCGTCCAGTCCGGCCAGGCCGTCGTCGTCGAAGCCCGTGGTCCCGACGACGAGGCCGACGCCGCTTTCGACGCAGGCCCCGGCCAGCGGCAGCGTCGACTCGGGGACGGAGAAGTCGACGACAACGTCTACGTCGTACTCGGTCAGTGCCTCGGCCACGTCCTCGGCGACGACCGGAACCCCGTCGACCTCGCCGGCCTCGATATCGAAGCCGACGATGACCTCTAAGTCCTCGCGGTCGGCCGCCGTCTCGATGACTGTCCGTCCCATGCGTCCCGCCGCGCCGTTTACCGCAATCCGTGTCATCGCTCTAGCTCCGCGTAGGCGTCCGCTAAGTCCTCCGTTTCGAGGGCGGCGAGCACGTCACGCAGGTCATCGAGATACTCGTCGCCGAGTCGGGACAGCGGCTGGCGGAGGTGAGCCGGGCCGTATCCCCGAATGCGCATCGCCTCCTTGACCGGGATGGGGTTGGTCTCGACGAACAGCTCTCGAAACAGCGGTCCGAGTTCGTGGTGAATCGCTCGGGCGCGCTCGTAGTCCTCGGCCAGCGCCGCGCCGACCATCGCACAGGTACGTTCGGGCTCGACGTTGGCGGCCACGGAGATACAGCCCGCCGCGCCGACCGAGAGCATCGGAACGGTCATCCCGTCGTCGCCCGACAGCACCGCGAACTCCTCGTCGCGCGTGCGCTCGATAATCTCGGAAATCTGGTTCATATCGCCGCTGGCGGCCTTGTACGCCTGGATGTTCGGATGGCTCGCCAGGGAAACGGCGGTGTCGGGCCCGATGTTCTGGCCCGTCCGCGAGGGGACGTTGTAGACGACCTGCGGGCAGTCGACCGCGTCGGCGATGGTCTCGTAGTGGTCGACCAGGCCGCGCTGTTCGGGCTTATTGTAGTACGGCGAAATCAGGAGCAACCCGTCGGCGCCGGCGTCGGCGGCCCGCCGGGAGAGCGAAAGGGCCTCTCGGGTGTTGTTGGAGCCGGTGCCGGCGATGACGGGGACGTCGTCGACGGCGTCGATGACCGCCTCGACGACCTCGATGTGTTCGTCGTGGGTCATCGTCGCCGACTCGCCCGTGGAGCCGGCCGGAACGAGGCCGTCGACGCCGGCGGCTTCGAGCCGCTGAGCGTCTCGCCTGAGTGTCTCGAAGTCGATACTGCGCTCGTCGTCGTCGTGGAACGGCGTACACATCGCGGGGTAGACGCCGTGGAAGTCCAGTGCTGTCATTACTGAGTGTGTGGTGTCGCTGTGGGATTAGTCGTCCGGTTGCAGTCGATACCGAAGAGAAGGCGACCCTCTGCGGATGCACCGCGCCCGCCGAGCGTCGACGACCCCCTGCGGGTGAACCGCGCCCGCCGAGCGTCGACGACCCGCGACGGGAGTGCCACGCCCGCCGCGAGCCAGGAGTCACCGCTTGCGCTTGCGTTTCGGGACGACGCCGTCGCCGCTGGGTACCCGCCGTACCGTTGCGTGGCGCCGTCGCATACTCACATGGGCGTCCGAGAGCGACTTAGCATTTTTGCTCTCCGCCGACCCCGAAAACCTATCCGGGTTCAGGTGAGAAATCACCGTATGACTGTCTCACACCCAGGGCAACGCGTGGCCGTCCTGGCCGACGCCCAGAACCTCTATCACACAGCCCGGAGTCTCTACACGCGCAACATCGACTACTCGGAACTGCTCGAGGCGGCCGTCGACGGCCGCGAACTCACCCGCGCTATCGCCTACGTCATCCGCGCCGACTCCCCGGAGGAGGAGACGTTCTTCGAGGCCCTGACCGACATCGGCTTCGAGACCCGTATCAAGGACATCAAGACGTTCCAGGACGGCTCCCAGAAGGCCGACTGGGACGTGGGAATGAGCCTCGACGCGGTCACGCTGGCGAAACACAACGACGCCATCGTGCTCTGTACCGGCGACGGCGACTTCGCCCGCGTCTGTCGGTACGTCCGCCACGAGGGGTGTCGCATCGAAGCGATGGGGTTCGAGGAGTCCTCCTCCGAGGACCTCAAGTCGGCTGTCGACGGCTTCGTCGACCTGAGCGAAGAGCCCGATACATTCCTGTTATAGCGGCCGCTCGCGGGCGGACGACGAACTAGAAGAACTGCGTTTAGACTGCCCGACCGTCCTCGGAAGTTCCGACCAGCAACGCACCGGCGGCCAGTCCCAGCGCCGCGATGGCGCCCATGACGCCGGCGATGGTGGTCGAGATGTCGATATCAAACGGGCCCGACGTGAGAATCAGCACCGAGCTGACGACCAGTAGCGCGACGCCCGCATACACTTTCCGCTTGTCTGTAGCCATTGTGGTCGGCTCTAGCGAGTCACCGGGTATAAACTTCCCCAAACGCGGCCACCAACGTGGGAGTGAGTGACATCCACGTGGTCGCGGGCGGCTGCTCGCGGACCGAAAGCGGGTTACCCACACGGCCGCCAAATCGGGCAATGAGCGACAGCGAGTTCCGTGGCCTCCGTCGTGGGGCCGACTACCAGTTCGGTCGCGGCGCCGGCGCGGCGCTGTTCCCGTCCGTGGACCGAATCGACATCACCCACACCAGTTCGGGGCGGCCCCGCCAGGTCCACGCCGACGACGGCCGCATCGCCACCTACGCCACCGACGGCCGCTTCGTCCTCGGGCTGGCCGGCGGCCGGCGCTTACTTGTGACGTTTGACGCCCCCGCCCACCGGGTCGTAGTGGGCGACGAGAGCGAGCCGTTCGTCCGCGAGGGTCGCAACGCGTTCGCGAAGTTCGTGCAGCAGGCGGACCCCGACATCCGGCCCGGCGACGAGGCGCTCGTCGTCCACGAGGACGGCGACATGCTGGCCGTCGGCCGCGCGGAGCTTCCCGGGGGCGGGATGGCCGACTTCGAGACGGGGATGGCCGTGAAAGTTCGGCAGGGTACCGACAGCTGACCGCTGGTATGTGCCGCCGCTCCCTTCTCGGCGTAGTCGTCTTCTCGACGCCCGCACTGGCCGGCTGTCGGGGCGAGACGACGGACGCTGTCCCTTGACGCCAGCGCGTCCCGGGAGTTCGACCCCAGAATCAGCTGGCCGGGCACGTACGAACTCACGGCGGCCATCGAGGACGGACTGGCAGAACGATTACGCTGAACATCGAGGCGGGCGATATCCGCGACGGGTCGACCTATCGGGTCATCCTGCGGGACAACGGCGTCCAGGTGACGTGGGAAGAGTGACTATGCGTATGCGTCGGCGAACGTCTGCTCGCGGCGGAGCAGTTCCTCGACACCGTGGTCGAGCAGCGCTTCGCCCAGCGCCGTCGCCCGATAGTAGGAGTAGAGTCCCTCGCTGGTCGGTTCGTTGCGCTTACGGTTCTCGACGAGGCCCACTTCGACCAGCGTATCGAGGTGGTGATGGAGCGTGTTGCTGGGTAGGTCCAGTGCCTCCCGTAGCTCCTTGGCGCTCATCTCACCGTCGCGCTTGAGTCGATAGAGAACCCGAAACCGGGTCTCGTTGCCGATGGCCCGCTGCATCGCCATGTACTCCTCGAAGGTGAGGACGCTCCGCTCGGGGAGGAGGTTCGCGGGCTCCGCCGGCTCGGTTTTTTCGTCGCGCGTGCTGGTGCCCATCCTATCTATAGCTCTCTTGCCGACCGACATAACAGTTGCTGAGTCAATCAACATTGAGTATCGCCGAACTTTATATACTATCGCTATGTGATTCCGGTATGCACGCCCGAATCAAGGCCTCGCTCGGGTCCGTTCCCTACGGCGATTTCCTCGTCTACCTGATGGGACCGTACACCACCTTCGACGTGGTCGACCTCGTGCCCGACGGCGTCGACCCAGACGATGTCTCGCTCCCCGCGGCGTCTGCTGGGGACGAAGCGCTCGACGAGATGATGGGGACGCTCCGCTCGATACAGGGGTCCTTGCGGGCCGACCCCGGCGTCAACGCCTTCCTCGCGGTCGACCCCGATATCCCGCTCGAAGACCTAGACGAGCGGGGCCGCGAGCGGGTCATGTTCGCTCACGAGGACGCCGTCTCCAGTGCGATGATACGCTCCATCAGCCAGCGCTGGGACGCCCGGGTCGTCAGCTACGACGACGAGGCCGAACTGCGCGACGAAATCCGGCAGTTCGTCGCCGACCTGATGAACCGCGAGCTGTACGGCGACCTGCCGCGGAAGACGAGCGAGGGAGACTGACGCGGTGCTGTGGCGCGCTCGCTGTCCGGGCACCGCAGTCAAGGGCTCGCTCGTGGCGAGTCTGTGACCCCGGTGAACAGCGGTGGGTCGGTGGGCTTTTTTATCCAGAACGCCCAGCCTCGGGTATGTTCGGCGGAGGCGGCGGGATGAACCCGCGAAAGATGAAACAGATGATGGAACAGATGGGTATCGATATGGCGGATATCGATGCCGAGGAAGTGATTATCCGGACCCCCGACGAGGAACTCGTCTTCACGGACGCCGAGGTCCAGCTGATGGAAGCCCAGGGCCAGAAGACCTACCAGGTCGTCGGCGACCCCGAGAGCCGAGCGCTCGCGGAAGGCGAAGCCGACGGCGAGGACTCGGCCGATTCGGGCGCGGGCAGCGCAGTCGACGAGGACGACGTCGAAATCGTCGCGATGCGGACCGGTGCCGACGAGGACACCGCACGCGAGGCCTTGGAAGCAAACGACGGCGACCTGGCGGACGCGGTCGACGAGCTGGAGTAGCGTGTACCTGTTCGTCCACGAGGACCGCGAGTACCTGCTCGCCCCCGGCGAGCGCTTCGAGTCCGACCTCGGCATTCTGGAGGTACCCGAAGACGTGGCACCCGGCGACGTCGTCGAGACCCATCTGGGTACCGCCTTCACCGTCCGGCGGCTGCGCGGGCCGGACCTCTTTGCCCATCTGGAACGCACCGGCGCGCCGATGATGCCCCGCGACGTGGGTCTCGTGGTGGGCAAGACCGGCGTCGCCGCCGGCGACCGCGTGCTGGACGCGGGGACCGGGACCGGTATCCTCAGCGCCTACATGGGTCGGATGGGCACAGAGGTAGTGACCTACGAAATCGACCCCGACTTCGCCGACGTGGCCCGCAACAACATGGAGACAGCCGGCGTCGCAAACAGCGTCGAGGTCCGGACCGGCGACGTGACCGACGACCTCGACGAGCTGTCGGGCTTCGACGTGGTGACACTGGATACCGAGGACGCCCCGGCTGTCGTCGAGCGCACACCAACGCTGCTCTCGCGTGGCGGCTCGCTTGCGGTGTACTCCCCCTTTGTCGAGAACACCCGAGAGGTCGTCGCCGCGGCCCGCGAGGTGGGGCTTTACGGTATCGAGACCCTCGACACCATCCAGCGGGAGATGGACTTCGACGACCGTGGCTCCCGTCCCTCTACCGGTGGCGTCGGCCACACCGGCTATCTGACGTTTGCGAGAAGACCGTAGGAACGGGCCGAGGGCGGCCTCGAAGCGAACGGTGCAACCGCGAGCGAAGGGGACCGCAGGCCGTGGTTTCAAGCCCCAGTGACACTAACAGGCATCCGTATGAGTGATTCCCCCGACGAGACGACGACGTGGCCCGAACTCGCAATAGGGCTGTACGACCGATTGACCGGCCGAAACGCCGAGATAACGTACGAGTTCGAGGACATGGAAGTCGACGTCCCCAGTACCACGGGCGAGGACCCGGAGCACGCTTACTGGCGCGTCGACGGCACACTTACCGTCAGGGCCCGAGAGAAGGAGTGACGACGACATCGAGCCGAGAGCACGGTGACCCGCCCGAGAGCCTCGCGGAGCTGCTGGACGCCCTCGAAGACCGGTCCGAACTCTCGGTCGAGGCCGACCTGGACATCGAACTTGACGGGCACCGGGCGAGCGTCGTCGGCTACGATGACCTCGTGGCGCTGGACCTGCCCTCCGTGCCCGCCGCCATCTCGCTGTATCGAGGGCGGCCGGTCCCCGTGATGGACGCGGCGGCGCTGCTCTCTGCGGTCGGACTGACCGCCGAGGTCCGCGTTCGCGGGGTGCCGGTCGCCCGCATCGGTGCCGACGCCGAGCCCAGCGGGCTGGCCCGTCGGCTCGGCCTGGGACCGGTCGAACTGGTCCCCGACGGCGGACTGCTCGCGCTCACTCGACGGCGCGGATGAGGCCGAGCAGTTCGTCCTGGTAGTTCTGGGGCGACCGGTCCAGCGGCTCGTCGGGGTCCTCGAGGCCGAGAATCTCGCCGACCGGCCGGTCCGGATAGGCACCTGCGGCGATGCGGAACCCGTCGGCGTGCCAGACGCCGACCCAGCCGACAACCGACAGCGTGGTCTCGACCGCATCGAGGGGTAAATCCGCCATGTAGCTACGCAGATGCAGTCTATCGCCATCCCTGGTGCGTGCCCGTTCCCGGCGGCCCCGCGAGACGTTCTCGAACCCCCTGTCGCGCAGTTCGCTCGCAAAGGTCGACCCGGCTTCCGAGCGCACTGTCGGCAGTATCATCGCCGGGCCAATGCCGGGCGCCAACGGCGGCCGGAAAGTCAGCGCCGTCGCAAAAAAGAAGCGCCACTGACGGTCGAGTCCGGCCGCCGACTCGGCCGCCTCGCGCGTTCGGACGTCGTCGTAGACGCTGGTCGCCCCGGCGACGCTGGCCGTCGGTAGCTCGAAGACAGTCTCGACCTGTTCGTCGGTCAGTTCCCAGCCGCCGTCGGCCAGCCGCGTCTCGGGGACGACCGGGAACGCGGCGTCGGGGGACACGACTCTAGTGGTCGTCCTCCCGCCACTTGTGCTCACACTCGGTGCAGGTGAAAAACCGGGTCTCGGACTCGTCGGCGGCCCGAATCTGTTTCATCTCGTAGAACGCCCGCTCGTTGCCACACTCGGGACAGCGCGCGCCCGTCGTCGGCCCCATGTCCTCGACGTCGACCTCGGAGGTGTCGACGACCTCGGAGGACTTCTGGCCCTGTGTCGTGACCGCCTTCTTCTCCGCTTTGGCGTCGCGTGCCTTCTCGTAGCCACAGCTCCCGCATATCCACATATCGTCCTCTGTCTTCATCATCGAGCCACAGTCGTCACAGAATTCCATTGTTATCCCACGTACGCAACCCGTCTGTGTTAAACGCCAGGATTCCCCGTCGGGTGGTGTTTAGTTAGGCGATTTAGACTGTCACCAGCCAGAAAGCCCCCGACCGCTCGACTACTGCGACTCGCTGCGCGGTGGGACTGAAAGGGGCGGCTGGCTTCGGGAAGGCGGGCGACGTAAGCACCGCAGGCCGAAGGCCGAGGAGCGCAGCGAGCCCCCCGACCGAAGCCAGCCGGGGCTTTCTGACTCTCTTCCGCGTTTTCTACTAAACTAAACACTACCCCTCGTCGTGTTCGAATGATTTATCTATCGCTCGAACAGCCCGGAAACCCGCCCCTACTGGCCGTTGTCGACCCAGGCGGGACAGGCGTCCATGTCGTCAAGCGTCTCCTCGTGGAACGAGCAGTAGGGGGCGACGTCGTCGCCGTCCATCACGTACTGGAAGTGCCGGCAGTTGCCACAGTAGTTGTCGGGTTCGCCCCGGTGGGCCGCCGTCTCGGTGATGGGGTCCCGTCCGGTGGCGGTGGCAGTGCCGCCGTCGGTGGTGGGGCTGGCCTCCGGACCGGCGTTAGCCAACGTCGGGTCGAGTTCGTGTTCAGACGGGCCATGGGCGCCCGACGGCGTTTGCTGGACGCTGGTATCGGGCTGTCGGGTCGCCGTATCGGCCTGCTGGGTGGTCGACCCGCCGTCGCTGGTGGTCGTCTCGCGGCGGTTGGTCTGGGTCTCGACGTCGCCGTCGGGGTCGCGGCCGAGGAAGCCGATACCGCCCAGGCCGGGAATCGAGCGCGACTCCTCGACGAGTTTGATGGTCCCTTCCTCGGTGACCGCCATTCGGGCGGTGCCGCCGGGGTCGTTGCGGGTCTTGAACGTCGCCAGTGCGGCGAACAGACACCAGAACGTCGTCAGTACGCCGGCGAAGTAGACGGCGCTGGCCCCCAGCGCGAGCAGCGGGGCGTCGGCCAGCCAGCTGTACGGGTAGAGCTGCTGGAACGCGGCCACGCCGACCAGTGCCACGCCGGCGCCGCCGACTGCGGCCAGTCGGGTCCGGGGGCCGGCCGGGAGCACGGCGAAGATGCCGAGCACGACCGCTGGCAGGCCGATACCGGCGACGATGCCGGCGACCTCACGGGCCACGTAGTCGCCCAATCCGAGGGTTGAGCCGAGGCCGGTTGTCGCCAGCGCGATGGCGCTTACGAGCCCCGCCGCGCCGGCCAGGCACAACCCGCCGCCGACGAGCTGCTGGCGCCGCGTCGCCACGCGGCCGACCTCCCCCTCGTATACGTCCGTCAAACTGGTCATAGCGGTACTAGAGCGCCGTTCCCCAAAACTACCCGTCAGACAGGCGCAAGACGCGCCCGCACGAGCATCCGGGAGCGCCCGCGTTCCGAAAGCACTAATCGGGCCCGCAGGCACAGTTCCGGTATGAGCGACGAGGACAGCGAGGCGGAGACAGCGCCGGCCGTCGAACTCGGCGAGGGACCCGACGTCGAGGGGGCCCCGCTCTCGCGGGTGACCGCACGGCTCACGTGGGGCATCGAACACAGCACCGTCGTCGACCGCGAAGGTGACACAACCGTTCGGACACCCGATGGGCCACAGGAGCTGGCTGCAGTGCTCGACGATGTCGACCAGACGTACTTCCCGGACCGACAGGCGTTCGAAGACGCGGTGCGGGCGGTCATCGGCACTGGGGCGGTCCCGACGGAGTGACTACCGCATCGACTCGAGGTCGGTTACCGTATCGGAGATGAGCCACGCCCGGTCATTTTCGGGTGATTTGATGCTGAGCGCACAGAACGAGTCCGCGCCGCCGTCGACGGTGATGTGGTAGGCCTCGCTCTGGAGCTCGGCACTGGGGGAGTTGTCCGCTGGCTGTGAGGGCACGTTCGGCTCTCACAGATTCGACGGTGTAAACCCGTCGGTTCGGTAGATAGCAGGCCTGAAAAGCTGAATTAAAGGTAAAAACTCCATGAAGGCGACGGTGTCTCGCCGGCTGTTCGACGCCCGCTTTTCGCTCCTCGCTCTCCGGCCTGACTTGTCCGTGCCCCTTACCGAACAGTACGTGACGGCTACCAGTCTATAGGAAAGGTCCACACGTCGGGCCCGTGCCTACTCGAACTCCGAGAGCTGTGACTGCAGCCCGGCGACGAGTTCGGATTTCCGCCGGAGCGCGCCCATCGGCACGGGTAGCCGGTCGGCGACCGCGTCCAGGGTCTCGCCGAACGTCTGGCCGACACCGGGCTCGCCCTCGAAGGCGTTACGCACGCCTTCGCGAACCTGCCAGACGCCGACGGGCGCCCAGTACTCGTCGGTTATCTCCCGCAGGACGAGACACTTCGCCTGGCGCCCTCGCTCCTGGAGGTGTTCCAGCGCGCCCAGGCGGGCGGCGTAGTAGGCCCCGGCGGTCTCCTCGACGTAGCTCGTGCGGCCCTCGTACCCCTCGTGGGCGCTCGACATGTAATAGCCCGTCTCGGGCCGGGGGTTCCAGACGCTGCCCGGCGACTTCATCTCGACGAGCTCGAACTCCCAGCGGCCCGGCGAGAGGACCACCCAGTACCGGTTGCCCATGTACTCGTTGTACCGGAGTTCCGGCTTGTCGATAGTGTCGCTGTTCCTGAGCGTGCCACGGAGATACCGGCCGACGGTGTCGTCGACCGCCGTAATCGACCACCGCGTCGGCACCAGCGACCGCTCGCTGGCCCGGCCCAGCGCGCCCGCCGAGAGGATGGTGTTGATGTCGTAGACGTCAAAGCCCCGACGATAGAGATAGGTCATCGCGCCCTGGGCCTGCCAGTCGTCGTCGGCGAGGGTCTTCTCGACGGACTTTGGGACGTGGGGATTTTCGGTGAGGTCCGCCCCGGTCGCCGTCACTCGGGGACCGGTCGGCGTTCCCACGTCGTCGAAGGAGACGTCGAGGTCGGGTTTCCCGTCCAGGCCGACCTCCACGTCGACCGGATGGTCGGCGATGGCGACCTCGCGCTGGACGCCGACAAAGCCCTCCCACACGTCGTAGGCGCTCCCGGTGTCACGCCCTCGACGGCCGCCGGTCTGGACCGCGTCGACGGGCGTCTGACGCGTCGAGTTCAACATCCCCGTCCGGCGCTGGAGGACGTCCTCGATGCCCAGTCCCTCGCTGTACCAGTCGCCGCTCGTGGCGTACCCCGCTGGGGCGGCGTCGCGGTCGACCGGCGAGAGCAGCCCCGTCGAGACGTTCGGATACCCCGAGCGCCCGACGAAAATCTCGGGGGCCGTCGAGCCAAACAGCGCGTCGCCCTGCAGGGCCTCGTCGAACTGCCGCTTGACGTCTTCGAGGTGGTCAGTGATGGCGTAGGACTTCGCTTCGGCGAGGCGTCGTTTCCGGGCGGCCTCGTCGCGTTCGAACCCCTCGATGAACTCGTCGAGTCGCATCTATCCCGTGTTGGCCCCTGTCAAACAAGAAGGTGTCCCTGCCGAACGTGGGTAACTATTAGGTGCCTCGACTGAGTAACAACAGGTGATATTAATCATGGTAAACCTCACGAAGTGGTCGGGACTCGTCGCGACCATCGCCAGCCTCGTCGTCATCGTCCTGCCCGCGTTCTTCCGGGTAACTCATCCGCAGGCCCTGACGAGCCTGCTCGTGGGCGAGGTGGCCGCAATCGCGCTCGCTCACTCGGCGTACCGGGCCTCCTCGGGGAAGCAAGCGAGCCTGCTGTCGGTTGTCGCGGCGATAATCTCCGGGCTGATTCTGGTGGTGTCGCCGCTGGTACTCTCGCCGTTCGACCCGTTCCTGACGATAATGCTCGGCGTCAGCCTGGTCGTGCTGGCCGGCGGCGTGCTGGCGGGCCTCGACCGTGTCCGTGGCGGCGCGGCGGGCCGACGGAGCGGCGCCGAGCGCCTCGCCGGATAGTAGCGACGTACGCACCGCCGGACCACAACCCCTTTGCCCGCTGCCCGGTCTCTCCCGGTAATGCCCGTTATCGAGTGCGACCCCGACGAGGCCCGCGAGCGACTCATAGCGGCCGGCGTCACCGTCGCGGACGGCAACACCGCCCACGAGCGCTGGCGAGCGGAGTACGGCGGCGCGACGGCTGTCGCCTACGACGACAAGGTAGTGGTTCAGGGCGGTGACACCGCACAGCTGGACGCGCTGCTGCGTAGCAACGACGGCGGGCGCGTCCACGTCTACTTCGACGGGGCCTGCCGGGGCAACCCCGGTCCGTCCTCGGTCGGCTACGTACTGGTCGACGACGGTGGTATCGTCGCCGAGGGCGGCGAGACAATCGGCCGTGCGACGAACAACCAGGCCGAGTACGCCGCGCTGGTGAAAGCGCTCGAAGTCGCTACCGACTACGGCTTCGACGAGGTCCACGTCCGTGGCGACTCCGAACTCATCGTCAAGCAGGTCCGGGGAGAGTGGGACACGAACGACCCCGAACTCCGCGAGCGGCGCGTGCGGGTCCGGGAGCTGCTGATGGGGGTCGACGACTGGCAGATAGAACACGTTCCGCGGGAGATAAACGACCGCGCCGACCAACTGGCAAACGACGCACTGGACGATGCCTGAAATACCAGCCGACCGGCTCGACGAGGTGGAACGGCTCACGCGACTGGCCCGCCAGGCCGTCGACGAGGGCGCGGCGGCCGCCTACCGCGACCAGCGGGCGGCCCTGCTCGCGGAATACGAGTACGACGCGCGCATCCGGGAGGACGACACCGGCGACGTCCTCGTCTGTTACCCGTCCGAATGGGTCGAAGATGGCGTCATCCAGCCGGATGTCGTCGACGATACGGACCGCGGCGTCGAGATTCGGCTCTCGGGCCCGGGTGACCCCGACGAGTGGGCGGAGGTCGAGGAGCAAAACCGGGCCGTCGTCGAGCGCGTGCAAGCAGCGCATGGCGACGCCCATGCGGCGACAGCTCGGGCCCTCGCGGACTTCATGGGGAACCATTATGCGAAGCCTATCGCCGAGGCGACCCCCGAGGAGCTGGCCGAGTTCCGCGAGGAGTACTTCCCGCGCAACGCCTGGCCGACGGACAGACAGCGGGCGCTGCTGGATGACTCTGTTCAGTTAGCGGTCGAAAAAGCCGAACGGTCGTAGGGGGCGCTTACGCCTGGTCGTCGACGAGGTCGTGGAGTTCGTCGGCGCGGTCGCCGCCGGTGACGAGCTTCGAGAACTCCCAGCCGAGCTGGTCGAGCACTGCTTTCTTGCCGTCCTCTGTCAGGGAGTACTGGTTCGTACGCTTATCGAGTTCGCTCTTCTCGACCAGTTCCATCTCGACTAGGTCGTCGAGGTTGGGGTAGAGCCGACCGTGGTTGACCTCGTCGCTGTAGTAGGACTCGAGTTCACGCTTGATAGCGAGTCCATACCGGGGCTCTTCGGCGAGGATAACGAGGATGTTCTGCTGGAACGCGGTCAGGTCTTTTGCGACGCCGGGACTACTCTCAATGGTTTGTGCCTCTGACATGGTAAATCAAATGTCATCAAGCTATTTAACACTTGTTAACTCCAGCGTATGTTCCGGTAGTATCAGCCGACGGTAGTCGATACCTTGGAAATCAACAATTGTTACGGAGCCAGTTAATCGACCCCGAAACTGGGTACCAGTCCCGAACAGCGCGCAGGTGTTATAAACCTCCTAACGCGACACCGGTGTCTATCACCGATTCTGGGGCCAGCCGATAAGTAATTTGTGCCCGACGGTCGCCGCCGTAATTACGAAAATCATTTTTAATCCCCCGTCGCACACGCGGACGATGACAAATCTCTGGGAAGACCTCGAAACCGGACCGAACGCGCCGGAAGAAATCTACGCCGTCGTGGAGTGTCTGAAAGGCGAACGCAACAAGTACGAGTACAACAAGGATGTCCCCGGCGTCGTGCTGGACCGAGTGTTGCACTCGAACGTCCATTACCCCGCCGACTACGGGTTCATTCCGCAGTCGTACTACGACGACGGGGACCCCTTCGACGTGCTCGTCCTCGTCGAGGACCAGACGTTCCCCGGCTGCATTGTGACGGCCCGCCCGGTCGCCATGATGAAGATGGACGACGACGGCGAGCAAGACGACAAGGTCATCGCTGTCCCCACGGAGGACCCCCGATACGACCATATCGAGGACCTGGCGGACATCCCCCAGCAGACCCAAGACGAGATTGACGAGTTCTTCTCGACCTACAAGAACCTCGAGGAAGGAAAGGAAGTCGAAACGCAGGGCTGGGTGGACAAACAGGCCGCGATAGACGCCATCGAGCACGCACAGGACCTCTACGACGAGAACTTCAACTGAGACGGACTGGTGACGTGCGCTCCCGGGCCGGGCCGACTCCGGGACGACGGCCCAGCTATTTTTACCGGTAATACCGGCACTTGTTGCTGATTATGTATGAGCATGGGTAATCTTTTCAGCGCCCGAACCCATGGTACAGACACGCATGGCAACCGACCGATCATCGCCGTCGACCGACGAGTTCGACGCCGGACCGGACAGCGAGCGGCCAGCGCCGCCCCGTATCGCCCACCTCACAGTCGTGCCGGCGAACGCGGACCAGTCGTCCTGAGTTCCGGTCCGGGCACGCTGTAGCCGATACCCCAGATTTCTTGCCGCTTTCCCTGACGCGACCGCGAAAAGAAGCTTCTTGACCCCGACCTGTCTAACGATTCCCATGGGACTATTCGACCGTCTGAAGGGCGACGACGCGCCGCGTGTCGCGTTCTTCGGCATCGACGGGGTGCCGTACAGCCTCATCGACGAGCATCCGGACGTGTTTCCGAACCTCACGGAACTCGAGCAGTCTGGCGCCGGCGCCCCCATCGACAGCATCGTGCCGCCGGAGTCAAGCGCCTGCTGGCCGGCGCTGACGACCGGCGTCAACCCGGGCGGGACCGGCGTCTACGGGTTCCAAGACCGCGAAATCGGGTCGTACGACACTTACGTCCCCATGGGTCGGGACGTCCAGGCTACCCGACTGTGGGACCGCATCACCGAGGACGGTCGCGACGCCACCGTATTGAACGTCCCCGTCACCTTCCCGCCACAGCGCAACGTCCAGCGGATGGTCTCGGGCTTTCTCTCCCCGGGCGTCGACAAGGCAGCCTACCCCGACGACCTGCGTGACCACCTCCAGGCCGACAACTACCGCATCGACGTCAACGCCAAACTCGGCCACGACGACGACAAGACCGAGTTCATCGAGGACGCCCACAAGACCCTGGAGAAACGCTACGAAGCGTTCTCCCACTACGTCGAACAGGATGACTGGGACCTCTTTTTCGGCGTCTTCATGACCACGGACCGGGTCAATCACTTCCTATTCAAACACTACGAACAGGACGGCACGTACCAGGAGGAGTTCTTCGACTTCTACCGCCAGGTCGACGAGTATCTGGGCAAGCTCCGAGAGCAACTCGCCGACGACGTGACGATGGTCGTCGCCTCCGACCACGGCTTTACCACCCTCGAACACGAGGTCCACTTCAACGAGTGGCTCGAGCAGGAAGGGTGGCTGGAGTTCGACGACGACCACTCCGAACTGGGCGACATCAGCGAGGACACGAAAGCCTACTCGCTCATTCCGGGCCGATTCTACATCAATCTCGAGGGACGCGAACCCAACGGCGGGGTCAGCGAGGACGCGTACGAAGACGTACGCGAGGACCTCAAGGCGAAACTCGAAGCGCTGGAGGGCCCCAACGGCAACAAAGTCGCCGACCGCGTTGTCACCCGCGAGGAGGCCTTCCGTGGCGACCACTCCGATATCGCCCCCGACCTCGTCGTCATCCCGAACCACGGTTTCGACCTCAAGGCCGGCTTCAAAGGGAGCGAGGAGGTCTTCGATGTCGGCCCGCGCAACGGGATGCACTCTTTCGACAACGCCACGCTCATCGTCGACGACGACGACGCCCGCATCAGCGACGCCGACCTCTACGATATCGCACCGACCATCCTGGAGCTGATGGACCACGACTACGAACGGGCCGAGTTCGACGGCTCCAGTCTCGTCTGACGTAGTACCTTTTTACTGCGGGGGGTGTCCTCGCTCGCGCTGCTCGCTGCGGGCACCCCCCTTGCAAAAATCTACGCTAAAAAGGCCGAATCCTCACGCTGTTCGGATTCGGTGAAACCGCTCGCCGTGGGCGAGCGGTATACTCACCTCTCTGCAACCCTGCCCTTCCCCGGGTCGCGCGATGGAGCGCGCTCCCGGCCCTCACATTAACGAGTCGAGGTCGTCGCTGGCGTACTCGTCGGGGTCGGTGTCGTGGCCCTGTGATTTGGCGGCCAGTTTGGCCTTCTCCATGAACTCGTCGACGCGGTCGGAGCGCTCGACACCGGAGAGGACGACCAGTGCAGCGATTTTGTCGGAGCCAAGCGGGAAGTCGCCGCCGCGAACTTTCATACTGCCCGTCTCGTCTTCGACCCAGCGGCGGGCGCGCTCGACGCCCTTCCGGGAGAGGCGGTCGGGGTCGCCAACGATGACCAGGAGCGCGGACTCGGCGTCGGTGGCGTCGGGGAGGCTCATACTGGTAAGCAAGGCGTTGCGGGTGACGCTGGTGATGGTGTTGACGTTCTCCTCGGCGTCCTCGCTGGCCTCGGCGCTGGCGTAGCCGACGGCGGAGATGCCCCCGCCCCGCAGGGTGTTGATGATTTCCGAGGAGTCGACCACGCTCTCCCCGACGCCCTCGACGGCCTCGCCGGAGGCGAGCAGCAGGCCGATGCGCTGGGCGATGGCGTCGTTGATACGTTCGTACCCCTCGGCGACGCTGTCACCGGAGCCACGCCAGGCGTCGTTGTCGACGAGCAGCAGGGAGTCGGCTTCCCGGGCGGCCGTCTTCAGCGAGCGACCGGCATTGGCCTGATAGAGCCCGCCTTCGTCGTCGCCGGGGAGGATGCCGAGCATGTAGATTGGCATCTCGTAGATGCGCTGGAGTTCCCGGACGAGCATCGGGCCGCCGCCCGAGCCGGTGCCACCGCCCAGGCCGGCGACCACCACGACGGCCTCGGCCTCGGTGGTGATGCGCCCGTCCATGTTGTCGAGCACCTCCGTCGCGTTCTCCTGCATAATCCGGGCGCCCAGTTCGTTGTCGCCACCGACGCCGTGGCCTTTCACGCGGTCCTGGCCGATGAGCGCGGTATCGAGTTCGAGGTTCTGGAGGTCGGCCTTTGCGGTGTTGACGGCGAGGGCACCCCGGACGGCGTTGAAACCCATCTCGTAGTCGAACTCCGCGAGGGACTGGGTCACTTTTCCCCCGGCTTGCCCGACGCCTATCAGGACGACTTTCATACGCAACGTCTACGTCGCTGTACTAATCAACGTTGTCCCGGCAGGTGTCGTGACGATGCCGGCGGGCTGGCTGGGAAGCCCGCACACCGGGGCGATGGCTGCAGCGGGTCGACGCCGCTACTCGATAGTGAGCGTGTAGATGCGTTTGCGCGCATCCGAGAACGAAAAGCGGGAGCCGACGACGCCGACGTCCTCCAGGCGGGTCAGCGCGTACCGAACCGTCCGGGGCGGCAACAGCGTCTCCTCCGCGAGCTGGCTCTGGGTCAGGCTGTCGTTGTACTCCAGTACTTTCGCGACGAGCTTCGCGCTGGGTGGCAGGTCAGCGACGGCCTCCCACCCCGTCTCGGCTTTGTCTGTCTCGGCGAGGGCGTCGGATGCACTCATATACATACCCGTATCGGATACAGGGTAATAATATTTCTTGTTCTGTTTCATGCACCGTGGGAATCTTCCGGCAATTCCTCGACGCAGGTGGGCCGAAAGCTTACAGGGAGTACCACCGCGTTGGTTCGTGTGGACGAAATCGAGGCCAGAACGGTGGTGTATGCCTCGCCCGAGGAGCTGTACGATTTTCTCCTCGATTTCCCGGGCTATGCGCGCTACTCGGAGTATCTCGACCGGGTGCGACAGGACGGCGACGGCGCGGCCGGGACGCGATACGCGCTTGAGTTCTCGTGGTGGAAACTCACCTACACGGCCCGTTCGGAGGTGACCGGCGTCGAGCCGCCCGAGCGAATCGACTGGCGCATTATCAAGGACATCGACGCCGAAGGCTACTGGGGGATAATGCCGACCGACTCGCCGGCCGGTGTCGAAGCGGCCACGGAGGTCGTCCTCCACATCGAGTACGACGCCGACTCGGCCTCGAAAAGCGCCGTCGACCTGCCGCGACTCGTCTCTATGGGCTGGGTCATCGAGAAGGTCAAACCGCTCGTTCGCAAGGAGGCGACACGCATCGTCAGACGCGTCGTCGACGACATCGAGGGCGAGCCACGGGACGCCGAGGTCGAGATTCGAACCGCCTGATCACTCGTCGCCGGGTGTCTCGTAGTCGCCGCCGTAGCGCATGAAGACGTACGCCATTCCGAGCGTCGCGACCATCACGACGGAGGTGGCGACGCCGAGCATCTTCGCGCTCCCGGGGACGCCGAGCGGGCCGGTACCGCCGCCGGCGCCACCGCCGCTGCTCTGGGTCGGGTAGTCGGTGCCGACGACGATAGACCCTTTCATCCCCTGGCCCTGGTGGGGGCCACAGTAGTAGTTGTAGATGCCGTCTTCCTCGAACGTCTGCTCGTAGTTGACACCGCTTTCGGTGTAGGTATCGGAGTCGAGCGGTCCGTCGTCGTTGGAGATGACGTTGTGGTTGCCGCCCTCGCCGGTCCACTCCCACTGGACCGTCGCGCCGTTGTCGACGTGGATAGCGGCCGGACCGAAGCCGAAGGCGCCGCCGTTTGCCTCCACGCCGACTTCGACCGTCGCGGTGTCCTGGCCACGGGCGTCCGTGACGCTCCCGTCGAAGTTCCCGACGCCGTCGAGATAGCCGCCGAAGTCCGGCGGGCCGGCTTCGCCGCCGCCGCTCTCTGTGCCGGCCTCGGTACTGTTGTCGGTCGCGGTCGCTGTCCCGCTCGCTGTCGGCGTCCCCTCCTGTGCGGTGGCCACACCGGAGGCGGCCGCGACGGCCGTCGCCCCCGTCGCCGTCCGCATAAAGGCCCGACGAGACACGTCCCTACTACCGTCTGTCATAGGTCGTCGTTGGGACTGGCCTGTCCTGAATATGTCGGTTTCCAGCCGGTCCGGTCGGCCGGTTCCCAACCCCTTTTCAGCCGTGACCGCCTGAGTTCCGGTGATGTCACAACAGACGCCGACAGCCGACAGCGTCCCGCGCGCCAACGGCATGCCGATGCTCGGGCTCGGAACCTGGCAGAACGACGACCCTCAGGAGTGTACCGACAGCGTCGAGACCGCCCTGGAGCTTGGCTATCGACACGTCGACACCGCCCAGGCCTACGGCAACGAAGACGCCGTCGGCGATGGGCTCGCCGCCGCCGACGTGACCCGCGACGATATCTTCCTCGCGACGAAGGTCTGGAACGCGAACCTCGCGGCCGATGACGTCCATGCGACGACAGCGCAAAGCTTAGACGACCTCGGCGTCGACGCCGTCGACCTGCTGTACGTCCACTGGCCGGCCGGCGACTACGACGCCGAGGCGACCCTGGGCGCGTTCGACGAACTCTACGACCAGGGGAAGATACACAACGTCGGCGTCTCGAACTTCGAGCCACACCACGTCGAGGAGGCGATGGAGATTCTGGACGCCCCGCTCTTTGCCAACCAGGTGGAGATACACCCGTTCCTCCAGCAGGCGGAACTGCGGGCCCACGCCGCCGAACACGACTACGAACTCGTCGCCTACTCGCCGCTCGCTCGCGGCGCGGTGTTCGATAGCGACGTGCTGACCGACATCGCCGACGACCACGACACGAGCGCCGCCCAGGTCAGCCTGGCGTGGCTACAGGAGAAAGGCGTCACCGCCATCCCGAAAGCGACCGGCCGCGACCACATCGCGGACAACTGGCGGAGCCTGGACCTCGAACTGACTGCCGAGGACATCGACCGCATCGACGCTATCGACCACGAGGACCGGAAGGTCGACCCGGACTTCGGCCCCGACGCCTGGGAGTAACGGCCCGAACCGGACTCACCCGTTCTCTCCGTATCTTTTCGACTGTGGCGTGAAAGCTTTACCACAGGACGGAATAAACTGGGAGTATGTCAGTCGGGAACGACGGGGTGATTGCCGGGCTCCGAATCGACCTCCGGCGGTTACACGAGACGTGGATGGAGCTCGTCTATCCCCGCCAGCGGGGTGCGGGCGATACGGTGTTGGGGACCTGGCAGCCGGACAGCCAGCTGGGCATGGCAGGCTATCGCGCCTGGTCGGCACTGGGGGTCCCGGTCATCGCACTGGTCTACCCGCTGGTGTTGCTCGGTGCGTTCGTCCGGTTCCAGACACGCCACATCGGTCACACCGCGACCAGCCTCGGCCTGCTGGGCGTCGTCGCGCTCTCGCTCGTGGTCTGGGGCGCGCTCGCCGCCCTGGCCCGGTTCCAACTGGACCTCATCGCCGGCGGCTTCCTCGCCATCGCGCTCGCGGGCGGAGTCGCGACCGTCTCGGCCGCGCTGGCCGTCGGGACCAAGTCGGCCGGTGGCCGGGCCACGACGGTCCTGCTTGCCTACCCCTTCGCGATGACGGCCATCTTCCTCCCGCCGGTCGTCGCCGCGCTGTTCTCGAAGACGCTGGCCGCCGTCGTCCTCCCGAACAGCACCGCCCTGGCCCGGTGGCTGCTGGCCAACGCGCTCGCCCCTATCGGCCTCGCCGAGACGTTCTCCCGGACGTTCGAACTGGAGGGGCTGGGCTATGTCGTCATGTGGCTGGCCATCTCCTTCCCGGTCGGCTGGATACTCGGCTCGCTGGTCGCCCTCGCCGACCTCGTCCGGCCAACCGAGTAAAGTAACGGCTTTGGGCCTCCGTTCCTAACTCGCAGCCGTATGGAACTAGACGCGCCCAAGACGGCCGTAGCCTTCCTCGTCCTGTTTGGCGTCCTCGCCGTCGGGACGATAATGAGTCCGATGCAGATGAGTACCGTCATGATGGTCCTCGGTGGCCTGCTCGTGTTCGGCGTCGTGACGCTGCTGCTGGGCGTCAAACACGGCGAGTACCGCGCCTCACACTGAGAGGGACCGTCGTCGGCGATTGCGGATGGCGCCGACCCTCGCGTCGGCACATACTACAACACCCCTACAGGATATCGCTCGGCCGAATAACTGTCTTCTCCGGAACGTCCGCGTCGGCTCCAGCGACGGCCACGTCACTTGCTGTGTCGTCGCCAAAGCGGACCGTCGCGCCCGCCCGCAGCGGCGCGAGCACGCCCGCGACGACCGCCCCCGCCGAGGTGACCGGCGCCCGCAACGCCACGGTCGTCCCGTCGTCGATGTCGTATGCTTCGACGACGCGCTCACTCGCCGCGAGCAGGTCGCCGTGGCTGTAGGTCCCGTCGGCGTCCCGCAGCGCGGGGTCGTCGGGGCCTCGCTCGCCCGGTGGCTGGAGCGGGTTCTCGCTCCACAGTTCCCGCTCGAAGCCGGCGACGGTGGGGTCCTCGCTCGGGCCGCCGTAGGCCAGTGCCTTCGTCCCCGGCGCCAGTTCGTAGCGGTCGAGCCACGCCGCCGGGGCCACGAGCGCCGTCGCGTCGACTGACGTTCCGGGAGCGATGTCCGCCACCGCGCCGTCCAGTGTCGCGGCCAGTATGGCCAGGAGTCCGTCGGGACAGTCCCGCAGGTAGCCCGGTTCGTCCCCGCCGGTCGGGTTCTTCGGCCCGACGACGACGGCGACGGCCATCCCCTCGCGGACCCCGTAGTGACGCATCAGGTTGCCGCCCTTCCAGACGTTCGTACAGAAATCGTGGTAGCTGTACGGCGCCGACCGCTCGGACGTCCTAAAGAGCACGCCGTCGCGCTCGCGACCCGCCGCGACCAGCTCGCTCAGTAGCTGCATGGGACGTCGTTGGATTCGGGCGGACAAAAGCAGTGATATTCGACTGTTGATTCGGGAGCGCGAACAGTCGGAGAGTACCCCAGCAAATCCGACGACAGAAACAGGTTCTCCTACAGCGAGTTCTTCAGCTTCTCGAAGAACCCTTCCTCGACGTCGACCTCCTCGCCGCCGGCCTCGGCGAAGGCTTCGAGGGCCGCTTTCTGCTCGCTGTTGAGGCTGTCCGGGGTGACGACCTGCACTTGCACGTAGAGGTCGCCGTTGCCACGGCGTCGCAGGCGGGGCATCCCCTTGCCTTCGAGCCGGAACACCTCGCCGCTCTGGGTGCCACTGGGCACGTCGACCTCGACCTCGCCGTCCAGGGTCGGGACGGTGACGGTATCGCCAAAGACCGCCTGCGGGAAGGAGATGGGGTGGTTGTAGGAGAGGTCGTCGCCCTCGCGCTCGAAGTCGGGGTGGTCCCGCACGGAGACCTGGACGAGGAGGTCGCCGTTGGGGCCGCCGTTCTCGCCGGGGGCGCCCTCACGTTCCATCCGCAGGCTCTGGCCGTCCTCGATGCCGGCTGGTATCTCGACTACCAGCGTGGCCTCGTTGCGGACGGTCCCCTCGCCCCGACAGGTGGAACAGGTCTCGTCGTACAGCGTCCCCTCGCCCTCACAGCGCCGACAGGTCGCGGTCTGCTGGACCCGCCCCATCGGGGTCTGCTGGACGCGCGTGGTCTGGCCCTGGCCGTTACACTCCGGACAGGTCTCGCTGTCGGCGTCGGGCGGGTGGCCCTTGCCGTTGCAGTCCTCGCAGGTCTCGGGCCGGGTGACGGTTATCTGCTTTTCGGCGCCGTTGTAGGCCTCCCCCAGGTCGATGCTGAGGCGGGTCTGGAGGTCCTGGCCCTGTCGCCGCCGGGAGCCGCCACGGCCGCCGCGACCGCCCCCGCCGAAGAACTGGTCGAAGATGTCCTGCATGTCGAAGCCGCCGGCCCCGCCGACGCCGCCGGCACCGCCCATGCCGCCGCCACCGCCGGCCCCGCCGCGCTTTTCGGCCTGCTCGAAGCGGTCGTGGCCCATCCGGTCGTACATCCGCCGTTTCTCCTCGTCGGTCAGCACTTCCTTTGCCTTCTTTGCCTTCTTGAACTTCTCCTCGGCGTCCGGGTCGTCGCTGACGTCCGGGTGGTACTCCCGGGCTTTCTGCCGGTAGGCCTCCTCGATGTCGTCTTCGGAGGCGTCCCGGGAGACCCCCAGTATCTCGTAGAAATCCTGGCTCATTGGTTGTGTGAGTGGTACTGGATTGAGACACTTGAAAAGAACGGGTCTCCTACGCGGCCCACGACGACAACTGGACCGGGGGGCTTATTTTGCCCCCCTGAGACAGTCCGCCAAATGAGTGTCAGGTCCGATGCCCGTGCCGGCGTGACCGTCGAACGCGTCTTCGTCTGGGGCGCCGCCGTCTTGGTCGTCGCCGCGCTGGCCGGGCTCGTCGTTGGCCCCGGTGCCGACTTCCGGACCGCGACGCCGACGGCCGACTTCGAGGGAAGCTACGACAACGCGACGGGGAGTGTTACCGTCACTCACGCTGGCGGTGACAGTTTAGCCGGCAGGAGCACGCAGTCCGTCGCGCTGGTCGTCACCGACGCCGACACCAACTCGACGACCCGGCTCCGCTGGGCGAACGAATCGAGCGGGCTCCCCGTCTCAGCGGGCGACTCGATTAGCATCGACGACCCCCGCGTCGACAGCGACGACGACGGTGACTACCTCGATGCCGACCGCGCTGTCGGGTTCTATCTCGACGCCGGCGACACCGTCGAGGTGGTCTGGACCGGGCGGCTGCTCGGCGCGCCCGAGACCCGAACCGAGACGCTCGATACGGTTACTGTCGGGAACGAGACGGGGTGAGCGGCCGGTAGAAAACGAACCGCTCGTCTTACTCGTCGTCTTCCTCAACGTCTTCGAAGTCGGCGTCGACGTACTCCTCGCCCTGTTCGGCCGCGCCGCCGGCGGCACCGCCGGGGCCCGCGCCGGCACCCGCAGCACCGCCGGGACCGGCCCCGGCACCTGCGCCGCCGGCGGCCTGCTGGGCCTGGCCTTCGTACATCTGTTTGCCGATTTCCTGTAGGGCCTCGCTCAGCGCCTCCGTGACGTCCTCGTACTCCTCGCGGCCGGCGTCCTCGTCTTCGAGGGTTTCCTCGACGTCCTCAATTTTGGCCTCGATGTCGTCGATGCTGTCGGCGTCGAGGTCCTCCTCGTTTTCCTCGATGAGGGTCTCGGCGCGTCGCACCGAGGCCTCGGCCTCGTTGCGGGCCTCGATTTCCTTGCGCCGTTCCTCGTCTTCCTCGGCGTGTTCCTCGGCCTCCTGTTGCATCTCCTCTATCTGTTCGTCGGAGAGCCCGGCGCCGCCCTCGATGGTGATGTCCTCCTTGTTGCCCGAGCCCTTGTCCTCGGCCTCGACGTTGACGATGCCGTTCTCGTCGATGTTGAAAGAGACTTCAATCTGGGGCGTGCCGGCGGGGGCCGGCGGGATGCCGGAGAGCGCGAAGGCACCGAGCAGTTCGTTCTCATCGGCGATTTCGCGCTCGCCCTGGAAGACGCGAATCTGGACCTGCGTCTGGTTGGCCTGGGCGGTCGTGAAGATTTTGGACTCTTCGGTCGGAATCGTGGTGTTTTTCTCGATGAGCCGTTCGAAGAGGCCGCCCTTGACCTCGACGCCGAGCGACAGCGGCGTCACGTCGAGCAGGACGATGTCGTCCACGTCGCCCGAGAGGACGCCACCCTGGATGGCCGCGCCCAGCGCGACGGCCTCGTCGGGGTTGACGTTTTTCTTCGGGGCCTGGCCGGTCATCTCCTCGACCTGCTCTTGGACCTGGGGCATCCGGGTCGACCCGCCGACGAGGATGACCTCGTCGATGTCGCCCTTGTCGTAGCCGGCGTCTTCCAGTGCCTGCTCCGTCGGGCCGACGGTGCGCTGTATGAGGTCCTCGGTCAGGGACTCGAACTTCGCGCGGGTAATCTTCTGCTCGAGGTCCAGCGGACCGTCGTCAGTTGTCGCAATGAAGGGGAGATTGATTCGGGTCTCCTTGCGCGAGGAGAGTTCGACCTTGGCTTCCTCGGCGGCCTCGGTCAGGCGCTGGAGGGCCTGGCGGTCCTCGCGCAGGTCGAGGCCGTGCTCGTCCTCGAACTCGTCGGCCAGATAGTCGATGATGGCGTGGTCCCAGTCGTCGCCCCCGAGGTCGTTGTCCCCGTTGGTTGCGACGACCTCGTAGACGCCCCCGCCCAGGTCGAGGATGGAGACGTCGAAGGTGCCCCCGCCCAGGTCGTAGACGAGGACGGTCTGGTCGGACTCGTCGTCGAGCCCGTAGGCCATCGCGGCCGCCGTGGGCTCGTTGACGATGCGCTCGACCTCGAAGCCGGCGATTTCGCCGGCGTCCTTGGTCGCCTGGCGCTGTCGGTCGCTGAAGTACGCCGGGACAGTGATGACGGCCTTCTCTATCTCGTCGCCGAGATACTCCTCGGCGTCCCGCTTGATTTTCTGGAGAATCATCGCCGAGACCTGCTCGGGCGTGTACTCCTCGCCGTCCAGCGTCACCGAGTAGTCGTCCTCGCCCATGTGGCGCTTGATGGACTGAATCGTCTGCTCGGGGTTCTTTACGGCCTGATTCTTCGCGGGCTTGCCGACGAGGCGCTCCCCGTCGTCGAAGGCGACGACGGAGGGTGTCGTCCGCTCGCCTTCAGCGTTAACGATGATTTCGGGGTCGCCACCTTCCATGACCGCGAACGCGCTGTTCGTGGTCCCGAGGTCGATACCCAGAATCTTGTTGCTCGCCATCTTACCCGGTTGTACCGGATTCGGCCGGTTAAAAGTTGCTAGATGCGACGACTCCCAAACCGCGAGCAGTGGCCGCCTGCTGTCGGTTTTGTCGTTACTACGGGCCGCTAACCGATGCCGTTATCATGCACCGCAAACTGACCGCAACACCTGAAAGACCGCTCCGCTCGCTTGCCCGGAGACAGCTGGCTGTCGCTTACTCCTCTTTCGAGACCGTGACCTGTGCCTCGCGCAGCACCTTCTCGGCCATCTCGTAGCCCGGCCGGTGGACGTCCGCGATAGCGCCCGGGGGCTCCTCGCTCTCGACGTTCGCCAGCACCTGATGGACCGACGGGTCTACGTCCTCGCCGGGGTCGGGGTCGATGACCGCGACGTTCTCGGCGTTGAGTACGTCGTCCAGTTGCCGGAGCGTCGACTCGACGCCACCCCGGATATCCGTGTCCTCGTCCTGTTCGAGCGCCCGTTCGAGGTTGTCCCGAACGTCCAGAATCCGGCTCACGAGGTCCTCCGTGGCCCGTTGTTGCTCCTCCTTTCGGCGCTTTTTCATCCGCTTCTTGTAGTTCTGGAACTCCGCTTGCTTGCGTTTGAGTTTGTCCTCTAGCTCCTCGGCCTCCGCTTCGAGTTCTTCGACTTCGGACTCCAGGGTCTCGTTCTGGCTCCGCAGCGCCGCGAGTTCGCGGGCTATCTCCTCGGGGTCGGAGTCGACGACCCGCTCGAGGAGTTCCTGGTCGGTCTCGCCTGTGACGTCCTCGAGGTCTATCTCGTCTGTGTCGACGTCCTCGGGCGCGCCTTCGATATCGACGTCATCGATGTCGGCATCCCCGTCGTCGACGTCGGCATCCCCGTCGTCGGATGTCGTCGCCTCGTCGGCTGCGTCCTGCTCACTCATACCCGTAGGGAGTGGTCACGCGAATAAAAGGATTCAGAAACCCGACTAGCAGCAACCTCCGGTATCGGATACATCGCGAACAGACAGAAAGCCCCGGCGGGCTGAACTCGGGGGGCTCGCTGCGCCCTTCACTCACTTCGTTCGTTCCAGTGCTTACGTCGCCCGCCTTCGTTCAGCTCGCCGCCCCTTTCAGTCCCACCCAGCACTGTTTGGCCAACCGGCTACGGGCGGGACTGAAAGGGGCGAGCGGCTACGGGAACCCCGACGACGCAAGGACCGCAACGAACGAAGTGAGTGAGGACCGCAGCGAGTCGTGGGACCGTAGCCGCTCGGGGCTTTCTGGCCGTTTGCGGTGTCTTCGTTCCACACCGTTCCTAGCCGCGAAACCGTTATCGGGGGCGTCACCCAACCACCGACCGTGCTGGAGTTGACGTTCGAGGAGGGGACCGTTCGCCTCGCTGGAGACGTCCCCCCGGACCTGCCCGGCGTCGAGTACGACGACCGCTCGAAATCCGCCCGTGCCCCGGCCTGCCGGTACGCCGACCTGCTGGCGGCACTGGACGAGCGCGGCGTCGACTACGACGACCGGGTCCTCGATACCGACTCCGTCGCCCTCTCGACGACCTACGAACTCCGCGAGTACCAGCAGACGGCGCTTGATGCCTGGCGCGATGCCGACGACCGGGGCTGTCTCGAACTGCCGACGGGCAGTGGCAAGACCGTCATCGGCATCGCGGCGATGGTCGCCCTCGGAACGCCAGCCCTCGTCGTGGTCCCGACCATCGACCTACTGGAGCAGTGGCAGCGCGAACTCGAAACCGAGTTTCAGCGGCCTATCGGTCGACTTGGCGGGGGAAAACAGCGCGTCGAGAGCGTGACGGTCGCGACCTACGACTCGGCGTATCTGCGGGCCGATGAACTCGGCGACCGCTTCGGGCTCGTGGTCTTCGACGAGGTCCACCATCTTGGCGGGGAGGGGTACCGGGACATCGCTCGACTGCTCGCGGCCCCCGCGCGGCTGGGACTCACCGCGACGTTCGAACGGCCCGACGGCGCCCACGAGGTCATCGAAGAACTGGTCGGGCCGCTCGTCCAGCGCGTCGCCGTGGACGACCTCGCCGGGGAGCATCTGGCCGACTACGACATCAAACGCATCGCGGTCGCGCTGACCGACGACGAACGGGAGCGCTACGAGGCCCACCAGGGCACCTTCACCGACTACCTCAAGCAGTCGAACATCCAGCTTCGCTCCGGTAGCGACTATCAGGAACTGGTCAAGCGGTCCGGTAATGACCCGAAAGCCCGGGAGGCGCTGCTGGCCAAGCAGCGCGCCCGCGAGGTGATGATGAACGCAAAGCGGAAGGTAGACAGGTTGGCTGACATCCTCGACCGCCACCGGGGGGACCGCGTCATCGTCTTTACGGCCTACACCGACCTCGTCTACCGGCTCTCCGAGCGGTTCCTGATTCCCGCCATCACCCACGAGACGAGCGCCCGCGAGCGCCGCGAGATTCTGGAGCGGTTTCGGGACGGGACCTATTCGCGGGTCGTGACGGCGAACGTCTTGGACGAGGGCGTCGACGTTCCCGACGCCAACGTCGCCGTCGTGCTCTCGGGCAGCGGCTCCGAGCGGGAGTTTACGCAGCGGCTCGGACGGGTTCTACGGCCGAAAGAAGACGGCTTGCGGGCGTTACTGTACGAACTGGTCACCGAGGAGACGGCAGAGGAGCGGGTCGCGAGACGGCGGCGGTAGCGACCGATGGCACCACCACAGCTATACAGCGCGACCCACTAGTCGGATTTATGACAGACTCTGACGGCACACCGGCGCTCAGCGAGACGGAGCTGTCGGCGCTGCACGAGGCCGAACTCGGGGTCGAGTGGCTCCAGCGGGCCCACGGGACCCTCATCGAGGTCCACCACGCCACCGGCCACGCGATGGACCACCTCCACGACGCCGAAGCGACGCTGCGCGAGGCCGGCCACACCGACCTGGCCGACCAGTTGCGCGACGAACTGCTCTCCAGTGGCGCCATCGAGGACCGCTGGACCTACGACCTCCTGGAGACCTTCGAGTCGGGCATCCTCGCGGACATGACCGCCTACGAGCGCCGGGTTCGCGAGGAACTGGCCGACGGCGACCGCCACATCACCGAACGCCGCCAGGAGCGCGAGTGGAAAAGCAGGGCTCGGGAGTAATCCCACGCACGATTTTTACCGTCCGGGCGCCCACTGTCGGCCGTGCTGACAAAGGACCTCCTGCGGGTGTCACGAGCCGGCGGCGGCTACCACCCGCAGTTCGCCGACGGGAGCCACGAGCCGCTGGCGGCCCGTGTGCTGGGCGTCTACCAGGGCCACGTCGGGGAGTCACGGGCCGCGCTTCAGGCGGCACTGACTGACATAGAGGGCGCAGCCGACGATTTCAAGCTCGTCCGTGGGTTCGCGAAACTCGTCGGGCGGGAGGCGACCTTCGAGACGCACGCGCCGGTGCCGCCCGAGCGGGCGCGCAAGCGCGCCTTCGAGACCGCCGAAGCAGTCGGTGTCGTCACCGAGGCCGAACGGAGCACGGCCCTCTCCCGGGCGGCCGACGGGCTCGGTATCGACGCCAAGGCGCTCGAATCGGCGCTGTACGCCGACCTCGAGGAGCGGCAGATACTCGCTGACGTAGCGCCCCGCTGGTCGCCGACCGAACTGGTCGCACAGTACAACCTCTCGCTCGCACAGACGGCCCTGTTCGACGCCACCGAGGTCCGGGTGCGCTCCTCGGACCCCAAGGCCGTCGTGTCGGCGGTCAAGCGGCTCCGGCTGATGTACGAGATTCACAAGACGCCACAGGGTCGGGAGGTCGTCGTCACCGGCCCGGACGCCCTCTTTTCGAACACGCGCCGCTATGGCACCCGCTTTGCCAGACTGTTGCGGACCGTGGCCAGGACCGGCGAGTGGACGCTCTCGGCGACTATCGACGACCGCAGGACCGAGCGGGAGCTACGGCTCACCGAGACGGACATCGCCGTGCCGGACGTCGAGCCCGTCACCGACGTGACCTACGACAGCGGCGTCGAGGCGGACTTCGCGGCCCGCTTTGTGTCGCTGGGCTTGGACTGGGAGCTGATTCGCGAACCCGAACCGCTCGAAGCCGGCGAACACGTCGTCATCCCGGACTTCGCCTTCGACTGGCGCCCCGGCGGGGCCGGCGAGGTCCGAGAGACCGCGAGCGGCGACACCGACCTTCGGGTGTTCTTCGAAGTGATGGGCTTCTGGACGCCCGAGTACGTCCGGAAGAAGCTGGACCGGCTGGCCGACCTCGAGGACGTGACGATGCTCGTCGCCGTCGACGAGTCGCTGGGCGTCGGCGAGCAAATCGAGGCCCGGGACCACCGCGCGATTCCCTACTCGGGGACCATCCGCGTCAAGGACGTCCGGGACGCCCTGCGGCCCTACGAGGACGACCTGGTCGCTGCGAGCGCCGCCGACCTTCCCGAGGAAATCCGGCCCGACGCCGACGCGGTGACGCTGTCGGCGCTGGCGAGCGAGTACGGCGTCAGCGAGGACGCCATCGAGGACAAGTCCTTCCCGGACCACGAGCGAGTGGGCCGCACGCTGATTCGGCCGACCGTGCTGGCGTCGCTGGCCGAGCAAATCGGGGCCGGGATGTCGCTGGCGGGCGTCGAGGACGTCCTGGACGAGTACGGTATCGACGACGACAGCGCCGTCCTCTCGCGGCTGGGCTACCGAATCGAGTGGGACGGACTGAGCGGCGGAACGGTGCGGGAGCGGTCGGCGTAGGGCTGGTCGCGTCGTCGTTACGTCTCCAGTTCCCGCCGCCGGCCCTTGGGCACCTGCGAACGGAGTTCGCCGTAGACGTACAGCCCGACGCCGACTGGCTCGCGGCGGCCGGCGAGGTGGTGGGTGACGACGAGATACCCCCAGTCGCCGTCCCAGTCGAGTTCCTGGTCGTGCCCGGCGACGAAGGTCTCGGCTTCGGCCTCGGAGAGATGGATGACGTTCTTTTCGGCGCGCTCGCCGAAGCGCTGGGCCGCTTCGAGCGTCGGCTTCCAGTGTTCCTGTCGCGTCCTGAGGAAGGTCGTTCCCAGGGCCTCGATGTCGACCGGCGACGGCGGCTCGCCGCGGTAACACCAGAGCTTCCCCTTGCCCCGCTCCCAGAAAGTGTGGTCGGCGAACGTCTCGGGCGGGACGCCAAAGCGCGTGTCCCAGAAATCGAGCACTTCCGCGCGGGTCGCTCGCTCGGATTCCTCGCGCTCCGCCTCACTGGCCGGCAATCCGGTGAACTTCGTGCTGTCATTGCTCATTCTCCGACCTCCAGTTTCGCACAGAAGAACCCGCCCGTGTCGTTGAGCTGTGGGTAGATGCGCTTGGCTTTCCGGACGCTCGGGTCGAACTCCGATTCTTGCCACTCGGTGACGCCCCCGCAGTGGTCGAGTGACAGGTCGAAGTCGACGAGTTCGCAGTTCTCGCGCTCGAGGACGTGGTCCAGTACGGCCTCGTTCTCCTCTGGAGCGAAGGTACAGGTGGAGTAGACCACCGTACCGCCGGCTCTCGTGGCCTGCACCGCGCGTTCGAGGATGTCCTTCTGGACGCCCGAGATGCCCCGGACGTGGGATATGTCCCACTCCTCGAAGGCGTCGGGATTCTTCCGAATGGTCCCCTCACAGGAGCAGGGCACGTCGACCAGCGCGCGGTCGTACTCGGCCCCGCCGAAGGGCTTCAGCGAGTGGTTCCGGGCGTCCTCGTGGGTGACGGCGATGTTGGTCGCACCCAGGCGTTCGGTGTTGGTCCGCAGCGCCGAGATGCGCCCGAGGTTGTTGTCGGTCGCGACGACTTCGCCCCGGTCGTCCATGAGCGCCGCCAGCTGGGTCGCCTTGCTTCCCGGCGCCGCACAGGCGTCCCACACCCGCTCGCCGGGCCCCGGGTCGAGCACGGTTGCCGGCACTGCCGACACCTCCTCTTGCCCGTGAATCCAGCCGTGGAAGTACGGCCAGTTCGCCCCCGGCGAGGCGTCGGGGAGGACGAACAGCCCCGGGTGCCAGTCGACCGGCTCGTAGGCGACGCCGGTCTCCTCGAGGGCCGCCCGCACGTCCGCGACAGTGGCCTTGATGGTGTTGACCCGAACCGCCGACGGCAACGGCCGCTCGCAGGCCGCCCGGAACGCCTCGAAGTCGTCGACGATGGGTCGGTATCGCTCCGGTGGTTGCATTGCACTGGGGTTTGCGAGGCCCCCGCTTGTGCGTTTCGAAGCGAGGAACAGACGCAAGCGTTACGCACGGCAACTTGTGGACTTTGAACCACCAGAAAGCCCCGGCGGGCTGAACTCGGGGGGCTCGCTGCGCGCTTCGGTCGCTACCCTCCCTGCAGCGCTTGCGTCGCCCGCCGTCGTTCAGCCCGCCGCCCCTTTCATACGGTTTATTGTAGATTATTTCCGGATTGTGCCGACCCCGGGGTCGGCACATACCGGTAAATCGCTACAATAATCCGTATCAGTCCCACCCGCCGCTGCTTGACCAGCCGGCATGGGTGGGGCTGAAAGGGGCGAGCGGCTACGGGAACCCCGACGACGTAAGCACTGCAACGAACGAAGTGAGTGAAGCGCGCAACGAGTCGCGGGACCGTAGCCGCTCGGGGCTTTCTGGCGGTAGACACTCGTAGTAATCTCGCGATTGCAACTAACTGCAACAGTTCCTAGCAGCCCTGCCTTTGAAGCGGCCAGCCCACCACAATCAGCGTATGGCACACGTAGAGATACATCGCGACGATATCGACCTCGACGCGCCGACGCTCGTCGAGGGGCTGCCGGGTGTGGGGCTGGTAGGCAAACTGGCGGCCGACCACTTGGTCGACGCCTTCGACATGGTCCATTACGGGACCGCCCGCTGTAACGGACTGCCCGAAATCGCCGTCTACAACGAGAGGGACCCGACGATTCGCGGCCCGGTCCGAATCTACGCCGACGCGGACCGGGACCTGCTGGTCCTCCAGAGCGACGCGCCGGTCTCGCCGGATGCGGCGGAGTCGTTTGCCGGCTGTATCATCGACTGGTTCGGCAACGAGGCCGTGACGCCGATTTTCCTCAGCGGGATGCCGTCCGAGCGGGAGGGGCCCCCATCGCTGTACGGCGTCGCCACCGGCGACGGGGCGGCGCTGCTTTCCGACGCCGACGTTGAGGCACCGTCCGAGTCCGGGGCGGTGACCGGACCCACGGGCGCGCTCCTCCACGAGGCGGGCCACACGGGGCTGACGAGCGTCGGACTGGTCGTCGAGGCCGACCCGAAGTTCCCTGACCCCGAGGCCGCCGGCGCGGCGCTCGAACACGGCGTCGGCCCGCTCGCAGACGTCGACGTCGACACGGGAGAACTGACGAAAAAGGCCCAAGAGGTCGGCGAGGCAAAGGCCCAGCTGGCCCAGCAGATGCAACAGGGCGGCGAGGAGTCGACGAGCGCGCGCCCCCTGGGATTCCAGTAATGGTCGGGGCGGACTCTCTCGTCCGGCTGGGCGTCGTCCTCCTGGGGACGGCCGTCGCCGTCGCCGCCGGCGCGCTGGCCTTCGTCGTCTTTCCCGCCAGCCTCACCGACCTGCTCGGGGTCGTCCTCGTGGTGCTAACGGCGCTCGTCGGGGCCCGCATCGCGAGCAGCGTCGCGGGGTCGGTCGCGCCGAGCCACAACGTCGCCGAGGTCGCAGTCGAGGGGCCGATAACGCGGGACGGCGGCGGTGGCAGTATCACCAGTCCGCCGACCAGCCCCGGCGCGGACGACATCGTCGAGCAGATAGAGCGCGCCGACGAGGACCGTGGCGCCGAGGCGCTCCTGCTGAAGCTCAACACGCCGGGCGGGCAAATCGTCCCGAGCGAGGACATCCGGCTGGCCGCTGTGGCCTTCGACGGACCCACCGTCGCCTACGCGACGGACGTCTGTGCCAGCGGCGGCTACGACATCGCCGCCGGCTGTGACGAACTCTGGGCCCGCGAGGGCTCTATCGTCGGCTCCATCGGCGTCATCGGTTCGCGGGTCAACGCCAAGGAACTGGCCGACCGTGTCGGGCTCTCCTACGAGCAGCTGACCGCCGGCGAGTACAAGGACGCCGGGACGCCCCTGAAGGAGTTCGAGGAGCACGAACGCGAGTATCTCCAGGGGCTCATCGACGACTACTACGACCAGTTCGTCGAGACCGTCGCCGAGGGCCGCGGGCTGGACGAGGCGGCGATTCGGGACACCGAAGCGAGAATCTTCCTCGGGACGGAAGCCCACGAACTCGGACTCGTCGACGATATCGGCACCCGGGAGGACGTCGAGGCCCGACTGGAATCCGAACTGGGCGAGCCGGTGACCGTCGCGGAGTTCGAGCCCCAGCGCGGGCTCCGGTCGAAGATTCGCGGTGGCGCCCAGGCCGTCGCGTTCGCGCTCGGGGCCGGCCTGACAACTGCCTTCGAAGGCGACGTCGACGGGTTCTCGTTCCGGCAGTGACGGTGGCCAGGCGGGACGCTGCCGCGAGAGTTTTTTATTTCGCGACCGTCTCTCCAACACTGTGACAACGCTGGTGGTGTGTATCGACCGGGACAGCCCTGTGTCCGACAGGTGTCCGGTCGTTGGTCGGGCTGCCGTGGAGTCGACGATAACGGAGACCGGCATCGTCGACCCCGAGGACAGCCGAATCAACTGCCTGCTCGAGGGGCTGCGCGTGGCCGACGACCTCGAAGCGGAGGGCAACGACGCCGTCGTGGCGGTCCTCGGCGGCGGCAGCGACGCGGTCGGGAGCGACCGCGAAATCGCCCGCCAGACGGAGTCCCTCGTCGCACAGTACGACCCCGATTCGGCGGTAGTCGTCGTCGACAGCGCCGACGACGAGCGGCTGGTCCCCATCATCGAGAGCCGCGTCCGCGTCGACGCCGTCGACCGCGTCGTCGTCCGGCAGGCCCGTGACATCGAGTCCACCTACTACCTGCTCAAGCAGTTCCTCGCCGACGAGGAACTCCGCCGCACCGTGCTGGTCCCGGTCGGTATCGCGTTGCTGGCGCTACCCCTCTTGCTCCAGTTCGTCGCGCCCACCACCGCACTCGGTGCCATTGCCGCCGCCCTGGGCGTATTTCTCATCTACAAGGGACTCGGCATCGACGACTACCTCGCCAGGCTCCCGGGCCAGATACGCGAGGCGCTCTACTCGGGGCAGGTCTCGCTCGTGACCTACGTCGTCGCCGGCGGGCTCTCCATCGTCGGCATCTTCGCCGGCGCACTGGAGATATCGCCGCCCGGCTCGACCGGCCTCTTTATCCTCGCCAACCAGTTTCTCTTCGAGAGCGTCCCCTGGCTGACCGCCGCCGCGCTGGCGGCCTCGCTGGGGCGGCTGCTGGACGAACTCCTCCAGCGGGAGGGCATCCGCAGCGCCTACGTGAACCTCCCCTTCGGCGCGGTCGCGGTCGGCCTCGTAGTCCGTGGGTTCTCGGCGTACTTCCTCGAACGAGCGGGCGTGTTCGGCCCCCTCCGCGTCCCGGCGATGAACTTCGGTATCGTCGAGGTCAACGGCTTCGCGATGGACCTGGGGACCCGCCTGGCGACGTTCATCCTCGCGGGTATCCTCGTCGCCGTGGTCGGCGTCCGCGTCGCGGCCTACGTCAGCGAGACCGATATCGAGGCCGAACTGGTCGAATAGACAGCGATTTACACGCGGGCCGGCTACGCTCGGTCATGACTGACGGCGTGTGGGTGTCGCTGTTCTCGGGCGGGAAAGACTCCTCGTGGGCGCTGTATCGCGCACTCGAGAACGACTACCCCGTCGAGCGACTGGTGACGGTCCATCCCGAGGGCGACTCCTACATGTACCACGTCCCGGCGACGCGACTCGCCGCCCTCGCAGCCGAGAGCATCGGCATCGAACTCCTGGAGGTCGAACCCGACGACTTCGGCGCCGCCGACGTCCCCGATTCGGGCGAGCAGGGCGACGCGGAACTCGAACCGCTGGAGGCCGCACTGGGCGAGCTAGACGACGATATCGGTGTCGCCGGTGTCACCGCCGGCGCCGTCGAGAGCGAGTACCAGACCAGCCGCATCGAGGCGATGGCCGAGCGACTGGAGGCCAACCTCTTTGCCCCGCTGTGGCAGGAGAACCCCCGCGACCTCGCCGACGCGATGCTCGATGCCGGTTTCGAGATTCGCATCATCCGCGTGGCCGCCTACGGCCTCGACGAGTCCTGGCTCGGGCGCCGGCTCGACGCCGACGCGCTGGACGAACTGGAAGCACTGAACGACGAGTACGGCGTCCACATCCTCGGCGAAGGCGGGGAGTTCGAGACCCTGGTTACCGACGGCCCGCACATGGACCAGCGCATCGAACTGGAGTACTCGACCGAGTGGGACGGGACGCGGGGGACTATCGTCGTCGAGGACGCCTGGCTGGCGTAGGCTACTCCAGTCCTTTGTCCTCTATTCGGCTCCGGATGTTCGTCGCCCGGTCCTGCACCCGCGATTTGTACCGCAGAATCTTCCCCGGCTGGACGCCCATGAACGACCCGACCCACTGCTCGTCGATGCCGTCCTGGGTCAGGAAATACGCGGCGAGGGTATCCCGGCCGGCCTGGATGATGACCGGTGGAACACCGCGCTCGCCCGTTCCGGCTTCCTCGAAGCCGTTGACGTCGAAGTAGATGTCGGCGTACAGCTCCGCCGCGTCCGGGTCCTCGAACGTGATACCCTCGTGGCGGGGGGCCTCGAATCTGTATCTCGGCCCGTCGCCGTCGGACAGCTCGCGGACACGGACGTCCATGACGTACTCTCGGTGCAATCGGCTCTCCTCACCGGGCGCGACCTGGGACATGTTCGCTGTTCCGCGACCGGTGTTTATGAACGTAAATATGAGTGCTACGTCGGGCTCTTGGTTCTTGCTAGCTCTCCGTACCGCTACCCAGACGACGTAGTGCCCAGAGCCGAATATAGATATCTTATAAGCGCTTTTTGTCGAATGCCCGGACCTGTCGCTTGCATGGACATATCACGGCGTACCCTGATGAAAGCATCCGTCGCCGCTGCGGTCGGCGCCGGGACGACTGGTCTCGCAACCGCACAGAAGGACCGGGACAGCAGAGAAACGGACCCGGAAGACACGCTGACGGACGGCGCGCCCAGCGTCGTCGGCAATCTCAAGCGGTTCTCGACGACGGCGTTCGGCGCCGAAATGACCGGGCCGTTCGTCTTCGCCGACGGGAGCCTGCTCCACAGTGTTCAACACCCGAGCCGGGACAACCCCGAGCCCTGGGACAAGGGCGGTATCGGCTACTACAGCGGGTTCAACTTCGAGTTCGACGGCTCGAACGACGATTTCTCCGAGCCCACCCCACCTGAAGGCGAAGAGCAGGATTACACCCGGGCCGCAGCGTACGAGTTCGAGTATCTGATTCAGGAGGGCGACCCTATCAACGGTGGGACAGAGCGGTGGGGGTTTGTCCAAACACCGGACGGACAGGCCATCACGTCTGAGAACTTCGCCGGCGTGGCGTACAACGACCCCGGACAGAACCCCGACTCCAACCATTTCGTCACAACGAACGAGGACGGCACGGCGGGGTACATGTTCACTGGCGACGAGACCAGCCCCGGGAGTATCATGCGCACGCCGCTCTCACAGAACGCCGACGGGGAGTGGGAGGCAGACGCGGAGAACGCAATCAACACCGTCAACACGCCCCAGTTCCGTGACATCGGCGGGACCCGAATCAACTGCTATGGCGACCTCACGCCCTGGGAGACGCCGGTCTCCTCCGAGGAACATTACGCACACCCGCGCTCGAATCTCACGAACAGTATGAGCGACGTCCAGGAGGCGGGCACGGGGGAGGGGCTCGTCGCTGCAGCGGAGTTCTGGAACCGGCCGAACCCGGCAGCCGTCCAAGACGCTATCAACAGTTACGACGAGGTCGAAGGCTGGTACGTCCAGGGGAACTGGAACCTTCCGGGAATCGAGTACCTCGCGTACTACCTCGGTGCCGACCCGGTCCCGGCCGGTGAGGACAACCCCATAGAGCCAATCGGCGACACCTACCCGAACCCGTACCGGTACGGCTACCACGTCGAGATTCAGGACCCGGCCGCCGCCCCCGAAGACATCACGCCGGTCAAACACTACGCGATGGGTCGGACGTCCTGGGAAGCGCCGGACTTCCTCCCCGACGAACGGACGGTTTATGGCTGTTCGGACGGCGACAGCAAAGGTATCTACAAGTTCGTCGCCGACGAGCCGATTCCCAGCTACGACGACCCGATGGACGTCGCGGGGACGCTGTACGCCATCAAGGTCACGAACGACGCGGCCTCGTCGGGTGGGTCACCGGCCGAGGTCCCGCTCGAAGTCGAGTGGCTGGAACTCGGGCACGCGAGCAACCGGGAGATTGCAGCCTGGATTGCCGAGTACGACGACGTGACACAGGCCGACTACCTCGAAAGCCACAGCGACTGGAGCGAGGGCGAGGACGTCACCGAGGACGTACTCAAACAGGCCGACCTCGAAGTCATCGAGAACGGCAACCAGGATTACATCCCACGGGAAGACATCGTCGAATGGGGCCGCCAGTACGCGGCAAACGGTCCGGACGGCGTCGACGAAGAACTCCGTCGAATCCCCTTCCTGGAGACGCGGGAGGCGGGCAAGGAAGCCGGCGCGTCCATCGAGTTCAACAAGGCCGAAGGCGTTGACAGTGCCGACGACGCCCAGCCGGGCGATTACATCTACTTCGGTATCTCCGAGTTCAACGACGACCTCGCGGGACCGAGCAACGACGGCGGCGACATCGCGCTGGAGCGCGTCGACGGCGGCGTCGTCTATCGGGCGGAACTCGAATCGGACTACAACGTCTCGACGCTTGAGCCGGTCATCGTCGGTCCGGACTTCGCCGCGTGCTCTGCTGTGAGGACGGCTGGCGCGGCGCCAACCGGAGCTACCCCAACGACGGGATGTACGTCTTCCAGCCCGAGGAACTCGCCGCCCAGTCCGAGGGTAGCGACGACGGCGGGAGCGGTGCCGACGACAGCAGCAGCGGTGCGGGGGGCAGCGGCGGCAACAACATGCAGGCCGGGGCCTCGAGCCCCACGCCGAACGAGGAAGCGACCGGTAGTTCGGGCCCAGGGTTCGGCGCCGCGACCGGCGTCACAGCCCTCGGTTTCGGTGCGTACCGGCACCTCCGACCCAACGCCGACGACGAGGCTTAACGCCTGGCTGTCCGTGCGTCGCGTCTACACCTTGGGTATCACACCCCCGCTCCGGAGTCAGCCGTTTCGCTCCTGGACCCACTCCAGGACCGGCGCTAACCGCTCGGCCAACTCCGCGCCGTCGTCGGTCAGTTCGTACTCGACGCGGGGCGGAATCTCGTCGTACTGCTGGCGGGTGAGCAACCCCTCCCGTTCGAGGTCGTCTAGCCGTGCCGACAGCGTGGAGGTGCTCGCGTCGGGGATGTGCTTTTCCAGCATCCCGAACCGGACCGTCCCGTGGATGGCGATGACACAGACGATATCCATGACGTACTTTTTGCCGAGCAAGCCCAGCACGTCGTCCAACAAGCAGTAACACCTCGGGTCGTCGGTCGCACAGTCGAATCCCTCCATAGCTTCGCTCTCGTGGACTTACTGCTTAACTTTGGACTTCACAGTATAATAACTTCGGGTAACAAAGTAAGACTGCGATGGCAGCTACCAACATTGACCCGAGCGGACTCGGCCTCGAACTGACGCTCGAACAGTTTCGGCTCCCCGACAATATCGCGGCGGGGCTTGGCGACCTCTACGGGGCCGCCCCGCCCGAGACCGCAGCGGCCTGGGTCGCGACGCTTCGCGACCACAAGCGCGACCTGGATGGCGAACCGCCGGGCATCGAGGACCTCTGTACGACCGACGACGGCGCTCACGCCTTCCTCGGCGACGAGCGCGAGCAGTCCTACATCTGCGTGCTCGACCCGCTGGCGGTGCCGTTTCTCACTGACGCGCCCGGAACGGTTCGGTCGACGACACCCGAGCGCGGACTGGGGGATTCCCGCAGCGCGCTCGGAGAGCGCGCGAGGAAACCCCCAGAAGTAAAGAGGTACTACTGTACGCGGGTGTGCTGGCCCAGCAGCGCGTTATCGAGTTCTTTGTCGTGGACGCTGGCTTTCACGTCGATGACTGAGTCGCTGACATCGGAGTCGGTGATGGTGGCGTCCTGGAAGACAACAGTGTCCTCGACGCTGGAGTTCCGGATAGTCGCGCCGGGGAGCACGTGGACGTTGTCGCCGAGTTTCGAGCTTTCGACGGTGGCATCGTCGGCGACGATGTTCTCGCCCTGGAGGGCGAACTCGACGGCCTCGAGATAGCTGTCGGCCGTCCCGATGTCGTACCAGATGTCCTCGAAGCTGAACGGTCGCACGGAGCCGTGGTCGACGAGCCACTGGATGAACCATCCGGGCTCGTCGGGGTTGTTGTCCCCGGAGAGGTACTCGTCGAAGCGGATGGCGTCGGCCGGGAAGGCATAGCAGGCGATGGAGACGAGCGTGCTCTTGGGGTTGTCGGGTTTCTCCTGGAAGTCGACGATTTCGTCGCCCTCGACCTGGATGAGGCCGTAGGATTTCGCCTTCTCGAGGTCACCGACGTCGTAGGCCGCAAGCATCGGGTCGTCGTACTCCTTGAACTGGTCGATGAACTCGCTGATGCTGAAGCCAAAGAGGTTGTCGCCGGCGATGACCAACAGGTCCTCATCGCCCAGCCCCTCGCGGTCGACGAGCTGTGCGAGCGCCCCGACGACACCGAACTTCTCGTCCTCGTCGGCGGTGTCCTCGACGGACATGGTTATCTTGTCGGTCCCCCGCTGGGCGAAGTGTTCCTCGAACTCGCTGGCGAAGGCCTCGTTCGTCGAGATGAAGATTTCGTTGATGCGCTCGTCGCTTTCGAGGTCGTCGACGATATCGTCGATGACGGTCGACTCGCCGACCGGGAGCAGCATCTTGGGTCGATGCCGGGTGATTGGCCACATTCGTGTTGCATAGCCGCCAGCAAGGACAATTGCCTTCATATGTTGACCCATACTTGCAACTGACAAGTTCTTTTCCCTCCGACCGTCGTGCCGGTCCGTTCGGGTGGCTCACCTCGCTCCAGTCGGTCTTCGGTTATCGGGATGATAGTTCAACTTACGTAATGATGCATGTTACCGTACACCACCGTCTGGCGGCGACCTGTCAGTGCTCCACGAACTCCACGAGGACGCCACCGGTCGATTTCGGATGGCAAAACGCTACTTCGTGACCCCACGCGCCGGGCCGTGGCGACTCGTCGATGAGGTCGACGCCGGCCGCGCGCGCGGCCTCGAGTGCGGCGTCGATATCCTCGGTCGCGAGCGCGAGGTGGTGGAGCCCCGGTCCGTGTCGGTCGAGATAGGTCGAGACGGCGCCGTCGGCACCGGGCAGTGGCTCGAGGAGTTCGAAGTAGCCGTTGCCCAGATTCAGGAAGACGACGCGGAGCCCGTCGAACTCCTCTTCGTGGGCGACCGGCGCGTCGAAGGCGGTCCCGTAGAGAGCCGCGAGGCCGTCGGCGTCGTCGGTCGCGACGCCGGCGTGGTCGAACTGCATGGGCGTGCTTCTCGGGGACGGGTTATAGTTCGTCTGACGACCCGCTCACATCGACGAGCCGGGCTGGTACTCCCCGAAGACGTCCCGGAGTACGTCACACACCTCGCCCGTGGTCGCGTAGGCTTTCACCGCGTCGACGATGTAGGGCATCAGATTCTCCTCGCCCTGTGTGGCCTCCCGCAGCGCGTCGAGTCTGGCCTCGACGGCGTCGTCGTCGCGCTCCTTACGCACCTTGGCGACGCTCTCCTGCTGGGCGGCCTCGACGGCCTCGTCGACCTCCTCGATGTCCTGCTCACCCTCCTCTTCGACTTCGAACTCGTTGACGCCGACGATGATGCGCTCGCCGGCCTCCTGCTCGCGCTGGCGCTCGAAGGCCACGTCCTGAATCCGGCGCTGGACCCACTGGTTCTCGATGGCCCGGCGCATCCCGCCGCGTTCGTCGACGTCCTCGATGATGGCGCGGGCTTCCTGTTCCAGTTCGTCGGTCAGGGACTCGACGTAGTAGCTGCCCGCGAGCGGGTCGATAGTGTCGGCGGCTCCCGATTCGTGGGCGAGAATCTGCTGGGTCCGCAGGGCGGTCCGGACCGACTCCTCGGTGGGCAGGCCGATGGCCTCGTCTTTCCCGTTGGTGTGTAGACTCTGGGTGCCACCCAGCACTGCGGCCAGTGCCTGATAGGCCACTCTGACGACGTTGTTCTCTATCTGCTGGGCGGTCAGCGTCGAGCCGGCGGTCTGTGTGTGGAACTTGAGCTGTTTGGACTTTGGATTCTCGGCGTCGAAGCGCTCGTCCATCAGCTTCGCCCACAGCCGCCGGGCGGCCCGGAACTTCGCGACCTCCTCCAAGATGTTGTTGTACGACGCGAAAAAGAAGGAGAGCTGTGGGGCGAAGTCGTCGACGTCCAGCCCGGCCTCGATGGCGGCCTCGACGTACTCGATGCCGTCCCCGAGCGTGAACGCGATTTCCTGAGCGGCCGTCGACCCGGCCTCGCGGATGTGATAGCCCGAGATGGAAATCGTGTTGAACTTCGGCGTCTCCGCCGCGCAGAACTCGAAGATATCGGTGATGAGTCGCATCGAGGGCTCGGGCGGGTAGATGAACGTGTTGCGGGCGATATACTCCTTGAGCACGTCGTTCTGGATGGTGCCCCGAAGGTCCGCTCGGTCGACGCCCTGGATGTCGCCGACGGCGATGTACATCGCCAGCAGGACGGCGGCGGGCGCATTGATGGTCATCGACGTCGAGACCTCGTCCAGGGGAATTCCCTCGAAGACGGTCTCCATGTCGGCGAGGGAGTCGATGGCGACGCCGGTCTTACCGACCTCGCCGGCCGCCATCGCGTCGTCGGAGTCATACCCCATCTGAGTCGGCAGGTCGAAGGCCATCGAGAGGCCGGTCTGGCCCTCGTCCAGCAGGTAGTTGAACCGCTCGTTGGTCTCCGTGGCGGTCCCCATCCCGGCGTATTGGCGCATGGTCCAGAGACGGCCGCGATACCCCGTCGAGTAGACGCCACGGGTGTACGGTTCCCGGCCCGGGAAACCGAGGTCCTCGTCGTAGTCGAGGTCGGCCACGTCCGCCGGCGTGTACAGTCGGTCGACTTCCTGCCCCTCCGTGTCCGTCCTAAACCGCTTCTCGCGCTCGCCGAATCGGTCGACGGTCGGCTGGACGTTCTCTGTCTCCCACTCGGCTTTCGCCTCGCGAATCTCGTCCAGCTCCTCGGGGTCGAACATGCCGAACGCGTAGGCCGGCGCCGGCTTAAGGGTTCGCGACCCGGCGACGTGTCCCCGACGAGTCGGGCTCGATGTCGGTACGGCCAGCAGGTTCGGCGAGCAAAAGCTGGGTTTAAATCGTTCCTGTACAGAACACGTGGTATGCCAATCGAGCCCGGGGATGGGGTGACCATCCACTACGTCGGACGGTTCGAGGACGGGAGCCTCTTCGACACCTCGCGACAGGACGTCGCCCGCCACGAGGACCTCATCACGGCACAGGGGAACGAACCGGCAGATTACGCACCGCTTTCGTTCACCGTCGGTCGGGGCGACATCATCGAGGGTATCGACGAGGCCCTCGTCGGGATGGAGGACGGCGAGGAGAAGACCATCGAGGTCCCGCCCGCGAAGGCCTACGGCGAGTTCGAGGCGGAGAAGCTCCGCGAGTACGACCCCGAGGCCTTCGAGGAGATGGTCGGCCAGGAGCCGGAGGTCGGCATCCACGTCGAGGCGAAAAACGAACTCCACGGCGACGTGGTCACGGTGCGCGACGACGCCGTCCAAGTGGATTTCAACCACGAACTCGCGGGGCGCACGCTCGTCTTCGATATCGAAGTCATCGACGTTCGGTGACTAGCAGCCAGTTCTGTTCGCGGTGCCGACTGTTTGTACCGCCTGATACGGTCGGTTGTAGCAATTTACCGGTCAAGGTCGACCCCGGGGTCGACGTTCGCCGGAAATAATCTACAACCGACCGTATGAAAGGGACGGTCAAGAAACACCGTCGGAGAGACAGATGCCGTCCCGAACCCACCAAATCCAGAAACAACTATCGTCCAGTGTCGTACTTGTAGGTCGCTTCGTCGGGGTCGATACCGAAGTCCTCGGCGGTGTCTTCGGGTTCGGGCTCGGGTTCGTGGGCCGAGGCGTTCTTGAACCGCTCGCGAAAGCGCGGCGGGACCCGGAAGTCGTCGTGGGCCACCCGCATCGGGACGGCGTCGGGTTGGATGTTCTCGCGTTTGGTCTCCAGTCGCTCCTGTAGCCGGTCGGGCAGTTCCGACTCGTCGATGCGTTCGAACCCGAACTGTGTGAGATAGCGGTCGGCGCCGGTCAGCGAGTAGACCACGTCGAACCCCTCGTCGGAGGCGTACTCGACGAGGCGCTCGATGACGTGGGCGCCGACGCCCTGGCCGCGCCACTCCGGGAGGACGCCGATGCTCGTGAGTTCACAGATGGGGTCGCCGTCGTCGGGTTTGTGGATTCTGATGCGGCCGAACCCGGCCTTCCGGTTGTCGTGTTCGTCGATGGCGATGACGTAGTCGCGGGAACGGAAGTTCGTCTCGTCCAGCCCCATCTCCTCGATGTGGTCCAGCAACCAGACCTCCTCTCGGTTTTTCGCATCCCGGACGTACATGTCCGGACCTTGGCTGTCCCGGTGCAAAAGGGTTTCCGGGGGACCGACCGGCGTGCTTGTCAACGCGTTCTGGCCGCCAGTGCCGGGCACTTACTTGGTTGTGTGGGACGAACTCCCATACTATGGCCCCCGAGTCACTTGAGCAACTGGACCGTGTCGTCCACGAGCCCACGCGGGAGTTCGTGGAATCGACCAACGTCTGGCAGTTCATGCAGACGTTCGGTATCGAGGACTACGAGGAACTGGTGCGACGGACGACGACGGATATCGAGGGTGTCCCCGAGAGCGGCGTCGACTGGTTCTGGGACGAACTCGTCGACTACCTTCAGGTCGAATTTTTCCAGAACTACGACGCGGTCCGCGAGACGGAGACGCACACCGTCGAGACGGCCGATGGCGAAACGGAGACCTTCGACGGGCCGCAGTTCACGAACTGGTATCCCCGTGGGCAACTGAACGCGGCCCACAACGCCGTGGACCGCCACGCGGCGCCCGACACCGATGTACGCAACCAGGTCGCGCTCATCTGGGAGGGCGAACCCGGCGACGTGCGCCAGGTCACCTACCACGACCTCCACGAAGGGAGCAACCGAGTCGCCAACTATCTCGAGTCCGTGGGCGTGGAGACGGGCGACACCGTCGGCCTCTACATGCCGATGGTCCCCGAGGTGACGAGCATCTTCTATGGCTGTCTGAAGGCCGGGGCTATCGCGGTGCCAATCTTCTCCGGCTTTGGCGTCGACGCCACGGCGACGCGGCTCGCGGACGCTGACTGCTCAGTGCTCTTTACCGGCGACGGCTTCTACCGCCGGGGCTCGACGGTCGAACTGAAAGACACTGCGGACGCGGCCATCGAACAGGCCCGGGGTCGGGTCGACGGCGACGGGGTCGAACACGTCGTCGTGTACGACCGGGCCGGCATCGCGGACGACCCCGAGGCGACGCTCACCTGGACCCACCGCGACGAGTGGTGGACCGACGCCATCGGCTCACAGCCGGACAGCTACGGGACGAAATCACTGCCGAGCGGTCAGGAGTCGATGCTGCTGTACTCCTCGGGCACCACCGGTGAGCCCAAAGGCATCGTTCATACGCACGCGGGGGCGCTCGTGCAGGCGGCCAAGGAGATTTACTTCGGGTTCGACCACAAACCCGGCGACCGCTTCTTCTGGGTCAGCGACATCGGCTGGATGATGGGCCCCTGGACCCTGCTCGGAAACCACGCGCTGGGTGGCACCGTCTTCATGTACGAGGGCGCGCCCGACCACCCCGACCCGGACCGCTACTGGGAGATGATAGACCGCCACGACCTCACCGTCTTCGGCGTCTCGCCGACCGCCATCCGGGCGCTGCGCAAGCAGGGCGACGAGTGGCTCGAAGGCCACGACCTGTCCTCGCTGCGCCTGCTCGGCTCGACCGGCGAGCCCTGGGACCCCGAGAGCTGGCAGTGGTTCTACGAAGCGGTCGGCACCGGCGACTGTCCCATCATCAACATCTCCGGCGGCACGGAAATCATGGGCTGTTTCCTGATGCCGATGCCCATCCAGGAGCTCAAACCCTGTACGCTGGGCGGCCCGGGACTGGGGATGGACGTCGACATCGTCGACGAGGTCGGCGAGTCAATCGCCGAGACGGGCGAACGCGGCTATCTCGTCGCCCGTGATGCCTGTCCCTCGATGACGAAATCCCTCTGGTCCGGCGACGAGCGCTACGTCGGGGAGTACTGGTCACGGTGGGACGACCTGTGGAACCACGGCGACTGGGCCCAGCGAGACGACGACGGGCTCTGGTTTCTCCACGGGCGGGCCGACGACGCGCTCAACGTCGCGGGTCGGAAGGTCGGGCCAGCGGAGGTCGAGGGGGCGGCGATGGACCACCCCGCCGTCAACCAGGCTGCTGCGGTGGGCGTTCCCGACGAGACGACGGGCACGGCGGTCGTGCTCTACGTCGTCCTCGAACCGGACCGCGACCCCACAGACAGCCTGCGAGAGAGCGTTAGCACGACCGTCGGCGACCGGCTCGGTAAGCCGTTCCGCCCTCGCGAGGTGCTGTTCGTCGACGCGTTCCCGAAGACCCAAAGCGGGAAGATACTCCGGCGGGCCATCGGCGCCGTCTATCGCGGCGAAGAACGCGGGGACATGTCAAGCATCGAGAACCCCAAAGTGCTGGAGGCCATCGAGGACGCCCGATAGCGGCTCGTCACTGGGCCAGCGAGCCGGGGATATCGCCGGTCCGGTGGTAGAGCGCGGCGCCGGTCAGGACGTAGCGGGTCGACCAGCGCCAGCACGAGCCCGCCCTCGCCCGCCGGGGCGCGGTCGGGGACCAGGGTCGTAAGCAGCGCCACGACGAGCAACAGCCAGAAAGCCCCCGACCGCTCGACTACTGTGACTCGCTGCGCGCTTCACTCACTCCGTTCGACTGCTCGGGAGAGCTCGCTCTCCCGGTGGCTGGCTTCGGGAAGGCGGGCGACGTAAGCACCACAGGCCGAAGGCCGAGGAGCGCAGCGAGCCCCCCTGACAATCAAGTGGGTGGCGCTCGTCCACTCCGGCTATGCCGAGCGATATCGCGGACCGCGTCGTCGAAACCGTCGCGGACGCTGCAGGGGACGAGGGCTGGTGTTCGCGCGCCCAGGTCAATTCGCTGATGGGCGCAACGACTGTCGACAAGCGCGAGGTCGAGCGGGCGCTGAAAATCGCCGTTGCCAACGGTCGACTGGAACGTGACGGGGAGCAGTACCGGGTCCTCGAGTGAGCGACACAGGACGGTAGTCCGACTAACCCTTTCTTGGGCCGTCAGGCCGTAGCTGGCGTATACCCGACTCGATACCCGAAGAAGTCGCGGACCTGCTCACCAGCGGCGTCCACGTTGCCCACTTGGCCACGAGCTACGAGGACCGGCCACCGTCGTCGAGGACGACGACGAGGGCCGCGAGATACTGCACCGAATCAACGACCGCTACGGGGCCGACGAGGACGACTGGGCGGAGAACACTGCCGTCCGTATCGACGTGGGGTCGGCGAACTACTGGACGTACGACTAGCCAGTCGAAAACGGCAAAACCGCGATAGGGGTCGTTTAGCCGACCGATTTACATGTAGCCGAGGTCGCGCAGGCGCTCCATCAGGTCCTCTTTGTCCTGGGCGCGGCCGGCGCGTTCGGTCGTGTTGGCCATGTCCTGGAGCCAGGCGGGCTCGTCGGCGGACTTGTCCGTCGACACTTCGCTGCCCAGCGAGCGGAAGCCGGCGAAGTACTTCGGCGAGACCGGGACGTCCTCCTTCTCGATGCCCTCGGGGAGGTCGTCCTGGCCCTGTGGGACGTAGCCCGCTTCGGGGTAGCCCTCGACGGTGTCGGGGACGACGAAGTTCCAGAAGGCCTCCCAGACGTCGGGCTCGGCGAACTGGAGAATCGGCTGGACGCGGTCGTGGGGCGGGTAGATGTCGGGGTCGTGACGCGGCGAGAAGAACGTCTCGTCGGCGCGGGACTCCTGTTCGTCCCAGCGGATACCCGAGAGGATGCCGTCGACGTCGTGCTCCTCGATGGCGTCGTTGAGTGCCACCGTCTTCAGGAGGTGGTTGCCGACGTAGGTATCGAGCAGGAACGGGAAGGTGTCCTCCTCGTATTCGAGGATGTTGCGGACGTGGTGCTGGTTGTGCTCTGAGAGCTCCGAGATGGGGATGTCGTCGCCGGGGGTGAGCCCGTTCTCCTCGACGTAGTTGCCGATGTCTTCGTTGCGAGCCCAGATGACGTCTAGGTCCCACTCCTCGGCCCAGTGTTCGACGTAGTCGATGAGTTCGTCGAAGTGCTGGTAGTGGTCGATGAAGACGACCGGCGGCACTTCGAGGTCGAAGCGGTCGGCGACCTCCTTGACGAAGTACAGCGTCAGCGTGGAGTCCTTCCCGCCGGTCCACATGACGACCGGGTTCTCGTACTGTTCGAGGCCTCCTTTCGTCACCTCGATGGCCTTCTCTATCTTGTGGTTGACGGTCGGGTACTCCTCGGGGTCCTCGCCCTCGCCGTCGGTGTAGTCGACGTCGAGGTAGTCGGGAAAGTCAGCTGTTTCGGACATCGTGTAATGAGATATAATTACTGGTTGTAAGAACTTTTTGGATGCACAACAGGCGTGTGAGCGACTGACATGCTGTCCCGACGACGGTCCTGGGTCCGCTATGGGCTCCCGTCTGGACGCCATGCGTGCGCTCTACGGTCCGGGGAACTCGCCACTGCGTAGAAGGGTGTGGTAACTGCCAATCGCTCGATGGGCGCGGGAGAACGCTTACGAGATGAACTCGTTGTCCCGCCAGTTGACGCCTTCTTCCTCGTCCTCGTCGGCGGGGTCTTCGACCACGTTGATAGAGGCGGGGTGTTCCTCGCCGTCCACGATGCGGACGGCCTCCAGCTCGTCGTCGACGGCCGCGATAGCGGTCAGCGTTCCCTTCTCGGCGACTTTCGCGACCTCACAGAGGACCTCGAACATCGCGTACTGGAGCGCCGTGTTCTGGAGCACCGTCTCGCGGTCGCCCTTGAAGCAGGCGTACTCGACGAGTTCGGACTCGATTTCTTCCTCCTCCTCTTCGAGGGCCCCCCACTGTGGACCGCCGCCGGCCGAGCCGGTCGAGGCGGCGCCGGGCGGCCCCATCTCTTCGGGGTCCTCCTCGTAGACGCGGTTCTCGGTCACGCTGGCTTTCAACTGTGCTGTCGGGGTGTACTTGCTCATGCTTTCGTCTTTCGCGACGGCACTCACGATGAGCGTGTTGTTCCGACGGGTGATATCCACGTCAGCGATTTCGGGCGGTAGGTCCGGGTCCTCGAAGAAATCGTACGCGTCTTCCAGTGGCAGTTCGAGTGTCGAGTGGAGTCTGTATACACGGCTGGTCATGGTTGGGAGAGTGTGTCAAGTCGTCGACGGCCGTCCGCTGACGCAGGTGCCACTGTTACCTACGGCCCACGTGCTTATATGACCTGCCCTTCTATTCTATCAGTTGGACAAACTGTGTGGGTTACTCACACAGTGAGAGCGGACGGGACCTCTCGCGCTGCTGGGAGTCTCTCTGCTCACCGGCCACTTCGTTTCCCGTTCGCACGTGCCGAGGCCGTTCGTTCCACTCTCAGCCCCGCTAATCGTCGTCCGCAACGGCCGCATCGGTCGCGTCGCCCTCGATGCTGGGCGGGTACTTCCCGCGGTCCAGTTCGAGGTCCGACGCGGGCCGGGCCATACAGGTCAGCGCGTAGTGTTCCCGCTCCTCGTCGGTGAGCCCGCGCGCCGCCGGCTGGACGACCTCGCCGGAGAGAATTTCGGCCGAACAGGCCAGACACATCCCCACGCGACAGGAGTACTCCTGGGCGATGCCCTCCTCGATACAGCGCGAGAGGATGGTCTCTTTCTCGGAGACCGTTATCTCCTCGCCGGTCCCGACGAAGGAGACGGTGTAGTCGGTCATGCTCTCGGGTTTGCCGGCTCCGGTCAAAACTCTTTATCGACGCCCCGGGCTAGCAACCGTGGTTTCTGCATAGACTGCTGATAAAACGTTGGTGTACTCATACTGATGGCTGTAACAAACTGAAAGGATTCGCGGTGGCGAATATCTTTCCGAACTTACAGCCACCAGTATCAGGAGTTGCGCTCTATCCAATCACGGAACGCATCAAAATCTTTCATCCCGGCCTGCTTACCGATGCTCCGCAGCGTCCCCGTGTCCAGTTCGTCTATGCTTCCGGACGTATTGTTCGAGGGGTCGATGCCGAGTTCACGCAATTCGTCGTCGCTGGGAGCATTGCCCTCGCCGCGGTAGCCAGCTAGTGCCTCGTCGAGGTTATCGAGGGCACTTTTAGGCGTTTTCCCCTGCGATGTAACGCCGGTTTCAGTATCGCGGGCAATCCACCACTCGTCGGATTCGGTGAGCGTGATGGTCGGTTCAATCCCGGTACTCATGTGTTCGTATCTACTGTTCCAGTCGGTATGAAAGTGACGGGGTATGTGAATCGGTTGAACGTCGAGATAGTTCTCGTGCTCGAACGCCACCATTCGGAACGATTTTTGCGCTCCGAGGAGGACGGGAGTGCATGACCACACACCAGTACGACGTGGCCGTCGTCGGGGCGGGGACGTCGGGCTGTTACGCCGCCGCGACGGTCGCCGACGCCGGCTACGACGTCGTCGTCGTCGAGCGCAAGGACGCCGAGGAGGCGGGCCACATCGCCTGCGGGGACGCGCTGAAGGGGGCCAGCGACTTCCCCGAGGCCATCCCCAAATCCCGGCTCGAACCCGCCTTCACCAACACTGACGTCGACCACGGCCGCTTCGAGATTCCCCAGGAGGATACGGTCCTGGAGATTCCCGTGCCCGGTGAACTGGCCGTCATCGACCGGTGGGAGTACGGCCGCTGTCTCATCGAGGGCGCCGACGACTCCGGCACACAGTTTCACTACGACACCATCGTCAAGAACGTGCGCCAGACCGACGACGGCACTGTCACCGGGCTCGACGCGATTCGCAAGGGCGAGCCGGTCACCTACGACGCCGACATCGTCATCGACGGCGCCGGGGCGCTCTCACTGCTACAGGACAAGACCGACTTCGAGGACGCCACCTTCGATACGAACGTCCGCTACTCCCAGTTCTGCTCGGCCTACCGGGAAATCGTCGAGGTAGAGGAACCCGTCGAGTGGGACGACGCCCTCGTGTTCAAGCCCACCGAGCGGTCGGCGGGCTACCTCTGGTATTTCCCGCGAACGGGCACGGAAATCAACGCCGGGCTGGGGTTCCAGATGAACGAGGAGCCGATGGAACTGGTCGACGACCTCAGGCGGGACCTCCGGGGCCGGGAGGAGTTCGAGGGCGCCGAGGTCACCGACAAGCTCGGCGCAGCCCTGCCCACGCGGCGACCGTACGACTCGGCTGTCGCGCCGGGCTACATGGCCGTCGGCGATGCGGCGGGCCACGTCAACCCCACCACCGGCGGCGGCATCGCCGGCGCGGCCTACGCCGGCAAGTACGCCGCCGAGCAGGCCATCGACGCCATCGAGGACGACCGCACCGACGACGAGGCGGCCCTCTGGGAGTACAACGTCAACGTGATGAACGACTTCGGGGCGCGATACGCCGCGCTCGACGTCTACAATATCTTCACCACCGCCTACGACATCGACGACCTGATGGCGCTGCTCGCCTCGATTCCGGGCGAGAAACTCGCCGAGGCGCTGTACGACGGGTCGGCCGACGTGGGGCTGGGCCTCAAACTCAAGATGGCCGCCAAGACCTTCGGCCACTGGGGCACTATCCGGGACCTCTATCGGACGAAGAAAGCCGCCGACCGGCTGCTCGGCCACTACGAGTCCTATCCGACCGACCGCGACGGCTTCGAGGCGTGGCAGCGCGAACGCGACGCCATTATGGATGACATCTACGCGGTCACCGGCGCCGAGCCGAAGTACTGACTGGGCGCGTTAGCTCGCTGCGTGCTCTTCCACGTGGACGTACTCCACCCGGACGGCGATATCCCGGTCTGTCTGTGCGGTAATCGCGTCGCCGACGACCGTCGATAGCTGCGGGTAGTGTGCGTCGGGAGGCACACCCAGGACGACGACGGCTTGGTCCGGCTCGTGGGTGATGTCCGACGGGTCCGTCCGAACCTGCACGGCCTCTACCTCGACGGCGGCGTATCGCGGCTGGTCGACCACGTCACGAACGCTCGTCTCAATCCGGTCTTCCAGCTGTGCCCCCTGAATCTTCGAATTCGTGTTCACCCACAGCGGGACCGAGACGGCGAGCAGGACGACCAGGAGGACCGTCGACCGTTTGAGTACCGTCTTCCGACCGTGCCTGACGCCGAGCCACGTCGGCGGGCGGTAGCCGAGATACCAGAACACCGCCAGGCCGGCGAGGTTGACCGCGAGCAGGTTCACCAGTACGAGGATAGCCGCGTCCGTCGCGACGACAGGGTAGCCCCAGGCGATACCGAGCCCGGACGTCGCCGCGGGCGGGACGAGCGCGGCCGCTATCATCACGCCGACAATGGCGCTTTTGGTCCGCGTCGCGAGGCTCAACACGCCCGCTGCGCCCGCCGCGAGCGCGAGGATGAGCGAGAGGATGTCCGGTGACAACCGCTCCGCAATCTGTGCGGTGTCGGTGACGGCCAGTCCGGGCGGCGCTATCGACAGCGTCCGGAGCGACCAGGCGAACAGCGCGGCGCTCCCGACGGAGACGGCGACGCCCAAGAACTGATAGCGGATGCCCCTCCAGAACAGCTCCTGGTCGTCGAGGACGGTTCCGACGGTGGAACTCAGGGCGGGCCCGAGCAGGGGGGCGATGACCATCGCACCGATGATGACGGCTGCCGAGTCCAGAATCAGGCCGATGGTCGCGACGAGGGCGCTCAGGACGGTCATCTGGACGAACGAGTGTAGGTCCATTATCTGATTGTCCGCTTCCGCCCGGAGTTCGGCGTCCGCGATGCGGGCGTTCGGTCCCATCTTGGAGTCGGATTCGCGGGTGCGTCGGACGTGTTCGAAGAGGTCGGTTTCGACGTCGATGATGATACCGTGGTCGTCGCCGCTCAGGCCGGCCTCGTAGAGTTGGTTCAGAACCGGCTCGACCTCGGGCGTCTCGACGGAGAAATTGACGACCGTATCGTATTTACGGGTGTCAGTCTCGGGGGTACAGTAGTAATCTATCTCTTCACGTTCCAGTGTTCGTTCGATACCCGGGACAGTCTCTTCGGGAAGCGCGAGCTGGATGAGGCGCATGATGCGTGGTCACGTCTTGCGGTACGTGGCCACCGCGAAAGCCTCTTGGTGTTCGTTCCAGGAGGAGAAAACTCGAACCAATCGAACCGTTGGTTCAGTGTGTGTCGCCAGCAGGCCCGCTCGTTACCACAACTGCCCGATAGCGCCCGCCAGTACGTCCACCCCTATATCGAGGGACCGCTCGTCCACGTCGAAGGTGGGCGTGTGGTGACCGCCGGGGTGGTCCGTGCCGATGCCGACGTAACTGGCCTGCCCGCCGTGTTCTTGCACCCGGTCCATCAGATACGTCGCGTCCTCGCTGCCGCCCAGTGGCGCACTGTGCAGGACGCTGTCGACGCCGTCGACGCCCTCGGCCACCGCGTACACCACGTCCGCGAGGTCGGCGTCGCTCTCGGCACTGGGGGCTTCCGCAACGGTCGTCAGTTCCGACTCGCAGCCGTGCATCCCGGCGGCGTGCTCGACGACCGAGTCCGCTCGGTCGCCCATGTACTCCATCAGTTCGGTCGTCTCGCCGCGAACCTCGCCCTCGATAGTCGCTGACTCGGGGACGATGTTCGTCGCGGTGCCGCCCGAGACGACGCCCGCGTTGACCCGGGTCGCCCCGTCCGCGTGGCGGCGGATGGCGTGGAGGTTCCGGACCGCCGTCGCGAGCGCCTGGACGGCGTCCCGACCCGCCGCCGGGTGGGCGCCAGCGTGAGCCGACTCGCCCCGGAACGTCGCCTCGAACTGGCGGACCGCCAGAAAGCCGTTTACGCCCGCGACCACCTCGCCGGTCGGGTGGTCCAGCCCGACGTGGAGCGCGAGCAGGTGGTTCACGTCGTCCAGGACGCCGCTCTCTGCGACTGCCTTCCCGCCGCCGATGACCTCCTCGGCGGGCTGGAAGAGCAGTTTGAACGTCCCCGAAAAGTCGCTCTCGACGACGGCCTCGAGGACGCCGATGCCGATGGCCGCGTGGGCGTCGTGCCCACAGGCGTGCATGTACCCGTCGTTGCCCGAGCGAAAGCCCGCCTCGGCGGGTGTGTGTGTCTCCGCTGTCGATTCGGTAATCGGCAAGGCGTCGATATCCACCCGGAGCGCGACCGTCGGCCCGTCGCCGCGCTCGACGGTCGCGAGCGCGCCGGTGAAGCCACCCCCACACTGTTCCAGTACGTCCTCGCGGGCGCCCGCCTCGCGAGCGCGGTCGTGCCACTGCTGGAGCGGTTCCCCGTCGGGGACCGCCATCCGGGCATCGGCCGCCAGTAGCTCCGGGCCGACCAGCACCTCGTCGACGCCGACCCGCTCGATTTCGTCGACGATGCGACTCGTCGTCCAGTACTCACGCCACGCCGGTTCGGGGCGGCGGTGTAGCGCCCGCCGCAGGGCCACCAGCCGCTCGTGTCGCGTCCGCTCCATACCGGGTCGAGGGGACGAGCGAACTTATCACCCGCTGCCGGGCGGGGTCTGCTGTTCGACGTCGACTTCGACGTGGACCGCCGGCGGAAACGCCTCGCCGGCCACGTCGCGGGCGAACCCCTCGTAACCGACGATGTCGATGGTCCGCTCGTAGACGGTGTAGTTCCACGGGTCGAAGCGGCCGCCGTCGGGCCCCAGCGTCTTCGACTGGGGGACCCGGAGCTTTCGGGGCTGTTTCGGGCGCGGGCCTTTCAGCTCCACCCCCTTGCGCTCGGCGCGAGTCTTGATATCCGCCACGACGTCGTCGAGGCGGTGGCGGTCCCCACTCGTGAGGGTCAGAGTCGTGACGTACGGCATTGGGTGTGAGATAACCGGCGACCACCAAAAGGCCGGCCTTTCGCGCCGCGTCGTTCCGTCGCTCGTCTCCGATATTCTCTTAAGTACCCGTGATGTAAAATCACACAATGATAGAGGCCACGAGCGCGGGAGCCATCCTCTTTCGCGATACGCGTGGCCGGCGGGAGTACCTCCTGCTCAAGAGCCGCCCCGGGGACTGGGAGTTTCCCAAGGGCGGCGTCGAGGGCGAGGAGGAACTCCAGCAGACCGCCATACGCGAAGTGAAAGAGGAGGCCGGAATCGGTGATTTCCGGCTTTTAGACGGGTTCCGCGAGGACTACGACTACGTGTTCGAGGCGAACGGCAACACCATCCACAAGACGGTACATCTGTTCGTCGCGAAGTCCTTCGAAGCGTCCGCAGAGCTGTCGACCGAGCACCGCGACCTGCAGTGGCGCGATTACGAACAGGCCATCAACACCGTCACGCAGGACGGCCCCCGCGAGATACTGGAACAGGCCCACGAGTTCCTCGACGACCGCGAAGACGATACCGAGGACTGAGCCAGCGCGGCATTGATGCGTGATAGCGGAAGCTCTCAGTTATGCTGTGATAACGTTCGACATAGGCGTCACTAGATACTGTGTTTGGGCTGCATCACCAAGCCCCAGAACGAAGCTTGCAAGCACGGCTGCCAGGATGAGAAGTATCGGTAATGCTAGAAGAAGGCCAAGGATTATCTTCGCTCCAGTTTCACCGCCCAGTTCCACTGCTATGATGCCAAATATTCCAACCAAAATGACGGCCCACGCTTCCCAAGCGCCCTGCTCACTTGCCGTTCCGTTTGATGATTTGATGTAGAAATAAGCAGGAATCAGAAGACCTATCGGAAATGTCAGAAGTCCCAGAATTACACCTGCAATCCATTGAATTGTCGTATACTGTTCAAACGTCCCTGTAGTTGCTTGGGGGTCAGCCTGTTGTCTTACACCGCAATTCGGACAAATCTCAGCATTGGATTTAATTGATTCGCCACAATCATGACAAAAAGCGTTTGTCGTGTCCACGTTGTTTTGATCACTCATAGTAGGGGCGATGAATAATTCTGGCATGGATATATAAATTCCAGGGCTACCCGAGGTTACACCTGATATCTATAAGTCGAGAACCAATTTGTTCAAATCTATATCACGACAGACAGATTCACAAACGCGAGCCACGAACCGGTGTCCGTGTCGCCCGATTCGGAGTTCGCGTTCGAACTGCGCGTCTGTCAGTGGGCCGAACGCGAGTGGACGCCCGCACGCGACGATTCGGCCGTCGTCGTCGCCCGCCAACTCGGCACCCAGTACCGTCGATGGGACACGCTCGTCCTGGAGTGTGACCCCGACGGACTGGCGGCTCGCGGCGCCTTCGGCATCGACGCTTTCGACTCGGACCACCTGGACGTCCTCCGACACGCGCCCGCGGACTGGACATTCTATCGGGACGCCCTCCCCGACCCCGGCTACCCCTGGCGCTACGTCCGGGAGTCGATTCACGGACTCGCCGACAGGGACGCCCTCGACACCCGAAAACGGAGACAGCGAATCGAGATTCGCCGCCATCGACCGTATCCCAACTGGGTTCGACGCGTCGTCGCCATCGAAAACAAGCCCGACCTCACCGCGAGCGCCGCCCGCGACCTGGCCGGGCAACTGGAGCGGGACGTCGCCCTGGGGCTGGCCGACGAGGTGTGGGTCGCGACCGGGGCCACCGGCCAGCGCGTCGAACCTATCCTGCTTGCGGACTTCCCGCCGGAAGCCGGCGTGTTGACAGTCGATTTCGGAACTGGGTCCGCCGAGACCGTCTGGGAGCCCCGCTCGCTCGACGCCGGCGGCTACGGCACTCACATCATCGAGCGGCCCGACGACGACTACAGCGCCGCCCGCTTCGAGTACGCCGACCCCGACTGGAAGGCCGAGAAACGCCGCGCTATCGCCGAACGGGCCTACGCACGGGGGTGGCGAAGTTACGCCGGTACGATGCGGCCGGACTGCCGGCACTTCGAGTTGCGCGCCGACGAGACCGGCGTCTCGCCCTACTGTGTGGCCAAAGGACGGACGCCAACCCAACACGAGTGTCGGGCCGGCTGTGGGTCGTTCGAACCGGAGCCGCCAGTGTGGCGAACGAAGGGGTGGCCCATCCAGGGCGGCCCCGGCGCGGCCGCCAAGCGACTGCTGGCTCGGCGGCGACGGGAGCGCCGGCCCGGGCTGGACGGCGATGGTCGGTCCGCCCTCGAGTAACTGCGCCTCGGAAATTCGACCGAGCTACTCGTCGCGGACCCCGACGTCGATGTCCGCACGCGGGACGGCCAGCCGGAAGGTCGGGACCGTCTTCTGGACTATCTCGACGACGCCCATGTCGGCGAGGCTCCGGAGCGCCGACCGCACGTCGTCCACCTCGGGGTCATCGCCGGCCGTCCGGACCGCCTGCAGCGTCGCGACGACGCTCTGTGGCTCCTCGTCCGGGCCGGCAAGCACCTCGATGATGGTCCCCTGGAGCGGGGAGACGGTCATCGTCCGGACGCGCTCGGAGCCCTTGCCGTCGATGAGCGCCGTCGCCTCCGGTGTGGCACAGATGAGGCTGTTCTCGTTGCGGTAGTAGTACTCCTTGAGCGTCGACTCGAGGTACTGGTGGACCTCGCTCCCGCTGTCCATGCCCCACAGCTCCTGTAGCTCGCCGTTTTTCGTCGGCTGGTTTTCGACGATGTCGGCGAGCCGCTCCTGGGCCTCCTCCGAGAGGGTCATCAGCCGACTCTAACAGCACCGGTGTAACAAGGGTTCTGGAGTCGGCCAGCGAAGATACTTGAGCGGCCAGCCCTCAAACGGCCAGGTATGTGCTCACCTCCCGCCCGGCCGCCGCCGTCGATGCCCGCCTCACGCTGACCGACACCACTCGCGGTCAGCCATCGAGGAACTCCCGCAGCTCCTCGGCCGAGCGGGTGTTGAGCACGTCGCCGGCTTCGGCCCATCCGCGCCGGGCGGTGTGGACGCCGTACGTCATCTGGCCGAAGCTCCCGGGGCTGTGGGCGTCGGTGTCGATGGCGATGGTCGCGCCGGCCTCGAGGGCCACCTTGATGGCGGCGCCGTTCAGGTCCAGCCGAGCGGGACTGGCGTTGACCTCCAGGGCGGTCCCGGCGTCGGCGGCCGCCGTCGCCAGCCGCTCGACGTCGACGTCGAGCCCGGGGCGCCGGTTCAGATACCGCCCGGTCGGGTGGCCGATGATGTCGACGTGGGGGTGTTGGGCCGCGGCGACGAGGCGGTCGGTGCCGTCGCCGTCCAGTGCCGCGTGGGGTGAGGCGACCACGACATCGAGGTCGGCCAGCACGTCGTCGGCCACCGAAATCTCGGCGTCCCTGGTGATGTTGGCCTCGACGCCGCTGAACACGTCGACGTCGGCCTCGGCGGCGACCGACTCGACTTCGGCGATTTGCTCGCGCAGGTCGTCGTCCTCGAGGCCGACGCCGCCGACCATCCCCGGCCCGGTCGCGTGGTCCGTAATCGCGATGTACTCGTGGCCAAACTCCGCCGCGCCGGCGGCCATCTCGGCGACTGTGTTACCGCCGTCTGACCACTCGCTGTGGGTGTGGAGGTCGCCCCGGACGTCGTCCTCGACGAGCAGGTCGGGGAGGTCGCCGTCGGCGGCCGCCGCCACTTCGCCGCGATTCTCGCGCAGTTCCGGCGGGACCCACTCCATGCCGAGGGCCTCGTAAACGGCCGCCTCGGTCTCGCCGGCGATGCGCTCGCCGGCGCGCTGATGGCCCTCGCCGTCGGGGACGTCAGAAACGTCGAAGACCCCGTACTCGTTGACCTTCAGGTCCCGCTCGATGGCCCGGTTCCGGACCGCGACGTTGTGGTCCTTGCTGCCGGTGAAATACTGCAGGGCGGCGCCGAACTCCTCGGGGGCCACCACTCGCACATCGACCCGAAGCCCGCCGGCCCGGACCGACGCCTTCGTCTCGCCGGCCTCGATGACGCCATCGACTTCGGGCCAGTCGGTAAAGGCGTCGACGACGGCCTCGCCCTCCCGGCTCCCGACGAGTACGTCCACGTCGCCGATGGTGGCACGCCAGCGCCGCAGGGACCCGCCCAGTTCACACTGCTCGACGCCGCCGATGTCGGCGACGAACGCCTTCGCCTGCTCGCCGTAGGGGTGGGCTGTCCCCAGCAACGTCCGGGCGTGGGCCTCGCGGGCGAAGTCGATGTTCTCCACGATGTTCTCCTCGGTCTTTGTGCCAAAGCCCTTGACGTCCTGAATCTCGCCGGCCTCGGCGGCGGCTTCGAGTTCGTCGAGCGTCGTGATACCGAGTGCCTCGTACAGCGCCCCGACGGTCTTGGGTCCGACGCCCTCGACGGCGGTCAGGGCGGCCATGTCGACGGGCAACTCCTCGCGGAGTTCGCCCAGCTCCTCGATTTCGCCGGTCTCGAAGTACTCGATGACCTTCGCGGAGATGGCGTCGCCGACGCCCTCTATTTCCCCTACCGCGTTCTCGCCCTCGGCGGCCAGCCCCTCGATGTCGCCGGGGTGGTCGCGGATGTTCTCGGCGGCCCGGCGGTAGGCCCGGGGCTTGTACTCCACCCCTTTGGCGTCGAGCAAGTCGGCGAACTCCGCCAGTCGGCTCGCGATTTCGCCGTTGTGGCTCATCGCCGCCCCCTGCTGGCCCGGCCGGTGCCCGAATCGGCGTCCTCGTGACCGAGCGCCTTCCGCAGGAACGACATCCAGCGCTTCTTGTCGGCGGTCTCCTGGGCCTTTGCCTCGTCCTCCAGGTTCGCCGGCCCCAGCTGCTCTAAGGCGTTCAGCGCCCGGTCGATACCGATGATGGCCTCGACGAGTTCCTCGCCCTCGGCGTAGCTCAGGTCGTCGTCCTCCAGTCGCTGTTTGCGCTGGCGGCGCTCCCGGCGGAGGTTCTTCTTGGCCCGGGTGACCCGCTCGCGCTCGCCGCGTGGCACCGTCTCCCGGCGCTTGATTTCGAAGACGAACGATTGCAGGTCGATGCGGTCGTCCTGGACGGTAATCTCGTCGGGTATCTCGGCACCGACGGTCGCACCCTCCCGTTCGATGCGCTCTAGCAGTTGTTTGCGCTCGAACTCTTGCACTACCCTACCGTTCGAACTCGGGGGTTTTACCGGCTTCGCTCGTCTCAGGTCGGTGAGCCACACAAACACAATCCCTTTGCACCGCCCACCCCAAACGTCGACAATGTCGGAGTGTGACGTCTGTGGCAAGCAGGAGAACATGCCCTACCAGTGTGGGCACTGCGGGGGGACCTACTGCGCCGAACACCGGCTGCCCGAGGCCCACGACTGCCCCGGACTGGACAACTGGAACGACCCCCAGGGGGTGTTCGACAGCGGTTTCGACGACTCCGTAGACGCCGGGTCCTCGGGTGGCTCCGGCGGCGTCGCCGACCGCTTCGGCCTCGACACCGGTCCCGGCGGCGTCATGGGCTACTTCCGTGGCAACATGACGTTCGTGTTCCTCGCGGTCATGGCTATCACCTTCGTCGCACAACGAATCGTAATCGCACTGGTCGCCGCCGGCTCGCTCCCGCCGGCCGCCTACCGGTCCCTTTTCGTGCTCCACCCGGACAACGTCTTCTTCGTCTGGACCTGGGTCACGTCTATCTTCTCGCATGGCGGACTGTTCCACCTCGCCGGGAACGCCATCGTCATCTACTTCTTCGGTCGCCTGGCCGAACGGCAGATGGGCTCGAAGACCTTCACCCTCTTTTTCCTCGGCTCGGGGATGCTCGCCGGGCTCGGCCAGATTGCGCTCCAGCTCGTCCAGAGCGGGCCCGCATATGGGGTGCTGGGCGCCAGCGGTGCGGCACTCGCTATCCTCGGGTTCATCACCGTCATCAAACCGGACCTCACTGTCTACCTGTATTTCCTGATTCCGGTACCCATCTGGGCTATCACGGGCTTCTACGCTATCATCAGCATCGCCGGGACGCTGTCACCCCAGGGGGCGGGCCTGCTGGGCGGGAACATCGCTCACACGGCCCACCTGGTCGGCCTCGTCATCGGCCTCTGGTACGGCAAGCGAATCAAGGACCGGGCGCACGTCCCCGGCCAGATACAGTTCGGTCGCCGCGGCCCCGGCGGGCCGGGCGGACCCGGTGGGCCCGGCGGTCGCGGTCCCTTCTGATGGATATCGTCCGCCCCGAGTTCGTTCCCGACCCCTCGCTCTCGACCGCCGAGATGGAGGCCCTGCAGCGCGATATCGCCGACGCGGCAGTCGTTACCGACGAGTTCGCGTTCGACCCGGAAGCCGTCTCGCTGGATGGGCCGGCCGGGCAGGCGACGCTGGGTGAACGGGCCGGACGGACTTCTGCGCCCGCCGACCGGCCCCTCGTCGCCGGCGTCGACCAGGCCTTCGTCGGCGACCGGGCGGTCTCGGCCGTCGTCGTCCTGCGCGGCCGCGAGGTCGTCGAGCGGGTCTATGCGGTCGAAGAAACGGAGATTCCCTACGTTCCCGGACTGCTCTCGTTCCGCGAGGGCGGGGCCATCCTCGCCGCGTTCGCCGAATTGGCGTGTGAGCCCGATGCCGTCCTCGTCGACGGCAGCGGCCGCATTCACTACCGCGAGGCCGGGCTGGCGACCCATATCGGCGTCACGCTCGACGTTCCGACTGTCGGCGTCGCCAAGAACTTACTGTGTGGCGAGCCACAGGAGTCACTGGACCGGAAACTCCCCGAGGGCGCCCGCGTCGCTATCGAGGCCGACGCAGCGGTCGAGACCCTCGCTGTGTCGGAGAGCCGACGGGCAGACGGCGCCGCCGCTGGCGCGGTCATTGGCTATGCGGTCCAGACGCGTCAGTACGACTCCGACGCCCAGTCCATCAACCCGCTCATCGTCAGCCCGGGCCACCAGGTGAGCGCCGAGACGGCCGCCGACCTCGTACTGGCGACGGCAGCGGGGTACAAGCTCCCCGAACCGACGCGGCTCGCCGATTCGTACGCTGACGCCGTCAAAACCGAGGTGTGATACGGTCGGTTGGAAGCCATTTCCGTGATTTGCCGGTCCCGCCTCGGCAAATCACCGGTAAATCGTTACAACCGACCGTATGAAACGTACGTTGGGACTGTAAACGTGGTGTGTCCTTTCACGGTAGTGTTTAGTTTAGTAGAAAACGCGGAAGAGAGCCAGAAAGCCCCGGCTGGCTTCGGTCGGGGGGCTCGCTGCGCTCCTCGGCCTTCGGCCTGC
>PXRT01000013.1:92974-146469 GCA_003020925.1 Halobacteriales archaeon QS_6_64_34 | reverse complement strand
ACGAACGGAGTGAGTGAAGCGCGCAGCGAGTCGCAGTAGTCGAGCGGTCGGGGGCTTTCTGGCTGGTGACAGTCTAAATCGCCTAACTAAACACCACCCCTTTCACAGCGATTGGTGCTAGCAGCCAGAACGCCCTGCAACCACAGTAGCGCTCGTCAGTCCTCGACGGGGCAATCTTAATTATCCGGGGTGAGAGGAGCCGGTATGGCCAAGACGGTGTTGATAACCGGTGCCTCCTCCGGCATCGGCCGCGCGACAGCCGAGGTGTTTCTGGACGACGACTGGGAGGTCTGGGCGACGGCCCGCGACGAGACCGACGTCGCGGACCTCGCGGCGGCGGGCTGCGAGACGGCCGAACTCGACGTGACCGACGCCGGCCAGGTCGAACGCGTCGTGGCGGCGGTCGTCGAATCGGCCGGGCGCATCGACTGTCTGGTGAACAACGCCGGCTACGCCCAGTTCGGCGCCGTCGAGGACATCTCGACCGCCGACCTGGCCGCGTCGGGCCAGCAGTTCGACGTGAACGTCTACGGCCCCCACCGTCTCATCCGGCAGGTGATGCCCCACATGCGCGCCCGGGAGCGTGGGGCCATCGTCAACGTCTCAAGCGTCGCGGGGCGGCTCGCGCTGCCCGGACAGGGCGGCTACGCGGCCTCGAAGTTCGCCCTCGAGGCGCTGTCCGACTCGCTCCGCGTCGAGGCCGGCGAGTACGGCATCGACGTGGTGCTGGTCCAGCCCGGACCCGTCGAGACCGAGTTTTACGACCGCGCACAGGGCGAACACGACGACTTAGAGACGACCGGCGCATACGACTGGCTCTACACCGCACGCGAGGACTCTCGACTGGCGGGGATTCAGGACGCCCTCTCGGTCGCGCCCGGGACCGTCGCGCTGACGATTCTGGACGCCGCGAACGCGAGCGACCCCAGCCCGCGCTACCCCGTCGGCGAGGGTGCGAAGCTCATCCTGATGGCCCGGCACCTGCCCGCACGCTGGCGGGACGCCGCGTTGGGCGTGATTCGGAAGCTGACTGGCTAATCCAGACAGGCAGCCACGACCGACAGCAGCCCCTCGCCGTGGACCTCGTCGGCAAAGAGGGGGACTCGTCGGACCTCGTGGCCACGGAAGAGGTCCTGTGCGCGCGCCAGGGCGTCCTGCTGGACCTCCCACCGGCGGGCACAGAACTCACAGCTATCGGTGTTGGGGCCGGGGGTATCGACCTCGCGGCCCAGCACCTCGCTGGGGTCTTGCATCACACGGTTGACGACGATAGTGCTGACGGGAATCTCGAAGTCGGTGAGCTGTGCGAGCAGGCGGTCCGATTCCATCACCGACAGCGTCTCGGGCACCATCACGATGCGGAAGTCGGTCCGTGCGGGGTCCCGCAGGATGGCTCGCAGCCGCTCGATACGCGCCGACAGCTCCTCTATGTCCTGGATGCCGGCCTCGGTGTCTACGTCGTCACCGCCGCCGAACATCCCCTTGACCGAGTCCATCATCCCCGAGAACCGCTCGCGCAGTTGTAGTATCTTCCCGACCATCGAGTCCATCGTCTCGGGGAGTTCCAGCAGCCGGAGCGTGTGACCCGTGGGTGCGGTGTCGATGACGACGCGGTCGAACCGGTCGTCGTCGGTGTAATCGAGCAGGAGCCGCATCGCGGCTGCCTCGTCGGCGCCGGGCATCGAACCGCCCAGCAGCCCCTCCTCACCGCCGATGGGGTCCTCGCCGTCCATCGGGCCGCCGGCGTCGCCGCCCATCGGACCGCCACCGCCGAGCAGGCCACCGAGCCCGCCCAGCGCGTCGGCTTCCATCCCCAGTGGCCCCTCGCCCATCGCGGCCTCGGGGTCGATTTCGGCCGCGTACAGCGGGATGTCCTCGCGGATACGGGTCGGCTCGGACGGGATATCCGTCTCCAGGGTGTCAGACAGCGAGTGGGCCGGGTCCGTCGAGACGACAAGCGTCGCCGTGTCGTCCTGTGCCGACGCCAGCGCGGTGGCGGCCGCACAGGTGGTCTTTCCCACGCCGCCTTTCCCCCCGTACAGCACGTACTCCGGGGCGTCGACGCCGGTCGGTGTGTCGATGTCGTCGACCGCCTCGACGTCAAGATTGCTCATACCCGAGGCTACGCCTCCGCACTTGAGTAGTTCCCGGAAGCGACCGCCGGCAGTGACCCGTGACTGTCGAGCGGTTCTCAGCGACCCGGTAATGTGCGTGACCGGGGTTACTGTCTGGAGGAACGCGCTTCGCGGACCTCGGCGCCGTCACGGAGTTTGTCCTCACAGTTCGGGCAGACTCTCGGTCCGTGTGCTTCGGAGGCTTCCGGTGTAAACACCCGTACGTACTGCTCAGTTACGAACTCGCCGCAGTTCTGACACTCGGGCATCCCTTGTAACACTCGAATAATGATGTATATGTTTTTTGTTTACGGCTAACGAGGGAGTTACAAAATCCGCTCAGGCGACAAGCCGGCCGTTATCCGTGGTTTCCCCGGAACGCCTCCAGTTGGGGTGTAAGAAAGTCGGGTGTCATCCGCGTGAACTCCTCGCGTTCGCCCTCGGGGAGAAAGCCATAGACGGAGTGGCGGCCGTCGGGGGTGTAGCGCCGGCCGACGAAGGCCCGTACGCCGACCTCGTCGGCCCCGCGAACGACCCGACCGATGGCCTGGCGCGCCCGCCGGACCGCCGGCACCGTCAGCGCGTATTCGAAGGCGTTGTCCTCGCCGAATGTCTCGCCGTAGGCCCGCTGGACCGCCCGGATTCGCGGCGAGCCGATGTTGACCAGCGGGACGCCGACGACGGCGCAGGTCGACAGCTTCGCGCCGTCGTAGTCGACGCCCTCCGTGAGCGTCCCCCGCGTCGAGGTGACAAGCACTTTCCCCTCGCCGGCGAAGAAGGACCGCTTTGTCCGGTCGGTCTCCTCGTTACTGGAGGACTCATCGACCAGTACGTCTTTCTCGACGGCCGCCTGCAGGTAGGCCCCCGCCCACCTCGCCTCGCGGTAGTTGGGCATCGCAATCAACACGTTACCCGGCGAGCGCGCCAGTGCCCGCAGCGCCTGGGCGTACTCGTCGCGGGTCGGATTCCAGTTGTCCCCGAGTGGCTGCATCTCCTCGGGGGTCCCGCGATTCCGGGCGGTGAAAGGCCGGGCGTCGACGATGTAGGAGGCGCGGTTCTCGGGCGGGAACGGCAGGTCGTAAGTCACTGAGCGGACCGGCCGCGTGGGAGCGTCCTCGTCTGCGTCGTCGATGGCCTGCTCGGCCAGCCCGTCGAGCCCGGCGACCGTGGTAAAGACGTCCAGTGGCTCCAGGGTCGCACTCATCACCACACCGCCACCGAGTTCGTCGAAGACGTCACGGAGCGCCAGTGTGGGCATGCAGTTGTAACACAGCAGCCCGGGCGTGTAGACGATCTCGTAGTCGGCATTCGTGGCCCGTCGGCCGTCGGGGGAGTGTTCCAGTTCGATTTCCCGCAGAAACGTCGAGTGGTCCCGTTCCCACCACTGCCCCGCGATGGCGCCGACGACGGCACAGACCGGCTGGCGCGTCAGCCCGAGCTGGTCGATAGCGTCCTCGACGGCCGCGCCGATTTTCGCCAGCGACCGCCACAGCCCGCCGTCGTACCCCTTCTGCTCGGCCCACTCGGTGAGTTCGTCCTGTTCGACGGTGTCGGGGTCCCGAAGCGGTATCTCGCGGTCGTGCTCGGGGAGCATCGACGGGTCCGCGCGCCACCCCTCGTGTTCGCTGTCGAGATAGGACTCCACCCGGTCGTCGACCCAGCGTTCGAGGTCGGCATAGAACGTCCGGGCACGCTCGACCGCTTCCAGCGGGACCGCCCGCGCCGAGAGTACCTCACGGACCTGTGCCTTGTGGTCGGCGCTCTGTTGAGCGCGCTGGACCAGCAGGTCGCAGTCGTTGCGTGCCTGCGTGATGGTCTGTTTCCCGAGGCGGTCAGAGAGCAGGTCCCTGACCCGCTCCTCCAGCCGGTGGGCTTCGTCGACCACGACGAAGGTCTGGTCGTCGAGAACCGCCGACAGCAGCGGCCGGGAGTTGGGGTCGAACAGGTGGTTGTAGTTGCCGACGACCACGTCCGCTTCTTCGAGCATGACGCTCATCACACGGTGGGGGCAGGTCCCCCGTTCGACGGCCTCGGGCAGGTAGTCCTCGATGGCGACCACGTTGTTCGGACCGGCCGAGAAGTCCACCGGCGAGCCCTTGTTGCGTGCGTACCAGTCGGCCTCGAAGGGGCAGTACAGCGGCGGGTCGTCGCCCTCGGCCATCGACTCCGGTGCGGTGGGCTGGCTCGGTCGGTACGGCGAGGCCGCGCCCGCCGTCGCGAGCGTGTCCTCGCCCAGCGTCGTCTGTGCGGCGGCGTCCGGCCGGGCCCCAGCGGCGAGTTCCTGACCCAGTCGCGGGTCCCACCACTGGTCATCGTCGTCGACCTCGCTCTCGATGGCGGTGTCGGCGACTGCCGCACCATCACTCCGGCCGTCGTCCTCGACGAGTCTGGCGGTCGCCTCCCGGAGTTCCTCACAGCGGTCGTGGGTGCTCGCGTCGTCGGGGAACTTCCCCTCGCGGCCGTACGGACAGAGGTCCCGTTTGCCCACGAGGGAGATACCGTCGAAGGGGTCATCGAGCCCGCTATTGAGCGTCCGCAGGTCGTCGACGAACTGCTGGAGTTGCTGTTTGACCGGCGTGACCACGACGATACGGTCGTAGAGGTCGGTGTCCCGGACGAGATGGGCGCCGGCGGTCAGGGCCGCCATCGTCTTCCCGGTGCCACATGGCCCCTCCATCGCGAGGAAGCCACGGGCCTTCCCCGTCTCGATGACGCGCTCGATGGCGTCGGCCTGGTTACCGTAGGGCTCTTCGAACCCAAAATACGTGCGCCAGGCCTCGTTCTCCGGAGCCGATTCCCGCATCGTGACGGGGTTGGGCGTCACCGTATTTGAACCGCCGGGTTCTCCGCCGGGGTGGTCGAACCAGCACTGTTAATACAACCCTTAGAGATGTTGTGCCAATGTGTTCGGGAGCCATCAGGAAACCTACGGCGAGCGCTCGCCCGCCGCGCTCACGGCGAACCGCTTCCCGGCGATGGTGAGCCGTCGCACGCGACGACGGCGTGATGGTGCTACTGCCTGACAGCGTCCTGAACGTGGTCTACCGGTTCGAGTGGACGGCGCCGTAGGTGTGTCGGCCGTCGGGACTGGCGTGAGCTCACAGCGAGTCCTGATTGGCCTGTTCGTGCCCTTTGAGTTCACCGAAGTCGGTGGCCAGGGGCAGTCTGAGCGTGATGGTCGTCCACCCGTCGTCCCGGCTGTAGGACACCGTCCCGTCGGCCGATTCGACGATCCACCGGACGACCCACAGGCCGAGGCCGCTCCCGTGTTTGAGCTGGGTGATGTTCGCCCCCTCGAAGATGACGGCCTGCTCGTGTTCGGGGATGCCCGGGCCGTTGTCTTCGACCGTGATGACGACGTTCTGGCTGGCCCCTCTCGTGCTTGCGTGAATCGGCGCTTCCGTCCGAGCGGTCAGCCGGACGGTCGTGGCATCCGTGTTGTGCGTGATGGCGTTCTCTACGAGGTTCTCGAGGGCGTCCCTGATTTCCAGTCCCGTCGACACCGGAAGCGGGGTCTCGATGTCCGTCTCGATGCTCGCGTCGGGCCAGGTCGCCCGCGCGTCGGCGATGACGTCCGTGGCCGCACTGCCGACCTCGACGATTGTATCGGAGGGTGGGTCCCCGAGGATGTCCTCTGCCATCCGCGCTTTCTCGCTGACGCTCGAGAGGTCCTCGGCGCTGTCGATAATTCGGCTCGCAGCCGCCCGAATCTCCTCTGAGGCGTCGTCGTCGAGGATTCGTTCGGCCATCCCGAAGATAACGGTCAGCTCGTTGCGGACGTTGTGCCGGAGGACGCGATGGAGGACCTGGAGGTGCTGTCTGGCCTGGACCTTCTCGGTCATATCGGCGTATATCGCCAGGCCGTACCGGCTGTCGTTCTCGTGCTCTATCGGGAGCCCCCGGTAGGCGAACTGCTGGACGCCGTTTGCCGTCTGTCGCCTGACGAGTTCCGTGGTTACGTTCCCGTCGGCGACCTGCTCGTCGAACTGCGTCGCTTCCTCCTCGTATTCGGCCGGCACGATGTAATCGTTCAGCGACTGGCCGACCACGTACTGAGCCTCGTAGCCGAACGTCGCTTCGAACGCCGCGTTGACACTCTGGACAATGGGTCCGGACTCCGTCAGTTTGTAGACGACGGCGGCATCGTCCAGCAGCTCGATGAAATTTCGCAACTGGACCAGCTGTGACGGCGCTCGCTCGTCCGCCAGCGTCTCCCGATGGACAGTGCCGATAATCGTCCCGAGTTCCGCTTCCGAGGCTATCGGAGCGAGTTCGATATCGACCGGGAGTATATCCTCACCCACGACGAAGTGACAGGCGATTGTCTGGGTCGCCTGCATTTTGCTCACCCGCGCGAGCGCGGCCCGGAGGGCGCCGACGTCAGACTGTGCCACGATGTCCGTCACCGGCTCGCCGACGACACTCTCCGTGTCACAGTCCAACCGCTCGGCCAGCGAGCCGGCGATTCGCGTGACGTGATAGTCCTCATCTAGAAAGAACAATACGTGATAACACCTTCTCGTGGCCCGCAGGTTCGATTGCCCCCTTGTTCGTTACAGACAGTCCCTGCCATCAATTGTTGCCACCTGCCTACAGTAAGGACAGACCATCGTAAACATATTCCGGCCAGTTCACCATTGGTAATTGTCAGTTCCCGCTTGGCCGGTCCGTTCCCCCGGGCAGGTCGATACGGACCGACAGCACGCGGTTGTTCTGTGCCGTCTCGAGGTCTCCTTCGCTCCCGGTGAGCCGGTTAATCAGGCTGGTGAGCGTATCAAACAACGCCACGAGCGGAGGTGCGGGTCCGCTTCAGCGAGGAGTGTCTCGGCGGATGCGAAGAAGGCAGTCGAGAGCTGGACTGTCGAATTCGGCCAGTTTGTGAAAGTACGAGCACCCCGGTAGTTCGACCGAGTATGTAAGTACCCAGAGTGTCAACTGAGCAACTGTATGGAACAACTCGAACTCGGTCAGGCGACAATCGTCTACGAAGACCCCGACGAAGGCGTCATAGAGGACACCGTCGACAACGAAGAAATCGTCTACGCTCGGGACCACTGGATGGTTCGGACCGGCACCGGAGAGAACGGCAACGACCTGATGAAACAGATTCCCAAAGAGCGCGTTCACCGTGTCGACCGCTCCGTCAAGGAGTTCGAAGACCGGGCGGGGTCAGTCCGTCATCGGGTCGAATCGCTGGCCAGCGACCTCCGTGACAGGATTCCGGTCGACGTCGGCAACGGCGGTGGTGGCGGTCGACGGGAGACGATGCAGCCCGAATCGGGACAGCAAGAGGAGGCACGGACGATTCCCGTCGACGACGGTGGCGCCCACGAGCAAGATGCCTCGGAGGCGCAATCGGAGAGCGAGCCCGGGGGCGGCGTCGAAGACGACTCGGACGTCCGGTAGAGCGAACGCGGCGGGCCACCGGAGCCCGACTATCCGAAGTAGTCGACCAGTCGCTCGGCGGCCGTCTCGACCCGGGGGGTCGTCAGCGAGAACCGCAGCGAGTCGGCCCGGGCCGACCCGAAGGCCGCGCCGGGCATCCCAGCGACGCCGGCCTCGTCGATGAGCCGGTACGCGTTCTCGAACGTCCCCGGAAACTCCGGAAACCGCACTAGCACGTAGAAGCCGCCGTCGGGGCGGGTGTAGACTGCACCGACCGCATCGAGGGCGCCACAGAACGTCTCGATGCGGGCCCTGAGACGGTCGCGGGCCCCCTCGTAGTAGCTCGAATCGGTGGTCTCTATCGCCCGCTGGACGGCGTACTGGGCCGGCCGCGAACCGCTGACGTTCGTCAGCATGTGCCGGGTCGTCGCACGCTCTATGAGCCGCCCGGTCGGGCCATCGGTCGGCGGGAAGACGGCATAGCCGACCCGGAAGCCGGTGATAGCCATCGACTTCGAGAAGGCGTTCGTGGCGACGACGTTTGGCGACCCACAGTCGAGCGCGGAGGCAACGCGCCCCGAGTAGTCGAACCGGTCGTACACTTCATCGGAGACGAGCAGTGCGTCGGTGTCTTCGGCGACGGCGGCGAGGGCGGCCATCGCGTCGGCGTCGTACACCGCACCGGTGGGATTGTTCGGCGAGTTGACGACGATGACGGCCGTCTCAGAACCGGCCGCCGCCCGCACCGCCTGGGGGTCGAGTCGCCCCTCGGCGTCGACCGGGACGAACGTCGTCTCGGCCTCGAGGAAGTTCGCCCGGCCGGCGTAGTAGGGATACACCGGGTCCACGAGCAGTATCTCCTCGCCGTCGAAGCCCTCGAGGCCGCCGGTCATCGCGAGGTGGTTGGCCTCGCCGGCGCCGTTCGTGACGACGATTCGGTCCTCGCTGACCCCGTGTCGGGCAGCGATGTGTTCCCTGAGTGGGCGTACTCCTCTGCTGGGGGCGTACTGGAACTCCCCGGCATCGCCGTCAGCGTACTCGCGCAGTCCCGCCCGGACGCCCGCCGGCGGGTCCCAGTCCGGACTGCCCGAGACCATGTCCACTACGTCACGGTCGGCGCGAGCGGCGTACTGCATGACTCGATAGAACTGCGGGGTCTCGTAGTCCATACCGGGTCTGGCGGGGTCGACAGCCTTTGGTGTTCCGTCACTGCCTGATGTACAGCGTCACCGCCCCTGCAACCAGGAGCAGTATCCCCCAGAAGAGGTCAGAACCGGGCAGAAATCCCAGCAGGAGCGTGATGATACCCGAGGAGACGAGCGACCAGCCGACCGTCGTCTGATAGGCCATATGACACGTTTTGGTGCCGACACGGAAAGTTTCCCGGACGGTGGCACCACCGCAAGAACGGAGCCCGAATCAGGTGGTTCGGGGGTCGCTTCGTGCCCCGCTCAGCCCGGCCGAGTGAGCTGTGGGCCCCGTTAGTCGTCCGCGACGGTGCTGGTTTCCATCTGGTTGATGTCCAGCTCGCCGACGACCTGGGTGTGCGGGTAGGGGAACCCGATGTCCGCTTCGTCGAAGCGGTCCATCACGTTCTCCGTGAACTTGTGCTTGACGCCGCCAGCACCGGTCTCCTGTGGGTTTATCCACATCCGTGCGTTGAACACGATGGCGGAGTCACCCAGGGTGGTGAGGGGCGCGGCCGGCGCCGGGTCCTCGAGCACGCCGTCGATAGCGGCGGCCTCTTCGAGGAGTATCTCCCGTGCCTTGTCCGCGTCGGAACCGTAGTCGACGCCGATGTCGACCGTGAGCCGTCGGGTGTCGTGGGCCTGCGTGTTTTTGACGACGGCGTTTGCGAGCTGGCCGTTCGGAACCGTCAACTGCTCGTTGTCCCACGTGTCGAGTTTCGAGACGCGGAGGTTGATTTTACGGACGATGCCGCCGTTGCCGCTCCACTCGATGTAGTCGCCGACCTCGAAGGGTTCGTCCTTGAGGATGAAGATGCCGGCGACGAAGTTCTCGATGATGTCGCCTGCAGCGAAGGCCACACCCAGCGCGAGCGCGCCGGCAATAGTCGCGAAGGCGCCCAGAATCACCGGGAAGCCAGCGACGACCGCCGCAATCGCCACGGCCCCGAACAGCGCGATGGCGCCGGCAATGCTCGCTCCAAGGCTGACCACGGCGGGCGAGAACTCACGCTGGTTGAGCGCCTTCCGGGTCATCTCGGTCAACAGCCCCTTCCCGATGAAATACAGGACGGCGAACGCGACGATGAACGTGAGCAGCGTGACGGCGAAGCCGCCGATGCCAGCGATGATATCGAGTATTGCCGATACGATAAATCCAGCCGGGTCTCGCAGGAGCGGATGTTGTTGTTGCAGTAACATCAATATCACAGTCAGTTTATTGTTTTCCAGCTACTTATACTGGTGGCTGTAACAAACTGAAGGAATTCGCGGTGGCGAATATCTTTACGAACTTACAGCCACCAGTATTACTTGTGGGCGTTACTACTATCGAAGACCACTAGGTGAGTGTTCCGACGGACGTTCCCGACCGGAGAGCGAACAGGCGAGGAGTGAGACTGCCGGCTGTCCGCCCGTACAGAAACTCATCGTCGGCTTCAGTTTGGTACAGCCGACAGTACGCGTCGGGGACGCTGCGTGAGAAGCCAGACAACGAAAATAGTCGAACCGTGTCGCTAGCTCCCGGCCGCTGGGCTACATCCTTATTTGGTGGCCGTCTTTACGAGTCGCCATGACAGCTAACGACCCCATCGAACAGCGCGTCGGCGCGGCGCTTCGCGAGCGCGACGAGACGCTCGCGGTCGCCGAATCCTGTACGGGCGGGCTCGTGGGCTCGCTCGTGACCGACGTGTCGGGCTCGTCGGCGTACTTCGACCGTTCGCTCGTGACCTACTCCTACCGGGCCAAACAGGAGTTACTGGCCGTCTCCCGGGAGGCGCTGGACGACCACGGCGCAGTCTCCGAGCCGGTCGCGGCCGAGATGGCCCGCAGCGTCAGGGACACCGCCGGCACCGACTGGGGCGTCGCGACGACAGGGGTAGCCGGACCGACCGGCGGCAGCCCGGAGACGCCCGTCGGCACCGTCTACATCGCCGTCGCCCGCGCTGCCCCCTGGGAGACGGGTGCGTCGGACTGTCCCGTCGCCCACTACGAGTTCGAGGGCTCCCGGACCGAGGTGAAAGCGAAAATCGCCAGACGTGCGCTCGAAGACCTGTTCGATACGGTCCGAAATCAGTAGCAAGAACTTTTGGTCGGGGTGTCGTCGGGTCGCCTGGATGAACAAGCGCGGCCACGTTCTGAACGCGGTCCTGTTGAGCATCGGGTTGGGGTACGTCCTCGACCCGTCCGGAGATATCTCGACGTTCGAGACCATCGCCGAGGTGTTCCTCCCGGTCGTGCTGGGCGCCCTGTTCCCGGACGTGGACACGGCGTTCGGGAAACACCGCAAGACGCTCCACAACCTGCCGGTGTTGCTCATCTTCCTCGCCCATCCCATCTATCACGGCGGGAACCTCCAGTGGGTCTGGCTCGGCGTCCTGACTCACTACATCCTCGACATGGTCGGGTCGCAGCGAGGTATCGCCCTCTTTTACCCCATTACGGATACTGAGTACGGGTTCCCGATCGGCGTGACGACCTCCTCGGACTACGCAGAAATCGTCACGGTGGCCATCACGATACTCGAACTGGCCGCCGTCGGCGCGCTGGTGTATGTCGTCCCGTCGCATCTCCCGCCGGCAGCGACGGAGCTACTCGGCAACGCCATCGGCGCGGTCGCCTAATACACTTTCACGTCGTCGAACTGGCCGCTGTAGGCGACGTGGTCCGGATGAGTCGGCGGAGTACCCTGTAGCATGACGCGGTCGAACTTCTCCCAGCTGTTCTCGTAGCCAAGATGGGCGAACTCCAGGCCGCGCCGGAGCGTCTGGAGGGGGCCTTCACGGTAGTCGACCCGTCGTGGCGCGCCGTCTCGTAGCGCCGCTGTCAACGCTGCCTCGTCGTCGACCGGTTCGTCGAAGCTCACCCACGCCTCGCCGATAGTCCCCGGCAGGTGGGCGTACGAAGAGGCGAACCTGTCCAGTCCGGTCGTCCCCGCGAACCGCCTCGCACGGCGGCTGTGGTGGGGCAGGAACTTGGGATTGTACACCTCGATTGCGTCGATGGTCTCCCGGTACGTCCGTAGCTCCCCGAGTCCGAGACTCACCGAGAGAAACCCGGGATGGGGAACCAGCACCGCCGCGTCCTGGCGCTGTAGTTCCGCCATCGTCCCGTCGAGTGTCAGGAAGTCCGGCACCTGCTCGTCCAGCCCGACGGCCAGCACGTGGCGGCGTCGCTGCCAGGTCCCGGTAAACAGCTCCCGCCCGGGATAGACCATCAACTCCCCGTCGGAGAAGGCCCGCGCCTTGGCCCGGATATCCGGCAGACGAGTGAAGTGTGGGGCATACACCACGGCGTCGAGTCCGCGCGCTTTCGCTCGCTCGACCACGTGTTCGTCGAGTACCTTGACGTGCAGGTCGACGGTGAACCCCTCGCTCGTCACGCCTCGGGTTACCCCGGTCGCCCAATTAGGGGTTTCCATTCGGAGAAGTGTCGCTGTGCCGTGGTGAACGCTTTTATTATCGGAGATACTTGGGGTCAGCAATGCCACGCTGGGAGTGTGCCATCGAGGGCGACGACAGCCAGTTCGACCGCGTCGAGGAGCTCATCGTCCACCAGTCGACCGAGCACGACCGCATCACCTGCAAGGTCTGTGGGACCGTCGTCCCCGACGGGTACTTCGCCATCAAACACGCCTTCGAGGAACACTCCCGCGCCGAGTACGTCCGCGCCTACGACGCCTCCGCTACTGAGGTCCGGCGCCGCGAGAACATCAAGGAGTCAATCGAGTCCGAGGCCGATATGAGCGAAATCATCGAGCGCCTGGAAGGCTAGGGCCGCGACCGGAGGTAGCCGCCGACCCCGATAGCGACCGTTCCGAGCAGCACCGCCCCCAGCCGCAGGAGGTTCCCCGAGTCCGTCACCGGGGGCGTCCGCTGGCCGACAGTCACCAGGTCGTACGTCGCGACCATCTGTCGTCGCTGTTCGAGTTCCTGCTCGCTCTCCGTCGCCGTCTCGTTCTGGCTCGCCGTCTCGCCGCCGCTCGCCGCGTCCTCACGGGGCGGCTGCTCGCGGTCGAGACGCTCGACCGGTTCGTCGGCCGGCGGGAGGTCCGCGCCGTCGGGTCGCTCGATGACGACGCTGGTCAGCCGCCGGCGTTCCTCGAACTCCGCCCGCCCGCTCACGTCGTCACGGTCGTCCGCCCCGTCGTACGGGAACTCCGGGGCGCCCTGGCCGACGGGCACCGTGTACGCCCCGTCCGGCGACTGCAGCGCGGCCACGTATATCTCCTGGCCCCGCTCAGAGAGGTTCTCGTACTCGATGACGGTGTACCCCTCCGCCCGGAGTTCCGAGCCGTCGGCCATCGTGCCGGCCTGTGTCCCGTGGTAGAGCACCTGCTGGACCGGGAACAGCGCCGGCAGCAGTAGGGCAACGACGCCGACGGCCAGCAACACCGTGCCGGCGGTGTCGGCCAGTTCTTCGCCCCTCACAGGTCTGCCCCCTCGAACCGCCAGTAGCCGATGGCGAGTGGCACCGCGAGCCAGACGGCAAACACCAGCAGCGACATCTCGTCGCCGAGATACCCCGGCGGGGTGTACCCCTCAGCGGGCCGCTGGAGCACCTCCCGTTCGAGCCCGCTCGGGACGACCAAATTCATCGCCTTCCGGTAGGCGATGAGCGGGCTGGTAAACAGCACGGCGTTGTAGAGGTCGAAGTTCGGCTCGAACCCGAGCAGCGTCTGGTGGACGAACCGGGCCAGCAACGCGACGTTGACCCCGGGAATCACGTACAGCAAGACGAGGACGAAGTACGACCCGACCGCGGCGGCGATGGCCCGGCTCCGCTCGGCGACGGTCGCCGACAGCGCCACGGCGATGGCGACGAACACCGACGTGTACAGCAGCGAAACGGCGAACATCCCGGCGACGACGCCGACCGGGAGGGCGCCGTTGCGGGCGACGGCCATCGCCGTCGCGGTGGCGAAGATGAACACCAGCCCGGCGGTGACGATTCCCAGTCGGCTCGCCAGTTTCCCGAGGAACACGTCCCGGCGGCTGTTGGGCAGTCCCAGCAGGAACTTCACGCCGCCGCTCTCGCGCTCGCCGGCGATTGCCATGTAGCTCGCCACCAGCGCGACGATGGGAAGCAGTAGTCCGAACATGCCGCCCATGGTCCTGAACAGCTGTATCACCGTCTCCTCGGGACCGGTCCGGTAGCCCGAGTATCCGAAGGCGATGAGCGCGGTCAACAGTCCCAGCAGCGTCGCCACGGCCCACAGCGCCCGCGACCGGCGCGCTGCGGTGAAGTCCTTGTGGGTGATGTCGCGGAGGCTCACTGGCGGACCTCCTCGACCGGACGGGCGTCGTCGCGGCCGCCGCCGGTCAGGTCGTTGAACAGCGCCTCCAGCGAGACGGTCTTAGAGCGGATGTCCTCGACGGTCGCGCGCTCGGCGACGTGGGTGACCACGTCGACTTTCGCGGCCGAGTCGGTGCAGTCGACCACCAGCGTCCGCTCGTCGACACTGGTCGCCGCGACGCCGTCGAGCGCGTCCACGCCCAGCCCCGCCGGCGTCGACGCGCAGTCGAGTTGCAGCGTCGCGTGCCCGCCCGCGCTCTCGCGGAGGCCCTCGATGCTGTCGACGGCGACCAGTTCGCCCTCGTTCATCACGCCCACCCGGTCGCTGACCGCCTCGACTTCCGAGAGGATGTGACTGGAAAAGAAGACGGTCGTCCCCTGGTCGGCCCGCTCGCGGACGACGTCCCGTAGCTGCTGGATGCCGTTGGGGTCCAGCCCCGTCGAGGGCTCGTCCAGAATCAGCAGGTCGGGGTCATCAACCAGCGCGATGGCGAAGGCCAGACGCTGTTGCATCCCCTTGGAGTAGTCGCCGGCAAGCCGGTCGCCGTCGTCGGCCAGCCCCACCATCTCCAGTAACTCGTCGGCGTCGTCGTCGGCCCGTTTCGTCCGAATCGCCCACGACAGATACTCCCGGCCCGTCAGCGGGTCGTCGAAGCCGTACCCCTCCGGGAGGACGCCGACCCGCTCGCGAATCAACTCCGGGTTCGTCTGTGCGTCCTGCCCGAGCACCTCGACGCTGCCCGCCGTCGGGCGGATGAAATCCAGCAGAAGGTTAATCGTCGTCGACTTCCCCGCACCGTTTGGCCCGAGGAAGCCAAACACCTCTCCCTTCTCGATGGTAAGGTCGAGGTCGTTGACGGCGACCACGTCACCGAAGCGCTTCGTCAACCCGTCCGTTCGGATAGCTACCATCTTGTAACTGAGCCGTTACCACACTGCGGTGTAAAGCTTCCCGAAGCTTCGACCGGATTTTGACCGATAGCTCGGGGACGACGTTGTACAATCGGGCGTGTATCGAGGGACAGTACACGTTACGTGTCCGGAAACCGAGGCGCGATACGGTCCGAGGAACTACCGTTCCTCGCTATCCAGCACTCGAATCTGGTCGCCACGCACGGTTACGGGAATCGGGACCGTCGCCTCGTACAGCTCGACGGTGACCTGGTCTTTGCCCTCGTCGATGCGCTGGACCTGGGCCTTCTCGCCTTTGAACGGGCCGGCGATGAGTTCGACGATGTCGCCTTCGGCGATGCCCTCCACGTCGGGTTTCGGCGAGAGGAAGTGCTCGACTTCGGCCATCGAGGACTCCCCCTGGACGACGCCGTTGGCGTGGGGAATCTCGTCGAGAATCCGCTCGAAGACGGAGTGGTCGTCGGCTTCGACCATCACGTAGCTCGTCAGCGAGTCGGGCGCCAGCGCCGCGTGGATTTCGGGCTCCTCGCGGCTGATAATCATGTCCGCGACGGTCCGCTCCTGGCTCGCCGTGGTCTTGACTGCGTAGATGCCCATCGGATTACACCGGCTTGCTGCCCGGGACGAACGTCATCAGGGCGAAGATGATGAAACCGATGAGTCCCACGAGGAGAATGCCGGCACCGGCAATCTTTGCAATCTGGGAGAACTCCTCCCAGTCGGGCGTACTCGCCAGTTTGAGCACGCGAACGTAGGAGGTGAGGTCGTACGGAACGTTCATATCGACGCTTACCGCCCACGGGCTTTTCTATATTGTGGTCGGCGGTTCCCACGTGCTGGCGGGGTGATATTTATATCACACTACAACGGTGTTATTCTGCAAGCTCATTATTTAAATAGCTCACCCCTCTCGTGTCAACTGGAGAATAGGTGCCCTGTTGTGGCTGGCGCCAACCAATCCGAAAACGACCTATGACTGAAATCACGACACCGTTTGACGCGGCCCTAGAGATGCAACGCAACACAATCAAGCAGAGCCAGGACTTCCTCCAGCAGAGCCTCGAACTCCAGCAGAACATGTTCGAGGCGTTCATGCACAGCGGTATCAGCGCCCAGCGGTCCGCTCAGTACCAGGGTGTCGATTTCCTGAAACAGCTGTTCGATGCGCAACTCGACATCTTCGAATCGGCGCTGGACAACGAGGCCTTCCGTGAATCGTTCAACAGCCAGCTCGAGGAGTTCGAAGCGACACAGCAGCGCGCGTGGGACGAGTTCGAATCGGAACTCGGTGAGGGCTTCCAAGATATGACTGACCAGCAGAAGCGACTCGTCGCCAGAACGGTCGATGCCGCTCTCACTGCACAGCGCACGGCACAGGAGGACACTGCCGAACCCGTCCGTGCCTCCGAGGCCAGTCCCGAGAACCTGTCCGAAGAGGTCGAAACCGTCGCCGAGACGGCACAGCAGCAGATGGCGAAGGACGTCCGGACGACTGGCGACGGGATGGGGGACCAGGGCGAGAAACTCGAAACCATCGAGGGCCTCGGCGAGACGTACGCCGACAGACTCCGTAACTCCGGTATCCAGTCGGTAGAGCATCTAGCCGACGCCGACACGACGACAATCGCCGAAGCAGCAGAGGTCAACGAGGACAACGCCGAGGAATGGATTTCCAGCGCACGGAGCCAGACCTGACCGGCCCACTCTCGAAGGCTCGCTGACGTATGTGAGTCAGCAATGACAGTTCAGTCCACATAGTCGATATCTTCGCTGGCCTGTGTGGCCCGTTCGGCCTCGCTTTGCCCGTAAATCTGTGGGCTCTCGACGCCGGTGACGACAATCATCGTCTCCATTTTCCCCTCGAAGTCGTTGTTGACCGAAGCGCCCCAGATGATGCGGGCGTCGGGGTCGATGCGGTCGTAAATCTCCTCGACGACGCCCTCCGCTTCCTCGATACTCATGTCGGGGCCGCCGACGACGTTGACGAGGGCGCTGCTGGCACCGTCGAACTCCACGTCGAGCAGCGGCGAGCGAAGTGCCGACCGGATGGAGTCCTGGGCCTTGTTCTCGCTGTCGCTTTCGCCGAGTCCAATCATCGCGACGCCGCCGTTTTCCATGATGGTCCGAACGTCGGCGAAGTCCACGTTGACCAGTCCGGGCTTCGTAATGAGTTCGGTCATCCCCTTGACCGACCGCATCAGGACGCGGTCACAGATTTTGAACGCGTCCTGCAGCGGCATGCTGGGGGCGTAATCCAGCAGGCGGTCGTTCGGAACGACGATGACCGTATCCGAGACCGAGCGCAGGCGTTCTAGCCCCGCGTCGGCGTTGGCGCGTCGCCGCTCGCCCTCCGCCGTGAAGGGAATCGTGACGATAGAGATAGTGAGAGCACCCTCCTCCTGTGCGGCCTGTGCGACGACGGGGGCTGACCCAGTGCCCGTCCCGCCACCGAGACCAGCGGTGACGAAGACCATGTCCGACCCGGAGATGGACTGCTGGATGTCATCGATATCTTCCTGGGCGGCTTCCTCGCCGATTTTCGGGACCGAGCCGGCACCGCGACCACCGGTGCGCTCCCGGCCCATCAGAATCTTCGTGTCGGCCTCGACCTCGTCGGCGAGGTGCTGGGCATCCGTGTTGGCCGCGACCAGTTTCGCGCCGTGGATTCCCTCCTCCATCATCCGCGTGACCGTGTTACCGCCGGCGCCGCCACAGCCGACGACGGTAATCTTCGTTTCGAGGTCCTTGACGACGCTCGCGAGCTCGTCGTCGGTCATCGTCCCGGAGCTGGACGGGTCTTCCCGGTCCGGGGTCGGTTCGTGCTGGCTGTTGGTCTCGGGGTCAGCGCCGTCCTCGCGCTCCCCTTCGGCCTCGTCGATGGCGTCGTCGATAATCGAATCCATTTAAATCCCTGTTGCAGACGGACACTCATTAGTTTTCCCCTGTGTCAGACGGGTGGCTGACGACGCTACGGCCGATTCTGTCCGTTTTCTTACAGCGTAAAGCGACGTATACGCTCGCGCTGGACGGTTTCCGGACGTATCTCCCGCCCGTCGACCTCGACGGACTGTCCGGCGGAGAGCCGTCCGTACTTCGGTCCTTCGGGAACGCCGAGTGTCGCAGCGAGTTCCGGGTCGAACCGCTGTTCACTGGCGCGCAGTTCGTTGTCGTCCCGCTCGACGCTGTCGTAGCGCTGGGTCAGGACGTCGGCCAGCGCGTCGACCACGGCGGCCCGCTCGCTCGATTCGTCGAGGACGACCGGTCCAGTGACGACGGTGCCCTGCTGTTCGGTTCCAAAGGCTACCGTATTCGTCTCGAACCACGACCGAACGGCGTCGGGGTCGATACCGGTCGCCTCGGCGAGCAGTTCCTCGGGCAACTCGACGACCTGCCACTCGCCGGGGTCGGTCGCGCCGTCCCCAAACCGGAGCCCGTCGCTGACCGGCGCGACCGCTGCCTCCAGTCCGTCGACGAGCGACAGCGGGACACCGGTCGTCTCGTGGAGAAACCGCTCGCCGACGACGCGATAGCCCAGCGACTCGATACGCTCGACGAGGTCGGGGTGGTCGCCGGTGACGAGGGCGTACTCGGCGCCGCTTTCGGCGAACGCGCGCTCGATGACCGCCCCGGCGTGCGTGTCGCTGTCACACCATGCCCCGAGTGCGTCCAGACACCAGTCGGCGCCGATGTGACCGACTGCCCAGTCGGTCTCCCGGACGACCCGCTCGAACCGGGGGACGTAGTGGCCGCCGCCGAAGCCGACGAGCTGTCGATGGGTACCGTTCTCGCTCCCGGCGTCGGGGGACAGGTCGCACAAATCGAGTATCGCCCGAGCGGCGGCGCGTGCCGCGTCGGGGTCGCGCCACTGGGGCTCGGCGCTGCCGACCTCGACGAACAGCGACGGGACGCCCACGTCGGTCGGCCCGTGGTGGGTACACTCCATTCCCACGTCGTAGCCCTCGGGGGCGTGTTCGGCCAGCGCGTCGATGACGGCCTTGTGGGCGTTCGGGGCAGCACGGGCGAAGTGGCCGCTCTCGCCGCCGTATTCGGCCTCACCGAAGTTCCCGGTGTGGTGGGCAGTCAACAACTGCCCGGTCTCGCCGGCGTGCTTCGAGGCAAACACCAGCAGCTCGGGTGTCGACGCTGCCCGTTCTGACTCTGTATAGGGGTTTGTGAAGGCGTCGGCCGCGTCGTCGAGTTCGAGATGGCGCCCCTCGAACTCGCGGAGTTCGGCCCCGCCGGTGCGGTAGACGGTGTCGCCGCCGTCGGCGTCGGGACGGTCGTCGTCGACCCGCTCGGTCCAGTCGGCAACCTCGAGGAGACGCTCGCCGATGTTGGCGCTGGCCGGGTCGGTCCGGGAGACGACGATAGCGAGCATCAGTTCGCCAGTTCCTCGTGGACAGGCTCCTGGCCGAGTGCGGTCCGGACGGCATCACCCGCCAGGCCGAACAGCTCGGCCAGCGCCCGCCGACGGGCGGCGAACAGGGCGGTCCCGACGACCAGATACAGCACGGTGTATGCGATGAGCAGTTCGTAGCTATCGACCGGAAGCGCCACGAGGTCCCGGATGAGCACGAACTCGAGTAGCACCTGGGAGATAAACAGGCCAAAGAGGACGACGGCCTCCCGAATCGATATCTCGAAGTTGACCAGGATGGCCAGCGCGAAATACGACTGTGCGGCGGTAATCCAGATTTCGGCGGCCTGTTTCCGGTCGAACGGGAGCGTTCCCAGCCCGCCCAGTGCGATGGAGTAGACGACCGCGATGGTCCCGATGAGCAGCGTCCACTGGTTGAGCTTCGAGGAGATGAGCGCGTTGAACCCGGCCGTCGACCGGGCCTTGTTGACCAGCACTGCGACGACGATGAGTTCGGGGGACTCACTCGCAAGCGGTGCGACCCACTGAATCATGAAGAACTCGGGGATGCCGTTCCGGAGCCCGATTTCCTCGAGTCCGTGGGCGAAGGGTTCGACGGCGGTAAAGATGAGGAGACCGGAGTACGCAAACAGCGTGAGCACGACCAGCGGTCGCCACGGCAATGACCACTGCTGGAAGTACTTGGGGACGCCGACGGTGTGCTCGGAGGTCTCGATGTCGGATTTGAGTACTATCCCGATGTAGGCGACGTACAGCCCAACCAGAAAGAGCGTATCGAGCAGGCCGATACCGCCGCCCAGCGGCACGAAGAAGGCCCATCCGGTCGCCGCAAAGAGGAACGTAATCTCGGTCGCGATGTCCGTATCGAGTGCGACCGCGTCGCTGAGAACGCCCTCGCGGTTCTGAACTGCCGGGTCACGTGTCTTGGCGGCGCGCCAGACGGTAAAGACGGCGATGCCGGCCCACCCGATACCGATGAGGATTCGGTTCGCGCCGGTCATGTTCGCGATGGCGAGATTCGCGTCGTGACAGCCCCGCGCCAGGGTCGTCTGACTCGCCTCTATCTGTCTGGCAGTCAACTGGCTACAGGCTTCGGCCGTCGCCCCACCGGCCCCGGCGTTCCAGGCGTACAGCGCGTCGACGGCGTACTCCGGCGCGACCGCCAGCACGGCGAGGACGGCGATGGCGAAGGCCCGTGGGACGTCTTTCTCGGCAGTCTCTGCGCCCCAGGCGAGCAGGAACGACGCGCCCAGAACGGCCAGTCCCGACACGCCGACGGTGGCAAGCACGCCGAGGTCGATGCCCAACACGACGACGGCGACCCAGCCGACGGTCAACAGTGTTGCGACCCCGACCTGGACGAGCGGATGACGGAGGCGACTCACTAAGAGAATACAGCAGGTGTCCGGTGGAAAAAGTTGCGAAACGCCCGCTGGTGATTTTGGGCTACCCGGTGCGTTCGGACCGCCTGGCCGTACTGCTTGTCCTGGCAGCCACGACCCCGGTCTCGGTTGCCCCGACTGGGAGCGTGGCGTTGAATAGGGGCCGCGCCGCTCTCCGAGGTATGGACGTCTACGGGCTCATCGGCAATCCGGTGGGACACTCGCTGTCGCCGCCGATGCACGAAGCGGGCTATGAGGCGCTGGGTATCGACGCCAGATACGTCACCTTCGAGCCGCCGGCCGACGGGGGAGCGGCGGCCGTCGAAGCCGCCGACAGGCTCGGCGTGGCGGGGCTGAACGTCACCATCCCGTTCAAGCAGGCGGTGCTGGCGGCGGTCGAGACCGACGCCCTCGCGGAGCGCATCGGCGCGGTCAACACTATCGACTTCTCGGGCGAGGTACCCCGGGGCTACAACACCGACGCGGTGGGCGCGGTCCGCGCGCTCGACCACCACGACGTGACACTCGACGGGACGGCGGTCGTCGTCGGCGCGGGCGGGGCCGGCCGCGCGGTGGCGTTCGGGCTCGCCGACGAGGGGATGACCGTCGAGATAGCCAACCGGACGGCCTCGAAAGCCGACGCCCTCGCCGAAGAGGTACCGGGTGCGAGTGGGCACGGACTGGACGCGCTCGGGGACCTGCTGACCGGGGCCGACGTGCTGGTCAACTGCACCAGCGTCGGGATGGACGAGGACGCGACGCCGGTGCCTGCTGACGCGCTGTGCGGTGACCTCGCAGTGTTAGACGCGGTCTACTCCCCCGTCGAGACACGGCTCCTCCGGGACGCGGGCGCGGTCGGGGCGACAACGGTGGATGGCGCCTGGATGCTGCTGTACCAGGGCGTCGAGGCGTTCGAGCGCTGGACCGGGGAGTCGGCGCCGGTGGCCCCGATGAACGAAGCGCTTCGGGACGGGCTTTGATTACCGCTACACCAGCAAAAGATTAGTGCGGGGGCACAGAACAGGGGCGTATGGGTTTGCTTCAGAAGCTAAAATCTGCACTCGGGCTCGACGGGTCGGAGTCATCGGAGCCGCGCCGCTCCGGTGATGTCGACGTCACAGTCGAGCGTGGGCCTTCTACGGAGGACGAGGACGCTGTCAAAGGAACAGAGACGGCGAGTAGTGGGGCAGAATCCGAGAGCGCAGCGCCCTCGGGGTCGGACAACACCGGGAGTGGGGACCCGGCGGCCGACGAGTTCGAGACGCTGGCCGAGAAAGCAGACGAGGACGATTGGGCGGCCGACGACGAGCCGGCTGCGGAGACCGCCCAAGCGGCGGGCAGCACCGACGCCGTCACGGAGTTGAACGGCATCGGGCCCGCCTACGGCGACCGACTCGCCGACGCGGGCATCGAGACCGTCGGCGAACTGGCCGGGGCCGACGCGGCGGACCTGGCCGACCGAATAGACTTAGGCGAGAGCCGCGTCGCCGGCTGGATAGCGCAGGCCAACGACTACTGATTCTGTGACAGCTTCCCGGTCTGCCGGCGCCCGGTCGACACGGTGACGGGAAACTGCCCGAACCGCAAGCGAATTACCCCCCGGGCTGTTTGCTCCCGATAATGCCACGGGTCGAGACGAACCGGAACGCCTTCGAGGCGCTGGCGGCGGACGCGCCGCCGTCGACTCGGATTCCCGTCGCGGTCACTGTCAGCGTCGACGACCCGTTTACCGCGTATCGCCGGGCCCGTGACCCGACCGGCGGCGTCTATCTCGGCACGACCGGCGGTCAGTCGGGCTGGGGCTACTTCGCCACCGCGCCCGCCGCCTTCACCGAGGTCGGTCCCGACGACGGCCCGGCCCTCGCTGCCTTGACCGACGCCTTAGCCGACGACCGGCTCGTCCAGGGCGACTGCGAGGTTCCGTATCCGTGTGGCGCCATCGGCTGGCTCTCCTACGACGCCGTCCGCGAACTGGAGTCGCTCCCGTCCAGTGCCGTCGACGACCGCGCATTGTCCCGCCTCCAGCTTGCGACCTACGACCGGGTCGCCGCCTGGCGGGAACCCCGAGACGACGGGCCGGTCGAACTCACGGTTACGGCGTGTCCGAAACCCGCCGACCACGACTCGGTCGGCGTGGCCTACGAGTTCGCCCGCCAGCACGCTCTCGAACTGGCGCGAAGAGCCACCGAAGGTGACCCCGACGTGGGCGACCCGCCAGTGGCGGCCGACAGCGCCGCCTTCGAGAGCGACTGCACGCGCGAGGGCTTCGCCGAGCGCGTCCACGCCGTCAAACAGTGTATCCGCGACGGCGACACCTTCCAGGCGAACATCTCACAGCGTCTCAGCGCGCCTGCTGCGGTCCACCCGGTCGAGGCTTTCGACGCCCTCCGGCGGGTGAACCCGGCGCCGTACTCGGCGCTCGTGGAGTTCCCCGGCGTCGACCTCGTGAGCGCGAGTCCGGAACTACTCCTGCAACGGAACGGCGACGACCTCGTGACCGAACCCATCGCCGGCACCCGACCGCGAGGGGCGACCCCCGAGGAGGACGAACGACTCGCGGCGGACCTGCGGGCCGACGAGAAAGAGCGGGCCGAACACGCGATGCTCGTCGACTTAGAGCGCAACGACCTCGGGAAGGTCAGTCAGTTCGGGACCGTCGACGTCACCGATTACCGCCGCGTCGACCGCTACTCCGAGGTGATGCATCTCGTCAGCGAGGTCCGGGGGCAACTGCGGGAGCGAGCCACCCTGGCCGACGCCATCGCGGCGGTGTTCCCGGGCGGCACTATCACGGGGGCCCCCAAACCCCGGACGATGGAGATTATCGACGAGGTCGAATCGACTCGGCGGGGTCCCTACACCGGCTCTATCGGCGTCTTCGGCTTCGACGGCCGGGCGACGCTGAACATCGTCATCCGGACGCTGGTCCGGTACGGCGACGAGTACCACCTCCGCGTCGGTGCGGGTATCGTCCACGACTCCGAACCGGACCGCGAGTACGAGGAGACCCTCGACAAGGGCCGGGCCCTGGTGACTGCGGTCGACGAGGCGCTCGGCAAACGCGCGGACCTCTCCGTGGAGGGTGTGAAATGAGTGAGTCGCTCGCCCCGACCGTCCTCGTCGTCGACAACTACGACTCCTTTGCGTACAACCTGGTCCAGTACGTCGGCGAGGTGGTCCTGCGCCTGGGCGGCGGCGAGGACGACGTGGTCGTTTGCCGAAACGACGCCATCACCGTCGAGGACGTCCGCGCGCTCGACCCCGACGGCGTCGTCGTCTCGCCCGGACCCGGCACGCCACAGGCGGCGGGCATCTCGATGCCGACCTTCGCCGAACTCGACTACCCCACGCTGGGGGTCTGTTTGGGCCACCAGGCGCTCTGTGCCGCAAACGGGAGCCAGGTCGGCCACGCCGACGCCGTCGTTCACGGCAAATCCTCGCTGGTTACCCACGACGGCGAAGGGGTCTTCGAGGGCGTCCCGGACCCCGTCGAGGTGGGGCGGTACCACTCGCTTGCGGTCGACCGCGACGCCCTGCCCGACGTACTGGAGGAAACTGCCCACACAGTCGAAGCGGCCGAAGCGGACATCATGATGGCAGTCCGCCACCACGAGGCCCCCCACGTCGGCGTCCAGTTCCACCCCGAAAGCATCCGCACCGAGGGCGGGAAGACCATGGTCGAGAACTTCTGTCTCCAATGTACCACGTAGACGGCGACCTCGTCCCCGAGAGCGAGGCCACGGTGTCGGTACGCGATAGGGGGTTCATCTACGGCGACGCGGCCTTCGAGACCCTCAGAGTGTATGGCGGCGCCCCCTTCGAATGGGACGCCCACCGTGAGCGACTCGGCTACACTGCCGAAACCCTGGGCTTTGCCGATGCAGTCCCCGACGACCTGTGCGGGCGGGTCGAGGAGACCCTCGACGCCAACGACCTGGAAGATGCGTACTGCAAGGTCTCGGTCTCCCGTGGCGTCCAGCCCGGGAAACTCACGCCCCAGCCAGCGGTCGACCCGACGGTCGTGGTCATCGTCGAGCCACTCCCACGCGGCGGTCGCGACGGCGAGCGTGTCTGGGACGACCCCGCGACGGTCCAGACCGTCCGCACGCGCCGGGTGCCAGACGACGCGGTCCCCGCCGACATCAAGAGCCACAACTATCTGAACGGCATTCTCGGCCGGCTGGAACTCCGCCGGTCGGCCGGCGACGGCGACCCGGCCGACGAGTGTGTCCTGCGCGACGTGGACGGGAATCTCGCAGAGGGCGCGACGAGCAACCTCTTTTTCGTGACCGAGAACGGCCTCCGGACGCCCAGCGCGGAACTGGACCTCCTGCCGGGTGTCACCCGGGACATCGTTATGGAACTCGCCCGCGAGGAGGAGTTCCCCGTCGAAACCGGCGTCTACTCGCTGGATGCCCTACGAAACGCCGACGAGGCCTTTCTCACGAACTCGACGTGGGAGATTCGCCCCATCGAGACCGTCGACGGCATCGACGTCGGCGCCGGGCCGATGACGAAGTTGCTGCAGCGGCTGTACGACGAGCGAGTCGAGGCCCGACACTACTGACTACACCACGTCTTCGCGCTCGACGCCGTCGACGCCCAGAATCAGGTCCGGGCCGTAGGCGCTTGCCGGGGTCTGATACCCCACGGGCGCGTCGCCGTCGAGCGCCCGCCGGGCCGTCGCCAGCGCCGTCTCGACGGTCAGCGCGTAGGTGTGGGGGCCACGCAGCCGGGAGACCGCCCGGTCGCCCGCCGGGTTCCGGACCTCGCCCCAGACGTAGCTCTCGCCGCTCGCCCGCTCGTCGGCGTCGGGCCCGTCGGTGGTCTGCTCGATGAGCCACTGGAGGCCGGTCTTGACCGGCGGGAGCGACAGCAGCGGCGTGACCAGCCCCGCCGCCCGCTGCATCCGGACGGCGCGCTCGGACATCGCCACGTACGTCGTGACGTTCGGGATACCGGTCGTGTGGTAGGCCGTCGAGACGTCGCCCCACGGAATCGCGGCGACGTGCTGGCCGTCCACCCCCCACCCAAAGTTCACGGTGCGGCTCTCGTGGGCCATCGCGACCTGTTCGATGCGCCCGTCGTGGCGCACGGCCCCGCCCGAATCCAGATGCTCAATCATCGTCTTCGCAGTCCCGCGAGAGACGCCGATATCGGCGCGGAAGGCCAGTTCGAGCCGGTCGGCGTCGGGGAGTCGCTCGGCCAGATGGGCACCCAGACAGTCCGTCGGTACCACGTCGAAGCCGACGCCGGGCAACAGCATCACGTCCGCCACAGCGGCACGGTCGTCCTGCCCGTGGATGGCCTCGAAGACGGTGAGTTCGCCGGTGATATCGAGGTAGTGGGTCCCGGTCCGCAGGCAGGCCTCGACCATCGGCTCCCAGGTCCGCGAGAAGGGGCCGGCGCAGTTGAGCACGGCCGTCGCATCCGCCAGCATCATATCCAGGACCCTCGGCTCGTCGAGACTGGCGACCTCGAACTCGCAGTTCAGCCGGGCGGCCTGTGATTCGAGGGTGCGGCGCTCCCGACCGGCAAGCACCGGGTTAAAGCCCCGCTCGGCGGCGGCTTCGGCGATGAGACTGCCGGTGTAGCCGTAGGAGCCATAGACGACGAGTTCGCTCATAGTCCCAGTAAGTGGGGCGTGTGCAAAACGGTTGGCCGCTGGACCAGAGTCGCGTTTAGTAGAAAACGCGGAAGAGAGCCAGAAAGCCCCCGACCGCTCGACTACTGCGACTCGCTGTGCGCTTCACTCACTCCGGGGACCCCGAGGAGGTCGACAGCTACACGCTGGAGCCGTCCACGGTGTAACCTGAGCGGTCACCGACGGGTCAGCCCCGTAGGTGTTACGTAGACCGGACCATTAAAACCGGTCGCCGACCTTTAAGACTGTATGGACGAGGACAGTCGCATCGCGGCGGTCGAGGACGTGCCCGAGGACGGCAGCTTTCTCTTTACCGTCCGAGAGGGCTTTGACACCTCGGAGGCGATTCTGGTGGCCCTCGCCGACGGCGTCGTCGCGTTCGAGAACTACTGCCCTCACTGGACGGACGTGCGCCTGGACAAGGGCAGCGGCGCGACCGTTCGCGGGGACGAACTGGTGTGTGAGAAACACGGCGCGACCTTCGAGCGAGAGTCGGGCTCGTGTACGTTCGGCCCCTGTGAGGGCGCCGTGCTGGCGGAAGTCGAGACGACCGTCGAGAGCGGTGACGTCTACCTGACCGACGACCGCTACGAGTTCGAGAAGCAGGGCCCCTCGGGCGACCACGACCGCTCTTCGGGCAGCCGAATCGGTTTTTCAGGACAGTGACAGATTCCGACGCTCGGACCGTCTCGCGGTAACTTACTATCGGTGGCCGGGGTGTGGGTAAGTAAGAGCCACAGTTATTATGTCAGGTGTAGTATGAACCATCATGACGCTCGAAAACCGCACGCGAACAGAAGTTTGCCCGGAATGTGACAACAATCCAGTCGTTCTGGACGATGGTGGGTACTTCTGTGACTGCTGTAACGAGGAGTTTACTCACGCGGACCTAATCAAACTAACCTGACGCCCCCGAGCGCCCGCATCCGGGATATCGGCGCCCTCTCGTCGCAGCTCACCCGATTCGATAGGCGGGTTCGGCGACGCTCTCGGCCTTGCACTCGGGACACCGGCTGGGTCGGTTTGTCAGGTCGTCGAAGTCGGTAAAGCCACACTGATTGCACTCGGGCGGGGCGACGAGCAGCTGCTCGTCGGTGGCGTCGAGGGACTTCGCGATGTGTTCGACGTGTGTGAGCGCGGTGCTGGTCGGAATTTCGAAGTCGTTAGCTATACTGCCCGCTGCCATGGGCTCATCGCGCAAACGGTCGGCGATGCGCTGGCGCGTCGTGCGACTTGCCTCGCGCATACTGGGCGTTTGGCGCGGCTGATAATAGGTTTTGTCGCCCTCCGAATATCGCCGACCCCGGGGTCGGCAAATACCGGTACATCGCTACAATAATCCGTATCAGTCGTCGTCCGTGGCGGGTGCGGCCTCCTCGTCCTTGACGGCGCGGGGCCCCGCCGCGTGGCCCTCGTGGGAGAGCGCCGCCGCAAAGAGTTCGGGCGAGACCGCCGGGACGTCGACGTCCTCGACGGCGCCTTCGGCCTCGATATCCCCGAGCGACTGCGGGTACTTCCGGAGGTCCTTGTGGATGGCGATACCCGCGTCGGCGCCCTCGCCCATGGCGACCGGAATCTGGTTGTGGCCCGGCGTCAGGTCGCCGACGGCGTACACGCCCGAGACGCTCGTCTCGCCGTGGTCGTCGACGGCGACGGTGCCGTCATCGTTGCGTTCGACGCCCAGCCCGTCTGCGATTTCGGCGTGGTAGTCCGAGCCCAGCATCGGGAACCCGCCCTTGTACTCCCGAACGCTGCCGTCCTCGAACTCGTAGGCTTCGAGCCAACCGTTCTCGTCGGTGCGCTTGCCCGACAGCCCGGTGTCGACTACCTCGACGGGATGGTTGTCGAGCATCGTCCGGGTGTCCTCACCCCATTCGGGCTCCTCGCCGCGAGTGAGGATGTCGACGTCGTCGGTGTAGTTCAGCATAATCATCGCGACGTAGGCCGCCGAGTCGCCCGTGCCCATCACGAACACCGGCTCGCCGACGAACATGAACGCGTCACAGTGGAGACACCAGTGGAGTCCCTTGCCGGTGCGGGGCAGCGGTGGGTCGGGCCGCTCGTCGGCGAACCCGGTCGCAAGCACCACTCGCTTGACCGTCAGCTCGCCGTCGTCGGTCGTCACGTCGAACCCGTCGTCGTCCGGACGTTGTTCGACCGATTCCACGAAGCCGCGCGTGTAGGTTCCGCCGTAGTCCTCGACCTGTTCGCGGGCGGTCTGCAGGAACTCGTTGCCGCTTACGTCCTCGGTGACGCCGATAACGTTGTGTGTGTCGGTCATCATCGCCGCCCGGCCGCCGCCCCGGTTGATGACTATCGTGTCCATTCCCAGACGGGTGGTATACAGGGCGCTCGTCAATCCGGCGGGGCCACCGCCGACGACCGCGACGTCGTAGTCGAACTGCTCGTCGGTGTACATTATGACTACGTAGGCGCTCGACCGATAAAAACGACAGACATCCGGCGAAATGCGGGCAGCCAGGCCCGCTCGCCGCTGACCGGTTCCCGGCAGCCATCCGCCACTGTTTAAGTTCCCAGGCTGACAGGTTCGGATATGGCTGGACGCTGTCTTCGACAGCGGGGGCACCGATGGTAGATATCGCCTTTGCGCTGGGCCGATTGCTCATCGCTTTCGTGCTGGTCGTGCTAAACGGCTTTTTCGTCGCGACGGAGTTCGCGTTCGTCCGGATACGCTCGACCTCCGTCGAACAGCTGGCCGACGACGGCAAAGCTGGCGCGGAGGCGCTTCAGGGCGTGATGGCCGACCTCGACGACTACCTCGCGGTCACCCAGTTGGGCATCACGCTGGCCTCGCTGGGGCTGGGGTGGGCCGGCGAGCCCGCCGTCGCGTCGCTCATCGAGCCGGTGCTTGGGCCGTTGCTCCCGCCGGACCTGCTCCATCTGGTCTCCTTTGCCATCGGCTTTGGCTTCATCACGTTCCTCCACGTGGTCTTTGGCGAACTCGCCCCCAAGACCATCGCCATCGCCCGCGCGGAGCGACTCTCCTTGCTGGTCGCCCCCCCGATGAAACTGTTCTACTACATCTTCTACCCCGGGCTGGTCGTGTTCAACGGGACCGCCAACGCCTTCACTCGCCTGCTTGGCATCCCGCCGGCCTCCGAGAGCGAGGAGACTCTCGAGGAGCGCGAAATCCGGCGCGTGCTGGCCCGCTCCAGCGAACAGGGCAACGTCGACACCGCCGAGGTCGAGATGATAGAGCGCGTTTTCGACCTCGACGACACCACGGTCCGGACCGTGATGGTCCCGCGCCCGGACGTCGTCGCCCTCCCGGCCGACGCCTCGCTGGCCGAGATTCGGGAGACGGCGCTGGCCGCCGGCCACACCCGTTACCCCGTCGTCGGGGCCGACGACGCCGACGAGGTGGTCGGCTTTCTGGACGTCAGGGACGTGTTGCGCGCCATCGATGAGGGCGAGGAGCCGACTGCGGCGGCGCTGTCCCGTGGCCTGCTCATGGTTCCCGAGACGGCAACCGCCGACGACCTCCTGTTGCAGTTCCGCGAGGAACACCAGCAGATGGCTGCGGTCGTCGACGAGTGGGGTGCCTTCGAGGGTATCGTCACCATCGAGGACGTCGTCGAGGCCGTCGTCGGCGACCTCAGAGACGAGTTCGACGTCGACGAGCGAGAGCACTCGGTCCGAGAGCTGGAGGCTGGAGGCTACGATATCGACGGCAGCGTTCCGCTCGCACTCGTCAACGAGGAGCTGGGGTCGACCTTCGAGAGCGACGGCGTCGAGACCATCGGCGGGCTCGTGCTTGCCAGGCTGGGCGAGATTCCGGAGCCGGGCGACAGCGTCGAGACCGACGGCTATCGCATCGAAGTCGGGACTGTCGACGGCGCCCGCATCTCGACGGTCGTGGTCGAACCGCTCGATACGGCCGCCGAGTGACGACACACGGCCCCGGACGGCGCGAAAAAGGGCGCCCCTAGCCGAAGTTCTCGACTTTCGTAGCCTCGGTGTCGACGCCGGCAGCTTCCAGTGCGTCGGTCGCGTCGTCCAGGAAGTCGGCGAAGCCGTAGATGAACACCTGGCCACCCTCACCGGTTGCCTCGGCCACCGCGTCGGTCAGGTCGGCGTCGCTATCGAGGACGTAGACGAGTACGCCCTGCTCCCGCAGCGCGTCCAGGCGGTCCTCGTGGATAGGTGTGTCGTCCTGATAGACCACAGCGGCATCGTTGCCGTCGGCGATGGCGCGCTCGGCGATACCGATAGCCGGGCCGATGCCGGGGCCACCGGCCAGCAGGACGGCCCGGGACTCGCCCTCGTAGTAGTCCGAGCCGAAGGGCCCGGAGATGCGGACCGTATCGCCGGCCTCGAGGTCGGCGAGGTGGGGCGCGACCTCACCGTCGGGGTCGATACCGACGGTCATCTCGAACTGGCCGTCGACGTCGGGCGAGGAGATGGTGTAGAAGCGCGACTGGTCCGCCCCGTCGACGGCGAGCGTGAGCTTGACGAACTGGCCGGGCTGGGCCGAAAAGTCGTCGGGGGTCTCGACGTCGATAGCGATGGCGTCGGGGCCGACTGTTCGCACAGCGACCACGGTGAGTGAACGTTCGTCCATATCAGGGCCGTTGGAGCACGGAGCCAAGGGGATTTCGGTCGTCGGTCGGCGGAGAACGTAACACGCGCGCGCCCGCACACAGAAGCCTTTTCACCGCCCACAGGCTACCCGTTTGGTAGTATGCCAGACGACCTCAACTGGGCCATCGGCGGCGAAGCCGGCGATGGAATCGACTCTACCGGGAAAATCTTCGCGCAGGCTCTCTCCCGGGCCGGTCGACACGTCTTCACCTCCAAGGATTTCGCCTCCAGGATACGCGGTGGCTACACCGCCTCCAAGATTCGGACGTCGGTCGACCGAGTCGAGAGCGTGGTCGACCGGCTGGACATCCTCATCGCGCTGACCGAGCGCACCGTCCACGAGAACGAGGACGAACTCCACGAGGACAGCGTCGTCATCTACGACGGCGAGCGCTCGACGATGCAGGACATCGAGGTCCCCCACGGCGCGACCGCCCTGGAAGTCCCGCTCAAACGCCTCGCCGAGGACGCCGGCGGCGCCATCATGTTAAACGTCGTCGCGCTGGGCGCGGCGTGTGAAGTCATGAGCTTCCCCATCGAGAACCTCGATGAGAGCCTCCAGAAGCGCTTTGGCGACAAGGGCGAGGCCATCGTCGAGAACAACAAGACCGCCGCCCGCATGGGCCAGGAGTACGTCAAGGAGGAGTACGACCACGAGTTCCCCTACGACGTCGAAACCACCGACGAGGATTACGTCCTCATCAACGGCGACGAGGCCATCGGGATGGGCGCCATCGCTGCCGGCTGCCGCTTTTATGCCGGCTACCCCATCACACCGGCCACGGACGTGATGGAGTATCTGACGGGTCGTATCGACCAGTTCGGCGGCAAGGTCGTCCAGGCCGAAGACGAGCTGTCGGCCATCAACATGGCACTCGGTGCGGCTCGGGCCGGCGCGCGCTCGATGACCGCCACCTCCGGGCCGGGCATCGACCTGATGACCGAGACGTTCGGGCTGGTCGCAACGTCGGAGACGCCGCTGGTCATCTGTGACGTGATGCGAAGCGGTCCCTCGACGGGGATGCCGACCAAGCAGGAACAGGGCGACCTCAACATGACGCTGTACGGCGGCCACGGCGAGATTCCCCGTTTCGTCCTGGCGCCGACGACCATCTCGGAGTGTTTCTGGAAGACCGTCGAGGCGTTCAACCTCGCCGAGAAGTACCAGACGCCGGTCTTTCTCGTCTCCGACCTCGCGATGGCCGTCACCGAACAGACGTTCTCCCCGGCGACCTTCGACATGGACCAGGTCGAAATCGACCGCGGCAAGGTCGTCGACGAGAACGACATTGACGCGTGGCTCGACGAGAAGGGCCGCTTCCAGGCGCACTTCGCCGCCGCCGACGGCGTCTCCCCACGGGCGTTCCCGGGGACGACCGGCGGCGCCCACATGACGACCGGGCTCGAACACGACGAACTCGGGCGGCGGACCGAGGACACGGAGGTCCGCGTCGAGCAGGTCGACAAGCGAAACCGGAAAGTCGAGACCGCCAAAGAGCAAGAGGCGTTCGACTACCGCGAGTTCGGCGACCCGGAGGCGGACACGCTGGTCATCTCGTGGGGGTCAAACGAGGGTGCGATGCGGGAAGGCATGGAGCTGCTCACCGAGAAGGGCATCGACGTTCGGTTCCTCTCGGTCCCCTACATCTTCCCGCGACCGGACCTCAGCGAGGCCGTCGAGGCCGCCGAGACGACCATCGTCGTCGAGTGTAACGCCACCGGCCAGTTCGCCGACGTCATCGAACACGACGTCTTAGAGCGGGTCGAGCGCATCAACAAGTACACCGGCGTCCGCTTCGACGCCGACGAACTGGCCGAAAAAGTGAAAGCGACAATCGCCGACGCGACCGGCACACAGGAGGTCAAAGCGGAATGAGCTCAGACATTCGATTCACGGACTTCAAATCCGACAAGCAACCGACGTGGTGTCCCGGCTGTGGCGACTTCGGGACGATGAACGGCATGATGAAAGCGCTGGCCGAGACCGGCAACGACCCCGACAACACGTTCATCGTCGCGGGCATCGGCTGTTCCGGGAAAATCGGGACGTACATGCACAGCTACGCCTTGCACGGCGTCCACGGCCGCGCGCTCCCGGTCGGTATCGGCGTCAAGATGGCCAACCCCGACCTCGAAGTGATGGTCTCCGGCGGCGACGGCGACGGCTACTCCATCGGTGCCGGCCACTTCATCCACGCCGTTCGCCGGAACGTCGACATGAGCTACGTCGTCATGGACAACCGCATCTACGGGCTCACCAAGGGCCAGGCCTCCCCGACCTCGCGCGAGGACTTCGAGACCGCGACGACGCCGGACGGCCCGAACCAACCGCCGGTCAACCCCAAGGCGCTGGCGCTGGCCTCCGGGGCGACGTTCATCGCTCAGACGTTTTCCTCGAACTCCCAACGGCACGCCGAAATCGTCCAGGAGGCCATCGAACACGACGGCTTTGGCTTCGTCAACGTCTACTCCCCCTGCGTGACGTTCAACGACGTCGACACCTACGACTACTTCCGGGACACCATCGAGGACCTCACGGAGACGGACCACGACCGCTTCGACCGCGACCAGGCCAAGGACAAGATTCTGGAAAGCGACAAGGAGTACATGGGCGTGCTCTATCAGGACGAAAACTCCGTTCCGTTCGAGGAACGCGAGGGTATCGAGGGCTCCATGGCGGAGATTCCCGACGGCGCGCCAGAGGGCGCGATGGACCTGGTTCGGGAGTTCTACTGAAGAACCTTTTTTACTGCGGGGGGTTCACAGAGCGAACCCCCGCTTGACGCTACTGCGAGTCCGGTCCCTGCAACTGCTCCGCTTCCTCACCGCCGCCACCGCCTTCCTCGCCTCCTTCTCCGCCGCCGCCCTCTTCTTCACCCTCTTCCCCGCCGCCCCCGGGAATACCACAGCCGGCCAGTCCGGCCGTGCCAATAGCAGTACCGGTGCCGAGCAGGAAGCGCCGCCGTGACGTGCTGTCGTCTCGTGTCATATCTGTTCTGTCGGCGGAGTGGCATATAAACACCGCCGAATTTGCAGGCCGGGACCTTACGCTCCGACGGGGCCAACTCGGACACATGTCTGCACACGCGTTTGCCATGGCGTCCGCCGACGGTCACTCGGTCCTGACGGGTGGTGGGTGACGTGGCGTTTCTCGGCCTCACCCGCGAGACTGTACTGAACTTGACGGTCAACATCATCCCCGTCGGCATTCTCATCGGGATGGAGATACTCTTTTTCGTGTTGAATCCGTGGGGTTGGGACCTCTGGTACGTCGGGTGGATGCACTTCCTGACGTTGTTCCCGCTGGTGCTGTTGCTCATCCTGACGTGGGTTAGCGGCCGCGTCATCCAGGACTCGGAGGAGGGCGACGAAATCCAGGTGGATGAAGGTCGGTCCGACGGCCGGCCGGAGCGGCCGACTCGACTGAGTCTCGAATACTGGCTCGGCGACTAATCCAAGAGCCTAGACACCGAGACGAACGTATGCACGTCTTCTGGCATCGACGGGACGTCCGTCTGCGGGACAATCGCGGCCTCGCGTCGGCCGCGACCGACGAGACGGTTCTCCCCGTCTTCGTTCTCGACCCCGAGATTCGGGCCGACCTGGGTACACGACAGTGGGCGTTCGTCCTCGATGGCGTCCGTGAACTCCGACGGGCGTACCGCGAGCGTGGCAGTGACCTGCTCGTCCGTGAGGGCGACCCGGGCAAAGTTCTCCAGGGCGTCGTCTCCGACTACGACGCCGACAGCGTCTACTACAACGAACAGTACCGACCGATACGACGCGAGCGCCAACGGACCCTCGACGATGCCGTCCCCACCGAGTCGGTCACCGACCTCGTACTGGTCGACCCCGCCGAACTAAACGAGCGCTACGAGAACCACAGCCGATTCTACGACGATTGGGGGACCCACGGCAAGCCCGCGCCGGCACCGACTCCCGACGAGGGGTCGCTGGCCGACGTTTCGGACGACACGCCGGTCCCCGACGCCGAGGCTGACATCGCCATCCCGACGGCCGGCTATGACGCGGCCCGCAAACGCTGGGACACTTTCCTCGCCGACGGTATCGAGACGTACAGCGACACCCGCGACGACATGCGGGCGGCAGTTGAGCGGCCAGTCGGTGCCGTTTCACGCATCTCGCCGTACCTCGCCGCCGGAATGATTGGTATCCGGGAGCTGTGGGCCGACGCGACCGAGCGGTACAACGTCGTCGACGGCGACGCCCGACGAAACGTCGAGAAGTACCGCTATGAACTCTCGTGGCGCGAGCAGAACTACCACCTGCTGTACTACAACCCCGACCTGCCCACGGAGCACTACAAGTCGTTCCCCAACCCTATCGCCTGGGAGAACGACCCCACGAAACTCGCCGCGTGGAAGCGCGGTGAGACGGGCTATCCGCTGGTCGACGCTGGAATGTGCCAACTGAATACGGAGGGGTACCTCCACAACCGCCCCCGCCAGAACGTCGCCTCCTTCCTCACGAAACACCTGCTCGTGGACTGGCGTGAGGGCGAGCGGTACTTCGCTGAGCAACTACTGGACTACGACCAGGCGAACAACGCCGCCAACTGGCAGTGGACCGCCTCCACCGGGACCGATTCCGTCGACGTACGCATCTTCGACCCCGTGGCACAGATGGACAAGTACGACGACGGGGCCGACTACGTCACCGAATACGTCCCGGAACTACGGGATGTCGACCCCGCGAAAATAGTCGATTGGCCGACGCTGCCGGCCGACGAACGGGCGACACTCGCCCCGGACTATCCTGCTCCCGTCGTCGACCGCGACGAGGCCTACGAGCGTGCCCAGCGGGTCTTCGAGCGCGCGCTGGGCAAGCGTTAACGGCGCCGCCGATAGGTTCCCACGCGACGGTCGCCGTCTTCAGGAATGGCCGGGCAAGACATCTGGCTCGCCCGACCGGTAGATGTATTCCACCGCGATACCGGTCAGCGGCGAGTCGGCGGCCGTGGCGTACTCCTTTGCCAGGTCCAGATACTGCTCGGTGATGTCGACGACGTGGCCGTAGGCCGCGCGGTCGTCGGGTCGGAGCAGGTATTCGGCCGTCACGGGCGTCAGCTGTCCTTCAGCCCGGTCGTCGGCGTAGTCGTCCACGTCGTCTAACCACACTTGTGCGCCGATGATGGCCAGCACGATGGCCTTTGCGAAGTCGTCGTCGATATCCAGCCCGGCCAGTCGGTAGAGGTCGAGCATGCCGTCGTAGATGACGCCCACGCGGGCGTACTGGCTCTTGCTGTAGGGCAGGTCCTGCTCGGCGGGCGAGAGCGTCGCCGGCGGCTCGTCGTACTCGGCGAACTTGTACTCCTCGCGGACGGCGTCGATAGCGTCCTCGTCGCCGGCCTCCGCCGCTTCCATCAGCCCACGGAAGTAGTCGTCGCGGTCCTGGTGGGCTTCGGAGTAGTCGACCGCCCACTGGTAGGCCTCGGCGACCGAGTCGGGGAGGTCAGCGAGCAGCCCGTCCAGATGGGTCTGGAGGGCCTGCTGTGCGATTTTGGCTACTCGGCGGCGGTCGGCTTCGCTCTCGCTCCACCGCTTGGCCCCCTCGAAATCCACCTCGAAATCCTCGAACTCGACATCGTTGATGGCGTCGCGCATGTCGCCGTCGACCAGCGCTTCGATGGAGAGACGGGTCATCTGCTCGGCGCGGACGACCCGCTCGCGGGGTGAGAGCGTCGGCGACTCGGCGTCGAGGGCGGCGTCCTCGACCGGTGGAACGCCGGTCGCGATGTCGTCGCCGACGGGGTCGGTGTCGGCGTCCTGTCGGGCAGCCCGGTAGACGTACCCCAGTGTCAGCCGCGCCGGCAGGATGAGCTTCGTGTCGTAGCTGAAAGCGACCGGGTGGCCGAACTCCTCGGCCAGCGCGGCCTCGATGCGGTCATAGACGTCGTCGAGCATCCGCTCGGTCCGCTCGTCGATCTCGGATTTCAGCGAGAGGCTCCCGTAGTCGAACACGCCCGTATCGGCGTAGTAGCCAAGCACCGCCCGCAGCGCCGTCGGCAGCCGGCGCCTGTTCGCGAGGGTGGCTGCACCTTTTTTCAGAACCATCTGTCGTGACCCGGTATGGACACTGCTGTGACTGGCGGCGTCTTTACCCTTTCGAGAGACGAAGCGGGGAGGCGAGAAAGCAAGACTGATTACGTATACGTCGTTCGGTTCAACCATGCGCGACCGCTTTGACGTGGTGATAGCCGGGGCCGGTCCCGCCGGCGGCCAGTGTGCTCGCGACCTGGCCGAGCGGAACTACGACGTGCTGGTCCTCGAAACCGAACCCGAAGAGAGCTTCCCACGTCAGAGCAACAAATCGACGGCCGGCACCTTCCCGTCGGCGATGACCGCCTTCGCCATCCCCGACGAGGTCGTCATGCAGTACACTGACAAGGTCGTTCTGGAGTCGCCAAACGACCACTACACCCGCACCCAGACCGGCGCAGTCCTGGAGTTTGCCGACTTCAAGCGGTTCCTCGTCGAGGACAGCCGCCAGAAGGGCGCGACCTACCGCTTTGACTCCCGGGTGTCGGCACCGGTCATGGAGGACGGCGAGATAACCGGTGTCCGCTACGACGGGGACGAGGAGGTGTACGCCGACATCGTCATCGACGCCACCGGCCCCGCCGCGCCGCTGGCGAAGGAACTCGACATCTGTAACCTGGAGCGCAAACACCAGGCCATCGGCATCGAGTACGAGTTCGACAACGTCGCCGTGAACCACGACGACTACGCCGACCTGCGGGACGCGATGATGCTCCGTCTGGACCACGACCTCGCCCCCGGGGGCTACTCCTGGATTTTCCACACCGGCGAGGAGACGGCGAAGGTCGGGCTCTGTTACATCCAGAACGGCTCCCACCACACGTACGCCAAGGACGGGATGGGCATCGACGACTACCTCGAGTACTGGCTCGACTCGGACCCTCGCTTTGCCGACGCCGAGAAAATCGAGGGGGCCCAGGCCCACCGAGGGTCGGCCCACATCCAGCCGCCGAAATCGGTGAGCACGGACAACTTCATGGCCATCGGCGACACCGTCCCCACCATCGACCCGCTGTGGGGCGAGGGCATCCACAAGGGCATGAAGTCAGCGCGGGCCGCCGCCGCCACCGTCGACGCGGCGCTGACCCCCGACGAGCCCCAGACCGACGCCGACACCCTCTCGGTGTACGACCAGCTCTGGCACCGCGACGTCGCGCCGAAACACAACGCCCGGCTGATGATGACCGAACTGCTGTATCTCGCCCCCAACGAGCGCTACGACGAGCTGATGAACGACCTCCGGAAAACTGACAGCAACACGCTCGAACAGATAAATCGCGGCGACCGGCGCGCTATCGCCGACCTCGCACACATCTCGGACCTCTCCTTGCTCGCGAAATACGCCAAACGACGGCTCTCTCGCTAGGTGTCGACTGGCATCGAAGCGCTGTGGAACTCGAGTCCCCCAGCACTGACTGCGTTCCGTCCGAACCGTTCACCAGTGTGGACACTCCGAGTGCGGCAACTTTTTCCCCGACCGGCGGGGACTCTCGCCAATGAGTAACAGTGCCGTGGGCGTGGTCGGGGACCCGGCGGTGGCCGACCGGCTCCGCGAGTCGGGCGCCGCCGTCGTCGAGGGCACGGTCGACAGCGTCCCGACGACGGAGCGGGTCGTCGCTATCGGACAGGCGGCGGTGCGGGCCGTCGCGACCGCCGACACGGCCCCGCTGGTGTTGCCGGTCGCCGCTGGTCGTGGTGTCCGCTCCGTCTCTCGCGAGTCCGTCCCCGCCGCCGTCGCGGGGCTGGAGGGCGCGTCAACGGAACGGCACCCTGTCTTCGACGTGGCCGTGGCCGGCGAGACGGTCGGGACGACGGTCTTCGACGTGACGGCGGTCACGGCCGAGGCGGCGCGCATCTCGGAGTACGCCGTCGAGACGACGACCGACAGCATCGGGCAGTTCCGCGCAGACGGGGTGACCCTGGCGACGCCGGCGGGGTCGCCGGGGTACGCCCGACGGGTCGGGGGGCCGGTTCTCGCGCCCGTCGCGTCCGTCGGCGTGGTCGCCCCCATCGCCCCGTTCCAGACCAACCCGGACCACTGGGTGGTCTCGCTTGCTGGGCTGTCGGTGGCAGTCGAACGCGACGAGGCGACGGTCACGCTGTACGCCGACGGCGAGGCGGTGGCGACGGTCGCCTGCGGGGAGACGGCGGCACTGGGCCGACAGGGGACGCTGCGGGTCGCCGTCGTCGAGGAGAGCGGGTCTCGGTTCCGGTGACCTGCAGAAATTGGAAAGAGACTAAAGGCCATCGTACAGAGAAGCAGGCATGCAGCCAGACGTCATCCTCTTCGGGCCGCTGGACACCATCTTCGGGAGCGAGGCGCCCGGTGGCGTGCTCGTCATCGAGTACGTCCTGTTGGTGCTCGTCCTCGCGAACTTCGGGACGCGCCTGCTGGCCCATCGACGCCACGAGTCCCAGTACGAGGACGACGGTGCGGAGGCCATCACCCGCCACCCGGCACACGTCGCGAGCAACGTCCTGCTAATCGTCACCGCCTTCTTCTACATGACCATCGCCCACCACGGCGGAATGGTCATGTCGGTGCTCGTCCTCGGTGCGGTCATCACCGACTTCTTCGAGTTCGAGTCCCGTAAAGTCGAAGCGCGCCGTGATATCCCGCTGGAACGGCCAAAGGGCGCCATCGTCGCCGTCGTGCTGCTGGCGATGTACGCCAGCTATCAGGCCCTGTTCTGGATTATCAAGAGCCCCTGGGAAGCCGTCGTCTGAAGTCGGCTCACTCACCCTGTTCCGGAACTTCTCCGGGATGCCGGGGCCCGTGATATGCTTTGTTAGGCAAGCAACGACAGCGACGTGAAACCCGGTCAGGCCGACCGCTCGTCGAGATACTCCCGGAGTTCGCTGACGATGGGGAGGACGACCCAGAAGGTCAGACAGCCGAAGATGGCAAACCAGAAGAAGGCGTCCATCAGCAACAGTGCCGCAGTGTCGAACACCGTCAGCGACTCCGCTGGCGGCGCCTCACCGATGAGCTGTGCCCCCTCGAAGCTCGGCGTCCGGTACCAGCCCGCGATGGTCATCCAGCCCAGGCCGCCAACCATCAGGGCGGCGAACCCTTTCATGAACTCGTCAGCCATTATCCGATGGTTCGTCAGCGTCGTCTTTAGACTTTCCCATCTCCGCAGTGCGAAAGCGCGTCGAGAACGCATACACCACGGTGCCGGCGAGAATCAGCCCGATACCGAGGATGGCAAACGGGATGTCGATTTCGGAGGCCGGCGCCGACGCCCTGTCCGTGGCGACGTCGACGAGGATGAACCCCCCGACGACGCTGAAAATCGCGAACAGCGTCGAGAACACGGTAACGGTCTTGTAGAGGCGAAGCGGCACGACGACCTCCCGCTGTTTGCCCTCGCCCGAACTGGTTATCCGGGGCGGGTCCTCGGTCTCCGGGTCGGCCTCGCTCATTGGCGTCTCTAGGTATCACAGCTACTTGACTGCGGCGAGACGGGCTAGCGATTATTGTTGAGATGAGCCTTTTTATCGGTGCCGACGACAGCCAGAAAATCCAAATCCAACTCGCGTTACTTCGGCGGTCGGAGCCGGTAGTACCGCCGGTTCAGCGTGAACATGTAGCCTTCCCGCATCGTCTTCAGCACCGCGTAGGTGATGGTCGCGCTGACGACGGGCAGCAGGAAGGTTAGGTCGAACAGGAGATGGGAGTCCATCGGGATGAGGTTCTTGATGGAGAGGGCGGCGATGGTGAAGCTGAACACGACGCCGGACATGCCGACGGCGGCCCAGAACGGCTGCTCGACGGGGCGCCTGGCCGACCCCTTGTTGAGGAAGGGGACGATGGCGACGAAGCCGACGACCACGACGTTCGCGAGCACACCGTAGGTCCGGTCGGCCATTATCTTCGACCCGCCGAGGATGGCCAGGTCGGGGTTCAACGGCCCGAGTTTCAGCAGGCCAAAGGACCAGTAGAGATACCAGTCGGGCAGGATGATAGCGGGCGTGACTCCCGAGTTCGCGGGATTTGGCATCTCCGGGGGCAGGGCCGCCGAGACGAACAGAATCATCCCGACGAAGAAGCTCGTCAGGGCGAGGTTCCGCATCATCTCGTGGGGCCAGGCCGGGAACGCGAGTACGTCCCGTTCCACGTAGTCTGATTGCTGGCGCAGGTCCTGGTCCTCGCGGCGGCCGCGTTCGAAGTACTCGTAGGTGAGCCGCGAGAGGCCCTGCGTGCGCTCTTTGCGCTCGGACCACGATGGGGTCTCGTCGTCCGGAGCGACGATACCCGAGCCCGAGCCGTCCGTGCGAGCGTCGTCGTCTGATTCGTTTTCGCTCATTGTCTCAGTGTGGTTCCGCGATGCCCTGCATCCAGACGATACCGATGTGCAGAGCGATGACGGCGGTCGTGATGAACGGCAGGAAGAACACGTGCAGGATATACATCCGTTGCAACGTGGCCTGTGAGAGTGTGAACCCGCCGAACATCAGCTGTGCGACCCACTCGCCGATGAGCGGGATTGAGAGTGACATCTCGACGCCAATCTGGCCCGCCCAGTAGGAGAGCTGACTCCACGGGAGCAGGTAGCCGGTGTAGCCAAAGACCAGCGTCAGGCTGATGAGGATGATGCCGATGAGCCAGTTGAGTTCGCGCGGTTCCTTGTACGCGCCCGTGAAGTAGACACGGAGCATGTGGAGGAACACGGCGGCGACCATAATCTGAGCGGACCAGCGGTGAACCGACCGCAGGAAGTAGCCCAGGTTGAGCTGGCCCATGATGAGCAACACCGAGTCATACGCCACCGTCGGCGAGCCGTCGGCGGCCGCCGCTGCGGGGGCGTAGTAAAAGCCGAGCAAGGCACCGGAGATGGCGGCGACGATGTACGCGACGGTCGAGAAGGAACCAAGCGCGTACAGGGGGTACCAGTACCAGAACTTGTTGTCGAGGTTGTACTGCTCCGTGTGGCTCTTTGGCATCTGCATGTTGACTTTGTAGTAGAGGTCCTCCAGTAGCTCTAGGTAGTCAACGACGCGAAGGCGCTTGTCGAGCCAGATGAGTGTCGTCAGGTAGATGGTCTCCAGCGGCGATAGCTCTCGGGATTCCATCCACCCTTTGTGGTCGTGGTCGTCTTTGCGTTCGAGGCTCATTGGTAGTTATCCATCGGTTTGTGGTGGGCGCGGCAGCGCCACGAACTGCGTCAGGACGGGACTGAACGGGTCGTACACCGACTGGTGACACTGGCAGTAGATGGCGTTGGCGCCACCGAAGTTCGCGCTCCCCTCCTGTGTCTTGAAGCCGGGGACACAGCAGAAGTGCGTGCACTTGTTGAGCCAGGCGATAAAGCCCTGGTCGGTCGCCGCCGAGATGAAGCTCTGGACGCTGCCCGGGAGGTCGCTGTACTCCCCGTCCCCGTTGGCCATCTTCTCGACTTCGACGGAGCGAATTACCTGGACGGGGACGCCGCCGTCTTCGGTCTGGCGCCAGACGGCGCTGGCGGGCTTGCCCAGCCCGGCCGTACCGATACCGTTGCCCCAGGATTCGTAGTCGTCGAACATGTCGACGGTCAGTGGAGCATCCTGTTCGACGTCGCTCTGCCAGTCGAACGACCCCGGGCTGTTCAGGAAGAGGTTGTCGGCGTCGGCCTGCGGGTAGATACCGGACGAACTCTGGATGCCACAATACTGGAACCACGCCGAGGAGTAGTCGATGCCGCTCCCGCCGAAGTCACGGGCGATAGCGACGCCGGCTTCCTCGTCGTACTCGGGCCAGAGGCCGGAGAGTTCGCCGCCGTTTATCTCGATTGGGATGATTGGCATCCCGCGTGGCGCGGGGCCGTCGATGTTCTCGACGGCGACGAAGTTGGTCGTTCCGCCGCCCTCGCCGGAGGAACTCGTGAGTGAGTCCGTCGCCGCAGCGCCGCCGACGCCGACCGCCGACAGTGCGGCACTACCCACGACACCCGATACGAACCGTCGTCTGCCCGTCTCGGCCGGGTACTTGTCTTCGTCTAGTGGCATTATTTCTTGTAGTAGGGGTAGATAGCGCGTTTGACTGTCTCTACGAACTCGCCCTGGTCGGCCACGCTCGTCCCGTCGACGTCGTCCTGCCGGATGTAGAGGTCTTCCCACTTGCGCCGGCGCTTCTTGACAATCATCACGTCGGGGAGGAACTCCTTTCGATAGAGGAGCATGATGAAGGCCAGGTCGATGAAGATGGCCGTCAGCACGCCACCGAGGAACATGTTGGCCTCGATGAGGCTGACCGTCAGCACCGTCCCGATACCGGACGCCCAGCCGGCGAGCATCCCGTAGGTAAAGAGGCCGACCAGTCCGACCTGGATGATGGTCAGGAGGACGATGCCGACCGCCGCCGCCGTGCTCTCGCGTGGCGGCTCGTAGCGGTGGATATCGCCGTACGTGGAGCCTTCAGAGGCCATCAGTTGTTCCCTCCGCTGGTGTGTGGCGATTCACCGTACTTCAGCTGGAAGAAGGTGAAGATGAGCGGGATGACGACCGCGAGGCCGGCCCCGAAGCCGACGTAGTGGGGCTGGATGGGGACGCCGGCGTAGTGGGGGTCGACCTCCACGGGACCGCCCCCGCCCAGTTGCTGGGTCGGGTAGTCCTCGCCGACGACGATTGACCCTTTCATGTGGAGGCCCTCGTGGGGGACACAGACGTAGTTGTAGATACCGTCCTCGTCGAAGGTAAAATCGTAGTTGACGCCGGCGTTGGAAACTGCGTCGCCCGAATCGAGCGGTCCGTCGCTGGCCGAGACGACGTTGTGGCTCCCGTCGCCGGTCCACTCCCACTCCACGGTCGCGCCGTTGTCGACGTGGACGGCCGGCGGGCCAAAGCCGTAAGGGCCGTCGTTGGCCTGTACACCGACCTCGACCGTCACCGTGTCCTGCCCCGTCGCGTCGACGGTGCTCCCCGGCCCGCCGTAGTTCCCGACGCTGTCGAGGAAGCCGCCGAAGTCCGGGGCTGTGTTGTCGCCACCGCCGCCGGACTCTGTGCCCTCTTCTTGGGCTGCGGCCGGGCCGGCGGTGCCGAGGGCCGCCGCGCCGGCCGTGGCACCCCCCGCCGTCCGGACGAATTCCCGCCTGTTCATATTCATCCGGAGTTCAGAACTGTGTTTGTATAAACCCACCGGATACCACCCGCAGGAACCGCTACGCACCGAGTTCGTCGGCGTCCTCTCGGTCCCCGTCACCCCGGTCGTCATCGGGGGTGAGTTCGGGCACGAAGTCGGGCCGTTCGCCGTCCTCCAGCCCGATTGCACGCAGCCGGTCCCGGTACTCCTCGGCCCGGAACTTATCGGAGAGGCGCGCGTTCGCGACAGTGAAAAACAGCACCAGCGAGACGCCGACGAAGGCGAGCCCGCCGACGACCAGGAACTCGATGTTCGTCCCCGGCCCGCCCAGCCCGAACACCCCGACCAGCGCGAACACCGCGCCGGCGAGCATCGCGACGCCGGCGAGCAGTTGCACGCCCGCGATGACCTGCAACATTCGGTTGCCGAGTTCGCCGCCGCCCTCGGGGACGGTGCTGGGCTCCGGGAGCGGGTTGTCGGGCACCGACTCGGGCACTTCGTAGCTGTCCATCGAGCACAGCGCGACGGTCGGTTTCACGTCCCGGAGGACGGTCCCCTCGCCCTCGACTGAGCCGTCCGGGTAGACGATGGCGTACCCCTCGTCGGAGTAGGCCAGCACGCGCGGGGGGTTCCCGCTGCGCTCGATGCGGGCGAACACGTCCCGGGTGGCGACCCGACTCCGGAGGTCCCGCTCGACGCGGGCGAGCAGCTCCTCGCCCGTAATCCAGGACCCCTCGTCGAACGCGACGTCCCACTCCTCGGCGGTCATCTCGGCCATGTCCGCCGGGCCGAAGTCGTCGAAGTCGTACTTCTCCTCGACCTGCTTGCGGAGCGTCTCGACGTCCTCGGAAGCGGTCTCCGTGGGACCGTCGGCGTCCTGTCCCGCTCGCACTTGCTCGTCCGAGGAATCGCTCATCGCCCGATGCTATGTGGGGAGTACCTGTTAGCGTGACGATTGTCGCTTCCCGCCAAACCACTAGCCGAAATAGAGGATGCCCCCGCCGGAGGGCAGATACTCTGTCTGGCACGCCTCACAGGTCACCATCCCGAAGCGGTCGAAACACTGCTGTTCGACCTCACAGATTTCACAGGTCGCGAGTTCACCATAGTAGTAGTCGCTTCGTTTCGACGGTGCGTTCATACCGCCCTTCCGGGTGCGCCGACGGCTTGCCGACCCAATCATATCTTGGGCGTATGTATCGGTTCTATCGATATAAGTCTATATCTGCATGGTTTTTAGCTATATATATCCAAATCTGGCTACTATAATCGTTCAAATTGAATACTGCTGGCACACAGCTGAGTGGTCGGAACCACCATGACTGTGGTCGACAACCCCGTTAGGGAGCGCATCCGGCACGTTTTAGCGGGTCCTGTCCTAACGCCGGCCATGGTGTCGGACGCGCTGATAGCCGCTGTCGTGTTCGTGTCCGTGAGTCTCAGTTTCCCCTGTTTTCTGTACGGCGCGTACTACATCATCGAGACCGAACCTGTCACGTGGGGCGTGCTCGTCCACCACCTGAAGTTCGTCGGCACCGGGCTCACCCTGACGACGGTGCCGATGCTGCTCTGGATGGTTCCGCGGCTGCCGGACCAGCTCGGCGGGCTCTCGGCCGTCCACGCCTATCTGGGCCTGCAGGCGTATGCGCTCTTGCTGTTCGGCGGGACGGGTATCGTCCGCATCTTCCGGGCGAAACGCCAGCACGACCTCTACAACGACTACGACCAGGACGTCCTCATGGACGAAATCGGGGGCGACAGGATGGACCACTGGCGCTCCCGCCTGCGTATCGGCGTCTTCGGCTACGTCATCTTCTGGGTGCTCGCCTACGTCGTCGGGACAATCCGGTTCGTCATTCGGTACCTGGTTTAACTGTAAGGTCAAAAATCGGATAGGTTGACGTGTCTCGCCGCTGTAGTGTTACCTGCTCGGCAGCGTCACCGAGAAAGTCGCCCGGGAGCGAGGCGTAGCTACCAGGGCTCGCCCGACGCGAGGTCGACGTCGCTGTCCCCTTTCTCAGCGGGACAGATATCGGCCAGCGTACACGCCTCACAGTCGGCCGAGCGCGCGCCACAGACAGCCCGGCCGTGGTCAATGAGCAGGTGGGTGAACTGCTGCCACTCGCTCTCGGGGACGATGTCGAGCAGGTCCTGCTCGATTGCTTCGGGTCGGTCTTCCTCGGTCAGGCCAAGCCGCCGCGAGAGCCGCTGGACGTGCGTGTCGACGACGATGCCCTCGACGATGTCGTGGCCGTGCTGGAGCACGACGTTTGCGGTCTTGCGCCCCACGCCGGGCAGGTCGGTCAGGTCGGACATCTCGTCGGGTACCTCGCCGCCGTGTTCGTCGACGATTTTCTCGCCGATACCCTTCAGGTAGCCGCCCTTGTTGTTGTGGAAGGTGATGCCGTAGATGTCCTCGGCGAGTTGCTCCTCGCCCGCCTCGGCGTAGTCCTCGGGGGTCCGGTATTTCTCGAACAGCTCTGCCGTCACGTCGTTGACCCGCTCGTCGGTACACTGTGCGGAGAGGACGACGGCGACCAGCAACTCGAGCCGGTTCGCGTAGTTCAGCGAGATAGTAGAGTCGGGGTACTCCTCGTGGAGCCGGCCGACGACTGCCTCGGCCTGTGCCTCGCGACCCGAAAGCGGTGTTCCCATACCGTTTCCAGTTGGTCCCGCGACTTTGGGTTATCGTTTCGGCCGAGGTAGGTCGCCGGTAGATTATTTCCGGATAGCACCGACCCCGGGGTCGGCGCGTCCCGGTAAATCGCTACACGAATCACTATTCCGACACGCTCCGTGTTCACTCTCCGTACTTGTCGGGGTAGGCTTCGGCCAGCAGTTCGGGCTCGTCGTTCAGCCGCGTTCGCACGGGGTCGATGACCGACGAAATCGCGCCGGCGACGGCGGGCTTGAGGTCGGCCGGGTGGAGTTCACCGGAGACGAAGTCCGCCTCGACCTCGTCGTAGCTGTCGTAGGTCAGGTCGCCGCCGTACTCTTCGGGCCGGGGAACGACGAAGGGCTCGTCGTCGACCGCGAGGACCGGAAAGACGAGGTGGTCGAGGTATTCGAGGACGCCGTTGCCCTCGACCTCGCCGGCCGGGCAGTAGGCCCCGCCGATTTTCTCCTCGACTGCCGCCGGCGAGTCGGTGAGGTTCACCTTCGAGCCCGCGTCGGAGGCGCTCATCTTCCCGCCGGACAGGCCCGACAGCAGCGGTGCGAACACACAGACCGGCGAGTCGCCGCCGTGGTCGGGCAGGACCTCCCTGGAGAGCATGTAGATGCCCCGCTGGTCGACGCCGCCGTAGGCGATGTCGGCGTCGAGAGCCTTCACGTCCAGGGTCTGCATCAGCGGGTAGATGAGTCCGCCGAGATTGGGGCTCTCCGATTCACGGACCACCTCGCTCGCGGCGCGTTGCGTCCGCGAGATTGTCGTCTCGGCGGCCATGCGGTACATCTCCAGGGTGTACTCCTCGTTTAGCTGGAAATCGGTGCCCCGCACGAACTCGACGTCGTCGGGGTCGGCGCCGGCGGCGTCTATCATCCCCTCGATTGCGGTCTCGTAGTACGCCGAGCGGGCATCAAGCAGGTCGAAGGGGCTCTTGTTGTCGTCTAAGTGGGCGTGGAGGTCAGCGATGAGTACCGTCACTTCGATGCCGGCCCGCAGGAAGTCGGCGAGCTTGCGCATCGTCGTGAAATGGCCGATGTGCATCTCGCCGGTGGGCGCGTAGCCGATGTACGCCGTCGGCTCGCCGGCCTCGAACAGTTCCGCGAGTTCCTCCTCGGTGACGACCTCCTGTGTATGTCTGCTCACGAGGTCGACTCGCTCGGCCGTATCCATACTGTCCGGTCCCCGCTCACGGGAGTAAAACGTTCCTGTCTCCGTGTGTTGGTAGACCGATGCCGCAGACGACGCTACCACTGCCAACAGTCTGAAAGCCCCCCGCATAGCTTGGCTCACCAGCCGACAGGGGTGGGAATGAAAGGGGCTGCCCGCTAGACGAAGGCGGGCGGTAGTGTTTAGTTTAGTAGAAAACGCGGAAGAGAGCCAGAAAGCCCCGACTGGCTTCGGTCGGGGGGCTCGCTGCGCTCCTCGGCCTTCGGCCTGCGGTGCTTACGTCGCCCGCCTTTCCGAAGCCAGCCACCGGGAGAGCCTCGCTCTCCCGAGCAGTCGGCGCACAGCGCCGACAACGCCCCTTTCAGTCCCACCCGCACTGATTAATCAACCGCCATGGGCGGGACTGAAAGGGGCCGACCGCTCGACGTACGAGGCGAAGCAAGCACTGCAACGAACGGGGTGAGTGAAGCGCGCAGCGAGTCGCAGTAGTCGAGCGGTCGGGGGCTTTCTGGCTGTTGGCACTGCTACTCCGGTCTGCATCGATTCGAGGACACGCTGACGTATCTATAGAGAACCCAAGCACCCAAATCCGTCCAATCCAACTACCCGGTATGTACACCGGCAAGACGGAGAAGGCGTGTTGCCTCTGTGGGGACCCCGACATCAGCAGCCGGCTGGACCTGCCCCCACGGGCGGTCCCCCTGCTCAAGCACTCCGAGGCCATCGCCTGGCGGGACATCGTCGGCGAGGTGTCTATCTACTTCTGTGACTCCGACTGGGAAACGGTGCGGGACCTCGTCCTCGAGACGGGGATGAGCCCGCTCTCCCGGTGTAACGTCGCCCGGGCCTCCTTCGACCTGCGGTCGGACTTCGAGGCCCTGCTCAACGACATCCGGGACGAACCGGACCACTCCGACCTCGAGGCCGAGATGCGGGCCGACGCCAAAGCGGTGCTCGACAACCGCGAGGACCCCTACGTCGACGAGCGCGATGTCGTCGAGGCCCGCGTGATTCAGTGGGTCTTCGAGGATACCGAAGCAGCGGCGTAACGGACCGGGCCGCTACCGTGCCAACGCGGGACAATACCCAAACGGTTTTGAGTGCCGGAAGCAGACGCAACGCTATGTCTGTACGCGTAGGCGTCCTCGGCGCCACAGGGGCAGTCGGACAGCGACTCATCCAGCTACTCGACCCGCACCCGAAGTTCGAAATCGCCGCACTCACCGCGAGCGAATCCAGCGCCGGGAAGCCGTATCGCAAAGCCGCCAAGTGGCGCGTCGACGCGCCCATCCCCGAAGACGTCGCGGAAATCCAGGTCGGCGCGACGACGCCCGAGGCCGTCCCCGACGACGTGGACCTCATCTTCTCCTCGCTCCCCTCCGGCGTCGGCGAACAGGTCGAACCCGAGTTCTGTGAGGCGGGCTATGTCGTCTCCTCGAACTCCTCGAACGGCCGGATGGACGCCGACGTCCCCCTCACCATCCCGGAGGTCAACGCCGACCACGTCGACCTCATCGAGGTCCAGCGTGACAAGCGTGGCTGGGACGGCGCCCTGCTGAAGAACCCGAACTGCTCGACGATTACGATGGTGCCGGCACTGGAGGCACTCGACCGCGCGTTCGGGCTGACCGACGTCCGCGTCTCGACGCTGCAGGCCGTCTCCGGCGCGGGGTACAACGGCGTCTCCTCGATGGAGATTATCGACAACGCCATCCCGCACATCGGCGGCGAGGAACGGAAGATGGAGACCGAGTCCCGGAAACTGCTCGGCTCCTTCGACGGCGCCGAGGTCGAGCTGCACGACATGGACGTCGCCGCCTCGTGTAACCGCATCCCCACCCTCGACGGTCACCTGGAGAACGTCTGGGCCGACACGGCCGACCACGTCACCCCCGAGGAGGCCGCCGAGGCGATGGAAGCGGTCACCGGCGTCGACCTCCACTCCTCGCCCGAACGGCTCATCAACGTCTTCGAGGAACCGGACCGGCCCCAGCCCCGCCTCGACCGGAACACCGAAGGCGGCATGGGCGTCGCCGTCGGCGGGTTCCGCGAGACGACTGACGGCGTCCAGTTCAACTGCCTCGCCCACAACACGATGCGGGGCGCGGCGGGCGCGAGCATCCTCAACGGCGAACTGCTGGCCCAGCGCGGCTATCTGTAGCCACCGACGCTATTTTCTCGGCTTCGCGAGCAGGTCGGCTATGGTCTCCCGCGACACCGCCGTCCAGATAGCGGCTGTCACCGTCTCGATGACGCATCGTCGTCTTCGCCGGCTCGCACATCTATCTCGCGCTATGCGGGGACGGCTACCAGGCGAGTCGCCGCCGGACTAGAGGTCGACCTGATTTCGCAGCCCGTCCCACGAACCGCTCTCTTCGGCCCGACGGACGTTCTCGGCGACGATGTCGGCCAGTCGCTCGTAGTATTCCGGCGTGTGGCCGGCGTTGTGTGGGGTGAGCAGGACGTTCTCGAAATCCCACAGCGGATGGTCGCCCGGGAGCGGTTCCGGGTCGGTCACGTCCAGGACGGCGCCGCCGAGGTAGTTGCGCCCCAGGGCATCGACCAGCGCGTCGGTATCGACCACCGGACCGCGAGCGACGTTCACGAGGACGCCGTCGGGACGTATCGTCCGGAGCAGCGTCCGGTCGACCAGCCCGCGCGTCTCCTCGGTCAGCGGGCAGGCCAGCGCGACGTAGCTCGCGTTGGCCACCGCCTCGTGCATCTCGTCGTAGCCGTACACCTCGTCCGTGGCCGCGCCCTTCTCGGGGGAGTGTCGCACGGCGACGGTTTCGACGTCGAACCCCGAAAGTCGGGCGACGATGGCCTCGCCGATGGCGCCCAGGCCGACGACACAGACACGGCTGCCGGCGAAATCGTCCGCCTGGAACGCCTGCCAGACCCCATCGCGCTGCTGGCGCCGCGCCCGCAGGAACCCCCGGGCCTGCGAGAGCCACGCGCCGACGACGTACTCGGCGACGTTCGGGCCGTGGACGCCGGCGGCACTCGTCAGGGTGACGCCGCGCTCGGCCAGCGCGTCAAGCGGGAGGTGGTCGTAGCCGGCGTAGCTGCTGGCGAACAGCCGCAGCGACCCCGCCCGTTCCAGGAGCGACTGGTCTATATTGGTGCCCGTAAGAACCGTCGCGTCGGCGACGAGGTCCCGCTCGCCGGCCGGTGTTCGCGCCACTGCGACCTCGTGGTCGGGGAGGCGTTCGCGCAGGGCCGACGCGTACTGGTCGACGGCCATTCCGTGGACGCTGTGACGGCGGACGACGATGTCGGGCATATCTGTGGTGTCTCTCGGTGGGCCAAAAACGGTTCGGACGGGGCGGAGGCACTCGAGCGGGTCCGGCGAGCCCGGGCCCTCGCCGAGGAGCCCCGGCCGCAACGGACCCTGGAGGACACCGCGTATCAACAGGCCGTCGATACCCTCGAACGACACAGCGACACGCTGGCGGCGGCCGGACAGTCGGTCCAGGCCGACCCCGACGTTCGGGAGAGCGTGCCGGCGCCGTCGCTCAGGAACTCGTCCTGACCGAACCGAGACAATAGGTTTTAGCCGCCGGGGGGCACCGTAGCGCGTATGGAAGACGTAGACGTAGCCATCGTCGGCGGTGGTCCGGCGGGGTCGTCGGCTGCCGAGGCGGCCGCCGGTCGCGGCGCTGACACGGTCGTCCTGGAAAAGGGGGTCCCCCGGGCCGACCGTCCGGGCCCGGGCCCGGACTCGACGGACGCCGCCGGGCTGCTCGATTACTGGCTCAACATCATGGACTACGCGCCCGACGAGATACCCGAGGACATCGTCCTCAGTGAACTCGAGGGGGCGAAGTTCTACGGGCCGGACTCGGAGCTTGCGCTGACAGAGACCGGTATCGACGCCAGCTACGACGGCTTCGGCTTTACGTTTCACCGCGCGAGGTTCGACGACTGGCTTCGGGGCCGGGCCGAAGACGCCGGCGCCGACTACCGCGTCGGTGTCTCCGTTATGGGCGTTGATACCACGCTTTCGGCGTCGCCACGACACACCCTCGAACTGGCCGACGGCGAAAACATACAGACCGACTACGTCGTGCTGGCCGACGGCCCACAGCGGACCGTCACCGGGCCGACACTGGACCAGTTCTTACTTGACCGGACGATGGGCGAGATTATGCCCTCGAACGAAGCGAACCACATCGCCTACCAGGAACACCGCCGGATGCCCGAGGAGCTGTTCGACCCCGAGTTCATCGAGTTCTGGTGGGGGATAATGCCCGGCCACACCGCCTACCCGTGGATATTCCCGAACGACGACAACGTGGCCCGTATCGGGCTCACGATGCCTATCGGACTGGACATCGACGACTACGGGAAAGGCGAGTGGGCGCTCCTGGGCGCGGACGACGAGGGCATCCCTCGCGGGGCCCAGTACATCGAGCGCCTCCTCGAACGACAGTTCCCCGGCTACGACCTCGCCGATTTCCCAATCGTCGAAGAGCGCGGAAAAGCGAAGGGGACCGAGACCTACCCCATCTCCTCGACGCGACCCATCGAATCGCCCGCTCGCGCCGGTATCGCCGTCGTCGGCGGTGCGATGGGCGCCACTTCGGCGTTCCACGAGGGCGGCGACCACGTCGCCGTCCGAACGGGGAAGATTGCGGGGCGACTCGCCGCCGAAGAGTCCCTGGCGAGTTACAACCGTGAGTGGCAGGCCGCCATCGGCGACGAAGTGCTCAGAAACGTCACTTTCGCCGACCTGGTTCGGGACTGGGGGCCACGCGAGTGGGACCGCGCGTTCGAGACGGCGAACAGCCTGATGGACCGACGGGGTATCAAGGCCGACGCCGCGCTTCGCGGTGGGGTCCACGGACTCGAACTGGTCGTCAAATACAAGTGGGGGAAGTTCGGCTACCGCGACGGCCGCTACGTCCAGTTGCGCGAAGCCGACTTCGCCATCTGAATCGCGCCGCTTTCCGAGCGCCACCCTTAGATACGGGCGGCCGCTAGACCGAGTGCGTGCCTCTAATCCCCGGCCGAGGCCCCCCCTGGGGGACGATGACAGTCCGGAGAACCCGGGCGCGGGACATCTGACTGGCAGGCGTTACCTGCCCGACTGGCGGTCGCACCCCGCTCGATTGACGCCCAAGGCGTCGCTCGCTGCGTCGGCTACCGCCGACTCGGCATCCGTCGCCCTACGGGCGACCGCCCGGCACGAGGGTTTGCCGGCTGACGTGGCACACCGCCGAGGATGATGCCGGACGTTAGTGTTCCGGGCGTACATTTCAAACTACCGCAGATACGTCTCCAGCGCGGTAACGACATCCCTGACGAACTCGTCTGTGACACGTCCCTGCCATGCAACCAGGTCTTCGATACGGGGCGAATGAACCGCCAACGGGGAGACAAACGACTGTTGCGGTACTCCGCCGACTGACCATACATCCGGCTCCAGTGTGATCGAGTCCTCGTACTTTTTCGTCGAGACAGCGACCGTAACGAACTGTTTGTCACCGAACGGATGCGAATCGTTACTGACGATCAACCACGGCCGCTGGCTGTCTTCCCCCAGCGTCAACTACCCCGCCCTACTCGCACTGACGCGCTCGTTGAGGGCGGGGCTTGCACGCCGGCTCGTCGGGTGGGACTCACCCGCTCGAAGTCGGCTTGTG
>PXRT01000013.1:0-92866 GCA_003020925.1 Halobacteriales archaeon QS_6_64_34 | reverse complement strand
TAAAGGTTCGCACGCGCTCCTCCCCTCCCTACTCGCTTGTGCTTCCGACGGGGTGTCGGAAGCCCTGCGCTCCTTGAGGAAGGGGACTCCGCGCTACCGATTAGTTGAACGGATCCACGCTTCGAACCACGTCACCTTTCCGGCTGCATCTATTCGTCTCGCTCGCTGGGATGTGGTTCATCGGGGGCAACGGCTTCCCACTCGTCCGGAGCGATACCCCCGTCTCCCTCATCCAGTCGTTCAGTGACAGTATGAAGTTCGTAGGCGTCTCTCACTCGATCCAGATCCGCTGTTATCGCCCAGTACTCCCCTTTATGTCGGACGAGGTCACGCTGCTTCAGTCGAGAGAGGGCAGTTCCGACCGTGTTTGGGTCTTCGTCAACTCCAGTGGCGACCTCAGAACGGGTGAACGCCTGATCTCGGTTCGTATACAGATATGTGAGCACCTGCTCGGGAACACTTGGGCCGCTCGGGAGTTCGCCAGTTTCGAACGCTTCGATACGAACGGGCATATTCAATACTTCGTGTACTGACGTAATGAATGTACTGCTGTACTGTTTTCGGTGTCGGTATCAAATTGACACCGGAATGGGCCGCTGTTCACCTCCACTGAGCCTACTAAGAGTTTCCGCACGCCACCGACGAACAGCCCCGTCCCGAGCAGACACATCACGCCGCCGATGACGATGCCGCCTACGGACATCGGTCGGCCACACCTCCGGTGGCTAGCTCGGCCGGCGCGGTCCGCATCACCCGAACGCTATCCGGACAGGTGCAAAGCGGTGTCGTTCCCGCCGTCTGCCCACCACACCTGTATATGTAAGGGTGAAGCATACCTACTGCACTGGTCTCATCATGTATCAAAGTACGCCGTGGGCCGCGGGTCCGCAGTCAGGTGTGCGTAAAGCCGCCGTCGACGATGATGCGCTCCCCGTTGACGTAGGAGGCGAGGTCGCTGGCGAGGAACAGCGCGACGTTCGCGACTTCCTGTGACTCGCCGAACCGACCCGCCGGAATCTGCTCTAAGAGCATCGCCCGTAACTGTTCGGCCTGCTCGCCGTGGCCGAGCGGCGAATCGGCCACCATATGCGTCTCTATCCAGGTCGGATTGATGCAGTTGACCCGGATGCCGTCGTCGCCAAAGCGGTCCGCGAGCGAGTAGGTGAGTTGCTGGACGCCGGCCTTCGAGGGGCCGTAGCGTGACATGTCGCCCCCGGTACGGACGGCGGCGGCGCTGGCCATGTTGATGATGGTGCCACCCTCCCCGGCCTCGACGAGGTGTTCGCCGGCGACCTGTGCCCCGAAGAAGGTCCCCTTGAGGTTGATGTCCATCAGCCGGTCGTAGTCCGCCTCGGTCACTTCGAGGAAGTCGATGACGTTGTGGATGCCGGCGTTGTTCACCCAGATGTCGAGTCCGCCGAACTCGGCGGCCGCCTCGGCCGCCGCTTCGAGGTCGTCGCGGTCGGTCACGTCGCAGTCGACGTAGGTCGCTCGCCGCTCGGTCTCGGCTCCGATTCGCTCGTGAGTCGGTTCGCCACCCTCGCGGGGGTCTTCGCTGATGTCGGCCACCACCACGTCCGCGCCGTGTTCGGCGAAGGTCAGTGAGATGGCTCGCCCGAGGCCGCTGGCGGCCCCGGTGACGACTGCCGTCTGTCCGTCGAGTAGTTGACTCATCGCTGTGCCTCCGTTCGGCGCTGCACTGTGTAACGAACTATCATGTGTGACACGGTGTCGAGGTCAGACGAGTCCCGCTTATAGATTCGCGTATCGCCAACAGGAACGTTCTACGGGCAGTTGAGCGGTCAACCGCCGGTGGACCGGTGAGCGCCACGGTGAGTTTTTATCGCCGGCCGGTGAGTCGGTCGAACGATGCCAGCCGAGTCGCCAAACGAGTTCGTCATCGCTTCGACGGTCCGGACGGCCATCGTCGAGCGACTCGCGTCCGGACCGACCGCGACCGGCGAACTACTGGGGGAGATAGCCGCGAGCGAGTCGGCGGTGTACGACGCCCTCTCGTCGCTCGAACAGCGCGGCATCGCCCGGAAGCCCGGAGGGACGTGGTCGCTGACTGCGAAGGGCCGGATTGTCGCGGACAGCATCGAGCCCTGGCAGGCGACGGAGTCGTTGCTGGCCGGCGACCCCGACTACTGGCAAAATCACCGAATCGACGTCGTTCCCGACCCCTTCCGGCGGCGTCTGCCGGAACTCGGCGACTACGAGGTGTATCGGGACGGCCCGGGCGAACCCAACCGGGCCGAACAGGTCGCCGTGAGCCGGATGGCCGCTGCGGACGCACCCGACATCACGACGCCGTTTTACTCGAAGAACCACCAGGAGAACGTCCCGAACAACCCGGAGACGCGGATGCTCGTCACGCGCGAGGCGACCGACATCTCAGTCCAGCGCTACAAGGAGGGTCACCGCGAGGACTTCGACGACCTGCCGGCCGTCCAGGTTCGGCTCACCGACTGTCAGTTCGCTTCGGTCGTCGGTGACGACTTCGTCCTGTTCGGGTTGCCAACGGCAGATGGCGCTCTCTCTGACACCTCGGCGACACTCGTCTCTGAGACCGAGTCGGCGGTCCAGTGGGGCAACGAGCTGTTCGAGTACCTCTGGGAGCGCTCGGACTCGATGGACCCCTACATGGCCGAACACCACGCCGACGTGCTGTGAGCGACAGGGGCTCGACACCGCCCTTTTTGTCCGCTCCTCGCCAGCGTCCGCGCATGACCGACGACACCGACCCCGAATCCAATCTCCAGCAGTGGAAGGAGACGATGCAGGCCGAACACGAGGAGGCAATCCACAGTCCCGACCTCGACGCCGACCACCGAATCGAGGGGGTCACACAGGTCAGCTACCGGGTGTACTTCGCGTACGACTCCGACAGCGGCTCCCTGAAGCGGGAGCGACGGGAGCAGGTCGACGAGTTGCACGACCCCGAGTTGCTGTCGTGTGCCTGTGGGGTCCGCGGGATGACGCCCGAGGAGGCGACCGCCCACATCGAGGCCGCCCGCGAGTAACGGTCCTACCCCGCAAATCCGAGCAGGGCCTGCCCCTGCTGGAGTTCCTCGCCGACGGTCAGGCTGACATACAGGAGGGTAAACAGCGTCGCGTTGTACAGCCCGTGTATCAGCGACGGGACGACGATGTTGTCGGCGTACTCGTAGGCGACACCGAAGACCGTCGCGGTGCCAAAGAGGATGCTCACGACGACCAGATTGCCGAGCAGCGAGCCGCCCACGAGGGCGACGATGTGCAGCGCTGCGAAAAACAGTGAGGCGATGGCGATACCCGGGACGCGGCTGAACCGCTCGCGGATGCGCCCCTGGACGACGCCCCGAAAGAGGAGTTCCTCACCCGGACCGATGAGGAGAACCGACGCCGGAATCAACAACAGGAGGAGTTCGGGGTTCGTCCGGCCGAGTTCGGCTGCGGCGTTGTTACCGGTCTGTATCGACTCGCCCCTGATGTTCTGGACGACGGTCAGTACGATTCCCGAGAGCATCACCCAGACGATGGCCCCAGCGTAGCCCGCAAGGACGATACCCACCTGTCGGAGGCTCGGGACGGCGATTGGGATACCGAACGCCTCTCCCTCCTCGCCGATGTCGAGTGCCGACCTGATTCGGGGCGCCAGCACCGGTCTGAGCTTGTAGTAGCTCAGGGCGACGCCGCCACAGCCGATACCCTGGACGAAGACGAGACTGAGGACGAGGAAGGCAAAGCCCGACAGCTCCGCTCCGGTGACGACCCCGATTCCGACGACGGTCAGGACGAGCAGCGCGAACCCGAGCGCGAGCCCGCCGGCTCCGAGACCGAGCGCGGAGACCAGCGCGATGGCCGACTGGAGGCGGGGCCGCTCGCGTGACACGGTCGACATACCTGACAGTAACGACGACGGCCTGAAAACTGTTCCCTCATCGCCCGGTCGCTAGTCGGTTCGCTCGCCGGCCTCGACGGCCACGTCGAGCCAGTTCGCCCTCGTGTTCCAGTTCCATATACCGGCCCTGCTTGTACGTCTGCTGGCCCGTGGTCTTGTCCCAAAACGGGACGAACAGCTGGCCGGGGTCGTCGCCGGCCTGGCGGTAGCCCTGGAGCGTGACAGCCTCGCCGTCGATATCGAAATCGAAGGTGACGACGCGGCAGGCCGGGTCGGGGTCGAAATACGCCAGCCCGTCGAAGTCATCCCGGTCCTCGGGCGGAATCGGTGACCGTGGATGCTCGGCGAAGAAGTCGTCTTTCTCGGCCCGGTTCCGGGGGCGACTGGTTCGTCTCGGCGGGCTGGCAGTCACCGCCGACCCCGTTAGGTCTCCTCGTAGATAGCGTCGACTGCGGCCTCGAACTCCTCGTGGATGTTGTGCCGTTTCTTCTTCATCGACGGTGTGAGGAGGTCGTTGCGCGTGGTCCACTCCTCGGGGACCGGCTCGAACGCCTTGATACGCTCGGTCCGTTCGAGGTCGGCGTTCACTTCGTCGACGGCCGCCTGTATCCAGGCCCGGACGGCCGCGTGGTCACACTTTTCGGCCGGGTCCGTCGGCAGGTCGACGCCCTCCTTCGTCGCGAGGCGTGCTATCTCCTCGAAGTCGGGGACGACCAGCGCGCCGACGAACTTCCGGCCGTCGCCGACGACCATCACCTGGTCGACCACGTCGACCGTGGCAAAGCGGTCTTCGATGGGCTGGGGCGCCACGTTCTTGCCCGTCGAGAGCACGAGGAGCTGTTTGATGCGGTCGTGATACACCAGGAAGCCGTCGTCGGTCAGCGCCACGACGTCGCCGGTCCGGAACCAGCGCCGCCCCTCGCGCTCGGTGAAGCCACGGGTCGTCTCGCCCGGATTGGCCCAGTACCCCGCCGTGACGTTGGGGCCGGCGACGAGCAACTCCCCCAGGCGGCCGCTCGCCTCGTCGAACTCCACGTCGTCGACGACGTGCTCGTCGATGTAGACGTCGAGTTCGGTGACGGGGTAGCCGAGTGTCCCCGGCCGGAGGTCCTCCGGCGGGTTGATGGAGATGACCGGCGCCGTCTCGGTGAGGCCGTACCCCTCGACGATATCGACGCCCATCCCGATGAACGTCTCACACAGCCTCTTCGAGAGGCTCCCGCCGCCACTGACCATGAACTCCACCTCGCCGCCCAATCCCTCCCTGACCGTACTGTAGACGAGTCGGTCGGCGAGGCGGTGCTGGAGTTCGAGCCCGATTCCGGGGTCGTCGGTCCGTGCGTACTCGCGAGCCACGCCCAGCGCCCAGTCGAAGATGCGCTCTTTGACGGGCGACTCGCCGGCCTGCTCGCGCATCTGTCGGAAGATGCGCTCGTAGACGCGGGGGACGCTCGCGCCCATGTGGGGCTGTACCGCTTTGAGGTCGTCGACTAGCGTGTCCGGGTTCTCGGCGTAGCAGACGGTGACACCGGAGGCGTACATGAAGAAGTGGCCCGCCAGCCGCTCGAAGACGTGGGCCAGCGGGAGGAAGGCAATCGAGCGCTTCCCGGCCGCGACCGTCGGGAGGTCGGGGTTCCTGTCCGGTCGCGGTCCCAGGCGCCGTCTGGCCTGGTTGACGTTGGCCCGGAAGTTCCGGTGTGTCAGCTCCACGCCTTTCGGCTGCCCGGTGGTCCCGGAGGTGTAGATGATGCTCGCGAGGTCGTCGAGCAACCGGTCGGCCAGCCACGACTCGTATGCGCTCACCTCGAAGGCCGCCGAGCCGCGCTCGTACACCTCCGCGAGTGTGAGCACGTCCTCGCGGTCCGGCGCGCAGTCGTTTACCGTGACGATGGCCGCCAGGTCGAGGTCGTCCTCGACCGCCAGCACGTGCTCTAAGTGGGCGGGGGTCCCCACGACGGCAACCTCGGCGTCCGGGTCGTCGAGCAGATACCGCACCTGCCGTTCGGAGGAGTCGGTGTACACCGTCGTCACGACGCCGCCGGCAGAAAGCACGGCGAAGTCGGTCAGCGCCCATTCCATGCGCGTCGACGCGAAGAGACCGACGCGGGTGTCGCTACTCACGCCGAGTTCGCGGAAGCCGGCGGCCAGCGAGCGCACCAGCTCCCCCATCCGCTCGTAGCTGATTGTGCCGTACTCGCCGTCGGGCGGCGCCGACAGCACCGCACCGGTCAGCGAGCGGTCGTAGACGCCACCCTTGTACTGCTGGGCGTTCCGGTCGGCGTTGCGTTCGACGGTCGACGCGAACAGCTCGCCGAGCGTGTCCATCTCGGTGACCGCGTCGCTGTAGGCGGCCTCCGCTTCGTACCAGTCGGGTGTGGCGCCCATCCGGTCGTAGTTCGCCAGGAACGGCCAAGTAGGTACGGGATGTTAACACGTTGCACGTTTGAAACCGTTTCAAAATCCGGTAGTAATCGCTCGCTCCGGTAGCGTTCTGGCCTACTCGATGGTCGTGCCAGACTCGTCGGACCCGATTCGCTGGTCTCTTGTAACAACCTTATATTAGTCGAGGGAGTGTATGAACAGATATGTATGTGTGATAGCAACTAGCTGGCTGGTCCCCCGTGCGGGCCTGGCAGCACAACCACGGGGCTTTTTCGCGTCGGGTGCGCACCGGCGAGTATGACAGACGGGTGGTTCGCCAGGTTGGACTGCGACGATGGGGCCGCCGCTGCAGAACGTATCGCCAGCGGCCGGGCTCAGGGCCCCGAGGACTGGCCTGCACAGGCCGTCGATGCGGGCTTTGCCGACGATACGGACGACTACTACGAGCGCCTCCATGCGGCGACGACGGCGGCCACGGCAGCGGCCGTCACCGAACGCGAGACCGCCGACGACCAGTAACTCGTCCACACTGTGCGGGCGATGGCCGACATGACCAGAAAACTAGTATAAAATCTCTCTAATAATTGGCTCTGTTCAAATGCTTCCCAGCCAACAGATCCTGGCATAAGGTTGCTAAGTACAGGGAGTGACCCATCATCCGTATTGAAACCTTTTCGGTACCTGTCCAGAGCCGCGTGCTGAATATAGAAGATCTATTCCGCAGATTAAAATCAAACTCTGAACGTATTTTTGTTAACCTGCGTCTCAATGAGCGCAGAATATAATAATCACATCCGACTCCATTGACGTCTCCAAGGAATCAGGAACGCAATTGATTCATCACTCTGTCGAGGGATGAATAATGCTTTTCGCGTACTCGATGCGACCCCTGTGGATCCCCTTCGTATCCAAGTATTTGTTTGATATCTCTTTTACTCTTTTCAATTAACTCAAAATCCTTAACAGTAAACATACGTATTGTATTGATATTTCGAAAAAACGTCCGTGCAGAGTCTTCATCTCCTCTAAACTTCTTTCCGATACGACCAACAGCTACATACAGACCTTCGCCGCTGGTACGATATTTCCCGCCGAGATAAAACAAAAGACCATCATCCGGTTGGAGGTTTGCATACAATCGCTCGTTATCTGGTCCAGGATTAATTCCCCAGATACGGGCAGTGTCCATCGATCGAAGTGGCTCAGGAGGGTTCCGGACCTTATTAAGTTCTACGGGCTCCTTCAGTACTTGTGAGTAGTTCGGGTCGTCAACTGTGACTCGAAATAAATTTCCGGCCATTATAAAAATAGAAAGTGATAACGGTTAATAACATTTGCCCTGTCATATTCACCACCTTCTGGAGTGCCGAATAGTCTCTTCGGAGGAAGCAATCAGCATCTTGACGCAATAGAGGAAGGAAGCGGACGGTTCAATCAGGGGCTTTTGGACCAGGTCCGGTGTGAGATTCAGAATCCTTCATGAGGCGCGTCTCCCCTAATCGGAAAGGGGGACGAATATACAGGCCCCGAATCTAAAAGAAAGATATGACCAACGACGCCACAGATGCCGGCTGGTTCCGGGGCCTGGACTCTGGCGACTTACACGCGGCCCGTGACGCCATCGAAAATGGAAGCGCGGACGCACCCGTTGACTGGCCGACCCAGGCGGTGGACGCCGGCTTCGCGGACGACGAAGACGACTACTACAGCCTTCTCCATGACGCCACCGTGAACGCGGCCCGGGAAGCGGTCCGGAAGCGAGAAAGAGCAGATGACCAACAGCTGAAACATAGCATTCGAGCCATGGCCGACTGCGAGCGGACCGCAAACGAGCTGGCCGAGCGGGTCGCCGAGTGGGGCGGCAGTCGCTACGGCGAGGGCGGTAGCGGCGTCGGCTACGCCCGCCGCATCGCCGAGGGCGAGGTGGGCGGGGGCGACCGGGCGCTCCGGGGCATGGCCGAGCGCGTCGTCGCGGTCTCAGAGGAAGCCGACGACCTGCGGGCGTACGTCGAGCGGACCGCGCCCGCCGTCGCGCCGAACCTCTCGGCGCTGGCCGGGCCGGTGCTTGCGGCTCGACTCATCTCGCTGGCCGGCGGGCTGGACTCGCTCGCCAAGAAGCCAAGCGGCACCGTTCAGGTGCTGGGCGCCGAGGACGCGCTCTTTGCCCACCTTCGGGGCGGGGCGCCCTCCCCGAAACACGGCATCATCTTCACCCACGAATACGTCAGCGGCACCCGTCGCGAGGACCGGGGCTCTGCGGCGCGGGCCCTCGCCGGCAAGCTCACCATCGCCGCCCGCATCGACCACTACAGCGGCGACCGACGGCCCGGCCTGGAGCGGGAACTGGACGAGCGCATCGAACGAATCCGCTCGCGCGGGGGTGAGGGCGAGTGACGCCGCCGCTGCCCGACGGTATCGAGCGCCACGACTTCGACGGCACGACGAGCATCGCCACGCGTGGCCACCCCGAGTACGGCGAGGCGACAGATGGGGAGTTCCGGCGCTGGGACCCGGGCCGCTCGAAGCTCGGCGCGATGCTGGCCCTGGGGATGGACACCGGACTCGAAACCGACCAGAAGACGCTGTATCTGGGCGCCGCCGCCGGGACGACGGTGAGTCACGTCGCGGACTTCGGCGGCCCGACGTACGCCGTCGAGTTCGCCCCCCGGCCCGTCCGGGAACTGTTGGAGGTGGCCGACCACCGGGAGAATCTGTTCCCGCTGCTCAAGGACGCCCGCAAGCCCGAGACCTACGCCCACGTCGTCGAACCGGTCGACGCCGTCGTCCAGGACGTCGCCACCCGCGGCCAGGCCCGCGTCGCAGCGCTGAACCGCCGCTTTCTCGACGACGACGGCCGGCTGCTGGCTGCGGTCAAGGCCCGCAGCGAGGACGTGACCGCCGACCCCGAGGACGTCTTTGCGGACGTGGTGGCCGAACTGCAAGAGAGCTACGAAGTGCTCGAAACCGAGCAACTCGACCCCTACCACGAGGACCACCTCGGCGTCGTCGCGCGGCCGCTGGAGTAGGAAACTCAGCAAACGGGGATTTCCAGCCGGACTTGTAGCCGATTGACCAACTACCACGGGTGGGACTGAAAGGGGCCGAGCGTTCGAGTAGCCCGGGCGACACAAGGACCGCAGCCGGAGGCGAGGACCGCAGCGAGCCCCGGCACTCGAACGCTCGGGGGCTTTCTGGCTGTACTCGATAGCGTAGCAGGCAGTGGACCACAGGTAGAAGTCTCCGGTAGTTTCTACCGCTGCTAGCTCGCGGACGGAAGGCTTTAGCGGGTCGATTGCGACGTTCAGGTCGATGGACGAGACGGGGTCCCCCGAGAACTTCACGCGGATGGGCACGCTCGGTATCGAGGAGGAGTTCTACGTCGTCGACGCACACGGCCGCCCCACGTCGGGGACGGACGAACTCGTCTACGAGAGCGAGCCGCCGGAGCTCTTAGAGGAGCGGCTGGACCACGAGTTGTTCAAATGCATCATCGAGACGCAGACGCCGCTCATCGAGGCGCCGGACGAGGCCCGCGAGCAGCTGCTGGCGGTGCGGGAAGCGCTGGTCGAGTACGCCGCCAGCGAGGGGTTCGGTATCGCTGCGGCGGGGCTACATCCGCTGGCGAAGTGGCGCGAACTCGAACACGCCGAGAAACCCCGTTACCGGGCGCAACTGGACCGCATCCAGTACCCACAGCACCGCAACACGACGGCGGGCCTGCACGTCCACGTCGGCGTGGACGACCCTGACAAGGCGGTGTGGGTGGCAAACGAGTTGCGTTGGCACGTCCCCGTGATGTTGGCACTATCCGCGAACTCGCCGTACTGGAACGGGTTCGATACCGGGCTCCAGTCGGCGAGGGCGAACATTTTCGAGGCACTGCCCAACACCGGCGTCCCGTCCGCGTTCGACGACTGGGCGGCCTTCGAGCGGTTCGAGCGCCGGATGGTCGAACACGGCAGCATCGACGACCGGGGCGAGCTGTGGTTCGACGTGCGGCCCCACTCGGGGCATGGCACCGTCGAAGTGCGGGCCCCCGACGGCCAGGCCGACCCCGACCGCGTGCTCGCCTTCGTCGAGTACGCCCACGCGCTCGTCACCGACCTGGCGGCCCGCTACGAGGACGGCGAGTCGGGAACCGACCTCAGACGGGAGCTGCTCGACGAGAACAAGTGGCGCGCGATTCGCCACGGCCAGTCGGCGTCGCTACTGGCCAGGGACGGCGAGGGGACGCTGTCCCTGGGGGAGATTGTGGAATCCGAGTGTGACCGGCTGGCTATCGACGGCATCCGGCGACTGTTCGAGGGCGAGAGCGGTGCCGAGCGACAGCGACGGCTCCGTCGCGACGGTCCGGCGTCGCTCGTCGACTCGCTCTCAGTTCAGTACTAAAACGAAACCGCCAGGGCGACGAAGACTCCGGCTGCCACTACCTCCCCTCCCGCCAATCGCTGGTCCCCGTCGCCCCGTCCGTGTGTCGTCTCGGACCGACTGCGCCACCGTCCCCAGCGGCGACACGTTGCACGTCTGATATCGCGCGTAGACGCCTCACGTCACGCCTTGCGACACTCTCCGGTATGGGGTACTACGGTAAAATACCAGAGGGTCGCTCTCATGGGCGATAGCTGCCCCCGTTTTCCACCGCTGTTTAAATGTTGCATTCTTAAATCGGCGTTGTATACGTTACTTTATCGAATCTAAAGTCGATTTCTAGCATCCAGGGGTTGGGCTCATTGCGCCGGGCCGAGCCAAGGTTTTTACCTGCCAACCGCTTTCGTCCCCACAGAGACAACACATGTCTGCAGACGACCCGGAAGACGACGGTACCCCGCTCGAGGACCCAGCGGACGTACGGAATCGCCTGGAACAGGAGGCCGACCGCGCCGTCGAGCAGTTCGACGAGGGCATCGTCGACCTGCTCGCGTGGGTGCTCGACACCGAGACCCGCGCCCGCATATACGTGAGCCTCCGACAACACCCGGGGAGTACGAGCGACGAACTCGCCGACCTGACGGGACTGTACCCCAGTACCGTCCGGGAGGCCCTGGCCGAACTCCACGAGGAGGCAAAAGTGACTCGCGAGAAACGGGAGAACGACGGCGCCGGCAACAACCCCTACGAGTACAGCGCCATCGCGCCGAGCGAACTGGTCAACACCATCGTCAGCGATGTCCAGTCGGAACTGAACACGGTGTGCAATCTCGACGCCCACCTGGGTGATGTCGACCCGGACGACGCGGCGGAACCGGTCACTATCTCGGTTGAAGACGCCACCGACGAGGAGTAGCGACGCCGTCGCCATCGGCGCCGTGTGATGCGCTCCCGATGGCTGCGGGAGACGACACGAATAAATCGGGCGGTACCGTTAGCGCCGGTATGAACGTGGCGCTGGGGGGAACTTTCGACCCCGTCCACGACGGGCACCGCGCGCTGTTCGAGCGCGCGTTCGAACTGGGCGACGTGACAGTGGGACTCACCAGCGACACGCTCGCCCCGAACACTCGACGCGACGGGCGTTACGTCCGCCCGTTCGAGGAGCGCCACGCCGACCTCACGGCCGAACTACGACAGCTGGCCAAGACCCACGACCGGGAGTGGGCCGTTCGGGAACTGTCCGAACCCACCGGTATCGCCACCGAACCCCAGTTCGACGTGCTCGTGGTCTCGCCCGAGACCGAGACCGGCGGCAAGCGCATTAACGAAATCCGCCGCGAGCGCGGGCTGGAGCCCCTGGAACTGGAGGTCGTCCCCCACGTGCTGGCCGAGGACGGCGACATCATCTCCTCGACACGCATCGTTGACGGGGAAATCGACGAACACGGCAATCTCACGCCCGAGCGCGACGGTCGCGAGAAGCCAAGCTGAGGCGCTCGCTCACGGACAGCCGACGTAGTCACCAGTCCGGCGCGTCCAGCCCGACGCGCTCGATGAGGTCTTTCCACCGTTGCTGGATGGTCAGCCGTGAGACGTCGGCAGCGTCCGCGACAGCCGTCTGGGAGCGCTCCTCACCCGCCACCAGCGCGCCGACGTAGATGCTCGCCGCCATCGACGCCCGCTTTGAGCGCTCCTCGTCGGGCAGCGTCGAGAGAAACAGGTCCACCGCGTGCGAGCGCGCCTCCGTTCCCAGGTCCAGCGTCTCTGCTGCGGCCTCGATTTCGCCCAGCCACTCGTCCTGTTCTACTCGGTCGCTCGCGCGGTACATACCCGACCGTGGTGCCGGGGGACCGTAAACGCTCGCCCGCAAACGAAGGCTTCTTGATTGCCTCGGGGATACGGAGGACTGGGCGCGGGTTGCCGAGCCAGGCCAAAGGCGTAGCGCTTAGGACGCTATCCCGTAGGGGTCCGCCGGTTCGAATCCGGTCCCGCGCACTCTCTACCTCCCGTTTTCGGCTTGTCCAACAACGACAAGACCCCAAATGAACCTCGAAAAGCCGAATACGCTCGAACGCTGTCCCGGTTTCGATTCAGATATGATGGAGCCGAATAGAACGATTACAATTGTCCGGAAGAACCAACGCGACTTCTTAACCGATAAGGGCGCGGTGGACTACTACGAGTACCGCAAACCCTTCCTCACGTACCTGCTTCGGATGGGGAAAGACCCCGAGAAAGCGAAAGGTTACTCCCCGTACACCGTCTGCCAGACGGGACACCGAACGGCACGCTTCGACCTATGGGTATGGGAGAACCGTGGCGGCTACAAAGCCCCGCCCGACCAAGATGACGCCCGCGCCTACATGGAAGAAGTCGCGTTCCGCGACGTGACCGAATCCACGAAGGGGAAAACGCTCGGTGCGCTCGGTCGCTACTCGAAATGGCTTCAGCACAAGTACAACCGCGACGAGTGGGAGTTCAGTTGGAACTTCCAGTCTGGTGGCGGCAATAACGGCCCGCGCGACTTCCTGACGAAGCCGGAACGTCGCAAGATTCGACAGGCCGCGCTCGGGAAAGACGGCACTCCCAACTACGGAACCGACAGCGACCTTCTCGAAGCCGACCCGGACAGTTGGAAATTCACGTCTCTCGTCTGGACGAGTCTTGACGCCGGTCTTCGCCCGGTGGAAGTCGGGGACGCTCGGGTGGGCTGGTGTGAACCCGAGAACGGCCTATTACGTATCCCGAGAGAGGATTCAGCCAAGAACGAGGGGAACTGGACGGTGGGCATCACCGACCGCACAGCGACCGCCTTAGAGCGGTGGATAGACGAACGTGCGGACCACCCGAGATACGAAGATACCGACAAACTCTGGCTCACTCGGCACGGGAACCGCTACGGGTCCAACGAACTGAGTCGGATACTCAAAGACCTGTGTGACCGGGCCGGGATTAGTTACGAGAACCGGCAGATGTCTTGGTATGCAATTCGCCATAGTGTGGGCACTCACATGACCAAAGAGCGCGACCTTGCCGCTACGCAGGCTCAGTTACGTCACGAATCCGTCAAGACCACGCTCAAGTATGATAGCGTCCCAATCGAGGACCGGCGTGACGCGCTGGACAATATGGGGTAAAACGCCTCCCAGTATTCAGAAACCAACGTCACTGAGGTATTGAATGTCGGACAATCGAAGGAAGTACCTCGCGGGGTATGACGTTTCGGGCGGCGACCCCGACGAGATTAGTCCATGCTCGTAACGTTCAGAGCGGGGAGTGATTCAGGTGTCCCCGGTTCTATTCCTGCAGATTCCAATTCAAAAATTATTATTGGAAGGATGTCTGCCATAAATTTTTGATATTTCGAAACAAGCACGATGGTTATCTCTTCATCTGCTTTTGTAACAGCCGAAACAATTCCATCATCCTCTCTAATTCCAATTTGTGTTTTAAATTCTTCACCGCTGAATCGTTCTCCCAGCACTCCGCGAATCAGAATTTTATAATCCAGTTTACTTTTGTTATATTCTTCATTACTACATACCACATCAACACGAATACAATTTGGGAATGCACCGTTTGCACCTATTACTTCATACACATATTTATCTATGACAAATTCACGAATATGGGAGCCGATTGTATCAGCCAATTCGATACTATCGGGCCGAGAATCAGCAGTTAACCCGAGGATTTCTTTAATCTCATTTATCTGTGAGTCACCGATTCGCGGCACAGAAGAGAGTTCATCAAGCAATTGCTTTGCGTCTTCTTCAGAAAGCGCCTCTATCTCTTCCTTGTCCAAATCCACCGATACATCATCATCTGCCGTCTCCTCATTCCCAGTATAAACGAGATTCGGCACTTTCAGAGCGTTAATAACTTGCCAACCTATCTCTTCCCCATCTTGATACCCGACCTTCTCAAGTATTTGCTCCCCTCGCGGTTTGAGTTGGTACGTGATATTCCCAGTGTCAGAAGGCCGAGCGAGAATATAGTATCCGTCATCGTTGGTGTATTCATTGAGCGTTGGCACCTAATTATAGACACACATATGGCTAATAAGTCTTCACCAGATGTGACGGTCCGGTCAACAGAACGGCCGCCAAACCTGTTAGAACTACATTTGTTTTCCTTCACGTTTCGCACCGATAACGCCGCCGGAGAGACGGACAACCGACCGCGACCGCTACAACCGCGTGTAGAATCATGATAGTCACAAGAATGAGTACCGCCGCCCCTTATCGAGTAAGTCCGTTCGGGACTACTCTCTCAGTGCAAATCCCACAGTTTCCGCCCGACTTTCCAGACAACCCCGAGGTCAACAAGAACAAAGTAGCGAAAGACCGGGATTGTGGTTGTCTAAATCTGCGACGGCGACCAACCGCACCACAGACGGTCGGCAGAACGGCCGTCAAACCTATTAGAATCATACTGTTTTCTCCCGAGTCTCGCCTCGATAAGGCAGGCGGCAGACAGCACAGCCGACCGCAACCGCGCCGCAGACGGCTTGCGAAAAGTTAGTTCTACCATCCATGGGGACGGCTTCAAATATAGCCGGTGACTCTGATTGGCGCGACCCCAAGGTTGGACTGTCGGGGTGAGACACTATTCTCAGTGTCCAACAGCAGTTTCGATAGCAGGTGATGATTCACCCGTCTCTCCGTCTGATACACTCCGGCGATGTTAACACCGATAAGGGCGGCGGGTTTGGAACCGCTGTATTGTTACCAGTTTACTCTAAACGGGACTAACCCCGTAGAGTAAACAGGCAACGTTAACACCGATAAGGTCGCTGTGGGGTACTGCTGTGTTTCTATCAGGTAGAACTTCCCTGTCAGCAACGCCAAGCAGAACCTCGCTGTTCACTCCCCCGACCTTATCGGTGTTAACATTAGGCTTTACCTGATGAATTTGACCCAGTAACGTAGCAGTAACGTAGAATGGTAAGAAAACAAAGCAGTAACGTAGAATGGTAAGAAAACAAACGTGTGAACTATGCGGTATTGGGTACTTAGTAGGGGAGAGTTCACATGTTTGCAGTCTTATACTTCAACAAGCCCGTCAGGACAGCAGTCAGTATTGAACACGTCGGCGTTGTAGTGTCCTGCACCTTCATCTACCTGCATCCACGAGTAGCCACGGCACTTGTTGAGCGTGTCGTTGATGTGCTTCTTGCTGATGTCTGTGTTGTCTATAATTGTCCGAACCGTCACTCCATCGTTTGAGGCAACATAGTCGAGAATCTGCTTTTCTTTTGAGCCGAACACATCAACGTCGTCCACTTTCTTATCAACGTACTCGTCAGGCAGAACGTTCGTTAGTACGAACACAATAGCGCCGTCGTCCGATTGCTGTGGTGAGCGAGCGTATCGCCCACAGGCTTGTAGGACACCATTCTCCCGAACGTCAGCAAGGATTTCTTCCGCAACGTCGGCGTCTTCACCGACCCACGCTTGTCCCTGATAGCCGTCTACGACTTCGCGTTTCGGAGTGGCGTCTTTGCCAAGTAGTGCTATCCAATCTTTGATGTCTTCGTCACTTAGGCTGATACAACCCGCGACGACACCGACCCGTTCCGAGTCGAAGTCTTCGACCGACTTCTCGTTCCCGAAGTGGATTGTATCGGGAGTCTCTATACCGGCTTTGGCCAGTTGTTTCTTAAAGTCATCCTCGAACCGGTTTGAGGTAACCCCTGTCGTGAACCCGTCCCCGTACTTTCGCCGGAGAGCATTACAGAGAACTCTCACCTTCTCCTCGTTGTAATTCTGCTTCGTCCACGAGTTCTTGTTATCCCCTACCTGAACGATAGTCAGGTTCCGCTGATTCCGACGCCACTTGTGTCGTTCATCATCGCTGACAATTTGTTTTTTCTCAATGCTCGGAAGCGTGTTTCCTTCCCACTTCGGCATGGTCGGGTAGGCATCAAGACCGATGACACACCGTGCTTCGCTGAAATCGGGAATCGCTTGCAGGAGTCGGATGTCGTTCTCGCTGTCGAAGACGATGCGGATAGTTCTCTTCTGCTCCGGCCCCTCGTGGTTGGGGTTGAGAGTTGGGTACGTGTAATCAGTCGTTCCGACCCATCGCTCGTGGTCCTGTTCCTCAGCGGTGACAATCGCTTCAACGATGCCGGGAGCGAGAGCATGGGCATTGGAGTCGGTCGTGAACCAGTCGGGTTCTGGTTCCGTTAGCGTATCGTGAAGTCGGTCAAGGTCAATATCCCTGTCCCCAGTCAATCCCATCATCAGTTCTTCCCACCGCTTCACCGGGGCATCAATCGCTTTGAGATAACTTTTTATTCGTTTACGCCACCGTCCGGTGTTATTATCGAGGGTGAAGTCGGGCCGTTCATCAATAATCAGGTTACAATCCTCGATGAGTTGCGGAACCTGAGCGAACTCGTGGGTAGCATGGAGAACGTCGTAGTCAACTTCTCCGTCGTCGTTTCGAGGAATGTCTACCCATTGATTCGTTGACTGACACTTCTCGCCGTTCTCACAGCAGGGAAGCGTCCCGTCATGTTCACGCTCGAATTTGCCATGTGCGACCGAGACGGGTAACCCGCGCTTCTTGCACATGGTTGTGAACCACTCTGACGGCTCGGAGCCATCCGGCGCGCTTATCGGTGTATTCCCTTCGTCGTTCCCCGAATCGTATTCCCCGTTGGCAAGTGGGCAGGCATCATTACGTCCGTACAGGATTTTAGCAGTCGCATGTGATTCATCGCTTTTCGTTATTGCATCGTCGCGGGCGTTAGTCGTACCAGACAGGAAGACGACAGGCTGTTCGCCAGCAATCTCGGGGTGGCTTCGCCAGTGCGTTGTACTTGGGGTGTATGTTTTCCCCGATGACGTAGGCGACTGAATCACGCCGTTCTCGCCGTTCTCCATCATCGCTCGGAGTTTCGTCTTGAGCGACTGCCGGATGTCACCTGTACCGGGACCGTCACGGACAATCTTGTATCCGTCTGTCGTCTTTTCGAGTTCTCCCGCTTGAACCGCCTGCCGTATGATTGTTCCAGCAGTAGCGTTGTTCCCCGCTTTCCCGAGGTCTTGTAGAGCATTCACGAGACGCCCGTGTTTCAGGTCGTCGCCTGCCTCGAACGTCAGCGAGCGGCTGTATGCTTGGTTGAAAACAGACTGCCAGTTGATGTTCTGTGCATCACTACCGACTGATTGGGTGGCGAGTGTCAAGTGTAATTTAGGACGGAGCAGGACGCTCCGAAAACGCGCTTCTACTAAACACAAGACGGCCCAAGAGTATAATTCTTTTCATATGCTGACAACCTGCCGGAAAGTCAGTCAAAATCTGGTCAAATACCGCTCGCAATGTAAGCCGGGTTACTAAAGTATCGCGCACAGAAACCGACTGGTGTAATAACCGGGGAGGTTTGTATTACTTGCAGGCATACCGCCCATGCATCCGTTTGCCCACTCGGGTATGTGCCGCTGGAATCGGCGCAGAGTAGATTATAGAGTCTACAATAGTCTCTTAGCCAGTCTCTCCATGCGGAGGGGTTTCAAATATACGTACATGACCACCAGAATCCAGCCGAAATGTTACTCAGTTGCCCGGAATCCACCAGATGTTACGCCCGCCAACCTGCTTACTCGTCAATGCCCCGTCTTCGCGGAGGGACACGAGCCGGTCGTACACGGAACGACGTTCAAGCGGAAGTTGGTCGGCTACCTCGTCGGTCGAAAGTACAGGGTCATTGGTATCTCGGAATACTTGTAGAATCTCGTCGTCCGTCACGCGGGGTTTCCGTCCCGGCTTACTGTTGTTCGTCATGTCTCAAAGACTCATTTCCAGAGAGTTAATTCTTCCGCTTGCGGTGTAAACATGCTCGCATACGCGCATAAGGCCTTCTTCGGTGGTTTTATTGTCTACCGTCTAATGTAGAAATACGAAGGTCGGTGTCCCTCGGGGCGTAGCGGTTCGGAAAACGCCCGAGTGCTGGAACACTCGGACAATGGCCTTCTGGGTAGCAGAACGCCAATGCAAACTAACGATACGGCGGCACTTGAACGTGCCGTCACGGATGGACGTACCGACCTACAGAAACGCGATGTCCGCGCTCTCACGGAGTACATGACGGTTCTCCCGCTCGGAGGAGAGTTGTATTCCGTCACCACGCAAAGCGGTTCTGAGTATACTGTTGACGCGCTTGAAGCCCGCTGTACCTGTCCCGACAAACAACACAACCTCGAAGACGGGGAACTGTGCAAACACGAGCGGCGTGTTCGGTTCGCTACCGGCGAGTGGGCTATCCCCGGTTGGGCCGACACCAAAGCGATTGACTCCCAGCTTGGGGAACACGTTTCGGGAACGCCAGAGATAGCCGCGACGGATGGGGGTACTGCCGAGGTTCTGCAACGCGACGACGACAGCGATAAGCGCCGCCGCCGGCCTGACGACTGCGACTGTGACGACTGGAACGACGGGGCCGAACTTCCCTGTTGGCCCTGCTATCGTGACGGCTTCGAGTTTCCGAACCCGGAGGTGAACGCCGATGAGTAGCGCCCCGGAAGACGTGACGGATTCGCTCGAAACTCTCGGCTTCGAAGACACCGACTCTCTGGCGGCCCTTATCGAGGCTGAAACGGTGCATCACGCCAGCAGGGAGATGGATGTGACGGACATCATCCACGACCTTGCTGTTGCACAGCGAGAGTTAGAACAGTACCGTCGGGGTGCGCTCTCACTCGCGGCATCGTTGGATGACAAGGTACTTGAAGCCGAAGCCGCCGGGGATGCCGAACGGGCCGATGCGCTCCGCCGTCTCAAGCGTTCCGCGATGGACGTGTACGGACGGGTCGAGAAAGAGTCTCGAATCGAGTAATCTGCCGGTCAGCGTGATTCGCGCTTAACGCTGTCCCGGTCAAGTTTTATAAGTAATCCGGCCAATATTACTGGTAGACAAGGCGAAAACGGGACGTGCCACCCCCAAATTGGCGTGTTTGCGGCTGTGCGCCGCAGGCGCGCTTAGGACGCTATCCCGTAGGGGTCCGCCGGTTCGAATCCGGTCCCGCGCATAGCGAGGCGCGAACGAAGTGAGCGCCTGACAGCAAACCGCCCTTCGACGTTACCGGTGGGTAAAGAGAACGACGCGGTCGTCGTAGATACCGGTACAGAGGTCCATCTCGAAGTCAAGATTCAACGACGTGGGCGGGTCCTTGCAGACGACCATATCGTCGAAGGGGTTCCTACAGGCCGGGCAGGCGACGGCCGTCGTGTTCTGGTACGACTTGATGGCCTCGTTGTCCTCGCGCGGGGTCAGCGAGGAGACGATTTCGTCGAAATCCTCCATACTCGTCGTGGGCGGCGGCGTCGCTTAAATCATGGGTCCTAGCAACTGTCGTCTCTGATAGCGTGACCGCGATAACAGTACACAGCATGGACAGCCAGAAAGCCCCGACGGGCTGAACTCGGGGGCCTCGCTGTGCTCCTCGTCACTCACTACGTTCGTTCCTGCGGTGCTTGCGTCGTCCGCCGTTGTTCAGCCTGCCACCCCTTTCTGGCTGTTAGTAATCTGGATGACGAGTCCTAACTCGATGGCAACCCCAGTATCTACGGTTCCTAGCCCGACCGGTGCGTTAAAGTCCGGTTGCAGTAGTGCAAACTAGTATGAAACGGTCCCCCGAGGCCACGCGATGTATGCTAGTCGCCGGGACGACGGAGACGGCACGGCGGGACGGGATAAGTGCCGCCGGCGCTGACCCGGACCTGCTATCGACGACGCCTGCGGCCGACGCGGAGCTGCTCACTTACGGCCGCCCGGTCCGAACGGAGACGGTGCCCGTGAGCCCGAGCGGCTGTCCGACGCCGGCGCTTGTGACCCGAGCGGTGCGGGAACTGCTCGGGTTCGACCTGACAGTCGTCGACGGCGGTCTGGCCGAACCCACCGCCGCGCCCACCGTGTCGGTCGGTGCCGGCGTGGGCCGCGACATCGGCGAGCAGGACCCGGTGCCGACGGCGTATGGCGCCTTCGAGGCGGCCCGGCAGTTCGGTCGGAAGCTGCCGACCGACGAGCTCTGGCTGGCAGAGACGGTTCCCGGCGGGACGACGACGGCGCTTGGCGTCCTCCGGGCGTTGGGCGAGGACGCGACGGTCTCCTCGTCGCTGCCCGAGAACCCAATCGAGCGGAAAGAACAGGCCGTTCGCGAGGGACTGGACGCGAGTTCGATGGCCCCGGGCGACGCCGCCGGCGAGCCAAAGCGGGCGGTCCGGCGGATGGGCGACCCGGTGCTGGCCGTCCTCGCTGGTCTCACCGCCGGCGCCGTCGAGACCGACACCGCCGTGACGCTGGCCGGTGGGACACAGCAACTGGCGGTCGCGGCGCTGGTCAGACACGGCGGCTACGAGGGGCGACTCGGGCTGGCGACGACGAGCTACGTCGCGGACGACCCGACAGCCGACCTCCGGGCGAGCGCCGCCGACCTCGACCTGGACCTGACCGTCACCGACCCCGGCTTCGACGCGAGCGACCACGTCGCCATGGAGCGCTTCGTCGCCGGCGAGGCCAAGGAGGGCGTCGGGATGGGCGGGGCGCTGGCGATTGCCGACCGCGCCGGCGTCGGGATGGCCGAGGTCCGCGAGCGGTTCGCCACGATGTATGAGGACCTGCTTGCCGACCACGGGAGCGACACAACTGCCCCGCCGTCCGCCGGTGAGTCCCGATGAAGGGTGTCGTCCTCGGGGGGACTTCTTCGGGCGTCGGCAAGACCGTGGCGGCGCTGGCGACCATGCAAGCACTCGTTGACGCAGGTCACGACCCCCAACCCGCGAAGGCCGGCCCGGACTTCATCGACCCGAGCCATCATACGGCTATCGCGGGTAAGCCGTCGCGGTCGCTGGACCCGTGGCTGGCCGGCAAAGAGGGGACCCGACGAACCTACCACCGGGGCGAGGGCGATATCTGCGTCGTCGAGGGGATGATGGGACTGTACGACGGGACGAAGGTGTCGACGGCCCGCGTCGCCGAGGTGCTAAACCTCCCCGTCGTCCTCGTCGTCGACGCCAAAGCCGGGATGCAGAGCGTCGGTGCGACGGCGCTTGGCTTTCAGCAGTACGCTGACAAAGCGGGGGTCGACATCGATGTCGTCGGCGTGGTCGCCCAGCGCGCACATGGCGGCCGCCACGCCGACGGCATCCGAGCGGCGCTGCCCGACGACATCGCCTATCTCGGCCGGATTCCGCCGACGCCGGACCTGGAGATACCTGACCGGCATCTCGGACTGGAGATGGGGAGCGAGTCGCCACTCGACACCGACGCCCTCGCCGAGGCCGCCGGGACAATCGACGCCGAGGCTGTCGCCGACCGCGCTCGCGAGCCGCCGGCCGCGACGCCGGCCGAACCGCCTGCCTCGACCCGGCGCCTCGCCGTCGCCAGCGACGCGGCGTTTTGCTTTCGGTACCCCGCGCTTCGTGACCGATTCGGGGGGCGAATCGACCCCTTCTCGCCGCTGGCCGGGGACCCCGTACCCGACGCCGACGCCGTCTACCTGCCCGGGGGGTACCCCGAACTCCACGCCGAGACCCTCTCGGACTCGTCGACGCTCGACGAAATCGCCGCCCTGGCGGCCGACGGCCGCCCGATATACGGCGAGTGTGGCGGACTGATGGCGCTCTCACAGTCTCTGACGATAGTCGAGGGCGATACGTTCGACATGGCCGGCGTCCTGCCGGCGACCGTCGAGATGCACGAGCGCTACCAGGCGCTGGACCACGTGGAACTGGCGGCCAGTCGGGACTCGCCGGTCGCACTCGCGGGGCGCCGTCGCCGACGGGGCCACGAGTTCCACTACTCCTCGGCGACCGTCGACGGCGACGCGACCTTCGCTTTCGACGTCGAGCGGGGCGAGGGTATCGATGGCGACCGCGACGGGCTGACCGAGTATTCGACGGTCGGGACCTACTGTCATGTCCACCCCGCGAGTGGCGCCTTCGACGAACTGCTCACCGACTGATACGGGACGAAACAGTCAGACGTGGCGCTGACAGGCGGCTTATCGCCCGGAAGGTTTTTTTTTGCTTGCGGCTGTGTTGTGACCAATGAACGAGTTGCGCGACCTGCTCGATGGGCTGGTCGCAGACATCGACGCCGTCTTTCTCTTCTCGCCGAGTATGAGCGACTACGAAGCACTCGAAGAGAGTGAGTGCACTGTGGTCGTGGTCGGACCGGAGAACTCAGTCGACGCGGCGGAGTTCGTGGAGCTGCCAATCGATTTCACCGACCTGGAGGGACGCATCCGCTTTGGAATCGAGGGTGCACTTGAGCAGGAACTCGTCGAAGAGGGCGACGAGGTGGTCTGTGTGAGCGGCTTCATGACCGGGACCGCAAACGCCGTAGCCCGTATTCAGACCAATGACTTCTCGCCCTCGGGTGTGTACGACCTCTTCGTCAACTCCCGGGCCGAACCGGGCGTCGTTCGGGACATCTTCGAGGTGGCCGTCGAACTCGGCAAGAAAGGCCAGAAGGGCAAGCCCGTCGGCGCCCTCTTCGTCGTCGGCGACGCCGGCAAGGTGATGAGCAAGTCCCGGCCGCTCTCGTACAACCCCTTCGAGAAGTCCCACGTCCACGTCGGCGACCCCATCGTCAACGTCATGCTGAAGGAGTTCTCGCGGCTCGACGGCGCCTTCGTCATCTCCGACGCCGGGAAAATCGTCTCTGCCTACCGCTATCTCGAGCCCTCCGCCGAGGGCGTGGACATCCCGAAAGGCCTGGGCGCCCGGCACATGGCCGGTGGAGCCATCACGCGCGATACGAACGCGACGGCAATCGTCCTCTCGGAGAGCGACGGGCTCGTCCGCGCGTTCAAGGGCGGTGAACTCGTCCTCGAAATCGACCCCGAGGAGTATTAACGATGCAGTCGATTTCAGAGTGGCCCGACGTCGTCCGGACACTGTTCTCCCCGCAGGGCACGTTCGTCGTCTCGCTTGCGGTCCTGAGTCTGGGCCTGCTCGCGGGCTTTCTCGTCTGGCGAACCGCCCGTCAGTTCATGGAGGAACTCGGCGTCCCCGAGACCGTCGAGGGCACGCCCTTCGAGCGGACCGCCCGCAGCCTGGGTACTTCTACGGTGGGTATCGTCTCGAACCTGGCGGCGCTGTTCGTCTACATCATCGCCATCACCATCGCCCTGAACATCGCCCAGCTCGTCCAACCCGAAGCGTACTGGACCCGGTTTACCGCCTTCCTCCCGGACCTCTTTATCGCCGTCTTCGCCATCATCATCGGCCTCATCGCCGGCGACAAGGCCAAGCTGGTCGTCTCAGAGCGGCTTCGCAGCGTCAAGCTGCCCGAGGCCACGGTCGTTCCGGAAATCGTCAAGTACAGCATCTTCTATCTCGCTGTGCTCATCGCGCTCGGCCAGCTCGGGGTCGCGACGATGGCGCTACTCATCCTGCTTGCGGCCTACGCCTTCGGCCTCGTCTTCCTCACCGGGCTGGCGCTGAAGGACCTGCTCGCGGCCGCCGCCGCCGGGCTCTACCTGCTGTTGGCCGAGCCCTACAGCATCGGTGACGAGGTGGTCATCGGCGACCAGCGGGGCATCGTCCAGGAGGTCGACATGTTCGTCACCCACGTCGAGAGCGACGGGCGAGAGCATATCATCCCGAACCAGCAGGTCATGCGGAGCGGCATCGTCCGGGTACGGGAGTAGTCGTCGCCGTCAGTCGCTCCGCCCGTTTTCTCCCGCGCTGTCGCCACGTGGCTCGGCCGGGACGCCCGCCACCGTCTCGCCGGCCGGGACGTCCCCGGCGACCAGCGAGTTCGCCGCCACCTGGGCGTCGGCGCCGATTTCGACGCCCGGGAGGACGATTGCCCCCGCGCCTATCATCGCGCGCTCCCCGACGACGACCTCGCCGGTCCGGTACTCGTCCTGGAGGAACTCGTGACAGAGCAGCGTCGCGTCGTAGCCGATGATGGCGTCGTCCTTGACGGTGATGTGTTCGGGCCAGAACACGTCCGGCGTTGATTCGAGGCCCCAGGCGACCCCCTCGCCGACAGTGACACCGAGGCGACGCAGGAGCCAGTTCTTCAGTTTGAGGCTCGGTGAGACCCGACAGACGAGGATGACGACGTAGTTCAGAATCACGCGCAGCCGCCCCTTCCCGTCGGGCCACGGGAACAGCGAGTTACCCGGGCCAGGGGTTGCGACGCGAGTGATTCGGTCGTGTCGCCGCTCCGTCTCTGTCTCGTCGGGCTCTGTCGCGTCGCTCACGCCTGTCGCTTGGACGGCTCCCCTCTTGAACGCCCCGCTAGCAAAAAGAGGGAGTACTAAAGCCACTCCGTACTCCTCGCACAGCCAGAAAGCCCCGGCCAGTTGCACTCCCGCGACTCGCTGCGCTCCTCGTCACTCACTACGTTCGTTCCTGCGGTGCTTACGTCGCCGGGGTTCGTGCAAATGGCCGCCCCTTTCAGTCCCGCCCAGTCGGCTGTTCTATAGGGCGGGACTGAAAGGGGCCGGGCGCTCGGCGTACGAGACGACGCAAGCACCGCAGCGAAGCGAGGAGCGCAGCGAGTCGCAGTAGCCGAGCGCCCGGGGGCTTTCTGGCTGTAAGCGGTCGCGTTCTCTCTATTGTAGCTCTCGATAGTCGAACCGAAAATGCCCGTTCCTAGTCCCGAATCTCGTCCATGTGGTCGATACGCTGCTGGACGAGGTCGGGCTTGCCGATGTCGTGGCGGACGCGCAGGCCCTCGGTGCCGGCCCGTTCCATGGCGCCCTCGGCGATGGCCTCGGCCGCGCTGATGGAGTCGGCGATGCCCACGACGGCATATGAGCGGGAGGTGGTGGTGTAGATACCGTCCTCGCGGTCGTCGACGGAGGCGTAGTACAGCAGTGCCTCGCCGGCGTTGTCGGCGTCGATAGTGACTTTCGCGCCCGCCTTCGGGTCGGTCGGGTAGCCGTCGGGGACGGCGTACTTGCAGACGGTGGCTTTGGGCTGGAAGGAGAGTTGCGGAATCGAGCGGTCCTCGCGAGCGGCGACGAGCACGTCGAGGAAGTCGGTGTTGAGCACGGGCAGTGTGTTCATCGCCTCGGGGTCACCGAAGCGGGCGTTGAACTCGACGACGCGGGGGCCGGTCTCGGTCAGCATGAACTGGCCGTACAGCACGCCCTTGTAGCCGTCGAGGGCGTCGACGGTGGCCCGAAGCACGTCGACGGCGTCGTCGTAGTCGGCCTCGGTCATGAACGGGAGTTCCAGGCTGGCGTCGGAGTAGCTCCCCATCCCGCCGGTGTTTGGCCCCTCGTCGCCCTCGTAGGCGCGCTTGTGGTCCTGGACGGCCGGCGTCACGCGGAGCTGGCCGTTGGCGACGAAGGCCTGGACGGTGAACTCCTCGCCGACGAGGCGCTCCTCGAGGACGACACGGTCGTAGTCCGACGTTCGGAGATACTCCTTTGCTTCTTCTGCGGTACACTGGTCGCCGATGACACGGACGCCTTTGCCGCCGGTGAGGCCGGCGGGCTTGACAGCGAGGTCGCCGTCGTACTCGTCGATGTACTCACAGGCGGCCGCCACGTCGTCGAAGGTCTCGAAGTCGGGACAGCCCGGGATGTCGTGTTCGGCCATGAACCGGCGCTGGAAGGCCTTGTCAGTCTCGATGCGGGCCTCCTGGGCTTGGGGGCCGAAGGCGTAGATGCCGGCCTCGTCGAGTGCGTCGGCGACGCCGGCCGCGAGGGGCGCCTCCGGACCCACCACGGCGAGTGTCGCGTCGACGGATTCGGCATACTCGGTGACGGCCTGGGGGTTCGTGGTTTCGAGCGTCTCGAACCCCTCGGCGAGGTCGACGATACCCGGGTTCCGGTTGCCGGCACAGGCGTACAGGTCCGCGTCGGAGTCGGCCAGCGAGCGGGCGATGGCGTGTTCGCGGCCGCCGCCACCCACGAGCAGCACGGTCTCTGTCATATCTCAAGGCCTGGCTGGCTTCGACGTAAGTATTGTCTTTCCCCGCCGAAAACCGCTACCGACGGGCTACTCCAGCAGCGCCAGCCTGACAGCGTCTGACATGCCGGCGACGCGGGCGGCGTGTTCCCACGACTCCTCCCGAATGCCGTTGGTCACGTAGGCGAACCCGACGTTCAGTTCCGGGTCGCCCCAGCCGAAGACGCTGCCGAGGCCGGCGTGGCCGAACATCCGCTCCCGGCTGAGCGAGCCGAACATGTCGTTCGCCAGCCCGCCGGTCCAAAAGCCCAGACCGTATCGGGCCGGCCGGGAGAGGGTGCCATCCGAGTCCGTCTCGGCGTGCGTTTCCGTCGCCAGGTCGACAGTGTCCGATTCGAGGAGTCGCGTCCCGTCGAGCTCGCCGCCGTTTTCCAGACAGGCGTAAAACCGCGCCATGTCGCCGGCGGTGCCGATGCCGTTCGCCGCCGGGATGACGGCCCGGCGAACGGCGTCCTCGTTGAACGCCGCCGCTGACTCGGCGGCCGGGATACCGAGCCCCTCGCCCGGGTCGCGACAGCGGTCAAAGACCTCGAACCCGGAGAGGATCGCCACGTCGTCGTCCTCGTCCGGCCCGAGCCCGATAGACGACTGCGCCATCCCCAGGGGCTCGAAGACGTTCTCCGCGACGTACTCGTCGACGTGTTGGCCGCTGATTCGATGGATGAGTTCACCGACGACCCAGCCGTAGTTGAACGTGTGGTAGGCCGGCTGTTCGCCGGGTTCGAAGACGGGTTCGATATCCTCCATCGCCCGGACAACAGCGTCCCAGTCGCCCCACTGCTCGGCCTCGTTGTCGAACTCGCCGTACGGGATACCGGCCGTGTGGCTGAGCACCTGCTGGATAGTTATCTCCGCCTTCCGGCTGCCGTCCTCGGCGAACTCGGGCCAGTGTTTGACGACAGGGTCGTCGTACTCGGCGTTCCCGTCCTCGACGAGCTGGTGGAGTCCCACGCCCGCGTACGGTTTCGTACACGAGAAGATGAGGTGGCGTGTCTCCGAGGTGGTCTCGCCGCCGTCCGGGCCGGTCGTGCCGCCCGCGAAGTCGACGACGAGGTCGCCGTCGACGTAGACGGCTAGCTGGGCGCCGTGGTGGAGGCCGGCCGCTAGTTGTCTGTCGAACTCCGCACGAAGCTGCTGTCGGTCGCTCTCAGTGAGTCTAGGCACAATCATAACGATTAATCAAGCAGTAATGGGCGTTGTGGTGGTCTCCTGACGGTGGCCACGCCACCGGGGTCGTCATGTCCGCCTCCCTTTTGGGGCCGGCCCCCTGAAGCGTACGCATGAGCAACAGCGCGGACCCCACAGCGCGGAACCGTCTCGACGAGGCCGAGAGCCCCTATCTCCGCCAGCACGCCGACAACCCGGTCAACTGGCAGCCCTGGGACGAGCAGGCCCTCGAAGCCGCCAGAGAGCGGGACGTCCCTATCTTCCTCTCTATTGGCTACGCCGCCTGCCACTGGTGTCACGTCATGGAGGCGGAGAGCTTCCAGGACGAGGCCATCGCCGAGCGACTGAACGAGAACTTCGTCCCTATCAAGGTCGACCGGGAGGAACGGCCTGACATAGACAGCGTCTACATGAGCATCTGCCAGCAGGTGACCGGCGGAGGCGGATGGCCCCTCTCCGCGTGGCTCACGCCCGACGGGAAGCCCTTCTACGTCGGGACGTACTTCCCGCCCGAGGAGAAACGCGGCCAGCCCGGCTTTGGCGAACTGCTCGACCGACTCTCGGACTCCTGGTCCGACCCCGAACAGCGCAACGAGATGGAGAACCGCGCCCAGCAGTGGACCGACGCTATCGAGAGCGACCTCGAGGACGTCGGCGAGCCCGGCGACCCCGCCGAGAACCTCATCGGGACGGCGGCGACCGTCGCCCACCGGGGCGCCGACCGGGACCACGGCGGGTGGGGCTCGGGCGGGCCGAAGTTCCCCCAGACCGGCCGGATTCACGCTCTCCTTCGGGCACATGCTGACGGCGAGGCGCCGTCGGACGACTACCTCGCCGTCGTCGAACAGACCCTCAACGCGATGGCCGACCGGGGGCTGTACGACCACGTCGGCGGGGGCTTTCACCGCTACTCGACGGACATGCAGTGGGCGATACCCCACTTCGAGAAGATGCTATACGACAATGCCGAGATACCCCGCGCGTTCCTCGCCGGCTACCGGGCCATCGGCAACGAGCGCTACGCTTCCGTCGTCCACGAGACGTTCGGATTCGTCCAGCGTGAACTCCAGCACGAGGATGGGGGCTTTTTCAGCACGCTGGACGCAGTGAGCCGACCACCGTCCGACCCCGAGGGCGAAACCGAGGAGGGCGCCTTCTACGTCTGGACGCCCGAACAGGTCCACGACGCCGTGGCCGACGAGCAGGCGGCGGACATCTTCTGTGAGTACTTCGGCGTCACCGGAAAGGGCAATTTCGAGGGGGCGACGGTGCTTGGCGTCCGCAAGCCAATCGACGTGCTCGCCGAGGAGTACGAACTGAGCGAGACCGACCTGACCGAGAAACTGCAGCGGGCCCTGAACGAGGCCTTCGAGGCCCGCGAGTCCCGCCCCCGACCGGCCCGCGACGAGAAGATTCTGGCCGGCTGGAACGGGCTGATGATTTCGACGCTCGCAGAGGGAGCTCTCGTCCTCGACGACGCCTACGCCGACGTGGCCGCCGACGCCCTGGAGTTCGTCCGCGAACACCTCTGGGACGCGTCCGAGCAGCGCCTCTCCCGTCGGTTCAAGGACGGCGACGTGGCTATCGACGGCTACCTGGAGGACTACGCCTTCCTCGGTCGGGGGGCCTTCGACCTCTATCAGGCTACCGGCGACGTCGAGTATCTGGACTTCGCGCTGGAGCTGGCCGAGGCCGTCGTCGAGGCGTTCTGGGACAGCGAGGACGGGACGCTGTATTTCACCCCGACCGGCGGCGAGACGCTGGTCGCTCGACCACAGGAGCTGACCGACCGGTCCACGCCCTCCAGTACGGGCGTCGCGGTGTCGCTACTACTGGCGCTCTCCCATTTCAGTGACGACGACCGCTTTGCCGACGTGGCCGAGCGGGTCATCCGGAGCCACGCCGACCGCATCTCCTCGAACCCGCTGCAACATGCCTCCCTCACCCTGGCGACGGATACATACGAGCAGGCGTCGCTCGAACTTACGCTCGTCTGTGACCCGGCGGAGCCACCCGCCGACTGGACCGAGCCCCTCGCCGACCGGTACGTCCCGCGCCGACTGCTGGCCTGGCGGCCCGACGACGACGCGACCCTCGACTCGTGGCTCGACACGCTCGGGTTGACCGAGGCGCCACCCATCTGGGCCGGTCGCGACGCCGCAGACGGCGAGCCGACGGTGTACGCCTGTCGGAGCTTCGCCTGCTCGCCGCCCCAGCACGACCTCGGCGAGGCGCTGGACTGGGGCCAGAACTAGCCCGCTGTTCGTGCGGCCACCAGTATCAGTAATGTTTGAACAGCAACCCCCTGACGTCGTCTTTGGTCCGGACCGTCTCCGTCGTCCCGTCGGGCAGGTCGACCTCGTAGGGTTCCTCGCCCCCGCCCTCGCGCCACTTGTCCTCGTGGTCGGTGAGTAACTGGTTGGCCGCCGAGAGCACCGAGCCCGGCCCGTCGGTGCTCGGGGTAGACCCGCTCTCCGTGTCGTTCCTCGGCTCGTCGTCCGCGTCGGTGTCGGTCTCCGGCTCGTCGTCACCGTCTGTCGACTCGGCCGCGTCTGCCGCCGACGGGCCGCTTGCCGACGACACGTCGCCGTTTGTCCCGTTTTCGAGTTCGGCGAGTCGCACCGCGAACTCCTCGACCCCCAGCGCCGAGAGCAGTTCCCCCCGCATGGTCTCAGTGTCGATGCCGCTGCCGGGCACGCCATCGACGTCGCTCGCGACCGTCTGGAGGGCCCCGAAATCGGCCGTGGCGATTCGCTCGTGGCCCACGCCACTACCCTGCTGCTCGGGTGGCGTGTACGTATCGAGCAGATACTGGAGGACGTCTGTCGTCCGGATATGGCCGTAGGTGTCGATGAACGCCGATTCGAGTTCTCCCTCGATTGTCTCTAAGCGCTCACGCTGTGACTCGGTGACCGTGATTTCGGGCATTAGTAGCCAAATTTCTGTTGCCCAGCATGGTGTACTTTACCCCCGACTTCCGGACACCGTCGGACGGTCTGTCCTGACGAGTCACCGGCACTTTATCGGAGAACATCCGACAAACACCGGAAATAATCTACGATAAACCGTATCAGCTGTCGGCGAACTCGACACCGGTGAGTTCGAATCGGGCGCCGCCCTCGGCGCCTTCGGTCACCCCGATGTCCCAGCCGTGTGCCTCGGCGACCTGCTTGACGATGTTCAACCCGAAGCCAGTGCCCTCGTCGCTCGTCGAGTAGCCGACCCGGAAGACCCGCTCGCGCTCTGTCTCGGGAATTCCCGACCCGTCGTCCGCCACGTAGAAGCCGTCGTCGAGGCGCCCGACGGTGAGTGAGACCGCCTCCTCGGCGTGGATGACAGCATTGCCGAAGAGGTTCTCGAACAGGTGTCTGAGCCGCGACTCGTCGGCGATGATGGTCGCGTCCGTCGTAACCGAGAGGTTCGCGTCGGCGACGCCGGTCGTCCGGGCACACTCCGTCGCGAGCGTGGCGAGGTGGACCGGCGTCGGCTCGGACTCCGTCTCGCCGTGCTGTGCGAGGTTCACCAGGTCGTCAATCAGCTGCTCCATCCGCTCGATGGTCCGGTGACACCGCTCGAGGGACTCCCCGTCGTCAGTTTCGATGAGGGCGAGCGATGCCGACAGCGTCCGCAGCGGGTTCCGCAGGTCGTGGCTGACAACCGTCACGAGGTCGTCGAGTCGGTCGTTCTGTCGCTTGAGTTCGCGTTCGCGTTCCTTGCGGTCCGTGATATCGCGGAAGTACCCCTGATTGTAGTGCTCGCCGTCTATCTCGACGGTCTGGGCGTTTATTTCCACGGGGATTCGCTCGCCAGCCGCGTCGACGACGCAGAACTCTATCTGTTCCCCGAGCGTTTCGGTACGCGCCCCGCCGTTGCTGGCGTGGTGGTCGAACAGCTCGGCGTACTCCGCAACCTTCTCCGGCGGATGAAGTTCCGTCTGGTCGAGCCCGACAATCTCCTCGCGGGGTCGGTCGAGCAACCGGGTCGCTGCCCGGTTTACCTCGCGGATTTCGCCCGTCTCGGCGTCGGCGACGAAGACCGCGTCCGGGGCCCCGTCGAGCAGGGTCTGATACCACTCCTTTGTCTGTGCGATGTTCTGCTCTCGCTCCTTGCGTTCGGTGATATCCCGAACCGTCCCCCGGACGCACACGCAGGTGCCGTCCTCGAACTGCGGGTCGGCGCGTGTCCGCACCCACTTGTCGGTGCCGTCCGCAGCGGTGATGCGGACCTCAATATCGTACGGTTCGCCGTCCTCCAGAGCCCCCGCCACGGCGGCCCGAACCGTGTCGCGGTCCTCGGGATGACAGAACCGCTGGATATCCGACTCGGGCTCGGGGTCGTAGCCGCTGTCGACGCCGTATATTTCGCACATCTGGTCCGTGAAGTATGCCTCCTCCTCTTGTGGGTCGTACTCCCAGGCGCCGGCGTTGGCGAGGTCCTGGGTCTTCTCCAGCAACGCGTTCTTGCGCTCCAGTTCCTGCTCCGCGCGAAACTGTCCCACCGCTCTATCGACCCGGTTTGCGAGCAGTTCGTACTGGTCCTCGCCGGTCGCTTTCTGGAGATAGTCCGTCGCACCGAGAGTGAGGGCTTCGCTCGCGACTTCCTCGCTTCCCTTGCCGGTAAACAGAATAAAGGGGAGGTCGGGGTACTCCTCGCGGACCGCTTCGAGGAACTCGATGCCGTTCATGCCGGGCATATCGTAGTCGGAGATAACGCAGTCGACCGCCGGCGAGAGCGCGTCCAGCCCGTCGGCTCCGCTGAACGCCGTCTCGACGGTGAACCGGTCGTCATCGCGCTCGAGAAACTCGGCCGTCAGACCGACGAAGTCGGGGTCGTCGTCGACATGAAGAACGCGAATACCATCCATACTTTCCGTATAGATGTAGCTTGACATAATATAGTTCCTACCGTCCCAGAGCGGTGACGAGGCGACGCCAGACTGACTAGGCTGTCTCGCCCGGTTTCTCGAGAGCCTCGCGGTTCACCGTCGACGGGGGAACTCCGCCCTCGTAGACGGTCCGGACGGTTCTATCTGTGTCGGCACCAGCACGCGCCACGTTTCATCCATGCGACAACTCCTCGCCGGGGGCCGGTAAAAGTATGCGGCAGTCGCGGTCGCTGGGTACCGGGTGGCGGTATCGGTCCGGGGCTACACTGCCCTGTCTCAGAGCGCCGCCCGGATTTCGTCGGCGAGATAGACGGCGATGGGCACCCGTTCTTCCTCGACGAAGCGGGCGATTTCCTCGCCGTCTTTTTCCACCACGACCGTCGGGATGTACTCGATGCCGTACTCCTCGACCCCGGGACCGGTCTTCGAGCCGTCGTCTTCCTTCTCGGTCGGGTAGTGATGAATCCGCGATTCGGGAATCTCCGCCGTCTTCAGGGCCGCACCGAAGTCGGGCAGCTGTGCCCGACAGTCCTTGCACCAGTCGCCGCCCCAGACGTGATACTCCAGTTCGGTCCGGTAATGGGCGAGGAGGTCGACCGTGTCGGCGTAGGCGTCCTCGACCCAGACCGGGTTCGGCTCCATCGTTTCGAGACGTCCGGTTTCGCTCATGGCTACCAGTAGCGGTGCAACTGGCTTGAACCCCGGGGCTCTCAGGGTGGTGGTGTTTAGTTAGGCGATTTGGTAATCAGTGCGGGTGGGACTGAAAGGGGCGTTGTCGGCGCTGTGCGCCGACTGCTCGGGAGAGCTTGCTCTCCCGGTGGCTGGCTTCGGGAAGGCGGGCGACGTAAGCACCGCAGGCCAAAGGCCGAGGAGCGCAGCGAGCCCCCCGACCGAAGCCAGCCGGGGCTTTCTGGCTCTCTTCCGTGTTTTCTACTAAACTAAACACTACCCCTTCGAGACCGGCCAGGTTGTGCTGTATCGCCGCGACGTAGGTTGTACGGCACCGCTCATTGGTGTCCCTTGGCCGCGCTTTCGGAAAGAACTGCCTGGACCGTGGACTCCCCCTCGGCCTTGGCGGTTCCACGGGGGGTTTTAACCGGCGACGGCGTACCCGCGCCCAATGCACGAGACGCTCAGCGAGTCCATCGTCGAGACAATCGGCTCGCCGCTGGTGTCGGTCCGCGCCCCCGAGGGGGCGACCGTGGCCGCGAAAGTCGAATCGTTCAATCCAGGGGGGTCCGCGAAGGACCGTCCGGCCCGGTTCATGATTGGCCGCGCCGAGCGCGAGGGGGTCATCACCCCGGGCGATACGCTCGTCGAACCGACCAGTGGCAACACCGGCATCGGGATGGCGATGGTCGGCGCGGCGAAGGGGTACGACGTGGTACTGGTGATGCCGTCCTCGAAGTCCCCCGAGCGCCGCGAGATAATGAAGGCCTACGGCGCCAACATCGAGCTGGTCGAGGGCGATATCTCGGCCGCCACGGACCGGGCCGACGAGCTGACCGACAGCGACGGCTACGTTCAGCTCAAGCAGTTCGAGAACCCCGCGAACCCACAGGCACACTACGAGACCACGGGCGAGGAGGTCATCGAGCAGGTGGGCGACCGAACCGTCGACGCCCTCGTCGCCGGCGTCGGCACCGGCGGCACCATCACGGGCACCGGCCGCCGGCTGCGCGAGGCGTTCCCGGCGGTGGACATCGTCGCGGTCGAACCCGCCGACAACGCCGTTCTCTCGGGGATGGAGCCCGGCACCGGCGAGGACAGCTTCCAGGGGATGGGTCCGGGGTTCGTCAGCGACAACCTCGACGTGGACCTGCTCGACGACGTCAAAACCGTCGAACTCGACGACGCCGAAGCGGAGTGTCACCGCCTCGCCCGCGAGGAGGGCATCCTCGTCGGCCAGTCCTCGGGCGCGTCGAACCTGGCGGCCCGCGAGGTGGCCGAGGAACTGCTGGCCGACGGCGTCACCGACCCCCTCGTCGTCACGGTCTACTGGGACAGCGGCGAGCGGTACATGTCGACCGGCATGTTCGACTAGCTACCCATCGCCGTCCGTCAGGCCCCGAACTCGTCCTCGGTGACACGGACGACGAGCGTCTCGTCGACCTCGCGCAGGTCGTAGTCCGGAATCGTCTCGCCGGTTCGGGTCAACAGCATCGGTTCGACGAGTTTCGGCGGGTGGTCCCGGGTCGCGGTCTCCGCTCCGCCGTCACCGCTGTCACCTGCCACACTGTGCTCTCCCACGTCGGCCGAGACGATACCGTACACCATCAGGAACCGCTCCGTCTCCGCCGGCGCTATCTCGTCGTCTCTGATTGCGGTCGCCAGCTCCCGCGAGAGCCACTCCGTCTCGCTGATAGAGGGCACTTTCACGAAGGCGGCATTAGTGAAGCGGACGAGATACCAGTTCAGGTCGTTGAGCAGGGCGACCGCCGCCCCCAGACTCACGGTTTCGAGCTGGAGCGTGTTCTCGAAGGGCTCCCTGAGGTCGTAGGTGACTAAGGCGTCGCGCGCGGTCTCGCGGGAGAGCAACTCATACCGGAGGTTCACGTCCTCGCTCCCGACGAGACACACCTGGGACATATCCGAACCTGTGGCGCCCCGGAGATTTACCTTTCGATAGGGACGACCTCGCGGGCCGACGCACACGCCCGGGCTCGCTCGAAGAGGTCGTCCGGTTCGGCCGCCACAACAGCGTCGAGGTCGGCGTTCGTCTCGGGCAGTTCCGGCGCGACCCGGTTGCAGCCGGTGTCGACGGTGGCGTCCTCGAACGTGCCGATACGGCGAGCGAGCTGCGTTATCGCGGATTTGTCGGTCGCCACCAGCGGTCGGTGGACCGGGAGGCCCGTCGCGGCGTCGGTCACGGCGATGTTTGCGCTCGTCTGACTGGACTTTTGACCGATGGCCTCGCCGGTCACGATACCGACAGCGTTCTCCGATTTTGCGACGGCCTCGGCCGTCGCGAGCATGAACCGTCGCAGTGCGAGCATCCGCAGGGCACTCATCTCGCGTTCGAGTTCGGCCACCACGTCGCCGGCGTCGACGACGTGTATGGCCAGTTCCTCGCTCGGCGCGTAGTCGGCCAGCCGCTCGACGGTCGCCCGCGCTCGCGCCCGGTGGTCCGGGCCGCCGTAGTCGCCCAGGTCGACGTACACCGGGACCACGGGACAGCCACGGGCCATCAGCTTCCAGGCGGCGACCGGCGAGTCGATGCCGCCGCTGACGAGTGCGACGACTGGCCGCTGGGTGCCAAGCGGGAGCCCGCCCGGTCCCGCGCGTTTCTCCAGGAAGACGTAGGCCGCCTCGCGCCGGCACTCGACGTAGACGGTGAAATCGGGGTCGTCCAGGTCGACCTCGGGCTCGCCGCCCAGTGACTCGATAGCGTCCCACACCGCCGCGCCGCATTCGGATTCGATGTCGGTGCTGGCGAAGGGATGCGCGTCGCTGGGGCCGGCCCGCGTGGCGTCGACGGCGAAACGTCCGCTGTCGTAGCCCGCGTCGGTCGCCCCGATGAGTGCGGCCTCGATGGCCTCGAGGGTCGGCTCAACGGTTCGTGCTGGCGAGGCCGAGACGACACCGAAGGTGTCGGCGGCCGCATCCGCGACCGCGTCGGGCTCGTCGGTGTGGACGAACAGGCGGTTGCGCCTGACCTCGACGTCGCCCGCCAGGCCTCGGGCGTCGACCATCGCCCGGAGGTTCGCGGCCAGCCGGGCCTCCATCTTCCGGCGGACCTGCTCGCTTTTGACGCCCAGCTCGCCGTGGCGGACGAGCACGACGTCTGGCTCGGGCGGGTGCATATCGGCAGTTACCTGACGGGAGATAAAGGGGTGTCGCTCGCTCTCTCAGAACGTCGAGAGTTCGCCGGCGATGACCTTGCGGGTCATCCCGGTCACGTCGGCCAGCTCCGCGTCGACTGTGGCCCGGACCTCCTCCTCGATGTCGCCGACGGCGACGCCCTCGTCGGTGACGACCATCGCGTCGGCGACGTGGGGCTGGTCGATGGGCGAGCCGATTTGGGAGAGCAGGCGGACCTGCACCTGGCGGATACCGTCGACGTCGTCGGCGACGGACTGGGCGATTTGGGTCGAGAGGAGGTTGTATATCTTCCCGATGTGGTTGACCGGGTTCTTGCCGGAGGTGGCTTCCATGCTCATCGGCCGATTCGGCGTGATGAGGCCGTTGGCGCGGTTGCCCCGACCGACGGAGCCGTCGTCGCCCTGCTCGGCGCTCGTCCCCGTGACGGTGAGATAGATGGACTCCTCGTCGTAGTCGTCGGCGGTGTTGACGAAGACGCTCACCTCGCGGTCGGTGTACTCCCTCGCCAGGTCGGCGACGTAGCTGCGGACGTCCTCGACGGCCTGTTTGTACGCCGCCAAGTCCGCGACGTACTCGTCGACCATCGCGACGGCGACGGTGACGTCGATGTGGTCGCCCTCGCGCTTGCCCATCACCTTTACGTCCTGGCCGACGACGGGGTTTTCGGCGGCGTACTCGCCGGTGAGCTTGCGCTCCGTGTCCGCGACGATTTGCTCGACCTCCGAGAAGGGCGCGTGGCCGACCCCGTAGCTCGTGTCGTTGGCGTTGGGAACCACTTCCTCCTCGCCGAAGACGGTCTGGAGGTCGCCCGAACCCTCGCCGAACTCCACGTCGACGACGATGTCGGTCCCGAGGTCCAGATGCGGGAAGTTCTCGCCCAGATACTCCCGGGCGGCCCGCAGCGCGATGGTCTCGGCGGGGATGCGCTCGCCGTCGTAGGTCTTCGTCGCTCGCCCGACCACGAGCAGATAGATGGGTTCGAGCACCTCGCCGCCCCCGTAGGCCGGCGCGGCGGTGCCGGCCACGAGCTGGGTCTCGTCGGTGTTGTAGTGCAGCACCTTCCCGAAGCGGTCGATGTACGTCTGTGCGAGCGCGCGGGAGACGCTCTCGGCGACCCCGTCACAGATAGAATCGGGGTGGCCGATGCCCTTTCGCTCGACGATTTCGACGTTTTGCTCCTCGACTGCGAGCCCGCTCTCGGGGGCGACGTGGATGTTCTGCTCGCTCATTGGTCGCTCTTTGCTGTGACCGCTTCTATAACTTACGGGAACCGCTCGCCACGGAAAGATTACTACGAGGAATCATCGAGCAGCATGCCGAGATACGATGTCTGTATCTGAGACTCAGGGTCGAGTCCCAGCTCACGCAGTACGTCGTAGGCCCCCTCTCGGGCCCGCTCGACGCCGTCCTCGTCGGTTTCGGTCTCCACTTCGACGAACTCGCCCACGCCCTCGACGGCGTCTAACGTCACCGTATAGCCGTCGTACCGGTAGCACCGGCGGTCCTTCTCGACGGTCGCGGCCGGGGCAAAGCCCAGCTTCTCGAAGATGATGTCTACCGTCTCGCCGTCGTCGACGGCGGTCTCGAACTCCTCGCGGGTCTTGGACTCGGCCTCGACCAGCGGTCCCTTGTACGTGATTCGAGCCTCGGTCTCGCCAGCGCGGGTCTCGCGGCGGACCCGCAGCGCCTCGTCGGTCTCGGCGAAGTTCCGGTGTGGCGCGTCGTAGTACGTGTCGACCTGCACGACGTCGCTCGTCTGCGTGGCGCCCAGTTCGTCGAGGCGCTCGGCGACGGCGGCCAGGTCGGCGGCGACTTTCACTTCGACTTCGTACATACCGCTCCCGTCGGTGCCGGCGGTGAAAAACGGTGTCATAGCGGCCGCGATGGTCCCTGCCACTGCGTGGCAGCCACAGTGACACACAGGGAGACCGCGAGTTTTACTGTGTGCGCTCCCGGGGTAGGGGTATGGACGGTCGCTACGAGCCGGTCGAGTCACCCGACGACACGACCGTCTTCCCGTATCACGACTTGGAGCCCCCGACGACGGCCGACGTGGCCCGAGCGCGGAAGGTCGTCTCGCGGTATCTCCCCGAGACGCCGCTGGTCCGAAGCGAACACCTCTCTGTGGCCACCGAAGCCGACGTCTACCTCAAGCGCGAGGACACGCTGCCGACGGGCGCGTTCAAGGTCCGGGGCGGTGTCAATCTGCTCGCCACGCTGGACGCGGAGTTCCGCGACCGGGGCGTTCTCGCGGCCAGTTCCGGCAACCACGGGCTCTCCGTCGCGTGGGCCGGCCGGGAGTTCGGGGTGCCCGTCACCATCGGCGTGCCCGAGGACGCAAACGCGGGGAAGGTCAGGGCTATGGAACAACTGGGCGCCGACGTCGTCAGACACGGCCCGGACTACGACGCCGCCCGCGAACGCGTCGAATCGCTCGCCGTCGAGAGCGGCAAGCGCTATGTCCACTCCGGCAACGAGCCGAAACTGCTTGCCGGCGTCGGCACCGCCGGGCTGGAAGTGGTCGAGGAACTGCCCGAGGTCGACCGGCTCTACTGCCCGGTCGGCGGGGGGACTGCGGCCGTCGGCTACTGTCTCACCGTCGGCGCGCTGACCGACGCCGATATCGTCGGCGTCCAGTCGGCCGCCGCGCCGGCGATGCATCGGGCCTACCACGAGGACACGCTGGCACCACACGACCGGATGGAAACGAGCGCCGAGGGCGTCGCCACGCGGGTCCCCTTCGCGCTGACGATGGAACTGCTCAGGGACGGGCTGGGTGACTTCGAACTGGTCTCGGAGGACGCCATCGGCGACGCCGTTGCGCGGCTGTTCACCGAGGAACGCATCGTCATGGAGGGGGCCTGCGGGACCGCGGTCGCGGCCGCGCTCGAAGCGGACGACATCGCCGGCGAGACGGTCGTCGTCCCGGTCTCGGGCCGGAATATCGATAGGGCGAAACTCGACGCTATCCTCGCCGAACACGCCGACGCGACGTGAGCCGGCCGCTGTCGTAGGGGTCGGCCCGAAACGTTGTTCTTAAGAGTGCCACGGCAGTCTTTCGGGGTATGAGCAACGACTCCGAGGCCGAAGTAGAAGACGTTGAGGACGACGCGGCCGACGAAGAGCCCGAGAGCGGATTCCAGTCCGGCGACGTCATCAAACTCGCCTACACCGCACGCACCGTAGACGAGGGCAGCCTCGTCGACACGACCGACGAGGACGTCGCCGACGAGGAAGGTATCGACACCGACCAGCAGGAGTGGGGCCCACGAACCATCGTGCTGGGGGAAGGCCACATCTTCCCGGACGTCGAGCAGGACATCTTCGGCAAGGAAGTCGGCGACGAGGGTAGCGTCACCGTCTCCGCCGAGGACGCCTTCGGCGAGTACGACGAGAGCCAGGTTCGCACCGTCTCGAAGGACAAAATCGAGGAGGACGACCGGTACCCCGGCGCCCAGGTCCAGATTGACGGCGAGCAGGGCCGTCTGGAGACCATCATCGGCGGCCGCGCGCGCGTCGATTTCAACCACCCGCTCGCCGGCGAGGCCGTCGAGTACGAGTACGAAATCGTCAGCGAGGTCACTGACCGCGAGGAGAAGGCCCAGGGCATCCTCTCGCTGATGCTCGATATGGAACTCGACGTCTGGTTCGAACAGGAGACCGTCGAAGAAGAGCAACTCGTCGAGAGCGAGGCGTCGGATGACGCCTCGAACGAAGGCGGCGAATCCGCCGAAGCGGAGCCCGAGTACGAGACCGTCGAGGTCGAACAGGACACCCTCTACATCGAGGCCACGCCACAGCTGAGCATGAACCAGCAGTGGATGATGGGCAAACAGCAAATCGCCCAGCAGCTGACCCAGCTGCTCGGCGTCGACCGCATCATCGTCCAGGAGGAAATCGGCGGTGGCGGAATGGGTATGCCCGGCATGATGGGCGGCGGGCTGGGAGACATCGAGGAGCAACTCGAGGACGCTGACGTGGACGCCGAGGAAATCGCCGAAGAACTCGAAAACGCCGGCGAGTAACGACTAACTCGCGCTTTTGTGCTGTTCGCTGCTCGGTGAGTGACTGTGCAAAAAGTGGTTAAGCGATATCCCGGCTGGTGTCGATGCTGACCTGTTCGACCAGGTCGAGCTTGATGATGTCGTTCGGTGCGCGGCCGCCACGGAACTTGGGGATGGCCAGCCGGTTCTCCACCTCGTCGCCCCGTGTGTGGGTCTTGAGTTCGAAGACGACGTCGGCGAAGTGTTCGGTGGTGTCCCGAAGCGGCGGGACCGCGCGGCCGTCGAGACAGTGCAAGATTGCCATACTCCCCGTGTTGACGATGTGGTTCTGCAGGTCGTTCATGAACGCCCGGAACCGGGAGTGGGGTTCCTGGGCCTCCAGTACGTCGAGTGGGTCGACGATGAGATTCGAGGTCTCGGGCAGCGCCGAGACGAGTTTGCCCGCGTTGTCCAGCGGGGCCTCCCCGGAGATGTGTCGAACCGTCGGGTCGCCGGTGTTGACCGGCGTCTGCTCGATGCTGGCGATGACCGACTCGGCCGTGCGGTCCAGCGAGAGCCACAGCGTCCCGCGCGTGGCGGTCAGTTCATAGAGGAACAGCTCCGCCTGGCTCGCCGGCTGGGCCGTCAGCGCGACGATGCTCCCCGCTGGGATACCACCGTCGAGCTTCCGGTCGAGGACGTCGATGCCCGTGCGGAGCCGGTTGACCATACTCCTTTGAGAGTAGCCATCCCACCTGATTAAATATTCCGCTTGGTTACCGATTTAGCACATTTTAGGTGTCTCGCGGCCGATTCCTCCGTTTCGAGTGGAGGTTCAGACAGCTCAGGCACGTGAACGACCGAACTACAGTCGAGTAGTTCGCTCGGGTCGACCCGGCCGTCGCTGCGGACCAGCACCACGCCGGCCGGCGGGGCGTCGAGTTCGCGGGCCATCGCCGCCGTCTTGGCCGTGTCCCGCAGACTGCGCTCCCGGGGCGTCGAGACGAGGACGGTCCGGTCGGCCGCCCGCAGCGGCGCGGCGGCGTCCGGGCTCGCCCCGGCCGGGCAGTCCAGCAGAATGGGGGCCCCGGCACTGCCGTGGTCCGGCTGGACCGACAGCCGCTCGAACAGCGCCACAGCGGTCGCTGTATCGGCCTCCACACACGGTAATACGTCTATCTCCGGGAAGCGACCGCTCGGCTGTGCGACCGTACGCGGCTCCTCGCGCTCGACGGCAGCGGCGATACCCGGCTGTCGGTCGACGCCGGTCCGGTGATGGAGGTCCGGCATGTCGAGGTCCGCGTCGACGACCAGCGGTCGCGTGCCCAGGGCGGCCAGCCCGCGCGCGAGCCCGACGGCTGTCGTCGTCTTCCCACACCCTCCCTTCCCCCCGGCGATTGCGAGCATAGGATGGGTGTGTGCGGTATGTGTTTTGAATGCTTGGCTCGCGAAGTGTAGAGTTGTTTCCGCTCAGACGACAGAGGTCAACAGCCAGAAAGCCCCCGCGCTATCGGCTCGCGCGACTCGTTGCGCGCGCTCACGCTGTTCGCGTGCTTACTTCGTCGTGCTTCGCCGATAGCGCGGCCCCTTTCAGTCCCACCCGTAGCCGGTTGGTCAGTCTATGCTGGGTGGGATTGAAAGGGGCGGCGAGCTGGACGAAGGCGGGCGACGTAAGCACCGCAGCGAACGCAGTGAGCGAGAAGCGCAGCGAGCCCCCCGAGTCCAGCTCGCCGGGGCTTTCTGGCTGTCGGTGAACTCGTCGTATCCGGCAACTGTTCCGGAATACCTAGCACCCAACAGTACACCAACCGTAGCTAGGTCGTGTCGAGAGATTCAAGATGGTCGGGGGCGGGAGTGGGAGTAAGATGCGGCACGACCACATCATCAGCGCCAAACAGCTGTCGCGGGCCGACATCGAGGCGGTGCTCGACCACGCGGCCGACATCGCGGCGGACCCGTCGGCCTACGCCGACCGGCACGCGGACACGCTGCTGGGGCTGCTCTTTTTCGAACCCAGCACGCGGACGAAGATGAGCTTCACGACGGCGATGAAGCGCCTGGGCGGGGACATCGTCGACATGGGGTCGGTGGAGTCATCGAGTGTCAAGAAAGGCGAGTCCCTTGCTGACACCGTCCGCGTCGTCGAGGGGTACGCCGACGCGCTCGTGTTGCGCCATCCGATGGAGGGGTCAGCGAAGATGGCCAGCGAGTTCGTCGACGTACCGCTCGTAAACGCCGGCGACGGCGCCGGCCAGCACCCCACCCAGACGCTGCTTGACCTCTACACGATACGGGAGAACGCCGGCTTCGACGACCTCACCATCGGCATCATGGGTGACCTGAAGTACGGTCGCACGGTCCACTCGCTGGCCCACGCGCTGACCAACGTCGACGCCCGCCAGCACTTCATCAGCCCCGAGTCCCTACAGTTGCCCCGCTCCGTTCGGTACGACCTCCACCAGGAGGGGGCCAAAGTGCGCGAACACACCGAACTGGACGAGGTGCTCCCGGAACTCGACGTGCTGTATGTCACCCGCATCCAGCGCGAGCGGTTCCCCGATGAGAGCGAGTACCGCGCGGTCGCCGGCCAGTACCGGATAGACAGCGAGACCCTCAAGGCCGCGAAAGACGACCTGACCGTAATGCACCCGCTGCCACGGGTCGACGAAATCGCTCACGACGTCGACGACACGGAGTACGCGACCTACTTCGAACAGGCATACAACGGGGTTCCCGTCAGGATGGCGCTGCTCGACTTGCTCCTGGAGGACAACGAATGACGGACGACGACCGGCAACTCCGCGTCTCGAAGATTCGCAACGGCACCGTTATCGACCACATCACCGGCGGCCAGGCGCTGAACGTCCTCGCAATCCTGGACATCGACGGCACCAGCGGCGAATCGGTCTCCGTCGCGATGAACATGCCCTCCGACCGGCTGGGCAAGAAAGACATCGTCAAAGTCGAGGGCAAGGAACTCTCCCAGAACGAGGTCGACGTCCTCTCGCTCATCGCGCCCGCCGCCTCTATCAATATCGTCCGGGAGTTCGAGGTCGTCGAGAAACACCGCGTCTCGCGCCCCTCGCTGGTCGAGGGCATCCTGGAGTGTCCGAACCACAACTGCATCTCGACGGAGGACGAACCGGTCCGGTCCCGCTTTGCCGTCGTCGACGACGGGGTGCGGTGTGAGTACTGCGAGACGATTATCCGGGACAACCTGCCGGCCCATATCCTCGCGGACTGAGGGTTAGTCCCGCCCGCGTTCCCGCTTGATTTCCTGCAGTCGCTCTCCGGTATCGACGCTGGTGAGCGACCGCACCGGTAGTGTCCCGTCGGCGTCGACAGCGACGTAGTCCACAGCGAGTCGGTCGAGCAGCGCCCGGAGGCTCCGCTCCCCGTCGGCCAGTGCCGCCCGCGCCGTCGCGAGCGTCGGCTCGACACAGTAGGCCGCATGGAGTGGTTCTGGGCCGCCGTCGGTCCGGGGGACGACGGCGTCGCTATCTCCGAGTCGTGCCAGCAGCCCCGACACCGCGTCGGTGTCGGCAAACGGCATATCACAGCCCAGGGCGACCGCGCGCTCGGTGTCGACGGCGGTGAGAGCGGTTGCCAGCCCGGCGAGCGGTCCCTCGTCCGGCGTCTCGTCAAGCGCCCACCGGATATCGGTGTCGAGGGGCTCCAACCCGTCGCTAAAGGCCGCTTGCTGGTCGGGTCGGCAGTTCACGACGACGGAGTCGGTGAAGTCGCCAAGCGTCGCGACGGCGTGGTAGAGCATCGGCTGCCCGTCGAGTTCGGCGAGGGCTTTCTCCCGGTCCCCGAACCGTGTCGAGCGCCCGCCCGCGACGACGATGCCAGTGGTGCGTTCGTCGGTCGGCACACGTCGGCGTGGGGCGCGCTCGGCAATAGAACCCCCGCTCCATCACAGTCACAGTTTAGGACGGCCACGTCGCTATGGGGTATATGGGCGACCACCACGACCACGACGAAGACGCCGTCTCAATCGCCGTCGTCACCGTCTCCTCCTCGCGCACGCCCGAGGACGACCCAGGTGGCGACGTCATCGAGTCGACGCTCGCCGACGCAGGCCACGAGGTCACCGACAGACTGCTCGTCACCGACGACCGAGTCGCTATCGCCGACGCGGTGACGAGCGCACTGGAAGCAGGTGCGGACGTGGTGGTGACCACCGGCGGTACCGGGCTGACGGCCGACGACGTAACCGTCGACGCCGTTTCCCCACTGTTCGACCGCGAGATTCCGGGATTCGGCGAGCTGTTCCGGTACGTCTCATTCGAGGAGGTCGGCCCGATGGCGATGGCCTCCCGGGCGACTGCCGGCGTCGTCGCCGACCGACTCGTCTTCTGTCTCCCCGGTAGCGAGAACGCCGCTCGGACGGGTGCCGGGCAACTGGTCGCGCCGGCAGTGGGCCACCTGCTCGGGCTCGTTCGGCGATGAGCGAACCCGCAGTGTTTTCAGTTCGCTCGCGGTAGGGCGACCCATGACAGAGGAGTTCACACACGTCGACGAGGGCGGCGACGCACAGATGGTCGACGTCGGCGAGAAGGGAAACAGCAAGCGCCGGGCGGTCGCTCGCGGCCAGATTCGCCTCTCGGCGTCGACGCTCGAGGCCATCGCCGAGGACGATATCGGCAAGGGCGACGTGTTGACCACGGCCCGTATCGGCGCGGTTCAGGCCGTCAAGCACACCTGGGAGACGATTCCGATGTGTCACCAGATACCGATCACGAACGTCGAGGTCGACTTCGAACTCGGCGAGGGGGCCGTCGAGTGTACCGTCGCCGTCGAGACGGTCGGCAAGACCGGCTGTGAGATGGAGGCCCTGGAGGGCGTGACGACGGGGCTCAACGTCGTCTGGGACATGGTAAAATCGAGCGAGAAAGACGACGACGGGCAGTATCCGACGGCGGCCATCGAGGGCGTCCGCGTCGTCGAGAAAACGAAGTCCGCGCTGCGGGAGTAGCCGGCAGTGTATCGGAAACATCTACATATCAGCCGGCAGTATGGTCGCTCATGTATGTCCTGGGTATCGTGGGCCACTCCGATACCGGCAAGACGACGCTCGTCGAGCGCCTGACCGAGCGGTGTTCGACGGACGCCGACGTCGCCACCGTGAAACACTGCACGAACTCGCCGGACGTCGACACCGAGGGGAAAGACACCGCTCGCCACCGGGCGGCCGGTGCGGCCGAGACTGTCGCGCTCACCGACGACGGCGAGTGGTTCGCCACCGGCGAGTCACGGACGCTCACCGACACGCTGGACGCGCTGGCGCCCGACTACGACTACGCGTTCGTCGAGGGGTACAGCGACGCGGCGATTCCGAAGGTGGTCCTGGGCGACCGCGAGGCCGCCGACCCGGTCATCTACCGCGCGGAGGGTGGCGGGGACGCCGACCTGGACAGTATTCTTGCCGCCCTCGACGAGCGGGACCCCTACGTCACGCTGGAGACGCTCGTCGAGTCGGTCAAGCGCTCGCCTGCGAAGGACCGCGCCGGGGCTATCGCCACCTTCACCGGTCGCGTGCGGGCGAAAGACAGCCCGGACGACCGGCCGACGAAACATCTGGAGTTCGAGCGCTACGACGGCGTCGCCCGGGGGCGGATGGCCGACCTCCGGGCGGACCTCGAGGCCCGCGACGGCGTCCATGCGGTCCGACTGCACCACAAGACCGGGGTCGTCGAGGCCGGTGAGGACATCGTCTTCGTGGTCATCCTGGCCGGCCACCGGGGCGAGGCCTTCAGTGCAGTCCAGGACGGCATCAACCGCCTCAAGGACGAAGTCCCGCTGTTCAAGAAGGAGGTCACCGTCGACGGGGAGTTCTGGGCCCACGAGCGGGAGTGCTAGGGCCCGCCGAGCGTGCAAGCGGCACACGAATCCCGGCCAGCAATCACCCGCCTGCGGCGATAGTTCTTTATGAACCGGTTTCGTACGGTGAAATGATGTCAAAGAAAATACTCCTCCTGATTGCGGTCGTCGCTGCCGTCGGTGCGGCGTACATGGTCAAGAAGTGAGGCGGTCCCCACTGTCGTACCGTATCCGACCACCCTTTTCAGAACGCTTACCCGACCTACCCCCATAGCGACCGCCATGTACGGCGTCGTCACGCGAAACGAGGACGAAACCGAGTGGTCGGAGTTCGACCGGGCGTTCTACGAGGTCAAAGACGTCACCGGCCGGGCGACCGAGCCAATCGAGGGGGCGGTGAACATGGTGTCGTGTTTCGGGGACAACGCCGTCGAGGGCGAGGAGGACCTGCTGGCCTTCGACGACGAGGGGACCGCCGCGACCCGGAACGAACCCTACTTCGACTGGACCTACGTCTGTCCGACCCACGACCGCTACCGCGAGGGGTTGCTCGACATCATCGAGGAGGCCGCCGAGGTGAACGGTGACGTGCGCCTGGACGATGTCGGCTTCCCGCGCGAGGAGTACTGCCACTGCGACCGGTGTGAGCGTCGGTTCGCCGACAGCGAGTTCGAGGAGTGGGCGGCCTGGCGCACCAGCGTCATGACCGAGTTCGTCGCCGACGCCCGCGAGCGGGTTCCCGGCGCGCTCTATCTGACGCTGTATCCCGACCCCTATCCCGGCCACCTCGAAGCCCGCTCCGGCGTCGCCGTCGACGATATCGAGGAGTACGTCGACGAGTTCGTCGTCCCCCTTTATGACATGGCCTACTCGACGACCTACTGGCTGGAGATACTCGCAAAGGGGTTTCAGGACCCCCTCTCGACCCGTTTCAGTATCGAACTCTACGCCGTCGACGTGGATATCGACGCCCTCGTGAAAGCGACGGAAGTCGCCGCCGAGTACGGTCACTCGGTGCTGTTTGGCTACGACGCGAGCAACGCCCGGGCGGCGGTTCGACGGCTGGGTGCGGACGCCCGCGAGGGCCAGTCGTTCGGGCCCGAGTGACGAAGCCGCCACATGGCTTTTTACGTCCGTGCGTGAATTTCATGGTATGCGAAAGCGAATCAATCGTGCAATAAGCCGTGCAAAGTACGCAGCGACCGGTGGCGCCGTCGGCGGGGCCGTCGGCGGACTCATCAGCCCGAAAGCCGCAAGCACCGGCGCCGGCATCGGGGCGCTGGTGGGCGCGATGGTCGGCGAGAAGTGGGCCGACGCCGAGCCGGTGGTCGAACGAGCGAAAGAGACCGCAAAGTCGAAAGCCGGCGACAGGCTGGGCTCGGCGGAGTAATCGTCGCGGCGGCGTTTGCCTCCCGGGGTCAGTCCCGACTGAACCGCCGCTCGCGCCAGCGCAGTATCTCCTCGCGGTCCCGTGTATCCGCCGGGAGTTCCTCGAACCAGCGGGCCTCGCTTATCTCGCCGTCGGGGTCGTCGACGCTGATGGCCGTGGTCTCGGCGCGGGCCTCGAAGACCGGGAGCACCCCCCAGGTGTCGTTGTCCCCGCAGTAGAACTCCACGCGACCGAGCATCCCGAGTCCCTCGACGCGGGCCTCGATGCCGCTCTCCTCGCGCAGTTCCCGCAGTGCTGTCTCGGTAAACGACTCGCCCGCGTCGAGTTCGCCGCCGGGCAACACCCACCGGCCGACGCCGTCGTGTCGCACTAACAGGAGTTCACCCGTCGGCCGGTAGGCCAGCGAGTGCGCACCGAAGGGGGCGCCGTGGTCGCGGGCGTCCTCGGCGACGGTGCGAAATCGGGGCCGCTGGACCCGCCGATGGCGCGTAAACTCCACGAACCCGTCGTACTGGTCACGGAGGTCGTGGTAGGTCTGTTCGGCCTGCTGGCTGGCTACGTCGGCGAGATACCACAGGTCGTCGACGGTAGTCATCTGTCGCCGAGAGCGGAGTCGTAGCTATCGCACGCAAACAGCGGCGGGTGAGACGGACCAATCATGCCACCGAGTACGCGAGAGAGTCACTATAACCCTTCGACACGGTGGCCCACACTCCCAGCAGCGCGGCGACGACCGCCGAATCAGTCCCTTTTTGAGCAGCCATCGAGTATCGGCGCGTATGGCATTCGAAGAAGACGACGAAGTCATTCTCCACGACGAGCACAGCGATTACGACGGCGAGACAGGGACCATCACGCAGGTCGTCGACACGATGTTCGGTGACGCCAACTACACGGTTTCCTTCGAGGACGGCCAGGAGCAGGGCGTTCCCGAGGACAACCTCGAAGCCAGCGAGTAAGCCGTGGCGTCGGTTCCGTTCCACTACGTCGACCTCCGGGTGTTCTGTTATGCCACCGAGGACGAGAAACGCGTCGAGTCGGCGCTCCGAACCTATCTCCCCGAGGAGTACCCCATCGAGCGCGCCGAGAGCGAGGGCCACTACGGCGACCGCATCGCCGTCCTCTCGGCTCGCGTCGAGAACGCCGACGGGATTCGACACGTCCTCTCGCAGGTGGCGACGCTTTCGGACATCGACGACGTGCGGGCGGAACTGGACGACCGCGTCGACGAGAACTGCTCGTTTTTCCTCACGCTCGACAAGCAGGCGGCCTTCCGTGGCGACGTCGAACGCGGTGACGGTATCACGCTCCGCGCGAAGGTCGAAGCCTACCCCGCAAAGCGGGAAAACGCCATCGAGAACGCCCGGGACCTGCTCGCCGAACTGTGATGTACGAGGCTGTCCACGTCCGGCCCGACGGGCCGAGCACCCTCGCCCGACAGGCCCGTACGGCGGCCGACTATGGCTACGACGGTATCGTCGTCCGCAACCACGGCGACGAGGGCAGCCCCGACGACATCGAGACCGTCAAGGAACGGGTCGACGTCGACGTGGTCGACGGTATCGAAGTTCGGGCCGACGACCCCTCACAGGCCAGCGGCCTCGTCGGCAACTACCGCTCGAAGCGCACCGTCGTCGTCGTCCACGGCGGTGACCGGGCGATAAACCGCTTCGCCGTCGAGACTCCCGCCGTCGACGTGCTCGCTCACCCGATGGCGGGCGACGGCGACTTCAATCACGTGCTGGCGAACGCGGCCGCCGACAACGGCGTCCGCGTCGAGTTCGCCCTCCACCCGGTCGTTCACGACAGCGGCGGGAGCCGCGTCCGCCGGCTCCGTGGTCTCCGGAAGCTCCGTGAACTGGTCGACGACGCCGACGCCCCCTACGTCGTCAGCGCCGACCCTCAGAGCCACCTGGCGTTTCGGGCGCCCCGGGAACTCGCTGCGCTGGGCGAGACCATCGGCTTCGACGCCACAGACGTTCACACGGGACTGGCCGAATGGGGCCGGCTGGCCGCCCGGAACCGCGACCGGCTCGGCGACTCCTACGTCGAGCCGGGCGTTCGACTGGACGAATCGTAATTGTTTCACGAAAACTCAACCTTTATTTAGGAAGAGAGACACAGGATATATATGGCTAACACCAGCCCGAAGTTCGGCAGTCTCGTGGTCGCCTCGCTCGCGGGCGTGGTGGGCACAAAGTACCTCCTTGGGGGCGCACTCGCTGCAGTCGGCATGAACATGGTTAGTAGCGTGATGGTGACTGACAGCCTCGCGCTGACCTTCACCGTCGGCATACTGCTGGGTATCGTCACTGCCGCCCTCGCCGGTGCCTTCGTTCTGGCCCGTCCGATGACCATCCTGGTCTTTCTGGGCGCCGCCGGACTCAGTATCCCTGCCGTGCGCAACGCTGACCCAGTCATCGTCGCCGAGACCATCGGGATGGGGCTGTCGATGCTCTACCTGCTGGTCCGAAACCCCATCGAACGTATCGAACCGGCCCACATCGACGAGAACGACAGCGCGACCCGTCACGGCTCGACACTGCGGTGATACGGTCAGTTGTACCGATTTTTCACTCCGGCCTGCTAACGGGAGCGTATGAACGCTGACACTGGGGGTGGGTCCCCGTGAAACACCTGCCCAAACACCTCCAGCCGCGCTGGCGGTATCTGGCCGTCGCCATCGAGACGTGGCCCGACGCCGACCTCGACCGGCGGGGGCTCCAGCGTGCGGTGTGGTACGCTACCCGGAATCTGCTCGGTGACACCGACAGCGCGGCGGCGGATATGACGGTCCTGCGTTTTAATCACGACGACGGCCTCGGCCACGCTATCGTTCGGGTTCGCCGGGGCCACACTGGCCCCGCGCGAGCGGCTCTCGCCTGCCTCGATAGCGTCGACGACACGCCAGTCGGTATTCGCGTTATCGGCACCAGCGGCACCGTTTGTGCGTGTGAGGAAAAATATATACGCGGCCCGGCAAAAGGCCCGGAACGGAGACAGGTCGTGTTCGAGAACCGGGACCGGGACGCGGTCGCTCGCGACGGGCGGGTGGACGTACGGACCGACGACGGGTTCGTCGGCGCGACAGACCTCGACATCTAACACTATGCAGGGACAAAACCAACAGCAGGCGTACGACCGCGGAATTACTATCTTCTCTCCGGACGGCCGGCTCTACCAGGTCGAGTACGCCCGCGAGGCGGTCAAGCGCGGCACGGCGAGTATCGGCATCCGGACGAGCGACGGCGTCGTCCTGGCCGTGGACAAGCGCATCCGCTCGCCGCTGATGGAACGGTCCTCCGTCGAGAAGATACACAAGGCCGACGACCACATCGGTATCGCGAGCGCCGGCCACGTCGCCGACGCCCGCCAGCTCATCGACTTCGCCCGTCGACAGGCCCAGGTCAACCACCTGCGCTACGGCGAGCCCGTCGGCGTCGAGACGCTCACGAAGGAAATCACCGACTACATCCAGCAGTACACGCAGGTCGGCGGCGCCCGCCCCTTCGGCGTCGCGCTCATCATCGCCGGCATCGCCAACGGCGAGCCGCGCCTCTACGAGACGGACCCCTCCGGGACTCCCTACGAGTGGAAGGCCCTCGCCGTCGGCGCCGACCGGGGCGACATCCGGGAGTACCTCGAAGAGCACTACGACGAGACGATGGCCCTCGATGACGGCGTCGACCTCGCGCTCAAGCTCTCCGACGACGAGAAAGAACAGCATCTGGAAGCTGCGGGCCTGCTGGCAGACCCCGAGGCCGAGGACGAAGACGCCGACGAGGAGTAGACCGCTCCCGTTTTCCGGCCGACCATAGAATTAAGCCCCACAGTGGCAAAACCCGATGCATGGAGTGTCCACGGTGTGGGGGAACACTGACGCACCACACGCTTGGTGAGCGTGAGACGACGACGCCACACGGACTCAGAGCCACAGCGGCCACTCACGCGTCTGCGCGTGGACTCTCTCCGCTTCCGCTGCAGTCGATGTTCGGCTGGGGCGTGTGGGTGGAGGATGTCAAGGTGCTGCTGCGCCGACACTCCCGTTCGGTCCGGTAAACGGAATGTCGATTTCGAGACCGTCGTAGGCCAGCTTCGGCCGTTTCGCCTGGCCCGATCCACCACCTTCGAACTCGATAACACCGATGTCTTCGAGTTCAGAGAGGTTTCGGTGAACCTGCTTGTAGTCCCGATCCACCAGTTCGGCGGCTTCGCGGATGCTCTCGGGTTCGTGTTCAGAGATCGTCTCCAGCAGCTCCAGATTCTTCGGGCTGAGGAGCCGGCTGAGTTCAGCGTACGACCCGAAGTTCAGAACCGGCTGGGCATCGTCGAGATCCTTGCCCTCCTGGGCCGCCTTGATGCGGCTGCGGGTGCGCTGATCGAGGCGGTCGCGTTCGCCGACGGTGACTTTGAGCGTGGGCATAGTGTGTACCTCCTGGAGGCGTCCTACTCCGGCCAGTCCCACGACACCGGCGACATCTCTTCAGCTTCACGTTTGAAACGGTCGTAGAGCGTGAGCATCCCGGGAAACCCGATGATTTCAACACCGTCCTGGGTGTGGCGCTCGTGGCCTTTCGTCCGCTCGTGGGCGTTGTCGTATCGGAGGATGGTGTCGCCACCGACTTCCCCGAGATGTAGGCCGTAGTCCCACCCGCTCGGGTACTTCTCAGCCTCCGTTTGCCGGATGGTGACGTCAACAACGTAGCCGTCTTCGACATCCTTCCAGTCTTCGATGGTGGTGTAGGACGCCATCCGTCACCCTATGTTACTAACTCCATACCCATAAACCTATGGACTTCTCCACATAGGTTCTCACAGAGTTTGAACCCACAGCCCCCAACTGGTTTTCTTGAACTTGAGGCGGCCTATACAGACCTCGCGCTCGAAGCGCTCGCGTCGGTCACCGAGGGCGGTCTCAGCCCGGAGGGAATCGGTATCGCGACTATCGACGTCGAGACCGAGACGTTCGGCAAGCTCTCCGACGACGAGAAAGAACAGCATCTGGAAGCTGCGGGCCTGCTGGCAGACCCCGAGGCCGAGGACGAAGACGCCGACGAGGAGTAGACCGCTTCCGTTTTCCGGCCGACCATAGAATTAAGCCCCACAGTAGCAAAACCTGATGCATGGAGTGTCCACGGTGTGGGGGAACACTGACGCACTACACGCTTGGTGAGCGGGAGGCGTTTGGCTGCCAGGACTGTGCTTACGTGGGTATCTCGGTCGACCACACGGCAGAACACGGGCCGCCGGAGTCCTGGGACGACGCTATCGACCGCTTCCAGGCACAGGGCCAGACGGTCACCGTCGTGACGCGTGACGACCTTCCCACAGCGGTCCCCGTCGCGGAACTGCCCGACGAGGAGGAACTGGTCAACGGCGTGGACGAAGAGGAAATCGAAGAGGGTGACCTGGTTTTGCCCGTCTTCGAGGACGCCGGCGGCGAGAGCTGATACAGCCGGCAGTGAGACGCTGACGGGGATTACGGCCGGTGAAACGACCGACCCGGAGCGTCGGCCGACGCGAACGCGGATACTGCTTGATGCTTGACCGGTAGCGGTCCGCAGTCGGATACGCTAGGAGTCCGAAGCAGGACGACTAGTCGTCGGCTTCGACTTCCTCTTCTTTTTCGGCGTCGTCCGCACGTCCCTCCTCTTCCTCCTCGGAGCGAGCAGCGACGAGCGAACCACGAGCGACGCTGTACATCGGCTCGTCCGCGTGTCGGACGTCGCTGATGGAGAACGGGATGGAGGCGTCGTTGAGGTGCTGTTCGAACAGCTTTTTGAACCCTTTCGGCGAGGAGGTCCCGCCGGTGACGACGACGGGCACGTCGAGCCCCTCCTCGATGTCTTCCTCGTCGACTTCCTCCTGAATCTTCCCGATGACGTAGTCCAGCAGGTTCTCGTAGTAAATCGAGAGCGCCCCCTCGGCGCCGCCGACGTCGGTCTCGAAGTCGAGTTCGAAGTCGCCCTCCTTGATGGAGGTGATTTTGTCGACGGGCTTGCCTGTCGCCGTCGAGGCCTGCTCGTCGATCCAGTCGCCACCGCGGGCGACCGAGAACTTCATCACTGGCACCGCGTAGTAGGCCAGACAGACGTTGGTCATCCCGGCACCGAAGCTGATACCCAGGCCGGTGAAGTTGTTGTCTGCCAGGTCCGAGTAGATGACCGACATCCCCTCGTTGATGGGCTCGGCGTCGTAGCCCATGTCGTTGAGGAACGACTGGATGGTCTTCTGGTGGTACAGCGTGCTCAGGTCCGAGTCGATGGGGTCGGCCGGCGAGGAGAAGTACAGTTTCTCGTTCGGGTGGTCCGGCGAGCCGACGACCTGCTCGATGATGAGTTTCATCATCGGGATGGCCGACTGCTCGTCCGAGGAGAGAATCCCCTGGGACATCGGCCGCCGAGTCTCCTGATTGAAGATGTTCGCGAAGTTCAGTGCGTCATCACCCAGTACGTACACGTCGTCGTCTTTCCGGATGTGGAGCACGTCCGAACGGGAGAGCATCCGCTCGGCCATGTCGCTGTACTCTATCTCCACGAACGAGTTTCGTTGCTGGACAAAGACCGTGTCGTTCCCGTCCTGCTGTGCCGAAATAAGGTTCATCGTTCCAACGTCGAGTCCTTTTGCCATGAGTAGCTCACTAATAATCGTCCTATACCGTACATAAATCTACGTATCTACCTGATTCGTTATTGTTTTTGGCTGACTTGTCGTGGCTGAAGAAAACCCTTATATGTAAGGCCAGAACCGAAGAAAACGGGCAAAGCGGCCCGCTACTGCGCGCTCAGTTTCGTCCTAACGCCGTCGCAATACGGTCGAGTACGCGGCTGAGGACGGTCTCGTCTCCGTCCTCCTGCTTTGCCTCTTCGCGTTTCTGTTTGCGTAGCTCCGCGAGTTTGTTCGTCTGGTCGTCAACCGTCGACTCGGAACGGTCGGTGGTCTTCTGGCCGCCCTTGACCATCGCCAGGCCCTGGACCTGCTCGTCGACGCTGCTGCGGTGGACGCGTTCGGCCTCGACGTCCATCCCCTGGATGTCCATGTCGCCCTCGCCCTCGCTCGGTCGAATCTTCAGGTCGCTGCCCTCCGTGCGCTCGACGCCGCCCCAGGTGAGGTCGACGTCTTCCATCGCGGACTCGATGTCCTGCTGTATCTGTTCGTCGGTTATCTCCTCGCCGGTCTCCTCGTCCTCGGCGGTGAAGTCGCCGGGGCGTGGTTTCGCCCGGTCGATGTGGTAGGCCACGAGCGCGCCGCCGGTCGCCGCCAGCAGGGCGGCCAGGCCGACCCCGTAGATGAACAGGACCTGGACGCTGTAGGTCGGTCCCGGCGGGCGCGCCCACTGGTAGGGGTAAGCCCAGATGAACCCGCCCAGCCCGACGAGTGACACCGCCGAGCCGGCGGCCGCGCCGTACACCGCGCGCTTGCTCACCGGCAGGAGCACGACGACACTCGACAGCGTCGCCGGCAGTGCGAGCATCCCCGTCGCGATGGCCGCCTCCCGGTAGATGAAGTCCGCCGACGCGCCGCCGGCCCCGGTCACCTGCCCGATGGCGCCGATGACGAACGCGGCGATACCGAACCCGATGCCGGCGAAAAACAGCGCGAACCCGAGATAGACGTCGACCTCACGGTCCGGCTCGCCAATATACGCTCGATACCACTCGAAGAGTCGTCCGTCATCGGTGCCGTCTGTCATAGTTTCCGTATATGGACCCCGTTGATAGATTCCTTTTCGAACGCTGTGTAATCAGTCTTTCCCGAGTCGCAGTAAGGACTTTACCTGCCCCACCGCTACCGGCTGGTATGATATCGCTCGACGAGGCGGTTACGGCGCGCCTCGAATCCCACGGACAGCGGTTCGAGGTACTGGTCGACCCCGACGCGGCACTGGAGATAAAACGCGGGGAGTTCGACGGCGAACTGGAGGACGTCATCGCCGCCGAGGACGTCTTCGAGGACGCCGACCGGGGCGACCGTCCCCCGGAGAACATGCTCGAAGAGGTCTTCGAGACGACCGACCCGATGGAGATAATCCCGGCGGTCATCAAGCGCGGTGAGATACAGATTACGGCCGACCAGCGCCGCGAGATGCAAGAGCAAAAGCACAGACAGCTCGTCCAGCGCATCACGCGCAACGCCGTCAACCCCCAGATGGACGACGCCCCTCACCCGCCCGAGCGAATCGAGTCGGCCTTAGAGGAGACCGATTTCCGCATCGACCCGATGGAGCCCGTCGAGACGCAGGTCGACGACGCGCTGGACGCCTTGCGGCCCGTGATACCCATCCGCTTCGACGAGATTACCGTCGCCGTCCAGGTCCCCGCCGACTACGCGGGCAGTGCACAGGCCAAGATTCGGACCTTCGGCGAACTCGAACGCGAGGAGTGGCAGGCCGACGGCTCCTGGGTCGGCGTACTCACCTTCCCGGCCGGGATGCAAAACGACTTCTACGACGTCGTCAACGAGCACACGAGCGGCGAAGCCGAGACGCGAATCATCAAAGACGAAGACGAAATCGGGATGCGGTAGGCCAAACGTTACCCTTGCTTGAAGCCGACCAGAAAGCCGCCCGAGAAACCGGCGCTGACCGGCAGCGCCGACAGCAGCGACATAATCCAGCCGGGCGGCTGGGTGGCGGTCGCGGCGTCCGTCGTGTCTTTCGTCGCGCCGCCGATGGCCTGCCAGTTCACTTCGAGGATGCCCCGCGTCTCGAGGAACTTGAACAGGGCGAGTTCCAGTCCGACGATGACGGCAATGAGCTTTGCGACCTTCTTGGCGGCGAAACCGATGATACCGCCGATGACGGCACCGGTACCGAGTTCGAGTCCGATTTGTTGCAGACTGAAGTCCAGTTGGAGTGTGAGTCCGCCCATACCGGATACCTACTCGTCACAGTGTATATCCTTTGTGGGCCTCGCGCAGTCCGGGGATTTTCGACCCGACCCCGTAGATTAAATAATCGGACGGTCTACGTCCGGGTGAGTGACGGCGACACACACCACAGATAGCGCAGTCGTGGCCAAACGCGTCGACAGCGGCGAGGCCGACACGGGGGAGATTCGCGACCTCGCGCGGGCGGCGGGCTACGACGTAGTCGGCGAGATTACCCAGACCCGCACCGAGGACCCCGCCTACCATCTGGGCGAGGGGAAGGTGACGCGGCTGGCCAACACCGTCGCCCGCGAAGGGGCGACGACGGTCATCTTCGACAACCAACTGGGGCCCTACCAGACCTACAACATCGGCAACGAGCTGCCCAAGGGGGTGACCGTACTGGACCGGTTCCGGCTCATCCTCGAAATCTTCGGCCAGCGCGCCCGGACACGGAAGGCCCAGCTGCAGGTCGAACTCGCCCAGCTGCGCTACGAGCTGCCCCGGGCCGAAGCAAAGGCCAGCCTCGCGAAACGCGACGAGCGGCCCGGCTTCATGGGCCTCGGTGAGTACGACGAGTCCCGCGAGGAGGACATCAAAAAGCAGATTGCCAACATCCGCGACGAACTGGAGTCCATCGAGGGGACCGAGCAACACCGGCGCAAACAGCGCCGGGAGTCCGGCTTCGACCTCGTGGCGCTCGCGGGCTACACCAACGCCGGGAAGTCGACACTGTTGCGACGGCTCGCCGAGGACCTCAAGGTGGACCAGAACGAGGACCTCCACCCGGACCTCGACACCACGGCCGAGAGCGAGGACCGCCTCTTTACGACGCTCGGCACGACAACCCGGCGCGCCTCGGTCGGCAAACGCGAGGTCCTCGTGACTGATACGGTCGGGTTCATCGGCGACCTCCCCCACTGGCTCGTCGAGTCGTTCAAGTCCACGCTCGATTCGGTGTACCGGGCCGACCTCGTCTTGCTCGTCGTCGACATCTCCGAGTCCGTCGAGGAGATACGCGAGAAGCTGGTGACGAGCCACGACACGCTCTACGAGCGAAACGAGGCCCCCATCGTGACGGTACTGAACAAGACCGACAAGGTCGACGACGCGGAGATACAGCGCAAGCGCGAGGCGCTGTCGGCGCTGGCGCCCAACCCCGTCGCCGTGAGCGCCGCCGAGGGGCTGAATATCGAGACGCTTGCAGCGCGCATCGACGCCGACCTCCTGGACTACGAGCGCGAACGCCTCGTCCTCCCGATGACCGACGAGACGATGAGCGTCGTCTCCTGGATTCACGACCACGCCCACGTCGAGACCGTCGACTACGGCGACGAGGTCGTCATCGAGTTCGAGGCCCGCCCCGCTATCGTCGAGCAGTCCCGTTCGAAGGCCGGCGACCTCGTGGGTGCGTCGGCCTAAACTCCGGCCCGCTCAGTCCCGGAGGACCGCCGGCACTGCGTCTACGAGGTCCGTCGCGACCAGCCCGGAGCCGTATTCTTCGACGACCCTGTCCCCGGCGGCGCCGTTGGCGTACGCGCCGATAGCGGCGGCGTCGTGGGGGTCGAGCACGCAGGCAAGCGCCCCCGTCACGCCCGCGAGCACGTCGCCGGTCCCGCCGACGGTCATCCCCGCGTTGCCGGTCCGGCTGACCCGGGTCCGCTCGCCGTCGGAGATGACGTCGTAAGCGCCCTTGACCAGCAGCGTGTGGCCGATGTCGGCGGCGAAGTCCGCCACGAGGTCGGCCCGCTCGCGCCAGTCGTCGCCGGTCTCCCCGCCCATCCCGACGAGTTCGCCCTGATGGGGCGTACAGACCAGGTCGGCGTCGGTCCGGATATCGGGCACGACCTGCAGGGCGTCGGCGTCGACGACGGCGGTCCCCTCGAACGCCGAGAGCAGCGACTCGACCGCCTCCAGCGTCTCCTCGGCCCCGCCAAGCCCCGGTCCCAGGACGAGCGTGTCGTGGTCGGCCGCGAAGTCGGTCAGCCAGTCGACGTAGGTCGGCGCGAGCCGGTCGCCGTCGTACTCGCGGACGATGAGGTTCTCGCTGTACCCCTGAATCTCACGAGCGACGGCGTCGGGCGCGGCGACGCGGACAAGGTCGGCGCCCGCTCGCAGTGCTGCCCGGGCGGCCAGGGCGGGCGCGCCGGTGTAGGGGCCGCCGCCGACGACCAGCACCTCGCCGTTGTCGCCCTTGTGACTCGCGGGGTCCCGCGAGAGCCGCTGGAGGTCGCCCCGCTCGACGAACCGCTGGGCGGCATCGGGGATGCCGATGTCGGCGACGGTGACCGACGCCGACAGGCCGTCAAGGCCCGGTTTCGTGTCGTGGAACGTCACGACGTGGTCGGCATCGACGGCGTTCTCCGCGAGTTCGCCGGTCTCGCAGTCCAGCCCGGAGGGAACGTCCACCGCGAGGACCGTCGCCGCCGACTCGTTCATCGCCTCGGCGGCGGTAGCGGCCGGCTCCCGCAGCGCGCCGCTGATACCGGTCCCGAGCATCGCGTCGACCACGAGGTCGGGGTCGCCGAGGTCGAACGACGACGAGTCGCGGACCTGCTCGGCGGGGTAGTCGGCCGACTGCAACGCGTCCCAGTTCTCCCGGGAAATCACGGTGGTGATGGTCTCCGGGCGGCCCAGTAGCAGAATCCGCAGGTCGTACTCGTCCAGAAAGCGCGCCGCAACGAGCGCGTCGCCGCCGTTGTTCCCGCGACCGGCGACGACAGTGACCGACGCGCCGGGGTCGGCGTGTGCCCGGACCGCCCGCGCGACGGCGTGGCCGGACGATTCCATCAACTGCTTGCGCGGGACGCCAAGCGCCTCGGCGTTCGCGTCAACGACAGCCATCTCGGAGCCAGTGAGCATACCGGCGCTTGGCCCGCCACGGTCCTAACGGTAGGGGCTCGCCGATTGGTCACCGCCGACTGCGTTCAGTACCGAATCCGGAAGTCGTCTATGCCCTCGGGCTCCTCCTCGGTGACTTCGACCGTGCTGACGCTCGCCATCTCGCTGCCCTCGTAGCAGAAATCGACCATCTCGTCGACGGCGTCCGGGTCGCCCTCGAAGACCGCTTCGACGCGGCCGTCGTCGAGGTTCTTCACCCAGCCGTCGACGCCTTTCTCCTGTGCGTTATCCCGTGTCGTCCCCCTGAAGAAGACGCCCTGTACCTGCCCCGAGACGTAGACGCGGACTCGCTTTCGTGACATGAGTTGGCCTTCGACGGGGTGGCAGTTATGTTCGGGGGTCTATACAGAGTTTGTCGTATTCTCGGGGCGGGCCGTCGGGACACTACAGGTCCCGCCCGCCCGACCGGAGATAGTGAAAGAGGTAGGTCTGGGTGTAGCCGGCGTACTCGCCGCCCAGCGTCTCGCGAATCGCGCGGGAGGTGTCGGCGTAGTTTCCCCGGTCACAATCGGGATAGAACTCGGCGATGGTCGTCTGAATCCACGTGTCCAGGGGCACCGCTTCCAGATAGCCAAGCGAGAATAGCAGGATGCAGTCGGCCACCTTGTCGCCGACGCCGACGAACTGGGTCAGATACTCGCGGGCGTCCCCGTAGGGCAGTCCCCGTGCGCTCTCGGGGTCGGCGTCGCCGCTTGCGACCAGCTCGGCCGAGCGCTTGACGTAGGGGGCGCGATAGCCCAGGCGCAGCTCCCGGAGGTCGGCCTCGCTGGCGGTCGCGAGCGCCGCTGGCGTCGGAAACGCGCGATAGGTCCCGCCGTCGAACTCGACTGGCTCGCCGAACTCCCGTCGGAGCGCCTGCTGCATCCCGTGGATACGGCCGACACGCATCTGGGCCGAGCAGATAAAGGAAATCAGCGTGGGGAAGGGGGGGTCACGGACGATGCGCATCCCCCAGTAGGCGTCGTAGGCCTCCTCGACGACGGCGTCTGCGGGGGCGGTCGCCCGGATTGCCGGTAGGTCGTCGCCGAGGCCAAGCAGCGTGTACAGGGCGTCTTCGGCGTCGAAGGTCGCTTCCCACTCCAGGGCGCCGTCGGTCTGGCGGACGCGGACGACTTGCGGGTCGCCCGCGACTCGGGGCGTCGTCCAGTACCAGGCGTCGCCGCCGCTTGCGGCCGTCCGCTCGTACATCCGCCCGTCCTCGCGGTCCCAGAGGTACGACTGGCCGCTCTCGACGGTCGCCTGCAGGTCGATAGCGCCGGGCAGCGACTCGATGTCGACGCGTCCGCGTTCCATTGGCCGGTGATTGGCGCGGAGCGGTTTCCGGGTTTCTATCCGTCCTGGTCATACGGTCGGTTGTAACGATTTACCGGTAATTTGCCGGGGCGGGTCCGGCAAATCACAGGCTTGCCAGGTTCTGCCGGAGTTTGATGGTCGCCGTCATCAGCGTGGTCGCGGTCATGATGACGAAGACGACCTGGATGTGGAGCACGACGATGCGGTCGAGACCGACGACCACGGCCAGGTCGAGCGCGGGCACCAGCGCCGCAAAGAGCAACACCGGTAGCAAATGGCGCAACAGCGTATCGACGACGGTCCCCTGAACGCGTGCCTCGGCCGCCCCACGCCGGCCGTAGTGCCCGCCCGCCAGCGTGAACCCCAGCGCGCTCAGCCCGCCGACTGCCAGCAAGAGCGGGTGGCGCCCGACCAGTGCCAGGCCCGCGAAGACGACTACGACACCGACGACGGCAGCCCAGGTCAGCCCCCGCTCCGACTGGGCCTCGCCCCCGGCCGTCACCGGGACGACGCTGCGATACAGTAGTCGCAGGGCGACGGCCAGCACGAACACCGCCGCGAGCAACAACGCCGTCTTGAACGGGAGAACGTAGATTGTCAGCAACTCGACCAGCCCCAGCAGGGCGAACCCGACCGCCAGCAGTCCGGCAAGCGCGAGCACGTCCCAGAGCCGGGCAGCCGTGCCGAGTTCGCTCGTCCGGCGGTTCCGGTAGGCGTAGTAGCTAAACCGAACCCCAAGCACCGCAAGCAGCGTCAGCGCGATGAAGAAGATGAAGGTTAGATTGGGGTTGTTCGGCGCATACGGGAGGCCGACGGCGATGCTATTCATCGTCACCCCGCAGGCTCCGCAGTTCCTGTCGGAGGTGGGCGGCCGTCTCGTAGCGGGCGAGCTTCCGCCGGGCCATCGCCTTGCCGACGATATCGTCGACAGCAGGGGGCACGTCAGCGACGGCCGACGGCTCGGGCGGGTCCGCCGACAGCACGCCGTCCCGGACGCCATCGAACGCGCCGGTGTACGGTGGCGTCCCGGTAAACAGCCGGTAACAGACCGCACCGAGCCCGTAGATGTCGGTTGCGTGGTCGATACGGCCAAAGCGACGCTGGTAGTACTCCGGGGCGGCGTACCGGGGGTCGAGAAACTGCGAGGGGTCAAAGCGGTGGCGGTACACCGACAGCAGCCCGAGGTTGTCGAGCAGCGGCGGCTGTCTGTCGCTTTCCTCGATGACGTTGCCGTAGTAGGCGACCGATTCGGCGTCGATGCCGGCGTGGACCACCCCGCGCTCGTGGAGCGTCGTGACCGCCCCGGCCAGCCGCTCGGCGTGCCAGGCCGCCTCCGTGGTCGAGAACCGGTCGCGGTCGGCCAGCGTCTCGGCCGTGTACTCGGTCGCCAGCCACGGCCGGGGGTCGACCCCCCAGTCGTACAGCGTCAGGACGTTCTCGACGTCGGCGAAGGCCTGCCACTCGTCCAGCCGGGTCGCGAGCGCCGTCCCGAACGACCCGTCCGTCCCGTCCACGCCGTCGAGCAGGCGCACGGCGACGGCGTACTCGGTTTCGTCGACGACGCCCCGCGTGCGGTAGGTGTCGCCGTAGCGCCGGCGCTCGCGCGGGGCCAGTATCGAGATGCTGTCGAACCGACTCTCGTACTCGACGGGCGAGCGCCACTCGGCGTCGGCCGCCCGTGGCCGCCCGCCGATGGTGTTGCCGTCCTCGTCGTCGGCGCGCTGGCGCTGGTCGTCGTCGTCCGCCTCGTCGCTGTACACCTGGCGGCCGTCGGTATCGGCCCCCTCGCCGGCCACCCTGGTCCGGCCGACCTCGTCGTCGTCGGACTCGCCACGCGTCGGGGTCGACCGCTCGACCTGGTGGTCGATTTCGACGCTCGTCTCCCACTGGTCCAGGCGGTCCTCGACCACCGTGGGATACCGGTCGGCGACGTATTCGAGCGCGAGCGTGGCGGCCAGCGTCTCGTCGGCGCGGTCCGCGAGCTGCCCGACCAGCGAGGCCACCGCCCCGGGGTGTTCGTCGGCGACGACACACAGCGCCGCGACCGCACCCAGGCGGACCTGCCGGTCACCGACGTCGAGGAGTTCTAGCAGTCGCGGGACGTAGTCGCGGTCTACGTCGGTCGCGGTGAGGACCTCGGCGATGAGCGCGCGCGGGTCTTGTTCCGAGGTCATTGGTCGATAGAACTACCATCTGCCGCCCGAACCCATCACTGTTTTGGTGGGTGTCGCCGCCGACTTATCAACCGATTCGTGTAGCGATTTACCGATACGCACCGACGCCGCACTGTCGGACGTGGAGGTGAGCCCCTCTCGGACACGCAGAAACTTCGTCGTCCTCTGGTCGGTTTATCCCATCGTCTGGTTGCTCGGCGCGGCCGGCGTCGGCCTGATGGACGTCGAGACGGCGTCGCTCGTCATCGTCTATCGGACGACGTGACGAACTGGTAACAACTATTAATTCCGGTGACGTTCTGTAGTTAATACGGGCTGGTGTGCCCAATGGACAATGTCCCTCCCGACCCCCAAGTTGGGCGTGATATACATGCATAACGTCAGCTCCGCCACGGGGGCCGAGCAGCTAGAGTACGTCCACCGACGGAGCGAGACGCTGTTCGCGCCCGAGGTGCCACTAGCGGAGAGACTCGACCGTCTGTTCGAGCTGGAGACGGCCGAGTTCGAGCTGGAACACGCGTTTCTCTCTCGAATCGACACCGGCGCCGGAACACAGCGATTCGACGTCGTCCACGGGGCTCGCGGCGACCTGGCGCCGGACGACACCATCGAACTCGGGACGACGTACTGCCGGAAGACGATTCAGTCGCCAGACGGCACGCTCGCTGTCAGCGACGCTCAGGCCGAAGGGTGGAGTGACGACCCCGCATACGAACGGTTCGGCCTCGGGAGTTACCTGGGGACGACAGTCGTCGTCGACGACGAGCTGTACGGGACACTCTGCTATGCCAACACGGAGCCACGCGCCGATGCCATCACCGACGAGGAGGTGGCTCTCGTCGAGATTGAGAGCCAGTGGCTGGGAGCGCTCCTGGACAAGCGGACACGCCCACCCGACGACGTGTCGGCGCTCCCGAGCGACCGGCTGGACTCGACGATGGACGCCCTGCGGACAGCCGAGCAACGCGCCGTTCTCTCGTCGCTACTCGAGACCGGAGCGACCAGTGTCGAGTCCATCGCATCGGACATCGACGGCGAGGCCACTCGGGAACTACTGCATCACTCTTCGCTCCCGAAATTAGCGGACGACGGCTACGTTACGTGGGATGTCGACTCGGGGACCGTCGCACGCGGTCCGAACTTCACCGACGTCGAGTCGGTGCTTCGAAGCCTCACAGGCGGTCCGGACACGGGCTCTCAGTAATCCGTATCAGTGGATGCCCATCGCTTCTATCTGTTCCTGGTAGCGGTTCCGGATAGTGACCTCGGTCACCTGGGCCACGTCGGCGACCTCGCGCTGGGTCTTCTTCTCGTTACACAGCAGCGAGGCGGCATAAATCGCGGCGGCGGCGTAGCCGGTGGGGGACTTGCCCGAGAGCAGCCCCTGCTCGGCGGTGGTGTCGATTATCTCGTTGGCCTTCGACTGGACCTCCTCGGAGAGGTCGAGTTCGGAGGCAAACCGGGGGACGTACTGCTTGGGGTCGACCGGCTCCATCTTCAGCTCCAGCTCCTGGGCGACGTAGCGGTAGGTGCGGCCGATTTCCTTCTGTTCGACGCGAGAGACGTCCGACACTTCCTCTAAGCTGCGGGGGATGCCCTCCTGTCTGCAGGCGGCGTACAGGCAGGCGGTGGCGACGCCCTCGATGGAACGTCCGCGGATGAGGTCCTCGTTGAGGGCGCGCCGATAGATGACCGAGGCGACCTCCCGTACCGAGCGCGGGACACCCAGCGCGGAGGCCATGCGGTCGATTTCCGACAGCGCGAACTGCAGGTTGCGCTCGCCCGCGTCCTTCGTGCGGATGCGCTCCTGCCACTTGCGCAGTCGGTGCATCTGTGAGCGTTTCTCCGAGGAGAGCGAGCGGCCGTAGGCGTCCTTGTCCTTCCAGTCAATCTGTGTCGTCAGCCCCTTGTCGTGCATCGTCTGTGTCGTGGGGGCTCCGACACGGGATTTGGACTGGCGTTCGGAGTGGTTGAACGCGCGCCACTCCGGGCCTCGGTCGATGTTCTCGTCCTCGATGACCAGCCCACAGTCCTCACAGACGAGTTCACCCCCGCCGTCGCTGGTAATCGACTCCGACTCACACTCGGGGCAGGTCTGCTGGCCCGTGCTCTCGGACGACTGCTCAGCCTCCTCCTCTTCCGTGTCCCGCTGGCGTGTCGGCCGTTCCATGTGTTCTTTTACGGAGAACAGCTAATTACGTATAAATGTTCGGGGCGAAATGAGCCCGTACCCAGCGTACGCCCCGCCTACATCGGGCTCACACGGGGGCGAGCAAAGGCTTCCGCCCGATTGCGAAGACGACCAGTGGGGAGCCAAGCACGGTGGGCCATGAACTGACGGACGCCGAGGAGCGCCGTCGGCCGTGACACATCTTTACACGCTCGCGCCGGCGTTTGACAACCGTTAAAAGCGGCGGTCGGGTACGGGGTGGTATGAGCGAGAGCCAGCAGAAACGAGCGCAGAAATGCGTCTCGTGTGGCATCAACATCGCCACGACGAACGCGGCCGCGTTCAAGTGCCCGGACTGCGGACAGCAGATTTACCGCTGTTCGAAGTGCCGAAAGCAGAGCAACCTGTATAAGTGCCCCGACTGTGGCTTTACAGGACCATAACGATGGGGAAAGTAGCTGCCAAAATCAAGATAATGCCCCAGAGCCCGGACGTCGACCTCGACGCGCTCCAGGAGCGCCTCGAAGGGGCACTGCCGGAAGGCTCGAAAATCAAAGGGTTCGAGCGCGACGACGTGGCCTTTGGCCTGGTCGCGCTGTTCCCGACGGTCATTATCCCCGACGAAGCCGGCGGCACGGACGCCGTCGAGGACGCCTTCGCCGACGTCGAGGGCGTCGAGTCGGTGGACGTCGACACCGTCGGCCGCCTGTAACACGGCTTTCGTTCTCCCCGTTTCGCCACGCCACGAGCGACAGCGCCGGTGTCGTCCCCTCGATGCCGGCCGTGGAACGCACGTTTTATATGGGCGAGTAGACAAGCGATGGGCAAGAATGCCTAGTTCGAACGGCCCTCTCGAAGGAACACGGAACAAGCTCAAGAACAAGCCCCGCGACCGCGGTACCTCCCCGCCACAGCGCGCCGTCGAGCAGTACGAGGTCGACGAGAAGGTCCACATGAAAATCGACCCCTCGGTCCCCGAGGGTCGCTTCCACCCGCGTTTCGACGGCCAGACCGGCACTGTCGTCGGCGAGCAAGGGACGGCTTACAAGGTCGAAATCACCGACGGCGGCAAGGAAAAGACCATCATCGTCAAGCCAGCCCATCTCCGACGGCAAGAATGACGATATTCAAGGAGAAGGTCTCCGAAGCGTATCTCACGACCGCCGAGACGAAGGAGATACTGGCCGACTTAGAGATGGAGCGAGCGGCCGACGAGGACCGCGAGATGCGCTACGAACTCAAACGCTCCATCGAGCACGTCAACCACTTCGCGCTGCTCGACGTCGAGGAGTCCCTCGAATTCGTCGAGAAGCTCCGGGAACTGGCGAAAGTCGACGAGGCGACCGCCTACAAAATCGCGAACCTGCGCCCGCTCGACCGCGACGAGCTTCGGGCCATCTACGCCCAGGAACGGTACTCCCTGTCGGGCGAGGAACTCGACGACATCCTCGCCGTCGTCAAACAGTACGCCTGACGGCCGACGGTCTACGCCGGGGTGGGCCGTCTCTCCCCTGCAGTCATCCAATCCATTAAGTGTACTCTCGTCATACAGTTTCCCATGAGCAGCACCGAGAGCGGTGGCGAGGATTTGGTGGCGGCAGTGCTCGATGTCCTTCCACATGGCCGGAGCGACGACGACCGCCCCCAGCACCAGAAAGAGCCGCTCGCGTACGCCCTTGGGGTCGACGAGTTCCACATCTACGAACTCTCACTCGACGATGACGACGACATCGCCTTCGGGGACCGCATCGACCTGACGGCCTTCGGTCGGCTGACTGAGGTCGACTTCGAGAACCTCCCCAGCGGTGCCAGACAGGAACTGGAGTACGCCGTCCAGGACATCGTCGACGCCGACGAGCGGCGGTTCATCGACTTCTACAACGACGCCCAGCCTATCACGCTCCGGCTCCACCAGTTGAACCTGCTGCCGGGCATCGGGAAGAAACTGCGAAACACCATCTTAGACGAGCGCAAGCGCAAACCCTTCGAGAGCTTCGAGGACCTCGAAGAGCGGGTCAATGGCCTCCACAGCCCCAAAGAGGTGCTCGTCGACCGCATTCAGGAGGAACTCAGGGACGACGACCTGAAGTATCGGATTTTCGTGCGGCGGTCGGAGCAGGGCGAGGACGCCTGAGCGAAGCGGTGAGCGGTGTCGGCGAGTAGCGGCCTTTTTCACCCCCTGACCGTCTACGAGAGGTATGACCGAGTACGGGACCCGCGACCCCGACGCGCTGGTCCGGCGGGCGGGCACGCGGGCCGACACCCGCAAGGACCAGCACTTTCTGGTGGACGACCGCGTGCTGGACCGGATTCCGACCTACGCCGAGGGGATGGACCTGTCTCACGTCCTCGAAATCGGCGGCGGGCCGGGCGCGCTGACGGACCGACTGCTCGCCGTTGCCGACCGGGTGACCGTGGTCGAACGGGACCCCGACTTCGCGGCCCATCTGCGCGAGGAGTTCGCCGACGCCATTGCCGCCGACCGGCTGACCGTTATCGAGGGCGACGCGCTGGCGGTCGACCTGCCCGACTTCACCGCGAGCATCTCGAATCTGCCCTACGGCGCGTCCTCGGAGATAGCGTTCCGACTGCTCCCCGAGGGCAAACCCATGGTCCTGATGTTCCAGCAGGAGTTCGCCGAGCGGATGGCCGCCGACCCGGGGACCGACGACTACGGCCGGCTCTCCGTGACGGCGGGTCACTACGCCGACGCCGAAATCGTCGAGACCGTCCCGAAGCAAGCCTTTGACCCCCAGCCTCGCGTGACGAGCGCACTGGTGTGGACGGCGCCGAGCGAGCCCGAGTACAGCGTTCCCAGTGACGAGTTCTTCCTCCAGTTCCTGAAAGCGGTGTTCACCCAGCGCCGGAAGACGATGCGCAACGCCGTCCGGAACACGGCTCACATCTCCGGGCTGGGCGACCCGGACGCCGTCGTCGCCGTGGCCGACGAGGGCCTGATGAGCGCCCGCGCGGGCAAACTCACGCCGGCCGACTTCGCCGACCTGGCGACGCTGGCCTACGAGGTCGGCGAGCCGGAGCGGGGCGATGACTGAGGAGGACGCCGACAGCGGTCGGCCGTCTCTGGCCGACCGGCGCGGCGTCGAGACGGTGTACCAGCCCGCGGAGGATTCGGCCCTGCTCGCCCGTACGGCCCTCGGACGCATCTCGGCGGGCGACCGGGTACTCGACGTGGGGACCGGCTCGGGGTACGTCGCCGCGACGCTGGCCGATGCCGGCGCCGACGCGGTCGGCGTAGACCTCAGCCCGCTGGCCTGCCGCGAGGCCACGGACAGCGGCGTCCCGGTCGTCCGGGGCGACCTGGTCGCTCCGTTCCGGGACGCCAGCTTCGACCTCGTGGCGTTCAATCCGCCCTATCTGCCGACGCCGGCCGAGGCCGAGTGGGACGACTGGATGGAACACGCCCTCTCGGGCGGCGAGGACGGCCGCCGGCTGGTCGACCCGTTTCTGGACACCGTGGGGCGGGTCCTCGCGCCGGGTGGCGAGTCCCTCCTGCTGGTGAGCAGCCTCACTGACCCCGACGCCGTCCGTGCGTACGCTCGCGGGTGCGGGCTCGAGAGCGAGGTGCTTGCTAGCGAGAATCATCCCTACGAGAAGCTCGTCGTTCTGCGGTTTGCCACAGGATAATTACTGGAGAGCATTTTTCCGAATAGGAAATATTAAAGCTCGTCATTTCATAGCCTCGCGTAATGCCAGAGATTGTTGCGACGACACCGGGCCTGTTCCCCCTACCGGACCGGGCCAAAGACGAGCTGTCCGACCTGAAGGGTCACCAGAAGACCGACCTCATCAGCGGCGACGAGGGCGGGGAGATTACGGCGGCCTACGAGCGCGCCCGCGAGGAGGTTGTCGACGTACAGGTCGACACCGGTCTCGACCGCATCAGCGAGGGTCAGTTACGCTGGGACGACATGCTCGCCCACCCACTGGCGGTCCACGAGAACGTGGAGACGCGTGGTATCGTCCGCTACTACGACAACAACAACTTCTATCGGGAGCCAGTGGTCACCGACGAACTGACCACCGGCGGCGACGTGGCTGTGGAACTCGACGCGGCGGCCGAACTGGTCGATTCGGGCCTGCAGGCTGCCCTGCCGGGTCCGTACTCGCTCGCTGACCTCGCGACGGACGAACACTACGGCGACGAGGCCGAGTTCGTCGACGCCGTCACGGACTTCCTCGTTTGCGAGGTCGAGCAGTTCCCCGACGTCGAGACGCTGTTCCTGCTGGAACCGTCGCTTGCGGAGAACCCGCCCGAGGACGGCGAGGACGAGCGCGCCAGCGAGGGTATCGACGCCATCGCTTCGGCTATCGACGCCGAGGTCGTGGCTCACACGTACTGGGGACCAATCCCGGAGAAGACCTACGCGCACCTGATGGACGCAGACGTCGACGCCATCGGCTTCGACCTGGTTTCGGACCACGAAAAGAACGTCTACAACGTCCAGGAGTACGGCACCAAGGACAGCGTCGCGCTGGGTGTCGTCGACGGCCAGAACACACGCGTCGAGTCGCCCGAGACGATTCGGGACCGCGTCGACTGGTTCGAGACCCGGACCAACACCGTCTACGACACCGTCTACGCGACCACGAACACCGAGACCTTCTATCTCCCGGTGAACAAGTTCGAGGACAAGATTCAGTCACTCGCAAACGCTGCAAAACTGGAGACCCCGGAGACAGACCAATGACAGGACCACGAGAGCAGTTCCGACCGGCGGACCACCCGAGCGACCACTTCCTGCTGACGACCGTCGTCGGCTCCTACCCCAAGCCCAAGTGGCACGACCGCGCCCGCGAGCTGTTCGAGGACGAGGGAAGCGATTTCGGCGAGGCGGAGTGGGAAGAATCGAAAGACGACGCCTCGCGGCTCATCACCCACGAGCACGAGCGGTGTGGCATCGACGTCGTCTGTGACGGCGAGATGCGCCGCAACGAGATGGTCGAGTACTTCGCTCACCGCATCGACGGCTACGAGTTCAACGGTCGCGTGAAGGTGTGGGGCCACAACTACTTCGACAAGCCGTCGGTCGCCGACGAGGTCGAGTACGGCAAGCAGTGGCTCGTCGAGGAGTTCGAATTTACCGACGAGGTCGCAAAACGACCGGTCAAGGTCCCCATCACTGGGCCCTACACGCTGGCAAACTGGTCGTTCAACGAGGTCTACGACAGCGAGGAGGAGCTGGCGTACGAACTCGCGGACCTCGTCAACGAGGAAATCGAGGCCCTCGTGGATGCTGGCGCCCGCTACATCCAGATTGACGAGCCCGCGCTCGCGACGACGCCGGACGACCACGCCATCGTCGGCGAGTGTCTCGAACGCATCGTCGACGGGGTCTCCGCGAGCGCTGCGAGGGGCGGCTCGTCGGACTTGTCCGACGGTGTTCCCGACGACGTGCGACTCGGCCTGCACGTCTGCTATGGCGACTACTCACGCATCTACCCCGAAATTCTGGACTACCCGGTCCACGAGTACGACCTGGAACTCGCCAACGGCAACTACGAACAGCTCGACGTGTTCAAAGACCACGAGTTCACCAAGGACTTCGCGATGGGCGTGCTGGACGCCCACACGGCCGAAGTCGAGTCCGTCGAGGAAATCAAGGAGAACATTTTGAAAGGGCTGGAGGTCGTCCCGCCCGAGCGCCTGACCGTCTCGCCCGACTGCGGCGTGAAGCTCCTGCCCCGCGACATCGCTCGTGGCAAGATGGAGAACATGGTCACGGCCGCCCGCGAGGTCGAAGAAGAACTCGACGCCGGCGAAATCGAGGTCGTCGCCGACAGTGGTGCGGAAGCGAGTGCAGACGATTAGCAAGGCCGCTACGTGACCCCGAATGTCGAACGGGGAGTAGGAACCGTGAAGCGCCTTGATACCGAGCGGCCCTGACCCCGAGCACCGAGGTTCGAAGGGCAACGGTAGCCAAAGAAGGCCAGTCCCACCTCGCGAGACAGCGAAGGTTATAAAGAACAAGGAGAATACCTGGGGCTTCAGCCGCAGGATGAATCCGACAACACGGAATCACATCACGCTGCGATAGCGACTCCGAGATTTCTGGTGGTGTTTAGTGAGGCGATTCAGACTGTCACCAGCCAGAAAGCCCCCGACCGCTCGACGTACGAGGCGAAGCAAGCACTGCAACGAGTGGGACTGAAAGGGGCGTTGTCGGCGCTGTGCGCCGACTGCTCGGGAGAGCTCGCTCTCCCGGTGGCTGGCTTCGGGAAGGCGGGCGACGTAAGCACCGCAATGTAGTGAGGAGCACAGCGAGCCCCCCGACCGAAGCCAGCCGGGGCTTTCTGGCTCTCTTCCGCGTTTTCTACTAAACTAAACACTACCAGATTTCTCATCCGTGTTTTGAAGTGCCAGACAACCCTACTCAGACACAGGAATCAGGCTAGAACAGAGCGATTCCCGCCAGTCCTATGATGGCGGCCTGCCCGCCCCAAGCAATGAGACAGTAATCGGAACCAGTCGGATGAACAGTCGGTTCCTACAATGAACCGATGCAGTGCCTGACTGCTTGGAAGCACCACGAAAGTAACTCCGAGTCCGCTTGAACTCTCTTGGCACTCCCAGCAGTCCCACCCGCGACAGTCCACGAGCATCCCCACGGATTCTCACCGTCTGGATGCTCGGTGGGACTGCAAACCTGAAATCTCCAACGCTCAGGATTCCTCCGCGTTCACACGGAGGATGTCAATTTCTGTGGACCAAGTGGATAGCCCGAGATAATTACCTTCGTGTAAACTATTTCCATTGGAGAAAACCGAATCAGCGTGATGAGAAAACTCGCGTGATTACGACAATAGACGAATCTTTAATCGACCAACGCGAAAACTAACATGTAACCTGTATATCAAAAATAGATGATATATAAATCAGAGAAGCCGGTAATGAGAAGCTCTAACCAGGGTTCTATCGAATTGCCTTCGAGAGCAAATATACGAATGTTAACTATTGTCGCTGGGAAAGAGTTTAGTCGTACTCGGTAGATATTCCAAAACGAGATAACCGATGACTGACGAAACACACCTTCGGGCGGAACTGTATCTTCGCGGTGATACGTACGGCACATTCGACGCCCAACAGCAGGTGCTGAATCGGGTCAACCGGCTTGAAGCGAACGGGGTCTTCACCGAGTCGATGGTGGCCGGCGAGTGGCAGCGCATCCGGACGATGGCAGAGGACACGCGGTCGGGAGCGCTCGCGACCCACGAGGAGTTCACCGACTGGGCGGACCGCAACGGCTCGTCGCTGGAACCGGCGTTCGAACACCGCACCCGCACCTACGTCGGGATGGACCAGGTCGACGAGGTCGTCGTCTTCCCAATCGTCTCGCTGGCGCTCTACGACGCGACACAGCTGCAGGCCGTGTTCCCCTGTAGCGACGGCGAACACGTCTACACCGTCGGGGACGCCCTGGACGCCTTCGAACGCGGCGACGAGGCGTGGCTGGCACAGTTCGACACCGTCACCGTCGACCGGACCGAGCCGTGGCTCGACGCCGGTGTCGAGGCGCTACCGTAGCCAGCGAAACGCCGACGCTGGCCCCGGCCAGCACTGGGTCAGGACGCCGTCGGCCACCGGCCACTGTATTTTAGGCAGCTAGCGTGGTAATTGGTGCCATGGACCGGGACGCGCTCCAGCCACGGGTGCACGAGGTGGCTGGGGATATAGAGACGATGGAGACGCGTGGGGCGGCGAAGATAGCCGCCGCGACGGCCGACGCGCTCAGGACCCAGGCCGTCGAGAGCGACGCGGAGACGGCGCCGGCCCTGCTGGCTGAGCTTCGGGCGGCCGCTCGCTTCCTCCTTTCGACCCGCCCGACGGCAGTCAGCCTCCCGAACGCCTGTCGGTACGTCCTTCGCCGTGCCGACGGCGGCTCCGTCGAGGCTGTGCGAGCAAGCGCGGTCGAGAGCGCTGTGGAGTTCCGGGCCAGGCTGGAGACGGCCCAGGCGGACCTGGGACAGGTCGGCGCCAACCGACTCCGCGACGGCGACACGTTCATGACACACTGTCACTCGACGGACGTGCTGGCCTGCGTCGAGGCGGCCGCCGCCGACGGCAAGGAACTGGCCGCTATCGTCAAGGAGACCCGACCGCGCAAGCAGGGTCATATCACCGCTCGCGAACTTCGCGACCTGGGCGTTGACGTGACGCTAGTCGTCGACAGCGCCGCTCGCCGGTATCTGGACGACGTCGACCACGTCCTCGTCGGCGCGGACGCCATCGCGGCCGACGGGAGCGTCGTAAACAAAATCGGCACCTCGGGGCTGGCCATCGTCGCCCGCGAACGCGGGACGCCCATCGTCGTCGCCGCCGGGACGTTGAAACTCGACCCGGCGACGATGACCGGCAACGCCGTCGAGATAGAGCTGCGCGACGAGTCGGAGGTCCTGACCGACGCCCAGCGCGAGGACATCGGCGACATCACGGTGGCGAATCCGGCCTTCGACGTGACGCCACCCCGATATCTCGACGCCATCGTCACCGAGCGCGGCCAGTTCCCGCCCGAGAGCATCGCCACGTTGATGCGTGAGCTGTTCGGCGAGGGGCCGACCGAGCCCTGGCAGGAGCTATGAGCGGCGAGCTACTGCGGGTCGTCTGTGCCGGTCACGTCAACTGGGACGTGACGCTGCGGGTCGACCGGCTGCCCGGTCCCGACGGCGAGGCCTGTATCGACGAACAGTACCAGTCCGGCGGCGGCAGTGCCTCGAACGTCGCGGTCGCGCTCGCGGGGCTCGGGGCCAGCCCGCTACTGCTGGGCAGCGTGGGCCGGGACGAACACGGCTGGCTCGCCCGCCGTGAACTCGAGGACGCCGGCGTCGAGACGGCGCTGGTCGAGACCGACGGCGAGACGGCCGTGAAGTATCTCATCGTCGACGAGTCGGGCGAACTCATGGTGTTTGGCAACGAGGGCACGAACGAGGCCTACGAGGCGTCTGACCTCCCGGCGAGACGGCTCGCGCAAGCCGACCACCTCCATCTGACGAGCCAGCGGCCGTCAACGGCCGCCGACCTGGCCCGGGCAGCCACCGAAGAGGGGGTGTCCGTGAGCTTCGACCCCGGCCGGCGGCTGGCCGACCGGGACTACAGCGGGACAATCCGCCGGACTGACCTCCTGTTTTGCAACGAGCAGGAGGCCACCGTCCTCCGCGAGAGTGGGCTCGCCGACGCGGTGTCGACACTGGTCGTCAAGCGGGGGTCGGGCGGCGCGACAGCCGTCGACGGCGACCGCGAGGTGAGCCATCCGGGATTCGCCGTCGACCCGGTGGACACGACGGGTGCGGGCGACGCCTTCACAGCGGGCTTTCTGGTCGCACGCGAGAACGCGGCCCTGGAGCGGGCGCTCGCGGTCGGTAACGCCTGCGGGGCGCTGGCGGCGCGGACGCCCGGCGCCCGGATGCAGGTGACGTGGCGGGACGTGGACGCGCTGCTGGATATCGGGCCGAGCAACGGGTGAACAGGACCGCGATTCAGCGGGTTCGGACGGCCGGAACGCCGCGCCGCTGTTACTCCGGGACCGCCTCAAGCAGCCGTTCGAACTGCTGGCGGTACTGGGCTTCGGCGCGGGCCTGGACCAGACCGGAGTCCTCGGCGAAGACGGCCTCGAAGCCGGCCATTCGCCACAGCAGCGTCGAGAGCTGATACAGCGGCCGGCGGTCGGCGTAACCGTCCTCGAAGTCCATCGACCGGTGTTCGGTGTACCCCTCGTGGAACTCCGAGCGCAGCTCATCGCGGACGTCGGGGTCGCTGAAGGACGAATCGATGAAGAGGAACTCCGTCTGGGCGAGGTTGTACTCGGGCAGGGCCGCGAGTACGTCCTGCCAGTCGAGCACCGCCGTAATCGGCTTCTCGGCGCCCGCCTCGAAGAGGAGGTTCGCGGGTCGGAAGTCGTCGTGGACCAACCGGGGGACGCCGTCTTCGGGGACGAACTCGAGGGCGGGCTCAATCTTCGCCAGGGCGCGGCTCTCTACGTCCGCGAAGGGGGTATCGTCCAGCCGCGAGAGGTGCGACCGGGTGAGTTGCTCGAAGTACTCCCGCCAGCTGCCCATCCAGTCTCGGACGATGAGCCGGCCGTTGTGGAGGTCCAGGCGGCCGAAGGCCTCGAACCCGATTTCGGAGTGGAGGTCCCCGAGGATGTGGCCGGCCTGTTGCATCACCCGGCGACGGTCCTCGGGCGAGAGCGTCGCGAACTCCTGTGAGAGGTTCTCGCCGTGGACGCGCTCGGTGACGAAATAGGGCCGGATGTCCACTGTCGGCTGCTGTTTGAACACGAGGATGCGCGGGACGGGCACGTCGGTCCGGTTGGCGACGTACTCGTGGAGCTTTGGCTCGATGTCGAAGGGGATGTCACCGCCCGGTTTGAACTTCACCACGACCTCGTACTTCTCACCGCCGTGGTCGAGTGTCACCATATAGACGTCGCTCTGGTGACCGCCACCCGGAGTTTCGAACGCGAAGCCGTCGTAGTCCGGGCCCGACTCATCGAGGACAGCACGGATATCGTCTTCCGGCGTCGACACTGGCAGCCGCTAAGAGGGTTGGCTAAATAAAACTGTCAGTGTCGGTCCGCGAGTCGCGACGGTCGACCGCCGCGTCCTATCGCGGCGTCTCGGTCCCCCACTTTTCGAGTGCCGTCGCCAGCGCCGGTGTCTCCTCGGCTGCGTCCTCGATATCGCGACCGGCGGCCACGGCGTCGACGGCCGCCCGCAGCGCCTTCGCGCCGGCATGGGTCCCGTCGGGGTGTCCGTGGACGCCGCCGCCGGCCTGGACGCCGATGGTGGTCCCACAGCGGTCGACGAGTTCGGGAACCAGCCCGGGGTGCAGGCCGCCCGAGGCCATCGGCAGGACGTCACGACGCCCGTACAGGTCCGAGTAGAGCCACTCGTTGATGCCGACGGTGTCCTCGTTTGCGAGTTTCCCCAGGTCGGCGGTCCCCGTATGAATCTGGTCGACGCCACAGAGCCGGGCTATCTGGGCGATGACCCGCATCGAGACGCCGTGGTCTGGCAGGCGGTCGAAGGCGGCGTGCATCGCGCGGTGGGCGTGGATGGCCAGCCCGTGGCTCTTACAGCGTTCCCGGACCTGCTGGACGGCGGCCCAGCCCGTCGTCACCACGTCGACCATCACGTACTCACAGCCGTGTTCGGCGGCCATATCGACTCGCTCAAGCATCTCGTGGCCGGTCCCGGTGACGTTCAGCAGGTACGATTTGGTCTCGCCGGTCTCGTCTTCGGCTTTGTCACGCATCGCCAGTGATTCGGTCAGGCGCTCCTCGAAGGGGTTGAACGACTGGTCGGTGAGGTTCTCGTCGTCTTTCAGCAGGTCGAGCCCGCCGGTCCAGGCCTCGTACCCGATTTGGGCGTGCTGGGCCGTCGAGAGCCCGACCTTGGGTTTGGGGACCGTCGCCGTGATGGGGCGGTCGCCGGCGTCGAAAATCGCCGTTCGGACGCTCGTGCCGAACTGCGGCCCCGGAAACGACGTGGCGAGCGGTTCGGGCCACTCGCAGTCCTGCAGGCGAATCCGGTCGACCGCTTTCATCCCGAGGATGTTGCCGGCGATACAGGACAGCACCTGGGGCATACTCCCCGGCTCGAAGAGGGCATCGGGGTAGGCGACGGTGACGCGGTAGCCCTCGTGGTTCTCTCGGCCAGTTACCGCCGTCGCCTCGATACCGCAAGCCGTCGCCGAGAGGTCAGTCACCGACCCCTCGACCTGGAGTTTGGCCCACGTGCCGTTGGAGGACTCGCTTGCAACCCGGCTGGCCGCCGATTCGGCGCTCTGGTCGGCGGCCGGTTCGACGTAGAACTCACAGACGAGTTCGGTCTCGTCGGGCTCGTGGTCCAGGTCGAGAAAATCCTCGTACGTAATCCCTACCATGGTAACAGTACGCACGCTACCGTCATAAGTATGGGGCGGGGGTTTGTGGCCCTGCAACTCACTCCGTAACGTCGATATCGACGATTTCGAAGCGCGCGCCGCCCGAGTCGCTGCTGGTCACACGGATGCCCCAGTCGTGTGCCGCGACGATTTCGGTCACGATTGCCAGCCCCAGCCCAGTCCCGTCGCTCAACGTCGAAAAGCCCGATTCGAGGACGGCCTCGCGGTCTTCGACCGGGATACCGACCCCGTTGTCGGCGACGAAGAACCCGTCGCCGCCGTCCAGAACGCCGACACGGATTTCGACGTCGTCGCCGCCGTGTTCGTTGGCGTTCCGGAAGAGATTCTCGAACAGCTGCTGGAGCCGCGTGACGTCGGCCAGGAAGGTCCCGTCGCGCTCGACGGTGAGTGTCGACCCGTCGGCCTCGATTACGTCCCAGGCGTCCCGTGCGACGACGGAGAGCCTGACGTCCTCGCGTTCGGCTATCGGTTGGCCCTGCCGGGCCAGCGCGAGCACGTCCTCGATGAGTACCTGCATCCGGTCGAGGGCGCGGGCCGTCGCAGTGAGGTGCTCGTCGTCCTCGGCCTCACGGAGGAAGGCGACGCGTCCCTGTGCGACGTTCAGCGGGTTCCGAAGGTCGTGTGAGACCATGCTCGCGAACTGCTCCAGCGTGTCGTTCTGTCGCTTTAGCTCCCGGCGGTGCTCCTCGCGCTCGGTCACGTCGGTGAGCGTAATCGAGCGTTTGCGACGGCTCCGGTCGGTCGTGAGTGGCCTGATGCTGAGCCGGTAGTATCGGAACCCACCTGCGCTCTCGAACTCGAAGACGGCGTCGTTCTCGGGGTCGTCGAGGGACTCGCCGAGTCCGGGCACCGTCGATTCGATTGTCTCGCCCGCCTCCAGTTCCGGAAACAGCTCCGTGGCCTGTACATTGAACTCTCGAATCAGTCCGCCTTCGTCGAGCACGATGACCGGGTCGTCCTCCTCGCCGGTCAACTGGACGGTCTGGAAGTTGTCGACGAAGACGAACAACACGCCGACGGCGAAGGCGGCCACGCCGAGGGGTTCGTACGTGATGTTGAGCACCGCCGGACTCACGAACGCGAGCCCGTCGAGGACGATTGGCAGCCCGGTGAGACCGACCAGCCCCAGCAGCGGCGTGGTGTCGTGGCCCACCTGACGGAACAGCTCGAACAGCATGAAATAGCCGACGATAGAGAGCGCGTAGGCAAACCCCATGGCGAGCCAGTGTAGCTCCTGTGAGACGATAGAGAGGTGGGGAAACGGGGTAAACAACACCTCCGAACTGAAGTACCGGTGGTGGAGCGGGTTCGTGAGCTTCACGAGCGAGATGACGACGAACACACCGATTGCGGCCCGGCGAATCGGGGCGGATTTGTGGAGGTTGCGGCCGGTGTAGGCCGAACAGAAGTACAGCCACGGCCCCACGGTGCTGAGTCCGACGAACAGTCCGACGTGGTAGAACACGAGTTTGAGCTCCACTGTCGGTGCGAGGAGAAATCCCAGATGGGCGAGTGACCAACAGCCACTCGTCAGCAAGAGGCCGATGAGCCCCTGTCGGGTCCCCTCGTGGTCGATGGCCCGAGCGCGGGGAAGGCTCCCGAAACAGGCGGCCGCCGCGGTGCCGAAGACGAGGAGGTACCCCAGAAGATACAGGTTCGTAATAAACAAGACATCTCTAATAGAACAACGGGTGAGTAAAAGGACCGGGACCGAAAATCATCGCTGATAACATCTACAGCGATTCTCCCGACTACACAGCTGTCCTGTGGTCTCGTTCGCGCACCGCCCCGTCGGCGTCTGTCATAGCGGTAACAGCGCGGAAACCCACCCGTTCACGGGTGGAAGAAAGCGCGTACATTCCCTGCAATAACCCACCGACGACAGCACGGCCAACTCCCCAACGTTTTTGAATCACCAAGTACACATATGATATATGGAGAAGCGCCGCACTGTCCCCGTCAAACTTGATGTGGACAGTGACGACGACGCACTTCTCCGCGACACCGTAGACGAGTTTTTGTGGGCCGCCAACTACGTGACACGCCACGCCTTCAAAGGCGAATACGTCACAACCAGCAAAACGACACTCCACGACGACACCTACGAGGACGTGCGCGACGAAACACGGTTACACAGCAACCACGTCCAAGCCGCTCGTAACAAGGCCGCTGAAGCCTGCAAAAGCGTTGTCGAGAAGTGGAAGCAAGGCAAGCAAGCGTCGATGCCCCACTTCACCAGTCCACACCTCGTCTACGACCACCGTACCGCCACCTTCCACGGTGACTACGTGAGTCTTGCCACGGTTGATGGCCGAATCGAAGCCGACTACGTGTTGCCTGATGAGGAACGTGACACACCCCACGCGGAATACTTCTTTTCCGGCGAGTACGAAACGACAGGGGCAGAACTACATCACTCGGACGGTAACTGGATGCTTCACATCCACTGCAAACGGGATGTGGAGGCAGAAACGCCGGAACAGGCGACCACCGAGAACGGGACGGTTCTCGGGGTTGACCTCGGCGTGAACGATCTTGCAGTCGCCTCAACGGGCACTTTTTGGACGGGTGATGAGTTCGACCACTGGCGACGGGAGTACGAGAACCGGCGTGGCAACTTGCAGGAACACGGCACGCGGTGGGCACACGAGAATATGCAGGCGGTCGGTCGCAAAGAGGAAGGCCGGTTCAAGATAACGCTTCACCGGATTAGCAACGAACTGGTGGTTGAAGCCCACAATCACGGATGTTCGGTGATAGCGTTCGAGGATTTGACCGACATTCGTGAGCGAACCGGCGCGTCGTGGGGCCACAAATGGGCCTTTGACCGCCTCTACGAGTACGTCGAATACAAGGCCGCAGAGTACGGCATCAATGTGGAGCAGGTAGACCCGGAGAACACGTCACGGCGCTGTTCAACGTGTGGGTTCACACACCCGGACAACCGCGAGGGCGAGGAGTTTGAGTGTCTGAAATGCGGCTACGAGAATCACGCGGATTACAACGCGGCGAAGAACATTGGACTGCGGTATCTCCGCCGGAATCAAACTGGCTCCGGTGGAGGCGCACCTGTAGGCGTGCGCTTAAACAGCGGGACGTTGAACACGAACGGAGAGTATGAACCTCCTGCCTCAGATGAGGCCAGAGCGGGAGTCCACGCTGAAAGCCCACGGCTTTAGCCGTGGGTTAGCTTACAGCGACACTCGCTTACGGACCGGTCCCCAACACCTGCCATGGTCGAACTCAGACTCATCGCGGGCGTGGCCCGAACGGGCGCTATCGGTGACGGCGAGACCATCCCGTGGCACTACGACGCGGACGAACGCCAGTACAAGGACCGGGTGGCGGACAACCCCGTCGTCGTCGGCCGCAAGACCCACGAGGGGATGAGCCGGATTCGAGGGACCCATCCGGTCGTCGTCACGGGCAGTCCCGGAGAGTACGACGAGGACGGCGCCACCTTCGTCTCCACCGTGCCGGCGGCGGTCGACGCCGTCGCGGCCGAGGGGGAGGTGGGCTACGTTATCGGCGGCCAGTCAATCTACGCGATGTTTCTCCCCTACGCCGACCGTGCGTACGTCTCCGAACTGCCAGAGCGGCAGGTCGCGAGCAGAGTCTTCCCCTATCTCGGGACGAACTGGTCGGTGGCCGACCGCCACGAGTACGACGAGTTCGACGTCATCGAGTACGAAAACGACGACCCGCTCGACCCGGCCAAAGCGCCGGCTTGACCTGCCGGACGCCCGGCCCTAGGGGCACAGCTGCCGGCAGTGCCGGAAACGCCAACGCTTACCGTCCCCAGTCCTTGGTCCCGGCCATGCAAACGGTCGACGCGGCAGGGCTGTCGATTGGTGACGACCACCCGCCACGAATCATGGGGGTCCTGAACGTCAGCAAGGAGTCGCCGTACTCGCCCTCGGTGTACGATGACCCGGCCGAAGCCGCCGAGTACGTCGACGAGGAACTCATCGGCGAGGGGGCCGACATCGTCGACGTGGGCCTGGAGTCGGCCAACAAGCGCCTGGACGTGCTCTCGGCCGAGGCGGAACTGGACCGACTCGACACCGCCATCGAGACTGTCGAGTCGGTCGGCGGGGACGCCGTCTTCTCCATCGAGACGCGCTACGCCGAGGTGGCCGAGGCGGCCATCGAGGGCGGGTTCGACATGGTCAACGACATCTGTGGCTTTGCCGACCCCGCGATGCCAGAGGTCTGCCGTGAGTACGACATGGCCGTCGCCAAGATGGCGAGCCCGCCGGACCTCGAACGGCCCGGCGCCGTCGAGGAGACAGACTGGGCCGCCCGCCGGTCGCCGGAGTGGGCCGACTCGGCCGACTACGTCGACCAGGTCTACGAGGCGCTCGAACAGAACGGGCTCACCGAGAAGACAATCGTCGACCCGGCCTTTGGCGGCTGGAGCGAGGCCAAGACCATCGCCGACGACCACGCCACCTTCGAGCGACTGCGCGAGTTCCGTGGCTTCGGGCGACCCATCCTCGTCTCCATCAACCGGAAGAACTTCCTGCGAACAATCGCCGACCGCCCGACCGAGGACGCCCTCCCGGTGAGCCTCGCGGCGACGGCGATGGCCGTCGAACGAGGCGCGCATGTCGTCCGTACCCACGACGTCGAAGAGACCGTCGACGCCGCCAAAATCGGAGCGGCGTTCACCGAGCGAGCGTTCGTCGCCGCCGACGATGTCTCGGTGACCGAACTCGACGCCCGGCGGGCCACCGAGGTCGCGCGCCACCTCGAGACGCTCGGGGCGCCGACTGACGGCAGCGAGGGCTACGTCAGCCGCGTCTTCGAGGTGTCGGGGCTGGCTCCCGAGACCGTCTCGGAACTGGCCGAGGTCGCCGAGTCGAGCGGGCTGGCCGTCTCGGCGGGCGAGAGTGGCGTCCTCGTCGGCGGCCGCCCGGACGCGCTCCGAAACCTGGCCGGGCAACTCGCCGGCAAACCCGCCTTCACACCACTCGTCGAGGCCATCCACACGAGCTAACGCATGGACTACCTACAGGACCGCATCACGACGCTGCACGACTTGACCGACGCGGTGCCGGCGTTGCCCGAGGGCGAGAGTTCGGTCGTCGTCCCAATCGCCGGCGAGAGCGAGGCGGCGGTGACACCGACACACGTCTTCGAGGCCCTCGAGACCGTCGGTCCGGGCGAGGTGGTCGTGTCGCTGCGATGCGAGCCCGACATCGCCGCCGCCTTCGACCGCTGGGCGGCCGATTTCGACCTCGACGTGACGACGCTGTGGTGTAACGCGCCGACCGTCCCGGCGCTGCTTGCCGACAACGGACTCGACGGTGCGATGGGGAAAGGCCGGGATGTCTGGCTCGGGCTCGGACTGGCCGCGAGCCGGGCCGACTACGTCGCCGTCCACGACGCCGACGCTTCGACGTATTCACCGAAGCACGTCCCGCGCCTGCTCGCGGGGCTGGAGATGGAGTACGAGTTCGTCAAGGGCTACTACGCCCGCGTCGAGGACGGCCAGCTCTACGGTCGGCTCGCCCGCCTGTTCGTCGCGCCGCTCCTGTGGGCCCTGTCGCGTGCTCACGACCACCCGCTGTTGGCGTATCTCTCGGCGTTTCGCTACCCGCTGGCCGGCGAGTTCGCCGTCACCGCCGAGGCGGCCCGCTCGATTCGGGCTCAGCGGGCCTGGGGGCTGGAAATCGGGATGCTCGGGGAGGCCTACGACGTGGTCGGCGAGACCGCGACCGCACAGGTCGACCTCGGGGTACATCGCCACGACCACCGCCCCGTCGGCGGCCACGGCGGGCTCTCGGCGATGGCGGGGGAGGTCGGCGAGGCGCTCTTTCGCGTGCTGGAAGACCACGGGGTGGCGCCCGACTACGAGCGCTTGTCCGACGCCTACCGGGACGCGGCCGACACGCTCGTCCGTCAGTACGGCGCCGACGCCGCCGTCAACGCGCTCACCTACGACGCCGAGGCCGAGCGCGCACAGGTGGACTCCTACGCCGAGAGCCTCCGACCGCCGGGCCCGGACGACCGGCTCCCCGCCTGGACCGAGACGACGCTGTCACCGACGAGCGTGCTGGAGGTCTCACAGGACGCACTCGCCCGGGCCGACGGGTCGGGACTGGAGTAGTCGACAACGGCGCTTCGGTTGGAACCCGTTGTAACGGCTTTACTCACCTACGAAGGTATGAAAAGTCGCCTGGGGGACTTCGACTGTGGAGCCGACCTGACCGACCGCTACTCCGTTCCGGGGACCGGGCGAATCGCCTCGCGCCGGCCGTCCAGAACGTCGAACCGCTCGCCGCGCCGGCGTTCCAGCCAGTACAGCAGCCGCTCGGCCCAGCGGAGCTTCTCCCGCTTCTCGGGGGCCACTGCCGGGTCGTCGAAGTCCCAGCCGATGAACCGCAACTCGGCGGCGCCGAAGTGGTCGGCGAGAAAGGCCGCCCGGTCGCCGTCGGTGAACCCGCCGAAGTTGTGGACTCGCGCTGTCGGCGCGGCCTGTGTCGTCGGCACCACGAAGGCGAGGTCGTACGCCGGGAGCTGTGCCTCGACGGCGGGGACGTTGTCGCCGTGGGCGTGGACGGCCACCGGCGTGCCGGACTCGGTCAGCTCCCGGCCCGTCTCGGGGTTCTTATCGAGGTCGGTGACCATCGCATCGACGGTGACGCCCTCGTCGTGGAGGCGGTCGACGGCGGTCGAGGCTGCCAGTACCGCGTCGGCACCGGCCGCCCGGTCGGCCTCGCGCTCCAATGACGGGCCGGCGCCGGCGATGGCGACTATCTGCCCGTCGAGTGCCAGGTCGGCGGGGTCATATGTCGCCGTGTCGGTCACCAGTTCCCCGAGTCGGTCCCGTGCCCGTTCGTCACCCGCACGCGGGTAGCCAAACGCCGCGAGCAGCGCCTCGTAGACGGGTTCCCAGGTCTGAAACTCCATAGCTGTCGCTGTCGTGTCGGTTCCGGATAAAGCGGATTGAGCCGAAATGGCACGTCCGTGTACCCCTACCCGGGTGCCCTTCCGGCTTTCACACCAAGCTATTGACGCCTCCGGTATAAGCTTTCTCTTACTCACACCTGGTGTGTACCTGGATAACATACTGCCGCCATCTGACGAATGGGGGTCGTCCGGGGGAGTCCGGACATCGCGCCCTTTTAATCTCGCAGTCGCCCAACCGTAGCGTATGGGCAAGGTCAACATCGGGTTGCGCGGCTGGCGGTTCGACGAGGACGTACTCGGCGAGGACGGGCGGGTGCGCCCGCTGGCGACGCTGGAACCGGAGGACCGCCGGCGCATCCTCGTGCTCGCCGACCGCGTCGTCGACCCCTGTGACGCCTGCTGGCTGGCCTACGGCGAGGACCGAATCGAGGAGTGCAACGTCGCCGAGGTAATCTACGGGGAGCCACGCGGCGAGGTGATACTGTGTTCGGCCCACGAGCCGGACTTCCTCTACTGGTTCCGCGAGGAGGGCGGGGCTGATTTGGCCGGTGACCTCGAACTCCGGGATGCCTTCCATCAATGGTTCCTCGACGGCAACCGGGCACCTGAAGGGTACGAAGGCCTCGAACACGTCGACGAGGAGCCGACCTCGCTGCCGGACGCCCCCGACCGCAACGAGGCCATCCCCGGCTTCGAGGCGGAAATCGAGGGGCTCGAAGAGGAGGCCCTCGACGCGATGGACGTCAACCTCGACGACCTGGACATATGATTTCGGTCGCAATCGTCGACGCCGAGACCCCCGGCAACGTCGGGACCATTGCCCGGTCGATGAAGAACTTCGGCCTGTCGGAACTGCTGCTCGTGGACCCGCCGGAACTCGACCCCGACGGCGAGGCCTACGGCTTCGCCGGCCAGGCCCGCGAGGACATCCTGCCCCAGGCCCGCGAGGTGAGCTTCGACTATCTCGTCGAGAGCTACCACACGGTCGCCTGCACCGCGACGACGAACGAGAACGACGCCAGCCACGTCCGCTACCCCGCGAAGACGCCGGCCGAACTGGCCGACTCCTTATCCGGCGTCGAGGCCGACACCTGCGTCGTCTTCGGCCGCGAGCGGGTCGGCCTGACCAACGACGAACTCGAACGGCTGGACGAAATCTGCTCGATTCCGGCCAGCGCCGACTATCCCGTCCTGAATCTGGGCCAGGCCGCGACAATCGTCCTCTATGAACTGCGGGACCTGACCCTCGACCGCGACCAGCACCCCGAGGACCTCCATGCCAGAGCCGACGAGCGGGCCGTCGAGGGGCTCCACGAGGAGTTCGCGACTTTCCTCGACAGCATCGACCATCCCGAGGAGAAACGCCACCGGGTCAAGCGCCTCTTCCGGCGACTGGTCGGCCGCGCCCACCCCACGGGCCGGGAGGCCAAGACGCTGCGAGGCGTGTTCCGGCGCGCTCGTGGGCGAATCGAGCGGGCCGGTCGCACTGACGAGACGGACGACTGACCGGCTCATACTGCCGGCTGTAAGTTCGTAAAGATATTTGTCACCCCGGGGTGGCAAATTCCTTCAGTCTGTTACAGCCGGCAGTATCAGTCCGCGCTCTGCCCGTCCGCTACCGACGCGCCGGTGTAGGTCTCGGTGAGATAGGCGTCGAGTCGGCCGCCGATGTCGCTGTCGTAGGTCCAGAACCCCTCGAACTCGCCGCTGGAGCCGCGTTCGAGCGCGAGCAACGCGGCTCGCTGGTCCGGGTCACCGCCGCCATCGTAGACGACGAACCAGGACTTGGCCATCTCGTCGTTGTCCTCCTCGTGGACTGTTACGCCCGGAATCGCGGTCTCGGTGTCCGGCGCGCCGTAGACGTGGACATCGACGCCGCTTCCAGCGAGGCGCTCGTAAATCCGCGCCGCCTGTTCGTCCTCGACCAGATTCGAGAGGGACTGGAAGCCGGCGTGGAGCCGCCCGCTCCCGTTCCGGTTGGCGAGCAGTTCGATGCTGTGACTCACGTCGACGAGGAGCGACCGGTCGGCCGCCGCGGCCCCGAACACCGACCGGTCCAGTTTCGTCAGGAGGTCGCTGGTCTCCCTGTCGGCGAACTCCCCGTTTTTCGACGACCTGATATCGATAGCCCCGAGCAGCGCGGTCACCGTCTCGCTGGCGAGCAGGTCGTCGCCGTGGTGTAAGAGTGCAACGGAGCGTGGCTCCGAGACATCCATCGTGGCCTCACGAACCTCGACGCCGTGCCGGTCGAAGTACCGTTCGACAATAGCCATCGCCTCTTCGGGGCCGTCGTAGTTACAGACAGTCAGCGTCGGTGCACCCGACCGGACGCTGTCGAATATGGACCGGAGCGAGTCCGGAACCGGCACCTCGGTGGCCGCCGCTGTCGTCTCGGACTCCGTCTGGCGAGTCGTCCGTGGCTCCACGGTGGACGGCGTCCACTCAGTACTCTCTCCGCCGAGCCCGATGACACGCAGTTCGGTGCCCTCGTTCCCTTCTCGGACTTCGACGACGCCGTCCACGAACGAGCGGAGCTGCTGGAGATGTTCCCGGTTTGTCGTATCTGAGTGGGCCACTATGATTCCAAGGCCGTCCGCTTCGCTGATACGGCCGGTGATGACGTTGAGGAACCGTACGACCTGCTCCGGCTCGGCGTACATCGACATCGTCGTCAGCGAGAGCAGTCCGACCCGAATTCGCGGTCTGCCCTCGCTGTACAGCCGCTCCATGAGCGTCGTCAGCTGCATGCCGATACCGGTGAGGTCAGCCGGTGAGTTCACGCGGCTATCGAGCGGACCGAGACCGCCGGTGCCGTGGGAGTCTCCAACACAGTCGATGACACCGAGCGGGAGGTCACCGGCTGGCTGTTCGGCGTAGCCGGCCAGCGACGTGCGGATGTCGGCGGCGCTCTCGTCGGTTGAGACCACCGCCATTCCCTCGTAGTCGTCGCCGTCCGCGAGTAGCGCCATCGTAAGTGATCGCTTACCGGTCATTGGCGGACCGACGACGAGCAGCGTCGACCCTGGGTCGACACCGTCTACCGACGGCAGCGACCCGACGTTGAACATGAGGTTACTACCAGGGCGTGGGATAGAAAAGCTATCGGCTGTCGGGAGTCAGTTCAGACCCGCTTTTGAATCTCCTCTCGCAACACGCTACTGACGGTGTCCCCGTCGGCTTTCCCGCGCAGGGCACCCATACACTCACCCATCAGGCCCGAGAATGCGCCCATCCCCTCGCTCTCGACCTGGTCGGCGTTGCGCTCGACGACCTCGACGACGGCTTCGCGCACCTCGTCGTTGCTGACGCCGCCGAGCCCCTCTTGCTCGACGGCCTCCTCGGCGGTGAGGTCGGGGTTCTCGGCCAGCGCCGCGAGGAGGTCCTCGAGGCCCTCACGGGGGACGTCGCCGCCGTCGACGAGTTCGAGCGTCTCCCGAAGGTGGGCGTCGGTGAGGTGCTCGACGGCCACGTCGTCCCGACGGAGTTCGGTCAGCGTCGATTCGAGGACCCCCGCAGCCAGCGTCGCGTCGACGCCTTCGGCGACGACCGCCTCGAACAGCGGCCACCGCTGGCCGTAGGCCACCTGTTTGGCCAACCCCGAATCGAGGCCGTAGTCGGACTCGTACCGGGCGACCTTCTCGGTCAGCAGCTCGGGCGTCTCCACCTCGCTCGGGTCCGGTTCGACGGGTGGAACGTCTGTCTCGGGGTACATCCGCGCCGCGCCGGGCAGCGGCCTGAGATAGCGGGACGTGCCGTCCTGCAAGGCGTCGCGAGTCTCCTCGGGCACGCCGTCCATCGCCGTGTGGGCCCGCTCGACGACGGCCTCGATTGCCAGCTCGGCGGTCTGTGGGTCGTCCGCCACGAGGGCTACGGCGTCCTCGGGGCCGGCGTCGACGGCCTCGCGAAGCGCTTCGACCTCGTCCTGGGTGACGCCGTAGGCCGGCAGTTCGTCCGTATGGAAGATGCCGCCGGCGCCGTGGCGCTTGGCGTGGTCGGAAAACTCCGTCCCCAGCCTGCGGTCGGGCTGTATCTCCCGGCCGACGAGGCCGTCGAACCCGTCCAGCCGAACGGCGTGGACCTCGCCGCCGTCGGACAGGGCGTTGCCGATGACGCCCGAGTCGGTGTCTGCTCGCGGGCCCTGCCCGCTCGCAGCGTCCGAGGCGCTCTGTGCCTCGCTATCCTCGAACACCTCGGTCACGTCCTGTGGCTCCCCGACCGCAGCGTCGCGTTCGCTCAGTTTTCCGGCGATGTCGACGAGTTCGACCTGCCGGCGGACCTCGTTGTGAACCAGGTCGTCGATGTCGTCGAGGCTCTGGACGCCTTTCAGCTCGATGCGGGCGCCCTCGGCGATGGAGACGTTGACGTCCTGGCGAATCGTCCCGAGGCCGCGCTTGACCTTGCCCGTCGAACGCAACAACATCCCGATGCGCTCGGCGGCTTCGCGGGCCTGCTCGGGCGAACTGATGTCGGGTTTGGTCCCGATTTCGACCAGCGGAATCCCGAGTCTGTCGAGCGAGAAGCGGACACCCGAATCGGTCTCCTCGATACGCTGGCAGGACTCCTCTTCCAGCAGCATATCCTCGATGCCGACCGACCCCTCACTCGTCGCTATCTCGCCGTCGTTGGCGACCAGCATCGAGCGCTGAAAGCCCGTGGTGTTGGAGCCATCAACGACGATTTTCCGCATCACGTTGACCCGGTCGACGACGTTCATATCCATCAGCTGGCCGATTTCCATGGCCGTCTCCATGGCCTCCCGGTCGACCCGGCCCGGCGGTTCGTCGTCCTCCTCGACCAGACAGGTGGTGTCGTAGGCGAGATACTCGAACTCCCGGTCGACCATGCTCTCTTCTAAGGCGGCGTCGTCTATCTCGCCCAGCTCGCTTTTCGTCGGGTGGAGATAGCGCGTGAAGTTGTGGTCGGCGGCCTCGGGCTCGCGCAGCTCGGTCGGACACGCACAGAACAGCTTCGTGGCCGTATCGAGCTGCTGGTGAATCTCCAGGCCGGCTACGAGTCCCAGCGCCTCGTAGTCGAAGTCGGCGTCGGTCATTACCGACGACTGCGGGACCGGGGGCCAAAAAACGCACCCTTCGGCCCGGCACGCCCGCTGCCCGTCGCGTTCTTACTCCGACGTGGAGCGACCCATGAGGACGGCCTGGCCGTCCTGATACAGCGTGATGCGATACCCCTCGTAGCTGAACTCGACGACCGCCTGTGATTCGGCTGGTGGCGGCGACGAGTAGAGGTGTTCGGTGAGGTGGTCTGCCCAGTTGTGCAGCGGTTTGAGGTCGGTCTGTTCGACGCCTTTGAGCTCGGCGACGATGGTCACCAGTTCCGTCGTCGGCTCTGCAGTCTCGTCCTGAAATATATCCCGGTGGTGTACGTCCGACTCGGATTCGCTGACATCGCCGTCACTGTGGGACATGTAAGTGCCCGACGGCGCCCCGATAAAAAGTGCCTGTTATTTATCACTAGCTGCCTCCTCGCCGGTTCGTTACCAGTCAGCAGCCACTGCGTGTGAGTCGGCGATTAGAGTTCAGTCTTCGCCCACTGGGCGATGTCTCGCTACTCATCGCCCAGAATCCCCCGATGGGTCATCTTCTCGGGGTCCAACACCGCGTCGACTTCGTCCTCGTCGAGGTACCCCTCTTCGAGCACCACCTCCCGAATAGTCTCGTCCTCCGCCAGTGCTTTCTTTGCGACCTTACTGGCCTTGTCGTAGCCGATGGCGGGGTTGAGCGCCGTCGCCAGCGCCATCGACTGCTCGACGCGCTCGGCGCAGTGCTCGGCGTCGGCCTCGAGTTTGGCGACGAACTTCTCGGCGAAGACCTCGCTGCCGTTGGCGATGAGGCGGGCGGACTGCAGGAAGTTCGAGGCCAGGACGGGCTTGTAGAGGTTCAGGTCGATTTGCCCCTCGCTCGCCCCGGCGGCGACGGCGGCGTCGTTGCCGACGACCTGCTTGTGCAGCTGATTCACCGACTCGGCGACAACGGGGTTGATTTTCCCTGGCATGATGGAGGAGCCGGGCTGGTTTTCGGGCTGGTCGATTTCGCCGAGGCCGTTGCGCGGGCCCGACGCGAGTAGCCGGAGGTCGTTTGCAATCTTGTTCAGCGACCCCGCCACCGTTCGCAGCGCGCCGTGGGCCTCGCTCATCGCGTCGTGGGCCGCCTGGGCCTCGAAGTGGTTGTCGGCCTCGCGGAAGCCGATACCCGTCTCCTCGCTGATGTACGCGGCTGCTTTCGCGGGGAAGTCGGGATGGGTGTTCAGTCCCGTCCCGACGGCAGTCCCCCCGAGGGCCAGTTCGGCGAGGCGGCCCTGCGTGTCCTGGACCCGCGAGATGCCTTTCTCGACCTGCGTGCGGTAGCCCGAGAACTCCTGGCCCAGTGTGATAGGCGTGGCGTCCTGGAGGTGGGTCCGACCGGTCTTGACGACGGTGTCGAACTCGTCTTCCTTCTCGGCCAGCGCGTCACGCAGTGTCTTCAGCGCCGGGAGGACGTCCTTGTTGACGGCCTCCAGTGATGCGACGTGCATCGCTGTCGGGATGACGTCGTTGGAGGACTGGCCGAAGTTGACGTGGTCGTTGGGGTGAATCTCACGAGACCCGATATCGCCGCCGTACATCTCGGTGGCCCGGTTCGAGATGACCTCGTTTGCGTTCATGTTCGACGAGGTTCCCGATCCGGTCTGGAAGACGTCGACCGGGAACTGGTCGTCGTGGTCGCCAGCGATGACCTCGGCGGCGGCCTCGACGATGCAGTCGACTTTTTCCGCCTCGACGAGCCCGAGGTCCTGATTTGCCTGTGCGGCGGCCTTTTTGACGATACCGAGCGCGCGGACGAACCGGCGCCCGAAGGTCACGTCGCTGATGGGGAAGTTCTCGATGGCCCGCTGTGTCTGGGCCCCCCAGTAAGCGTCGGCCGGCACCTGCATCTCTCCGAGACTATCGCGTTCGGTTCTGAACTCGTCGCTCATACGTTCGGGGTCGGCCGCCCGCTCGTAAAAGCCACCGGTCCGTGCTGGGCTGTGTCGGAATGAGGGACCGCACAACTGGCCGACATATGGGGCTGGCCGGAGCGTCGCGTCTGCCGTCAGTTTTATTCACCTAATTCGAGGCGGAGGCCCCACCCTCAAGGAGCGAACCGCGTCAGCGGTGAGCAAGTAGGGTGGGGAGGAAGCCGACCCGGTATCAACCAGCCGCCAGACTGTTGCCTGCTAACTCCCAACTATTAAGTAGCTACACCAAGACATGTGAAATGTCGTGGGGTACCGTCGTACCGCCGTTATCAAGCTCGACACGCCCGAAGGAGCGGATGCACACCTTCGGGAGACTATCGAGCAATTCAAATACTGTTCCAACACCGCGAGCGAGTGGTGCTGGCACGGTGACGACGGCTACCACGTCACATCGAAAGCTAAGGCCGAAAATGCGCTGTACGACCAGCTACGCGAGGACACGGAGTTGACCGCAAACCTCGTCCAGAAAGGGATTCGCCAAGCCGTCGAATCCATCAAAAGCGGTGTCGAACGCCTCAAGAACGGCCAAGATACGTCCCGTCCGAAATTCACGGCAGATACCGCTGTCTACGACAAGCGAAGCGCCACGTTCCACCGTGACCACGTTTCGCTGTCAACACCGGACGGACGAATCGAGTGCGGTTATATTCTCCCTGAGAATCCCGAGACACCGCCGACGAAGTACGTCGCCAACGAGGACTACGAGTTTCGGCGGGCGACTCTACATCGACGCGACGGTGACTGGTATCTCCATGCGTCGATGCTCAAAGAGGACGACGATACCGACACCACGACCGGGCACAGGACAGTCCTCGGTGTGGACCTCGGTGTGAACCAACTCGCGGTCGCTTCGACCGGACGGTTCTGGTCGGCAGACGAGTTCAATCATTGGAAGCGAGAGTACGAACAACGGCGTGGCGACCTTCAGCAGTGTGGAACCCGGGCCGCCCACGACGCGACAGCAGGTGTCGAGCGTAAAGAGGACGGACGCTTCGAGATATTCCTGCATCGTGTCGCCAACGAGATTGTAGCCGAAGCCCTCACTCACGACTGTTCGCATATCGTGTTCGAGGACCTGACCGACATTCGTGAGAACGTGCCAGAAGCGTCGTGGCACCATCTCTGGGCGTTCCGTCGCCTCTACGAGTACGTCGCCTACAAAGCAAAAGAGCAGGGCGTCGAGGCCGTGCAAGTGGACCCACGCAACACCTCGAAGCGGTGTTCGACCTGTGGGTTTACCCACGACGACAACCGCCACGGCGAGGACTGCAGTATCTCCGGCGTCGGCAAAACGCAGACGACGGAGGCGCACCCGTAGACGTGCGCTTGAATCGCGGGACGCTGAACGTGAGTGGAGAGTACGACCTTCCCGCCTCATCTGAGGCGTAGAACGGGAGTCCACGCGAAAGCCCGCCCCTCAACGAGCGAGCGGGGCCATTGCCCCCGAGCGAAGTAGGGTAGGGTAGTTTACACACATGGCAGTTCATGCCCTTATGAATCAGAATTTTCCCGACGGACGGTGCTCCGAGCCGGGACCGGCGCCGTCGTTCTTGGGAGTCTCGCGGGCTGTGAGCAGTTCGAACAGTTCGCCGGCGACAGTGGGACGATGCGGACGCTGAAGCGACGGGAGCGAACGAGACAGTAGTGTTTAGTTTAGTAGAAAACGCGGAAGAGAGCCAGAAAGCTCCGGCTGGCTTCGGTCGGGGGGCTCGCTGCGCTCCTCGGCCTTCGGCCTGCGGTGCTTACGTCGCCCGCCTTCCCGAAGCCAGCCACCGGGAGAGCGAGCTTTCCCGAGCAGTCGGCGCACAGCGCTGACAACGCCCCTTTCAGTCCCACCCGTACTGATTACCCGACCGGTATGGGCGGGACTGAAAGGGGCCGACCGCTCGACGTACGAGGCGAAGCAAGCACTGCAACGAACGGAGTGAGTGAAGCGCGCAGCGAGTCGCAGTAGTCGAGC
>PXRT01000012.1:12190-111634 GCA_003020925.1 Halobacteriales archaeon QS_6_64_34 | reverse complement strand
GGAGCGCTCGCTGATGTGCTCTACCACGAGTGTGAGTGGAAACCGTTTGAGGTCCGGAGTCGTCTGAAGCACTACGAAGGATGGGAACAACACGAATGGACGTGAGGTTCGGGGGAGACCCGATTCAAAGCAGTTTCGTTGAAACAACCGCTCAGTATCTTATCTGTACTAATCGTCACTAGTCGTCTGCAGTCGGTGGAGACGGGCTTGTCTCCAGAGGTGTGACTTTGAGACTGCCGTAGCTAGTCGCGGTGACTTCACATCCACCATATTCGAACGTGACATCTACATCCCCGACAGCGGGCCCGTGAGGAGTGAGCAGTGAATCAAGCGCATCTGGGTCTACCGTCGTGTGCAGTGGGTCCATATCGAGCGGGTCCGTATCGGAGACCGCTGCGACTGCGCTTACGATAGCAGTGCTTGGAGAACTCCGGTCAGCACTGTAGACCGCGCTGTACGTGTCCTCTTCGGGGTAGTGCTCGAACACCTCGAACTCGGTAACGGTTTGGTCGAAGGAGTGTGGCTCTGCCGACGGTGATGACGAGCGTTCGGAGTCCGCAGTATCGAGACCGGGATTTTTATTGGATTCAGCCATTTTCCTAGTGTCTGTACACCGCTTACGTCTGTAACTTTAGCTCTTTCATCTACAACACCATATTTAAGTAACTGTAGGCACGCTAGCGTTTCCCAAAGCCAGGCGATAGCCCACCTACGACAAGCGGGTCCAGACGGTCAGGTGTGGTCTTTCATGAGGGCCTGTTCGATGAGTCGTCGGTTGCCACGACGCAGGCGAGAGCCCAGTGCCTGTTGGGTAATCCCGAGTTCCTCGGCGACCTCCTGTAGCGTCGCCTCACGCGGCGAGTTGAAATACCCGCGTTCATACGCGAGTTTCAGCGCGTCACGTTGCGTTTCCGTGAGATTCTGCTTGGCGTCCAGGGGGCGAAGTGCATGGAGTTCCGTCAGCGTTACCATGACCTCGTGCTCGTGGCAGTAGTCTTTGAACTCCGCGATGGAGTCTCTGCTCTCACCACGGAGTTCAAATGTCCACCCTTCAGCCGTTCCAATCGCCGACAGCAGGATGATTTCTGGCGCGATAAGGGCATCAAGCACGCTATCGTACTCGGACACCCACTTACACCGCATGAGATATTCACCATCGACAGTATCGACCTCCCGAATGTCTCGCACCCCCGGATGTTCGGAGAACTGCTCGACAATATGTTCACTCTCTGTTCCTCGCACCCAAAAATACGGGACGACACTGTTTGCGTCCGGAATGACACGCTCTAACTGTACCGTTACGTCGGGCAGCTCAGTGAACACGGTTCCAAGGGAGAACTCCTGTGCAGGCAGGGTGAACTCGGCTATCGTCGCCATCTCTTCCACCGTCGAATTGAACTATACATCGAACGCCGGTACCTGGATTCCCGATGTTTTTAGCGAACCCACGCGGCCAGTACTCCCGGCCACTGTCGGGTGGCTGTTATTCATCGGATGCTGACTCACGGTCCCACTCGATAAAGCCCATGTCGACGAGTCTGGGTAAATGAACGTGCTCTAAGTCGACGTGCGTGGCGTCGAGGTTATCGACTGTCTCACCCTGCTTCAGTATATTTAGCGGGTTGAGGTCCTCGTCATCCTGTGGATTCTCCGCGAACAGTGCGAGCAGCAACTGTCTGTGATACGGGTTTGCGAGCGCCTCGAACGCACGTGTGCTGAGAGAATTGTTCATTATTGTTCCTGCCATACTGAAAAAGACGCGCTAACATATAAACTCTTCTTTACATACTATTAATATATTTGTAAAAGTCAAGCCTCTTCCAATAATGATAGACATATTGAAGCCAGTACGCGTTTTGAGGCCGTAAGTACTCAGCCGGACTTTGATTTATCAAGGGTTAGCTCTGTGACTCTTCGTCGGCGGACAACTCAGCATCGGTATTGTCCTGGCCCGCGTCGGGACCCGTTTGCGGATAGAAGTGGTCCCACGGCTGAACCTGTGTCCCGGAAATGACTTCGGAGCTGTTGATTCTTAAGCCCACCTCCACCAGCTCGTTGCGAATCACCTCGACCTCTCTGACCGTGCCAGCGACGACCTCGACGTGAAAATTCCGCTCGCCTCCGAGCATATCGCGGGCAGTTACCACACCCTGAATGCCGAGAGTCTGTTCGGTCAACGATTCTAACTCACCCGGGTTGGCCGTGCAAACGAACATGACGTGGAGGGGGTAGCCCGCTTGTTCGTAATTGATTTCGGGACGATACCCCTGAATCACACCGCTGTCTTCCAGCTTGTCGAGCCGATTTCGAACTGTCGTGGAGGTCACATCCACCTTCTCGGCTATCTCCGTATCGGTCTGTCGGGCATCGAGCTGGAGTTGGTGTAGAATACACCGGTCAATGTCATCGAGTGGATTGTGGTCCATACCACTACTTCTGGGGTCGCAAATGAAAAGTCCACGTGGACCCGCTTTGGAGCGTCCTGCAAACGGCCGCCTGATACGGACCGTTGTGGCAATTTACCGTCCGAGGTCTACCCCGGAGTCGACGTTCGCCGGAGTTGACATCCTCCCCGCGCTGAAGCGCGAGGATTCCAGCGTGGGGCGTCGGGCCGCCCGACGCAACCCCGCCGGTAACTTCCTCCCGCGTAGGAGTACCGGGTTCGTGAGCACCACGTCGGGGCGGTGAGCGCGTGACGACGCCAGTCCGTTGCGGACTCCCCCGCTTGTGGCTCCACACTCGCCCGGTCGCCCGACCGCAACAGGGGCGACCGTCCGAACGGGTGTGTTCGCCCCCGTCCTTTTGACGCGGGCGACACGGGCCGTGCCATCGACCGGACCCGACCGGTCGCGGTCGGGTAGACAACCGCGAACGGGGCAGGTTTTGGTGTGCCGTCACCCCCTCGTGTACGTGGTCGTTGCCGACCGACTCCAGGGACGGGTAGGGGTTCTGTGAGGACGGTGGGCGGTTCAGTCCCGTGGTTTTGACCTCCACAGGATATGACCGCCGCGTGTCCATATCGGCGGGGAGTGGCCCCGGCTCTCCCGGTTTGATTTTCGCGCTTGGCGTACCGCCATATACGACGCCAGGCGGTCTAAGCCTTGCGGTTGGCCGGCCGTGCCTATCGCTTAGACCCCGCCCTAAAGGACGGGGCTTCCGCTTGCTAACCATCAGTGATGATGTCCGCCGACAGCCCCTGGGCCATCTGAATCTCCTTGGAGTTGTTCAGCGTCCAGGCGGTCCGGTCGGTGACGGCCTCGATTATCTCGCGGGCAGAGGGGTAGCCGTTGCCCGACTTCTTGACGCCGCCGAAGGGGAGTTGGACCTCGGCGCCGATACAGGGAAGGTTGCCGTAGGCCAGCCCGAGTTCGGCGTGGTCGCGGTAGTAGTTTATCTGGCGGTAGTCCTCGGAGACGATGGCCCCCGCGAGCCCGTAGTCGGTGTCGTTCTGGATTTCGACGGCCCGCTCGATGTCGCCGTCGTACTCGAGCAGGGCGACGTGGGGGCCAAACACTTCCTCCTGCGTACAGCGCAGGTCGGCGTCGGGGTCGGCCTCGTAGACGAACGGCCCGACCCAGTGACCGTCCTCGTGCCCGTCGGGAATCTCGTCGGCGTCGAGTTCCGTACGGTCGACCAGCACGTCGACGCCCTCCTCGCGGGCGAGGTCGCGGTACTCGGTCACCTTCGCCTTGTGCTCGGCCTCGATGAGCGGCCCCATGAACGTGTCCTCCTGTAAGGGGTCACCCACAGCGACCTTGCTGGCCGCATCGACGAACCGTTCTTTGAACTCGTCGTAGACGTCCGTGTGGACGATGAGTCGCTCAGAGGAGACACAGCGCTGGCCGGTAGTCTTGAACGAGGACATCACGGCCGAGTGGACGGCGATGTCGAGGTCGGCCTCCTCGGTGATGACGACGGCGTTTTTCCCGCCCATCTCGCAGGCAGCCCGTTTGCCCGACTCCGCGCCGACCGCGTCGGCAATCCGGTGGCCGACCTCGGCCGACCCGGTAAATAGCACGGTGGGAACGCGGTCGTCGTCGACGATGGCGGCCCCCGTGTCACCGAAGCCCTGGACCATGTTGAACACGCCCGGCGGAACGCCCGCGTCGTCGAACATCTCCGCGACTATCTGGGCACACCAGGGCGTTTGTTCGGCGGGCTTCCAGACGACGGTGTTGCCCTCCACGAGCGCGACCGCCATGTGCCAGTAGGGGATGGCGATGGGGAAGTTCCAGGGCGTGATACAGCCGGTGACACCCCGTGGCTTGCGACGCATATAGGCGTCCTTGGCGGCGATTTCGGAGGGGACGGTCTCACCGCTTGGGTGGCGGGCGTCGCCGGCGGCCCACTCGACCATATGGGCGGCCTCGACCACGTCGGCCCGCCCCTCGCTTATCTCTTTGCCACACTCCTTCGTGACGATTTCGCCGAGCTCCTCGGTGCGGTCTCGGAGTTCGTGATAGACATCCCAGAGATACTCCGCGCGGTCGATACGGGAGCGTTTTCGCCACTCCTCGTAGGCTTCGTCCGCGACTCCGACGGCGTCGTTGACGTCCGCCGGTGTGCCCTGCTGGAACTCGCCCAGTGATTCGCCCGTCGCCGGGTTCTCGCTCTCGAACGTCTCGGTGCCGTGGCCGGTGACCCACTCGCCGTCGATGTAATGCTGGTACGTCTGTGCCATTGGTTGTCATACGAACGCACCGGCCCAAAATCCCCGTCCGACCATGGGCGGTAGACATTTGGTAATTCGACACATGGGTATTACATACAACGTGTATTGTGCCTATGGCCGCAATTGACCGGACCACGACGACGTGGCTCACACTCGACCTCTGGCATCCGAACTGCTGGGCCATCGAGGCGACCGGAGAGACCCCCGGTGGTGTGCTGGCACACGCTATCTACACCTCACCGAAGACTGACGGGAACCACAGTGGCAATGTAAAGGGGCTGTTCACCGCGTTCGCCGACGACGAGCGGGCGATAGACGACCTGCTGGGAGCGATTCGGGACTCCGAACACGCCGGAGAACTCTCCGAACTCCGGGAACGGTTCGGCCGCGAGCGCAACGCCCCCGGGAACGTCGTCCGGGAGTTCTTCCTGGAGTACGACCCCGACGACATGGTGTGTCCGACGCTGCTGGAACACGGGTTCGTCCACAACGCCCCGGTCCGCATCGAGAACGGCCGCGAGGAGTGGCAGGTCTGTTTCGTGGACGACCGCGCACAGATAGACGACGCCTTAGACCGGGTCCGCGAGCAGGCCGGCGCGGAGGTCACCGTCGACGCCATCACCACGAGCGAGGCCGCCGCCACGACCGCGCGGGACCAGCGACTCGACACGCTGACCGCAAAACAGCGAGACGTGTTCGAGCACGCACGCGACGCGGGCTACTACGAGTGGCCCCGAAAGTGTGACACGCGCGAACTGGCGGCCGACCTCGGCGTCTCGAAGACCACCCTGCTGGAACACCTCAGAAAAGCCGAAGCGAAGCTACTCGACCCCTAGCGACGACGGCACGGAGGGCGAACAGCGCCTCTTTGCGGACGCCAGTGAGCACCGTCTCCCGGGCGTGGCGCTCGACACCCCCGGTCGCGCGTCGTCTCCGTCAGCCTGCTGGGCGAACCCGTCGATACGTCACGCTTGTAGCCACTGCTCACAACCCCGACAGACCCTTCTGTCCGGTCGGCAAATGAGGGGGCATGGCAAACGACACTGTCACACTCACCATCGAAGGCGAGGACGACACCGACGAACTGACCGTCCCGAACGAACTGCTCGACCTCCTGCGCGAGAACGACGAGACGGACCCGGCCGTCGTCGGCGACATCGCCATGTTCGGGCTCGCACAGCGTATCCACGGCGCGGTCCACCACGGCCAGGGCGACGCCGACCAGGGGATGCAGGACTTAGAACAGCTCACTCTCGACCTCTTCGAAGAGCGCTTCGGTGCCTCGTTCGCCGAACTGACCGGCCACGACCACTAACGGTCGCTCTTCTCGACAGTCCAGGTCAGCAGGACGCCGTCGTCGACCTGTTCGACCGACTCCAGGTCGAGTTCGGGGAACGACTCGACAAAGCCGTCGCCGTCGGCCAGCGTCGGGGCGTCCCGCCCGCCCAGTATTTTCGCGCCGATGTACACCCGCAACTCATCGACCAGCCCCGCCTCGAACAGGCTGAAGATGAGTTCGCCGCCGCCCTCGACCATCAGCCGCTCGATGCCCTCCCCCTCTAACTTCGCGAACGCGGTCGTGAGGTCGACGCGGTCCTCGCCGGCCGCCAGTACGAACGCGCCGGCCTCCTCCATCTGTTCGATGAAATCAGTCGGCGCGGCCTCGTCGGTGAGCAGGTACGTCTCGGCGGCGTCGTCCAGCACGGCCGCGTCGGGCGGCGTTCGAATCCGTGAGTCGGCGACCACCCGAGCCGGGTTCCTGGGGTCGCCCCGGTCGAGTCGCGCCGAGTGCCGGTCGGCGTCCTTGACTGTCAGCGACGGGTCGTCGGCCAGGACGGTCCCGACCCCCACCATGACGGCGTCGCTGTCCGCCCGGAGCTGGTCCACCCGGTCGAAGTCCTCCCGGCCGGAGATTGCCAGCTGTTCGCGCCGGCGCGAAGCGAGTTTCCCGTCCGCGCTCATCGCGGCGTTGACGACGACGTGCATACAGCGGGCTCAAGCGGGTGAGCGGAAAACGGGTTTCGGTTTCTACGCGGGTTCCCGGTCGGGACGGGTGGCGAGGCGCCGTGTGTCGAGGGAATCAGCTACAAAAATACTGGTCGCCGGGACCGGGGACTAGTATCCGTTTCGCGGATTAAATTCCCGTCCGATTATTTTATATAAGGATATTAGAGTTGTTTTGGTACAAACGTTTATGTCTCGGCGGTGTAACCGTCCGCTATGTGTATTACCGTATGGCGTGAGGTCGGCGACCGAGGCCGGTCACTGACCGCCGACGGGAACTACTGGCGGACCGGCAGTACAGCCAACTGACCGACCGCACCCGCTCCCCCATGTTGAACCCCGACTCACCCCGGATACGACGTAGCATCGAGGTCGAATACTGGGTTGTCGACGACGAGGGCCGGCTGGTCGAACCCGGCCCGCTCGTGGCGGCCGCACCGGGCGTCGAACGCGAGTTCGTCCAGCCGGTCCTGGAAATAAAGACGACGCCCTGTGAGACGACACAAGAGCTTCGGGCCGAGTTGTTCGACCGCATCGACAGGGTACTGGACGTGGCCGACGACCACGATATGGGACTCGTTCCGCTTGCGACCCCGCTGAACGCCGACGAGATAGCGGACCGGCCGAGCGAACGCACCCGGATACAGCAGGAGATTATCGGCTCGGACTTCGAGTACGTCCGCCACTGTGCGGGCACGCACATTCACGTCGAACAGATACCGGGCCGGGCTATCGACCAGTTGAACACGCTGGTCGCCCTCGACCCCGCACTGGCACTCGCCAACTCCTCGCGTCGGTTTCGCGGCCGGCTACTGGCCGACGGCGCCCGGTCGAAGCTCTACCGCTGGATGGCCTACGACGGGCTGGCCCACCAGGGACGACTCTGGCGGTACATCGAATCCCGCGAGGACTGGAACCGGCGGCTCGAACGGCGCTACGAGGAGTTCGAGCGGGCGGCGCTGGCAGCGGGGTACGACCGGCAGACGTTCGCGTCGTCGTTCGACCCGGAGAGTGCGGTCTGGACGCCCGTCCAGCTTCGCGCCGAGTTCGGGACCGTCGAGTGGCGCTCGCTGGACACCGCCCTGCCCAGCAGCGTCGTCTCCCTCGCCGATACGGTGGCCAGGACGGTCGAACACCTCCGGGACACCGAGGTCCGCATCGAGGGCGAGACCGGTCGTATCACCGACAGCCAGGTCGTCCTGCCGGAGTTCAATCACGTCCTGACACACGTCAACGCTGCCATCCGTGACGGACTCGCCGACGAATCGCTGTGTGGCTATCTCGAACGCATGGGCTTCGACGTGGCAGCCTACGACCCCATCTCCCGCCAGGGGGACGACCGGGGGGTACTAACGGAGGCGCAGGCACGACAGCAACGGCTCGAATTCGCCGAACGGCTCGAACGGGACGTGATGGAAGCCCAGTCGGTGCGAGCCGACTGACGCCGCCACTCACTTTCGGGTCATCTGGATGAGACCCCTCTCGAGGGCCAGTTTGAACCGCTCGTCTAACGGCATCGACTCCCAGTCGTCGGGCAGGTCGTCGGCGGGCAGGGAGGCAAGGGACTCGACCAGCGACCCGTTGAGAAACCGGCCGTTCTCCCCGCACTCGTCGCAGGTACGGATTATCGCGCGGATATCGAACGGGCGAGTGACGCTCGACTGGCAGTGCGAACAGACGTACGTCTCGGTCACTGTCTCCGTTTTGTATCGCTGCGTACTCCTATCTTGCGACCGGCGGCGGCGGTTCAAATCGTTACAACCGACCGTATCAGTCCCACTTCGCGCCGGGGTTCGTGACCGCGCCGTTGGCGGCCGAGCCGAAGTCGCGGTGGTACTTCGCGAGGATGCCGCTGTCGTACTGGGGCTCGGGGTCGTAATCCTCGAGGCGCTCGGCTATCTCCTCGTCGGTGAGGTCGACGGAGAGTTCCAGTTCGTCGATGTCGATAGTGATGGTGTCGCCGTCCTCCAGCGCGGCGATGGGGCCGCCGGCGAAGGCTTCGGGTGCGACGTGGCCGATGGAGAAGCCCCGCGTCGCCCCGGAGAACCGGCCGTCAGTGAAGAGGGCGACGTCCTCTGCGTGGCCTTGGCCGGCGACGGCCGACGTGACGCCGAGCATCTCCCGCATCCCGGGCCCGCCCTGGGGACCCTCGTTGCGGATGCCGATGACGTCACCGGACGCGACGTTCCCCTCCTGGACGTAGCGCATCGCGTCCTCCTCGTTGTCGAAGATGCGGACCGGGCCCTCGTGGTGTATGTGGTCCTCGCCGGTAATCTTGATGACCGCGCCGTCGGGGGCGAGGTTACCGGTGAGGATGCGGATGGCGCCCTGTTCGTTCTTGGGCTCGTCGACGGTGTAGAGGAAGTCGGCGTCGAGGTCGTCGATGGCCGGCGGGTCGATGTGTTCGAGCCCTTCGGCGAGTGTCTCGCCGGCGACCGTCATCGCGTCGCCGTGTAACAGGTCCGCATCGAGCAGGGCCTTCAGGACGACCGGGATGCCGCCGACCTCGAAGAGGTCGTTCATCACGCGCTCGCCGCCCGGCTGGAGGTTGGCAATCTTGGGCGTCCGCTTGCTTATCTCGTTGAACGTCTCGATGTCGAGGTCGACGTCGGCCTCGGCGGCCATCGCCAGCAGGTGGAGCACGGCGTTTGTCGAGCCGCCGGTGGCGACCTGGAGGGCAATGGCGTTCTCGAAGGACTCACGCGTGAGGACATCGGAGGGCTTGCGGTCGTTCTCGATGGCGTCGACCGCGACCGCGCCGGCTTCCTCGGCAATCTCGTAGCGGGCCTCGTGTTCGGCCGGCGCGCCGGACGAACCGAGCGGTGCCAGCCCGATAGTCTCGGAGATGGAAGCCATCGTGTTCGCGGTGAACATCCCGCCACAGGAGCCCGCGCCGGGGCAGGCGGCCCGTTCCATCCGGTCGAGTTCGTCCTCGGTCATCTCCCCGTCGGCGACGGCGCCCACGCCCTCGAAGACGTTCTGGATGGTGATTTCGCGGCCGTCGTGCTCGCCTGGCATGATGGAGCCGCCGTAGACGAAGACGCTGGGGAGGTCCGTCCGGATGGACGCCATCATCATCCCGGGCATGTTCTTATCACAGCCGCCGATGGTGACCAGTCCGTCCATGCGCTCGCCAAAGGAGACCAGTTCGACGGAGTCGGCGATGACCTCCCGGGAGATGAGCGACGCCTTCATCCCCTCGGTCCCCATCGAGACGGCATCGGAGATGGTGATGGTCCCGAATTTGATAGGCATTCCGCCCGAGTTGTCTATGCCCTTGTAGGCAGCCTCCGCCACGTCGTCGAGATGGACGTTACACGGTGTGATGTCGGCGGCAGGGTTGGCGACGCCTATCATCGGCGAATCGAGGTCCTCGTCGTCGTACCCCATCGCCCGGAACATCGCTCGGGAGGGGGCCTGGTCGGTCCCTTCGGTGACTTCGCTGCTCCGCAGGTTCGGGTCCTTGCCCGACTCCTCGCGGCGTTCCTGCTTGCTCATACAGCGAGAGAGGCCACGGGGCGTCTTAAACGCCGTGACTGGTCTCTGTCGGTGGGTTCGCCCTGAGGTCACCTACGGTTCGGCTTCGATACATCGGCGAATCAACGCGCGGGTTTCGGTTTCGAGTGGTTCGATGGTAACAGTCCCGCGTTCCGGGTCGTACGCCACGAGGTCACTCTCGTCGAGCATCGGGAGCTGGACATGGTGGAGGTCTAACTGTATCCGGTCGTAGTCGTCCCGCGTGGACATGCTCCCCGTGTCGGTGCTCTCCCATTCGGCCAGTACGGTTGCGAGTTCGTCACGGGAACACTCCCGCTCGTCGAGCAGAAACGCGAGGATTCGTCGCCGTCTCCGCGAAGAGAGTGCACGGTAGAACTCGTCGTCTACGAACCGCGATGGCAGACTGTCTGTGGACTCTTCCCCTTTTATTCCGTCGTTCATACAAAAAATATATCGATGGTCGGTTAAAATATTTCCGGTATGTCATCTGCTAGCATTTTTCAACCCCCATATTTTGTTCAGTTACCAGGCTAACAGCCAGGAAAGGTTCTTTCCAGCCGGCTACCTAAGCCCATCAATGCCAACGGTCACGACGGCGGCGCGACTCCACTTTGGCTTCCAGAACCTCTCGCTGGCCCACGAGCGCCTGTACGGCGGCGTCGGCCTCGCACTCGACGAGCCACAGCTGGTCGTCGAGGCCAAAACGGCCGACGAACTCCACTGTGACGACGACGCGGCCGAACCGTACGTCCGGCGCGTCCTCGACGTGCTGGACGTGCCGGGCGCGAACGTGAGCGTCCGCGAGCGGTTCCCGCGTCACGTCGGGCTGGGCAGCGGAACCCAGCTTGCCCTGGCGACGCTCATCGCCGTTGCCCGTGCCCACGACAGGACCGCAGACGCGCGGACCGTGGCACCACGGCTGGGTCGGGGCGGGCGCAGCGGCGTCGGCGTCGCGACTTTCGAGAGCGGGGGGTTCGTCGTGGACGGCGGCCACCCCACCGAGCGATTCACCCACGAGCCGCCCGCAGAGGGCGACTGGACAGTGCCGCCGGTGGTCGCGAGCCATCACGTCCCCGCCGATTGGCGGTTCCTCCTCGTCATCCCGGACAGCGACCCCGGCCAGAGCGGGAGCGAGGAAGACCGGAGTATGCGAACGGCCATCGAGCGCGCCGACCCCGGCATCGCCGACCAGGTGTCGGCGCTGCTCACCCGACGGCTGTTGCCGGCCATCGCCGGGCGGACTCGACGCGAGTTCGGCGGCGCGGCGGCCCGGCTCGGCCGCCTCAACGGGGCGTGGTACGCCGACGAACAGGGCGGGGTCTACCGTCCGCCTGCGGGAAGTCTCGTGGAACACCTCGCCGACGCGCCGTCCGTCACCGGCGCCGGCCAGTCCTCCTGGGGCCCGACGGTGTGGGGACTGACCGACACAGACGGTATGCACAAGGCGAAGGAGGCCGGCTACCGGGCCCTGGAGGCGGCGGGCGTCGGCGGCGAGGTCCACGTCGTCGCCCCGCGAAATACCGGAGCCGCGCTCGAGGAAGGCGACGGGTGAGGACCGGTCGGCCGGAGCGGGATTATCGACCGGCGAAATCCAGGCCAAGCGTTTAAGCAGTTATAGCAGACAGAGGGACCATGGACCGCATTCCCTTCGGTGTCAAGCAGCTCGACTCCATCATCAACGGGGGCGCGCCGACGGGAAGCGTCGTGTTGCTCTCGGGGCAGGCCGGTGCCGGTTCGCGGGAGTTCATGCACACGAGTACGATTATCAACGGGATGGCCGAGGAGGACCCGGAGCTGTTCGACCTCTACTACGGCGACCCCGCCGAGAAGGCGACGCTCCCCGAGTCGGTCCACTACCTCTCCCTGACCGCGAGCGAAGGACAGCTAGCCAACGAGATGCATCTCGCGATGGACGACGAGGTACTGGACGCCGGGCTGGCCGGCGTCGAGTTCCACGACATGTCCGAACGGTACTTCCACATGAGTCCGGTGCCTCGGGAGTGGTACGCCGCCGAGACGCCGACCATCAAGGACCTCCGGGCCCGTCACGAGCGGGAGGACCTCCTGGGTGCGCTGGGGACGAAACTCAGCCAGATAGCGCCGAACAACCTCGTCGTCATGGACTCCCTGTCGGACCTCGTGGCGGCGATGGGTGAGGACATCGACTGGGCCGACATCACCTTCCTCGTCTCGGGCATCCAGAAGGCGGCCCACCAGTGGGGCGGGCTCATCCTCCTGCATCTCAACCACGAGACGCTCTCGAAAGAGCGGACCGGCCAGCTCTCGGAGGCCGCCCACGGGACCATGGAGTTCTCCTGGGAGTCGGGCGGCTCGACGCGGGCCCGCACCCTCGTCGTCAAGCAGTTCCGGGGCGTCCTCTCCCAGATAGAGGACGAGAACATCGTCCAGTTCGAGACCGAACTCGGCGACGCCGGCTTCGACATCAGCGACGTCCGGAAGATACGATAGTTGTGAGTCTCGTCACCTGAAATAGGCAGCAAACGCTTAACTATCCCGTTACATGAAAGGTACATAATGGCCAGTGAGTCGACCGACGAGGGGGTGGTCGCCGTCGAACTGTCGCCGGAACTCGACGAGTGGCTCGACGAGCGGGCGCGGGAACTCGGCGAATCCCGCGAAGAGCTCGTCACGCAGCTACTTGCGGCGTACCGCACGACCACGACCGAGCGCGACGACGGGGACCTGGCGGCCGCACTCGACGTCGAAGGCCGCGTCGAAGAGGCGATGCAGGACGAACTCGACACTTCCGTCGCGGCCGCCGTCGACGACGCCCTAGCCGAGCGTGTCGACTCGACGGTTCGTGACCGGTTGCCCGACATCACCGACGCCGTCGAGTCCCGGGTGGAGGGGCGACTTGACGACGTCGAGGACGGGTTTCAGGAGAAGCTGACCGACGTCCGCCAGCGCGTCGTCCAGCTCAAACGCGAACTCGACGGCAAGGCGCCGGCCGACCACGAGGCCTTCGAGACGGTCGCGGAGCTGGACGACAGCGTAGCCGCCCTGAACCGTGAGCTGGTCGCGGCAAGAGACGAGTTCGAGGACGACCTCTCGTCCCAGACCGAGCGGGTGAACGCCCTCGAGACACGCTTCGACGATATCGAACGGCGCCTCGACGACACCGAAGAGAAACTCAAGCGCGTCGCCTGGGTCGTCAGCGACCTCCGGGACAACCAGGGCGGCCGCGACGCCCACCAGAAGGCCGTCGCCCGCATCAAGCGGGCCGCCGCACAGGAGGGCATCTCGTCGGCGTCCTGCCAGAACTGCAGTGAGAACGTCGAGATTGGGCTGCTGACCGACCCGCAGTGTCCCCACTGCAACTCGACGGTCTCGGACGTAAAGCCCGAGGGAGGCATCATCCGCAAGAAGGCGTCGCTCATCACTGCCGCACAGCTAGAGGCGGGCCCGACCGATGAGTGACGAGAAGCGTGAAAACGACCGCGAGGACCCCTTCGGGTCCCTAGAGGTGCCCGAGGACCGCGAGGGTGACCCGTTCGAGCGCCTCGGCGACGCCGGCCCGTCCGAGGACGACAGTGTGCCGGAGATACCGGCCGAGGACGACGCGACCGCCGACGACCCCGCCTTCGAGGAGGAGTTCATCGACGAGGACGACCCCTTCGCGGGGATGGACAACCGCGAGGGCGACCCCTTCGGGGACGGCGAGAGCGTCTTCGAGGCGGTCGACGTCGAGAGCATCGACACAGACGAGGTCTGGGGGTCACTGGACGAGGAACCCTCGACGCCATCGGTCCAGGGCAGTCGCTACGTCGATGTGTCGAAACACCGCTTTTGCGAGCAGTGCGAACACTTCTCGGCCCCGCCCAACGCCCACTGCACCCACGAGGAGGCCGAGATTATCGAGTATCTGGACATGGAGACGGTCCGCCTGCTGAACTGCCCGGTCGTCGCCGAACAGCGCGAGCTCGAAGACGAGGGGTAATACTGCCGGCTGTAACAAACTGAAGGAATTCGCCACCCCGGGGTGGCGAATATCTTTACGAACTTACAGCCGGCAGTATAAGACACTTTACCCGGGGCCGTCGACACCGAGACATGCAGTTCTGTGACGAATGCGGGTCGATGATGAAAAAGCAAGACGGCGTGATGCAGTGTTCGAACTGCGAGTACACGGCGGCCCAGGACAGCGCCAGCGATTTCGTGACCACCGAAGCGCAGTCCGGCGACGAACTCATCGAGACCGAGGAGGGCGACAACTTCGAGGGCAAGCCGACGGCCGACGACGTCGTCTGTGACGACTGTGGCCACACGAAGGCCTGGTACACCATCAAACAGACCGGCGCGGCCGACGAGCCCCCGACCCGATTCTTCAAGTGCCAGGACTGTGGCAACCGCTGGCGTGAGTACAACTGACGCCCGGAGTCGAACCGAAGTCAGGCACCGGTGACAGTCCCACCGTCGAGACGGGCGTCACACCGGCCCCGGTGCCGACATCCGGTGTGGTCACGAGAGGGAACTGTAATGTTGTAAGTAGACCCGCTTACAATCGCGGCACCCGCACAGGAGACGGACAGCATCGGCGAGACGATACGCAGCCTGACACCGGGCGGTGCTGACAGCGCCAGCGAGGCCGCAACCGGTAAATTTCACGGTCCAGTCGTCTTTCTCCGACTGCTCACGCCGAGAGAGCGACCCACGCCAGCACAACCATAGCGGCGCCAAGGACCGTCGAAGCCACGCCGTGGGTCCGCAGTTCGTCGAGCAGGCCGTGGGAGTGTTCCTCCAGCGAGCAGACTTCGTCGATTTCGCTGCCGGCCTCGCAGTTTGGCAGGAAGTCCAGCGCGACGTGGAGGAAGATACCGGCGGCGAAGCCGAAGACGACAGCGTTGACGGCCGGGTCCGTCGGGACGGGGGCGAGCGCTATCGGGATGGCGGTCAGGCCGACCCCGGCTGCAGGGAGCAACAGCGCGGTCGCGGAGTTGTTCTCCCGGACCAGCCGACGAGCGGCGGCATAGCCCGCCGGCCCCTTGTGGGAGACGATGGCCAGCCCGAGTAGCAGTCCCAGCGTCGGCATCGAGGCGTACACCACGCCGATGATGAGTCCGGCCGAGAGCGCGTGGGCGGCGATGGCCGCCGTCGTCGTGTCCAATCCGGTGTCGACGTGGGTGAGCCGGTGACCGATGGTGTGGGTGCCGTAGCCGGCGACGATGCCGGCTGCGATACCGATGCCGCCGATGCGAGCCGTCCCGGCGGCGTTGCCCAGTCCGATGGCCTGTGGGACGAGAAACATCGCCGCCGAGGTGACCATCGCGCCGCTTGCGAGTCCGTACCCCCACACGAGTCGGTAGGGACTGGTCTCCGTCGCCCGGGCACCCAGCCACGCGCCCAGTCCCATCGCCGCGAAGGCGACCCAGGAGATGACCAGCACCTTCCCGGCGCCGCCGGTGACGGCAACGCCCGACAGCACGAGCAGCGCGAGGACGCTCGCGAGGCCGAGCGGGGAGACCTCCCCCGCCTTATTAAAAATAGACTCGTTATTAATAGCCATTAGTCGTTACAACCAGTCTGTTGCCAATAAATCCGTCGGTCCTACCGGGTCGCTTTGCGGTAGTCCCCCCAGTCCAGCACCGCGCCATCGAGGTCTTCGGCGGCTACGTCTGTCAGCGCCCAGCGTATCATCCCGGCCACGTCGGCGGGGTCGCGCCCGCCCTCGCCCGACAGTTCGGTTGCGACGTTGCCGGGGTCGACCGCGCCGACCGTGACGTCGAGGTCGGCCGCGAAGCCCCGGACCAGCGCCTCTGTGGCGGCCTTTGAGACGGCGTAGGAACCGTAGCCGGGGAGCCCATTCCGGGCGACGGCACCCGTGGGGACGACCACGCGGGCGTCCCCGGTGAGGTGGGGGACCGCCTCGCGTATCGTGGCAAAGACGCCCCGGGCGTTCGTCCGGAGGTGGTCGTCGAAGGCCGCGTAGGACTCCTCGGGCAGCGGGGTCTCGCCTGCGGTCCCGTGGTAGACCCCGGCGCTGGCGACGACACCGTCGATGGCCCCGCCGGCGCGGGTCGCCCGCTCCATGAGGTGTTCGACGTCGAGTTCGTCGCGCACGTCCGCCCGGACAGCGGTGACCGCTCCGCCACCCGCTGTGATGTCCTCGGCCACCGCGTCGAGTTCGTCGGCGTCGCGGGCACAGATGACCGCGTGCCCGCCCGCCGACGCGACCGTTCGCGCGACCTGTTCGCCGATGCCTCGACTCGCCCCCGTCACGACGACTGTCGACTCGTCCATACCCCGCATACGGGTTCGAGCCCCATCGCCGTTGGCCCGCCGAGGACGACCCGCTACAGTGTGTCCGTTTCGCACACCAACCCTGTTTGGCGCGGCTTTATTATCGCTCCGGGCCTGAGAGCGCACCAATGAGTGACGTGTCCGGAGACGAGGTTGTCGTAGTGGGCGGTGGGTTCGGGGGGCTCTCCGCCGCGTGCTATCTGGCCGACGCCGGTGTGGACGTGCGACTGCTCGAAAAGAACGAGCAGGTCGGGGGGCGTGCCTCCCGGCTGGAAGCGGAGGGCTTTACCTTCGATATGGGCCCCTCCTGGTATCTGATGCCCGACGTCTTCGAGCGCTTTTTCGCGTACTTCGGTTGGGAGCCAAGCGACTTCTACGAACTCGAAGGGCTGGACCCCCACTACCGCATCTTCTTCAAGGACGGCGACAGCTTAGACGTGACCGGGGACACCGACGAGATGCGCGAGCTGTTCGAGTCCTACGAACCCGGCGCCGGCGAGGCCTTCGAGGAGTACCTCGAGACGAGCGAACGCCACTACGAGACGGCGATGGACAGGTTCGTTTACGAGGACCGCTCCCGGCTCCGTGACTGGGTGGACCTGGACGTGATGACGGCCGCACCCATCGGCCTCCAGTTGCTGGGGTCGATGCAGGGCCACGTCGAGGACTACTTCGAGCATCCGAAACTCCAGCAGATAATGCAGTACACGCTGGTGTTCCTGGGCGGCTCGCCGAAGAACACGCCGGCGCTGTACAACATGATGAGCCACGTCGATTTCAACCTCGGCGTCTACTACCCGACGCGCGTCGACGAGGGCACCTCGTCGGCTCGGCAGACAGAGTCTGCCGGCGGCATCGGCGCCGTCGTGGACGGGCTGGTCGAACTCGGCGAGGGGCTGGGCGTGACCTACCAGACCGACAGCGAAGTGACCGAAATCTCGCGGCGGAAATCGGGCTTCCTGGTCGAGACGGTCACCGGCGACACGTACAACCCCGACCAGGTGGTCGTCAACGCCGACTACGGCCACGCCGAGCGGGAACTGCTGCCCGAGCACGAACGCCAGTACGACGACGACTACTGGGAGAAGAAGACGTACGCGCCCTCGGCGTTCCTGCTGTACATGGGCGTCGAGGGCGACGTGGACCCACTGGCACATCACACGCTCGTGCTCCCGACCGACTGGGAGCCCCACTTCGACGACATCTTCGAGGAGCCCGACTGGCCCGACGAGCCGGCCTACTACCTCTGTGTGCCAAGCGAGACCGACCCCTCCGTCGCACCGGAGGGCCACTCGAACCTCTTCGTGCTGGTCCCCACCGCGCCGGGCCTGCACGACGGGGAGGCCATCCGCGAGGAGTACCGCGAGAAGATACTGGCCGACATCGCCGAGAACACCGGCGTCGACCTGCGCGACCGCATCGTCTACGAGAAGCAGTTCGCCGTCTCCGATTTCGGCGAGCGGTACAACGCCACCGAGGGGACGGCGCTGGGACTGGCCCACACACTGCGCCAGACCGCACTGTTGCGACCATCGAATCGCTCGTCGGCGGTCGAGGGGCTCTACTTCACCGGCTCCTTTACCACGCCCGGCGTCGGCGTCCCGATGTGTCTCATCAGCGGCGAACACACCGCAAAGCGACTCATCGACGACCAGCAATGAGCACCGTCACGGACCGCCTCAGTACCGTGCTTCCGGGCGAGGAGAGCCGGCCTGGCTACCTGTTTTGGCTCTCACGGCCCCGGTTCTGGCTCTACCAGGGCGGTCCGGTCGTCGTCGCCGTCACGTACGCCGCCGACAGTCCCGGCGAGCTGTTCTCGCCGCTGGCCGTCGCACTCTTTCTGTACTTCACGATTCCGGCCAACGTCTTCCTCTATGGCGTCAACGACATCTTCGACCGGGATATCGACGAGCACAACCCCAAAAAGGACGAGGGTCGCGAGGTCAGCTATCGCGGTGACAGCGTCGTCGTCGCGGTCATCGTCGCGTCGGGACTCCTGGCAGCGGGATTGCTCCCGTGGCTCCCAGCGCTCGGTAGCCTCGCGCTGGTATCGTGGGCCGCCCTCTCGGTGGAGTACTCCGCCCCGCCGCTGCGGTTCAAGACGACGCCGTTCCTGGACTCGCTGTCGAACGGGCTGTACATACTGCCGGGCGTCGTCGCCTACGCCGCTATCGAGGGGGTCACCCCGCCCGCGAGCGCCGTCGCCGGCGCGTGGCTCTGGACGATGGGGATGCACACCTTCTCCGCGATTCCGGATATCGAGCCCGACCGCGAGGCCGGTATCGAGACGACGGCGACGTTTCTGGGCGAATCGAACACCTACTACTACTGCGTGATGTGCTGGCTCACGGCTGCCTTCGTCTTCACCTACACCCACTGGGTATTCGGGGCCCTGCTGCTGGTCTATCCGGGGCTGGTCTTTGGCATCCTGGCCGTCGGCGTCGACATCGACGAGGCCTACTGGTGGTACCCCACCATCAACACGCTCGTCGGGATGGTCTTTACCCTCGTCGGGCTGTGGGTGATACTGTATGGCTGATGGGCAGTGGACGCTCCCACAGGACCGCCACAACGTGGCCGCCCGACTCGACACGCTGGTCCGCAAACACCGCTTTACCATCGCCGTCGTCTTCCCCCTCGTCGGCGCGGTGACGCTGCTTGCAAGCGCCAAAGGACTGCTCCCGCCGCCGCTTGCCTTCAACCCCTTTTTCGTCCTCTTCGGGACGCTCGTGATGCGCCTGCCCCTCGTCGCCGGCGTCGCACCGCTGCTTGACCGCGAGGCCACGCTCGCGCTCGTCACGCTGACACTGTACTCCTACGGCATCGAACTCGTCGGTGTCCACACGGGCTGGCCCTACGGCGAGTTTACCTACGGCGTGGACCTCGGACCGATGCTCTTTGGCGAGGTCCCCCTGGGGCTGCCCGTCTTCTTCTTCCCGCTCGTCCTGAACGCCTACCTGCTCGTCGTGCTGTTGCTGGACGACTGGGCCGAGTCGACGCCGGTGTGGCTGCTGGCGACGCTCGCGACGGTCATGCTGGTCGACCTCGTGCTCGACCCCGGCGCCGTCGCCATCGGTTTCTGGGAGTACCGGGTCCAGCAGTTCTACGGCGTGCCGTGGTCGAACTACCTCGGCTGGGTGCTGTCGGGGTCCGTCGCCGTCCTCCTCTTCGACCTCGGTTTCGACCGCGCCGGCCTCCGTCGCCGCCTTGAGGAGTGTGAGTTCATGCTCGACGACCTGGTGAGTTTCGTCCTGCTGTGGGGCGGCATCAACCTCTTCTATGCGAACTGGATTCCGGTCGGACTGGCCGCGCTGCTTGGGACCGGCCTACTGTGGACCGAGCGCTTCGATTTCGACCTCTCGGAGACGCGGCTGGGCCGTGCCGTCTGGCGGTGAGAGACGTAGCCGACTGCGACAGCGACGAACACGACCGGTCCGGCCGCAACGTCGAGCCAGTAGCGCCGGTTCATCTCGTTTGGTAGTCAGTGTCGGTTTGGAAGGTGCTACACCGTGTCCAGGTCGATGTCGACCGCATACCAGTCGAGCGCCAGCAAGAAGAGTGCGCCGGCGACTGCCGCCCCGGCGAAGGCGACCAGTACCTCGGTCGTGAATCCGCCCGCTTCCAATTGTGTCTCCACGACCGGCGCGCGAAGCGCTCCGACGACGAGCATGACCAGAAACGTCATCGTCGCCGTGCGGTTCCGGTCCAGCGCGCCACGTACCACCTTCCCGACCGTAAACAGGCCCACCAGCCCGCCGAGGATGAACGTCACGACTACCGTGCCGTTCTCGACCAGCCCCGTCGCCGCGCCGCCGCTGACCAGGTCGACGAGCCCGTCGACGAAGTCACTGAGCGTGTTCGACATCCGGGTGTACTGCCCGAGGATGATGAGCAGGAGCGACCCCGAGATACCCGGCAGTATCATCGCGCTCACCGCAACGGCGCCGGCGACGAAGACGACCAGCAGACTCCCTCCGTCCAGGAACTCGACTTCGCCCGCGAGGAGGAACGCGATAGTAAAGCCGACCAGCCCGGCGCCGGCCTGGAACCCCGACTCGAGGGATAGCTCCCGGAGGAGAATCATCGCGGAGACGGCGATGAGCCCGAAGAAGAACCCGAAGAGGAGCGCGGGGGCCTCCACGACCAAGATAGACACCGCCCGCGTGATAGCCACGACGGCGACGCCGACCCCGGCGACCAGCGCCAGCCCGAACCAGCCGTCGGTTTCGTCGAAGACGTACAGCGCCCCGCGACAGTCGAAGCCGCCGTCGAGCGGCGTGAGCGCCCTGAGGAAGGTGACGATGCGGTCGGGCGTGATGGCGTTTATCATCGCGATGAGCCGCCCGTAGATGCCGGCGATGAGCGCGATTGTGCCGCCCGAAACCCCCGGTACGGCGTCGGCACTCCCCATACAGAGGCCGATGGCGAACGTCCGCGCCCACTCACGTACCGGCGGGACGGAGCCACTGAGCGTCGGTAGCTTCTCCGGCGGCGTTGTCATTGCTGACAGCTACCGCCAAGCGGGTGAAATCTCTTGTGGAGTCACACGGTGGCTACCGCCCTGTCGGGCTGCGCCGGCCCGGCACAGGCATAGGGGGCCGGTTGGCGCGTGCCGAACGTCCCGACTCAGGTAGCTGCAGGAACTTCCACTTGAGGAACTGTTTTACCGCTCTTGCCAGAACGCACAGATATGACACACGGAGAACTGACAAAAGCTAGTGACCTGCTCGAATCGGCCGCCACCGACACCGGGAACGATGACGCACGCGAGCGCCTTGGCGACCTCGCCGGGCAGTTAGAGCGGCTCTCGACGGCCGACAGCGGCGCCGACCACGGACGGCTCGCACGCATCCAGTCGGCGCTGAACGAACTCAAGCGCGGTGACGGGGCCGACGTGGCCGAGACCATCGACGAAGCCGACGACACAATCAACGAGTTCCGGTCGGACCTCGAAGGGGTTTAGTCGTCGCCTGATTCGGCACTGACCGCTTCCGGTTGTGCGGTACTGCTCGCCTCCTCGCCCGTGCGGGACGCGAAGTACTCGACCAGCTCGTCGTCGGAGAACTGCCAGCGGAGCGTCACCTGCCACTGGTTTTTCTTTCCCTCGGTCGTCGACCGCTCTACGAGTTCGATGTTGCCGTCCGGTTTCGGGCGGTTCTCGACTAGCTCGGTGCGTGTATGCGTGCCCGGCTCGGAGAGCAGCTCGGTCCGGAGGTCGTCGAGGTAGGCCACCAGGGTGGGGAAATCAAAGGAGTCCGTCCGCTCAATTTTGAAGTGGGCGTCAGCGCGACTGAAGTTGCCGGGACCGCCCATCGAGTGCGCACCGATGGCCGCGTTGACCACGGCCCCAAACAGGAGGATGAGTGCCGAGAAGTAGAGATACGTGATGACGACGATGACGCCCCCGAAGACGCCACCGGCGCTTGGCTCGGCGACCGAGAGGTAGAGCTGGAAGAGCCCCTGCATCAGCCCCCAGCCGACGGCGGCCACCAGGACGCCAGGGAGCACGTCCCGGACGCCGAGGTCCGCATCCGGGAACACGTAGTAGATAGGGTAGAGCGCGACCACGAGCCCGGCCAGCAACAAGACCGGCGTGGCCCACTGGGAGTAGGGAATCCGGTCGGTAAACGCACCGAGGACGACGCTCGAGCCAATCATCGCGACGATGGCGACGCCCAGCGCGAGGATGACGGTGACGCCGTCGCGGAGCTTGTTCACGAACGAGTTCGTATCCAGGGTCTCGTATATCTCCGAGAAGGCCGTATCGAGCCCGCGAAATATCTTGAGCGTCCCCCAGAGGAGCACGAACAGTCCGATGACGGACGCGCCGGTGCCGTCGGCGCTACCCCCCAACAGTCCCGAGACGACATCGGCAATCGGGTTGGGCAGCGATGCAATGGCGTTTTGCACCAACTGGTTCTGGGGGCCGAACCCGACGGTGGTGATTAACAGGAAGAGCAGGAGAAACATCGGTGCAAGCGAGATGAAGGCGTGGTAGGCCAGCGCCGCAGCCATGAACGGGACGTTCTTCTCGGAGAAGTCCGAGGCGATGCGCTTGCCCAGGTCGAGCGCGCCCGAGGTAGTGACCATGGCCCGATTAGTCATTCGATTGAAAAGAGTGTGTGATACGAATTCGATATCCGGTTGATTCCGGGTCGTCGTACGCTACGTACCAGGTCTGGTCCGCCCGTCGGGGTCCGCTCGTAGTCGCTACTCGTTCCCGGCGAGTTCGTCAGCCAGCAGCGGGACGAACGTCCCGATGTCGGTGACCATCCCGACGGCCTGTGCGCTCCCCCGGTCGAGCAACTGCGTGACGGTAGCGGGGCTGATATCCACACAGACCACCGGCGTCGTCGACGGCAGACAGTTACCGACGGCCACGGAGTGAAGGAGTGTCGACAGCATCAACACCATATCGGCCCGATGGGCCTGCTCGCGGATGGCCGCCTGGGCCTCGACGGCGTCGGTGATGGTGCCGGGCAACGGGCCGTCGTCGCGGATAGAGCCCGCGAGAACGAAGGGCCGGTCGTTGACGACGCATTCGTACATCACGCCGGATTCGACGGTGCCGGAGTCGACGGCCGCCTCGATTCTCCCCTCGCGGATGACCTCGCTGATTGCGTAGATGTGGTGTTTGTGGCCGTGGCGGGCGTGGTCCAGCGTCTCGGTGTCGACACCCAGCGACGTGCCATAGAGGTCCCGCTCGATGTCGTGGACGGCGAAGCCGTTGCCGGCCGAGAGCATGTCGATGTACCCCTCCCGGACGAGGCGGGCGAGGTCCTCCCGAGCGCCGGAGTGGATGAGTGCCGGGCCACAGACAGCGAGGACTTCGCCGCCCTCGGCTTTGGTCTCCCGTATCGCGGCGGCAATCCGACGGATGGTCGACTTCGAAGGCCGCTCGGCGGAGACACCGCCCTGCATGAAGCCGAAGGCGCCGCCCGAATCTCGGGGCCGCTCGGGCGGTTCGACCCGGATACCGGTGTCACCCATGACGATACGGTCGCCCTCCTCGACGGCGTTGAGGACCTTGGTGGAGGCGTGCGGCGCGTCGTCCCCCCCGGCGACCACGATGGCACAGTCCATCTCAATCTGTTCGACCTCGAGCCACTCGCCGTCGTACCGGACGAACGTCGGGTGGTTCGTCGTGGAGTAGAACCCGTGTGGGACCACCCGGTCGGCCGGCGCGCGCTCCAGTGTCGCGTCGGTCGGGTCGGCCGGGTTCGCGCCGTGCTGGTGGAGTTCGTGGACGATGGACTGCAGCGTCGCCTCGTCGTCGGCCTCGACGAGCAACCGGGCGTAGGAGGGCTCGTCCTTGTGGCGGCCGATGTCGAACGCCTCGACGGTGAACTCCCCGCCCAGGTCCATGACGATGCTGAACGCGGTGCCCATCATCCCCGAGTCGATGATGTGTCCCTCCAGTTCCACCTCGCGAGAAACCGTCATACGTGTGAATTGGTGACAGGAAGCAAAGACCGTTGGGGTGGGACCGCCCCGCTGTCCGCCTCCGATGCAGCGACCGTTCGCCCGTTCGGTCAGGCCCGAATGTGACAGATTTCGAAAGACGGTGGTCGTGACCCCGTCACTCGGGAATAGTGACCCCGAGCTCCCGAAGATACTCCTCGACCGGTTCGGCGTCGGCCCACAGCGACGCGAACAGCTCTTCGCCCCACTGAATCGCACTGTCGGCCTCCGAGACGAGCGTGGGGGCCTTCTTGCGCGGGTCCTCGAGGTTGGGCAGGACGAGACACATGTAGGACTCGCCGACGTTGAGCCCGAACTCGACGGGTGCCAGCCTTATCTGCGTCCGGGGGTTGGTCTCGAAGATGTCGCGGTCCTCGTTTGCGATGACGCCGTCGATGACCCCACAGGTCAGCAGCATCTTCGTCTCCGGGCTGTTCGGGATGAGCGGGTCGTGTTCGGGAAGGTAAATCGGCGAGATGAGCCGACAGGAGTCGACGGTCTGCATCCGCTCTGCAATCACCTCGTGGTTTCTGTTGACCTTCGGGCGCACGCCACGGACGATCTCGTAGGGCGTAATCTCGTGGAGGCGACCACTGTACCGGTCCGGTCTGGCTCCCGGAAACTGCTGCTGGAGCGGGGTTCCAAAGCGCCGGGGACCGAGTCACTGACGACTGCCATCGACCCGACGGTCGACGCGCCAGGCGATGGACTCGTCGGTCCCACGGAGCCGCTCGTAGAACCGCCGGAGCCCGGCGGACTCGGTCTCGGGCAGGACGTGCAAGCGAACGGTCCCGTCCCGAACGGCGACGCGGAACACGTCGGCGGTGTCCTCGTCCCGAACCAGCCACAGCGGCATCGGGAGGTCGTGGAAATCGCCGTAGCGATAGGGGCCGTCGGCGAGGATATCGGTGACAACAGCCGCCAGTTCAGGCTCGGTGTGCTCGCTGTCGGGGGTGAGTGCGAACTCCGTGCCGCCCTCGTACTCGACGCCGCTGCCGTGGGGGTATCGCCGTGTAGGCCGGGCCGGAATCGAGAACGAGGGCTCGCCCGTCATCTGGGGGGACGTAGGTCGCGATGGCGTTTAAAATCGCGGGCGGAACGCCGGGGCTTTTGCTTGCCAGGTCCTTCTGACACACCATGTGTGGTCGCTACAGCCTGTTCGCGCCGCCCGCCGACATCGAAGCCCGCTTCGACGCCGCCTTCGACTTCGACTTTAGGGCCCGGTACAACGCCGCGCCGAGCCAGTCGCTCCCGGTCATCACGGACGCGGCCCCCGAGACCATCCAGCGCATGGAGTGGGGACTGGTCCCGTCGTGGGCCGACGAGAAAAGCGAGCACGCCTATATCAACGCCAGAGCGGAGACCCTGGCCGAGAAGCGCTCTTTCGCCGACGCGTATGAATCCCGCAGGTGTCTGGTGCCCGCCGATGGGATGTACGAGTGGGTCGAGCGCGCGGAACGCAGTTCCGCGGATGGTCGAGCGGCAAAGCCGCGAGACGGCGGCGGCAAACAGCCGTATCGGGTCGCGCTGCCCGACGACCGACTGTTCGCGATGGCGGGACTGTACGAGCGGTGGGAGCCCCCGAAGCGCCAGACCGGACTGGGAGAGTTCGGCGCGAGTGGGGGCGACGGCGGCCAGGACGAGGTCATCGAGACGTTCACCATCGTGACGACCGAACCGAACGAAACGGTCCGGGAACTCCATCACCGGATGGCAGTGATTCTATCGCCCGACGAGGAAGCACGGTGGCTAACCGGCGACACCGACGCCGTCGCCGACCTGCTCGACCCCTACGACGGGCCGATGCGGACCTATCCGGTATCGACGGCGGTCAACAGTCCGAGCAACGATTCGCCGGAGCTTATCGAAGAAGTGGACGTGTAGTCGCCCGAGTCACAGACGGACCGGTGTAGAGTATTTCCAGCGAACGTCGACCTCAACCGGTACATTGGGTCCGTATCAGCGGATGAACTCGTGGGGATTCGTCTCCTCCATGAGTTCGCGCTCCGGCCGGTCGTCGGGAACGTTTCGAGCCCCGCCAGCAGGTCGATACCGCCGGCGACGACCTGGACCGTCCCGAGTGTCATGAGAAGGAGCTGCTTACTGCACGCGGCCGAACGCCAGCGTCCCGCTGATAGATTCGATGTACGCGTCGACGACCTGGCCCTCGCGGGCGCCCGAGACGAAGATTGTGTACTTGCCTTTCTCGGCGACGCCGTCACCCTCGCGGCCGGTGCCGGTAATCTTGACCTCGTAGGTCTCGCCCTCCTCGAGCGTGGGCGTGTTCTGCTGTGTCGTGTTGCTCGCACCCTTCGAGACCGGGCGGAAGGCACCACAGGCCTGACAGCGGAGCATGTCCACACCGTCTTCGGTCTTGAGGACGGTGTCGGGCAGGCCACACTCAGAGCAGGTGACGTATTCGGCGACGTAGGCGTCGACGGCCGCCTGGAAGTCGGCGATGTCGAAGGAACCGTTGTAGCGGGCCTCCCCGCCGTCGAACTGGCCGTTGGTCCCGAACTCGCGCTGGATGGCGCTGTGGAGGTGTTGGGCCCCACGGGAGAGGGCGTCGGCGATAGCTTCGAGGTTCGTCAGGCGCGTGAAGGCACCGTCGGTCTGGCCCTCGGGCTCCGGGATTGAGAGGCGCTCGCCGGCCTCACGTGGCTGGTCGGGCAACACGTCGTAGGCTCTGTCGAGAGCGGCTTCGTAGTTCATACCCGAAAAACGGGGTTCGGGACTAAAGGCGTTCCGTGATAGTCGCTACCAGCGTTACGCCAGGTGGTAGTCCAGTTCGTACCCGGCGTCGGCGGTGTCCGTGGAGATGACCGGCACTGTCCTATCCAGGGGGCGGGACCGTTTGAGCGCTCGGCTGCAAACGCCACCAGTATCCACACACATATGAACGCGCTCGCGCTACCGGGGATATGGTCCAAATCGACCTGACCACCAGTCAGCGACAGACCCTGACTGCGGTGGTCAATCAGTACCGCCCTGGCGAGGGACCGGTCAAGGCACAGACAATCGCCGACTCGGTCGACCGCAGCCTCGGCACCATCCAGAACCAGATGCAGCGTCTGGCACAGCTGGGCGTCGTGGAGGGCGTCTCCGGGCCGGCCGGCGGCTACGAGCCGACCGAGATGGGGTTCCAGGCACTCGGTCGCGAACCCCTGGCAGATTCGACGGCCGTCACCGTCGCCCACGGCTACGAGCGACTGGACGTGACCGTCGACCGGATAACGTTCAAGAGCGTCCACCACCCGGAGAACTGCCGCGCCGAAATCCACCTCCAGCAGTCGGTCTCGGAGTTCAGCGTCGGGCAGGCCGTCGCGGCGGGGCCGACACCGCTCTCGAAGCTGGTCGTCGCGGGCACCATCGAGGCCATCGACAACACGTCGAACACCCTCATTCTGGATATCGCACAGCTCGAAGCACCGGTCGAAGAACCAGAATAGGCGCTCGTCCCTACCCGCCGCGTTTCCGATACCACACCCGCTCGCCGACTGATTCGACCGTGCCGACCGACCAGCGGTCGACGTGGTGGCTCGGCTCGTGGGCGCTATTCGTCATCGGTCGCCTGTGCCAGCGCGTCCTCGGGTTCGACCCAGATGACGAACTGGTCGTACTCCTCGCGGTCGACGACGCCGTTGATGTACTCGGCGTCGACCGGCGGATGGTTGATGTCCGACTCGGGCACCGGGACGACCTGGCGGACCTCGTCGACCACCCAGCCGATAGCGCCCTGGTCCTCGAACTGCTCGGGGTCGAAGACGATGATGAGGTTCTGCTCGCCCTCGCTTTCGATGTCCATCATCTCCTTCGGTTCGAGGATGGTCGTAATCTGGCCGCGCAGGTCGACCACGCCGTCGACGAACGCGGGCGTGTTCGGAACCCGCGTCACCGTCTCCCGTTTGACTATCTCCTCGACGTACTCGATGTCGAGACAGTAGTACTCCTCGCCCAGCGAGAACTCGAGGACGCGGACGACCTCCGCTGACCCGGTCGACTCCTCGCCCATCGCCGCCCGGGCGCCGCCCTCGGTGGACTCGACCGAGGAGGTCGACATCGCTTCCTCCAGGAGCTGCTGGTCGGGGAGTTCGACGCCGGTGATGTCACCGGGGACCGTACTGGCGCCAGTCACACCGTCGGGAACCGTCGCGGTCTCCGCGTCGGTCCCAGTGGTCGGGGCGGCGCCGCTGTCGGCCTCGCTCCCGTCAGTGCCCAGTACGTCGGCTGCGGACTCGGCCGCTCGCTGAGCGGCGGCCTGTGCGTCGCTTTCGGCGTCACCCGCCCCGGAGGACTCGGCCGCGTCCCGGGGCTGTGACGCCGCTGTGGCGGCTTCGCTCGTCGATGACTCCGAGACCGTCGACGCGGTGTCCGAGGTTGACGGCCCGTCGCCCTCGGTCGTCAGCGGCGAGAACCCGGTGTCCGCCTCGGCATCGTCGGTCTCGGAGTCGCCGATACTGCCACCGTGGTCGCCGGTCCCGTCGGACGGTGACGACTCAGGCGCAGCGTCGGTCGATGGCGATTGCTGCGCCTCGTCGGTCGACGGCGATTGCTGTGCCTCGTCGGTCGCCGTCTCGGCGGCGTCGTCGGTGCCTCTGTTGCCTTCGCGCATGTTGCGGATGCGCTCTGCTCTGTCCATGCGGTCGTCGCTCATGCTGTCACCTTGTTGTAGCCGAACTTCTCGTCGAACTGCGTCGCGATATCCCCGAACACCTCGGCCATGTCACACTGTTCCTCGGCCCCGAAAATCGAGTTGCCCTCGGTGTAGGCCCGTTGCAGCGCCACGCGCTTTCGGACCTGCCACACGGGGCTGTCGGGGAACGCGGTCTTGAACCACTTCAGCATCGTCTCGGCCTCGGAGGTCGTCTCGATGCGGTTGGCGACGACACCCAGCATCTCTACCTGGATGTCGGCCTGTTGTTCCAGGGCGACCATCTGGTCCATCAGCAGTTCGATAGCCCGCTCGGACGTGGCTTCGGCCAGCGCCGGCACGAGGATGCGCTGGGCCGCGAAGACGCCGGTGTCCGTCAGGTTGCCGTAAAACGGCGGTGAGTCGATGATGATGTAATCGTAGCCCGGGAGGGTATCCAGTGCCCTGTCCAGCGTGTCCAGCGCGTGCCTGCCGCTGACCATCTCGGGGGTCACGTTGATTGCGAACTGGGTGAGCACCGACGGGTCGATATCGAGACCGCGAGCGTTGATACGGGCGATGAGGTCGGCGATGGTCAGCTCGTGTTCGGCCTGCAACATGTCGATGTTGGACGGAACCACGTCCATCTCCTCGTGTTCGACCACGATATCCCCGAGCACCTCGGGGTCGCCCGTGAGTGCGTCGAACAGGGACGGCGGCTGGGCGTCGTAGGCCTCGCCGAGACCCAGCCCCTCGGTCGCGTTCCCCTGTGGGTCCAGGTCCACGAAGAGGACGTCCCGGCCCCTGTCGCTTAACGCCCCGGCGACGTTGATAGCTACAGTCGTCTTGCCGGTTCCGCCTTTCGCATTGGTCACGCAAATCCGGGCGGAGCCAGTCGTCGTACCCCGGTTCATCTGTGGGGAACTGGGAGAGCGGCCGGTATAAAAATACGCCCCCGATTATCAAACGCGTAACTGACCGCACGCAGTCGATTCGGGGCCAATCGGCCGCGAGCCGTCGTCAGACGGCCGTCAGACTGACTGCAAGATTTAACTTCTCGCAGTTGAAATAGGGTCACCATGACTATTAACCCGCGCGATTACGACCTCGACGAGCTACGGAAGATGGCTCGCGAGCGGGGCGAGCGCAACGGCGGGCTGGCCGACGACGAGGACATCCCCGACCCGGCGAACCTGGAGATGGGGCTGGAAGACGCCGACGAGGAGATGCTGGCCGGTAGCTCCTTCCGGTCGGGCCTGTACCGTGAACTGCTCCCCTTCCTCTCGGGCGACAGCCAGGAAAAGCCCTACCTGGCGGCGCTGCCCGAGACTTACGCTGCGGAGTTCGTCGTCTTCGAGTGGCTGGAGTTCCTGCTGATGCATTCGGGGTATCAGGGCGCCGACGAGGCCCTGGCGTACTACGAGTCCATCGACTGGATTACCGAGTCGGTCCAGTCCGACCTTTCGGACTATCTGCTCGGTATCGACGAGACGGCCACCAACGACGGCAACGACCTCAGCGTCGACGACCACATGCTGAGCCTGGTCTACGTCGCGAAGCTGACGGCCATGACATAGCAAGTCCGAGGGGCGGTCGCTATCAGCGCTGATTCTTGACGAGAGGTTATATACCGGGGCGGCGATAACTGGGGAGCGTATATGAGTGACGATGACGCGGCGGGCGACCAGGGGGCGTCCACGTCGGAGGCCTCCGGTGGCGACGCCAGCACGAGCGGGGGGACGGTTCCGGTCGGTGTGAAACTCGGCAGCACCCGGACTGTCATCGCCCTCCCGGACAACCACGGGACCGAGAACCGCGCCATCCGGACGCTAACCTGTATGGCGACCTACGAGGACGCCCTCACCGGCGAGGAGAAGATACTCTACGGCGAGGAGGCCGCCCGCGAGTACCCCGACCGGGTGGAGTACATGCTCCGGTCCGGGCTCCCCGAGGACAAGGACCGCGCGGAGATGACCAAGACGTTCTTCGAGGCGCTCATCGAGGCAAACGACATCCCCGCCGACAGCGGTGTCGTCTACGCGATTCCCACCATCGACAACCCGGCCGGGCTGGAGAACCTGAAATCCGTCATCGAGGACTCGGGCATCGGGCTCAAGCTCATGGAGAGCTATCCGGAGTCGCTGTGTGGCTCCATCCCCGCCTTCGGCGACGGACTGGAGGCCATCGACGAGATATTCATCTCCGTGAACATGGGCTCGACCAATCTCGAGGCCTCCGCGTACCGTCGGGGCGAGCAGCTCGCGCCCTTTACCACCGGGGCGGTCACCGGCAACGAGGTCGACCGCATGATAGCCAACTACGTCGAAGAGGAGACCCAGGGCCGCGTCAACATCGACACCCAGACCGCCCGCGAGTACAAGGAGGAACACGCCGACTTCCTCGATTTCGAGCCCTTCACCGACATCATCCAGCAGCCCGGGGGCGGCACCCACGAGTTCACCATCGAGCGCTCCGTAATGGACGCCGTCAACGAGTACCTCGACGACACCGTCGACGAACTCGCAAACACCTTCCTGCCGGAGCTTGCCAACGACTACATGAAGGTCTACCAGCTCGCGCTGGACCGCCCCATCGTCATCACCGGCGGCATGGCCTGTATCCCGGGCATCGTCGAGGAGTTCGAGAAACGACTCAGCGAGGAGCTGAACCGCGAGATAGAGGCGACAGCGGCCGAAAAGCCGGACGAGGCGCCCACCGTCGGCGCCCAGCGCATCGCTGCCCGGCTCGTCGAGAACAGCTGACTCGATTCCGGGCTCGCGACACGCCGTCGTCGGTGGTTGTCTCGGAGAGCGCCGCGAAGACATCCGTATCGATGCGGAGGGCCGACGGCTCCGACCTGCTCGACCGCAACTCGGTGAGTCGCCACGCAGGGCGGTGTTTAGTTAGGCGATTCAGACTGCCACCAGCCAGAAAGCCCCCGACCGCTCGACTACTGCGACTCGCTGCGCGCTTCACTCACTCCGTTCGTTGCAGTGCTTGCTTCGCCTCGGACGTCGAGAGCACCGCAGGCCGAAGGCCGAGGAGCGCAGCGAGCCCCCCGACCGAAGCCAGCCGGGGCTTTCTGGCTCTCTTCCGCGTTCTCTACTAAACTAAACACCACCCCACGCAGTTGGCGAATCTTTATTGGCATGCGGAAAACATAATTATCTATAATGAACTGTACTGCCTGTGACACCAGAATGACCTACAACGACGAGACGACGAAACTCACCGAGTTCGTCTGTCCGCGCTGTCACGAGACAGTCATCGACTGGAAATCCGAGGCCCGGTCCGTCAGACTGGCGTAGCTCTCGACGGTCGCCGTTTACAGCGTCGTGCTGACACCGGCGTAGCCACAGTCGTCACAGGCGGCCGTTTCCCGGTCGCCCAGCGAGTAGACCGCGACGTGGCCGCCACAGCGCGGACAGTTCTCTCCCGCCGACGGCTGGCGTGCCGCCTGTACCACCCGGTCGAAGGCCGGCGTTCGCGTCGAACTGGCGACCACCTGTGCGTGGACCGTCGAGACCGTCTCCTCGACGGCCGCTCCCCAGATGAGCACCGCGTCCTCGGGGAGGGCGGCCTGGATACCGTCGACGGCATCGACGGCCGATTCGAGCGTGAGGTCCTCGCCGCCGACGACGTTGACCAGCACGGCGCTGAGGCCGTCAACATCGGCATAGGGAGCGTCGAGCGCCACTTCAACGGCCTCTACCGCGTCGACTGCGACGTCGCCGGTCGCGTTCGCCGAGCCCGTCGTTATCGCGGCCGCCTCGCCGCTGTCGAGCACCGTCCGGATGTCCGCCGGGTCCAGGTTGATGACGCCCGGACGGGCGACGATTTCGTGCAGCGTGGTGACCACGGACCGAGTGCCTATCCGGTGGTGACCCGGCGGGATGACGACGGTGGCGTCGACTGCAGCGCGGAGTCGAGCTATCTCTCTGGCCGTCGTCGGGTCTAGGTCCTCGGCGGTGACCGGCGCGCCGACCACGGCGATTGTCAGCCCCTCCCGGTCGGAGAGGCACTCCAGCCACCCGGCCGGCGGGACGGTCCCGCCGGCGAAGTCGGTGGCAAACACCGTTATCGCCGACCGCTCGCGGGGTTCCGTCGGTGGCTCGGAGAGCGCGGTGATGCCCTCGACGAACCCGAGCGACGCACCGACGTCTGTCAGCCCAGCGTGGCCGATGACCACCGACTGGTGGTGGCCGAGAAACGGAACGGAATCTCCCTGGATGGACACGAGTACCCCACCGTACGGCGCCTGAGAACTAAAGTTCACGGGCGCCGCCACCGGCCCTACTCCTCTGTTATCTCCTCGTCTTGCCGGACGCCCTCGGGTCCCGTGATGTCGAGCGGTCGAATCCACTCGTACCAGATGAGGACGACGCCGAGTCCGTAGCCCGTCGCCCAGACGGCGCTGCCGACCCACGGATACCCCATCTGGCTCAGGAAGCCGTTGGCGAGGCCGGGAACGATAATCACCGCAGCGGCGGTCAGCCCCAGAGCGATGGTGTCGTTGCGGTTCATCCGCCGCCCCCTGTCGCGTGCCCGGTACGCATAGCCCAGTTTAGGGGTTTGCGGAATTTAGGGGTGGCGTTTCGGCGGGCCCTTCGATGGCTGACTCACACGGCGTCGCCGGAAATCGCCACAGTGGCTCACGGCGAGTCCGTAGCCAACCCATTTTTATTACAGTGTGCCTTACCCCGGGTGACGGGAATGTCTCAGAACCACACTGGCCGGTCGTCACAAGAAGATATTGAGTGGTGCTACGACGCCGTCCACAGGGTGTCGCGGACGTTTAGCTTGACAATTGCGGAACTCGAAGAGCCGATGGCGCGGGACATCTGTGTCGGGTATCTCCTCTGCCGTGTCGCCGACACAATCGAGGACGCCGGCCACATCCCGCCGGCCGCCCAGTCGGAGCTCCTCCAACTGTACAGCCGGACGCTCGACCCGGATGCCGACGCCTCGGTCAGGGCGTTCGACGACGCCGTCGCGGAGTGGCTGCCCGCCACACTCACCGACGACTGGGAGGTCGTCGACAACGCCTCCCGCGCTGTCGGCGTCTTCCGCTCGCTGGACAACCACGCCCTCGAGAGCATTCGCGGCCCGGTGCGTGAACTCGTCGACGGGATGGCGATGTTCGTCGACCGCTACGCCGACGAGGGCGGCCTGCGCATCAAGACGCTGGACGAACTGGAGGAGTACTGCTGGTACGCCGCCGGCACCGTCGGCACGCTCGTGACGGCACTGGTCTCTCACGAAGCCACGCCCGAACAGGCCGAACAGATGGAGGCAAACGCCCGCGCCTTCGCCCTCCTGCTCCAGCTGGTCAACGTCGCGAAAGACGCCGCCACGGACATAGAAGAGGAGAACAACGTCTACCTCCCGCTGGAACTACTCGAGGAGCAGGGTCTGGACCACAGCGACGTCGGCGACCTCGACAACGTCAACTCGCTGGTCCCGGTCATCGAGCGTGTCACCGCCCGCGCGGAGGGGTATCTCGACGGCGCCCAGACCTGGCTCGAAGCGATGCCCGAGACCCGTGGTAACACCCTCTCGGCGTGGGGCATCCCCTTCCTGCTCGCCGTCGGTACCATCCGCGAACTGCGGGAACGGCCCGCCGACGTCATCGAGCAGGGCAACGTCAAGATAACCCGCGACGAGGTCCACGCGGTCTGCCAGCAGTTCATCGGCGACAGCGCCCCACCCATCGGTGACTTGCGAGCCCGCATCCGGGAGCAGCCCCTCCACGAGTACTGATGGCTCCGACGGGTGTTCGTTTCCAGGACACCCCCCGGACATTCCCCTTTCGCGCACAACGCTGAAACCACGGCCCTGCGAAGCGTCGATATGAGCGACACACTCGAACTCCCGAACGGGGACGAAGTGACCCCCGAAGACGTGTTCCTGTACAACGACTACCCCTACCGACTGGTGTGGCTCGACGGGGACGAGCACGCCTTCGAACTCTCGCCGCTGTACTGGGGGGACAGCGGTATGGACATCCCGTTTCGCGACCGCAAAGCCCTGGTCGACCAGTGGGAGCCAGAATCGCGAGGACTCCTCTCGAGCGAGGAGTGGGCCGCGTGGCTCGACGACGCGGACGAGGACCCGCGATTCGACCACGAGGAACTCACCGAACTGGCGGCGGAACTGCCGACCGACTGGGAGCCCGACGCCGAGTCGGACGGCGACGGCGGTCTGCTGGACCGGCTCGGCCTCTGACCGCTTCTGTAACCTATTAGGGGCCCGCCGTCCCACGCCCTGGCAACATCTCCTGCTCGCTGGCGGCGCAGTCGTCGTCCTCCTTCTGGTGCTCGTCCTCTGGCGACGCGAGTCCGGGGAGGCGGGCGCGTCGAAGCGGGCCCACGACGCCGCTCAGAAACGCGAGCCACCCGTCGTACGTCCGAAACTCTTCTTCGGATGGCGCTGGTCTCGATACTTTCCATGTAACAGTCTGTTACGCTCGATTCTCTGTGAATACGAGAGGTTGACCTGTGCTGGGGAATTAAGAACGATACCGTACTGGACTGGCTGACTCAGCTGCCTGACGCTTCAACCCAACGAGGGTCCGTCTGAAACGACCACCGAAACCCATACACCGATTCGTACACACTGTACACATATGAGTACCATACGAGTCAGCGACGACGTGAAGGAACGGCTTCGAGACCTGAAACGGGACGACGAGAGTTTCAACGACCTGCTGGACCGGCTCAGCCGGAGCGAGAAAGACATAGAGGCGATGGCCGGTTTCCTCAGCGAATTCGACGACGGCGACCTCGAAGAAGATATGCAGGAAACCAACGACGAACTCAGCGAATCGCTTGAAAGCCACAGCGGCGAATGATTGTCTTGGACAACGACGTACTGGTGAAGGTCGGCGGTGCCAACCCTGACCCCGCAGTCGTCAACCACCTACAACAGTACCGTAGCGACGAGTGGACAATCCCATCCATCGTCGCTTTCGAGTTCTACCGGTCGTGTAACGGCCGCTCGGAGATGAAACGCGCACGGACTCGTCTCACGTCGACGCTGGACCGCATCGTCGGCTTCACCGGGAACACCGCCCTCGAAGCCGCCTACCTCGAAGAGCGATTACAGGAGCAGGGCGTATCTCTCGGTCCCGTCGACCTGCTGAATCTGGCAACCGCGCACGAAGCCGGTGGCACGTTCGTCACTCACAACAAGAACGATTTCGACACGGGGCCGCTGCACAGCCTTGTAGACGTGGACGTTGTTGTGACTAGCTGAATTTCAACGGTGTCGAAGGTATCAAGCGCCTCAACGCAGCAGTAGACTCGTACAAGTAACTCTTTGACAGGTCAGGTTGACATATCGGGCTGTGCAGCAAACTCGACGCGCACTTCTCGTCGCTTCAACCCAACGAGGGTCCTTCTGAAACGAGCCTCCATGCCGCCGTCGGTCGCCAGCGTCTCGGCTTCAACCCAACGAGAGTCCTTCTGAAACTCGTCGAGAACAGCGCCGCTTTCGACCGGACGACTCGGCTTCAACCCAACGAGGGTCCTTCTGAAACACCTTATCTGGAACCGACACCACCCACACTGAAGGCGGCTTCAACCCAACGAGGGTCCTTCTGAAACCGTCCACTGGTAGAGGACGTGTCGCCAGTCCTCGTGGCTTCAACCCAACGAGGGTCCTTCTGAAACCAGGCGGCAGCCCTCTATTGAGGACTTCCGATGCGCTTCAACCCAACGAGGGTCCTTCTGAAACCGGAGCGCACTGGCAGCCTTCGAGCGCAACTCACTGCTTCAACCCAACGAGGGTCCTTCTGAAACCGCTCGTGGTTTCACTTCGGGCTGGTCAACGCCGAGCTTCAACCCAACGAGGGTCCTTCTGAAACTCGGAGCTGCACGTCGGGTACCTCGGCGGGGTCGCCGCTTCAACCCAACGAGGGTCCTTCTGAAACACCCGCAGGGGTGCGTAAGGCTGGTCTTCGCGAACGCTTCAACCAAACGAGGGTCCTTCTGAAACGACTTTCACTGGGTCGCTGTCCCCCCGGTTGGGAAGGCTTCAACCCAACGAGGGTCCTTCTGAAACTTGGCCAACATGGCTTGCCAGTCGCTTTCCGCGAGGTGCTTCAACCCAACGAGGGTCCTTCTGAAACAGGACCGTGGAGTCTTTTCCACCAGACACCGAGACGCTTCAACCCAACGAGGGTCCTTCTGAAACAATGCCGTCGTTTTTGTCTCCCCGGTCACACTCTCGCTTCAACCCAACGAGGGTCCTTCTGAAACTGGTGGAGTCTTTCGACGAGGTCTGGATGGTCGAGCTTCAACCCAACGAGGGTCCTTCTGAAACACTATTCACCGGCCACTTTCGGCCCTGCTCTGCGAGCTTCAACCCAACGAGGGTCCTTCTGAAACCATAAGAGCGTCGGGGGCGGCCCCCGAGTTCGGGGCGCTTCAACCCAACGAGGGTCCTTCTGAAACGACCCAGTTGCTCTTTCCCGCCCCTTTGAGCCCGCTTCAACCCAACGAGGGTCCTTCTGAAACCCGAGAGACGTTACACAGGACGAGATTGCTCAAGCGGCTTCAACCCAACGAGGGTCCTTCTGAAACACATCGGTAGCGTGCCGGAGTCGGTCGCTCTGGCGGTGCTTCAACCCAACGAGGGTCCTTCTGAAGCTATGTCCGTTCTCACCCAGACATCCGCAAGGACGAGCTTCAACCCAACGAGGGTCCTTCTGAAACAGTCGACATCAACGGCGGCTACCAGCTCGCGGAGACGCTTCAACCCAACGAGGGTCCTTCTGAAACTAAGCATGGCTACGGGCAATAACGCTCGGATGGCCGTGCTTCAACCCAACGAGGGTCCTTCTGAAACTCGGCTGTGGATTCGCTGACCCGGCGCTCGTACTCGCTTCAACCCAACGAGGGTCCTTCTGAAACCTGTCAGGAGATACTCGACAAGGACCCCGAGAAACAGCTTCAACCCAACGAGGGTCCTTCTGAAACTGTCAGGAGATACTCGACAAGGACCCCGAGAAACAGCTTCAACCCAACGAGGGTCCTTCTGAAACTCGCGGGGCCCGGTTGAGTCGCCGAGCCACTGGACGCTTCAACCCAACGAGGGTCCTTCTGAAACCCATAAAGGACGACCCGCCGGTCGAGACACCTGGGGTCGCTTCAACCCAACGAGGGTCCTTCTGAAACTGCCTCGCCGGAGTCAAGCCGGACAATCTCACACTGCTTCAACCCAACGAGGGTCCTTCTGAAACGTCGCGACGGCCGGGAGCGGCTCGCCGGTCTACGAGCTTCAACCCAACGAGGGTCCTTCTGAAACTCGAAGCCCGCCTCCTCGAGGACGTCGCGGAAGTCGTCGCTTCAACCCAACGAGGGTCCTTCTGAAACGACGCCCGATCGAACATCCCGTACGCGACGACGTGCTTCAACCCAACGAGGGTCCTTCTGAAACGCTGAAAACCGGCGAGGTAGTGTCTGACGTGGCGCTTCAACCCAACGAGGGTCCTTCTGAAACACAAAGCATCTGCACACGCCTCAGCCCACGAGCTGCTTCAACCCAACGAGGGTCCTTCTGAAACACGGTCACGAGTGCTGTTGCGCCCGTTCTTGGCATGCTTCAACCCAACGAGGGTCCTTCTGAAACTTGCTCATGATTCGGCCCCCGTGGCAAAATCTTCCGAGCTTCAACCCAACGAGGGTCCTTCTGAAACTCCGGGTCGAAGAACGTCGTGAACCGCGCACGTTCGCTTCAACCCAACGAGGGTCCTTCTGAAACCTCTTTACTCATTTTCTGATTTGGCTCCACACTCTGCGCTTCAACCCAACGAGGGTCCTTCTGAAACGCGCCTTCCAGTGCGTCACAGAACTCAGCCCGAGCTTCAACCCAACGAGGGTCCTTCTGAAACACCGGAGTTCCCCGGTGGGTTCACTCGGATTGATGGGGCTTCAACCCAACGAGGGTCCTTCTGAAACTCTTCCTCGGGACGCTTCCGCATCCTAAAGTTGGTGCTTCAACCCAACGAGGGTCCTTCTGAAACATCGACTGGAGCGTTCCCACGTCGAACTGCTGGCCGCTTCAACCCAACGAGGGTCCTTCTGAAACATCGTCTCCGCCGGCGTGACGTCGACGCGGACGCCGCTTCAACCCAACGAGGGTCCTTCTGAAACTCGGCATCATGTCATAAAGATAAAAGATGAGCTTGCTTCAACCCAACGAGGGTCCTTCTGAAACCCCTTTCTCGTCCAGCCGGTCGATAGCGTCCAGCAGCTTCAACCCAACGAGGGTCCTTCTGAAACCCTTGCCAAGCGGCGTCAGCGAGACTCTGTTGGACGCGCTTCAACCCAACGAGGGTCCTTCTGAAACACTTAGTGTTTTGCGTCTACTAATGAATATACGGGGCTTCAACCCAACGAGGGTCCTTCTGAAACTCGGCGTTCCGCAGGTCGTCCACGGGCCGCCCGAAGCTTCAACCCAACGAGGGTCCTTCTGAAACAGTTCATCAACGATAGCATGGCCTCCCGAAGCCCGGGGCTTCAACCCAACGAGGGTCCTTCTGAAACCCAACAAGCAACGTGCTTGAAAGCCCGCTCATTGACGCTTCAACCCAACGAGGGTCCTTCTGAAACGGCTTATCATCCGTTCACAGTCCGAACACTGGAAGTGCTTCAACCCAACGAGGGTCCTTCTGAAACCAGTGGCACGCCAAAACACCGGCCGCCGCCCGTGACGTGCTTCAACCCAACGAGGGTCCTTCTGAAACCTGAAGTCCTCTTTGTCCTCACCGTCGCCATAGAGGCTTCAACCCAACGAGGGTCCTTCTGAAACGACTCTCGGGTGCGAAAAAGACAAGAGATAGGAGTGCTTCAACCCAACGAGGGTCCTTCTGAAACCAAAGCTTTTATTACCCATGCCGCCTGAGGTGTTAGCTTCAACCCAACGAGGGTCCTTCTGAAACATCGCCGTCAACAACGGCTGCAAGGTCGCGGATGCTTCAACCCAACGAGGGTCCTTCTGAAACCGACACGCCGAGAATCAACATTAACCCCACAGACTGCTTCAACCCAACGAGGGTCCTTCTGAAACGCTTGATATCCTCGTCGAGGAACTGATCGAGCATTTCGCTTCAACCCAACGAGGGTCCTTCTGAAACGGATTCGTCAGTCATGGTTACAGGTCCCGTCCGTTGGCTTCAACCCAACGAGGGTCCTTCTGAAACACTCTCTCTTCCAGCTCCTCGTTGCGTCGTCTGCTTCAACCCAACGAGGGTCCTTCTGAAACACAACGTCATTGACCGGCTGCACGTCCACACATGGCTTCAACCCAACGAGGGTCCTTCTGAAACAGGATTCACAAGTCTATTCGGATGCCGGCGCGAGAGGCTTCAACCCAACGAGGGTCCTTCTGAAACATGGTCCTCCATTTTACTGACTTGCATATAGGCGACGCTTCAACCCAACGAGGGTCCTTCTGAAACTAGTTGTACTACTTGGTGTGACGGCCAAATCATTGCTTCAACCCAACGAGGGTCCTTCTGAAACTCCGCATTGTTTTGGACTTGATGAAACGCTTCTTGGCTTCAACCCAACGAGGGTCCTTCTGAAACCTTTAGCAAAATTGTCTAAATCAAGCTCCGCTGAGTGCTTCAACCCAACGAGGGTCCTTCTGAAACACTAAAGCCCTATCTGCGGCAAGCAGGCATAACTGCTTCAACCCAACGAGGGTCCTTCTGAAACGCAATGACTGGGGATACTACGTGGCACTGGAAAGTGATGCTTCAACCCAACGAGGGTCCTTCTGAAACGCACCTTCACCCCAATCCTTTGACCGCTCAGATTGGCTTCAACCCAACGAGGGTCCTTCTGAAACTACGCCGGTTCAAGAGACATCTAACATATATTGGTTGCTTCAACCCAACGAGGGTCCTTCTGAAACGCGGGAAAACGGTTTGTACGATGTGCAAGAGTCGGTGCTTCAACCCAACGAGGGTCCTTCTGAAACAACTGAGCTTCGTTACCTCCCGCGCCGGCATCCGAGCTTCAACCCAACGAGGGTCCTTCTGAAACCATGCCCGATATGGCGGCTATAGCCTCTAATACCCACTGGTTCGAGAAAGGATTGTCGTCGATGGTCAGTATTGTGCTACCCCCTGGGGGGTCGACGAAAATTACGTGAAGCGGCTACCGGGCTCGTCGGCGTCACCGAGAACAGTGCACTCTACGTCCGCAGAGACGTTTGAATCGAAAATGAACACTGAATCGTCCGGTTCGAGAACGTCCTCGATCTCGTTTCGAATTGTGACGAGTTGTCCTTCGGTGATATCCCCGTGGAACACTGAATACTGAATGTGTTCGAGATACTTACGGAGGAGTTTGCGATAGATGCGAGTCCGTTCAGCAGGGACGTCGTACGTAACGAGGACGAACATCGTCACCACCACCGCTCCGTGGGACGATACGGTTCACCGGTGAGAACGTGTTTTTTCAGGGAATACACGTCCGTTTGAACCAGCGTCTTGTAACTCACCTTCCGATTGAGGCGTGGATGTTCGACGGTTCGGTCGAGCGTCTCCTCGTAGGCCTCGAGTACGGCCAGTCGTCCGTCTTCGGTCAGCAGACAACCGTCGAGTTCCTGCTCGAAGTCGTCGATACTCACCTGCTGACGATTGACGACTCTGAACAGCACGCGGTCCGCGAGGATCGGCTTGAAAATGTCTGCGATGTCGAGCGAGAGTGTAAATCGACGGTCACCCGGCTCGTGAAGGTATCCGACCGTCGGGTCGAGAGCGGTGTTCCGGATTGCAGACACACAGGTCGTGTACACCATCGCGTTGAGAAAGGACACAAGCGCGTTTGCCTCGTTCGTCGGCGGGTTGTACTCCCGTCGAGTCAACTCGAACGGATCTCGCAGGATCTCGTCGAAACAGCGATAGTAGGCTTTCCGTGCAGTGGCCTCGACACCCATGAGTTCCGGGACATCGGTGACGGTATCCACTCGTCCGCGCTGGGTTTCGAGTTCGTGAATGGCGTCGGAGAAGTCGTGATCTCTGTTGTGGTAGTACTTCAGATTCGCACGCATATTGTGGATGCTCGCCTCGATCATCGCCCGAGCGACCCGCAGACGCCGCTCGTCGTCATCGTACGCTCGCACCTGTTCGACGACCGTGTTCCCGGACTGGTGCTTGCGCTTCGGCAAGTACGATCCCTTGTAGTAGTCCTTCCAGCCGAAAACGTGGACCGTCGTCCCGTGGTCGTTGAGCAGGCCGAGCGTGCGAGTGTTGAAATCGATCTGCCCGTGCAGGTAGATCGTCCCGACGCTCTCGACCGGGAGATGCTTGGTTTCGCCGTCGAGGGTGTCGATGCGGAGCGTGTCTTCGCTCCGGGACAGTTCGCCGTCCGCGAAGATGTGGTGGTTTTCTTGTGGCATGGGTCACAACCAGCAGATGTCCTGATAGAGGCAGGCGTCGCAGTACGGTTTCTTCTCGAGTGGTGGCGGGCTCTCGGCTTCGACGACGTCGATTATCCCGCCGAGCGTCTCCTCGACGCTTGCTGCGGTCTCCTCGGTTAATTCGACCGTCTCTCTGTCTCGCTCGCGCGGGAACGCCAAGACGCCCGATTTCTCAACGCCGTGAATCCGGTCGAGATACCAGAGGTAGTACAGCAACTGCATCCGCGGCGGCTCTTCGAGCGTCGAGGAGACTTTCACCTCCATTACGTCGCCGTCGTCAAGCACGTCCAGTGCGATCCGACCGTCGATACTGAACGAGCGGCGACTGTCCCGATAGCTCCTCTCGTCAGTGTACGTCCCCCGCTGGATATTCGGCGTGCTCCGGTCGATGTCGATACCACGGGACATGAACCACAGCTCTCGCCGGCAGACGTGATAGTACTGGACCATCAGCCCGGTGATCCTGACCGCCGGCTCGCGGTGTGGGTTTCGCTCGCGCTCGATGTGTTCGTCGATCCGCTCGTCGCCCGAGTAGCTGGAGGAGTCGTTCATATGACGGTGAATCGCCCCGCGATAACGTCGTCATCGTTCGCAACGAACCCGCCGCCGTCCAGATCGTAGGACCCGCCAGACGTCTCTGGTTCGTATGCCAGTATCTGCGCCCCGTCTTTCTCTCCACGCTTTTTTCGGTCGATCCTGTTTGCCTTTTCGAGCGCACTGGCGGCATCTCGGGCAGGAATGGAGACGCGGAGGTCGGAAACTTCCTGAAGCAAGGTGTAGGCTTTCGGTTTGTTCCCGACTTGGAATGCATCGCCAATTTCGATTAATTGGGACATCTCATCCTCGGTAACCGCAACGAGTACGTCAACTGTCGGGTAATCCTCTTGAATGAGTGATTTTCTGCCAAGTTGCCTCGCCTCGCACCGTTCGATATGGTCCAGTAGCTTCTGACTGGCGAGTCCCTTGCTCCGTATTCCATCGAAATATGCCGGTACGGCACGTCTCGTCATGACGAGTTCGTCAATACCAGTTTGTGTGTCCAGGGTGTCTCGAAGCGTTTCCGCGATGATTTTCATGTGACCGCCGAGTTCGGACCCATAGACGTACTTCGTGGGTGTCTTGTCGATTCCACCTTCTGATTCATCTGGATCATCGAGCAACCACACCGTAACACGGCCGTTCTCTTTGCCCCATTCGAACGAACGATTACAGCGGCCGGCGGCCTGGACAACACTATCCAGTGGGGCCAGATCTCGGTACACGCGGGCGAAACTGAGATCGACGCCGGCTTCGACGGCCTGGGTTGCCACGAAGGCAAACGGGACCCCGGTGGCGGTCAACACGTCCGCGAGCCGGATCAGGACGCGTCTGTCCTTCGGTCGGTATCTCGAATTAAAGGTTGCGACGAACAGCGGTGGTTCCCGTAGCCCGGACCACCGCCACGAGATCTCAGTGACTGAGTCGTTCTCCGACTCCATCCAATCAGTATCAGCAGCAAATCCCAGCTGTTCGAGGACGGTTGCTGCAAGCCAGTCTGCGCTCTCTGCTCCATCGCTATGGTCGATTTCTCCAGCTTCTTTCCCAGACGATCCACTATGGTCCGCCGATTCGAGAACCTCTCGATACGCTTTTCCGACGTGTTCGACGCTTCCGTTTGCGGCCTGCTCGACGGCTTCGGTGAGTTGGCGCGAACTGGCTATCGTATTGCATACGGCCAGTGCCGAGGCTCTCACTGTCGACGTGGCATCGTTCTGTGAAATCCCCTCGACGATGCGCTCGCCGGCTCTCTCGTGATCGACGGGTACCACCTCCTCGTCTGGGGCACCCAGGCTCCACACCGAATCGTCGATACTGTATTGCACTCGACGAGCATCGCGATAGTATTCGTCGACATCGTCGAGCAATTCGGCCGTCTCCAGGTCCTCGACCGCATCGAATAGCGCTGGCTGAGTCGCCGTCATCACGATCACCGTGGTATCGAATTCCGTCCGAAGCGTCCGGACGAGTCGCGGAATCGCTTTCCACCACCGCTTCGGCAACGCCTGTGGTTCGTCGAGGATGATGACGGCGTCCCGCAATGACGGGAGTTTTAGCCCTTGACTATTGCTGGGGCCCGCGAGACTCTCGAACAGTTGAACGAAGGTCGTCAGTACCGTCCCTGACCGCCAGCTTTCCCCGAGCATCGCGTCGATCCGTGGCTGCTCGTCAGTTTCGGCCTCGCCGTCGGTTCCGACTTCCGAATCGACGCGCGTGATTGTTTCGCTCAGATAATGGTGGACTGTCAATTTGCGGCCGGCTGGATCGGCATCCCAGATGTCGGGGTCTTCGAATAGCTCACGGGTCTGTTCGATGATCGACGTAAACGGAAGGGCGTAGACGACGGTCGGCGCGTCGTCGAGTTCTCTACGCTCGGCAACCTCGTCACGGAGCGTGAACGCCGTCGTAATTCCGGTGAAGGTTTTCCCCAGTCCGGTCGGCAGCGTCAACCGCCCGACGTCTGTGTCCCCATCGAGCAACAGTTCGACTGCATTGTCCGGTGCGGTGTTCCTGGCCTGTTCCCGCGTCTCGTTCAGCTTTCGCTCCAGCTCGTCGTCCCCGCTCAGACCAGCCACGTGCCTATCGAGTTCGTCGATCGAGAGGGAGTCTCGATCGAGTTTCGAGCGGTCGATGTCGGCGGCACTCGTCTTGTCCGCGAGTGTGAGATGGCCCCAGTACTTTACTGTCCGATCGTAGAGCCGAGGTGGGAGCAAAGATTCGTCTTTTTTCGGACTGCGGCCCCGCCATTCGGCGACCAGTTCGACCAGTGATTCGTACAGGGATCCGTCTGCAATCGCAGTCGAAAACCGGTTCCAGGTAGTCGTTTCGTCTCCGGCCCTGACGAGGAGTTCGTCGGCCTTCCGGGCGTGGAGGTCGGTAGTGGCTTCCCGAATCGCCTGCACCTGATCCGTCGCCCAGGCCTTGGCATTACCGTTCGCATCTGTCTCGGCCCGATATACGTCGGTGAATACGTGGGAAGCAATGTCGGGGAGCGAACCGTGATGGCGGGAGATTGCCGTGAACGCCGCAAGTGCATCCCGGCCGTCGCCACCGAGTTCACGGACGATCCAGAAGGCCGCGAGTGCACCCAGTCGAGCGTGATACGTTTTCTGTGGCGGTCCACAATACTCGTCTCTGACGTGTGCCTGAAACGCCGGAGTCACCTTCCCGAAGTCGTGAAGCAGTCCGATGACGCGCGCGACACGACGCTCGCCCACCCCGTCCGAGTCCTCAAACCGGTTTAGCGTGAGCATTCTCGACCGAACGTCTTCGAGATGACACTCGAGTTCGAAATCCGGTTCGTCCTCCCGCGGATGCGAAATGATAGAGTTGATCGTCATTATACTCGATACTTCACTCGAAGGCCACTACGTGCCCATCTATCTCGACGGGCGAGACCGTCTCGGGTCGAAGCTGTAGCGATTCGGCTGCGAACGCGTAATCGATAAACCCTGTCGTTCGCCGCCCGCCATCGTGGGCTTCCATATATCCAGGGACGCGCTCGACGGCGTAGGTAACGCCCGCCTGTGGAACGATTTCGTCGATCCCGTCCGGCACAGCGCTATCAATTTCGAGCGCCTCACTGGTTTCGACTACGTCAGACTGAAACTCAAACTGGCCGTCGTCGCGTATCGGCTCGATCCACGCCAGAAACTCCGAAAGTCCCATCGACGGCGGGTAAAACGAGGTGCCGGTTTCGAGACGATGTTTGAGAGCGCTGTAGAATCTGTCGTCTTCGACAGCGACATCGATCCTGTAGGCGGGTTCGACGAGTAGCTCGTAGCTATGTATCTGGCGATTGTCTGTGCTATCCGGGTATTTGACTTTTATCGTCTTCTGTCCAGAGCCACCCGCATCTGCCATCGTCTCCCCCGGGTGTGTTCCGAGCCCCAGCGTCGGCTGCGTAATCGTCCGGATCGGTGCTACTGGTGTGATGGCGATTGCGGACGTTTCGGGGACGAAGACGTCGTAGTAGCCGTCACGCCGGACTCCAGCGATCGCTGCGAGGAGTCCAGCGACTGTCGTTCGCGGCGGAATCCGATACGTCTGTTTGGTGACTGTTCGATCGATCCGGCGAAAGTGGCCCCAGTCGCTGCCCAGGACGAACGACAGGCACTTCGATGGGACTCCGTCGTCACTAACTGACGGTGCGGGTACGGTATCGATCTCGTCTCCGATGGGGGCCTGGCTCGCTGTATCGCGTTTCGCCATCGTCTTACTCCGCAGCAACCGTCTCGTTGAATTTCTCGTAGACGTCGAAGCCGTCGACCGGCACCTCTCTGACTTCGAGTGCATCGGCGATTTCGTCGGCGGTTTCGATCTCCGCGCCGTCGCAGGTTACGGCTAATCGGTCGCTTCCGGTGACGTGAACCGTTTCGAGGTGGCCATCCTCAGCGACGGACGTAAGCGTCTCCAATAGGCGAGTGACGTCAAGACAGACGTCGCGAACCGAACGCATCTCACCATCGGGTTCCGAACGGGCTTCGTCGAGTTCGATGTCGTTGTGCAGATCGCCGACGTGGAATCCATCCGTCGAATACTCGGCCCGGACGTACAGTCGCGGTTCTTGGCCGATTTTGCTCCGGGAGATGGTCTGGTTTTTCAGTGCACGCCAGCAGAGCGTATCGAGGCGTTCGACGTCTGCCGCTCGCAAGTGGGTATCGCTCGCGCCGTGTTCGTCGACGAGACCGTGGAACGGGAAGATGCCGTACTTGATTCGATGGTCGTCCAGCCCGAACCCGCCCTGTTCTTTCTCGTCCTGCGTCGCGATAACGCTGGTGAGCATGCTCGTTTCCTCGTTCGTTTCGACCACGTTGAGCGACCGGGCCGGGGAGAACTGGACCGGGCCGGTGAACTGGCTCGGGAACCGCTCCTTGACGGCCTCGTACAGCTCCTCTCCGGTATCCGCGTTGAACGAGAGCGTCGCCCCGAAGTACCGAATGTCCGTCGCTCGTGCCAGGAACTCGCGCTCGATGTCGTCGATCTCATCGAGGTCTTCGACGGATTCGACGTCCTCGAACAGGTCGAGCGCCAGCGCCGCGCGGATCTCGGCCCCGTCGCCGGTTCGCTTGACGAATATCGGGTGGTCGTCCGCTCGGAGCTGGTCACGGAGATAGCGTTTGAGGCGGACGTCTGTGATCGCGGCTTGCTGGGTGACGGGATCGATGCGTGGTCGGTTCTCCCCCATGGGATTTCCGTTGGGATTAGAGTCCTGGGCGTCGGTGACGAAGACGATTTCTGAGCGGTTCGTGACGGAGTCGGCGTCGGTGTCGGTTTGAGACATCGGTTGATCGGTTTGGGTTTCGTCGTAGTTGTCGAGCCTTCTATGCGGCATCTGCGGCCTCTGTCTCGTTCGGCTCCGGGTCCTGGGATTCGATCCGTTGCCCGAGATTGCGTGCACGTTCATCGGCTCGCTTGCCGTATGTAACTCCCAGTGCGTAGAAGAACCGAACGTCCTGAAGCGAGAGTTCCCACTCGTCAGGATGCGAGAGTGCCGTTGTTTGCTGGTCGAGTACTTCCGGGAAGAGCGAGCCGCCTGCCCAGTCTGCGTCTTTCGCGTAGACATCGCTTTTCTCGGCCAGTTCCGGCCAGACTCTGACGAGTCGGTCGATGGTGATCTGCGTCGGTGGATATTTGTCAACGACTGTTCGATTCATTCCTCGCTCGCTCGTCTGGTGGCGGCTCGTCATTCCGACGAGGACGCCCGTCAGGAACGCACTCTTACGCTCCGAATTTTCAGCAAGCGACTCTCTGTTCTCGATGAAATTCTCGAGTCGGTATCGTCGAAGGCCAGTTCTAGAGAGATCACCGTCGCCAGCGATCTCCGTTTTGCTTGGAACGTCTGTGGTCATAGTTTTCGGTGGCGTCTGTAGCTCTGTTGCATCTGCTTTATCAACCAACAGTCCAGCCCCTGCGAGCGCTTCGAACTGGGCGAACTGCGTTTTGACGTGATTGATCGGTTGTCGGTCGTCCTCGTCGTCTCGGTACTCCTGTTCGAGTCGCTCAACGTAGGCATCGAGCAATCGCTGGGCGGGAATCTCGTCTCCAGTCAACAGCGCGTAAGTGAGCCATTCCGCGCGGTCGTCGGCCATCGCACCGTCGTCCCCCGCCATCACCGGCATCGTCCCCCAGGCGTAGCGCCCGCTGACAATGGATTTCACTACGTCGCTGACGTTAGTTCCCGACGTGATGGGTTGCCAGTTTTCGACCGTCTCGAACCCGATCGGGCCGAATGCACTCGATTCGTCAAGGACGTGCCGATGGGTCTTGGCGATCTTTCGTGGCCAGTACAGTGAGACGTCCGGCACTTCGTGAATGACGTTGATATCACCACTGTCGTTTCGCAACGATATCACGTAGAAACGCAGTTCCTGTGCCTTTTCAGGACCACACTCTTGCTCGATTACGTCTTCCAGAAAGTGCATCGGGTGTTCGTCGTCGCCCTCGTAGTTCTGGAGTTCCTCAAGTGCGTAGTAGAGGTCTTCTGCGTCCTGTTCGTCCATCCCGACGAAATACGGAAGCGTGTAGACGCCCAGCCCGTTTCTGGTCGTCCGACAGGCGTCTACGAGTGACGAACCTGACTGGATGAGAAGTGCAGCGTTCAAAGAAACGGGATGTGAGCGCCAAGAGTCCTTCCGCATGAGTGTATTGAACTTCTCTGCATGTTGGATCGTAAAGAAATCCATCGGCTCTTCTACGGTACCATATACCTCACTTCGCTCACCAGTTACCATACATGCACTCTGACCAAGAGAAGGTGTACTTGTGTTCTTACTATGAAGTTTTTCGTCTTTGCGAGCCTTCATCGCCGCATTAAGTACATGCATTTCACCTGGATAGAACCAGCCTGGGCTATCATCATCTGGATCTCTTTCAAGCTTACTTGGATCAGCGCGAAGCTTCACCGTCGCCACGACCCGCTTTTCGCCAGTATACGCTCCCGTAGTTTGATTCTTAATTTGCTCCTGAACTGCCTCGTTCTGCCCTAGATTTTGCAATAACTGGATGATCCAACCATCGGGGTGGGTATCTGCTACTTTTCCCACAGCCGGTTGACGACCATCTGAGTTGGTCCAACGCTCTAAGCATTGAATACCGTAATCAGCAGCTTTTTCAGCACTCGATTTACTTTTCGCACCTCGCCGGGTGATACTATGATCAATACCCCGAGGTTTATCGTAACAGGCGAAGCCGAGCCGTTCGACTATTTCTGGTGTGAAAAAGTCCACATCAACGTTGACATCCTCGGCGGTAACCGCCTCAGTGGTAAGATCAACTTCGACTGTGATCAGATATCGCTTGTTTTCGCCCGGATCGCTTGTCGTAAACTCATCCAGTTCGCCTGGCGTGTAGTACAGACCGAACTCCGGGTCGCCGCCGATCAGGTCCCCACTCGATGCCTCGGCGAGTGCCCCATAGAGGGTCTGAACCCGTCGAAGTGACGTTATGGGCCCGTCGGGGAGGTACTGGTTGAGTTTCTCTCGGTTCAGCCCGCTCATCGCACTATCCCTCGATGCTCGGCCGACTCCGTCGTCGTCTGTCCGGCAGGCACAACCGACTCTTCGTCGATATTCAGGAAGCCGAACCCGAGCGCGTTCCGACCGCCGATACCGGTGTCGAGTGCGAGATTCAGGTGTCGGCGGTGGTCGTCGTCCCGCACTTCGTAGCCGAAGCGCCACTTGCTCAGGATGTACGTCATTTCGACGCCCTGGGTGACGGTCACCGGGATCGCATACGTCTTGATCAGTTCGTAGCTGTCGAACAGGTCGCCCTCTCGGTCGCTCGGGCCGGGCATATTGTCCGGACAGAACAGATCGTGTTTCTGGTCGAGATTGTTCTCTAGCTGGGTCTTCAGCGGCTCGATGGTGTGTTCGGGTTCCCAGAACGTCGCGTTCTCGCCGTCGGTCTCGATGCCGTACTCCTCGCAGCGCCACGGCGGGAGTCGACAGACGACGCCGGTTCCAGTTTCGAGCACGCCTCGCGTTCCCGGTTCGCCCACATCCGGCGCGAGCAGCGAGATGTCGGTGACTTCGAACGGCATCTCACCGATATTCAGCTCCCGGTCGGCGTCGAGGTCGTCCGCGATCGCGCCGAGCATGTCCCGGTTCGGTGCGGCCACGAGGAGCGTTCTCCGGTCGCCTTCTGCCATGTCTCGCGGCGGGAACGGATTCGAAAAGCAGAGGCCCGACGGCTGCCCCTCGTCGTGTCGTTCTTCGAACTGGCTCCCTTCCAGTCCACGCCACAGCCGTCCGCGAAGTTTGTGATGGTAGGTACTATCGTATGTAGTGTCCCTGCGAGCACGTAATCGTATCAGTAGTCTCATCGTCCGGATTCTGGGGGGTGTGTTTCGGTATCCCGTCTCACGGCACAGTAGTTCTCCCCGAGTGTGATATAGCTACCGACCGCTAGACTGATGAAAGAATGAGCCAACAGATCCTCATCCGGAAGATACCTTGGCCATTATATGATTTCGTGAGTTCCGGGAAATCGCCCTGATAGAATTAGTGACAAACTATGTATAATTGGTGACGTACTCATTTTTTATTCCTCCATATGGAACTGAATGATCGAGTTGGCGTGCAACCCGTTCACGAAAGCTGACCCCCGGTACCTTTATTACAGTCCACGAGTTTCACTATCGCGAGTCCCAGACGGAAGCGGGCCCGTTCGAAGACTGCATGGGTTACGAGATCTGAGTGGGGCCGTATACGGCCCCGGAAAAGACAGATCGCATCCCACAAGCCTTGAAACCGAAGAATCCGAGAAGTTACGAACCGTACGGACCGCGTATGGGTTGGGGCGGATTCTCACCGGACTCAGACGTGCTCACTTCGTTGCGCGCGACTGATAGGGTCCGAACCGCCCGGACCCATCCGCTCCTCACGTCCGTTCGTCGCAGGATGGGTTGGGGCGGATTCGAACCGCCGACCCTCGCCGTGTGAAGGCGATGTCATAACCGGACTAGACCACCAACCCGCATCACGTGTGACTATTCGAGGGGTTATTTTAAGAATTGCGTTCCGGCTACGCTTCGCCCTCGGCTCGCTCCTGCAGCGATTTGAGGTCGGCTCTGACGGCCTCAAGTCGGCTGGGCTCCGGTTCTTCCTCGGTGCCGGTGAGTTTCCGGAACCGCGCTTCGACCGGTTCCAGCTCCTCTTTGAGGCCCTTGCCTGCGGTCTCGCCGGCGCGCTTGAGGTAATACCGTGCGTCTTCGAAGTGTTTGTTCATATCTGTCCTTTCGTGGAGAACAAATATAGCTTTTGTGGCGCGGGGTGGTACCAATCCACACCTAAGAGAACAGACAACGTACGAGAGCCAGCACAATCACGAACTGTTTTCACCGCCCGCCCGATAGCTCGTCGTATGTTCACACGGGTGTCGATTCCGACGCCGTTCCAGGTGGGGGCGGTCAACGCCTACATCGCGGGTCGAACAGTCGTCGACCCGGGACCGGAGAGCGAGGAGGCCTGGTCGCGGCTGATAGAGGCCCTGGACGCCCGCGAACTCGCACCGGGCGATATCTCACAGGTACTCGTCACACACCCGCATCCGGACCACTTCGGGCTGGCACACCGGTTTCGAGACGCCGGCGCGCGGGTGCTGGCCAGTCCCGAAGGGGGCGCTATCATGCGCGACTTCGGCGCCCGACTGCGGTACGAACAGTCCTACTTCGTCGACTTTTTCGAACGCTGTGGCATCTCCAGAGAGACCGCGAAAGCGGTCACGCAGCTCCCCGAAGCGTTCCTGCCCTACGCTCAGAGCGTCGGGACGGACCGAGAAGTCGAGGCTGGCGACACCGTCACCGTGGACGACGAACCGCTCACTGTCGACTGCGTCGCCGGCCACGCCGTCGGTGAGCGCATCTTTAGCTACGACCACGAGGGCCGACGCGAGGCCATCGTCGGCGACATAGTACTGGGCGACATCACGCCCAACCCCTTCCTCCAGCCCCCACCGGCGGACGGCGGCCAGCGGCCACGTGTGCTCCCGGCGTTCAACGAGTCGCTCCGCTGGCTCCGCGAGCGGGGCCACGACCGCTTCCTGACCGGCCACCGCGAGCCCGTTGAGTCCCCCGGCGAGCGAATCGACGCTATCCTCGCCGGACACGACCAGCGCAGCGACGAGGTGGCCAACGTCGTCGGCGAGGGTGCGACGACGCCGGTCGACGTGATGACGGCGCTCTTTGGCGACCTCCCGGCCACGGAGTACTTCGCCGGGATGAGCGAGGCTGTCGGCCATCTGGACGTACTGGAAGCGCGCGACGAGGTGACAAAGCGCGAAAGCGGCGGCGTCTTCGTTTACGAGCTACAGTAGCTCGACGGCCCGGAAGGCGACGTCCGTGATGTAGCCAAAGCCGGGAATCAGGAGGACGGTGATGACCGCCGCCGCGACGATAGCGGTGTACAGTCCCGTTGGGTAGGACTCGATAGTCCGCTCGCCCGTGGGCTCCTCAATCCACATCGCCTTGACGACGCGGGAGTAGTAGAACAGCGAGAGAGCGCTGTTGATGACCAAGGCGGCCGCGAGCGACCACGCGCTGACGTTCAGCGTCGCCTGGAACAGGTAGAACTTCGAGAAGAACCCGCCGCCGATTGGCAGGCCGGCCAGGCTGAACAGGAAGACCGTCATCGCCGCGCAGGCGACCGGTGCCTGCTTGCCCAGGCCGTTGTAGTCCTCGAAGCGGCGCCCGACGCCCCAGTATTCGGCCAGGGCGATAAAGAGGAACGCGCCGGTGTTCATGAAGCCATACACCATGAGGTGGGCCATCCCGGCGCTCATCGAGAAGGCCATCCCGTCACCGGTCGCGGAGAGGGCAGCCAGTCCGATGAGGACGTAGCCGGCGTGGCCAATCGAGGAGTACGCCAGCATCCGCTTGACCGTCTCCTGGGTCGCGGCGGCGAAGTTCCCGATGAACATCGTCGCGATTGCGAGCACCTGGAAGACGACGAACCAGTCGACGGCGCCGCTCCCCGCGAGTGCGTCGATGGGGAAAGCCACGGCGAAGGCGCGAAACGCGAGCACGAAGCCCGCAGCTTTGGAAGCCGAGGAGAGGAACGCCGAGATGGGCGCGGGCGCGCCCTCGTAGGCCTCCGGTGCCCAGAACTGGAACGGGACGGCGGCCATCTTGAACGCCAGGCCGCCGATTATCATGATGATACCCATCCCGAGGATGGACATCGGCACCGAGGCGCCACTCGCCTGTGCCTGGACGCTCCCGTCGACGACGGTCCGGACAGTGCCCGACTCGATGGCCATCGCGACGGCGTCGAAGCGCAGGACGCCGGTCGCGGCATAGACCAGCGAGATACCGTAGGCGAAGACCGCCGAGGAGACGGCCCCGACCAGGAAGTATTTCAGCCCGGCCTCGACGCTTCCGCGGTTTTTCTTGAGGAAGGCCACGAGCGCGTAGGAGGGCAGTGAGACGAGTTCGAAGGCGACGAAGGCCGTCGCCAGGCTGTTGGCCGCCGAGAGTAGACTCATCCCCGTTGCCGACAGCAGGACGAGCGAGTAGAACTCCGCCTGGTATGCGTGTTCGCGGACGTAGTCGACGCTCGCAAGCGTCACCAAGGCGGTGACACTCGCCGTGATGGTCATGAAAAACAGCGCCATCTGGTCGACGACCAGCTGGCCGCCGAGGATGACGGCCGGGCCGGTCCCGCCCTGTCCGGTCGGGATACCGACGCCGCCGTACAGCAGATACACCGCCGCAGCCAGCGAGACCAGCGAGCCGGCGACGGCGATACCGCCCAGTACGGTGGCGTTCGTCGTGTCCGGGTCGACGCTGTCGGCGAGCAACAACACGAGCGCCGCCGCGCCGAAGGCGAGGGCGGGGGCCGTCGCCAGCCACGTCGGGTCGACCATCTATGCACCACCTCCGGTAAGCGGGCCAACGGCGTGTTGTATCATATCCAGGGAGAGGTCGGGTGCGACTCCCAGCACGATGACGAGCAACAGGAGGACTGCAAGCGGCGCCACGTCGTGAAACGCCGCCCGACCGACCTCGTAGTCGGTCTCGAGCCCGAAGCCGCCAAAGAGGGTGCGCTGCATCGCCCACAGCAGGTAGCCGGCGACGATGACGATACCGAACATCGCCAGCGACGTCAGCACCGGGGCGCTCGCGCCAAGCGTCGCGGCGTTGAAGGCGCCCTGGAAGATGAAGAACTCGGCGGCGAAGCCGGCCATCAGCGGCAGTCCCATGTAGCCGAACGCGGCGGCGACGAAGATACCGACCGTCCAGGGCATCCGGTCTGCGAGCCCGGACATGTCGCCGACCATGCGCGTGTGGGTCGTGTTGTAGATGACGCCGACGGTCATGAACAGCAGCCCTGAGATGAGCCCGTGGGCGACCATCTGGAAGGTCGCACCGCCCATCCCGAGCGGGGTGAAGGCGACCAGTCCCAGAATCACGTAGCCCATCGAGGAGATAGAGGAGTAGGCGACGATGCGCTTGAGGTCACGCTGGGCGAGCGCCAGCATCGCGCCGTAGATGACCGACACGACGCCGACGATGGCCAGCGGGACCGCCAACTGGCGGGCCGTCGCCTCGAGCATCGTGAAGTTGAATCGCAGCAGTGCGTAGGTCCCCATCTTCAGGAGGACGCCGGCCAGCATCACCGACACCGGCGTCGGCGCCTCGACGTGGGCGTCGGGCAGCCAGGTGTGCAGCGGGAAGACGGGCACCTTCACCGCGAAGCCGATGAACATCAGGACAAAGGAGATGGTCGCCAGGCTGTAGCCGGCGATGACGGGCAGGTCGGTGGCGGTACGGAACGCCGTCGCCATCGCGGGCAGTGACAGCGTCGTCACGTCCGTCCCAAAGACCATCGCAAAGAGGCCCGCAAACATCACCAGCGAGGCGACGTTCGTGTAGACGAAGAACTTGATGGCGGCGTACTTCCGTCGCGGACCGCCCCACACGCCGATGAGGAAGTACATCGGAATGAGCACGCCCTCCCAGAAGACGAACCAGAGGAAGAAATCCAGCGCGGTGAAGACGCCGATGAGACTCACTTCCATCAGTAACATCAGTCCGTAGAACTGGGACTGGCGCTCGTCGATTGGCGTCCACGCCGAGACGATAGCCAGCGTCGTCAGGATGGTCGTCAGGGCCAGCAGCGGCATGCTGACGCCGTCGAGCCCGACGTAGTACTGGACGGTGTATCCGCCCAGGTCGAGCCACGGAATCCGCGTGCCGAAGGCGACCTCACCGGGCGAGAGCAAGGCGTTCCCGGCGCCGTCGAAGTCGGTCAGGAACACGTAGTACATGTAGGTCGTCAGCGCGACCGGGACGGCGCTGATGCCGGCCGCGAGCTTCCCTGCCATGCGGTCCGGCGCGAGCATGACGATACCGGCGCCGAGCAGCGTCACCAGCAGGAGGGTCTCGACCAGCATTCAGAACCACCCCCCGGCGAGGCCGAAGGCGACCAGCAAGAGCACGAGCCCGAGCGTCAGCAGCGTCGCGTAGTTGCTGACGACGCCGGACTGGATGCGCCGCATCCGGCGGCCGCCAGAGAGGCTCACCGAGGAGACGCCATTGACGACCCCGTCGACGACGCCCTGGTCGAACTTGTCCATCGCGCGGGCGACCGGATGCGTGAGCCCGGTCGCGAGCCACACCTGATACTCGTCCTGGTAGTAGTTGTGCATGAGTATGGTCTTTACACCGCCCAGCTTGTCCGTGTGTTCGACCGGCTCTGCCCCGCCGTACAGCGAGCGGGCGACGAGCACGCCGGCGATAGCCAGCGCGAGCGAGAGGACGGCCGAGGCCAGCAGGGTGCCGATGGCACCGAGCGGTTCACCGGCCGAGACGCCGGCCACGTCGTGGAGCAGTTCCTCGTAGTGATGGAGTCCCGTGTCGAGTGTGGCCGGCCAGCCGCCCTCCTCGGGCCCGTTGAGCCACTTGTGGAGGAAGTCGATATGCAGACCGGTGACTTTGGCGACCGGGGCCATGTTGATGAGACCGATGGTTGCCGCGAGCACGCCAAGCACCGACAGCGGGCCCTTGACGTTCCATCCCACGCCGTGTGGGTCGCGGGCGATGTCCGTCCGGGGCTTACCGTGGAAGGTGAGATACACCATACGGAAGGTGTAGAAGGCCGTCACGAAGACGGATACCAGTCCCATCGTGTACGCGAGCAGATAGACCGGCCCCAGACCGCCCTTGCTCCCGAGCCCATGGATGAGCGCCTCGTACAGCACCTCGTCCTTGGACCAGAAGCCCGCGAAGGGGACGATGCCGGCAAGCGCCAGTGACCCCGAGAGGAAGGTGTAGTACGTGACAGGCATCCGGTCTTTCAGCCCGCCCATGTCCCACATGTTCTCGTTGTGGTGCATGGCGATGATGACCGACCCGGCGCCCAGAAACAGGAGCGCCTTGAACACGGCGTGGGTCGTCAAGTGGAAGACGGCCGCGACGTAGCCACCCGACCCCAGCGCGAGCATCATATACCCGTACTGGGAGATAGTGGAGTACGCCAGCACCTGCTTGAGTTCCTGTTTGACGAGCCCCATCGTCGCCGCAAAGAGGGCGGTGAACCCACCGACCAGGGCAATGACCGCGAGGGCGGTCGGGGAGATGGCATAGAAGCCGTACATCCGGGCGACCAGATAGACACCGGCCGCGACCATCGTCGCCGCGTGGATGAGCGCCGAGACCGGCGTCGGACCTTCCATCGCGTCGGGGAGCCAGGTGTGCAGCGGGAACTGCGCGGACTTCCCGATGACGCCCCCGAGCACGAGGAGACCCAGCACGGTGAACCACTGCTTTGCGCCCATGCCGACCGTCTCGAGCATGGCGATGTTCTCCGTCGCTCCGTCGACGACGGCGTCCTCGGCCAGGCCGGGGAAGCTGTGTGCGACCACTTCGCCGCCCTCGGTGATGGGGGCAAAGAGGCCAGTGCCGAACGTCGCGATGATACCCACGACGCCGATGAGGAAGAAGTAGTCACCGAAGCGGGTGACCAGGAACGCCTTCTTCGCGGCGCTGGGCGGGCCGTCCTCCCGGAACCAGAAGCCGATGAGGAGGAACGAACACAGCCCCACCAGCTCGAAGAAAATGAAGGCCATCAGCAGGTTGTTGGCCACGACGAATCCGAGCATACTCGCCGTGAAGAGGCCCAGGCCGGCGTAGTAGCGCGGGAGGCCGGTCTCGCCCTCGTCGTTCATATAGCCAAGCGAGAAGATGTGGACCAGGAAGGCGATGAGGGTGACGATGAGCAACATGAGCGCCGACAGCGGGTCGAACAGGAGTCCAAAGCGCAGCGAGACGGCGTCGACGCCCGCGACCCACGTGTAGATGAACTCGTTGTAGGAGGTACTCGACCCGACGAAGCCGGCCACGTCGAGCGTGACCCAGATGGAGAGGGCAAGCGAGAGGCCCGTCGCCGCGATACCGGCGAGTGCGCCGCCTTTTGGCATCCGGTCGCCCAGGAAGAGGGCGACGAGGAACGATACGAACGGGAGCAGGACGATTGCCGGAGCGTATGTGAATGCAGCCATCGTTACCACCTCATCGTCGTCGCTTTGGTTACGTCCACGTCACTGAAGTTCCGGTACAGGACGAGGATGATACCGATACCGATGGCCACCTCGGCGGCCGCGATGGCCATCCCGAACAGGGCAAAGACCTGCCCGGTGAGGTTGCCGTGCTGGAGCGAGAACGCGACGAAGTTGATATTGGCCGCGTTGAGCATGAGTTCGACGGACATCAGGAAGATGAGCGCGTTGCTACGGGTCAACACGCCGAACAGACCGATACAGAAGATGGCGGCCGAGAGCAGCAGATAGTACTGGGCCGGGACCGCCATTACTCCTCACCTCCGTCCTCGGACAGGGAGCCCCCGTCGGCCACAACGGCGTCGCCGGGCTCCTCGGACGCAGCGTCCAGCCCGACGTTTTCGCCAGCCCCCTCGCGCTTTGCCAGCATTATCGCACCGTCTAAGGCGGCGTCCAGAAGCACGCCGATGAGGAAAAACGCGACCAGGAACCCCTCGGCGGGGACGGCCGCTTCGCCGTCGCCCATCAACTGCCCGGGCGCGATGTCGAACATCGCCGCGCTGAGGCTCTTCGTTATCGCGGCCCCGTCCGGAAAGCCCGCAGGCGCGGGGAAGGAGGCGCCGAGGAACACGACAGCGAAGACAACGAACAGCGCCACGGCGGCGAGTCCGGCCACCAGGTTCCCGCCGGTGTTGAGTCGCGGTCTGTCGGTCATGGCGCCACCTCGATGACGGATTCGTCCTCGCGGGTCAACATCACGGCGAACGTGATGAGGATGAGGACACCACCGACGTAGACGAGAATTTGCATCGTTGCGACAAAGGCCGCCATGTTCAACACGTAGAACACGGCGACGCTGACCAACGAGACGCCCAGTAACAGCGCCGAATGCCAGACGTCACGAACTAACACGACGCCGGCCGCACTCCCCACCGTCACCAGGGCAAAGAGCGCGAACGCGATTGACTCGTACAGTGCCATCTTACTTGGAAACTCTTGGCGGCGGCCCTTTGAAGATTCCTTTTTCGCCTCGCGCGAGCGAGCGCGTGAAAGCACGTCGGTCCGAGCCACCACACGGGGCATGGAGGACGCACCTGGCGGGAACTGCGAGTCCACGAACCTATGTGCGTGTCACTCGCCCGACTGCTCGACGGCGTCGAGCCCAGTGATATCGAATCGCGTCCCGCCGGTCTCGCTGTCAGTCACCGATATCTCCCACCCGTGTGCTTCGACTATCTCTTGGACGATAGCGAGCCCGAACCCGGTCCCCTGCGCGCTCGTCGAGTAGCCCGACTCGAACACCTCGTCGTGCTGGTCAGCGGGGATACCGGGGCCGTCGTCCGCGACGTAGATTCCCCCGTCGGTGACGCCGACGACGATGGAGACCGCACCGTCGCTGTGTTCGACACTGTTTCGGAAGAGGTTCTCGAAGACCTGCCGCAGCCGCCCCCTGTCGGCCGCGACAGTCATGCCCCCCTCGATGGACAGCGTCGCACCGTCCATCCCAACGTTGGACCAGGAGTCCTCGACCAGCGCCCGGAGGTCGACCGGCTCGGTCTCGGTGACAGTCTGGCCATCCCTCGCCAGGGCCAGTGTGTCGTCTATCAGCTCCTCCATCCGCCCGAGTGCCCCAGCGACGTCGTCGTGATACTCACTCTCTGTCTCCTGGCGCGCCAGTTCGAGGTTCCCGCTCGCGACCGAGAGCGGCGCCCGCAGGTCGTGGCTCACGATGTTCGCGAACTCCTCCAGTCGCTCGTTCTTCCGTGCGAGTTCGCGGCGCTTCTCCTCCAGTTTCGCCCGGCGTTGCTCCCGTTCGGTCACGTCCCTGAGGATTATCGTGATTCCAGTCACATCATCGGCCGCGTTTACCCTCGAAACGGACATGTCGTAGTAGACCAGTTCACCGTCGGAATCGACGGAGATTGTCGTTCGGCCGGTACTCTCCATCGTCAACAAATTGGACTCGACAATCGGCGCCGGGAGGACATCCGCAGCGTCGACAGTTTCAGTAACCGGGCTCGTAAAAAACGATTCCGCAGTCGAATTGTAATCGACGACCTGATACTTCGTGTTGAGCACGATGACCGCGTCGTCGATATTTTCCACGATGGAGGACCTGACAGTGGGAATGAACTCGGACAAATCACTGCGGTAGATCGCCACGATGAACGTAAGCGCCGCACCTGCGGTCCAGAGCGCGGCGTAATCGACGCCACGTAGCCCGGGGAAGAGTGAGAACGACAGGGCCAAATCACAGAGGATGGCCCCGAACGCAACGATGAAGAAAACTATCGTCTGCCAGCGCTTTGCATACCCCGTGTAGAGGAGTCGGTAGGTAAGCGCGAAGGTTCCGCTACCGGAGAACCCGTATCCCACTATCCGGGCACCGGCCATGTACAGTGTCAGTCCGCGCGTGTGGTAGGTCACGACCGACGGCACGGCGAACTCAGCAACTGTGAACGTAATCGTCGTCGCGATGGATGGAATGGCAGTCAGCACGATGAGATACACGAGTCCGGCAACCGTGACGGCCCGTATGGACCATCTCTCGAGGACGTGGCGATACCCGGCGAACGTCACAGTAAAATACAGCCAGCTGGCCGCCATGAACGCCCGCGTCGCACGCACCGCAAACGTCGCGTAGTAGGCGGTTGCCCGTCCGCCCAGCAACTCCGCGAGCTGGAGCGCGTTCCAGAGTAACAGTGTCAGGAGAAACGCCACAAACTCCGTCGTCGCCCGCTTCTCCCGGTTCCGGAACGTCCACCACAGGGCACCACACATCGCCATCGTCGATGCGGTGAAAAGAAGTATCTCAGCAGTCCCCGGTGCCAGCGAGACTGACGAGACAGCTTTCACATACAAGGCTTTTATTTTTATTTATATAACAATTTCCCCGATAGAGCCTCTCCCGTTGGATGCACAACGGGTCTGAGAATCGAACAAAAAACGTGCCAGCCAAGAGTGGTTTTACTGGTAATCCACTTCGCCGTCACCTTCCCCAATCCAGGCGCCACGGTCCGGTTCGCGCGACTCCAGTGGGTCCAGGTCCTTGTACCACGGGACGTTCTTGAGTTGCTCCTTGTCGTAGGCGAACTCGTCTTTCGTGTCGGCGGTGAACTCGAAGTTCTGGGTCAACAGGATTGCGTCGACGGGACAGACTTCCTCACAGAGCCGGCAGTAGATACACTGGCCGATGTGGAGGTTGTACTGCTCGCCGTTGCGCTGGTCGTCCTGGACAATCTGGATGGTGTTGTTCGGACAGACGTTCTCACATTGCCGACACCAGATACACCGCTCCTGGCTGAACTTGTGGACGCCACGGAAGCGGGGGCTCACCTCGGGGGCGACGTCCGGGTACTCCACCGTGAACGTCTCCCCGTCGAGGGCGTGTTTCATCGTCGTCGCCATGGATTTCATGATGCCAATCATTGGTAGCTACCTCCGGAAGCGTCGGTCGGAGCGGCCATCAGGCGACCACCCCGACGATGACCGCGGTCAACAGCAGATTCGCGAGCGAGAGGACGAGCATTCCCTTCCAGCCGATTTCGATGAGCTGGTCGATACGCACCCGTGGGACCGCAGAGCGGGCCCACTGGGTGAACAGAAAGACGCCCCAGATTTTGATGAGGAACCAGACGATGCCCGGGAGGACGGGTCCGGCCGGGCCGCCCAGGAAGATGGTGGCGATGATGGCGCCGCCCAGGAAGATGTGGATGAACTCACCGAGGTAGATGAGCACGAAGTACACCGAGGAGTACTCGGTCTGGTACCCCGCCACAATCTCCGTCGGTGCCTCCGGGATGTCGAAGGGGTTGCGGCCGACCTCCGCCAGGTTCGCAATCATGAACAGCACGAACGCGAAGGGGTTGACGAAGGCGTACCAGGACGGAATCGGGCCGATAAGGGTCGCGCTCTGGGCCGCGACGATTTCGCTTATCTGGAGCGAACCGGCGAAGATGACCACGGAAGCCCCCGTCAGAATCAGGGGAATCTCGTAGGCCAGGTTCTGTGCGACCGCTCGCAGGCCGCCGAGAAACGAGTACTTGTTGTTCGAGGCGTAGCCGGCCATCACGAGGCCGATGGAGGCCATCGAGGCCGTCGCAAAGACGTAGGCCAGTCCGACCTCGGGGTCGGCCAGGTGGAGCCCGTTCCCCATCGGGATGACGGCGAAGCCAAGCAGCGCTGAACTCGCGATGAGCAGCGGCGCGAGGTCCCAGGCCGGACGGTCGACGCCCTCGGGGACGATGAGTTCCTTCGAGAGCAGGCGCACCGAGTCAGCGACGATGATGAGCAGCCCGAAGGGACCGATTCGGTCGACCGCGATGCGGTCGGTGAAGGCGGCCGTAATCTTCCGCTTGGCCCACGGGCCCGCAAGCGCCGTGTTGGTCATCATCAGCGAGCCGATGAGCGCGGCGCCGATGAGACTCATCAGAATCATCACCGGCGTGCTGTTGGGGTCGAGTCCGGCCAGGTCGGCCAGCGACTCGGGCAGTGGCGCCGACTGCATCAGCGGTCCACCTCCCCGAGAACGATGTCCAGGCTACCCAGCGAGGCAATCATGTCGGGGATGTACTCGCCCTGGGACATCTCGGGCAGCGTCTGGAGGTTCGAGAAGCACGGACTGCGAATCTTGAACCGCGCGGGCTTGTCGGTGCCGTCCGAGCGGATGTAGATGCCGAGTTCGCCCTTGGCGCCCTCGACGGCGCGGTAAATCTCCTCGTCGGGCTCCGGACGCAGCGTCCGGGGGACGTTGGCCTGAATCTCGCGGTCGTCCTCGGGCCACTGCTCGAGCAGGTCGACACACTGCTCGATGATTCGGGCCGACTCCTCGACCTCGCGCATGCGGACGAGGACGCGGGAGAAGTTGTCACAGCCGGTCTCGGTGACGACGTTCCAGTCGAGTTCGTCGTAGTAGCCGTAGGGGTCGTCACGGCGCAGGTCGTAGTCGACGCCCGACCCGCGAGCGACCGGGCCGGTGGCGCCGTAGGACTTTGCCTTCTCCGGTGTGAGAACGCCCGTGTCCACACAGCGCATCTGGAAGATTTCGTTGCCCGTGATGAGGTCGTGGTACTCCTCTAGCTTGTACGGCAAGTCATCGAGGAAGTCACGTATCTTCTCGAAGAACTCATCGCGGGGTTCGGGGAGGTCCCAGGCGACGCCGCCCAGCCGGAAGTAGTTGAACATCAGCCGCTGGCCGGAGATGTCTTCGAGGATGTTCATGACGACCTCGCGGTCGCGGAACGCGTACTGGAAGATGGCGGTGAAGTCACCGAACACGTCCAGTGCGAACGTTCCCAGCGCGAGCATGTGCGCGGCGATACGGGACAGCTCCGCCGACATCGTTCGGATGACCTGTGCGTACTCGGGGACTTCTATGTCCGCGAGGTCCTCGGCGGCGCGTGCGTAGGCCCACTCGTTTAACATCCCGGCCGAGACGTAGTCCCAGCGGTCGGGGTAGGGCATAATCTGGTGGCGATAGGTGCCCTGCTGGCACATCTGCTCCTCACAGCGGTGGAGATAGCCGATGTCGGGGTCGATATCGGCTACCTGCTCGCCGTCCAGCACCGTCTTGACGTGGAGGACGCCGTGAGTCGCCGGGTGGTGTGGCCCGATGTTGACGAACATCGTGTCGGGGTCGTCCTCGCTGCGCTGGTCGTCCTGCAGCGGGTTGGCGTTCTCCCGCAGCGTGACAATCTGGGGCTGGTTCTGGTCGTAGTCCTGACTCAGTGGATGCCCCTGCCACGTCTCGGGCAGGAGAATACGGCGGAGGTCCGGGTGGTCGTCGTAGTCGATGCCGACCAGGTCGTAGGCTTCGCGCTCGTGCCAGTCAGCGGTGTCGTAGATGCGAGCGGCCGACTGGTTGTGCGGGTCGTCCTTGGGCGAGGGCACGACGATAGAGAGTTCCTGTGTCGGGTCGTCGTACTTCCGGAGGTGGTAGATAGACTCGTAGCGGTCGTCGTACTCCTGGGCGGTCAGATTTGCGAGGTGGTCAAAGCCCGCCTCGGTCTTCAGCGTCGATAGGACCGCTTGCACTTCGTCGGGGCGGACGACGAATCCTTCGGCGTTGACGTGGCTCTCGCGGTCGATTACGTGGCCGCCCAGCAGCTCCGCCAGGGCGTCGTAGTCCAGCCCGTCCTCGGTGACGCCGATTTCGGTCGGTGAGGAGGGTTTCTCCAGGCTCATGGCGAATCATTCCAGTTGTACCGCATCACGAGGTCGTCCTCGTCTATCTCGTCGGCCAGATGCTCGACGAGTTCGTCCCGTTCGAGGTCGCCGAACTGTTCGAGTTCGTAGGGCTTGACCGTCACCGGCGAGGACTCGCCGTTGGCGATGCGCTCCTGGAGCTTGGCGACGCCGTAGACCAGTGCTTCGGGGCGTGGCGGGCAGCCTGGGACGTGGATGTCGACCGGGATGACTTCCTCGGCGCCCTTGACGACGTTGTAGCCCTCCTGGAACGGGCCGCCCGAAATCGTACACGACCCCATCGAGACGACGAACTTCGGCTCTGGCATCTGGTCGTAGACGCGCTTCATGCGCGGCGCGAACTTCGAGACGATGGTCCCCGGGACGACGATGACGTCGGCCTGTCGTGGCGACGCGCGGGGAATCCCTGCGCCAAAGCGGTCCAGGTCGTGTTTGATGGCGTAGGTGTGAATCATCTCGATGCTACAGCAGGCGATACCGAACTGCAGCATGAACATCGAGGAGCCACGCACCCAGTTCATGAACTGGTCGAACTTCGTGAGGATGAACGGCGTCGAACCGAACGCCTCACGCAGCGTGGAGTTGAACCGGGCGTCGGCCCCCTCGCCCATCCGGGCCTCCTGGGTCGATACGTCTTTTACAGCCGGTGGTGTCTGGTCACTACTCATAGGTGTCTGCCCCCTTCGTGGCGCGCGGACTGCGCACCCACCTGACCGCGCCGTTGCGCCATGCCCAACCGAGTCCGACAGCGAGGATGCCGATGAAGACGACCATCGGCAGGAGTATCCTCGTCATGCCGACCGCGCTCACGGCGTCGCGGTAGATGACCGTCCACGGAAAGATGAGGACGGTCTCGATGTCGAAGACGAGAAACAGCAGCGCGACCATGTAGTACTGGATATTGAACTTGATTTTCTGGCTGCTGCCGGTCGGCACCTCGCCGGACTCGTAAGTGGCGGTTTTGCCCTGTTCGGGAACGCTCGGTCGCAGCAGGCTCGAGACGACCATCATCGTGATGGGTATCGCGAGGGCCACGACGGCGAGCGCACCGATGGCAATCCATGGGTTACTCATTCCGGAATCTCCTATCGTACGCCGGTTAGGGGTACTCGCATATAAGGGTTGATAACCGCACGGCGCCTGAATTCGGCCGACTCAGGCGTCTTTCCCCGGTGCTGTGACCCCCTCATAGCGGGGCCGCAGTGATGAGGCAGTACGGTTACTGCTCGTCGGCGTTCCAGTACTCCCCTTTGAACCCGGGCGTCCCCAGTTCGTGGAGGTCCCGAGCGACTTGCCCGACCGCCGTCTGGAGCCCCTCGTGGTAGTCAACAAGTCTGTCGCGCAGTTCGTCGTGCTGACGGGAGAGCATCTGGACCGCCGTCAGCGCCGCGTTGAACGATTTGCCCGCGTCGACGGCCGTGATGGGCGCCCCCTGTGGCATCCCGATGACCGAGTCGACGGACTTCTCCTGGACCGGCACGCCGATGACCGGCAGCGGGTAGGCGATGCTGGCAGTCATGTTGGGCAGGTCGGCCGACTTCCCGCCCGCGCCGGCGATGATGACATCGAGCCCCCGGGCTTCGGCGGTCTCCGCGTAGGCGTACATGAGGTCCGGGGTGCGGTGGGCCGAGCAGACGAACGTCTCGAAGGTAAAGCGTGCGTCGGGAGCCTCGGTGTAGTCGGTCTGCTCCTCGAAGCCGAGTTCGTCGGCCAGCGCGGCATACGCGCCCGGGCGCTTGCCCTTCCCGCCAGCCATCGTCGGCAGGTCCGAATCCGAGCCCATGATGATGCCGATGTCGGGCGTCTCGTCGGCCGGAATATCCATCGCTGCCTCGTCGTGGAGCTGGTCGATGAGCGACTGGACGCTATCTGCGGTCATGGTCTTGCTGTGCCGCGTCGGACCTAAGCGTCTGTGGTTTCATACGGATTATTGTAGCAGGCCACGGGCGGGGTCGAAAGGAAAACGCTCTTAGCCCGGACACACACACCTGCGTACATGAGCAACGGGGACGACGAGACCGAGGAAACGGCCGACGAGGAATCCACACCGGCGGAGTCGGGCAGCGAAGACGTCCCCGCGACCGCCGTGACGGCCGAAACGCTCGGGGAACGCCTCGACGAAGCGAAAGCGGAGCTCGAAGCGGCCGAGACCGAAGCCGCACTGGACGGCGTCGAGGAGCGCCTCGACAGCATCGAGAGCGACGCCGAACAGCTCCCGGAGCCGGACGAGGACGACGAGGACGCCGAGGACCCGGCGGCCGACATCGAGTCCCGCCTCTCGGACCTCCGGGACCAGCTTGAGGAACAGCGCGGCCCCTACGCCGAGGACGTGGTCGGAATTCTCGAGGACGCACAGACGACGCTGACCGACAGCGAGTGGACCGACGACGGCGAGAGAGACGCGTTGGCCGCCGTCAAGTCGTTCCTCGAGGAGGTCGCCGACTATCTCGACCGCGACGCCGACGCTGGCGAGGACCTCGAGTCGGCCGCCAACGCCGTCGGCCTGGTTGCCGATGCCGTCGCCGACGCCGGCCTCGACCCCGACGCGGACGAAGAGAGTATCGCGGACCTGCTGGCCGCCGCCGAGGGGCTAGAGGCGGACCTCGAGGCAGCGGAGGTCTGGAGCGACCTCACCGTCCAGGAACAGCTCGATTCCAAGGGCTTCTACGACATCCTGACCAACGAGAACCGCAAGGACTTCCCGCCCGAGTGGAACGCCGCCAAGCTCCACGCCAAGGCGGGGAATCTCGAACTCGTCCTCTTTGCGTTCGAGAAGCTGAGCTCGGATTTCATGGAGGAGTACTTCATCGACATCTTCTACCATCTCGGCAGCGACGCCGAGCCGGCTTTCGAGAAGATACACGAACTCGCTCAGAAGCGCAACAAGGGCCCCATCAGAGTGCTCGGGAAGATAGGCGACGACCGCGCCTGCGAGACCCTCCACGAGTTCATCGAGGACGACGGCGATTACGCCCTCCAGAAGGTGACGCTGCGGGCGCTGGGCGCCATCGGCAGCGCCGAGTCGGTCCAGCCCGTCGCGAACCGTCTCACTGCGGAGAGCGGGGAGGTCCGTTCGGTCGCGGCCCGCGCGCTGGGCCTGCTGGGCGACACCCGCGCCATCGCACCGCTTTCCGACGTCCTGGAGTCCGACGAGAGCGACCGAGTGCGGGCCTCCGCCGCCTGGGCGCTGTGCCAGATTGGCACCGAGGACGCGCTCGACGAGGCCGCAGAATACACCGACGACCGCGCGTATCTCGTCCAGGCCGAAGCCGAGAAGGCCGCCGGCGCGTAGCCGTACCTTTTTGACCGAAGGCGGGCCCAGCACCGCCGATGCGATTCCGGCGTCTCCTCGTCCTCGCGCTCGTCTGCTGTGGCACCGTCACCGCCGGGTTCGTCGGCCCGACAGCGGGCGGCGATACTGCGGCGTCGACGGGGGAACCGTCGGTCCGGTCGACCGGCTCCGCCGAGACGCCGGTCCGGTCGCCCAGTGTGAGCGAGCGCGTAGGGGTGACCGAACCCACCATCCACGCTATCTACCCGGACCCCGTTCGGGGTGGCGACCGGGGCGAGTTCGTCGTCCTCGCGCTCCCGAACGGAACCGCGCTGGGCCGCTACGCCGTCAGCGACGGGGACACGACAGCGGTGCTGCCGAACCGAACGGTGGGCGGCCGCGTCGCCGTGACCGACGCGCCCGAGAGCGTCCGGAACCTCACCGCCCACCCCGTGGTCGGGGTAGACAGCGCCCCGTCGCTGGCCAACGGGGGTGACACCGTCACCCTCCGCCGAAACGGGAGTACGGTCGCGAGCGTCCGCTACAGTGACACAGAGGAGGGCGATGTGGGCGTCGTCAACGGGTCCTCGCTCCGCTGGCGACCGCTTGGCGCGACGGACCGGCCGGTGGTCACCGGCGCCGCCGGCGAAGTCCGAGCGTTCACGCTTCCGGACGCGCCAGGGGCGCCGCTTGCACTGATACGAAACGCCAGCTCACGGGTGTATCTGGCCGGCTACACGCTTTCGTCGGAACGGGTCGCCGACGCACTGATTGCCACACAGCGTCGCGGCGCCGACGTTCGAGTCCTGCTGGAGGGCGAACCTGCGGGCGGGCGCACTCGGGTCGAGGCGACCACGCTCGACCGGCTCCACGAGGCGGGTATCGAGGTCCGCGTCGTCGCCGGCCCCCGAGTACGGTACCGCTACCACCACGCCAAATACGTCGTCGCGGACGACCGAGCGGTCGTCATGACCGAGAACTGGAAACCGGCGGGGACGGGCGGGGCGAGCAGCCGTGGCTGGGGTGTGGCGACGAACCAGTCACGCGTCGTCGGGGGGCTGACAGCTACGTTTCGCGCGGACGCGGGCTGGCGCGACGCCGTCACGTGGGCCGATTTCCGCGAGGGGCGGTCGTTCCAGCGCGGCGAACCGGCCAACGGTAGCTACCCCTCGCGGTTCGACCCGACGACGGTCCCCGTCGAGCGGACCGAGCTACTGGTGACGCCCGACAACGCCCAGGCCGCACTCGTCGGCGAACTCGACGACGCCACCGACACAATCGACGTGGTGCAACCGACCGTCGGCAGCTGGGACGAACCGCTCCTGCGGGCGCTCCGTCGGGCCACACGGCGGGGCGTCGAGGTCCGAATCCTCCTGAGTTCGGCGTGGTACGTCCGCGAAGACAACCGAGAGACCGCCGAGCAGTTCAACTCCTGGGCCGACCGAACCGGCTCGCCCCTGACGGCGAAACTCGCCGACCCCGGGGACCGCTACGAGAAGATACACGCCAAGGGTGCCGTCATCGACGGCGACCGCGTGATAGTGGGAAGCCTCAACTGGAACGAACAGGCCGCGACGGCGAACCGCGAGGTGGTGCTCGTGTTACACGGGACTGCCGTCGCCGACTACTTCGGCCGCGTGTTCGAACGGGACTGGGGCGGCGGGCGACCCTCGGTCCCGCTCGGCATCGCGGCCGCCGTCGCCGGTGCGCTGGTCGTCGCCGCACTCGCCGCTCGGCGGGTCAGGTTTGCGAGGTAACGAGGTGTCGGACACCGTGAGACATCTCGGGGCGGAACGGTGAACGAAATGGACCGCAGAGCAGTTCCGAGGAATCGAACGGCTCCCCCAAATGCGTACGCAGTAGCGGTTAGACGTCGTCGGGTAGCGCCGTCGAACTCGCGAGGTCCTCGTCGAGTTCCGCGTCGGCCATCTTCTCGACCAGGGCGTCGATGACCTCGCGCCGCATCCCCTTGACGAACTTGATGGAGCCGACGACGAGGTGGCCGCCGCCGGAGACGCCGCCGCCGTCGACTTCCTCGGTCAGTTCCGTGACGTAGCGGGGGATGTCGAGCCGGACGCCGTCCGACCGGAGGACGGCGAAGTCCGGCCCGTAACCGATGGTGATGACGGGGTCGCCGGTCTCGGCGACTTTCGCGTCGTGAATCTCACCGGTCGTCTTCCCCGGCGCGGGGTACGTGAATCGGTACGCGTGGTTCTCGACGTCTATCCGGTAGAGGTGGGCATCGTTGTCCAGGCGCTCGTGGTCGACGTGTTCCATCGCGGCCTCGAGTTGCTGGTCGACGTCGCGCTCGGCTTTCTCGGCGAGGGAGTCGACGAGTTCGCCGTGGCGGTCGCGGTCGTCGCAGTCGACGTTCAGGACGTCGGTGATGAGCTGCTCGCCGGAGCTGTAGCGCAGCCAGTGGGTCGCGTAGTCGAGCGCCTCGCCGATATCTCTGAGGGCAGCTTCGTCGTACCCTTTCTCCTCGGCCAGTTCGAGATAGTCGGGCATCGCCTCGCCCTCCGAGCGGTCCGAGAGGCCGGCGACGGCGGGGACGTGCTGGAGCTCCTCGGTGAGGTCCGGCGCTATCATCCGGGCCAGTTCGACACACATCATCCCGGTGGTGATGCGGTAGTCCTCGTCGTGGAGGTAGGGGTTGACGTGTTCGGCGATGAGCGGCTCGACGGCCTCGGGGTCGGGGTGGTGGTGGTCGACGACGACAACGGGGATGTCGTAGTGCCGGAGGTTCCGATACGCGGGCGTGTCCTCCTCGGTCGACCCGTTGTCCAGCATCAAGACCATCGGGAGCTTCTGGCCGTGGCGGGTTCGGTCCTCGAGGGCGAAGTTCAGGTCCCGGGTGACGTCCTCCATCTCGTAGTACGGTGCCTTGCTCGGCAGTCGCTTGAGGAGGTGTTGCGGTGCGTCGCTGTCCTCGTAGTGGTCGGCGATGAACCGCTCGAGGGCGACCTGAAGCGGGACGCTCGCACAGAGGCCGTCGCCGTCGGCGTGGTGGCGCATCCGAATCGGGCGCCCCTCGAGGACGGTCTTTCGGAGTTCGGTGGCGACCTGTCGAAGGTCGTCCCACAGCTTCTCGAAGGCGGGCCACTCCACGAGCGGGTCGATATCCGCCGGCTCGGCCGCCGCTTCGAGGGCCTCGGCGAGGTCCGCGTCGATAGCGGCCCCCTCGTCGCCGTCCAGTCGCGCCAGGGCGTCGACTTCCATCTGGACGCCGCCGTTGCGCTCCTCGGCTCGACCGGATACGCGAACGATGTCGTCGATTTCGACGGCAGAGTGCGCGCGGACGCCGGCCTCCTCGAAGGCCGCACACGGGACCACACCGGTGCCGTCCCGGACCTGAAAGATGGTTGGGCCGCCGGTCTGTTTTATCTGGACGACCTGTCCCTCGACGACAACAGTGTCGCCCGTTGCATCGGCGAGGTCGGCGACTTTCGCGGCAGTCCCGTGGGGGACGTGTTCGGTCTCGTAGTCGGTCACCTCGACCTCCTCGAAGCTCATGTCGCCGTCAGAGCGCACCTCGCCCAGTTCGACGACCAGCTGGTCGCCTTCCTCGTAGCTACCCAGGAGATTCGAGTCGTGGACCAGTCCGGAGACGGCATCGGAGAGGTCGATGAAGACCCCGTAGTCGACGACGCCGTTGACTGTCGCGCGGTAGCGCGAACCCACGTCGACATCGTCAGCGGTACAGCCCGAAGCGAGATCGTAGACGACCGCTCCCGCGTCGGGAACCTCGGCACCGTCGTCGGTGCCAGTTGGCGAAGACATTTGGCATCACTTCGACACTCGCCGTTTTGTACTCTTCGAAATGGCTGGTGTCGCCAGGGGAGCGAACCAGTCCCAGAGCGCAATCCTTAGAAGCGGCCCGCACCCATCGTCGTACATGGGGCTGTTTCGCTCGGGTGAGATTCTCGGCATCGCCGAGTCGGCACTGGACTTTGCGCGGGCCGCGTCCGAGGATACGCATCCGAACGAGTACATGGGGCTGCTCCGAGGCGACAAAGCCCGGAAAGTCGGCCTCGACCGGGACGGGACCGTCCTGACGGACGTGCTCGTCATCCCGGGGACCGAATCCAATCCCGTGAGTGCGACGGTCAAGACGAGCATGGTGCCAAACGACATGCGCGCGGCGGGATCGATTCACTCCCACCCGAACGGCGTGCTCGGACCGAGCGACGCCGACCTGGCGACCTTCGGCCGTGGTGACGTCCACATCATCGTGGGCTACCCGTACGGGCCCGACGACTGGCAGGCCTTCGACAACGACGGCGAGCCAGTCGACCTCCCCGTTCTGGATATCGACCCGCCCGAGGAGGCGTTTTTCGATTTCGACCAGCACGACATCGACCGGGAACTGCGCGAGGAGGAGTTCGACTCGTGACACGGGTCGTCGCACAGGGTACCTTCGACCTGCTCCACCCCGGTCACGTCCACTATCTGCGAGATGCCGCCGAGATGGGCTCGGAATTACACGTCATCATCGCCCGCTCGGCAAACGTCACGCACAAGACGCCGCCGGTGGTGCCCGACGAGCAACGGCACGAGATGGTAGCGGCGCTGAAACCCGTCGACGAGGCCCATCTCGGCCACCCCGAGGACATCTTCGTTCCTATCGAGCGCATCGACCCCGACGTCATCGCGCTCGGATACGACCAGCACCACGACGAGAAGCGCCTGGGCGAAGCGCTGGCCGACCGGGGTATCGACTGCGAGATTCGGCGGGCCAGCCCACTTGACAGGGACGACGCCGACCGACTGCTCTCGACCGGGCGCATCATCGACCGGATTCTGTCTGAGCGGGACGTGTAGTCGGCTACCCGTCGGTGCGGCGCGTAGCCGTCTGCCCCGCCGTCGAGACGGTGGACTCGTCCGTGCCACCGGCGGCCAGGGACAACACGGCACGTCTGTCTGGGGTACCAACCCCTCAAACGGTCGACGGTAAAAAAACAGTTGACGCTCTTATATCAGGTCGTGTTCGGCCAGGCGGTCGACCGCCTCTTCGAGTCGCTCCTTGCTGTTGGCATACGAGATACGCGCGTAGCCGGGTGTCCCGAAGGCACTCCCCGGGACGGTCGCGACCTGTGCCTCCGAGATGGCCTTATCGCACCACTCGGTATCGTCACCCGGTTCCACCGGGAGACTGTCCGAGCCGCTCCGCGACTCGCTGTCCCCGTCGGGCGCGATTTCGGGCATCATATAAAAGGCACCCTGCGGTTCCGGGACGTGGACGCCGTGGTCTTCGAAGAGGCCCATCAGGAACTCGCGGCGCTCGGCAAACGCCCGGCGCATCTCCTCGACGGCCTCGTCGGTGTTCGTGATGGCCTCGACACCGGCGTGCTGGACGAAGTTCACCGCACAGGAGACAGAGTGGGAGTGGACCTTGCCAGCCTGGGAGACCAGTTCCTCGGGGCCGGCGAAGTAGCCCAGCCGCCAGCCGGTCATCGCGTAGGCCTTCGAGAAGCCGTTCAGCGTCACGGTCCTGTCCGCCATGCCCTCAAGGGTACCGAGTGAGATGGCTTCGGCACCGTCGTAGGTAATTTCCTTGTAAATCTCGTCGGAGATGACGGTGATATCGTGTTCGACGGCGAGGTCCCGCACCCCTTCGAGGGCGTCCCGGGAGTAGACCGCGCCGTGGGGGTTCCCCGGGGAGTTGACGACGAGCAGTTCGGTGTCGTCCGACACTGCGGCCGCGAGGTCGTCGAGCGCGCCCTCGAGCTGGAAGTCGTGGGCGGCGGTGTCGACGCGTGTCAGCGAGCCGCCGGCGAGTTTCACCATCGCCTCGTAGGAGACCCACGCCGGGTCGAGCAGCGCGACCTCGTCGCCAGAGTCGGACGACGTCCCACCTGATGACGGGTGTGACCCGTCATCACCGTCGATGAGGGTCTGGAAGATTTCATAGAGGGCCTGCTTGCCGCCGGGCGTGACGATGAGATTGTCGGGGCCGTACTGTGTCAGGCCGTCGTCGTGGAGCTTCTCGGCGATTGCTTCCTTGAGCTGTGGAATCCCGTTCGAGGAGGTGTAGCCGGTGTGGCCCGCGTCCAGCGCGTCCTTGGCGGCGTCTTTGATGTTTTCCGGCGTGTCGAAGTCCGGTTCGCCGACGCTCAGGTCGACGACGTCCTTGCCCTCGGCCTCCAACTGGGCGGCCTTGTTGCTGATTGCGAGTGTCGCGCTCGGCTCTACACGTCCGACCCGTGAAGCGAAGTCCATAGTCATAGTTTTGCGAGTTCGATGGCGCTCGTGACGGCCGTTCTACCCTTGTGGGTTCGGGCCTCGGCTTCGTCCTTGCTCATGCCCGGTCCGATGATACCCAGCGTGACGGGGGTGTCCCGCTTGAGGGATACGTCAGTCAGTCCCCGGGCGGCGGCGTCGGTGATGACCTTGTCGTGGTCGGTGTCGCCCTCGATGACGACGCCGAGTACCGCGACGGCCTCGATGTCGTCTAAGCGTGCCAGCCGGTCGGCTGCAAGCGGCGTATCGTAGGCCCCGGGAACCGTCAGCGTCTCCACGATGTCGGCGCCGGCGTCATCGGCGGCCGCGCGCGCCGACTCGTACATCGCGTCGATGACGTCCCCGTGTTTGTCGTACTGAGCGACGACCAGTCCGAGCTGCACCATACCTGTGTGGGTGGCGCTCGCGCGTAAAGAACTACCGTTCCGTGTCGGGAAACCAGAAAGATTCTAATCCCCGCTCGTCTTGGACCCGGTAATGTCTACGTCGAGCGGTGTGGTACCCGCCCTCCAGCGGTTCCGTCGCCGTGGTCAGTCGTGGCTCGACGGCGACAGCCACGCGACCGTGAAACTGGTCGTCGCCATCACGCTTCTCGCGTTCGGGCTCCGCGTCGTTTCCCTCGGCTACCGCGTGGCCCACTTCGACGAGGGCCGGGTGGCCTACTGGGCCTGGCACTACGGCGAGACGGGCAACTTCGCCTACCGGTACATCATCCACGGCCCCTTCATCCAGCACGTCGACCGATGGCTGTTCGGGCTCGTCGGTCCCACCGACTTCGCGATGCGCCTGCCCGTCGCGGCGGTCGGCGGCCTGCTCCCCCTGACGGCGCTGCTCCTCCGTGAGCACCTGCGTCGCAGCGAAATCGTCGCCCTCGCCGTGCTCTTTGCCCTGGACCCCGTGTTGCTGTACTACTCGCGGTTCATGCGCAGCGACGTCCTCGTCGCGGCGTTCATGTTTACCGCCTTTGCCTTCCTCGTTCGCCTCTATGACACCCGGAAACCGCGCTACATGTACGCCGCCGCCGTCTTCCTCGCACTCGGCTTTGCCTCGAAGGAGAACGCACTCGTCTACGTTCTGACCTGGCTCGGCGCCACCGGCCTGCTGCTGGCGAAGCTCCTGGTTCTCCCCAACGGCTTTTGCGACGCGCTCGGCTTCGTGCTCCCCCGGCGGGTCAACGACACCGCAACCGATATTCTCCCCGAGCAGTACGGCCCGGTCGAATTCGCGACCGGCCCCCCATCCGCCCGCGCTGTCCGGAACCGCGTCGTCGGTCGGGTAAAAGGCGATATCGGTCTGGTCGTCGGTCTCTTTCGGGGCTTCCGGGACCGCCACGACGACGCGCTGTTGACCGCCGGCGCCTACCTCGGCCACGTTTTCCTCGCGCTCGTCGTCTTCGGGTTCGTCTCGCTGTTCTTCTACGCGCCCCGTGGCGCCGGTATCGACGGTATCGAGAGTCATCCGGCCATCGCGGCGACAGCTCCCGGCTACGTCGGGTTCTGGGAGGGCATCACGAACCCGACACTGTTCAGCCAACTGCTGGAGACAACGGTCGACCGCGTCGTCGACCAGTGGGGCAACTGGCTGGAACCGGGCACGGAGAAGTCCCGTGACACCTATATGACGCACTTCTGGACGTCGACCGGTGCGCTGGTACAGGGGTCCCGTGCGGTGGCGGCACTCGCCGCCGTGGGCTACGTCCTCGACCGCCTGAGCGCCACGTCACCCCGCCACCTGATTCCCTTCTGTTTCTATGCCGGCTTTGTCTCCATTTTCGGCTACCCGCTGGGGACCGACATCGGCGCGCCCTGGCTCGCCGTCCACATGGTCGTCCCACTCGCGGTGCCGGCGGCGGTCGCGCTCGCCGCCGTCGTCCGGTGGGGCTCGAAATCACTCGCAACCGGGGACGTCTCCCGCTTTGGCAGCGCCACGCTCGTCCTCGTGGCCCTCTCGCTGCTGGTCGCTCAGGCCGGTGTCGGGCAGGTGTATACGAACACTACCGAGGAGAGCAACCCGATGGTTCAGTACGCCCAGCCCAACGCGGAGCTCAAAGGCGAACTCCGGGAGATGGGGCGACTCGCAGCGGCAAACACCGGTTCGACGGACGTGGTGGTCTACTACGGCGAGTCGGGCTCAGAGTTCGACCGTCACAACGCCTACGTCGGTCCGGACCGGGACAGCTGGGACGACGCTTACCGGAACAACCGGCCGACCTGCATGATGTGGTACAACGCCCTCCCGCTGCCGTGGTACTTCGCGGCGGGGGAGATGGACGTCCAGTGTGAGAACAGCGAGCGAAACCTCGAGTCCCTCACCACGCAGAATCCGCCGCCGGTCATCATCACCCAGAACTTCGACCCGACGGTGCCCGAGGCGGAGCTTCGGGCCGCCGGCTACGAGGGCAACACCTACCGGATGCGCACCACCGGCGACCGGAACCGCTTTACCGTCTGGACGAACGAAGATGCAGTCGACAACGGGACGGCGCAATGAAACGGGAACTCAAAGGCTTAAGCGGACCCCAACGGTAGACCGGCGTATGACACGAAGCGCTTCCGGTCCCACCGTCGGCGTCGTCGGCGGGGGACAGCTCGGACGGATGCTCGGCGAGGCGGCGGCGCCGCTGGGCGTCGAACTCGTCGTCGCCGACCCGACGCCGGACTGTCCGGCCGCGCCGGTGGTGTGCGACCAGCTCGTCGGCGGCTTCGAGGACGAGTCGACAATCCGCGAGCTGGCCGAACGGACCGACGTGCTCACGTTCGAAATCGAACTGGCCGACCCCGACGCCTTAGAGCGGGTCGCCGAAGGGACTGGGACACCGGTCCACCCGGCCCCCGAGACCCTACGGACCATTCAGGACAAACTGGTCCAGAAGCGCCGGCTCGCAGAGGCCGGCGTCCCGGTGCCCGAGTTCCGGGGGGTCGACACGGCCGACGAACTCCGCGAGGCCTGTGTGGAACTGGGCTACCCCGCCATGCTGAAAGCCCGCACCGGCGGCTACGACGGCCGGGGCAACGTCCCCGTCGCGGGCCCCGAGGAGGTCGAGGCGGCGATGGCCGACATCGCCGGCCCCGCGATGGTCGAGGAGATGGTCGACTTCGAGCGCGAACTCGCCGTCATGGGCTGTCTCGGCGACGGCGAGCGCGACACGTTCCCGGTCACTGAGACGATTCACCGCGAGGAGATTCTCCGCGAGAGCGTCGCGCCGGCCCGGGCGGGCGAGACCGTCCGCGAGCGCGCCCGCGACATCGCACTCGACGTGCTGGACGTGATGGACGGCCGGGGCGTCTTCGGTATCGAACTCTTCGAGACGAGCGACGACGGGATTCTGCTCAACGAAATCGCCCCGCGCCCGCACAACTCCGGCCACTGGACCATCGAGGGCTGTCACACCTCGCAGTTCGAACAGCATATCCGGGCCGTGGTCGGTGAGCCGCTGGGAACGACCGGGATTCGGGACCCGACCGTCTCGGCGAACATCCTCGGCGACATTGCGGAGCGCAGGGACGCCGTGATGGACGGCGAAGAAGATGTACTGGCGACCGAGCGCGCCCACCTCCACTGGTACGGCAAACGCGAGGTGTACGAACTCCGGAAGATGGGCCATATCACGATGACCGGCGACGACCCCGATAACCGCGATACGCTGCTTTCCGACGTTCGAGAACTGCGCGACGGGCTGACCTTCCGGGGCTAGAACCGAGCGGCATTTGTCACTCCGGTTCTGATTTGCGGATATGCAGCGACGGGCCTTCCTCCGGGCGGCCGTCCCGACGGCGGCGGTCGGACTGGCGGGCTGTATCGGGGGTAGCACACCGACCGACTACGACGTCGGGATGGGCACAAAGGAGTTCCGCCCCGAGACCCTGGAGGTCGAAGCCGGGACCACGGCCACCTGGCTGAACACGAACAAACAGGGCCACTCGGTGACGGCCTACGAGGGCGGCCTCCCCGACGGTGTCGATTACTTCGCCTCCGGCGGCTTCGACAGCGAACAGACCGCACGCGACGCCTGGGGCGACAGCTCCGGCGGGACGCTGTTCGAGGGCCAGACGTTCGAGCACACCTTCGAGGTCCCCGGCGAGTACCCCTACTTCTGTATCCCTCACGAGACGGGCGGCATGGTCGGGAGCGTCGTCGTGACCGGCGAGACGAGGACACAGCGCGAATCCGCCACGACCACGACGAGCTGACGGTTTCGGCGGCGCCGGTGCGGCCGCTCGACGAACGGACCGTTTGGGCGGCGCCAGTGCGGCCGCTTCCCGCTCTGTGGCTATAAAAAGTGGATGTCCGTCCGGAATCAGGCGTTGACGTCGACGTCCTCTTTGTCTACGTCAACTGCCGTCTCCTCTTCGGCGGCGACTTCCTCGGGACGGGCTTCGAGCGTCGTCTTCTGGATTTCGACGCGTCGGAGCGGGTAGATGTCCTTGGCCTCGCCGTAGATGGCCGAGGAGAGCCGGCCCTCGACGACGCTATCGACGACTTCCTCGAAGGTCCGTTCCTTCGCGGACTCGCGGACGAGGTCAATCATCGTCCGGCGGATGGCCTTCTCCTGGGAGGCGTCGGCCTTCTTGGTCGTCACGGCGACGGGCTGAATCTGGATGCGGTAGTCGTCCGTCGTCAGCACGGTGATGAAGGCCTCGACCTTCGAGGAGCCACGCCGGACGAGCGAGCGCAGGTAGTCCCGCGTCAGCTCGTGCCGGATGAACTCCGTGTAGGCCGTATCGGAGGCGACCTCGTTTATCTTGAACGTGAGTTTGGTGTTGTTCTCGCTGGCGTCGTTGTTCAGTTCGCCCAGCGTGGTTTCGACGGTGCGGCCGAGCACCTTGTCCGGTTCGTCTGCTGTGGTCTTGCCGAGCGTCTCCCGGTTGAACTGCTCGGGAGCCTGCACGGTGTACCACCGTTTCTGCTGTTTGCGCTTGGAGACGCTTCGTTCACTCATGGTTGGATTGTGTCTGGTCGGTCGTAAGCTGTGCTGCGACTCGGAGGTTGACGACGTAGTCGTCGACTGTCGACTGGAGGCCGCTCGTGGAATCGCGCTCGATGGTAGTGACCACCGCGTCGCCCTCGACGCGGGTGGTCATCTCGGCGGTGTTGTCCGGGCGGACGGCCGCCGCGACGTGCTCGGCCTCGGTTGGCGAGCCGTGACTGGTCTCGATGCTGGCCCGTCTCATACTGTCCCTCGGAACGCTTCGATGAGTTCCGACGTTGGCACGTCGAACCGTGCGCGGGCGCTGTCGCCCCGTCCCACCGTCTCGCCGCCGATGTCGTCGGTCGCGGCCCGCATGGTCGCGGCGACGTCCCGGCCGTCGGTGGCGCGGGCAGCCGCCTCGCCGTCGGTGACGACGAGTGTGACCGGTTCGGGCGCGTGGAAGTCGGCCACGAGGCGGGCGACGGTACCCACCGGCATCGCGTCGCCGCGGGCGACGAACAGGCCGTCGTACCGGCCGGTCGTCGCATCGGCGACGGCGGTGTGGGCGCGGTTCGCGTGTGTCCGCCAGGCCGACAGCGCCGACTCGCGGATGCCGTCGTGACCCAGCGCGAGCGCGATGCCCGTGCCGGGCGCCTCGCGGGCGACCGCATTGAGCACGTCGGCGTAACCGCCGACCGTCTCGAAGGGGCCGCCAATGTAGGGGTGGAGTCCGGCGGCGACGACCTCGGTCGCCTGGTCGGGGGCGTCCTCGGTGACCGCCAGGGCGACCAGCGACGCGAGACGCCGGTGGTCGTCGTCGGTCGTGTCCGTCGGCAGGTCCAGGTCCGCGAGCGCGGCCCGCGCCGCTTCCACGTCGCCGGAGAACGGCGCCGATAGTAGCGTCGAGTGGGCGAGCCCGTCGGCGGTGTCCGCGACCGGGACTGCGAGTCCCGGGCGACGGGCCACGCCGGCGCGTTCGGCGGCGTCGGCCACCGTCCCGTCCACGTCGCTGCCGGCGATTGTGCCGGCCAGCGCGAGGACGGGGTCGGGACCCGCGCCGAATTCACGCGCGATAGCGAAGGCGGTCGCGGCGGGCCTCGCCGAGAGCGTGTGGTCGGCGCCGTCGCCGGCGCCGAGCGCGACTGTCACGTCGGCCTCCGTGGTCCGGTCGGGGTCGGCGAAGGGCGCGACGACGCTGGCCTGGAACGGCGTCCCGTCGTCGGCCAGCGCCCGTGCCAGCAGGCCCGTGCCAGCGAGCGCCTCGCCGGTCGCGTCGCTGACGAGCCGCACGAAGGCGGCGTCCTCGAGCGCGGCAGCGAGGTCACTGGGTTCGGGGGCTGGCGTCTGGTCCCGACCGGTGGCCGACATTACAGGAGCGAGACGGCCTTGTCGTAGCTGTAGGTGAAGTCCTCGTCGATTTCGTCACCGCGGTAGTAGTCGACGAGCCGGCGAATCTTCGACTGCGTGTTCTGCAAGGCCCGCTTGTTCTGGTGGTCGCCGGGGTGTTCGTCCATGTGGTCGCGCAGACGGACGGCGCGTTTCATCAGGTTCCGGAGGTCCTCGGGGAAGTCGGGGTCGGCCTCGTGTTCCTCGAGAATCTCGGTGACTTTCTTGCCGGTCGCGAGCTTGACGTCCGGGATAGGTGTGCCCTGGACGCCTTCGTCGCGCAGCTTCAGGCCGATAACGCTCGGTGCGTGGCCCTGCTCGGCGAGTTCGACGACGCGCTTTTCGATTGCGTCCTCGTCGACGTCACTCCACTCCGGGGGTTCGTCTGCCGACGGCTTGTCCGAACCGGACGAGCCGCGACGGCGTGTGTGCATTCGTGCCATAGGTTAGGTTGGAACCGCACGAGCCGCTCGTTGTAGCGAGGCGTATCGGCTATGAACCGGACACGGCCGCAATCCCGAGCCGTGGAAGTCCACGGCGTGTCAGATTTGCGGTCGTGCTGTTCCCGTCGTAGGGTCGACTGTCGCGGAACTAAACCGTTTCCATCTGGAGGTCCCACCACTGCCCCCTTCGCTGGGAGCGTAGCGCCCCGTCAGGGCGGTTATCACCGATGGTGAAACGGCCAGCGCGCTTATCATCCATGCTGCTAACCGTATGGCTATGTATCCGCTCACGTTACCGGCTCTCGTCCCCGCATCGCTTCGATGGGTTTAATAAAGGTCGTGGGATAGCAGATAATGCACAGCGGGCTCGTAGATCAGGGGTAGATCACTCCCTTGGCATGGGAGAGGCCCCGGGTTCAAATCCCGGCGAGTCCACTATTTTGCGCGCGAGCAAATTCGCGAGCGGCGCAAATCGTCGTCGACGCCCGGATTTGAACCCCTGGAAGTCGCAGCGGCGAGCGGAGCGAGGCGACCGTCTTCCTTCGGTTCAAATCCCGGCGAGTCCATGATTTTGCGACGAGAGTGAGTTTGCAAGCGGCAGTAATTGGCTCAGCCAATGCTGTACAGATTCTGCAGTTCGAGTCGCCCTGTCCCATCAGTAATAGACACTCACCAATATTGGTATGCGGGTTGACCTCCTCCCCGCGCTAAAGCGCGAGGTTTTGCGCCTGTTCATCCCATAACATACGGACTTTCCGGACGAACTGTCCTCGTGGTCGATCAGTGGCACCAACTACGACCCGTAGACATAGCCGATACTTATAGAGCAAGATAGTATTTCGATAGCATGATTTGGTAACTATCGAGCTGGAATTCAGCTAGTGAAAACGGTTAAGTTGAACTTCGACGGTTTGTAGCATCTATCGACCCGGTAGTTTTTTGTATACGAAAGATCATATGATGTAGAAATGGGTTACGGGCACAGTCTCTCGTCGGACGAAAGGGGGGTATCGGCCATTGTCGCGGTGACACTGTTGATCGGCATCACGCTGGTTGGTATTGTCGTTATTCTCGTCGTGGGGCTCGGGAACGTCGCCGAGACGAGCCAGCAGGCGAACATGCAGGTCGGCGAGGAGACGATGCTGCAGGTGGATAGCTCACTCGAACAGACCGGGTCCGAGAACACGACGGTGGATATCCCCAGGGAACTGGAGGGGCAAGTCGCGGTCTCGAACGGCCAGACCTACAATCTGACGTTGAACGGGAACCCACAGTGTTCGACGGGGGTGCGGAATCTGAGCAGCGTACAGTACGAGCAGAACGGACAGGGGGTCGCCTACGAAGGTGGCGGCGTGTGGCGGATGACGGAGTCGGGCGCAACGATGGTGTCACCGCCGGACGTGAGCTACGACTCGGGGTCGCTTGACGTATCGTTCGTCAAAATCAACGGACAAATTGGAACGACTGCCGAGCTACAGATGGCGGCCAACACGACCCGGGAACAGCAGCACCAGTACAACCTGACGCGTGCGCTGTACACTGACGGGACCTACGACGCGCCGCCGGCGGACGGCAACCTCGACTACGTCTGTCGCCCCAGGAACGTCGAGAACGCGACCTTGCGGATAGAGAACAGCCAGTACGCGCGGGCCTGGGCCGCCTGGGCGCAGGACAACTACGATAGCGACCTGGTGACGGCCACCCCGTCGGAGAACGTGGAACCCGGTGACACGGTCACCATCCGCTACTCGCTCGGAGACGTTTCCGAGGCGGAGTTCGATGTCTCGAACGTGACGGCGTCCAGAGCGTCGCCCGGTGACCCGATTCGGGTAACCGCGAACGTGACCAACACCGGCGGGTTGCGGGCCGAGAAGTCGGTCGAGTTCGACTACGGCGGCCAGCACAACGAGACGACGACGAGTATCGGCGGCGGCGATAGCAAAGAGGTGACGTTCACGATACCGGCGGACAACGCCGTCGTCGGGCCGTCCGGGGAGCCGATGGTCTGGACGACGCCGAGCGACAGCGCGAGCGAGACGCTGACGCTCCAGAGCGACACCGCGGTGCCGACATCCGACTTGGACCGCTCGGACGTCCCGTCCAGTCTCTCAGTCGGGGCCTCGCCCGACGACGCCAATCTGACCGTCACGAACACCGGCGGGATGACGGCCTTCGAGGAGGTGACGATGACCGTCGACGGGCAGCCCGAGGCGAGCTGGGACGTAGTGGTCTCACCGGGCGAGAGCGAAGAGATACCCGTCGGGGAGGAGCTTCCCACCGGGAACGTCGGCACACACACCCTGACGTTCAGCAGTGCCGTGACGCCGGGCGAGACGGCGTCGATAGACCCGTTCACCGTCGGTGAGAGCGGCTACTTCCGGCTGACGAGCGTCTCGCCGCCCTACGACGTTGAGCGCGGAACAACGGTGAACGTCAGCGCAGCGGTCACGAACAGCGGTGCCGAACAGCTCCGGGGCGATATATCGGTCACGATTCTCGACGACGACAACGGAACGACAGTGGCCGAAACCACGGAGACCGAAACGCTCAACGGGACGGCTTCGGGGGCCGAATCTGCGACAGTCTGGACGGAGTACACCGCGAACTCGGTCGGGAACTACAGCTACCGGTTCGAGACGCCCAACGAGACCCGGCGAGGGCTGTTCTACGTCGGAGCGCCGGACGGGCCGAACTTCGTCCTCACCGGACTGAGCATCTCCGAGAACCCGGTCACGCGTGGCAACGACACCACGGTCTCGGTGACGGTCAACAACACCGGGAACGAGGCGGATACGCAGACGGTGGAACTGACCAACGAGAGCGGGGACGTGATACGGTCGGCGACGCGCACGCTCGACCCGGACGCCAATGCGTCCATCGACTGGACGCTGGACACCGGCAGTGAGGACGTCGCCCTCGGGGACAACGAACTCTCCATCTCGACGGAGAACACGTCGTTACAGCAGGTCCTCGACGTCCGCGAGGACGTGCAGACTATCTCCGACAGCAACGGACAGGTCGAGGTCAACGTCCGCTCGGACGTGCGGATTACGATGGAGGGTGCCGAACTCGAAGGGCGGTACTACTCGGGTGAGTATCCCAGCCCGACCGAGATGACGCTCGTCATAAACAACAGCAGCGGGGTGTACGAACGGACCCTCTGGGAGGACATGGAAATCACGGACTCCGACGGGACTGTCCACGAGACGGGGGCTGACGTCAACCATCCCGCAGCCGAGCGGGCGATGCAGGACGACAGCTACCCGAACGTCTTCAACCTCTCCCTTTCGGTGGAAGCCAACACGACGGTCGGGCTGTACGCAAGCAGTTACGGCTGTGGCGTTTCCGACTTCGACGAGCGGTTCGATACCGATGACTACGACTACTCCGGCATCGAACACCCGGACCGACGGGACGATGGCAGTTCGACGTACGGCTACATCTGTGAAGACGACGAAGTCACAGACGACCCCATAATCGAGATCAGCAACAACACCAACCCGAACAACGTTGTCATCCGCGAGGACGGCGAAGAAGCGCCGGCGTATCTCCAGTCGTCGCCGTACCAGCTCACGCTGGGTGACATGCTGGAGAGACGCATCGACGACGGTCGGCTCCAGCTGGCCGACGACGAGCGCGTGTTCCTCTATGAACTCTCTATGGAGAACGCCAGCACCGATAACGCGGACGAAGAGGGCGACCCCGACTACAATGACGCCATCGCGAGGTTCCAGGTCGAGTCGATAAACCGCACGGTGGAGACGGAGCCGAACTTCATCATCACCGACCACGACATCCCGTCGCGAATCGATATGGGCGACTCGGCGACGCTCGAACTGACCGTGGCCAACATCGGCGGGCAGGAGGCGGCCACCGACGTCAGGACGACGTTCGCCGGCGAGACGTACGGGAACACCACTGCTTCCCTCGATACGAACGAGACCGACACCATCGAGATTCCGCTCGAAACGGAGTCGCTGCCGGCAGACACCTACGAGTGGCAGACTAATGTGACCGAAACCGACGGCTCCGAGCGCTCCGGATTCCTGACGGTCGGGGAGCCATCGACGTCGTTCTTCCAGGTAAGCGGTGTCAGCTCACCCCCGGTGGCTGACGACGACGAGTCGCCGGTGGCGGCTATCAACGTGACTAACACGGGCGAACTCAACGGGACACAGCAGGTCAACCTCTCCTACGAGAACACCGACGACGGGACCACCGGTCAGGTCGACACCACGCTGCAGATTGACTCGGGAGAGACGAAGAACACGACGCTCTCGCTTCCGAGCACGCCGGGTAACTACACGTACACCGTCGAGACGGACAACGTCTCCACCTCGCCGCTCGACTTCTTCGTCGGGTCGTCGAACGTCTACGTGCCCGACAGCAGCGCTATCAACATCGGGACGGACGACTACGACACCGGGACGGTTATCGACCGAACCGGCGGCGCCTCGGTGATGAGCGTCCAGCTGGAGAACGACGGGACGGTCGGTGACGAGCGCGACGTTCGCCTGACTGTCACCGACAGCGACGGTACCGAGGTGTTCCGCGAGACAGTGACCCGGAAACAGGTCGGCGGTGGGAGTCTGGTCGGCCAGGACCCGGTGCCGGCGCACGTTGACTTCGACACGGACCTCGACCCGGGCTACTACAACTACACCGTCACGGTGTACGACGACACGACTGCCGATGGTATCGCGGACAGGGATACTGGAGAGATATACCTGCGCGACGTTTCGGAGGGAAGCCCTGATTCGAACGACGCACCGATATCTATCGGGTCGGGAACGGTTACAGTCAACTGAAGGCCGCCGGGGACTGACGGCGCTATCTCCGGGCTGCACTCTCTATATGACTGCATGGTTCGTATCATCCGGCTACCAGCGAGTGTGTCCGAAACGTCTTCCGGACGTATCGCCCACTGGAGACCGGACGGCTGATAGTGATTCGTGTGGCGATTTACCGGTACGCGCCGACCCCGGGGTCGGTGCTATCCGGAAATAATCTACAATAATCACTATGAGACACCGACAGGTAGTGTTTAGTTCAGTAGAAAACGCGGAAGAGAGCCAGAAAGCCCCCGACCGCTCGACTACTGCGACTCGCTGCGCGCTTCACTCACTCCGACTGCTCGGGAGAGCTCGCTCTCCCGGTGGCTGGCTTCGGGAAGGCGGGCGACGTAAGCACCACAGGCCGAAGGCCGAGGAGCGCAGCGAGCCCCCCGACCGAAGCAGCCGGGGCTTTCTGGCTGGTGACAGTCTGAATCGCCTAACTAAACACCACCGACCGACACCCGAGTCGGAGGGCAGTTCCGGTCGGAGGCTGTCACTGCACGACATCAATGCGAACCGTCGTCTCGTGGACCACGACGCGGCCGATGTTCTCACACGTGTACTCGTCCCCCGTTCCGGCGACCCAGTCGCCGGAGAGCGTGTCGCCCCACAGGCTGGGGCGCTCGGCACCGCCGAGGTAGACAGTGACGTTGTTCGCGTCTCTGGTCGTGATGCTCTGGTTCACGAGGGAGCTTTCGAGGGTGACCCGCCTGTCCGACGCGATGCTGAAATCGCCTTCGACGGTCGTCACGGCGAGGTGAGCAGCCCGGTCGCCACATCGGAACGGGGACTGTCGGACGACGACACCACCGCCGTCCTCGACACGGAACAGCGCCCCGCTCTCGTACACCAGGTCGGCGTCCGTGTCCGTCGTCCGGACGAGCGCGCCGGTCGATATATTGGTGCGACTCTCACCGGGGACGCTCCAGCCGACTGTGGCGTCGACGCGTTCGAGGCTATGGCCCTGCAGTTTCACCGTCACCGACCGCCGGTCGGCACCCTCGCGGTGGTCGGAGAGCGTCGAGGCGTAGTTTCGCATCGTCTCCTCGGCGACGTTCGACTCCGTCCCCGCCTGCACGTCACCCAGAGTCCCGATACCGGTCACCGTGACGACGCCTATCATGAAGATGATAGTGCTGAACACGAGGGTGAACGCGACGACGTCCGAAACAGCCCGCCTGTCGCTCCGACTCACGCGGAGCGCACCTCCAGACAGCCCCTCGTTACGTCGTAAGCGACAGTTAGCTGGCCACCCGGCACAGTGCTCTCACAGACCGGGTGGTCGTTCCTGAACCGGACCTGCGTCCGGCGGTTGCTGGCCGTCGAGTTGACGTGTATCGTGGCCCGGTCGGCGCCTTCGACGAGGTGTACCCGATACCCCTCGCCCGCAATCCGGTCCGGATACTCGGAGCTAAAGGAGATATTGTCGGCGACGCCGGCGGTGTCGAACTTGTCGAGCCTGACGAGGTCGCTGGCGAGTCCGGAGCCGACGTCCTGCAGTCCCTGTCGCACCGTGTTGTCCCGCTTGGTGTCGGTGAACGACGACCCGGCCAGCAGCAGCCCGGTTATCAGGATGGTCGAGACGCCGATGGTCAGCGCCTGCGTGACCGCCGGCGAGACGGCGCGCGTGTCCGCTCTCATCTACGTCACCCCCGTTTCAGGGTCGCCGGGAATCGGGTCACCGTCTTCGTCGGTCAGTTTCCGTATCTCGATGTTGCCCGACCCGTATCCGGCTTCGATATTGTCGAGGTACGTGATATTTCCATCAGTATTGCTGACATACATCAGTTCAGGTACTCCGTCGTCATCGATGTCCGCCGCCGTCGGTGGAGACTGGGTGGCGTCCGGTGCAGTTCCCCCGTCGACGTCGCTGCTACCGATAGACTCGTCACCACTCGCGTCGGCGATGACTATGTTGTTCCCGCCATCGACCGCAGCAACCGCTACCTCCCCGTCACCGTCGTAGTCCGCGATACCGCCCGACCCGATGCCATCGCTCGAACCGAGACTGACCCCGCCACTGTTGGGAATCGTCTCAGTACTGCCGTCGTCTTCGAGGTACCGCAGCGTCTGGGACCCGTCAGCAAAGACCAGTTCGTCGGTGCCATCACCGTCGATATCGGCAGAGCCGATGACCGCGTTGGCACCGTTGTCGGGCTCTGCCACCAAGACTGGATCTTCACCGGGTTCGACCCGAGAGATAGCTGAGGTATCGTTTGCGTAGAAAACGGACGGGTCACTCCCGTTCCACGTCCCGACGGCGAGTCGGGTCTTGTCGTTGTCTATATTACTACTACTACCATCGACCAGCAGCGTCTCGTCTCCGTCGCTGGTAACGAGCCGGAGGTCACCGCTACCGTCGACGTAGGGCACCTCAATCGTCCCGTCCGAGTCAACGTCGCTCGCGGGGCCGAGCCCTTTCGGCTCCGACGAGGTGTTAATCGTCGAGGTGGCGCTGTTGTTACCCGTGATTTGCAGGATGCCACTCCCAGAGCCGGTGTACAACGCGCCATCGGCGGGCGACGCTCTGGCGACAGAGGACAATGGGTCCCCCGACAGCCAGATAGTCCGTGTGTAGCTCGTGTCCGGCCCGATGAAGGTGAGGTCGACGGCGAGATTGACTACGGATGTCTGTGAGTCGTTGTAGAAGTTTCCGGCCCCGACGAACGTGAGGTCGCCCTCGGTGCTACCGCCGCCGTCCTCGAACGTGATATCGTACGTCTCCCCGCTACCGGAGAAACTCGCTACCGACTCCGTGGTCCCGCCGTAGCTGCAGGTCCCGGCCAGGAGGTCGACCGAGACGTTGTCCGCTGGACCACACGACTGGACCGAGGACCCGTCGTCCGTTGTCACCTCGATATCGGAGCCGGATTTCGTGGCGGTGAGCGTGTAGACGGTGCTTCCGGTCGAGTTCGTCACAGTGACTTCGAACGGATTGCCGCCGCCGAGCGTTTCGTTTACGCCGATAGTGAACGTGGATATCCATGTCGTGTTGTTGACCGGGTCCCACGGTTGAGTACCGTTGTTACCGGGATTAGAGAGCTCGCTCCGATTGAGCGAACGGCCGGAGGCATCGGGGTTCACACTCGCGTTCACGTAGACGCCGTCACCCTGCCCGCTCACTGCCGAGTAGTTCGCCGAGAAATCCCGTAGCGACTGGTTGACAGCCGTCAGATTGCTGGTGTTGACCCCCGCGAGGACCCGTCGGACGCCCCGTTCGACGTCCGCTTCCCGCTGGGCGGCGCTGTCGATGTCGCCGACGGTCTCGGAGGTCGATGCGCTCTCGGTCACCACGAGGCTGTTCGACAGCGGGATGGCAGTCAGGAACACGATGGCGATGGCCAGACCGCCGAGCAGCAACACCTGGCCGCGGTCACTGGCTACCATACGACCAGTCGCACCTCCACGATGTTGTACAGGGGCGAGTCCGGTGCGACGTCCTCGCTGATGTAGAACTCCTGGTCGTCCTTGACAGTGAGCGGAATCGGACTGCACTCATCGCCGATACGGCGGCGCGTGTCGTCGGTTATCGTCACCGTGGTCGAAGCGTCGGCCGTGCTCGTCGGCGGCCCGTCGTTCGACCCCTCGGACCCTTCGGAGACGAGTCGTGTCTCGCGCTGGTCGCTCGTGTTCCAGTAGCTGAAATAGAGGTTGTACTGCTGGGCCTGGCTGTCGAACGTGTGATTGAGCATCCGTTCGAACTCTGTGAGCGTTCGCTCGCGGTTGCCGTCTATCGGCCGCCCCTCGCGATAACACAGCACCGCGTCCCGCAGCGCGCCCGATTCGCTCGCTATCGAGAGGACGTCGCTGGCCTGGTATGCCAGCTGCTGCGTTTCGCCCTGCGTCTCGTCTTCCCACGCTCGCGTGTCGATAACCTCCAGCCCGTACACGGTCGCCGTCACGACCAGAATGGCGGCGAGGACGCCCTCCAGCGTGTACGCCTGTCCGCGACCTACCATACGCGCACCACCACCCAACAAACCGAGTCGCAGTCGTACCCCGTCAGCCGAACGACGCGGGAGGAGGTGACCGGCTCATACTGTCGGTACTGGCCCCAGGCCAGCGTGTCTCCGCCGTCGGTGGCTGGCGTCCGCGCGCCCGCCTGGAGCGTCGAGCCGTTGACGATACTCACGTTGACCGTCGGGTCGGTCCGCCGGTCCGAACTGACGTCGACGCCCGCTGCTTCGACGAGTGCGTTCAGCTTCTTCGTCGAGCCGGCGGCCTCGTCTTGTGAGAGACTGGCGTCGAGCGAGCGGGGACCCGATTCGTAACTCAGGTTGTTGCCCTCCCCTTCGACGCTGTAGTTCTCGACGATGTAGGACGCTATCCGGTCGGCTTGTGGCTGTTCGACACCCGGAGAGGTCCCCTGGTACACCGACAACGCCCCGCCCTGCGTGAACACGAACGCGCCGATAACCGCCAGTAACAGAACGCTCACCCCGATTGCGAAATCCTGTGTTGTCTGTCCTCGTTCACCCATCATACGTTGTTCCCGTTAGCCAACTGCCATCCAGACGACCAGCGCAATCGTCGAGAGGATGACTGCGAATTTCACACCCGCCAGTAGCTTTACTTCACGGATATAGCCGGCGATGAAAGACGACAGCAGCGCCTGCAGCGTGACGGCGTGGAAGAACAGCATCGACAGCGCGTTAGTATCGATGGCACCCCCGAACTGGCCGCCGCCGGCACCGCCCGAACCGCCGCCGCTTGCTTGCTGGGTCAGCCCGGACATCACGTCGAGGAACTGCGTCTTCAGCAGCGCCATCACACCCAGCAACGTGAGATACGTCATGATGATGATGACCGTCTGCATCCGCGTGCGGGACTTCCGTGAGCGGTCGATATCGTCCTGGTTTTCGGCGGCCTGGGCCGCCGTCGAGAGCACGTCCTGAATCTGGCTGGACGCCTCCTGGGCCTCGGCGATGAGTTTCACCGTCCGTGCCATTCGCGGGATGTGATACTTGTTGTTGAACTCCCGCAGGGCGTCCTTGAGGCTGGTGCCGTAGTTGACCTTCGCGTGCATCGTCTCGAACTCCGCTGAGAGCTTGCCGGCGGAGGTCTCGGAGACGACCTTGATGGATTCCAGCAGCGTCATGCCGGTGTCGTTCGCGGAGGCGAGCTTCCGGAGGTTCTCCGAGAGGTTCCCGATGATTGCCTTCCGGGAGCGCTGGTTCCACTCGTAGAAGATAGCCAGCGGAATGAAGTTGATGTACATCGGGACGTACACCCAGAAGAACGTCCCCGAGACCGGATTGGCTTTCATGCCAGCAATCGAGAGCGGGGCCTCCCCGAGGACGATTGCCACTACGAGGGCCAGCACGGAGAGGGGAATCGTCAGCCCCAGCACCAGCATCGGGTGGTCGCGGAAGAACAGATGCGGGTTCTTCAGTATCTGGACCAGTTCGTAGGTCCCTTCGCGGCCCTTGATACGGTCGAAGACGCTGTGGGTGCCCGTGTATGACTCGATGAGACCGAGGTTGAACACCGCGATGCCCTCGTCGACGACGATGTCTTCCTCGTCGGAGTTGGGTCGGAGGTAGCCGTCCCCGACGTCGTCCTGGGTGACCGTCGAGACCAGGACGAGGAAGGCGATGCCCGTCAGCGGAATGAGCCCGTAGACGGTACCGTAGATGAGCATCTGCTGGGCGTTGCCCATCATCGTCATGATGACGAGGATGATGATGAGAAGCAGCGGGAACAGCGAGAGGGTCATGTACATCTCGCCGAACAGCTCCAGGGTCTCCAGCATCTTCTCCTGTTCCTGCTTGGTCGTTCGCATGTGCTTTTCCTTCTGGTCCTCCAGGAAGGAGGTCATGTCCCCACCGGAGTTGATAATAGAGAGCATGTCGGTGAGGAACTGCGAGAGCTCGTCGGAGGGCGTCTGAATCGCCTGGTTGCGGACCGCAGTCCGGTAGTCGGTATCGAAATACTCGGTCTCCAGTACGATGGATTTGAACTCCTGGGCCACCTCCCCGTAGGTGTCTTCGGCTTCGCCCATCGCCTGCAGGATTTCGAGTTGGTTCAGCCCCCCGACCGAGAGAGCGTACATGAACGAGATGGCGTCCGAGAGGAGGATGTTGATTTCGCGTTCGCGCGCGCTGGCTCGGAAATACGGGATGGAGACAAGCGAGCCAAAGCCAACGCCAAAGCCGATGGCCCCGAAGACAACGCCGGTCACGAGGATGATAAAGGGTAGTTTCAGCGTGTCGATGATGGAGAGCAACGTTGGGTCCTGAATCGAGATGCCGATGAACGTCGGCGCCTCGTTGCCGGCGAGGAAGATTTGTACCGCGAGAAAGCCGAGCAGGCTCCCGACGAGCCAGAGGGCCACACCGGCGATAATACCCACCGCGAGCGCCCGGGCGAGAAACATCTCCACGTTGTCGGACATGCGGGCCTGTGCGAGCTTGTCCTCGATGGAGTCGACGAACTCGCCTTCTTCGTCGAAGAGCCGTTGATAGGCCGGGTAGAAGGCGTCACCCAGCGCGCCGCCGCTGGCGAGTTCCTTCTGGCGCTGTCCCCTCGTGTCCAGACTCATCCACTATCGGCCTCCTTGCCGGCTTTGGGGACGAACTGGCCGAACTCAGTCACGTCGTCCTCAGTACCGGCCTCTTCGAGTGCGTTGCCGTCCATCAGCGCGGAGACGATGTCCGGGTCGTCGCCGCTCTTGAACTTCGAGAACAGCGGTCCGGCGTTGTCGAGCACTTGCTTTGTCTCTTCGACCATTTCGGGGGGTGCCTCGGGTCGGGGGACCATCTCCTCTTTGTCCGGGTCGATATCTATCTTGACCGACTCCATCTCCCGGAGGTCCTCGAGGGACTTCTCGAGTTGGTCGTTGGCGATGAGCGTCAGGATGGTCTCTGGGTCGTTGATGAAGGCCTGGATGGCTGCGGCGACCTCCGTGTAAGTGTTGATGCCCTGTTCGATGAGATACGCGAGCACCACTTTCCGCTTGAACAGCTCCTCGTCGAGTTTCTCCTGGGTCCACCCGCGGTCGAACTTGATTTCCTCGAGCGTGTTCGAGTTACCCATCTGGATGTACTCGTCGGTCTCGGCACGCCACTCGTAGACGTCCCGGACGTTGATTTCGTCGTTCTCCGCGGAGTACTCGTTGATTTCGGTCAGTGACTTGTTCCGGCGGACCTTGCTCCCGTCGACACGTGTCTGGGTCTGGATGCTCACCAGGTCGAGTGCGGTAAACAGCGTCTTCGAGACGTTGATGGGCTCGGTCGTAAAGCGCTTGATGACCTCGCCGACCGAGTCGGCGTGGAAGGTGGTGTAGGTGGTGTGACCGGTCGACATGACCTGGAACAGCGTCCGACCTTCCTCACCACGAATCTCACCCATGACGATGTAGTCGGGACGCTGGCGGAGTGCGGCCTCCAGCAGGTCGAACTCGTCGACGTCGCCCTGGTCGTCGTCGCCGAAGGAGGGGCGGGTGACGCTCGCGACCCAGTTGCGCTGGGGGAGTTCGACCTCGCGGGTGTCCTCGATGGAGACGATTTTGGAGTTCGAGGGGATAAACAGCGAGACGGCGTTCAGGCTCGTCGTCTTCCCGGATGCCGTACCACCTGCGAAGATGAGGCTCTTGTTGTTCTCAATACAGAGCCACAGGAACGCCATCTCGTCCAGCGAGAAGGTGTTCCAGTTGATGAGGTCGATTGGCGTAAAGGGGACGTCCTTGAACTGGCGGATGGTGTAGTTGGTCCCGTGGTCGGACACTTCACGGCCCAGCGTCAGTTGGGCACGCGAGCCGTCCGGGAGCGTCGCGTCAATCTGGGGCTGGCGCTTGGAGATGCCCTTCCCGGAGCGCTGGGCGAGTTTGACGACGAAGTCGTCGAGCGTTTTCTCCCCGTGTTCGACGTTCGAGATAATCTGCTCGTAGTCGGTGTGATAGACGAAGACACGGGAGTTGTAGCCGTCACAGGAGATGTCCTCGACGTTGATGTCGTGCTTGATGCCGTCGATGAGCCCGTAGCCGACGAAGTCGCGTTTCAGGACGTACAGGAGCTTCTCGACCTGATACTCGTTGAGCGTCGAGGGGTCGTCCTCGAGGATAGCGGGTTCGGGCCGCACCGAGAGCCCGTTGAGCTGTCCCGTCGCCTCAGCCCGGTTCGTCTCGCTGTCGCTGAACAGCTCCTTGAACTCGTCGAGGAATCCGCCACCGCCGCTGGAACCGGTGCCCGGGCCGAGGGAGTCTTCATAGAGGTCATACCGGTCGAGGAGCTGTTCGGCCTCGCGCTGGATGACCTGTGCCCGGTCGGCGTTCGACCCCTTGACGATGACGTCGTCCTCGGAGTATTTGATTGCGGTCCTGAGTTTTCCGGAGAGAAAGCCCTGCAGGTCCTCCTCGATTTGGTTGAGGTAGGGCTCGATGACGTAGTACTTCTTCTCGTTTTCCTTCCGGGACTGGAAGATGATGGCACAGGCGTACGGTTTGTTGACCCAGTACCGGTCGAGCTCTTTGAAATGGGATTTCTTCGAGAGCGGGACCGCCTTCTCGAGGTCGTAGCGGTTGACGACCGTCGTATGACCCTCGCGGGTAGAGAAGAACTCGTCCTCGTCCAGTTCCGGATTCACGTCGACAGTGCGTTCCTCGACGAGGTCCCCGAGCGCCGAGGCGAAATCTTCGGCCTGTGAGAGCCGGTTCTCCGTTCGTTCGGGCTCGAAGCCCAGATACGACTCCGCGTCGAACGGGACGACGTTGCCCTTGCCGTCGGTGGGCCGGTCACCGTTGTTCCAGGACTTGGCCCCGGCCTCGTAGTAGTGTTCCTGTTTGAAGTGCTCCCAGGTGTACTCGCCCTTGACGACGGGTGTCGTTTCCGGGTCGATATACTCGGTGAACGGTTGGTTGACGCCCTTTGCGATACCGGCCGCGTCCTCGAGCCTGTCAGTGATGCTCTCGGGGTCGAATCCGAGATAGTCGGCCCGGTCGAACGCGCCGCCGTCGTGGAATTCACGGCGGAGGTCTTCCCACGTGTATCCCCCCACAGTCGCGGTTCGGTCGGGCGATGTGACCCCGCCATCGACCCCATCCGAATCCGCTTCGTTAGTTTCCTCTATAGCCATAGTTTTTTTAGTTCACTCCCTGTGTAAAAATTCTGCTCGCTGGTTCGGTGCGTCCGGTCGCACCGGGTAATACGGAGCAGTGGGACACAGTATGCCCATGTATCAACAGCAATCTTACTTAAACTTTCGCCACATGTATTGCGAGTGCTAGCTGCGAAATCTGAATTTCTTCAAATTACGACTACAGATTAGTTACCAGTCATGTCTACTAACATACATTTTTGCCATTGATTCTTGGCCCAGTGCCGATGCGAAACTACGGCACCCGTCTCAGGAGATGAACGACTCGAGGCGGTTCATCGCTGTTTTGAGTTCGTCCAGCCCGGTCGCATACGAGATACGCAAGTGGCCGTCGCCCCCTGCGCCGAAGGCCGACCCCGGAACCACCGCGACCTTCTGTTCCTGCAGGAACGCCTCAGCGAACTCGTCGGCGTCGTCCCACGGACACTCCGGGAACGCGTAGAACGCCCCCGACGCGGGGAAACAGGACAGCCCCATGTCCTCGAACCGCGAGAGGACGTAGTTCCGCCGCCGGTCGTACTGTGCGGTCATCTCCCGGACATCGGCCTGGCAGTTGTCCAGAGCTTCGATGGCTGCGTGCTGAGCGGTCGTCGGCGCCGACAGCATCGTGTACTGGTGGACCCGGTTCATCGCCGTGATGGCTTCCTCGGGCCCCATCGCATAGCCCAGCCGGAAGCCGGTCATCGCGAAGGCCTTCGAGAAGCCGTTGAAGACGACGGTCCGCTCGCGCATCCCCGGCAGCGTCGCGATGGAGATGTGTTCGTGCTCGTAGGTCAAATCGGCGTAAATCTCGTCCGAAAAGACCACCAGGTCGTGCTCACGGCAGAAGGCCGCCACCTCCCGGAGTTCGTCGCCGGTCATCGTCGCGCCGGTGGGGTTGTTCGGGTAGCAGTACACCAGCGCGTCGGCCTCGGCCGCGCCCGACGCTTCGAGCACCTCGCGAGTGAGCTTGAACTCGTCTTCGGCGCGAGTCGGCACGTCGACGACGTCGACGCCGGCGAAGGTCGCACCGGGGACATACGAGACGTAACAGGGCTGGGCCACCGCCAGTTTGTCGCCGGAGTTCAACAGGGCGCGAAAGGCCAGGTCGAGCCCCTCGCTGGCGCCGGCCGTGACGAGTATCTCCTCGTCGGGGTCATAGCGGAGGTCGCGGGCCGCGTCTTCGAACCGCGAGATTCGCGTCCGGAGCTCGCGTTTCCCCTTGTTCGCGGTGTAGGAGGTCTGGCCCCGCTCGAGGGACGTGATGGCGGCCTCGCGGGCCGCCCACGGCGCCGAGAAATCCGGCTCACCGACACCCAGTGAGATGATGTCGTCCATCTCCTCGGCCAGTTCGAAGAACCGCCGGATACCCGACGGCGGGACGGCGTCGACCCGGTCCGCTGGTTCGAGCGTCATGGCGAGACGGAGAGTCTGTCGTCGTCGTCGTGGTCGTCGAACTCCGTTCCCTGCTCCTTGTAGGACTCCATGATGTAGTGGGTCACCGTCTGGGTTATCTCGGGGATGGGCGCCACCTTGTCGCTGATGAAATGGGACACTTCCCGCATCGAGTCGCCCTCGACCGTGAGGTCGAAGTCGTAGTCGCCGCTGACGAGCCGCAGCGAGGTCACTTCGGGGAACTTCGCGATGCGGTCGGCGATGTCGCCGTAGTTGGTCTCTCGGTCCAGCGCCACGTTGAGTTCGACGGTTGCACGGACCCGTTCCGCGTCGGTCTCCAGGGCGTCCCAGTTGATGACGGCCTGGTAGCCCGTGATGACGCCGGCGTCCTCGAGTTCCGCGACGACCTCCTCGACCTCGCTCTCGGTGAAATCGGTCATGTGTGCGAGGTCCTCGGTGGTGTAGCGGGCGTTTTCCCCCAGCAGGTCCAGAATATCGCGGCGGCTGCTCATACAGAGGAGCGGGTAGTATCGGACAAAAGCCTTGCTCAACAGTGGGGGCCATCCCAAGGCGTGTCTGTTCGCGGGTCTCTACGCCGAGGGACTGTCTCGGAGCGGTCCGCTGGCTCCTCGATGGGTGAGTGAAGCGCGCAGCGAGTCGCAGTAGTCGAGCGGTCGGGGCTTTCTGGCTGGTGACAGTCTGAATCGCCTAATTAAACACCACTGTGCTCTACCCCACGAAATTTAATTGGGAGTAGTCTAAGAGGGAGCATAATGTTCGACGACGCGAACGACGACCCAGAGACCGGCTGGGGTCACGTCGCATCTCACGACGACGCGCCGGCCGTCATCGACACCTTGCTACGGCTGGACCCGGCGGCCACCTACACCAAGACTGAACTGAGCGACGAAGCCGGCGTCGCCCTGAAGTCGCTGTATCTCGACGGCACGCTCGACCACCTCGTCGAGATGGGATTCCTGGAGAAAGCGGGCGACGAGGGGGAGGAGGCGCTGTTCAGCGTCGCTACCGGGACCGCAGTGTACGAGGCGGCCGTCGCCTTCGACGACGCCGTCGCGACGCGGCTGGACGAGTAACGACGGACCCCTGCGGCGGCCGCGACATCACCCATCGGGGGGCGGGCGGCAACCGGGCGTGTCCAGCCCGGCGACTGACAGCCCGGGACACGACAGCGGGCGTCGCCTCGTTTGCGGACAGGCTCGAATTTTTACGGCACCCCGGCGTATCTTTGCTCACTATGGTCTCACTCGACTCCGAATCCGACGTGCTCCAGCGCGGCGACAGCGCCCCGTCGTTCGAGCTGGCGGGCGCCGACGGCGAGACGTACGCCCTCGGGGATTTCGCCGACTACGAGGCGCTGCTCGTGGTGTTCACCTGTAACCACTGCCCGTACGCAAAAGCGAAGATACCGGAGCTGAACCGCCTCGCCGAGGAGTACGACGACCTCGCCGTCGTCGGCATCAACGCCAACGACTCCATGGAGTACCCCGACGACTCCTACGAGCGGATGCAGGAGGTCGTCGCCGACGGCACCGTCGACTACGACGCCTACCTCCACGACGCCGACCAGTCGGTCGCGGTGGCCTACGGCGCCCGCTGTACGCCCGACCCGTTCCTCTTTGCGAGCGACGGCGGCGACTTCCGACTAGCTTACCACGGTCGCCTCGACGACGCGCTCAACCCCGACGACGAACCAAGCGAACGGGAGATGGCCAACCACGTCGAGACGCTGCTTGCCGGCGAGGAGATAACCGCTGCCGAGAAACCGTCCCGGGGCTGTTCCATCAAATGGATGGACGGCAACGAGCCCGACTACTGGGACCTCTAGGCGCTCGGTCAGGTCACCCATCTGAAAAGTGTTCTAAACGGAAACAACGACCGTTGTAATTCGCTAGGGGGTTTTATATGTCCGTGTGCCGTTTATAATCATGGACCATGAAGAAACTCATCAACGACCCGGACGACGTTGTCGACGAGATGCTGGACGGGATGGTAGCCGCCTATCCGAACCAGGTGCGCCGGCTTTCTGACACGAACGTTCTGGTACGGGACGACGCCCCCGTAGACGGGAAAGTGGGTATCGTCAGCGGCGGTGGGAGCGGCCACGAGCCGACCCACGCGGGTTACCTGGGTGAGGGGATGCTCGACGGTGCAGCCGCCGGGGAGGTGTTCTCCTCGCCGACAGCAGACGAGTTCGAGGCGCTCATCGGGGCCGCCGACAGCGGCGAGGGCGTGCTGGCGGTCATCAAGAACTACGAGGGCGACGTGATGAACTTCGAGACCGCAATCGAGATGGTCGAGATGGAGGGCACCGACGTCGCCACGGTGGTCGTCGACGACGACGTAGCAGTCGAGGACTCGCTGTACACATCCGGTCGCCGTGGCGTCTGTGGCACCATCCTGGTCCACAAGGCCGCCGGCGCGAAAGCCGCTGAAGGCGCCGACCTGGACGAGGTCCAGCGTGTCGCACAGAACGTAATCGATAACGTCGGGACGATGGGGATGGCGCTGACATCCTGTGTCACCCCCGAAAAGGGCGAACCGACCTTCGACCTCCCCGAGGACGAAATCGAACTGGGTATCGGTATCCACGGCGAGCCCGGCGTCGAGCGGACCGACGTCATGAGCGCCGACGAGATAACAGAGGCGCTTACACAGAACGTCCTCGAGGACCTCGACCTCGACGAGGGGCAGGACGTCATGACCATCGTCAACGGGATGGGCGGTACGCCCCAGATGGAGCTGTTCGTCATCAACCGGAAGCTCCAGGAGATTCTGGGCGACCACGGCCTCGAGACGTGGGATGCGTGGGTCGGCGACTACATGACCTCACTGGACATGGAGGGCTGTTCGGTCACGGTGTGTGCCGTCGACGAGGAGCTAAAGGAACTGCTCGGTGCGCCGGCGGAGACGCCGGCGTTGACGGTGAAATGAGCGACGATGGCAAGGCGGCCGTCGCCGCGGTCGAGGCGGTCGCGGACCGAATCCAGGACGAGCGGTCCCACCTGACGGACCTCGACTCCGCCATCGGCGACGCCGACCACGGCGGGAACATGGCCCGTGGGTGGGCCGCCGCAGCGGAGGCGGTCGCGGACCTCGAGGACCCCGAACCGGCGGCCGTCGTCAAGATGGCTGGCAAGACGCTGCTGTCGGAGGTCGGCGGCGCATCGGGCCCGCTCTTCGGTGGGTCGCTCGTCTTCGCCAGCCCCGAACTCGAAGACGGCATCACCGGCGAGAGTAGCGCCGCGTTCGCCGAGACCTATCTTGAGAAGGTGCAAGACCGTGGCGACGCCCGCGTCGGCGACAAGACGATGGTCGACGCGCTGGTGCCGGCCGTCCACACGTTCAAGAAGTCAGTCGAAGTCGACGATATGACGCCGGTCGAGGCCCTGGCGAAGGCCGTCGCCGCCGCCGAGCGCGGCGTTGACTTTACCGTCCCAATCCGGGCCTCGAAGGGTCGGGCCTCCTATCTGGGCTGGCGCTCCGTGGGTCACCAGGACCCCGGTGCGACCAGCACGCTGTACATCATGGAGGAACTGCTCGACGTAGCGATGGAGTACGACGAGGCCCCGGACGAGCTGCCCGACCACGCCGAATCCCCGACCATCCCGGACGGCGAGGTGACAGAGAACTGATGGTCGGTCTCGTCGTCGTCTCACACAGCCAGACGGCAGCCGACGGTATCGCAGAGGTGGCCGCCGAGATGGGCGGGGAGACGCGCATCGAACCGGTCGGTAGCGACGGTCAGGGCGGCTTTGGAACCGTCGCCAGCGACATCGAGAGGGCGATTGCCGAGGCCGACTCCGGTGACGGCGTCGTCGTCCTCGTCGACCTGGGGAGTGCCGTGATGAACGCGGAAGTCGCCATCGAGACGAGCGACGCCGAGGCGGTCATCGCCGACGCACCGGTGCTGGAAGGCACGGTCAACGCCGCAGTCGCGGCGACCAGCTCGAAAGCGAGCCTCGAATCGGTCCGCGAGCAGGCCGAGGCCGCTCGTGGCATCCAGAAGCGCTGATATCGAACAACGCGAAGGATTTCGAGCCGTTACACCACGACCACGCGGGAATGCTGTTTTAAGTACGAGCAGAGGGCAGTGTTTAGTTAATCGACAGCGATGGCAAACAGCCAGAAAGCCCCGGCTGGCTCCAGTCGGGGGCCTCGCTGCGGTCCTCACTACGTTGCGGTC
>PXRT01000012.1:3531-12110 GCA_003020925.1 Halobacteriales archaeon QS_6_64_34 | reverse complement strand
CGACGCAAGCACGCTACGCGAGCGCAGCGAGTCGCGGGAGCTGAGAACGCGGGGGCTTTCTGGCACTCTGAGACCGTTTCTGCTAAAGTAAACACGACCGAGCAGAGACCCCCCAGGCTTTACCCAGATACGGGGTGCATCTCCGGTATGGACGAGACGCCGCTGCCCGAGGTGACCGAGCAGTTCGCCCGCACGCTCGCGCCGGAGCGCGACGGGATACTGCGGGAAATGGACGACCGCGCCGACCGCGAGGGGTTCCCGACGGTGGGGCCCGCCGTCGGCGCGTGGCTCCGCCTGCTCGCCCGGCTGACCGACGCCGAGCGGGTCTTCGAGTTCGGCTCGGGGTTTGGCTACTCAGCGTACTGGATGGCCCCAGCGATAGCTGCGGACGGCGAAATCGTGCTCACCGAAATCGACGCCGACGAACTGGAGTCGGCCCGCGAGTACTTCGGGCGGGGCGGCTGCGCCGGCCGCGCGACCTTCGAACACGGCGACGCCATCGACATCGTCGAGCGGTACGACGGCCCCTTCGACGTCGTGCTCGTCGACAGCGAGAAAGCGCGCTACACCGAGGCCTTCGAAGCCGTCAGGTCGAAGGTGCCCGTCGGCGGCGTCGTCGTCGCCGACAACGCTATCGAGGCCGGCCCGCTGGAGTTTGCCGACATCCGGGCGCTCCTGGCCGGTGAGTCCGTCGACGCGGGTGAGGCGAGTCGCGGTATCGCCGACTATCTGGCGACGGTCCGTGCGGACCCCGATTTCGAGACTGGCCTGCTTCCCCTGGGCGAGGGCGTCGCCGTCAGCGTCCGGGTGGCATGACCGGGACTCCGATTCTCGGCATCGAAAATGGGGGTGTATAGCTTATGTGGCAGGCCTCGCAACCACAGGCCAACTAACCATGAGTTTGATGATAGATATCAGGAAGCTCGGGCTCTTCAACAAGATGGCCAAGGAGGGGGGCAACACCGTCGCCAACCACCTGAGCCAGATGACCGGGATGGAGACCGAGATGGAGATTACGAAGATTAATTTCATCGACATCCCCGATATCAAGACCCACATCGGCGACGAGAAACAAATCGGTATCAGCATCGAGATGGTCGAGAAACCCCACGGGTACATCCTCTTTCTGTTCAACGCCCGAAGCGCGAAGGACCTCGCCCACGGGATGATTGGCGATATGGGCGAGACCAGCGACGACGGGGGGTTCACCGATATGGAGCGGTCGGCAATCCAGGAAATCGGCAACATCATGACAAGCGGTTTCATCGACGGCTGGGCCAACGTCCTCGATACGACCATCGACATCTCCACGCCGAACTTCACCTTCGGGCCCGGGTCCGGCATGGTCGACCAGCTCGTCGGCGACCGCGACGGCGACATGGCGCTGATGTTTGACTCGCGGGTCCACGCGCTGGACTCGGACATCAACGTCACGGTGTACACGTTCCCCGAACTGGAGGAACTGGTCGGGCTGATGCAGGAAATCGAGGTCTGATACGGTTTATTGTAGTGATTTACCGGTAGTCGCCGGCCCCGGGGTCGGCGATATCCGGAAATAATCTACAATAATCCGTATGAGGCGGGTGTTTTCCCGGGGCGCTGACGATGAGTGCGATATGAAACAACCCCGGTGGGGTTTCCCACAGTTTCACGAGGTATATGGTGACACCACACATGGATAGGATATGGAGCTACTTTCGGAGCATCCGGTCCCTGAACACGCCCGCGAGGTGAAAGCCGAGGCCCGCGAGTTCGCCGAGGAACACATCAAACCAGTGGCCGCCGACTACTACGAGTCCGGCGAGTACCCCTGGGAGGTCCTCGAAGCCGGGATGGACGCCGGACTCGTCGGCCAGGACATAAGCGAGGACGTCGGCGGGAAGGGATACGACCTCCTGCAGATGCTTGCCATCGCCGAGGAGTTCTTCCGGGCCGACGCCGGCATCGCGCTGACGCTGCAACTCGCGAGCTTCGGGGCCGAAATCGTCGAGGACCACGGCAGCGAGGCCCAGGCCGAGGAGTACCTCCGACCCGTCGCCGAGAACGAGCAGATTACCGGGCTAGCCGTGTCGGAACCGGAGACCGGCAGCGACCTCGCGGGGATGACCACGAGCGCCGAGAAGGACGGCGACGAGTGGGTCATCAACGGCGAGAAATACTGGATTGGCAACGGCGTCGAGGCCGACTGGGTCATCCTCTATGCCAAGACCGGGTCGGACCCGAACAACCGCTATGGCAACTACTCGATGTTCATCGTCCCCACCGACGCACCGGGGTACGACGCCGAGCACATCCCCGAGAAGATGGGGTTTCGGGCCTCCAAACAGGCCCACCTTGTTCTGGACGACTGTCGCATCCCGGAGGACCACCTGATAGGCGTCGAGGGCGCCGGCTTCTACATGCTCGCGGAGTTTTTCAACCACGGCCGCATCATCGTCGCCGGCCACGGCATCGGCCTCGCCGCTGCGGCCATCGAGGAAGCCTGGGCGTTCGTCCACGACCGCGAGGCGTTCGGGCGTACCGTCGACGAGTTCCAGGCCGTCCAGCACAAGCTCGCCGACATGCAACTGGCCTTCCAGTCGGCCCGCTCGCTCTCCTGGGACGCCGCCCAGCGCGTCGCCAACCAGGAGGACGCGGGCTACTGGGCCGCCCTGGCCAAGACGGCCGGCACCGAGGCCGCCACGGAGTGTTCCCAGAAGGGCATGCAACTCCACGGCGGCCGGTCGGTGCTGCTCGAAAACCGCATCTCGCGGGTGTTCCGTGACGCCCGCATCCCGGTCATCTACGAGGGCGCCAACGACATCCAGCGGGACCTGATATATCGGCAGACGCCGGATTGACATCCTCCTCCGCGTTAACGCGGAGGAATCCTGAGCGTTGGAGATGTCAGGTTTGCAGTCCCACCGAGCATCCAGGCGGTGAGAATCCGTGGGGATGCTCGTGGACTGTCGCGGATGGGACCGGTTCGGCGTCATCAAAATCAACTGCCAGACCATCAAATCTCACGACCGCGCTGTCTATCGGCTCGTGAAGAATGCGGCCGAAGGGGCTGATGTCGACATCGGCGTCCCCGAAAGCGGGATTTCGACGCTGGTGAGAGTGCAGATCGCGAGGGAGACAATACAGTTTGCGAAGAACACGTTCGTGATGCCCAGAAAGAGGCCGAACGCGACCGAACACTAACCCAGATACAGGGTCTGTCGACGCAAAAGAAGCTCTCACTCTACGCTACTGCGATTGTCCCTGTTCATTCTCAGCGCAATTTAAACGCTGTCCCCAGTACAGTTGCGTACCATGTCTATCAGTATCTCACGGACCTGTTGGATGCCGACAAAAAATCTCGCGACTCCTACTTACGGTATATGAATGAAGCTGAGACCTACAACTTCGTCACATCGGAAAAACGCGGACGTGGCTATGGCAGTGGAGTCCACAAAGAGTATTCCTTCGTCGACGATCCGGAAGTGGTCGCCAAAACCCTCCGGGCTGACATCAGACTCGAGCAAGCTGAACACGAAGAGAATCTCGTCAAATCTGTTGTCAATGCGCAGATAGACGATTTCTTTGAGGGGCACTAAGGCGAATAGATATCGACGCCGGCCCCGGATTTCATATCGCACACGGGGTGTCCCCGACCTCGACTCATCAGTCAATTCATCTCTCATACGGGGTCTCCCTCGAAGTGGGGTCGAATTCACTTCGCATACGAGGGGTGCTGACTTTACGCCGTCTTCGAATTCATTTCGCACACGGGGAGTGTAGCTTCTTGAAGCCATTAGTGAATACACTCTTGACGAGGGGTGTGGAGTGGGTTCCACCCATTCACACTCCGGGGGGTGTCCTTTGCAACGCTGCTAATTTCCTGAAATAGCACCCGACAACGGTTTCGGTGCCGTCTATTCGTCGGGACTGACGGGGCCTTTATATCGGGAACGCACGTTCTCACCTTCTCGCCACTGCCAGTAGTAGTAGCGGTTGTCGTTGATCTCCTTGATCGTAATCGTTGCCTTGCCAGGGACGTCGTCCGGAAGGTCATCTGGTCGCTCCTCTACTGATTCCTCGTCAGCCGACTCCTCGAGACGGGCCTCACGTTCCTTGTGCTCGGCGTACGTCGCAATCTCTCGGAGCTGCTCCGAGGTCAACTCGTTGAGCGTGTTGACGATCTCCGCCGGAAGGTTCGCCGGTGGAGTCGGGGGTTCGTAGGACATCGGCTGCTCTTGTGTTAACCAACACGAGCCACGAAACAATAGTTTTGTTGGTTAAGACGATGGAGATGACCCCGTGCGTACTGGATGTAACACAACTCGAAATTTCTTTATATACAAGTTTCGTACTATGTTACACCGTGGTCCGACGTATCGAACTCGAGGTCCTTGCTACGGTCGACCGCGGCGACACGATCTCCGAGCTCGCGATGAAGCTCGACCACAGCGAGAGCTACCTCTCCCGTGCCGTCGCCGACCTCGTCGAGACCGCTGTAGGAAGCCCAGTACATCGAATACCGGCGGTTCTCTGCCGACAAGATCAGGTCACGTAACGCTGAATCCCATCCACCAGACCAACCGCAGACAATCAAACCGTACTCGTCCAGAACCTGCTCGATCAATCTCTCGATCTCCGGGTCGTAGCTGTCCAGTTCGTCAGCTGTGTTCTTCAGCGTGCTCGCTTTGTAGTCGCCGTTGACCTTCAGAACCACCGCTTCGCTGTGGGCCAGTGGTGCTGCGCCCTCAGCATCGCTTGGCTTCGCAATCACGGTCGGCGTAACTCCCACATCTTCGAGCGCCTGCTCCAGCAACCGGTCGAAGTTCGTAGTTACGATGACGTTGATGTAGCCCTGCTTGACCAGCCACGCAATACTCTCGTGGGCCTGCGACGGTGTCTTAATCCCTTTCTCTCGTTCCTCGTCCGTCGGCTCGAAGTACGACTTCAGCAGTGCTTGCCGGTCCTCCTTGGACGGTGCCAATTGTTCCAAGAGATCGTCGTACCTGGGCTCGTCACCGTATTCGTCCCTGTACCATTCCGCCGGCTCCGGTCCTGGATCCTCTCCATCCGCCTCAGCCAGCTTCCGGATCAAATCCTCTATCACTTCCCAACCGGTCGGGATTTCCGCTCCCCGAGAAACCCCTGAGCCAACCAGAAGTGCGTAGACTCCCGGATTGTTCCGGATAGAGAAAGTCAGCGCCATATCCTTATCTACCATTCAGTATTCACCCTCAAGCGTTGATACCCAGAACGTGGTTCCCCCTCTCGCTTAAACGTATCAGTAGGAACTCAGCTGTCGCGTGGGATTCACCACACTAGACGATTCCCGGCATGGTCAATTCTTCATCGAAGGTGTGAAACAAACATCGGCAGCTTTCTGCATTTACCCTCTATATTCAGCAAACCGATTGTGTGAGTTAGGAGGGGTTTCAGCAGAGCCACTCCCCTCAGAATGTCGAAAATTATACTGCGGACTAGAATCAGGTTCTTCTGAACTCCCGTCGAGCAATTTTCAGCGGCTGACACGGCCAGAATCGAGGGAATAGGGAGTATTTCACGATTCGGGGTGGCGAGCCGAAGAACCTCGAGAGATATACAACAGGTGAAGCAGCGGTTCCCAGGTATCCAGATACGCCCGAAATCACCTTCGTTACCCCGCCGTCGAGCAATTTTTGAGGTTGAAGTATTATCCCGGAGCTCGTCGAGGTACTTTCTACGCCCTCAAATCAGCCCGACGAGGTTCTTCTGCAATTTGAGTCCGTTATTCCGCCTTGTATATCGCGGATTTCGTCCAAAGAAAGAGGCGATATGCAGTGTGCGAAGGCCGCCGGCTCTCTCAGGCCGAGGGGCCGTCATAGGTAGAGTAGAGCCAAGAAAGCATCAAATTTAGCGCATAGGGTGAACGGGTACGTTTCGGTGGTGTCTGTCGCCCTCGCGAGGGGATGGCGGGGCACATCACGTGCCCTCGATAGACGATGGCTTCGGAACGACACAGCAAGACACGAGCAGCGCATCAAGCAGCAAGTACCCCCGACGGTCAAGCGCCGTGGGCAGACCTTGAGGTGACGGTCCCGACCGACCGGGATCATGCGTCGGTCGTCGCGCTCGTGGAGTGTGCTCTCGTCGAGCTCACGCACGAGGCCGTGGGCGCCGTTTTCGTCTCACGGCAGGTCGGGCGGTCAACGCGGACGCAGTACGTCGCCGTCGACGACATCGGCGAGCAGTTCCAGAAGCAGCACTTCGACGCCCGGCTGGGCTGGCACGAGACCACCGTCTCTCGACGAACTGTTCGCGACGAGCTCATCACCCAGCTCACGCGATCGTTGTCAGGTGCATCCGAACCAGCTGACGACAGTGAGACGGATAGACCGAATTTCTTCACGGTGAAGCCGCCGAATGACCTCCAAGTGCCTGTACGTAGTATTAACCAACAGTACTGAACGGATATTGCGGGAGCGTTGGTTAACAGTTTGGGATAACGAATATCGACTGGCTCGCTAGACCCATCCTCACCCGAGCCCTATCATCAAGAATCCCGGCAGGATAGGGCGGGAAACACCTACCCGGCTATCTACAAAAATCCTATACTTCTGAACAATAGAACAGCTGTGACGCCGCTGAGGAGAGCAAGAAGGACGTTCTCTGTCCGCCGCATCACTAGCAGAACCACAATAGAAGCTCCCCATTCCGCAGGACCAGCACTAGTTAGTTCAGGGCCGAGGATGGCAATAATAATTACTCCCGGCAAGATCTCAAGGCCAGATCCAACCCGATCCGAGACGTTGACACGACTAAGAAACCATAATCCACCTGCCTTCGTCACATAGGTTACAACGCTCATCCCAAGAATAACAGCAACAACAAACGGATCAAGCTGTAGACTATCCATCAAAACGAATCACCTCAACGAGACTCCCACCAAGTCCTCCGAGAAGGATATACCACCGGCCTGGAAGATACTGTGCACTAAGAACGGCGATGCTGAAGGCCGTAATCCACGGTAGGAAGCTCGATTTGCCTTCCCAAAGTCCGACAGCTATCGAAATAAAGACCGCTGTGAGAACAAAATTGAGCCCGTATTGAGCTGGATTGCCGATCATACCACCAGCAACTGTCCCGATAACAGTCGCAATAATCCAGAACGACCAGATAGCAAGCCCACTACCGAGGAGGTATGCACCTTGGTGGCTTCCGGATTTGAGCTTTCCTATAGTGAGAGCCCAGTTCTCATCTGCTGTGAAGAAGACGCTACCATACGCCTTCAAAGGTGAAAGTTGACTGAACCAGGGCCGTAATGCTGCTCCCATCAGCACATACCGAAGATTGACGATGAATGTCGTGCCGATGACTGCGACTACAGGAATCGGTGTTTCCCATAATTTGATTGCAATTAGCTGAGCAGCGCCTGCAAGAACGGTTGCACTCATAAAGGCTGCTTCAGCCACACTAAGGCCTGCTTGACTAGCAAGAACCCCAAAGACGATACCATATCCCGCTACGCCCAGTGCAATCGGCACACACTCGACGAACCCGTCTCGTAGCCCCTCAACTGAAAATTGCACAGACTGGTCATCTGTCGCCTCAGAGTTCGATGGCGTAGTCTTAGTGCACATAACTTTTCTTTTATGATAGGTTCTGGCGGTTGTTCGTCGAGACCAATACACTCAAACAGAGTTGAGAAGACAGAACCGCCTAAAGGCTCGGAGAAATTAGTTTCTCCAATAGGAAATTTACTCATCCAGAATTGCTTGGGTTTCCGAGAGGAGATGTTGGACGATTATCTCACCGCGTTCAGTAAGCGTATATTCTCCGTCTTGGTCCTGGACGAATTGGTCTAATTGACGGAGATGATAGTTGAATTGGCCTTTATCATCAATTGATGTGGACTCTCGAAGCTTTGTATACGGGATCGGATCTGACCGGCTGTGAAGTGAGGAGAGTATCTCGAGTCGGATTGAATTCGATAGAATCCCAAATACACCAGTTGCGTTTTCGATTTCAGCGGTTTCAAGCGACGGATGAGAGGATTGAGATTTCTCAGCACGGAAGCTGTTATCGGGCCAGAGCCGATCAGGTATCGCCATATCGAACCTTTGTGGAACTCCCATAAATCACACTCGGTGGTTAGCGATATGTCCGATACCGAATCTCAAATTCCAACTCATCGGTTACTATAGATTATCTATGCATCAGCTGTTCTACCTCCCCTTCTGAATAGCGAAACTATGCCACTATCTACGGTTCCTACGAGTTCGCAGATGGGATGGTCGTCGTCGAGGGGGTCACCGAACTGAGCGAGCGCCGCACCCAGACCTCTTCCGAGGCGTTTCCGGACGATGCACTGGCGTCGATTCGGTCGGCCGTCGAAACTGTTCCGGCAAGCGTCTTCGACGGCTCGACGAAACACACCGAGGTCGGCGGGTTCGATGCCGCGATCGCCGACGGCCTCACGCAGTACGAGTACGAGGGGGATGCTGCAGGTGGCTTCAACAACTTCGCGGTAGCGCGGAGTCCCCTTCCTCAAGGAGCGCAGGGCTTCCGACACCCCGTCGGAAGCACAAGCGAGTAGGGAGGGGAGGAGCGCGTGCGAACCTTTA
>PXRT01000012.1:0-3456 GCA_003020925.1 Halobacteriales archaeon QS_6_64_34 | reverse complement strand
CACAAGCCGACTTCGAGCGGGTGAGTCCCACCCGACGAGCCGGCGTGCAAGCCCCGCCCTCAACGAGCGCGTCAGTGCGAGTAGGGCGGGGTAGTTGACCCCGAACTGTAAGCTCTGGTCGCATCAGGGGTTCAACTACAGCGTCGACCTCTACGACACCGCCGCTCGCATCGCCATCGAAGTGGAGAAGAGCGAGCGGAAGAACGTCAGCGACGACCTCCTCAAGTTCCAGAAGGGGTACCGCACACAGAAGGACAGCCGGCCGAAGATCGAGTTCGGCTGTCTGGTGGTGCCGGTGAACTATCTCGGTCGACATAACCTCTACCAGCACAGCCTGACCAAGCTCGACTTCATGAAGGGTGTCCTGTTCATCGACGACGTCGCCGTCATCGGCTACCGCGACCCACGGCCGGACTGACGCCCTTCAACTGGGCTGTTTGTCGGCGCTGGGAGGCGTGCAGCGCGCGACAGCGTGCGCAGCGTGATTCACCATGCCTGGTCCCGATCCTCACGACGACACGAGTGCCGACTACGAACAGTTCGAGAAAGAACAGCTCGCCCAGGACCGCGACGCCGCGAGCGTCGCGACCGCGGACGTCGACGACGCGACGGCCCGGAGCCTGGTTGACGACCTCATCGACGCGGACGTCGTCACACCCGTTCCCGAGGATCGCGTCCTCGTTCACGAACCGAGTGGCACTACCTTCGACTCGGCGACGCAGCTGGCCGTCTTCCACCGTGGCTGGACAGCCGGCCGCGACGCCAACGCGGAGAGCGAGTGATGCAGCAGACGCTCACCGGGTGTGCGTTTTGTGACGCGCCACCCGGCACCAAGGTTGGCGAGGCGCATACCTGGGGCGAAGACGAGCGGGCCACGCACCCGATCTGCGTCGACTGCGCGATCCAGACGGAACCGGATCCCGACGAGCGCGATCAGTACGCCTGCGACAGCTGTGGGCTCGTCGTCGACGCGCTGACGCGCTTCCGTGTCGAACTCTGTCATCTCGAAGGGCCGGTGCAGCTGTGCGAGCGCTGTAGCCCAGGCAGGCTCGCGACGTACTGGACGCGCGACCTCGAGGAGCACCTCGTCAGAACGCCGGCGAGGTGACCCAAACACTCTTTACTGTTTCGCTGTAAATTGTAATCGAGAACGGCCCGTGTCACGCACTTTAGATCGCGCTGACGGCGACATCGTCCGGGACTTCCTCTCGGTCGCGGACCTGCTGGAGGAGCCACAGCTCGCCCAGCTGTACGCCTACCTCGCTCGTGAAGGCGAGGCGACCGTCCAGGACGTGATGGACGACCTCGAGTTCGCACAGGGAACGGCCTACAGCTACGTCAACCGGCTCGTCGACGCCGGCGTCGTCGAGATTACCGACGACGAACAGCCCCGCCGGTACGCCGCCCGGGAGATCGATCTGACTGTGACGACGGCCGCTGGCGACCGTGAGTACACGATCACGCCGGCGCTCATCGACGCCGTCGGTCGCCGCGAGACGGACGCCGACATCGACACCTACATCGACCGTCACGGCGTCGCCGGCCTCGCGACGGCACTCACCTACGCTGTCGCTCGCGAACGCGGTGAGGTGACCCACCGCCTGATGGCCGAGGATCTCGATATCTCCCCGCTGGCCGCGGAGATGATCCTCCAGGCGCTCCGGCCTGTCGTCCACGAGCATTACGACATCGAGAAAGCGGGGGCGGGACTCGACGAGTTGGATATTGACGACGGCGACGCGGCTGACGACGCGTGAGCCGGCTTCACATCGCCGACACCGGCCTGTTCGTCGCGATCGGGCAGCCGTCGAACAGTCGCTACCAAGCAGTGCGGCGATTCGCTCGCCGGAACGACGTCACCTTCGTCCTCCCCGAGCGGGTGTATGAGGAGTTGACCGTCGACGATCCCGACGTTGAGGACGTGCCGGTCGACGCCGCGATCGACGAGGGGTGGGCGACGGTGACCGCATCGCTGAAGTTCTCCGAACCGGTCGTCTCTCGGGTGATGGACGGCGCCCAGCGGTACATCGCGAACGCTGACGACCGTCCTGCCGACGAGATTGAACGGGCGGACGCTGCGCTCGCCGCATTGGCTGCCCAGGAGCTCAGCGCGGGGACGATAACGGAGGTGTACATCTACACGACCGATATCGCCGCCGGCGAAGGCGCTGAAACCGTGCTCGCGAGCGAGGGGTACGGTGACTCGGTGACGTTCATGAACGGCTTCCGGTTCATCGAGGAGCTACGTTCGACCGGTCACTAACGGGTACTAACCTTCGATCGACCGTCCACGACACCTGGAAAGCCCTCGGCCGCTCGACGTCCCGCGACCGCCGCTGCGCGCCTCGTCCCTGCGGTGCTTGCGGGGTCGGGGGACGGCCGAGACGGCCTCGCCCTTTCTGAGTCCACCAGGAGTGCCGATGGCCCACCGAGCAACGTGGTCGGCTGGACAGGTGTGTACGTACCGGCCCGCCCCGCTCGCCGCTGCCGCCTTCCGGTGGGCGCTGCTCGCCGACGTCTCACGCCGGCTTTCAGCGGACTCTCCGGCCCCACATGGCTCACGCGGCTCCGAACCGGGTTCGGCCACCTCGGGCCGTTGCAGCTGTGCGAGCGCTGTCTGTGACTGCTACAAGATGAATACGTTGCCGTGCTGGGTTCAGCAGAATCAGCTGGATTCCGACGCTCGATCTCTCGTCACATCGATAACAGACACATCCTCGTCTATCGTCAAGGTGAGGGCATCCCCGTCGGCAGTGAACGTGAATGTCGCTCTGACCGGGTCGATTGAGAGAACCTGCTCCTCGTAGTTCGCTGGCGATTCCGAGATCCGATCGTGCGTTTCGGGGATGAGGGGATTGAGCCCGTGGTCAGTGAAGAACGACAACAGTTCGGTCTTCGACAATAGGCACGCAAGGGCGATCCCCTCTCGGTTGTAGTGGCACTGTGAACACTCGACCTCGAACAGCACCGCGTATCGCCGATCGCAGTGATCGCAGACGCCCCCAGAGGGGGCGTGGTCCTCACAGACGGTTATCGAGTGCTCGATGATGCCGGAACAGCGTACACAGACGCCAGCACTGGTGGCCAGGATGTCTAGGTGCGTCCAGACCTTGGCAGCATTGAGCAGCTCCGTCGGTGTCCGTCCGTCGACGCCCGCCGGGGGAAGCGAGATAGCCCCGAGGGATCCGAATTGAGTGGCGAATTCCTCCCCAGATTCTTCGTGATTCGCGATGCCGGGGCACTCCGTACAGAACATTTCGACGCGCTCCTGCTGATAGCTCACCTCGATCGGCGCCGAACAGAAAGGACACTGCCTGTCGGTGGAAACCCGGTGGATCACGGGGTCGTCGGTCACCGTGCCTGCGATGACCGCCTCAACGACCCGGCGGCCCGTCTGCCGGAGCGCGAAGCCCTCGTCGGTCCGGCTTACGAAGTGGCCCTCCAGTTTGTCGAGAT
>PXRT01000011.1 GCA_003020925.1 Halobacteriales archaeon QS_6_64_34 | reverse complement strand
TGATGGACGTGTGTTACCGTTCTTCCCGAAGTCAAATCAAGCTTACGCGCTTCCTCCCACCGCTAAAGCGGGTGGGCTTCCGCGCTGTTACCGCTGTGAAACCGCCTCAGGGGAGGCTACTGTCGGTTGTGTGCCAGCACCGCCGTTCTCAGTTATTGTCGGGTTCCTCGAAGTCCACGTCGGTCGCTTCGTTGGGGTCGAAGCCGCTCCCGCTGGCGTCGCCACTGCCCGACCCACTCGGACCAGCACCGCCGGAACCGCCCGGTCCAGCACCGCTGGGCCCCGCACCACTCGGCCCCGCGCCCTCCTCGTCGGGGAAGCCGCCGATGTATATCTGGCCGGAGGCGAAGCCGCCGGTCTTGGCGTTGATGTAGGGGCGGACCACCCACCGCCGTACCGCCGCGCGGATGGGGTAGCGGGTGGGCGGCAACGCGAGCAGCAGGCCGACGAAGTCCGTGACGAGCCCGGGCGTGAGGAAGAACGCGCCGGCGGCGACGAGTAGCCCGCCGTCGATGAGTTCGTTCGTCGGCACCTCGCCGGTCGCGAGCTTCTGCTGTATCTTCTGGAGCGTCGCGCGCCCCTCCGCACGGACGAGCAACATCCCGACCAGCGCGGTGAGAACGACGATTGCCACGATAACCAGCGGCGGGACCGGATAGATAACGCCCGTCGCGAGCGCGACGAGCAACACCGCGTCGAACAGCGGAATGAGCAACAACAGGGCGATAGCCCGGAGCATACCTCGGCTTGTAGGCCCTGGGTCAAACGCTTTTGGATAGCGAGGCCGACCGAAGGGAGGCCTCGAATAGCGAGCGGGGAACGGAGTGACCCGCGAGCAGCGAGACGTGAGCGAAGTGACTGCCCGAGAACGCGGTGTAATTACCGCTCGTGTACCCGAACCGTCACGGGGTCGGTCGGCGAGAGCGTGATTCGCATCGCCAGGTCGAGCGGTGGCTCGGTCAGGGTCTCGAAGCGGTAACGCCGGGCCAGCGTCGCGATGGCGAGTTTCGCTTCCATCCGGGCAAAGCGCATCCCGATGCAGTGGCGGGGGCCGCCGCCGAAGGGGTAGTAGGCGTAGTCGGGCAACTGAGCTTCGAACTCGTCGGTCCAGCGCTCGGGCCGGAAGGCGTCGGGGTCGTCGTACCAGCGGCCGTCGCGGTGGACGAGCCACTGGGGAACCGTCAGTTGGGCGTCCGGGCCGATGTCGTAGCCCCCGAGCGTCACCGGCTCGGTGGGCTGGCGAAAGGTGGTAAAGGCGGCCGGGTAGAGCCGTAGCGTCTCGGTCAGTACGTCATCGAGGTAGGGGAGGTCAAAGAGGTCCTCGGGAGTGGGGTCCACACCGCCCAGCACCGAGTCGAGTTCCTCGCGGAGCTTCCGCTGGCGCTCGGGATGGTGGCCCAGCAGGAACCACGTATACGTCAGGGTCAGCGCCGTCGTGTCGTGGCCCGCCACCAGGAAGGTCAGGAGCTGATGCCCCAGTCGCTCCCGATTCATCGTCGCTTCGTCCAGCGACAGCAGCAGTGAGAGCACGTCGTCGCGGGCCGCGCGCTCTTTGGCGCTCTCGGCCTGGCGCTCGGCGATGATGTCGTCGAGCGTCGCCTCGAAGTTCGCGCGGGCCGACCGCACCCGGCGGTTTGTCGGCGTCGGCACCGCAAGCGGGACGTAGGCCGACAGCGAGCGGGGGTCCAATCGCTCACGGAGCGCATCGAGCAGCGGCTTCAGGGCCCCGGCGGTGCGGTCGATATCCACGTCCAGCAGCGTCTTCCCGAGGACGCGCAGGGTGTATTCGCGCATCTCGGGCAACATGTCGACGCGCTCGCCGTCGGTCCAGCCGTCGCCGGTCGCGGCGGCGAAGTCGGTCATCGACTCGCCGTAGGCGGCGATTTTCTCCCGGTAGAAGGCGGGCTGAAGCGCCGTCCGCTGTTCTTTCCACTCCTCGCCCTCCAGTAGAAAGAGGCCTTCGCCGATGTACTCCCCGAGCGAGCGCTGGAGCAGCGCCCCCTTCTCGTAGCTGCTCTCGTCGCTGACCAGTATCTCCTCGACGAGGTCCGGATGCGTGATGAAGTAGCCCGTCGTCCCCGCGACGTTGTACCCCACCACGTCGGCGTCCATCGCGCCCACGCGGTCGTAAAAGCCAAGCGGGTCCCGCAACATCGAGAGGGTGTTGTCGAGGACGGGCACGCGGCCGAGGCGGGGCGGTCGGTCCCCGGGCGTGACCGGCCCTGGGTGGTCCACCTCTCGTGTTGCCATTGCTCGGGGTTGGGACGGTGGACAGTTCGGTCTTTCGTCCTAGCAAACGTGGTTGTAGTGAGTATCTCCACGGTACGTTATGGGATGAACAGGCGCAAAACCTCGCGCTTTAGCGCGGGGAGGAGGTCAAACTGACAGCCAGAAAGCCCCGACTGGCTAAACTCGGGGGCTTCGCTGCGCGCTTCACTCGCTGCGCTCGTTGCAGTGCTTGCATCAGCCGCCGTCGTTTAGCCAGTCGCCCCTTTCAGTCCCGCCCAGCGCTGTTTGACCAACCGGCTACGGGCGGGACTGAAAGGGGCGAACCGTTCGGGGCTTTCTGGCTGTTTCCGGTAGTGTCACCGACTGCTCCCACTAGTCTGGAAGTGTCAGTTCCAGTTTCTTCTAGTCGCACGTTTGGGCGGAGTGACAGCCCATATGTGTACCCGTCACCGAGAGCGGGTATGGACGAGTTCGCAGCGGACACGAAGGTGGAGTGGCGCGAGTGGGGGCCCGAGACGTTCGAGCGGGCCGCCGGGAGCGGCAAGCCACTCCTGCTCTCGCTGTCGGTGCCCTGGAGCCCGGAGTGTCGGGCGATGGACCGGGGCGTCTTCGGCGAGCCACGCATCGCGGCCAACATCAACGACGGGTTCGTGCCGGTCAGAGTCGACGCCGACCGGAACCCCCTCGTCCGCGAGCGATACACGATGGGTGGGTTCCCGTCAACGGTGTTTCTGACGCCCGACGGCGAGGTCATCAGCGGCTCGACGTTCCTGGGACCGGAGGGGTTTCGGGGCATCCTCGACTCGGTGCGTGAGTCGTGGGACGCGAAGGGGACCGACGCCGGCTCCGTCCCGCGCCAACTGCAGGACGAGGCGCCGCCGGCCGGCGAGTTGACCCCCCGCATCGAGGAACACATGGTCGAACAGCTGCTGGGGTCGTTCGACGAGGAGTTCGGTGGCTGGGGCTCGGACGTGAAGTTCCCGCTGGCCCGGACCATCGAGTTCGCCCTCGTGCGCGCTCGGGACCAGGCCACGCGCACGCTGGAGGCAATCCAGACCCACCTGCTTGACACCTACGACGGCGGCTTCTACCGCTACGCGACGGGGCGTGACTGGTCGAACCCGCGCCGGGAGAAACTGCTGGACGAGAACGCGGCGCTGGTGCGGGCCTTCGCCCACGGCTACCGCTATACCGGCACGGAGGCCTATCGGGACACGGCCATGCGGACCGTGGAGTATCTGACGACGGACCTCTGGACCGGTGACGCCTTCGCGGGCAGTCAGGCCGGGGACAACGACTACTACGGGGCCAGCGCCACGGACCGGGAGGACCGGGACCCGCCCCACGTCGATACGACCGTCTTCGCCGACCGGAACGGGCTCGCAATCGACGGGTTGCTGTGGGCCCACGCCTACACGGACGACGAGCGGGCCAAGCGGTACGCGGAGCGCGCACGCGAGTACGTCTGTACACAGCTCGTCGACGGGGCGGGCGCGGTGATTCACGACGACGACGCCGACAGCCACCGCGGGCTGCTCGTCGACCAGGCCGGGTTGTTACAGGGGCTGACGACGAGCTGGCAGGTGCTGGGCGAGGGCGGGCCCGCCGAGGCCGTCGCCGACTGGACTATCGAGCACCGCAAGCAGGCAAGCGGGGCGTTCCGGGACGGCCCCGACACCGGTGCCGGTCTCTGCGGTCGGTCGCTGCACCCGCTGGACTCGACGGTGGAACTGGCCGACGCGCTGGTCGACCTCGCGGCGCTCACCGGCGACGAAACGTATCGAGCGGTCGCCCGCGACGCCATCGAATCGTTCGCCGGCGCCGCCGAGCGGATGGGCGTCGAGGTGGCCGGCTACGCGAGCGTTGCCGCCCGCCTCCGGGACCCGCAGCGACTCGTCGTCGGGACCGACGCCGGGACGGCCCTCCACCGGGCGGCCCTCCGCCTGGCCGACCACGAGACGACCGTGGTGCCCGACCCCGACGGCGACGGCGTCGCCCGTCGCTTCGAGGGCGAGTCCGTCACCGCCGAGGGCACTACGCCACGGGAACTCGACGCGGCACTGACCGGCGGCGAATGAAACAGTAAACAACCAATTAGTTTTTGTCTATCGGCCGAGAGGATACTGTATGCCGAGTCTGCGAGACCTGGGTCTCTCCGAGTACGAGGCCCGTGTGTTCCGGTCGCTACTGGACACCGGGCCGACGACGGCCAAGGCGCTCTCCCGGGCCAGCAACGTCCCGATGGGTCGCATCTACGACGTGCTCAACAGCTTAGAGACCTACCGGCTGGTACGCAGTCAGACGGCCAGCCGCCCGAAGAAATACGTCGCCGTCGAGCCCGAGACGGCGCTGGACCGACTGCTCGACGACAAGAAGGCGGAACTCGAAGCGAAGGCCAAGCAGTACGAGGACATCGTCTCGGAGCTTGGCGACCAGCTGGAGGCCGGCGACCACGTCGAGGAGCCGTTCTGGACCGCCGCCGTCGGCCCGGAGGAGACGCTGAACCTCCTGCTCGAGCGACTGGCCGCCGCCGACGACCGCATCGTCGTCGTCAGCTCCCCGCCCGCCCAGCAGCTGGACTTCGTCGAAGCGACCGAGCGCGTCGTCGACGAACTGGTGACCGCGCTCGAACGCGGCGTCGAGGTCTCCCTGCTGGTCGAACGCGACCTCTTCAAACGCCTCCCCGAGGGCGCAAACCGCGCGTACTACCAGCGACTGTCGGCGTACAACAACTACAGCGCCCGCTACAGCGAACACGTCTCGACGACGTTCGAACTCATCGACGACACCGAGGTCTGTATCGAGGTCCCCCACCCGCTGGGGCGGGACGAGACCTTCGGCGTCATCGACCTGAAAGACCCCGAGTTCACCGCCGACGTCAGCGAGGCCGTCACCGAACACTGGGTCGAGGCCACGCCCGTCGGACCGCCCTGAAAAGAAGCGCCTGCTACTCCTCGGCCACAACTTCGGCCCGCAGGTCTTCCAGCTTCGCCATGCGCTCTGCGTGGGCGTTGTGCTGGTGGATGGACTCGTCGTTCGACTGTTCCATGTAGACGATGGCCTCATCGGGGAGGTCGGGGAAGCGGTCGACGACGCCCTCGGCCAGCGCTCGGACGCAGTCCTCGACGAACTTCGCGTCCTTGTGGGCCTCGTAGGTCATGTGGTCCTCGTCGGGGCGCTTGGCGAGGTTGTAGATGCGCGCGCTCATGGAGTCCCGTGCGACATCGATGAGCTCGTTCAGGTCGACCTCGGGGGCGCCGTCGCTCTCGACGGTCAGCGTGGCGTGACCCCGCTGTGAGTGACCGGCCTGGGGCATCTGCTGGAGGAACTCGTCGATTACGTCGTCTTCGACGGCCATGCTCTGGAGGGTCTCACGGGCGCGGGCGGCGGACATCCCCTGCGAACAGGGACAGACCGTCATCCCGGTGACCTGGGCGCCGATTTCCTCGCTGGTGCCGTCCTCGGTGGCCGTCGCCGAGGCGATGATGGTCGCCGTCGACTGAGTGGCCATCCCGCTTTCGGGCGTCGACTCGTGGGTGACGTAGTCGGCTTCCATCCGCACCTCGGCTTTGGTGGTGTAGTCGTGTTTCTCCAGGAGGAGCTCGGCGGCGTCGCCACAGACATCCTCGACCCGGTAAGCCTCCTCGGAGACGGCCGTCTCCAGGGTCTCGTCGATGACTTCCATGTTCCGGGACATGTCCGCGCCTTTCCGCCAGGAGGGGAGGTCGACGAACACTTCGAATTCGGCCATGAGCACGATTGGGTCCCGGTCGCGCCGGCCCAGCTTGACGAGCTTCTCGACACCGGTGACACCGACGCGGTTGAGACCGACGGTTACGTCCGGACTCGACGCCTGCACGTCCGGGAGTTGTTGACTCATTGGCCTCGCTTGGGACGAGACTCGGTTAGTGCTTTCGGAACCCACAGACGTACAGAAACGGGAATTTCCAGCCCGGCGGGGTCGGCCGACAGTGAAAAACGGAGTCAGTCGGCCGTCGGGGGGTCCGCCCGTTCGATGTCCCGGAACGCCCGGTCGAAGTCGGTCGGGTCGAAGTCGGCCACCAGCTCCGCCAGTGCCGCTTCGGCCGCCTCGATATCCGCTTCGAGGTCGCTGAACTGGTCACTTTCGGCCAGTTCCTCGAGGGTCTTGCTCTGGATGAGGGCGGCCCGCTTTGCCGTCAGCGCGTAGTACGCACGCAGCTGCTCTTCGTAGGTCAGACACCGGGCGAGGTGAGAGACTGTCCCCAGCAGCGCCCCCTCAGTGACCGGTTTCTGGACGTAGTCGTCGAAGGGCATCTCGATGATATCGTAGTCGGCCTCCTCCCCCGTGACCATCGCGACGCGCGTCTCCAGCCCGCGCTCCCGAATGGTCTCGAGCACCTCACAGCCCGAGAGCCTCGGCATCCGACGGTCGAGCAGCACGATATCGACTGCCGGGGAGAGCACCTCCAGTGCGTCCTGGCCGCTGTAGACTGTCTCGACATCGTACTCTCCCGACAGCTGTGATGCGTACGTCTCTGCCACGTCAACGTCGTCGTCGACGATGAGTATCTTCGCCCCCCCAGGTTCTGACATTGTCTCGGCTTATAGGAGGCACAAAGATAACAAAAGGGTTGTGGCAATTAACGCAGCGTGAAACTACCCGACCGCCAACGGGGTGTCGGGGCCACGGAGCAATACGGTGTTATTCGTCACTCACCGACGATGTCGTCGTAGCGGGCACCCGTCTGTTTGAGCGTGGCCGTGGAGTAGAGCCGGTCGTGGTCGACGGGGAGATACGCCGTCGAGAGCTCGTCTATCTTCTCGTCGACGGCGTCGGCGTCCCGGCCGTGAATCATGGTAAAGAGGTTGTATGGCCACTCTTGCTCGGGCCGGCGCGGGCGGTGATAACACAGCGTGACGTAGGGGAGTTCGCCGACGCGCTCGCCCAGTTCGTCGAGCCGACCGTCGGGAACGTCCCAGACCACCATGCAGTTGTTGTCGAAGCCGGTGGTGATGTGGTTGACGACACAGCCAACGCGTTTGATACAGCCCGCCTCACGCAGGCGCTCGATGGCCGCGAGCACGTCACTCACGTCGGCACCGATGGCCGTCGAGATATCCCGGTAGGGCGTCGCCGAGAGCGGGAACCCCGACTGTATCTCGAGCAGGAGCCGTCGGTCCAGCGCCGAGAGGTCCACAGCGGCGTCCTCGCTGATTCGGGTGGCGCTGGCGTCGGTCCCCTCGATAGATTCCCGGGCAAATCGGTCGCTGTTCACGACGGGAAACTCCAGGTCGATGTAGTAGTCGGTCAGCATCGGGAGGACGAGCACCGAACAGCCCGTGCGGGCCTCGATGTCTGTGAGGATTTCGTCCCGTTTGGCGCGGGAGCCGGCGGTGACGACAAACCACATGTTCCACGTGTGGTCGCGAGCGTAGTTGTGATTCACCTGCCGGTAGTCGTTGATGACGGCGGCGACTTCGTCGAAGCGCGCTTCCGGAACTGACACGGCGGCCAGCGTCGAGGAGCCGATAACCGGCGGGTTCAGTACGGCGCCAAAGCGTCGGATAATGCCATCTTCGCGCAGCGACCTGACGCGCTCTAGTGCTTCCTCGCCCGGGATGTCCAGCCGGTCCCCGACGGCGTCGAAGGGCCGCTCACACACGGGGAAATCACTCTGGAACCCGTCGATGAGTGCGGCGTCGACGTCGTCGATGCGCTCGCGCCAGTCACCCGCCCGGAGACTCATTGGTTCGCGTTAGGAGTGAACGGGTGTATCGTTTTCGGGAGCGACCGGCCTTCCCGCAATATGAGAGCGAAGCGGAGGGGCTTTGAAAGCCCGGCCCAAACCGCTCTATATGGCACAAGCGACCCGCGAGTACGGGGACTGGCCGCTCAAACGGCTGATGACCGAGGTCGTCGGCTCCGGCCACAAATCCGCCGACGATATGACCCGCGAACAGGCCCGGGAGGCGTTCCAGCGCATCCTCGACGGCGAGCCAGACCGGACCACGCTGGGTGCGTTCTGGCTGGCCAACCGCTGGAAGCGAAACACGCCGGAGGAACTGGGCGCCTACGTCGACGTGATGGCCGAGGAGTCGGTCGTCGCCGAACCCGACGCCGACCCCGTCGACTGTGGTGCGAACTACGACGGAAAGGGCCGCTCGGCGATTCTCGGCGCCGCCGCCGGGCTCGTGGCCGCCGCCGCCGGTACGCCCGTCGTCGTCCACTCGGGCGACCGCGTTCCCACGCAGAAACAGGACGCCTACAAGCACGTTCTGGACGAACTGGATGTCCGAACCGAACTCGACCCCGGCGAGAGCGCCGACATGGTCGACGACGTCGGCTTCGGTTTCTACTACCAGCCCGCGTTCAACCCCGGTATCGACGCCCTCTTCGACCGGCGTGACAACATGGGCGTCCGGACCTTCGTCAACACCGTCGAGACGCTCGCAAACCCCTCGGGCGCGGGCGTCCACCTCGGGAGCTTCTATCACCTCCCCTTCGCCAAGAGGATGGTCCACACGCTCACCAACGCCGACTCCAGTACCGTCGAGCGTGCGCTGTTCTTCCAGGGGATGGAAGGCTACGACGACGTCCGTCCCGGCGAGACTGTCGTCGCTGAGTGGCCCGTCGCCGGCGGCGAGTCCGACGACGAGGACATCGCCGACTTCGAGATTCGAACGGGCGAGTACGGCATGGACGTGACCAGCGACGACCTGGCCGTCGAGGACGTGGCCGGCGACTCCGCCGCGATTACCGAAGCGGTCCTGACCGGCGAACGGACCGACGGCTTCGCCGACGCCGTCGCGCTCAACGCCGCCCTGCGCATCTACGCCCGCGAGGACGCCGACAGCATCGACGAGGGACTCAAACAGGCCCGTGCGGCCATCGACGATGGCAGCGCGGCCGACGCGCTCGAGGCGCTCCGGGCGTTCTGAGGGCAATGTTTAGTTAAGCGACAGTGACGGCAAACAGCCAGAAAGCCCCGGCCTGCTACACTCGGGGGCCTCGCTGCGCTCTGAAAGGGGCCGCGTTCTCAGCGAACCCCGGCGACGCAAGCACCCACTGGAGCGCAGCGAGCCGCGGGAGCTGAGAACGCGGGGGCTTTCTGGCTCTCTGGGTCCATTGCTGTTAAAGTAAACACGACCGTTCTGAGCGGCGGAACCCATTTTCCCGTCCGGGCCGAACGAAGGGTGATGTCGCGCTCCGATACAGCCGACGAGTGGACGGTTCCCGCCGACGGCGAGCCCTGGAACCACGACACCGTCGAGACGAACGGCGTCCGGCTCCACGTCGTCACCGCCGGCCCCGAAGACGGTGACCTGGCTGTACTTCTCCACGGTTTCCCGGAGTTCTGGTACTCCTGGCGTCACCAGATTCCCGCACTGGCCGATGCGGGATACCGCGTCGTCGCGCCGGATATGCGTGGGTACAATCGCTCGGAAAAGCCCGCCGGCGTCGAGGCCTACCACATCGACGAACTCGTTTCGGACGTGGCCGGGCTGGTCCACGCGTTCGACCGCGAGTCGGCCCATATCGTCGGCCACGACTGGGGCGGGCTCGTGGCGTGGCAGACCGCTATCGACCGGCCCGGCGTCGTCGACAAGCTGGCGGTGCTGAACGCGCCCCACCCCTCGAAATACGAGCAGGCACTGCGTTCGAATCCGGCTCAGCTCGGCAAATCCTGGTACGTCGGCTTCTTCCAGCTCCCGGACCTGCCCGAGTGGGCGCTCGGCGCGCTGGATTTTGCGGCCATAGAGCGGATGCTCCGCGATGGGACGGTCCGGCCGGACGCCTTCTCGGAGACGGACATCGAGCGCTACAAAGCGGCCATTCGGCAACCGGGCGCCCGGACGGCGGCGCTCAACTACTACCGGGCGCTCGCACGGCGGAACGCGAAGCTGACGCTGACCAGGGGTGGCGTCGGCGACCTGCCGGTGCGGGCGCCGACGCTGCTCGTCTGGGGCGAGCGGGACGTGGCGCTCGACGTGTCGTTGACCGAAGGACTGACGCAGTGGGTCCCTGACCTCCGAGTCGAGCGCCTGCCCGACGCGAGCCACTGGGTGCAGTTCGACGCGCCCGAGCGTGTGAGCGAGCTACTGCTTGCCCACCTCGTGTAGAGCGAACAGCCGACACTCCGGTCCGCGAGACGACGTGTCGGACACCCGCAGCCCGTCTCGCGGTAGACAGTCACATCATAGCGGTCCTGCTCCCGTCCCCGTACAAGAACCCTCGGCTCCAGTGGGCAACTTTTTCCCCGACCACGCCATCGGAGTCGGTATGAGCGACCTGACAGCGACGCTCCATACGACAGAGGGTGACATCGAAGTGGAACTGTACGACGAGCGTGTTCCGAACACCGTCGAGAACTTCGTCGGGCTGGCCGAGGGCGCCGACGACTACGACTCGGCGGAAGTCGGCCCGGGCACCGGCGCCTGGGAGGACCCCGAATCCGGCGAGAAGCGAATCGACCCGCTGTACAACGACATCGAGATTCACCGCGTCATCGATGAGTTCATGATTCAGATGGGCGACCCGACCGGCACCGGTCGCGGCGGCCCCGGCTACACCTTCGAAGACGAGTTCGACGACGACCTGACTCACGACGAGGCGGGCCTGCTCAGTATGGCCAACCGTGGTCCGGACACCAACGGCTCGCAGTTTTTCATCACGCTGGGTCCCCAGCACCATCTCAACGGCAAACACGCCATCTTCGGCGAGGTCACCGACGGGATGGAGGTCGTCGAGGAAATCGGCAACGCAGACACGGACCCCAACGACGCGCCGACCACGCCGATTCTGCTGGAATCCGTCGAGATTCACCGATAGTTGCACTGTTGGTAACTGCTTTTGTGCCGGCGCTTCTCACTCCGACCAGTGGCACATATCGACCGACTCACCGTCTATCCGGTGAAGGGACTCGACCGCCTCGACGTCGAGCAGTCGCGGGTTCGCTCGGGTGGCACGCTCGAACACGACCGGGAGTTCGCGCTGCTCGACGGGGACGGCCAGCGGGTCAACGCGAAACAGTCCGACCGCTTTCACGCCCTGGAGACGACCTACGACCCCGAGACGACGACCTTCCGCGTCACGTCGCCCGACCGGCGCGAGTTCGCCCTCGACAGCGAATCCGGACGGGCCGAGGCGGCGGCGTGGCTCACCGACGCGCTCGGCCTCGAGGGCGACCGCCGACTCGACCGGAACACGGACCTGGGACACGTCGACCGACAGTCGATGGGACCGTCGGTCATCAGCACCGCGACACTGGAGGCCGTCGCCGGCTGGTTCGACGGGATGACCGTCGACAGCGCCCGACGGCGACTGCGTGCTAACATCGAGGTCGGCGGCGTCCCGGCGTTCTGGGAGGACCGATTCCTCGGCGCGGACGCCCCGGCGTTTCGGGCTGGCGACGTGCGTATCGAGGGCGTGACCCCCTGTGGTCGCTGTGTGGTCCCCTCGCGGGACCCCGACACCGGTGAGCCCACACCCGAGTTCCGCGAGCGGTTCATCACGAAGCGCCGGGAGACCTTCCCCGAGTGGGCCGACCGGGACGCCTTCGATCACTTCTTTTCGTTGATGCTCATCGCTCGCGTCCCCGAGGCCGACCGGGAGCAGACGATTGCCGTCGGCGACGAGGTCGAAATCGTCGAGTGATACTGTCGGCTACAACGGGACGAGAAGCTGCGGGAACCGACAGCGGAAAGAGCGTCGGGGCGCTACTCCGTGGTATGACTGAGGCCGACGACCCCGTCGACCCGAGCGAGTTCGGCGAGCGGAACGCGCCGCCGGTCGAGGACAAGCCCTACAAGATAATCTTCGAGGCTAACAAGTGCTTTGGCGCCGGGAAATGCGCCGAGGTCTCGACGAACTGGTCGCTCTCGCTGGACACCGGTATCGCCCGGCCAAACGCTTACTTCTTCGGCGAGGACGAACTCGACCACAACGTCGAAGCGGCCGACAGCTGCCCGGCCAAGAAGGACCGTGGCGTCATCCACATCGTCGACCGCCGGACGAACGAGGAAATCGCGCCCGACCCGGCCGGTGACGGCAGCCTCTCCGTCGACTGGTGACACTGTCCGCTGACTGGTCGCACCGGTAGCTGCCCTCACCAGCCGACGGTAATCGAAACCCGTTTTCCCACGCAGTGTGCAGAGTGAGATGCGCGAGGGTAGCCGAGCCTGGCCAAAGGCGGTGGGCTTAAGACCCGCTCCCGTAGGGGTCCGCGCGTTCGAATCGCGTCCCTCGCATCCGACAACTCGCGAGCGACGGCCACCAACGAACGACGCGCTTTTGCGCCCCAGCGCCCTACCGATGGCCAATGACCGACGTTCCTGACGACGTTGCAGACGTCTTCGACGCCCGCGACGTCTTCGTCCCGGGCGGCAGCGGCTACGTGGTCGAGACGACGAGCTTCGAGGGCCACGTCACCGCAAGCGCGGGCGAGGAGTGGCGCACCGACTACGAGGTGACCGTTCGGGCACCGACGCTCCAGGCCGCGACGGCCGACGAGGTCGGCCCCGCCGTCCATGACGGCTGGTTCGAGACCCTGGAGCGCCGGCTCGAAGACGCACCCAAGGCCACCCGCGTCGCCGTCGACCTCGACGAGTACACCGTCGAGCGAGACGACGAGGAGGTCGTCGTCACCTACCGCTTCAGCCTGGGCGGGGAACGCGAGGCCGCCGACGTGGCCAAGGCCTTCGTCGAGTACGTCGAGGGGACCTACGTCGAGGGTATCGTCCCCGGCTACGAATACATCGGCGTCGTCGCCGACCTCATGAGCGCTGCGAGTTCCGGTGGCAGCGAGGGGAGTCGCGGCGGGACGCCGCTGTAGCGGTCGAGTCGGAGCATACGGCGAGCGGCACGAGGAAACCCTATGCTGTAAAAAGGTTCCCTAGTCCATCGCGATGTACGTCTGCGTGGACTCGACGCCCTCGATATCCTGGACATGTGTGGCGGCGACGTCCTTGACGGCGGCGGGGGTGTCGACGCTCACCGTGGCGATGAGGTCGACGTCGCCGGCGACGATGTGAGCGTCGACGACGCCGTCGATGGCGCCGATTTCGCGTTTCAGCCGGTCTGCGTCGCCGGTGTGGGCCTTGACCATGACGTAGGCGGTGACCATTCTAGACACCTCCAAGCGCTTTGGTAGGGCCGCTCTCACCTACGACGATGCTCCGAACGTCCGAGAGGGTGTCGAAATCAGCCAGTATGACGAGGTGGTCGCCGGCGTCGAGTGTCTCGTCGGGGTCGGGGATGTCGAGCGGCGCGTCGCCCTTTCCGTGGGCGAGCAGTCGGGTGTTGGCGGGCAGTTCGAGTTCGGACAGGGAGTAGCCTTTTATCGGCGCGGAGTCGGTGATGGTGAACTCGACGAGTTGGAGATGTTGGGCGATGTCGGCGATGGCGCGGATGTTCCCGCCCAGCAGTGCGTTCTTGGCGGCGATAGCGCCGAGCCGTTCGGGGTAGATGACTTCGTCGACATCGGACGCGTAGCGGCGGTATATCTCCTCGCGGTAGTCCTCGTCGATGCGCATGACGGTCCGACAGCCGTGTTCTTTGGCTATCATGCAGGCGACGAAGTTGTTGTTGAGGTCGCCGGTCAGCGCTCCGAGTGCGTCGGCCTCGGCCAGGTTGGCCGATTCGAGGGTCTCCTCTAAGGCACCGTCGCCGGCGATGACGTCGAAACCGGCGGCCCGGGCCCGCTCGATGGCGCTTTCATCGCGCTCGATGAGCGTGACGTCGTGGCCACTCTCCCGCAGTACCCGTGCGGTCCGGAGTCCCACACGGCCGGCACCCACGATAACGTATAGCATAGGCAAGGGTACGCGACGGGGACGAATAAAAGTACCCCGCTCGCCGTTTCTATCCGCCGGCGGTCCCGACGCGGGATGTCGGTATCCTCGCGAACGTTTTTGATACTGTGGCACGTTATACCACAGTATGACGTCCGCGTTCATCATGATTAAAACGGTGGCGGGCAAGTCCGAGGACCTGCTCGCCGCCGTCCGGGAGTCGGAGGGCATCACCGAGGCACATATCGTCGCCGGGCAGTACGACATCATCGCCGAGGCCACCGGCGAGGAAGTGTACGACGTGATGCAGTCCGTCTCGACACGCGTCCGGGACCTGAAGGGCGTCGCGGATACTCGGACCTACATCTGTCTGGAGTAGTACTGGTGGCTGTAAGTTCGTAAAGATATTCGCCACCGCGAATTCCTTCAGGTTGTTACAGCCACCAGTATAACGAGACGCCGACCGGAGCACAGTCGCGCAGTTCCGACACGGCAAAGAGTCTCGCCGCCGTATGACTGGTATGGTTAGCGTCGTCGCTATCGCCGGACTGGTCGTCATCGTGCTGGTCAACAGCGCCGTGACGGCACTGATGACACGCTTTTTCAGGGTTCGGCTCCACACCCGCTGGGGCGGACTGCTGTACTCGCTGTTGCTCTGTCCGCTCGCCCTGCTGTTGCTCGGTGTCGTGCTGTCGGTCCCCATCGGCCCGTTCATCGACCTCGGCACTATCACGTTCCTCGGCCTGGTGGTGGTGGTGCCGCTCGCGCTGGGGATGACCTTCGACTACGTCTGGATGCCCTCGCCCGACGACGTGGAACTACCGACGTCGACGAACTAGACAATCGCGTCGCGGACTCGCTCATAGACGCTGTCGGGGTCGGCGGTGGCGTCGACCCGGACGAAGCGGTCGGGGTCGTCGTCGATGAGCCGTTCGTAGTTCGCCCGGACGTCGGCGAGGTAGTCGGCCGTCTCGAACTTGTTCGTGGCGCCGCTGCGGCGGGCAGCCGTCTCCGGGTCGACGTCGAGATACACCGTCCGGTCCGGCGCTCTGGTCCAGGGTTCGTGGACCCGCTGGACGTACGCGAGCGGGTCGTCGAAGAAGCCGCTCCCGGCCAGCGTGACACCCTGGTAGGCGTATCTGGAGTCGGAGTAACGGTCCGAGACGACGAGCCGGTCGTCCGCGAGGGCGGGGCGGACGGTGTCGGCCAGGTGGGCGGCGTGGTCGGCGGTGTACAGGAAGAGTTCGGCAAGCGAGTCGGCGTCGTCGTCCTCGATAGAGCGCGTGACGGCCTCCCCGTACCAGCTCTCGGTCGGTTCCCGGGTGAAGACCGTGTCGGCCGGCAGCACGTTGTCGGTCCGCAGCCGTTCCCACACCGTCGTCTTCCCGCTGCCGTCCAGTCCCTCCAGCGTGACGAGCATACCGATGGGTCGGCGGCCGGGTACGTAAGGGCCCCGAACCGCATGGCCCAACTGATTTCGCCCTATCTTTACGGTCGTTGGGTGGAAACGAATCAGTATGGACGTACTTGTAGTCGGCGGCACTGGTTTCGTTGGAGAGCACCTCTGTCGCGAACTCGACAACCGCGACCACGACGTGACTGCCCTGTCACGGACCCCCCACGACGCCGAACTCCCCGACGGTGTTACCCGCAAAGAGGGCGACGTGACCGACTACGACAGCATCGAGGGCGCCTTCGAGGGCCGGGACGCCGTCGTCTTTCTCCCCGCGCTGTCGCCCCTGTTCAAACCCGACGGCGGCGACGAGATGCACGAGGTGGTCCATCTGGGGGGGACCGAGAACTGCGTCAGGGCGGCCGAGGAACACGGCGTTTCCCGCTTCCTCCAGATGAGCGCGCTGGGGGCAGACCCCAACGGCGCGACCCACTACCTCCGCGCGAAGGGGAACGCCGAAGCGGTCGTCAGGAACTCCGAGCTGGACTGGACTATCTTCCGCCCGTCGGTCGTCTTCGGCGACGGCGGGGAGTTCGTCTACTTCACCAAGCGGCTCAAGCAGATTTTCGCCCCGGCGGTGCCGCTGTATCCGCTGCCCGGCGGCGGCAAGAAAGCGCACTTCCAGCTCATCTGGGTCGACGACCTCGTACCGATGCTCGCCGACGCCCTCGAAGACGAGGAACACGTCGGCCAGACCTACGAGGTCGGCGGCCCCGAGAGGCTCACGCTCAGAGAGGCGACGGAGCTGGTCTTTGCGGCCGAGGGCAACTCCATCACCATCGTCCCGCTCCCGATGCCGCTGGCCAAAATCGGACTCCCGGTGCTTGGCTCGCTCGGATTCCCGATGGGGAGCGACCAGTACGAGGGGCTGGACTTCGACAACACCCCGACGACTAACGACGTCGAAGCGTTCGGTCGCACCCCCGCCTCGTTGCGGTCGTTTCGCTCGTATCTCGGCGTCGAGTAGTTCCCTGTACTGTCAGGGTAGCTAATCGCCGGCCCGGTTCCTGTCGACTTTCACTACAGTTCGGGCCTGGACCGAACAGCCGCGAAACGACTCCAGGGGGCCGGGAGTGCCTGCTGGAGATTTTCGGACCCACGGAACGTCAGCGAGCTTTTGTTTCTGCATCGAGCTTTCACCGATGAGATTTGGGCAAAAAACTTATACGCACTATCCTACTTACCACTTTCAACCGGAGAACTATATCAATGAAACTCGCGATGATCGGCTTCGGGCAGGCCGGTGGCAAAATCGTGGACAAATTCCTCGAGTACGACGAGAAGACGGGCTCGGGAATCGTCCGCTCGGCCGTGGCGGTCAACACAGCCAAGGCTGACCTGCTGGGGCTAGAACACATACCGGAGGAGAGTCGGGTACTCATCGGCCAGGCTCGCGTCAAGGGCCATGGCGTGGGCGCCGACAACGAACTCGGCGCGGAAATCGCCGAAGAGGACATCGACGAGGTCCAGGGAGCCATCGACAACATCCCCGTTCACGAAGTCGACGCGTTCCTCGTCGTCGCCGGCCTGGGCGGCGGGACCGGGTCCGGCGGGTCGCCGGTCGTCGCGAAACACCTCAAACGCATCTACACCGAACCCGTCTACGGGCTCGGCGTCCTGCCCGGCAGCGACGAGGGCGGCATCTACACGCTCAACGCCGCCCGGTCGTTCCAGACGTTCGTCCGCGAGGTGGACAACCTCATGGTGTTCGACAACGACGCCTGGCGACAGACCGGCGAGTCCGTCGAGGGCGGCTACGACCACATCAACGAGGAAATCGTCCGGCGGTTTGGCGTCCTCTTTGGCGCCGGCGAGGTCGAGGCCGGCGACAACATCGCCGAGAGCGTCGTCGACTCCTCGGAAATCATCAACACGCTCGACGGCGGCGGCGTCTCCACCGTCGGCTACGCCTCCGAGGACGTCGAGGTCAACTCCGGCGGCGGCGGGCTGCTCTCGCGGTTCAAGGGCGACAGCGGCGGCGACGACTCGATGGATACAGCAAACACCACCAACCGAATCACGTCGCTGGTCCGCAAGGCCGCACTCGGGCGGCTGACCCTCCCCTGTGAAATCGAGGGGACCGAACGCGCCCTGCTCGTGATGGCCGGGCCGCCAGAACACCTCAATCGGAAGGGTATCGAGCGCGGTCGCAAGTGGCTCGAAGAGCAGACCGGCTCGATGGAGGTCCGTGGCGGGGACTACCCGACCAACGCCCCGAAGGTCGCCGCCTCCATCCTGTTGTCGGGCGTCCACAACGTTCCCCGCATCAAGGAACTCCAGCAGGTCGCCATCGAGGCACAGGACAACATCGACGACATCCGACAACAAAGCGAAGATAACTTACAGAATTTAGTTGAAGACGATGAGGATGAACTCGACCCACTATTCTAGGGCGACTGTCGCACTGCTTTGTGTCGTGGGACTGCTGGCTGTCGCGGGCACAGCCGGTGCGTTCACCGTCTCCACGGACGGCAGTGTGCCTAGCGAAACCGCCGTCGGCAGCGAGGTATCGGTCACGTACGTCATCGAGGACCCGTACGACGGGCCACCGAACGAGTACACCCTCGAAGGCGAGACGGAACTGGAGAACGTGAGCTGGACCGTCGAGGTGCTCGACCAGGGTGACAGCGTCGACCAGGCCACCTATGGCAACCAGACGTTCAGCCAGCCGATGAACCGCGACGGCGACCAGAACGGTGACGAGGTACACATTACGCTCGAAGGTACCGTCCCGGCCGTCGAGAACTACACCTACGAACCGAGAGAGAACTACACGGTCGCAAGCCTCTCCCGTGTGACCGGTAGCAACGAAGAACAGTTCCGTACCGACTCGGCCCATCACTACACCGAGGACAGCCGTGAGGCGCGCCAGGCCATCGACGACGCTGGCACGGCCATCGAGGACGCCGGCGGGAACAGCGAAGCCGAGAACCTCCGTGGCAACGCCATCTCCGCCTACGAAAACGGCAACTTCGAGAACGCTATCTCGCTTGCGAACCGGGCTCAGAACACGGCCGAACAGGCCCAGCAGAGCCAGCAAACCACCCAGACGGTGTTGCTTGCCGGCGGCGCACTCGTCGTGCTCCTCTTACTGGGTGGCGGCGGCTACTACCTCTACAGCCAGTCCAAAGAGGACGACTACAGCAAGCTGTAATGCGAGTCGTCGTCCCCGTCTCGGGGTCCGACCCGAAAACCCGCCTGGCCCCTGTTCTCACGCCCGACGAGCGCCGCGACTTTACCGAGGCGATGCTCGCAGACGTCCTGCGTTCGCTCGAGAAGACAGACCGCGCGACCGAGGTCGTCGCGACCGCGTCCGTCGCGTGTGACGCGCCGGTTACCGTCGACGAGCGGGGACTCGACGCACTCGTCAACGACCTGCTCGCCGAGACGGACGGTAAGCTGGCCGTCGTGATGGCCGACCTCCCGCTGCTCACGCCGGACGCGGTCGAGACACTGTTTGCACCAGACGCCGACGTCGTCCTGGCGCCGGGACTGGGCGGTGGGACCAACGCCTTCGTCTCCCGCCATCCCGACTTTCGGGTGGACTACCACGGTGCGTCGATACGTGACCACCGCGACATCGCCCGCGCGGCGGGAGCGAGCGTCGCCGAGGTCGACTCGCGCCGGCTGGCGACCGATATCGACGTACCGGGCGACATCGCCGAGGTCCTGCTCCACAGCGACGGCGCCGCCGCCGACTGGCTCCGCGACGCCGGCTTCGAGCTGGTCGTCACTGACAGTCGCGTCACGGTCGAACGGGTGTAGCGGGTCGCCGGAGGCGAGACGCTTACGGTCCTCTGGCACGAATCAGCGGGCGTGCAGTACGACCGGCTGACAAAGGGAATCACAGTCGTTTTCGGCATCCTTACAGCCGTGTTGACAGTGGTCGGTGCCCTCTCCAGTCCGGCGGTGCTCTTTCTGGCGCTGCTGTTCGGGGCCTCGACGTATCTGATGTACTACCACCGCAGCGGGAAGATGGCCGCAAGCGTTTACGAGCGCGTTGAGCGGCGGGCGGCGACGGACGGGCGCGGCGCCCGCCGAGACGACGGTCGCGGCGCGGGACCGCGCGAGGAGTGGGAGCCGCCCCGCGACGGACGGTCGCGCCGGACCGCCGAACGCGTTCGACAGGCGCGAGCCCGCCGCCAGCAGTCGTCGGGTCCGACGACTGCGGAGGCCTACGACCGGCTCGGCCTGGACCCCAGCGCCGACGAGAGTGCCGTCAAGCAGGCCTACCGCGACCGAGTCAAGGCGACTCACCCGGACACGGACGGCGGCAGCGAGCGCGAGTTCAAACGAGTGAAGGCGGCCTACGAGCGGCTCACTGACGACTGATACGGTTTATCGTAGATTATTTCCGGATATCGCCGACCCCGGACCACAACGACCAAACCCGTGCCGGCGCTCCACCTTGTATGACCGAGACGCCGCCGCTGGTGGTCGATATCGACGGGACGCTGACCGACGACTCTCGGGCCGTCGACCCGCGCGTGTTTCCGGTTCTCTCGGAGTGGCCCGAGTCGGTCGTCGTCGCGACGGGCAAGGCGATGCCGTACCCTATTGCGCTCTGTGAGTTCGTCGGCACCGACTACACCGTCATCGGGGAGAACGGCGGCGTGGTGTTCGTCGAAGCCACGGACACGCTCCGGATAGAGGGGGACAAGGATGCGTGTCTCGCTGTCGCCGAGGCGTACCGCGAGCTGGGCCACGAGATGGGCTTCGGGCAGGTCGACCTCGCCAACCGGTGGCGCGAGACCGAGGTGGTCGTCGACCGCTCTCAACCCGCCGAACCCCTGCGACGCCTGGCCGAGGAGTACGGACTGGAGTTTCTGGATACGGGCTATGCCTACCACGTCACGGACAGTCGGACCAACAAGGGAACGGGACTGGAGACCGTCTGTGCCGAGCTGGGGCTCGAACCGGCGGCGTTCCTCGCGGTCGGTGACTCCGTAAACGACGCGCCGGCGTTCGACGTGGCCGGGGAGTCGGTTGCCGTCGCGAACGCCGACGAGACGGCGCTGGCTCGGGCCGACCGAGTGACCGAGGCGGGCTACGCCGACGGCTTTCTGGAAGCGGTCGAGCCCTATCGATAGGAGCGAACTGGCGACACCCACGCGTCGGCGGGCAGCGGAGCTGGTGTCACACGACGGCTGAACTCCGCTGGCGCGTAGTCTACATAGGTCTCCCTGGCCCCGCCTTCACGTATGAATCTTCGCTGTGAGAGGCAGAGACAACCACTGGACACAACAGGGAGAGGAAACCGCATACCCGGGGAAGGCTTTTGTTCTACCCCCCGTTACGGACCCCCATGAGCCCCGACCGGGCCGTCCTCCAGCGCGCGCTGGACCGCGGCGAGCAGGAGGGCGGCAGCGTCGAGTTCAAAGAACGGCTCACCGAAGAACTACACCTGTCGGAGGGACGTCTGGAGTCGCTGGCCGCACAGCTTCGCCACCGCGTCCTCTCCGGAGAGGGTGAGGCGACGTACGTGGTCGGCGTGACCGACGACGGCGGGCTAGCTGGGATTTCTCCGACCGAGTTCTCCGAGTCGATGGACGTCCTGAGCCTGCTGGCCGAGGAGGCTGGCGCCCACATCGAGGAGGTCCAGACCTGGGGCGTCGACGGCGTCGACAGCGGTACCGGTGGCGTCGATGCGGAGGCCACACAGGGTATCGTCGGCGTCGCCACTATCCGCGAGGGCACGGTCCTCGAGGACGACGACCACATCGTCGTGGGGACGGCTGGCCACGTCGACCACGGCAAGTCCACGCTCGTGGGCTCGCTGGTCACCGGTGAGGCCGACGACGGCGAGGGGAGCACGCGGGGCTTCCTCGATGTCCAGCCCCACGAGGTCGAGCGAGGGCTCTCGGCGGACCTCTCGTATGGCGTCTACGGATTCGACGACGACGGCCCGGTCCGGATGGACAACCCCCACCGCAAGACCGACCGCGCCCGCGTCGTCGAGGAATCCGACCGGCTCGTGAGCTTCGTCGACACCGTCGGCCACGAGCCGTGGCTCCGGACCACGATTCGCGGGCTGGTGGGCCAGAAACTGGACTACGGACTGCTCACTGTAGCGGCCGATGACGGCGTCACAGAGACGACCCGCGAGCATCTGGGCATCCTGCTTGCCACCGAACTGCCGACCATCGTCGCGCTCACGAAAGTCGACCTCGTGACCGACGACCGGGTCTCCGAGGTCGAACGCGAGGTCGAGCGGGCGCTGCGGGAGGTCGACAAGACACCGCTTCGGGTCGAACGCCACGGCGTCGACGCCGCCATCGAGGAGATTTCCGAGACAGTGGTCCCCGTGGTGACGACCAGCGCGGTGACCGAGCGGGGGCTGGACACGCTCGACGAGATGTTCGAGCGACTCCCCAAGACCGGCGGCGAGGTCGGCGAGTTCCGGATGTACATCGACCGGACCTACAACGTCCAGGGCGTGGGCGCCGTCGCCTCCGGCACGGTAAAGGCCGGCGAGGTCAAGGCGGGTGACGAACTCCTGCTCGGCCCGATGCAGGGCGGGGGCTTTCGCGAGGTCGAGGTCCGCTCCATCGAGATGCACTACCACCGCGTCGACGAGGCAAAGGCGGGCCGCATCGTCGGCATCGCACTCAAGGGCGTGCGTGAGGCCGACATCGAGCGCGGGATGGTGTTGCTCCCCCGGGACGCCGACCCCGACCCCGTCCGGGAGTTCGAGGCCGAGGTGATGGTGCTGAACCACCCGACCCGCATCGGCGACGGCTACGAGCCGGTCGTCCACTTAGAGACCATCAGCGAGGCCGCGAAGTTCTACCCGGAGGACGGCCAGTTGCTGCCCGGCGACGCCGGGACGACGGCGGTCCGGTTCAAGTTCCGGTCGTATCTGGTCGAGGAAGGCCAGAAGTTCGTCTTCCGCGAGGGCCGTTCGAAGGGCGTCGGCACGGTCACCGACGTCCGGACGGACTGACGCCGTTAGGTACCCCTGATTTATCCGTCGGGCGGCTTCTGTACCGTATGGAACTGCTCGTCTTCGGCGCCAGTGGCCGCGTCGGGCGACGACTCTGTGCATCCGCTGTCTCCGACGGCCACCGCGTGACAGCGCTCGTCCGTGACGCGGCCCGGGCGCCCGAGGGGGTCTCGGTCGTCGAGGGGGACGTCACCGACGCGGACGCCGTGGCAGCGGCCGTCAGCGGACAGGACGCCGTCTGTAGCGCGCTCGGACCCGGCGACGAGGGTGATTTCGCGGCGCTCGATACCGGTATAGCGAACCTCGTCGCCACAATGGAAGCCGGCGGCGTCGAGCGACTGGTCGCCGTCGGCGCCGCTGGAATCCTCCAGGCTACGCCGGACCGGCTCCGGCTCGACGTGGACGACTTCCCCACTGGCCTGCAGGCCAGTGCCGACGCCCACCGGGCCGTGTACGACCGACTCCGCGTCTCGGAACTCGACTGGACGCTCGTCTGCCCGCCCCGGATGCCGGACGGTCCGCCGACGAACCACTACCGCATTGCGGTCGATTACCTCCCGGAGGGCGGTCAGTCTGTCTCGACCGGCGACGTGGCGGCGTTCGTCTACGACGCGGTCGTCAACGATACGCACAGCTGCGAGCGAGTCGGAATCGCCTACTGAGAGTGCCGACTGGACGTCGCGGAGGAACGCCACGGACCACGGTTCCGGGACGACCTTGCAGCGCATCCTCAGAGCCCGAAGCTCTCGGCCAGGACGTCCCCGTGGGTCTCGCCGATGACGTGGGTGTCGCCGCCGACCACGTCGACCGTGACTTTCGCCGGCCCGAACAGCTCGACGGGTAGCTCCGCGAAGTCCCAGTCGACGTCCTCGAAGACCCCTTCGAGCGGTCGGCCGTACTCCGCACCCGCGACGGAGGGGACCTCGCCGACGACGTCGTCGACCGGCTCGTCGACGGTCAGGTGGACCTCGCTCCCGTAGGCCAGTGCGTCAGTCGTCCGGGCCATTGCGGTCGTCTCGTCGGCGGCGACGGGGGCGACCGGTGCCCGGCCGTTCGTCGAGAGCACCTCCGTCGGGTCATAGCCCAGTTCGGCCAGCCGGAAGACGGCGATTTCGGCGGCCCGGGCCGCGCTCACGACGCTGCCGGTGACGCTCGCGGTGGCGAAGGCCGGAACGAATACGCCGGTCTCGGGGACGCCGGTGCGCTCGGCGACCTGTGCGGCGACGGCCCCGTCGGGCAGTTGCTCGGTCTCGACGGCCAGCACCGCGAACTGCTCCTCCTCGCGGTAGCCGATGCGGCCGAAGATGTCCTCCTCGGCCACCAGCGCGCGCGCCGGTCCGCTCCCCAGCCCCTCGAAGTCGTCGACCGTCAGCTCCCAACCCCCCTTCTGGGAGCACAGCAGCGCCAGCGCCGGGTGGTCCGTCGCGAGTTCGACGTGTGTCAGCGGCGCGTCCCCGACCCGTTCCATCCCGGTCTGGACCGTCGCCAGCCCGGCCGTCTGGAGTTCGGCCAGTACCAGTCCGGCCTCGACGGCACCGGGGACCTCGACCCCGAAGTCCAAGACGGCAGCGTCACCGTCCAGCGCGTGGACGTCTATCGTCAGTTCGTCGGCGAAGTCGATGGCCTCGTCGACGAGTTCCGTGGCCATCCGATTGAGCGTGTTCATACCCCGCTTTCGCCAGCCGGCCATTTATACGGATTGTTGTAGCCTCGCACCGGTAGCTCGGCGGTGTATACAGCGCCAACAACCCGTATCAGGTGCCGCCGCCGGCGTCGCTTCGGGCGTCCCGTCCCAGCTCGTCCTCGACCCTGTCGACCTTCCCGCCCGCTCGCTGGTCGACCCCGCGCTTGTCGTCGATTTTCAGGAACGTCTCGACGCGGTCCGACTGGGCGCCGACGGCCTCGTGGGCGGCGTGGGCCGCCGCGAACAGCTCCTCGCTGTCGTCGGCCTCTATCACTGTGCCCATCGGCGTCGTCTCGTACTCGACGCCGAACTCCTCGAGGGCAGCCACTGCGTCGGCGACGTAGGGCGCCATGCTCTCCTCGACGACCGGTGCGACCGACAGGAATCCGATACATGTCATACGTCTGCTGGGGGCGGGTCGCTCCTAACGCTGCCGACTCCCCGGGCCACGAACACGAGTTACAATATGAAAACTTATAGTACAGAAATTTAAAAATTGTGTCAAATGGCTGGCGGGGGAAACAACGTCCTCGTCGTCATCGACCGACCGCTTCCGGAGGTGTCGGTGGCCACGCTCGTCGATAGGCTCACGAACCACCACGACGACTATCTGGTCAAGCCCGTGACCACCAAGCGGTTACGTGACACCGTCGACGGACTCCTCGCCCTGGCCGACTACGACGCCACATATCGGACGCTGAGTCAGAAGCGCGTCGAAAAGAGCGTGCTCGCCGCTCTGTTTCAGGGCTCCGTCGAAACGAGGGATGCACACAACGGTCGCGCTGGTCTCGTGCTCGGGCGAACGCGTCATTCCGGGCCCTTTCCATCAAACGGTAGTGTTTAGTTTAGTAGAAAACGCGGAAGAGAGCCAGAAAGCCCCCGACCGCTCGACTACTGCGACTCGCTGCGCGCTTCACTCAGGCTGAACGACGGCGGACGACGTAAGCACCGCAACGTAGTGAGGAGCGCAGCGAGTCCCCCGAGTTCAGCCAGCCGGGGCTTTCTGGCTGTTGACAGTCTAAATCGCCTAACTAAACACTGCCCATCAAACAGCCCGAACATTTATCGTCGGCACTAGTGATACCGTTTCACATGGGGGACGGAGGCGAGCGAGTGCTCATCGTCGAAGACGATGTGGACCTTCTGGACGTGTACGACAGCGTACTCTCGCAGTTCTACGCTGTGTCGACGGCCGCAACCGGGGCCGAGGCCGTCGAGACGATGACCGACGACACCGACGTCGTACTGCTCGATAGACGACTCCCGGACACCGACGAGGAGACGCTGGTCCGCGAGCTACAGAACCGGTACCGGAACTGCTACATCGCCCTGGTGACCGGCGTCGAACCCGACTTCGACATCATCGAACTGGGCATCGACGACTACCTCGTCAAACCCGTCACCACCGAGCAGTTGCGAGAGGCCGTCGAACGCCTCCTCTGCCTGGCCGAGTACGACACTCTCTACCGAACGCTGAGCCAGAAGCACGTCAAACGGAACGTTCTGGTCCAGGAGCGGTCGCCCAGTGAACTCCGCCAGAGCGACGAGTTCCAGCGTCTCCAGAACGATATCGAACGACTCGAGTCCGAACTCGACGACATCGCCGAGACGGTCGACGGGACGATACGGGGGCTGGAACCCTGAGGACCGGCCGTTTGTAGGCCGGGAGTGCACTCTGTCGCAACTGGGAGACCACAAACCTCTCGAGCACACGGCACAAAGCACTGTGAACGACCCGGGGAAGGGCAGGCTGTCGAGCTACCGGGCGGCGAGCGAAGTCGTCCGAAAGAGCGCGGTGCGCTCTCTCGTCACGCCGAGACGGCGCCGCCGTCTCGTAGCAAAGTAAAAAGTGGAAATGCGCTGGCTGGGATTTGAACCGGAGCCAGACGGTCCGGCTCACTCCCGGTGGTCGTTCGCGGGCTGCGACTGGCAGGGTTCAAATCCTAGAGGCACTACACAGCAATCAGTACGCGACGCGATGAAACGCGTCGCTTGCCAATTTGAACGTAGAGAAGTGCGCTGGCTGGGATTTGAACCCAGGTTGTGACCATGGCAAGGTCACGTGATACCAACTACACTACCAGCGCTCACTTCGTTCGCCCTGACCCTCGCGACCGTCGGTCGCTCGGTACCAGCGCACGTGGCGTCTTTCCGCATCACAATCTGGCGGGGGTGATAGTAAAAAGCCTTCCGTTTCGCGGGGAAATCGCGGGGCCGTGGCGGGGCTCTCGCGTGAGACGTCATCACGATACGGACTTTCGGAAGCGGCAAGCTGTGGGCCCGCAATTCAGGTGCGAGTGGACTGTAGTGCCGTGTGAACGCGTCTCAACGCACGCGCGAAGCGGGGTCTTTTTACCGTAGGGACGGAGTAGTATCGCTACAGTCTAGTGGCGTGACGTGGAAGCGTCACGGCATGACGACCAGCGTACTCGTGCCCGACTCCCTCACACGGGAAGCCGAGGACCGCCGCGAGGCGACTCGGAAGCTCGGATACGTGGCCCGCGCGGCCACGGTGTTCCGGGTGGACCGGCTGACAGTGTACCCCGACCCGGATGGCCGGGGTACGTGGGAAGACGGGTTCGTCGAAACCGTGCTGCGGTACGCCGCGACGCCGCCACACCTCCGAAAGGGGATGTGGGGCAAGCGGGACGAACTAGAGTACGTCGGCGTCCTGCCGCCGCTCCGCGTCCGTTCACAGACCGGCTCCGGATCCGAGGGTTCGGGGTCGTTAAGACAGGGAATCGTGACCGAGGTCGGAGCTGATGGGCGCGTTCGGGTCAATTGCGGCATGCAACACCCGATCTCCCTCCCCGTGCCAGACGGACTGGACGTGGCCGAGGGGGAGCGCGTGACCGTCAGGGTCTCTTCGCGACGGCCGGTCCGGGCGAAACTCGTCGACCACCCCACGCCGGGGTTCGACGTCGTTTCAGCGGACCTCAACAGGGCACTCTCGCGTGACGACGCCGGACTCACCATCGCCTCATCGCGATACGGTGAGCTGGCAACGACTCGTCGGCTCGGCCGTCTGGCCGAACGACGGGACCGCGAGGGCGGCATGACAGTCGCCTTCGGGGCACCCGAGCGTGGGTTACCGTCCATACTCGACGTGGACCCGGACGCCGTCGGAGACCAGCAGTACGACGAATCCACAGGGTTCGACCTCTGGCTGAATACGGTTCCGAACCAGGGCAGCGAGGTCGTGCGAACGGAAGAAGCTCTGTTTGCCTCCCTCGCCTGTCTGACCCTCACGGAGTAAACGAATGCCACAACCAAGCAGACCACGCAAAGGCTCGCTGGGCTTTGGCCCGCGCAAGCGCTCGACGAGCGAGACGCCTCGCTTCAACAGCTGGCCGTCCGACGACGGCCAGCCGGGCGTCCAGGGGTTCGCCGGCTACAAGGCGGGTATGACACACGTCGTACTCGTCAACGACGAACCCAACTCCCCCCGCGAAGGGATGGAGGAGACTGTCCCGGTGACAGTCGTCGAGACGCCGCCGATGCGCGCCGTCGCCCTGCGTGCGTACGAAGAGACGCCGTACGGTCAGCGTCCGCTGACGGAGGTCTGGACCGACGAGTTCCACGGGGACCTCGACCGGACCCTCAACCTGCCGGAGGACCACGACCCGGACGCTGCTGAGGAACAGATACGCGACGCTTTAGACGACGGTCGGCTGGGCGACGTGCGTGCGATTACGCACACCGTCCCGGAGGCCGTCCCGAGCGTCCCGAAGAAAAAGCCCGACGTGATGGAGACTCGCGTCGGCGGTGGGTCCGTCTCGGACCGCCTCGAGCACGCCCTCGAACTCGTCGACGACGGTGGCGAGCACTCGATGAACGACATCTTCCGCGCCGGTGAGTACACCGACATCGCGGGCGTCACCAAGGGCAAAGGGACACAGGGTCCCGTCAAGCGCTGGGGCGTCCAGAAGCGGAAGGGCAAACACGCCCGACAGGGCTGGCGCCGACGCATCGGCAACCTCGGCCCGTGGAACCCATCTCGCGTGCGCTCGACGGTCCCCCAGCAGGGTCAGACCGGCTACCACCAGCGCACCGAACTCAACAAGCGCCTCATCGACATCGGCGAGGGCGACGACGCCTCCGTCGACGGCGGCTTCGTCAACTACGGCGAGGTCGACGGGGACTACACGCTCGTCAAAGGCTCGGTGCCCGGTCCGGACAAGCGCCTGGTGCGTTTCCGGCCCGCAGTCCGACCCAACGAGCAGCCGCGCCTCGACCCCGAGGTGCGCTTTGTCTCCACCGAATCGAACCAGGGATAATCCATGCAGGCAACTATCTACACTCTGGACGGCGAGGCTGACGGCGAGGTCACGCTCCCCGATGTCTTCGAGACACCGGTGCGGGCCGACCTCGTCGCCAAGGCCGTACACGCCGCCCAGGCAAACCGGAAGCAGGACTACGGTACCGACGAGTACGCCGGCCTCCGAACGCCGGCCGAGTCGTTCGGTAGCGGTCGCGGGCAGGCACACGTCCCCCAACAGGACGGCCGTGCCCGCCGCGTCCCGCAGGCGGTCAAGGGCCGCACGGCCCACCCGCCCAAAGCCGAGAAAGACCGCTCCGTCGACCTCAACGACAAGGAGCGCCAGCTCGCGGTGCGGTCGGCACTCGCCGCCACGACGGACGCCGAACTCGTCGCCGAGCGCGGTCACGAGTTCGACGCCGACGAGGTCCCCATCGTCGTCTCCGACGACTTCGAGGACCTGGTCAAGACCCAGGAGGTCCTGGGGCTGCTCGAAGCGCTCGACGTCGCGGCGGACATCGAGCGCGCCGACGAGACCAAAATAAAGGCCGGGAAGGGCTCGATGCGCGGTCGGAAGTACCGCCGCCCCTCCTCTATCCTCTTCGTGACGAGCGGCGAGCCGTCGAAGGCCGCCCGCAATCTGGCGGGCGTTGACGTGGCCACCGCACGCGAGGTCAACGCGGAAGACCTCGCGCCCGGCGGCGTGCCCGGTCGGCTCACCGTCTTCACCGAGTCCGCAGTCGAGGAGGTGGCCGAGCGATGACGTGGGACGTCATCAAGTACCCCCACGTGACCGAGAAGGCCATGAACGACATGGACTTCCAGAACAAGCTCCAGTTCGTCGTCGACGACGAGGCTGGGAAACCCGAGGTCGCCGAGGCCGTCGAATCCCAGTACGACGTCACCGTCGTCGGCGTGAACACACAGAACACGATGGACGGCGACAAGAAGGCCGTCGTTCGCCTCTCAGAGGACGACGACGCCCAGGAAGTCGCCTCCAGAATCGGGGTGTTCTAAGATGGGACGACGAATCCAGGGACAACGACGCGGTCGCGGGACGTCCACGTTCCGGGCGCCCTCCCACCGCTACAAGGCGGACCTTCAGCATCGGAAAGTCGAAGACGGAGACGTTATCTCCGGGACCGTCGTGGACATCGAACACGACCCGGCCCGCTCGGCGCCCGTCGCGGCCGTCGAGTTCGGCGACGGCGAGGCACAAAGCGCCTCGGGCAGCCGGACGCAGTCCGGCGACGGCGACCACCGCCTCGTGCTCGCGCCGGAGGGCGTGGGCGTGGGCGACGAACTGCAGGTCGGCGTCAGCGCCGAAATCGCCCCCGGGAACACGCTCCCGCTCGCGGAGATTCCCGAGGGGGTCCCGGTGTGTAACGTCGAGTCCAGCCCCGGTGACGGTGGCCGCTTCGCCCGCTCGTCGGGCGTCAACGCCACGCTGCTGACCCACGACCGCAACGTCGCAGTCGTGACGCTTCCCTCCGGGGAGATGAAGCGACTGGACCCGCAGTGTCGTGCGACCATCGGCGTCGTCGCCGGTGGCGGCCGGACGGACAAGCCGTTCGTCAAGGCCGGCAAGAAACATCACAAGATGAAAGCTCGCGGGACGAAGTACCCACGCGTCCGTGGTGTCGCGATGAACGCCGTCGACCACCCCTTCGGTGGCGGTGGCCGACAACACCCCGGCAAGCCGAAGTCCATCTCCCGCAACGCCCCACCGGGCCGCAAAGTCGGGGATATCGCCTCGAAGCGGACCGGACGAGGTGGTAACGAATGAGTTCGGAATATCAAATCGGTCACGAGGGAGAGTTTACCTTCCGTGGCCACACGCTCGACGAGCTACAGGACATGGAGCTCGAAGAGGTCGCGGAACTGCTCCCCGCTCGCCAGCGGCGAAGTATCACGCGCGGTCTGACCGAGGAGAAACAGAAACTCCTCGAAAAGGCTCGCGACGCCGAGGCGGAGGCGACGGCCAACGACCCCATCCGGACGCACCTGCGCGACATGCCGGTGCTGCCGGAGATGGTGACCCTCACCTTCGCCGTCCACAACGGGCAGGCGTTCGAGCGCGTGCGCGTCGAGCCGGAGATGCTCGGCCACTACCTCGGTGAGTTCCAGCTCACCCGCAGCTCGGTCGAACACGGTCAGGCCGGCATCGGGGCGACACGCTCCTCGAAATTCGTACCGCTCAAGTAATCATGGGAATCAGCTACTCAGTCGACGCCGACCCGGACACCACCGCGAAAGCGATGCTTCGGGAGCGGCAGATGAGCATCAAGCACAGCAAGGCCATCGCCCGCGAAATCAAGGGCATGACGGCGGGCGACGCCGTCGAGTTCCTCGATAGCGTTATCGCAGGCGACCAGCCGGTCGCGTTCAAGCAGCACAACTCGGGCGTCGGCCACAAATCGAAGGTCGACGGCTGGGACGCGGGTCGCTTCCCGAAGAAGGCAAGCGAGGCCTTCCAGGACCTGCTGACGAACGCCATCGGCAACGCCGACCACCAGGGCTTCGACGGCGAAGCGATGGAAATCATGCACGTCGCCGCCCACAAGGTCGGCGAGTCACAGGGTCGCAAACCGCGTGCGATGGGTCGAGCGTCGGCCTGGAACTCCACGCAGGTCGACGTCGAACTCATCCTCGAGGATAGCGAGGCCTCGAACCGGAGCGGCGGTAGCCGCGAAGGGGGAGACACATAATGGCCGACGAACAGCAGTTCATCGAGGACGGGCTCCAGCGGACCCAGATAGACGAGTTCTTCGCGGACGAACTCGGTCGCGCCGGCTACGGCGGCATGGACGTCGCCAAGACGCCGATGGGGACCCAAATCGTCCTGAAAGCCGAGAAGCCAGGGATGGTCATCGGCAAGGGCGGCAAGAACATCCGGAAGATAACGACGGAACTCGAAGACCGGTTCAACCTCGACGACCCGCAGGTCGACGTCCAGGAAGTCGAGGAGCCGGACCTCAACGCCCGCATCGTCGCGGACCGCCTGGGCAACGCCTTAGAGCGTGGCTGGTACTTCCGCAAGGCCGGCCACACCACCATCGACCGCATTATGGAGGCCGGCGCGAAGGGGGCCGAAATCGTCCTCTCCGGGAAGGTCACCGGTGCGCGCTCGCGCGTCGAGAAGTTCAACCGGGGCTACATCAAGCACAACGGCGAACCCGCCGAGGACATCGTCGACAGCGGTGTCGGCGTCGCCGTGATGAAGCTTGGCACTATCGGGGTGCGCGTGAAAATCATCCCGCCGGACGCCGAACTCCCCGACGACTTCGAAATCTACGACGACGTCGATATCGAGGACTACGTCGCCGACACCGACGGGGAAAGCGTCGATGAACTCCTCGAGGGCGAACCGGAAGACGCTGACGCCGAGGACGCGGCCGACGAGGCCGCTGACGCGGCGGCCGACGCGGACGCTTCCGACGAGGAGGTAATCGAGGAGGAAGTCGACGTGCCCACCGACGAGGACGTCGAAGACGTCGATGTCGATGAACTCGAAGCCGCAGTCGACGAGGAACTCGACGAGGACGTCGAGGCCGAAGCGGAGGAGCTCATGGACGAGATGGACGAGGCGGACGGCGAGGAGGCTGAGGAGTAATGGCTGTCCTCCACGTCCAGGAAATCCGTGACATGACTCCCGCCGAGCGAGCGGCGGAGCTAGAGGACCTCAAGACGGAGTTGCTCAACGCCCGCGCCACGCTGGCAGCGGGTGGCGCCCCGGACAACCCGGGTCGCATCAAGGAACTGAAGAAGGCCATCGCCCGCATCAAGACGATTCAGGGCGAAGAAGGCGACGTGCCGACCGGCACGTCGGATTCATCGAGTAGCGCGGACCACGGGTCCGCGGATAGTCAAGCGGCTGAGCCGCGAGACAACGGCGGTAGCCGCGAGACTGGCGACCTCCAGCCGGAGGACGAATAATGCCACTGACACCCGAGACGCTCACACGACACGAACTCGTCGGCCTCGACGTCGAGGTCGTCGCGGCGTCCAACCCGGACGCCATCGGTATCAGCGGCCGCGTCGTCATGGAGACGACACAGCTGCTGACGATAGAGCGAGACGCTCGGGTGTGGCACGTGCCGAAGGAGGGCGCGACGTTCGCGTTCGACATAGATGGGCAGACCGTCCGTGTCGAGGGTGACCGACTCATCGCCCGTCCCGCTCGACGCACAGCGAACGCAGGTGATTCCAAATGGCGCTAGGACTGAACGTACAGGAACCGGAGACGACCTGTTCCGACCAGAACTGTCCTTTCCACGGAGCACTCTCCGTGCGCGGGCAGACACTGGAAGGACGGGTCGCCTCCACTGACATGGAGAAGACCGTCGTCGTCGAACGCGAGTACGACGTGAAGGTGCCCAAATACGACCGCTTTATGAAGCGGCGGAGCCGCGTCCCGGCTCACGCACCCGACTGTCTCGACCTCTCGGTCGATGACACGGTCACGATAGCAGAGTGTCGACCGCTCTCGAAGACGAAGAGCCACGTCGTCGTGAGTGTGGCCGGCGAGGCCACGGACGACTTCGAGGACGGTGAGCAATAATGGAGGCGCTGAACGCAGACGTCACCCAGGGCCTGGAGAAGGGCTCGCTGATTACGTGTGCCGACAACACCGGCGCACGACAGCTGAAAGTCATCTCCGTGCAGGGCTACTCGGGGACGAAGAACCGCCATCCGAAGGCGGGGCTGGGCGACAAAATCACGGTCTCGGTCACCAAGGGGACGCCCGAAATGCGTCGCCAGGTGCTCGAAGCCGTCGTCGTCCGCCAGCGCAAGCCCATCCGCCGTCCCGACGGCACCCGCGTCAAGTTCGAAGACAACGCGGCCGTCATCGTGGACGAGAACGAGGACCCGCGCGGGACCGAGCTGAAAGGCCCCATCTCGCGGGAAGTCGCAGAGCGGTTCGGGAGTGTCGCCTCCGCGGCGACGATGATTGTATAGAACCATGACAACACAACCAGACAAACAGCGAAAGAGCGACCGAGACGCGCCGCTGCACGAGCGACACAAGCAGGTGCGGGCCACGCTTTCGACCGACCTCCGCGAGGAGTACGGCCAGCGCAACGTCCGCGTCAATTCGGGGGACACCGTCGAGGTACTCCGTGGCGACTACACCGGCGAGTCCGGCGAGGTCCTCGAAGTCGACCTCTCTGATGCCGTCATCCACGTGGAAGGCGTCACCCTGGAGACCACCGACGGCGAGGAAGTCCCCCGTCCGCTCGACACCTCGAACGTCCGGGTCACGGACCTGAACATCGAGGACGAGCGTCGAACGGAGCGGCTCGAATCGGAGGATGATACCGCATGAGCAACCATCAAAAGCGCCTGTCGGTGCCAAACAGCTGGCCCGTCGAGCGCAAGACGGCAACGTTTACGGTCAAGGCCGGTGCCGGCCCGCACGGTGAGTCGGGGGTCCCCCTGCTCATCGTCCTGCGGGACGTGCTGGGCTATGCCGATAACCGCAAGGAAGCGCGCTACGCGTTGAACGAGGACAACGTCCTCATCAACGGCAAGGCCGTCTCCGACGAGGAACGCCCCGTCGGGATGTTCGACATCATGGCCTTCACCGAGCGCGAGGAGTACTACCGCGTCTTCCCCGGCGAGGGCGGCCGGCTGGCCCTGACGGCCATCGAGGCCGACGCCGCCGAGTCCAAGCTCGGGAAGATTGTCAACAAGACCAACGTCGACGGCGGCGACGTCCAACTCGGCCTCCACGACGGTGAGACGCTCATCGTCGAGGACGGCGACGAGTACTCGGGCGGCGATTCGGTCGTCGTCGACAACGAGACCGGCGACGTCGTCGCCCACTTCGAGTACGAAGAGGGCGCACTCGTCACGGCAGTCGACGGTGCCCACGCGGGCGAGATTGGCACTATCGACGAGATACAGGTCACGCCGGGCTCGGCCCAGAACAACGTTCTCGTCACGCAGGACGAGGGCGGAGAGGCTTCGGACGAAGCCACAGAAGGCGCCACAGCCGCCGGCGGCTTCGAGACGATCGAGGAGTACGTCGTCGTCATCGACGAGAACTTCACGGGTGACAGCGAATGAGTTCCGATAGCGACACTGCGGAGTTCCACGAGATGCGCGAACCGAGCATCGAGAAGGTCGTTGTCCACATGGGTATCGGCCACGGTGGCCAGGACCTGGCCAACGGCGAAGACATCATCACCGAGATTACGGGCCAGAGCCCGGTTCGGACGCGAGCGAAGCGAACCGTCGGCGAGTTCGACATCCGTCAGGGTGACCCCATCGGTGCGAAGGTCACGCTGCGTGGTGACGACGCCAAAGCGTTCCTCGAGACCGCGCTGCCACTCGCCGAACTGGCCGCGAGCCAGTTCGACGACACCGGCAACTTCAGCTTCGGCGTCGAGGAACACACGGAGTTCCCGAGCCAGGAGTACGACCCGTCCATCGGAATCTACGGGCTGGACGTCACCGTCAACCTCGTCCGCCCCGGCTACCGCGTCGCCAAGCGGGACAAGGCGTCCCGCTCGATTCCATCGACCCACCGACTCAACCCGGACGACGCAGTCGCGTTCATCGAGTCGACCTTCGACGTCGAGGTGAGCGAATGAGCGAAAGCGAAACACAACAGACCGAACGGACCGGCCAGCTCGAGTCCTGTCAGCGCTGCGGGCGCGAGCAGGGGCTCGTCGGCAAGTACGACATCTGGCTGTGTCGCCAGTGCTTCCGGGAGATTTCCCGGGGCATGGGCTTCAGGAAGTACAGCTAACCATGACAGGAAACGACCCATTCGCCAACGCACTGTCGGCACTCGACAACGCCGAGAGCGTCGGGCATTTAGAGCAGACGGTATCGCCCGCCTCGAACGAAATCGGTAGCGTCCTCGAGGTCTTCTACGACCGCGGGTACATCGACGGGTTCACCTTCGTCGACGACGGCAAAGCCGGTGAGTTCGAGGTCGAACTGAAAGGAGCCATCAACGAGTGTGGCCCGGTCAAGCCCCGCTATTCGGCGGGCGCAGACGAGTTCGAGAAGTGGGAGAAGCGGTTTCTCCCCGCCCGTGACTACGGGACCCTCGTCGTGACGACCAGCCACGGCATCATGAGCCACTACCAGGCTCGTGAGGAAGGCGTCGGTGGCCAAGTAATCGCGTACGTATACTAACAATGTCACGAGTAGCACTGGAGATTCCGGAGGACGTGTCCGTCTCCCAGGACCATCTCGACCTCACGGTCGAGGGTCCGGAAGGGACGGTCACACGTCGGCTCTGGTATCCCGACATCGACGTCACAGTCGAGGACGACGTCGTCGCGGTCGAGTCCAACGAGGACGACGCCAAGACGCTGTCGACGGTCGGGACCTTCGAGAGCCACATCGAGAACATGTTCCACGGCGTCATCGAGGGGTGGGAGTACGAGATGGAAGTCTTCTACTCTCACTTCCCGATGCAAGTGAACGTCGAGGGCGACGACGTCGTCATCGAGAACTTCCTCGGCGAGAAGGCCGCGCGTCGGACCACCGTCCACGGTGACACCGACGTGTCGGTCGACGGCGAGGAGCTGACCGTCACCGGCCCCGACATCGAGGCCGTCGGCCAGACCGCCGCGGACATCGAACAGCTCACACGCATCAACGACAAGGACGTGCGTGTGTTCCAGGACGGGGTGTACATCACCCAGAAACCGTCCAGAGGTGACGCCTGATGGCAGACAACCCCGACAACACGAGTAACGACGCCAACGCCAACGAGGAAGGGCTCCCGCAGGGAGAGGCTCCCGAGGAAGACATCGAGTCCGAGAAGCCCACCGCGGGCGAGTCAGCTGAGGACCCGGACCAGGTCGCCGAAGCGGCCGAATCCGAGGCCGAGGACGAGAGCGACGACCGGATGGAACTCACCGACATCAGCGGCGTCGGCGACACGAAGGCCGAAGCCCTCCGCGAAGCGGGCTTCGAGACCGTCGACGACGTCCGCGGCGCAAGCCAGTCGGAACTGGCCGAGACCGAGGGCGTCGGTAACGCACTCGCCGCCCGAATCAAGGCCGACGTCGGCGGGCTCGAGGTCGAGACCGAGACAGAGGCCGAGGTCGAAGAGGAAGGCGGAGACGAGGCCGAGACCGACGAGGACGTGGAGACGGAGCTCCAGCCCCGCGGGCTCGCCGAGAAGACGCCCGACCTGGACGACGAGACGGCCCGACAGCTGGCCCAGCGACACCGCGTCGGCGGCCCGCAGTTCAACCGACAGGACCACCACAAGAAAAAGCGCGTGCCGACGTCCTGGCGCAAGCCACGCGGCGACCTCTCGAAACAGCGCCGCGGCATCAAGGGCAAGGGCGCCACCGTCGAAGCCGGCCAACACGGACGACCTGGAGGGCGTCGACGGGGATAGCGAGGCCGTCCGCATCGCCTCGAAGGTCGGCGCACGCAAGCGCGAGCGCATCGAGGAGGAAGCAGCGGACGCGGGCATCCGCGTGCTCAACCCCACCTACGTCGAAGTCGAGGTGAGCGAACAGTGACGGACCTCTCCGCACAGAAGCGAATGGCATCGGACATCCTCGACGTCGGGAAGAACCGCGTCTGGTTCAACCCCGAGCGCCAGGGTGACATCGCCGACGCCATCACTCGCGAGGACGTTCGGGAGCTGGTTGAGGACGGCGCCATCACGGCTAAAGACAAGAAGGGCAACTCCCGCGGTCGCGCCCGCGAGCGCAAGGAGAAGCAGGCCTACGGCCACCAGAAGGGAGCCGGTTCCCGGAAAGGCAAGGCCGGGGCTCGACAGAACGAGAAGGAGAACTGGACATCCCGCATCCGCGCACAGCGAAAGAAGCTGCGCGAGCTGCGCGACGACGGCACGCTCTCGACGTCGCAGTACCGCGACCTGTACGACCAGGCCGGCGGTGGCGAGTTCGACAGCGTTGCCGACCTACAACGATACATCGACGCAAACCACGGTGACGAATAATGGCGACAGGACCACGATACAAGGTGCCGATGCGGCGTCGCCGCGAGGCCCGAACGGATTACCATCAGCGGTTGCGCCTGCTGAAATCCGGCAAGCCCCGCCTTGTCGCTCGAAAGAGCAACAAGCACACCAGGGCGCAGCTGGTGACTCTCGGACCACACGGCGACCGCACGCTGGCGGCAGCACAGTCCGGTGACCTCGAGGAGTACGGCTGGGAAGCGCCGACGGGCAACATGCCTGCGGCCTACCTCACCGGCCTGCTCGCAGGGCGCCGCGCGCTGGACGCTGGCGTCGAGGAAGCGGTACTCGACATCGGCCTCAACACCCCGACCCCCGGAAGCAAAGTATTCGCAATACAGGAAGGCGCTATCGACGCCGGCCTCGACGTTCCCCACAACGACGACGTGCTCGCGGATTGGCAGCGCACACGCGGTGCCCACATCGCCGAGTACGCCGAGATGCTGGACGAACCGCTGTACAGCGGGGACTTCGACGCTGCGGACCTCCCGGAGCATTTCGACGAGATTCGGGAGACACTACTGGAAGGTGACATCGAACTATGAGTGCCAATAACGGCTGGGAACCCCGCACACGCCTCGGCAAGCAGGTCGTCGAGGGCGAAATCGACTCCATGCAGGAGGCGCTGAACTCGGGGCTGCCCCTGAAAGAATCGGACGTCGTCGACCAGCTCGTTCCCGACCTGGAAGACGAAGTGCTGGACATCAACATGGTCCAGCGGATGACCGACTCCGGCCGGCGGGTGAAGTTCCGCTGTGTCGTCGCAGTCGGCAACCGCGACGGGCTGGTCGGCTACGCCGAGGGGCGTGACGACCAGGTCGGCGGGGCCATCCAGAAGGCCATCGACGTGGCCAAGCTGAACATCATCGACGTCTCCCGTGGCTGTGGGTCCTGGGAGTGTGGCTGTGGCCGTCCGCACACGGTCGCGCTGCGCACCGAGGGCAAGGCCGGGAGCGTCGAGGTCGAACTCCAGCCCGCCCCGCGCGGGCTGGGCCTTGCCGGCGGGGAGACCGTCCGCAAGGTGCTCGAACTCGCCGGCATCGAGGACATCTGGACCCGCAGTAGCGGGAACACGCGAACCACGGTCAACTTCGCAAAGGCGACGTTCAACGCCCTGCAGAACACGGCCGAGGCCCGCGTCCCCGAGCGCACCTTCGAGAAACGAGAGGTGATCGAGTGATGCAAGCACTCGTTCAGATTCGTGGCGACGTGAACATGGATACGGACATCCACGACACGCTGAAGATGCTGAACATCCACCACGTCAACCACTGTACGCTCGTCCCCGACACGGACGCGTATTCGGGCATGGTGTCGAAGGTCAACGACTTCGTGGCCTTCGGCGAGCCCAGCCAGGAGACCATCGAACTCCTGCTCGAGACGCGCGCAGAGCCCGCCGAGGGCGACGCCGACATCGACGACGAGTGGGTGGCACAGAACACCGAGTTCGACGACGTCGAGGGGCTGGCCTGGGCGCTGGTCTCCGAGGAGACGACGCTGCAAGAGCAGGGACTCTCCCCCACACTCCGTCTGCACCCGCCACGGGGCGGCCACGACGGCATCAAACACCCGACAAAGGAAGGCGGTGAACTCGGGCGACACGACACCGAGGGCATCGACGCGCTCCTGGAGGCGATGCGATAATGACGAGCAAGAAACGACGACAGCGCGGCTCGCGCACGCACGGCGGCGGCTCACACAAGAACAACCGCGGCGCCGGCCATCGCGGCGGTCGCGGGGCCGCCGGTCGCGACAAACACGAGTTCCACAACTACGAGCCCCTCGGCAAGAGCGGCTTCAAGCGGCCCGAGCAGGCCCAGGAAGAGGTCGCGACGGTCGACGTCCGCGAACTCGACGAGAACGCCGTGCTGTACGCGGCCGACGGGCTCGCCGAAGAGGCCGGCGACGGCTACATCATCGACGCCCGCGAGGTCGTCGACGAGGCCGAGGACGCCGACCTCGTGAAGGTCCTCGGTGCGGGCCAGGTCCGCAACGAGCTCACGGTCATCGCCGACGACTTCTCGGCCGGTGCAATCGAGAAAGTCGAGGACGCGGGCGGCACCGCAAAGTTGACGGACTTCGGTGAGGAACGGCAGGCAGATGCCGACACCGAAGGCGAATCGGACAACGAGAAATAGGGATAGACAATGAGTTGGAAGGACACCGCCGAACCACTGCTCGTGCGGATGCCGGCAGTCCGCCGTCCGGAAGGACACGTCCCGTTCAAGCGCAAACTCGCGTGGACCGGCGGCGTGTTGGTGCTGTATTTCTTCCTGACGAACGTGAAGCTGTTCGGCCTCGACATCGACGCGAGCCAGCAGGTCTTCGGTCGATTCGGGTCGATTCTGGCCTCCGGCCAGGGGAGTATCATGCAGCTGGGTATCGGGCCGATCGTCACCGCGTCCATCGTCTTGCAGTTGCTCGGTGGCGCGAACCTGCTCGGGCTGAACACACAGGACGACCCGCGAGACCAGATTCTCTACCAGGGGCTCCAGAAGCTGCTGGTCATCGTGATGATATGCCTGACGGGGCTCCCGATGGTGTTTGCGGCGAACTTCCTGCCGCCGGATACGGCCGTCGCCCAGTCGCTGGGCATCGGTCAGACCGGCGTGCAGGCGCTCATCTTCGCCCAGATGTTCGTCGGCGGTGTCCTCATCCTCTTCATGGACGAGGTCATCTCCAAGTGGGGCGTCGGCTCCGGTATCGGCCTGTTTATCGTCGCCGGCGTCAGCCAGCGACTGCTGGGCGGCCTGCTGTCGACGCCTATCATCGGTAACCGGAACGGTATCATCTACACGTGGTACCTGTTCATCACCGGCCAGCAGGCGACCGGCTCGCTGTTTACGGCCTCGGGTATCCAGACGCTGTTCCTCTCGCCCGGCGGCGGCCGACTGCTCGCGCTCATCACGACGGTGCTTATCTTTTCCATCGTCGTCTACGCGGAGTCGGTCCGCGTCGAGATTCCCCTCTCGAACGCGCGGGTCAAGGGCGCGCGTGGGCGCTTCCCCGTGAAGCTCATCTACGCCAGCGTCCTGCCGATGATTCTCGTCCGCGCGCTCCAGGCCAACATCCAGTTCCTGGGACGCATCCTCAACCAGCAGGTCGCGAACCTGCCCGGTTGGATTGGCACCTACAACAACGCCGGTCAGCCGGTCGGTGGCCTGTTTTACTACCTGGCGCCCATCCAGTCGCCCGGTGACTGGATGTGGTTCCTGCAGGGGACGACCACGAACGAGGTCTGGCAGATACTCCTGCGCATCGGTGTGGACCTGACGTTCATGCTCATCGGCGGGGCTATCTTCGCCGTCTTCTGGGTCGAGACCACGGACATGGGCCCGGAAGCGACCGCAAAGCAGATTCACAACTCCGGGATGCAGATTCCCGGCTTCCGACAGAACGTCGGTGTCATCGAGAAAGTGCTAGAGCGGTACATCCCGCAGGTCACCGTCATCGGCGGTGCCCTCGTCGGGCTGCTCGCAGTGCTCGCCAACATGATGGGGACAATCGGGAACGTCTCCGGAACGGGCCTGCTGCTGACGGTCTCTATCACGTATAAGCTGTACGAGGAGATCGCCGAAGAGCAGCTCATGGAGATGCACCCCGCGATGCGGAAGATGTTCGGCTGAGTCGCCGCGATTCGCTTACTGTCCGGCGTCCCAGCTGAACAGCTCCGCTTCGACCTCGTTGTTCAGCTCGCGGAGGTCGTCGCCGACGTCCTCGCTGACGGGCATCTCCGCGCGGGCCTGTTCGATGATGCCACGGACCTCCGGGAACGGCCCCATCTGTGCCCCGTTGGTCGCGGGCGTGTCAGAGGACTCCTGGAACTGGTCGAAGGCGGTGGCGAAGTGTGGGTTCTCGTCGAACCATCCCTCCGAGCGCAGCAGGTCGGCGGCGCCGTCACAGACCGGGAAGTAGCCGGTCTCGCGGTGCCAGCGGGCCTGCTGTTCGGGTTCGAGCAGCCACGCCAGGAACTCCCCGGCGACCTGTTCGACCTGCGGGTCGAGGTCGTCGCCTATCCACAGGGAGGCCCCGCCGACGAGGACGCCGTTGCGCTCGCCGAGCACGGGCAGGTAGCCGGTCTTCAGGTCGAATTCGGCGCCCGACTGGATGGAGCCAAGCGAGGACGTCGAGCCGATGAGCATGGCGGCCCGCTCGTCGTGGAACGCCTTCTTGGCCTTCCCACGGGCCTTGATACCGCTGTTGTGGTAGAGCCCGTCGGCCTCCATGTCGGTCCACCACTGGAAGAACTCGTGGCCGAACTCGCTGTCGAGGTAGGCCTTCTCGGGGACGCCGGCGCGCCCGTTTTGCTCGTTGACCAGTTCCTGGCCGGCCTCGGCGAACCACTGCTCGACGAACCAGGAGTAGTTCGCGAAGGTGATACCGTAGTCGGTGACGCCCGCGCTGACGAGTTGCTCGCTGGCGTCCCGGACTTCGGCGAAGGTCTCGGGCGGGTTGTCCGGGTTCAGGCCGGCGGCCTCGAAGGCGTCTTTGTTGATACACAGCACGGGGTTCGAGGAGTTGAACGGCACCGACTGCAGTTCCCCGTCGACGGTGTAGTAGTCCGAGACCGAGTCGGTCAGTGACGATTTCGCGGTCCCCGGAAGGATTCGCTCGGCGGGTTTGAACGCCCCCGACAATCGGGCTTTCATGCTCCCGATTTCGTTAATCTGGGCGATGGCCGGCATCTCCTCGGTGCCGGCGGCGAGGCTCTCGTCTAACACCCCGTCGTAGCTGCCAAGCGAGGAGAGCCGGAAGTGGACCGAACCGTGTTGTTCTTCGAACTCCCGGGCGAAGTCGTGTAGCAGGAGGGACTTGGCGCCGCCCATCGCGTGCCAGAAGTCGATAACGGTGTCGCCTTTCGACATCGTGTGTTTCTGGCGTTCGCCGGTCGTGAACTGCGTGGCCGTCGAGCCAAGCTCCTCGGCCCGCTGGGACATCACGCCGACCTCCTTGGTCACGTCCGTGAGCGACTCGGTCTGGTTCTCGGCGGCCTCGGCGACCGTCTCCGCCTCGGCGGTGGTCGCCTCGCTGACGGCGCTGACCTCGTCGACCATCGAGACGACCGACTGCGTGGTCTGGGCCTGCTGGTCGACCGCGTCGTCTATCTCCTTGATGGAGGAGTTGACCTGGTCAATCATATGGACCACGTCGTCGAGCCCGTCGATGGTCGAGTCGACGGCCGTACTCGCCTGTGAGACCACGTCCTGGGTCTCGTACATGTTGTCGACGGTGGTCTCGGTCTGTTCGCGCACCTCGGAGACGGTCGAGCTAATCTCGTCGGTCGCCTCCTTGGTCTCGTTGGCCAGGTCCTTGACCTCGTTTGCGACGACGGCGAAGCCGCTGCCGGCCTCGCCGGCACGGGCCGCCTCGATGTTGGCGTTCAGCGCCAGCATGTTCGTGTCGTCGGCCACGTCGTTGATGAACTCGGTAATCTCCTCGATGTCGCCCATCAGGTCCGAGAGCTGTTCGACCTGCTGGACCATCTCCTCGGTCTTTGTCTCCATCGCCTCGAGGTCCTCGATGGCCTTGGTCGCGGCCTCCTGGGCGCTGTCACCGCTCTCGACGGAGTCCTCGGCGGTGTTTGCCACCTCGGTCGCCGAGGCCGCGACCTCCTGGATGGTCGCGGAGATAGAGCGCATCTCGTCGCCGACCTGCTGGAGGTGTTCGTTCTGTTCGTGAGCGCCGTCGGCGATTTCGCTGATGGACTGGCTCACCTGTTCGCCCTCGGCCTCGACCTTCTCGACTTCCTCCTCGACGTCGGAGGTGGACTCGTCGACGGAGGTGCTGACCTGCTTGACCTGTTTGAGCATCGTGTTCCACTCGTCGAGCATCCGGTTGTAACTGGAGACGAAATCGACGACGGAGTCGACATTGGAGTCGATGTCGGCCCGCCGGGTCAGGTCGCCCGACGCGTTGGCGTTGACGACGCCCTGGAGTTCGGCCAGTGACCCTTCGAAGTCGTAGAGCCGGTGTTGCTGGTCCTCGACGGTGTCTTTGAGCTCTTCGACGCGGTTTTTGGCCTGGTCGCGTTCGTTCTGGACCTCCCGGAACTTCGCACGCAACTCGCTGTCCGATAGCGATTCGACGTCCACGTCCTCCTCGGTCTCCGATGGCGGTTCGACCACGCCACCGTCCGGGGTCGGGTCGCTACCGCGATTGTCGCTCATACAGGGGATATCTTCGATGCAGGTCTTAAGCGTCGTGTTCACATTTCACAGATTAATAATCGGGACGGGCGTGTGATGGAAGCATACCGCTCACCCGGTGGTCGGGCCGGCTGACCTGCTGGCCGGCTAGAACAGCCGTTCGAGCAGGCGGTGTTTCTCCGCCAGCAACACCGAGCAGTCCACGTCGTCGGCATGCCGGCCGCAGAGGACATCGACACCTTCGCCGACGAACTGGTCCAGATGGCGGAGTTCAACATCTCCGAGTCGAGCCCGGTCGCCGACAGAACCGTCCAGGAGGCAGACCAGTACGAGTCGCTCACCTTCGCCGCCGTGTTGCGTAATGACAGCGTCGTTATCCCCCGAGGTGACGCCGTGTTGAAACCGGGCGACGACGTCGTCGTCATCGGCAGTCCCGAGAGCGTCCAGACGTTCGCACACGAGCTCGAACCCGAACTCGATGGCGCGCGTAATGTCCTCATCGTCGGCGGGAGCGATGTCGGGTATCACACTGCGCGTCTGTTACGGTGCTTGAGGCCGCCAGCGCGAGCCTCGCCACCATCGGGAACATCGGTCCCGGCTTTGGCTTCCTCGGGCCCTTCGGCAGTTATCTGGAGTTCCCCGCGACCAGCAAGCTGCTGCTGATACTCCTGATGTGGTTCGGTCGCCTGGAGATAATTCCCGTCTTCGTCATCTTCACCGGGGCGTTCTGGAACGAGTAGCGGTACACCTATACACCGCCTCGCCCACACTGTATCTACATGCCGCGTGAGACGTTCGAGGCACGCCTCGAGGCCCTCCAGTCAGACATCCGTTCGATGGGCCGTGACGTCACCGACCGACTCGACCGCGCGGTCACCGCCTACGAACAGCGCGACCCCAAAGCGGGTCGGGCCATCGCCGCGTCGGACGACGAGATAAACGAGCGGTATCTCGACCTCGAAGCCGACTGTATCGAACTGCTGGCGCTGCACCAGCCCGTCGCGTCGGACCTCCGGCTCGTCGTCGCCACGTTCAAAATCTGCACCGACCTCGAACGCGTCGCCGACCTGGCCGCCAATCTCGGCGGCCGTGTCGACGCGATGGCCGGCGACGCCGTCCCCTCGGTCCCCATCACCGACATCGGCGAGATGGCTCTGGCCCAGCTAGAGGCGGCACTCGCCGCATACGAGTCCGGCGACCCTGAGCTGTGTCGCGACGTCGCCGCCGCCGACACCGACCTCGACGAGCGCTGTAGCGCCGCCACCGACGACCTCGTCCGGTCGCTGATGAACCGCTCGCCGGACGACGTGGCCGCGACGCTTGCCGACACCAAACGGTATCTACTCACCGTCCGGGACCTCGAACGCGCCGGCGACCACGCCGTCAACATCGCCGCCCGGACGCTGTATATGGTGGACAACGACGACGAACTCATCTACTGATACGGATTATTGTAGCGATTTACCGGTATGTGCCGACCCCGGGGTCGGCACAATCCGGAAATAATCTACAATAAACCGTATGAGACCCCACTTTTTACTGCAAGGGGGTGTCCTCGGGCCTCCGGCCCTGCGGACACCCCCTTTTGCAAAAACATGGGGAAAAACACAGCCCGCTCCTTGCAGTCGCGGCCTGCGAAACGGCTCGCGGTCTTTCCATGTCTATATACCTCACAGCAAAACATCATTCACCTAATGGAAAGGCTGATACGGCCGGCCCGGAGAAATCCGACAATGCCACGCGAATCCTATCAGGAACTCCTGGAGTCGCTCCGCGAGGACGTCATTCACATGTCCGAACTCGTCCTCGACCGCCTTCGGCTGGGGTTGTCGGCCATCGAGGAGAAAGACGAGGAACTCGCCTGGGAGGTCATCGAGGGCGACGACGAGATTAATCAGATATATCTCGGCCTCGAACAGGACTGTATCGACCTGCTGGCACTCCAGCAGCCGGTCGCCTCGGACCTGCGCTTTATCGCCGCCTCGTTCAAGATTATCACCGACCTCGAGCGCATCGGCGACCTGGCGACGAATCTCGGGGAGTACTCCCTGGAGGCCGAACGCGACGTCTACCCGGAGGTCGACATCCAGGAAATCGCGGCTCTCACCATCGAGATGGTCGAGGACGCGATGGACGCCTACGAGACCGACGACTCCGAGCTGTGTTACACCATCGGCGAGACCGACGACGTGGTCGACGACCGGTGTGAGGTGGCCTCCGAGGCCGTGGTCCGTGACCTCATCGAGCGGGAGATAGACGGGGACTCCAGCGACGAGGACATGGAGCGGCTGATGGCCGACGTCTCACGGCTCCTGTTGACGGTTCGGGACGTCGAGCGCGTCGGCGACCACGCCGTCAACATCGCCGCCCGGACGCTGTACATGGTGGACAACGACGACGAACTCATCTACTGAGAGTACCTTTTTAGGCCTCGGGTTTCCTCGGCCGATTTCGTCGGATTCCGGTAAAACGGCTCACTTCGTTCACTGTGGTCCTTAGGAACACGGCATCTATCGGAACGTACTGTTGTCTGACGCACGTTTATGTGGGCGGAACGTCACTGTGTGTCATATGTGTGGCAACCGCGTCGAGGAACTGGAAACGCGTGTTCAGGAACTGGAAGCCTCGGTCAAGGGGCTGACCGACGAGCTTGTCGAGTGCAAGGTCCGCATCCGCGAACTGGAAAACACCGTCGACGAGCAAAACGGGTTCAGCCGGGCTCCGCCCGAACAGGCCGGCGAGGAGCGGACCGAGCAAGCCGAAGCATCCGAGGACGCGCCGACGGACGACACCGGGGAGTCCACCTCGACCGAGAGCGAGATTCTGGTTCCAGAAGTCGGGGACAACACGGCGACGTCAGAGGCCGATACATCTAACACGGAGGCTCCCGAGGAGTCTGACAACACCGCCGACCCCGAGGCCAACACAGAGTCCGAGACCGACGACGATTCGGGCTCCGACATCATCGTGGCCTAGACGGGCGGTCACCTCACCGTATGCATATCAAAGAGCTCGTCCTCGACAACTTCAAGAGCTTTGGACGGAAGACCCGAATCCCGTTCTACGAGGACTTTACTACGATTTCCGGCCCGAACGGCTCGGGTAAGTCCAACATCATCGACGCCGTCCTCTTCGCGCTCGGCCTCGCCCGCACGTCGGGCATCCGCGCCGAGAAATTGACCGACCTCATCTACAACCCGGGCCACGCCGACGAGGACGTCGAGTACAGCGGCGAGCGCGAGGCCAGCGTCGAAGTCATCCTCGCTAACGAGGACCGGACCGTCGAGCGAGCCCAGGTGGTCAACGCCGCCGGCACGGAGGACGTCGGCGACGTCGACGAGATATCCATCAAGCGCCGGGTCAAGGAGACCGAGGACAACTACTACTCGTACTACTACATCAACGGTCGCTCGGTCAACCTCTCTGACATCCAAGACCTCCTCGCCCAGGCCGGGGTCACCCCCGAGGGGTACAACGTCGTCATGCAGGGCGACGTCACCGAGATAATCAACATGACCGCCGGCTCCCGCCGGGAGATTATCGACGAAATCGCGGGGGTCGCCCAGTTCGACGCGAAAAAGGAAGACGCCTTCGAGGAACTGGCGGTCGTCCAGGAGCGCATCGACGAGGCCGAACTCCGCATCGAGGAGAAACAGGACCGCCTCGACCAGCTCGAAGACGAGCGCGAGACCGCGCTGCAGTACCAGGAACTGCGCGAGAAAAAAGCGGAGTACGAGGGCTACCGGAAAGCGGCCGAACTCGAGGACAAGCGCGAGGAACTGGCCGACGTCGAGGCGGCCATCGACGAACTCGAGAGCGAACTCGCCGAGCTGCAGGACGAACTCGACAGCAGGCAGGGCAAGGTCATCCGGCTCGAAGACGAACTCCACGAGTTAAACAGCGAAATCGAACGCAAGGGCGAGGACGAACAGCTGGCGATAAAGCGGGAGATAGAGGGGATAAAGGGCGACATCTCGCGGCTGGAGGACAAGATAGCCAGCGCGGAGGAGGCCGTCGAGGCCGCCGAGAACGAGCGCCGACAGGCGTTCGTCCAGATAGACCGCAAGCAGGAGACCATCGACGAAATCGAGGGCGACATCCGCGAGACGAAAGTCGAGAAGTCAAACGTCAAAGCGGACATCGCGAGCGAGGAGAGCGAACTCGCCGACGTCCAGGCCCGCATCGACGACATCGGCGCGGAGTTCGAGGAGATAAAGGACGAACTGGAGGAAAAGCGCGAGACGCTCGAAGCGAAAAAGACCGAGCGCAACGACCTCCAGCGCGAGCAGGACCGCCTGCTCGACGAGGCCCGCCGGCGCTCCAACGAGGAAGACGAGAAACGCGAGGAAATCGAGGACGCGAAAGCCGAGATTCCCGGCCTCGAAGCCGACATCGAGGACCTGGAGACGGAACTGGAGAAAGCCCAAAAGAACAAGGCGACCATCGGCGAGGTCGTCGACGACCTGCGGGCCGAGAAACGGGAGTTCCAGTCCGACCTCGATAGTCTGGAGGACAAGATAAGCGCCAAACAACAGGAGTACGCCGAACTCGAAGCGAAGGCGGGTCAGGACGGCGACTCATCGTATGGCCGCGCGGTCACGGCAATCCTCAACGCCGGTCGCGATGGCGTCCACGGCACCGTCGGCCAACTGGGCGGGGTCTCCGCCGAGTACGCAACCGCCTGTGAGACCGCCGCCGGCGGCCGACTTGCCCACGTCGTCGTCGACGACGACGGCGTCGGCCAGTCCTGTATCGAGTACCTGAAATCCCGCAACGCGGGCCGGGCGACGTTCCTGCCGATTACGCAGATGCAGAGCCGCTCGCTCCCGTCGCTGCCCAGCCAGGAGGGCGTCATCGACTTCGCCTACAACCTCGTAGATTTCGACCCCGAATACGCGGGCGTGTTCTCGTACGTGCTGGGCGATACGGTCATCGTCGACACGATGGAGACCGCCCGGGAGCTGATGGGCGAGTACCGGATGGTCACGCTGGAGGGCGACCTCGTCGAGAAGAGCGGCGCGATGACCGGGGGCTCTTCCTCGGGTACCCGGTACTCCTTCTCGGGCGGGGCCGGCCAGCTCGAACGGGTCGCGACCCGCATTCAGGAACTCGAAGACGAACGCGCCGACGTGCGCGACGAGTTGCGTGACGTCGAAGAGCGCCTCGACGACGCCCGCGACCGCGAGTCCGACGCGACCGAGCAGGTCCGTGACATCGAGACAAGCATCGAGCGCAAGCAGGCCGAACTGGCGGGGACTCGCGAGCGCATCGACAACCTCGAAGCGGCCATCGAGGAGATAGCCGCCGAGCGCGAGGACGTGGCCGACGAGATGGACGAACTGGAGGCCGACATCGAAGCGGCCAACGAGACGATTGCCGACATCGAAGCCGACATCGAGGAACTCGAAGCGGAGGTCGCCGACTCCGAGCTACCGGACCTGACCGACGAGCGCGAGGCCATCCGCGAGGAGATAGACGCCCTGGAGGACCGCGAGGACGACCTCGACGCGAAGCTCAACGAGCAACAACTCGAAAAGCAGTACGCCGAGGACGCTATCGAGGAGCTCCACGACGACATCGAGGCTGCACAGAACCGCAAAGCCGAGAAAGAAGAGACGATTGCGGAACTGGCGGAGCAGGTCGCCGAGAAACAGGAGCGACGGGCCGAGAAGGAAGCGGAAGTCGAGGCACTAGAAGACGAACTCGCCGAACTCAAAGGCGAACGCGAGGCGTTGCGCGAGGACCTCCAGGACGCGAAGGAGGCACGCGACGAACAACAGTCGAAAGTCACCGACGTCGAGCGCGACCTCGAGGACGAACGGGAGGACCGCGACCGTTTAGAGTGGGAGATAGACGAACTAAAAGCCCAAGTAGGAGAGTACGACCCTGAGGACATCCCCGACCACGGGACCGTGGAATCGGAAATCGAGCGCCTGACCGGCGAGATGGAAGCGCTCGAACCGGTCAACATGCGCGCCATCGAGGAGTACGACCGGGTGGCCGACGAACTGGCCGACCTCGAAGAGAAAAAGGGGACCCTGGTCGAGGAGGCCGACGGCATCCGGGAGCGTATCGACAGCTACGAACAGAAGAAGAAGGCGACGTTCATGGCGTCGTTCGACGAGATAAACGAGCAGTTCCAGGACATCTTCAAGCGCCTCTCTAATGGCACCGGCCACCTCCATCTGGAAGACGAGGACGACCCCTTCGAGGGCGGCCTGACGATGAAGGCCCAGCCCGCCGACAAGCCCATCCAGCGCCTGGCGGCGATGTCCGGCGGCGAGAAGTCACTGACGGCACTGGCCTTTATCTTCGCCATCCAGCGCCACAACCCGGCGCCGTTCTACGCCCTGGACGAGGTCGATGCCTTCCTCGACGCGAAAAACGCCGACCTCGTGGGCGAACTCGTTGACGAACTCGCCGGCGACGCGCAGTTCGTCGTCGTCTCGCACCGCTCGGCGATGCTGGAGCGGTCCGAGCGGGCCATCGGCGTGATGATGCAGGGCGACAACGTCTCGGCGGTGACCGGTATCGACCTCTCGGAGGACGGGCCCGACGAGGAGGAACTGGTGGCGGACGACTGATACTATGACCGACGACATCCCACTCGACATCACTGGTCACGAGGACAGGGAGCCGCCCGGTGAACAGTCCGACGCGGACCTGCTCACCGGCGAGGCGGGCGTCGACGACGAGGCCGCAGTCGCCGGGCAGTCGGTCGACGACACGGCCAGCCCCGAGGCGAGCGAAGATGATGACGCTCCCGAACCTCACGCGAGCGAAGATGATGACGCTCCCGAACCTGTCGAAGTCCTGGTTCAACTGGCCGACGACGGTGAAATCGACCCGTGGGACATCGACGTGGTGACGGTGACCGATAAGTTCCTCGACGCCATCGAGGGGACCGACCTGCGCACGTCGGGGCGGGCGCTGTTCTACGCTTCAGTCCTGATTCGGATGAAAAGCGACGCCATGTTGGGGACCGACGAGCCCGAGGACGACCCCGTCGAGCCCTGGGAGCAGGCGATGTCCGGGGACGCCCCAATCGACGAGCCAGACCCCTTTTCGGCACTGGAGTCGGAGATGGACCGACGGCTAGAGCGGCGGCGCGCTCGTGGCATGCCCCAGACGCTGGACGAACTCGTCTGTGACCTGCGTGAGGCCGAGCGGGACAACTGGTGGAAAGAGTCCCGGGAGTACGACACCAGCGGCTCTCCCTCCGGGTTCCAGCGGGGCACCCAGGAACTCGACTACCGGGGCGCCGACGACATGCGACTCGATGAGGAGCCCTCCGCCGAAGACGTGACCGGCACCGCCCACGGCGAGCAGATAGACGACATCATCGAGGACGTCTACGCAGCCGTCCGCGAGCAGTACGACAAGGGCCGCGAGGAAGTGCTCTACCGGGAGGTCGAACGCGCCGGCGGCTCCCGCGTCGAGACGTTCCTGGGCCTGCTCTTTCTGGCCCACCGGGGCCGGGTCGTCCTCCAGCAGGACGACCTCTTCGGTGACCTCTGGATACAGGACCCCAGCGCCGCGACTGGCTCCGGGGAAGCCGTCGCAGACTGACCGGGCAGCCGCGTCGGCGCTCGTTCGGACCGGTTTCGGAAACAGGTTCAAACGGGGCGAGTCCCTAGCGACGGTCGATGGTCGACCAGCCGGCCCCGGCGCCCGATAGCCTCGAGGGTACTTTTTTGGTCTACGAGGTCGACCGCTCGGCCGACGACGGTATCCGCTACTACGGCGAGCCACAGGTCGACCCCGACCAGGTCCTGCGGCGGGTCGGCACGGAGTTCCGACGGCAGGGGTATCGGGTCCAGCTCCGGACTGACAAGGGAGAGCACGTCCTGGTGGCGACCGAACGCTCGATGGGCGTCAACGGCGTCCCGTGGGTGAACGTCACCCTCGCGGTGGCGACGCTGCTCTCGACGCTGTATGCTGGAACGAGGTGGTACGGGCTCTCGGTGGCCCGGGACCCAGCCGTCATCCTGCGGGCGTGGCCGTTCGCGGCCGGCGTCATGGGCATCCTCGCGGTCCACGAGTTCGGCCACTACGCCTTCTCGCGGTACCACGAGGTCCAGGCCAGTCTCCCTTACTTCATCCCGCTGCCGTTCAACGTCATCGGGACCCTGGGCGCGGTCATCCGGATGCAGGACAACATCCCCGACCGGCGGGCGCTGTTCGATATCGGCGTCGCCGGGCCCCTCGCGGGGCTGGTCGCGACGGTCGTCGTCACGGCCGTCGGCGTCACGCTGGACCCAATCTACGTGGCCGGTGGGCTCATCACCAGAATCGAGCTGGGGTATCCGCCGCTGATACAGGGCATCGCTGTCCTGCTCGGCGAGCCACTGGCCTACAGCGACCCGAACCTGTTGCCCAATCCCGTCGTCATCGCCGGCTGGGTCGGCGCCTTCGTCACCTTCCTCAACCTCATTCCGGTCGGGCAACTCGACGGCGCCCACATCAGCCGCTCGCTGGTCGGCGAGCGTATGGACGCCGTCCAGCTCGTCGTGCCGGTGTTCCTCTTCGGGCTGGCGGGCTACCTGTTTGCCTTCGAGGGCGGCCGGGGCGCGCCGCTGTGGGGCTTCTGGGGGCTCATCGCGCTGGTGTTCTCCCGTGCGGGCACGGCGACGCCGCTTGCGGAGACGCCTCTGGGTCCCGGCCGATGGGCCCTCGGCGTCCTGACGCTCGTGCTGGGCGCGCTCTGTTTCGTCCCGGTCCCTATCGTCATCACCGTCTAGCTGAAGAAGACGACGGCGCCGCCGACGCGCTCGACCGACTGGATGGACCACGCCTCGTCGGGGGTGAACACTCCAGGGGTCGGGGGAAACAAAGAGATACGTGGAGCCGTTACCGGACTGTATGAGCCAGAGCACGGGGATGCCGGAACCGGACTTCGACGAACTCCAGGCCGCTGTCGAACGGCTCCTCGACGAGACCGTCGACCGCGATGACTCGCTGGACATCGCCATCGAGGACCTCGAAGTCGACGTCCCCATCTACTTCGGCGAGGACTCCCCGCGAGCGAAGTGGCGCTTCAACGGCGACGTGACCGTCACCGTCGACGGGATTCGCGGCCCACTGCGGGAGTGGTTCGCCCTCCATGGCGAACAGCCCGGTCCCTCGGACGACCGGAACTGAGCATGTCCTCGATGAAGTTCCACGGGTAGACGACCCACGTCCACTCGTCTATGTGCTCGCCGACGAACGCCGGCCCGTGTCGGACGGCATGCTCCAGCAACTGTTAACCGGGGGCTGGCACAACAGGGGGTCATGGACACACGGGACGTGTTGCTGGTCGACGCCTTCACCGCCGAGCCGATGGCGGGGACCCCGGCGGGGGTCGTGCGGGACGCCGACGGACTGAGCGACGACCAGCTGGCGGCAATCGCGGGAGAACTGGGCGCGAGCACGACGGCCTTCGTCTGTGAGAGCGACCGGGCCGACCGGCGGCTTCGGTTTTTCTCGCCGACGGCCGAACGCGACCGGAGCGACCACGCGACCGTTGCCGCGTTCGCGGCGCTGTTCGAGCGCGGCGGGCTTGAAGCGGGCGAGTACGAGATGGAGACCATCGGACGGACCCGCGACGTCGAGGTCAAGCCCGACGGGACCGTCTGGCTCGAGCAGGGCGAGGCGCGTATCGAGACGGTCTCGCCCGAGTACGACGAGGTGGCCGACGCGCTGGGTATCGACGCGGCGACGCTGCGTGACGTGGGCGCGGACCTGCCGATGGCCGTCACCGACACGGGCGAACCGTGGCTGGTGGTGCCGGTCAACTACTTCGAGCATCTCAGCCGCGTCGACCCGGACCTGCCGGCGGTTCAGGACCTCTGCGAGCGGGTCGACGCCGTGGGGCTGTACGCGTTCACCTTCGACACCATCGGCGGCGAGGCGACGCTGCACGGCCGGGGTTTCGCGCCGTCCCGTGGCGTCACCGAGGACCTCGTCACCGGCACCGCTGCGGGCGCCTGTGGGGCGTACGTCCGCAGCGAGGGCGCCCTCGACAACACGGTCGACCAGGTCGTCGTCGAGGGGGGCCACTTCCTCGATAGGCCCGGCACGGTCAGGGTCGACACCGACGGGCTTGAGGCGTGGGTCGGCGGGCGAGCGGTGACGACGATGGACGGGTCGATGACCGTCCCCGATGCCGACGAAGACGACGACATCATCGAAATCTAGCGCCGCGCTACCGACGGTAGACCGAAATAAACTTAATGGTCGTTAATGAAAGATAAAGCGAGTTCATGCACACACTGTGGCTCGCGGACATCGGTGCCGACGACCTCGACCGGGTCGGCGGCAAGGCAGCGTCCCTCGGAGAACTGGCCGGCGCGGGGCTGCCGGTCCCGTCGGCGTTCGTGGTGTCTGCTGGGACGTACCGGTCGTTCATCGAGGACACCGGTATCGAGGCGGAGCTGTCCGCAGCGGTCGACGTCGACAGCGACGATTCGGCGGCGCTGGCGGGGGCGGCCGAGCGCGCCCAGGACCTGATTCTCGAAACGGAGTTCCCACCGGCGGTACGCGAGGACGTCCTGTCGGCGTACGACGAGATGGGCGACGGCGCCGTCGCCGTCCGGTCCTCGGCGACGGCCGAGGACCTCCCAGACGCCTCCTTTGCCGGCCAGCAGGACACCTATCTCAACGTCGAGCGAGCGGACCTGCTCGACCGGGTCAGGGAGTGCTGGGCGTCGCTGTTCACTCAGCGGGCCATCTACTACCGCAACGAGAACGGGTTCGCCCACGACGCCGTCGACATCGCCGTGGTCGTCCAGGAGATGGTCGACGCCGAGAAATCCGGCGTGCTCTTCACCAGCCACCCCTCGACGGGCGCGCCGACCGCCATCGCCGAGGCCGCCTGGGGGCTGGGGGAGGCCGTGGTCTCCGGCACCGTCTCCCCTGACAACTACGTCATCGACCGCGAGAGCGGCGAGATACAGGACGTTACGGTCGCCGAGAAGCGGGTGATGTGCGTCCGCGGCGAGGACGGACGGACCGTCGAGCGCTCGGTCCCCGACGACAAGCGTACCGCGCAGGTGCTCGACGAGTCCGAAATCCGGCGGCTACTCGGGATGGGCGAGCGCGTCGAGGCCCATTACGACTGCCCGCAGGACGTCGAGTGGGCCATATGCGACGACGAACTGTATTTGCTGCAGTCCCGGCCCATCACGACCATCGACGACGCGGCCGAGCCCGCTGTCGGCGCCGGCGCGACGGCCGACGGGGGCGCGATGGAGAGCCAGACGGCGCCTGTCCGGCTTTCGGGTATCGGCTCCAGTCCCGGCAAAGCGAGTGGCACCGTTCGTGTCATCGACAAGCTAGACAACCTCGACAAGGTCGAGCAGGGCGACATCATCGTCACGGAGATGACCACCCCCGACATGGTGCCCGCGATGAAGCGCGCCACGGGGCTGGTCACCGACCAAGGCGGGATGACGAGCCACGCCGCCATCGTCTCCCGCGAACTCGGGGTGCCGGCCGTGGTCGGTACCGACGACGCCACCGTGTGGCTCCGGGACGGACAGACGGTCACCATCGACGGCGCGATGGGGACCGTCCAGGTCGGCGAGAGCGAGTCGACCGAGCGCGACGACGCGGCGTCGGCCGGGGCCGCTGGCACAGGGACAACAGACACCGCGTCCGCGCCGACGGACCAGGGCCACAGCCCGGTTAAGCCGATGACCGGCACCGAGGTGAAGGTCAACGTCTCCATCCCGGAGGCGGCCCAGCGGGCTGGGGCGACCGGCGCCGACGGCGTAGGGCTGTTGCGCATCGAGCACATGATACTCTCGACGGACAAGACCCCCACGAGATACGTCGCCGACCACGGCGAGCGCGCCTACGTCGACGAAATCGTCGAGGGGGTCCACAGCGTGGCCGAGGCCTTCTACCCCCGGCCGGTGCGGGTCCGCACCCTCGATGCGCCCTCCGACGAGTTCCGCCAGCTCCAGGGCGGCGAGGACGAGCCGGCCGAGCACAACCCGATGCTTGGCTACCGGGGGATTCGACGGTCGCTCGACCGACCCGACGAGTTCGAACTCGAACTGCGCGCCTTCGCCCGGCTGTACGAACTTGGCTATGACAACGTCGAACTCATGTTGCCACTCGTCACGGACGCCGAAGACGTGCTCCGGGCGAAGTCGCTCATGCGGGAGGCCGGTATCGACCCCGAGAAACGGGACTGGGGCGTGATGGTCGAGACGCCCGCGAGCGCGCTCGGTATCGAACAGCTCTGTACTGCGGGTATCGACTTCGCCTCCTTCGGGACGAACGACCTGACTCAGTACACGCTCGCGGTCGACCGCAACAACACGACCGTCGCGGACCGCTTCGAGGAACTCCACCCCGCCGTGCTGGAGCTGATGAGCACGGTCATCGCGACCTGCAGGGCACACGACGTCGCGACCAGCATCTGCGGGCAAGCCGCCTCGAAACCGGAGATGGTGCAGTTCCTCGTCGACGAGGGCGTCAGCTCCATCTCGGCGAACATCGACGCCGTCCGTGACGTTCAACACGAGGTCAAGCGGGTCGAACAGCGGCTGCTGCTGGAGTCGGTCCGGTAACACCCAACTGTTTTGGGTAGTAATTCATCTTCCCGTTCGTGGTATAGTATACCACGATGGTAGATGTCGGTGATGAGGCTCCGGATTTCACGCTACGGGGGACCGACGGGCAGATGCTCACCCAGTACGCGCTCTCGGAGTACACGGCCGACGGCTACGTTATCCTCTCGTTTTACATGAACGACTTCTCGCCGGTCTGTTCGGACCAGATGTGTGACCTGGACGATATCGGTCTCTTCCAGTTCGAGGAGAACGTCTCGATGTTCGGTATTTCTCCGGACTACGTCTACTCCCACCGGGAGTACAGCCGCCAGAAGGGGCTGACCTTTCCGCTGCTCTCGGATACGCAGTTCGAGGTCTCGAAGGCCTACGGCGTCTACGACGCCGGGAGCGAGTCGGGGGTCCGCCGGGCGCTCTTTCTGGTCGATAGCGACCGACGGGTGCAGTTCCGTTGGGTCGCCGACGACAACTGGGAGTCCTGGGACCACGGGACGACCGAGGCGCTGAAGAACGCCTTCGACGGACTCCGCCGCTCCCAACAACACAACGGCTAAACCGGTCGACCAACACGTGTCTGACAGGAATGCTACAGCGGGCCGAGCCACAGGAGTTCGAACGGGTGCTCTCCTCGATGTGCACCGTCCCCCACCCGGTGGCTCGGCAGGCGGCCGAGCGATTCCTGGCGACGAACCCCGGCGACCCCGGCACCTACGAGACCGTCGCCGACCTCGAAGGCAAAGCTATCGACGCGCTGGGCGAACTCACGGGGCTGGCCAACCCGGCGGGCTACATCGCCTCCGGCGGCACCGAGGCCAACATCCAGGCGCTCCGCATCGCTCGCAACCGGGCCGACACCGACGACCCAAACGTCGTCGCGCCGGTCCACGCCCACTTTTCGTTTACAAAAGCGGCGGACGTTCTGGGCCTCGAACTCCGGACCGCGCCCGCCAACGACTACCGGGCCGACACCGAGGCGATGGCCGAACTCGTCGACGCGGACACCGTCTGTGTCGTCGGCGTCGCCGGCTCGACGGAGTACGGCTTCGTCGACCCGATTCCGGCCATCGCCGACCTCGCAGGCGACGCCGACGCGCTCTGTCACGTCGACGCCGCCTGGGGCGGCTTCTATCTCCCCTTTACCGACCACGACTGGCAGTTCGACCACGCCGCCGTCGACACGATGACCATCGACCCGCACAAGGTCGGCCAGGCCGCCGTTCCAGCCGGCGGGTTGCTCGCCCGCGAGGACGGGCTGCTGGACGAGCTGGCCGTCCAGACGCCCTATCTGGAGTCGGCCAGCCAGCTCACGCTCACCGGCACCCGCTCGGGCGCCGGCGTCGCCTCGGCGGTGGCCGCGATGGAGGAGCTCTGGCCGGCGGGCTACCGCGAGCAGTACGAGCGCTCGATGGACAACGCCGAGTGGCTTGCCGCCCAGCTCCGGGCCCGGGGCCACGACGTGGTCGGCCCCGAACTCCCGCTCGTCGCTACCGACCTCTCGGTGCCGATGACCGACGAACTTCGCGAGCGGGGCTGGCGCGTCTCCAAGACCGGCGCCGGCGAGATGCGGGTGGTCTGTATGCCCCACGTCACCCGGTCGATGCTGCGGTCGTTCGTGGCCGATTTGGACTGGTACTGAAAGCGTGGCTTCTCCTCACTCGAGAGTCAGTGAACTACCATCTCAGTAGCTCTCTCAACTGAAAATATCAAACTTTACCACCCGCTATTTGCTATCGGCTGGTGTGAGTTTGGCCCTCCCCTTTCCGTTGCCGGTGGCGCTCCTGAGCGAGTGTGGGACCGCCGGCGGCTCGTTCGCTATCCTCGAACAGGCCGTCTGTACCGCCACCGGACCGACGGGACTGGCCATCATCGCCGTCTACTCCTTTCTCATCGCCTTCATACTGCCCCTTCCCAGCGAACTCGTCCTCGTCCCGGCCGGCACGCTTAGGCTGGGGCTGTCGACGAACGGCAACCTCGTGGCCATTATCCTGTTCAGCGCCTTCGGCAAAGCGCTGGGGAGCCTCTTTGCGTTCCACATCGGTCAGGAGGCAAAGGAGTATGGCCCGCTTGTGCGCCGAATCAAGGCCTCACGGTTCGACATCATCGAGTGGTCCGAAAAAAAGACCATCCAGATAGCGAGACAGTACGGCTACGTCGGGCTCGCGCTGGCCCTGTGTGTCCCTTTCTTCCCAGATACGCTCTCGATTTACGCCTTCACCGTCCTCGAAGAGGACTATCTGCGCTTTGGCGGGGCCACCTTCGTCGGCAGCGCCGGCCGCCTGCTCGTGACGCTGGGGCTGGCCGGCGGGACGCTAGCGTTGTTGTAGGGTAGCCGGTGTGACGGGGTGGTGTTTAGACTGTCAACAGATAGAAAGCCCCGGCTGGCTTCGGTCGGGGGGCTCGCTGCGCTCCTCGGCCTTCGGCCTGCGGTGCTTACGTCGCCCGCCTTCCCGAAGCCAGCCACCGGGA